>CAWCLN010000020.1:0-66926 GCA_963796425.1 uncultured archaeon | reverse complement strand
CAGGAGCGATGCTGCCCTGGTGTACCACCAGTCGGGGTTTTCAGGGAGCCGTTCGGCGTGAGAACCCGTCTTCACGAAGTGGGCCCACTCGGGCTCCTTCACGCTGGGCAGACTCTTGACCTGTTCGGTCAGGACGCCGATGAGCTTGTCCGAGGGGACATCACGGGCATTCACCATTGTCTCACGAATCGGATTTCCCGACCTTGCCTGAGCGTATATAAGGCCTCCTCAGGATTTTCCGATTTACGCGCCCGCATTCAGAGCACGTAATGCGGATCACCGCCGGCTTGCCGTGTCCCAGACGGACGCGGGCGTTGACTCCTGGCACGATGAGGCTCTTGCAGCCGCGACAGGTGTACCTCTTCAGGGAGGAGTCGAGCCTGACGTTGAACCTGAGCCTGACCCTCCGGGCCAGGGCAGCCTGCTCCTTCGCCATCCCCAGGTCCTTTCGTGCGAGGGCGACGGAGGATTCGGTCAGCTGTCTGACGAGCTCCGCTGCATCCTCGCGGGCGGCCTTTCGTGACCTCACGCCCTGAAGGCTTCTGTCAAAGGTCTTAACCATACTCTTCGAGTCCACTCCCCGTGAAGCTCAACTTCGTGCTGGCCGAGTCCGCGCTCGAGCTCGTGCCGAAGGAGATCGTCAGGAAACCGGCGGTGGCCAGCGACTCGAGGAGGAGGGGCGTCGACGCGTCGCGGATCCTGCTCGACAGGAGTCTCCACCACTCCGCCATGGCGAGGCTCGGGGACTCAGAGAAGAGGGGGCGGCCGGACCTGGTCCACGCCGCGCTGCTTAGCGTCACCGGGACGCCCCTGTACCTGGACGGCTCTGTGAGGGTCTTCGTCCACACGAGCCAGGACGTTGTCCTCGAGCTAGCCGAGAGGACGAGGATTCCCAAGAGCTACTTCAGGTTCAGGGGACTGGTTGAGAAGCTGCTTTCCGAGAGGTCGGACGAAGGGCTCGTGAAGGCGTATGGGGCCGGGATTCGAGATCTGTTGCGAAAAGCGATATCGCCCGACAGGGTCTTCGGCCTGTCTGTGCAGGGCCGGCAGACCGGACCGGAGGAGCTGGCGAAGGCGATCGTGGCGGCGAAGAATCCGTGTGTGGTCGTCGGAGGCTTCCCCCACGGACACTTCTCGCAGGAGACCCTCGCGCTCCTGGACGAGCTCGTGAGGGTGCACGAAAGGCCGCTGGAAGCTCATGTGATCGCATCGAGGGTCATCTATGAGGTCGAGAAGGCCGCGCCACGTACCAACGATTAAAAGGAGTTAGGGAGGGTCCGGACCTCGTGCGGTCGTCGTCCAGCCTGGTCTAGGACACAAGCCCTCCAAGCTTGTAACCCGGGTTCAAATCCCGGCGACCGCACCTCACCATAAGTTCAAATCGCCACGGCCCCCTACCGGTAGACCATGCAGGTTTCGGCCCATGACATCCACCACTATGCCAGAAGGCTGGAACTCGCTCTGAAGAAGTTGTGGGATGACAAATCTCTCTCGGCGGCTAACAGGAGAGAGGTCTTGGAGTACATCAAGTTCAGGGACGCCCAAGGTCTAAGCATCCCGAGGCAGGTCAGGTACATCTTCACGCTTAGGAAGCTGTCGAGGCTCCTCAAGGGGAAAGACTACGTTGTTGCGACCAAAGCCGACCTCGTCGACGTTGTCTCCCAAATCGAGAAGGAAGAAGTCTCCTACGATACGAAGAGGACCGACAAGGAGTGCATCAAGTGCTTCTACCGGTGGCTCAAGGGCGGTGACGACGGGGAGGAATACCCGACAGAGGTCAAGTGGATAAAGAACAAGAGGACCAAGAACCATTCAATCCTGCCGGGGAACCTTCTAACCGAGGACGACGTGAAGAAGATGGCTGAGTCCTGCCCTAATGTGAGGGACCGGGCCCTCATCCTCCTGCTCTACGAGAGCGGAGGCAGGATAGGGGAGATACTCCCCCTCCGTATCAGCGACGTCGCATTCGACAAGTATGGGGCCGTCCTGACCATCCCAGAGGGCAAGACGGGTGCAAGGAGAGTCAGGGTAATCTTCTCGGCTGGTGCCCTGGCGGAATGGCTGAACCACCATCCTACGAAGGAAGCCCCAGACGCCCCGCTGTGGACCAGCTTCGACGTCGTGGGGAGTAAGAAGAGAGTGGAGTACGGCGCTGTGCGGAAGATGCTGGCCACCGCAGCGAAGAGGTGCGAGATTGCCAAAAAGGTGACCCCCAAGGCGTTCAGACACGCAAGGGCATCCAGCTTGGCTAATGCGCTCACGGAGTCGCAAATGAAGGAGTACCTTGGCTGGGTCGGGGACTCACGGATGCCCGCTGTCTACGTCCATCTCTCTGGGAAGAACGTTGACAACGCTCTCTTCAAACTCAACGGAATAAAGACTGAGGACGAGGTGAACCAAGAAGAGAGGCCGCTAAGAGCACAGCAATGCCACCGATGTCATGAGGTCAACGCACCGACCAACAGGTTCTGTTCCAAGTGTGGTGCCCCACTGGATATCAAGACCGCTCTTGAGCTGCAGAGAGAGCAGGATATGACTGATGATGTGATGAACAAGCTGTTCGAAGACCCGAGATTCAGAAGCACACTTGAAACAGCACTAAGGCGTAGGTTCAAGACCAAACTGAACCCGTCACTGCCGCGCAACTGAAGCGACTTCCTCTCTTGAACTCCGTGTCTGCGGTGACTCATTCACGTAACGTTTACTTGAATGACTGGGAATGCCGCCGTGTTGGGAGACTCTAAACGGGAGCCCGAGTACTCCAAGATTGAGATATGGTGCGACAAGAACTCAGACATGGTGCTCTTGGATTCACTCCGACAAGTGTCACCTCTACTGAGCCGGGTCCGGAGCATCAACGTCCTTCCATCGAACGTGGAAATCAAACGCTCTGCAAGATTGGCATTTTTGAGGCCCCTGCTGAAGTACGACAGACCTGACTATCTAATCTTCTATCGTGGGCACCCCGCTGTTGTCGTTGAACTGACAGAGCACGGGTACTCAGGCGACATGAGTCTCCAGAGATTCGCTCGTCTCGTATCAGCCGGTGAAGAAGGCGTTCCTGTGCTCTATTTCACGCCTTTCTCAAGAACCAGAATCGACGAGATTGAGGCGACTGACGAAGATACCAGCAGACGCAGGGTCAGTCTGAACCTATTCAAAGGAGCAAGTCGCATCTACCAAATACACGGCGTTCCGGTAATCCTCCTTGATTGGAAGACCAACGCCCGTGGCTTGCCGATGCCCGTGGGACTCACAGCAGCGCCTGAGAAAAAGCTCGCGGTATATGGTGAGCTACTATGGTGGATTGACCATTTGATTACCCAACATGCTGATGCAGGTCACTCTCTCGCAGGTTGCAAGAGGCTCAAAGAAGCACTGCTTCAAATGGACAAAGTGGCCAGCAAGCTTCCACTTCGAGACAGCGAGGTCAAGATTCAGAAGGTGGCCTACTCTGATGTTGCAAGTATTCTGGAGAGGCCAAGCAACATCCTCAGACTAATGAAAGACGACTACTTCTTCAAGGGCAAAGCCCACAAACTGGTCGCGCTCCTCGCTCTGCAGAAAGCGAGCATCATCAGGACCGAACATGCAGATGGAAAGATGGTCGTTACAGTACCTGGGAAGACCGATTTCAGCTATCTGCCTAATGAGATTACACGACGACCGAGCCTCGTCTACTTCTCTGGATACGAGAAACGGTCAGAACCAAATGGTGGAATCATTGCAAACATAGACTACCTCTATTGCAGGACCGGAACGACGGTGACAGAAAGGAGCCAGAATCTTGTGGTTGTTTGGCCGAGGGTCTTCTTCGACGCAAAGAGCAAGACTGCCCTACGAATCAAGGCAGACATCAGAGAGACTGTGTCGGGAAGTACTCACACAGAACTTGCCGGACTGCTCAAACGAAGAGAGTCCCTTACTGGCGAAAGGGCAGGGAGCTATATCCAAGACACCGCTTCTTCAATAGGATACTGGAAGGAGAATGACACTATTGGTGGGATTTGTCGCAAGTTCTGCGACTTGCTTGTACTGAACGACGCGGTCCTGCTTGGTGACATATGGAAGACCCATACGAACAAAGGGAACGGACAGACTCGGTTGAGTTAGATGGCAACCTGCGAGGACAAGGTCTCGGAAAACCTGTACAGGTACTTTGCAACCAAATCGAAGTTCAAGGTGATACATTGGCATCCTCCCGGTGGCAAGAAGTACTTCACACCCCATCTTCGCATTCCCCTGTTTAGGCATGGAGTCAGGAAGGGACGTGAACTCATAGACTTGATTCTATGTCGCGATAATCTGCTGCTACTCATCGAATGCAAGTGTAACACGAGCGAATCCGAGAACGATGTCACTAAACTGAGGTCAATCCGTGATACCGTAGGACTCGTAAGACTCAATCAGTACTTCAGGAGACAAGGGGCTGATACCGGTCCTGCCGATACACTTGTTCTGGGCCTCGGCGTAAGGTCAATAGATTCCGAGACCCCAGAGGAGTTCATTACGTTCGTTAGTGCCGCCCCAGGATTGCCCGAGCTGCACTTTGGAAGAGACGTCCCCCAGCACACACGTACTCATGTGAACTCACTTCTTACGTAGATAGACTGCAACATCTTCGTTTCTTCTGACCCTCAGCGTCGAGGATGGATGATAGCTCGCTTGGGCGAAGTGTATCTTTCGAACGACTTTCCTTTCCACATCGAACCCCACCTTCACAGCCATCTTTTCAAAAGCTTGGACGACAGGCAGTTTCGTTTCTCTCAAGGAACTGTCCGCGACTACTGCGCAGCAAACACCCCCTCTTCGCAGAAGTCGTCGTGCTTCGGACAGGGTGCTGCGCAAGTCAAAGAGATAGCTATCGAATTTCGATATGTCTGAGGTCTTGTATCCCTCCTCAATTTCCCCGCCTCGGACAATCCTCCTGTCTATGCCGAGCCAATCCATTTCGAGACTGTAAATCGCAGAATAGCGGTAAAGTGCGAAATATGGCGGATGCCAGAAGACAAATGGCACACTGTCGCCTCGAATCGGTGCACTCCTGGAATCGGCTCGAATGACATCAGCCAACTTTTCTCCGCCAGTCTGTTCCGCAAATTCCGGCATGGATTCCGCCATTCTGCGGGCTCGTCGGAGAAACGCCTCTACGATGTCTTCTTCTGGTTTGTCAGGAACTCGAAATAGTTTTCCAGCTCTCGGCGATGCGATTGACCCTTTGCGAACGATTCCTGCAAAGGCCACCAAGAAGAACGCCTTGTGCTCCGGGTTCCGAACTGATTGGATTGCTGCCTTGATTGCTGCCAAATCCTTGATGGCCTTCTGCTTGAACCATCTGTCAATCATCTTCGTGTTAGGGGCAAGATACTCGTCTTCCCCAGTGGTTGCCCCCTGAAACGCTTCAATGTGATACTGACCAGTGGATACTGGATTCTTAGACAGAAGCCGCGTCTCAAGTTGACTCAACGTGTTTAGAATCGCTTGCCTTTCCAGAGGCGTCGTCTTTACCTTCGAAATCATGACGCAAAGAGGATTGACGTCGATACCCACCGACTGCTTGTGAGCAATCGAGCCTTCCACCAACACGGTCCCGCTTCCACACATTATGTCCAGGATGGGCTCCTCGGCTTCTTTGATTAGTTCCCTTACAACGAGTGGCGGCAGTTTCCCATAGAAGCGAAAGAACCCATGTGTCGCGTAGTTCTGCGACGCCGTACTTTCTCTTTGGTCGAGTATCTCAGTTTCCACGCTATTTCTTCCTCACTACTATGACGTAATCAGAAGCCATTCTTCTATTGAGTGTTCGACCGGTGTTGTTCACCAGTATGTGCTCTGCGAAGCGCTCAACCGTGAATCCAAGGTCCTTCGCGAATTCCTGAGTTATGGCGCCCATCGGAAGTCTAACAAACTCAAACCTACCATCGCCTATGACGACCCCGCAGTACCCACTTGGTTTCAGTACTCTGTGGATTTCCGACAGCACCTTGTGCCAGTCAACAAGATAATTTCTCACGCCCTCCTTCTTGTGGAAGTAACTTCCACGCACTTGTATTTCATCTCCGAAAAGGCTCGAATGGTCTATCCCCAGTAGCGCAAGTTGCAGGCGTAGAGATTCGGAGAATGATGTATTCGTGGGATACGGCGGATGAACCAACACCATGTCAACGGACCTGCTTGCGAGTTTGAGTGAACGAGCGTCCTGTTTGACGACCTTGAGTGTGGTTTCCCTGCAGATTCTGCGACAAAGTTCCTTGTTGACTCCGACCATCTCTTCAAGTTTATCGATGTATGTGGGCACGGCGGGGTACTTCTTGGCCTTTGGATTTACAACCACGTTCATTTTCTTCTTGTCAGCGAGTGATACCTTGCGCGCCACCGCCAGGAATGTTGCGAGCGGGAACTCCCGCAGTTCTTCCGGAACTTGGTCTATGAAGAACCTGATTAATGACAGTTCTTCCAGAGTCTCTCGGTCAAAGAACTTGCTGTTGTCACCCAGGTCCAAATTGGTAGGTTTGACCTCAGGATGCCTGTCAGAATATGACTCCAACTTCCCTCCAACTGCAGCGTTGATGCCCTCAGTCATTTTGCCCATAGCGGCTTGCAGCCTTAATGGCTCGTAACATGACGCTCTGACTTTACTCCAAATGAGCGCCACTGGGTTTATGTCGGAACCAATCGCATTCATTCCTGCTAACCTCGCCTCGACAAGAGAGGTGCCTCCTCCGACCATAGGGTCGAGCAGCGTTTGCCCCGGTTTCCCGTAAAGGTGGATTAGAGCCCTTGCAATTTGAGGCGGGTACTGCCCGATGTATCGGAAATAGGAATGTGACAGATACTTGGTGTCAACTTTGTGTGGAATCTGCCACGTTTCAACACCGTTCCCATTCTTCCCGACCAAGATGTCGGGGTCGACAGTCACTTCTCGCATCTCCAAGCGCCGAGAGTTTCCAATCTTGCCTTGCGATTGTCCAATCTATTCCACTCCTTCCTTCTGAGGATTCAGCCCAGAGAAGAAACCCCTGACTCCTCCAAGTGTGGAAGGGGTCAGGGACGCAACTCTTGCTTCGACCTCGTAGACGAAATCCCTTGTGAAGGCCCGTGGAATCCCCACGTACTCGTCTATCAAATCAATTGCGTGAGGTAGCCCCGTAGCTTCCGAAAAGTTTTCGGGCGTCAGCAAATTTTCGACTAACCTCTTTGGCACAGTGGCAGGGACCTCTATCTCGCAAGGAGGCGCTTCTGAAAAGAGTCTTGCCTGAATTCGCTTCAACTTCGATATATCCACCCTCTGCCCGAACGGCTCCTCGAATGCCTTGCTGAACCTCCTCTCAGTCAGCGCCTTCGCACGCTCAAGGGCCCGTTCTTCCGGCACGCTTTCTCTTGCGTTGGCAAGGTTGTACGCCAGCACGGAGTATGTGAGTATTGACTCTCCGCCTAACAGCTCATCGTAGTCGATGATTGACATTGGCGGGAGTTTCTGGTTCAGGATGTGTTTGTCAATCAGCCCTGCGAGCGTCGTCCTTCTGTTCTTCATCGATAACCATCCTGAGATAGCTCTCGTCCGAGAGCGTTTGACGATGCCGATGCACTTTCCCGACTCGACCAAGTCGCCGGTTCTGCGGAGCACGAGTTTGATGGATTCCGACCATTCGCCCAAGTTCTTTGCGACCTGAGGGGCATCTCTAAGCACTCTAATGACTTCACGCGCAAACCCATAGAAGCTTCCATCAAGTAGGACGAGGTCTGCGTCATTGAGGGCAGTGATTGCAGCCTCTCTTTCTGCGGCAAGCGATTTTGCAGATGTTAAGGTGGCGAGGTCTACAGATTGTGGCCCTACGTTGTCGACCTTGCCCACGGTAAATCGGTTCTCAGTGACCTTCTTACCCTTCAGCCTGAGCAGACCAGCGGAATACACGGCGAAGTCGCCACCAAGACGCATTGTAGGATTTGGACTCCTGGAGCCGTCGACAGAAGCAATCGCCAAGTCTCTGTTGCTTGACCCGTGAATCGGTCGAACTATGGGTTCGACTTCGGGCCAGGCTGAAGATATGTCGCGCTCGGTCTTTTGTATGTATCTGGCCAGTTCTTCGGCTGTTGCTTCGGAAAGCCGATAGAACTCTTCCTGGAGGTCGAATGGCAGGTCGGACCAGGAAGACTTCTCTGACGTCCTCTCAATCCTCTATCGTGAACGTCATGAGCAGTGGAATGGGGCTCGGGTTCATCCGCCCTGCATAGTAGAAGTAACCAGGCTCCATGCTGAGCAGGTCGTCAGGCGATATTCCGTAGGGTGCCAGCCAGTTTCCAGCTTCAATCATGTCCAGAGGGTGAATCCTGCCGAAGAACTGGGTGTTGAGATTTCTCCTCACCGCCGCGTTAATCCCAATGTCTCCAGAAATCCCCTGCGAGAGCATCACGACGGATAGCCTGTGCTTCCTTCCGAGAGCGCACAGGCCCTTTATGAGTTCCGTTGCTTCTGCCTGCAGACCTCTGGGCTCCCATGGACAGTATTGAGGCCCCTCGTCAATCACCAACGCCAACTTGAGTTCCTGACCTGAATCCATGAGGTCAGTCAAGTGACTCGCCAGCGTGGCGAAGAAGGACAGCTTCTCATCCGTGCCAACTTCGTGCATGTCTACCACTGAGATGTCCTTCAGACGCGAAACCAGGTCCTCGATGGTCTTCTTGCCCATGACGACCTTCAGGTGGTCGTCGGTCAGCTTCCTGAAGCCCCGCTCGAAACTTCTCTTCCAGCCTTGAAGCAGCGCCTGCTTGGTCCCAGCTGATTCCTCCAGACCTGCCAGTACGCTGTCGTGGAGGGCGGTCCGCAGGGCTCCTGCGGTCATACCATCGGTGATTCTCGCTTGCCAGTCATCTCCGACGAACTCCTGCAGCTCCTCTCGGATTGGATTGTCAGTCCTGTACTGCCCCCTGTATCCGAAGTGCTGCGTCTTGGTCGCGAGGTACTCGACGACGGTTCCCTCGTCCAGGGCCACGTCGCGTATCTTGGTTGTCTTTTCACCGTAGAAGGGAGCGTAATCGACTCCGCTCCAATCAAGGACCAGAACCCTGTGCTTTGCCTCAAGGAACATCGGGATTAGCGAGAACCGCGCAAGGTAGCTCTTGCCGCAGCCAGTCGAGCCGAAGATTCCCAGGTGGTAGTTCATGTACCTTGTCTCTGCAGGAATGGGCCACGATGACCTCTCTTCGTAGTGTGCACGGGGAATCCATTGGACCTCTTTCTTGCCAACAATCATATCCATTGGGCTCGGCTTGTCTTTCTCATCCAGCAGCATGATGTCGCTGCGCGGAGCGATTATAGTCCTGTTCTTGCCCAACCCACTGCCAGAGTCATGCAGGACGCTTCCGAGAACCTGGACGCTGAAAGAGAACGTCTCTCTGGCTCCTGATGGCGAGCCACCCTTCTTGGCGTAGGCGACACTGGGCCTATAGGTTCCGACCTTGAGAGACTCGTCGATTCCCATCCCTCCTCGCAGGACCCCGAGCACCTCTTCACCGATGCGATTCTTCATCAGAACGAGGTCTTCCGCTTTCGCTTGAGACTCGAAGCCCTCTTGCAGAAGAGCAACTGCCTTCTCCTCGGATGAATCACTGGCTACGATGCCGACCTTCTTCATATCATCTCGCACCGGCGTCGAGAATGCATCTCACCGACTCCAATCGCGTCTATCACATGCGAAGTCGTCACTGCAGTTTCTTGACCTTCGCGATTTGTCTCCCCTTCTCTTGTGATACTTCCCAATCCAAGACATCCCCAGGTAAAAGTCCCAGTTCCCGTGCTACGTCCTCCGGGACAGTTGTCCTCACCGAGGGAGACTTCCTGTTTGCTCTGGCCACGCTCGACTTGTAGCCCATTGCCTACGTCCATCGCTGACATGCCATATAGGCATTATGCGCTCATATTTAATCATAGACCTAAGAAGCCGATATGCCCTATAAGCTTATATAGCCATGAGTCGTATAGGCTGATTAGGTCAATGAACATGAACGAAAGAGACGAAAGGAAAATGCTGTTGTGGACTGGACGGGCATTCTTTGGAGTCCAGGCTGCAACTAACGAAGCGGAGAGTCAGTAGGATGCCCCAGCTTGGTTCTGCCGCCATGATGTTGGGAGTCGGACAGTTGGAACTGTTGCGCCACTATGCGGGCAGCCGAGAGATTCCGGTCACCCCGCAGAAGGCAATCATCCACCTCCTCAACCATGAGCCAGACGGGTTTGAGGTCACCCCCGAGGTTGAGGAAGCAATCAACTTCGTCGACTTTCTGTCAGACAGAGAGGAAGCGACTCTGACGGTTCGGGAGGATACGCTCAGGAGACTGCGGAGGAACTCAAAGCACTTCTCGCAGGTGGCCTACCGTCTCTACCAGCGTGGGGGAGGGGCACGAAGCAAGTTGCCTGAGTACTACCGAAACGGCGTATACTTGTTGTGCCTGCTCGGGAGCAAGTTTCTGGTTGATTATTCCAGAGCCCACCCCAAGTATGGGGACTATTCCAGAGCCCGTCCCAAGTACGGAGACCCAAGAGAGGTTTCCTCCGGATGAAGTTCAGCCTCCGCCAAATGCGAGGGCTTGCCATTGTTGCGGCTGGCGGTCAGGTGAAGAGAATCAGTGACGAGCTGTTCTGGGTCAAGTCACAAAGCACGGATGCCTTCTACATCGTGATGAGGAGGGTGGAGAAGTGGGGCTGCAACTGCCTGGACTTCGAAGCCACCGGCAAGCCATGCAAACACGTCTATGCCACATTCTACGCGCTCGACCTTCCTAACATTCTGTCTGCGAACTCGTCCGTGTTCGGAGGCTCAGACACATCGACAATTGTTGCAACGGCGAAGCGATGAATGAGGGATTCGACCGGCGGGTTGCTGGGTGGAGTGAAGATACTTCTCGCCGGAGGCAAGATAGCAAAGACCAGCAGCTCTACCTTCCTTGTCACCTCAGAAGACAATCTCCGGCATAGAGTCAGATGGATAGGCCGACGATGGCACTGCGACTGCAGACGACGCCCAGTCTGTGAGCATGTCAACGCCGTCGCTCTACTGCTGCAGCTTCCCCACATAATCACTGTGAACCTCAACCCAGAGCAGTTCACCTGCCCGAGCTGTGGGGCAGCATCGGACAGGCTGGACAAGTCGGGCATCCAACGGAATAAGTCCGGGATGGTCCAGCGTTACAGATGCAGGACCTGCGGTTACAGGTTCAACGACAGGCAGGGCTTCGAAAAGCTGAGAAGCAATCCGACGCTCATCCTCATCTCCGTGGATTTGTTCTTCGAAGGTCTGAGCACGAGGCAAATAAGGAATCACCTGGCGTCGTTCTACGCTTGCTGTGTTTCGCATGTGACCGTGTATCGGTGGGTCGCGAGGTACAGCAAGGTCCTTAGCGAGGTGGACAGAGAAATTGTCAAGAGGCTGACATTGGGGCCGCACTGGCACTCGGATGAAACGATGGCGAAGGTCCAGAGTCGGGCGGCGTACGTGTGGAGCATCCTCGACCATCGGTCGCGGTACCTCTTGGCGTCTTACGTAGCAAACGGAAGGGACGCAAAGACGTTCGAAAAGATACTCATGGAGGTAGTCCGGAACATCGGGAGGCTTCCTAAGAAGATGACCACCGACGGACTCTATACGTATCAAACCGTTTTTCGAAGGTTCCCTTCAGTGAAGCACGTCCACGGAAGGACGCTCGCCGAGAAGGCCAACAACAACCGAATCGAGAGACTCAACAAGACTCTGAAAAAGCGGTTGCACAATATGGAGAAATTTGACGGCATGAACGGTGCCAGACTTGTCACTGAGGGGTTTCGCAGCTACTACAACCTGGTCAGACCACACATGGCTCTGAAGAACTCAACGCCCGCTGAAAGGGCCGGGATGAAGTACAGCTCTGCGAACAAGCTGCTCGAAGTCGTCAATTTGCAGGCCAGAAGTCGAGGGAAGCGGGTTTGAGCCACCGCTCCAGTCTTTCCTGACGCTGGGTCGATGCACTGGGGGCTTCCGCGCGCTTAAGAGCAAACTGCCTGGCCATCATCATTAGGGGGAGCCAAGTGTTCGTGTTCGACAGGCGGGGCAGACCTGCATGCTCCATTGGAGTTAGACCTCCCAGGCGCTTCTTCCGTTCCACGAAGTTGTAGTGGATTCTGATTCCGTCCAATTCCCAAGGACTCGCGCCGTGAATGCTCGTTCCGAGTTTCCTGTCCATCACAAGGTGGTACCCTTCGATAATCTTTAGCTTGCCTGCCTTGCCTTCTTTGTTCAGCACAACGAGAATCACTTTGCCCCAGAAGGCGTCCCACACCGCCTTCCTGTAGCCTATCGTGTCGACCATGATGGTCTCGGGGAGACCGGCGATGTCCTCGGCCTTCTTGAGCACCGTCGTGACGTAATTCGACCTATTGACTGGGAGGCACTTCGAGCACAGAGCAACGTGGTTAAGGGTCTCAACGACGTCCTCAACATAGATGTCGTAATACACGGCAGGCTCCTCTCCCTTAGTCGGGAAGAGCCGGGTGCTGTAAACGTCGTTTCGACTCGCGTAGGTGTCTGTCACCCTCACGACCTTACCGTCAGCCTGCCATGTCTTTCCAAACGTAAACTTGTATGTGGTGCCCAACATCCGTCCATGATGCAACGAGTTATCAAGAAACTGCTCGACAAGCTGAGTCTCTCTTTTCACGAGTCTAAATACGCCGACCGCATCGAGGCCGTGCTTGGTCGCCAGCGAACGGCAACCCTGCCCGCTAAAGTAGTCATAGACGATTTCCGCCCGTTCTTCAATGCCCAACGCAGATGGCTTCAAAGTGCAACACCTCCTTCAAATGCAACACCCCGTGTCGGCTCAGGAATCAGCGAGACAATGAAACACTGCCGTGACAGGTAGTGTTGCATTAAGCAAGATGGAATGGGCATCAAGGCGCGTGTTTCACTTGTGGACTTCACGCAAGAACGACGCTCTTTGCTCGGAGTCAAGGCGCGTCCGTTCCGTTGGTTGAGTTTCACTAACGAGACTCCGCCTGTTTGTTGCGTCTTCGGGACTTGATAGTACCTGCCTGAAGTTGCAATTCGGGGCTTCCTGTATCCATGCCAACCCGGTCCATTAGCGTTAGGAGTTCTCTACGCCAGTTCGGTAGATGTGCTCTGATGTCATCCTCTCTCTCTTCGCCCGCCGTCATTTTCGGGCATTTGGGATAGGGCTTACACTGAAATAGCGTATGTCCGTACACTGTGATACTATCATTGGTGTGCCTTGATGAATGACAGTATCCCTCGGCGAGTACCTCTCTTCGATTTAGGTGCCAAACGTGCCAAACGCAAACTTCTCCTCCGTTCCGTCATTGTGCAAGGACTCCTCAAGGAGTTGTACTACTCGACCAGCGAACTTCCGCCCTACGAATTGGCCTCTCGGCTAATCGCCAAGGGAATTGCAGGTTGGAAGGTATACTCAAGGGGGACTCCCCGCCAGCCGAGGGTCGTCGACAAGTTGACCAGCGTCAAGAGTATCCTTCGCAACTTTGCGAATGTTGGACTGGCATACAGATTCAGGGGAAAGATTCCCTCCAGAAAGTCTGGCGCACCTCAAGACGCTTACTCCTTGACGCCATTTGGTAGGATGACTGTCTCGCTGTTGTTGCCCGATGAGGGCATCCCTGGAATAGGGAGTATCCAGCTTGCTGACGTCAGGGACTACCTGAAGCACCAAATCACATTTCGCCCTTCAGATTCCCAGAGCAAGGAATACCTCCAGATGATAGAGGAAGGCCACTTCGAAGCTGTAAGACGTTATTTCACTGCACTTGCGAAAGCCGTTTGCAAGAATCCGACCGGCAAGTCCACTAAATCGATTGTTCATATCGAATGGCTGGATGGACTCTCGCCCCCTGAAGAAATGGCATACAGGAGAATCTGTGAAAGATTCAGTGGACGGATATGGCCATAATGGCACCGCAAACAGGAGAAGAGGCAAAGCATCTCACGGCCTTCTTTCGCGCCCGAATGACAAGAACATCACTCGCATAGCATTATAATAACCGTATGAACGCCGCCAGGACGGGCTTGGCTGCTACTGCGCCCCAGACTCTGCCTGATGACCTTGAGCTGGAGAGGATACCCAGCGAAATAGAAGACGACGAGAGTACCCCCACCGAGTATGAAATAGCCGTCTATCCTGCTGACTTCACCTTGGAGGTTCTAAACCAAAAGTGGGCAAAGGACGAAATGACAATTCCGAAATTCCAAAGGGGATTCGTCTGGTCAAAGTCCCAATCATCGAGACTGATTGAGTCATTTATGATGGGATTGCCGGTCCCGCAAATCTTCCTCTACACCGATTCTGAGCAGAAGTACCTGATAGTCGATGGGCAACAACGGCTTCGAACCATTTTCTACTTCTTCGAGGGGTACTTCGGGGAACCAGACGCCCGCGGCAGAAGGGCAGTATTCCGACTCGAAGGGATTAACGGGTTGAGTCGCTGGTTCAAAAAGACATACAATGACTTCGACGAAGCAGACAAGCGCAAATTGCAAAACTCTGTCTTGCGAGCGATAATCATCAAGCAGCTTAACCCGGAAGATGACACAAGCATCTATCACGTGTTTGAGCGACTGAACACTGGTGGGACTCCGCTGAAAGACCAAGAGGTTCGCAACTGTGTCTATGGAGGGGGACTGAATGACTTGATGATAGAATTGAACGCCTATCCTGCCTGGCGGAGAATCTTGGGGAAGCCCAAGACGGACAGCCGCCAGAAGGATGTTGAACTGATACTGAGATACATGGCGCTATTCCACTGGTCGCAACAATATCGCAAACCAATGAAGGACTTCCTTTCGAAGTACATGAACAAGCATCGCCATCCCTCCCCTGAGTTCATAGAAGCCGAACGTTCTCGTTTCCAAAGGACCTGCGACAAGGTGATAGAAACACTCGGCGATAGGCCGTTCAACCCAGCTACGCCGTTGAACAGGTCAGTCTTCGACGCGGTCTTTGTTGCATTCGCGAAGCATGTTGATGCAGTACCACAGGACATTTCGAGGCGCTACTCTGACCTTAGGCAGAACCTTGAGTTTCAGGACTACTCAAGCAGAGGGACTACTGACGTCGACACGGTAGGACGGCGTTTGGAACTGACCGAACGGCTCCTGTTCATGTGACGCTAATGAAGTTAGCCGCAGTAGACAACACGCTGCGTCTTTGCGAAGAACATCTCACAAGAACTGGTACGAAGGGGACCGAGGCCGAGGACCTTCTCACCAAATACTTGTTGGTAGTTATATGCCGCGAGTTTGAACAGGAGATTAGACGGCTGGTGCTGGAAAGGGTTCGTCTCACCAAAGACCCTCACATAATAGCGTTCATTGAACGGACAATCAAGTTCTACCGCATGCTGAAGGTGAAAGACCTCAAGGGGAACCTGCTGGGGAAATTCAGCGATGAGCATGTGTCTCGGTTCGAACAGAAGATTTCAGAGTTCCAACGCGATATGGGGTCCGGGGACATACTAAGTGACTACGGGAGCGTACTGACGTATAGAGACACGGTTGCGCATGGAGGCAGCATCTTCTACATGAACCTTGACGAACTGAACCGCTATTACGTTAACTCGCTCAAAGTAATCGAAGCATTTGGAGATGCTTTGAACACGCCCATCCCACCCCCGTCATGAATCCAAAGGGAGAAGCTGAACTTAGAGGCAGCGCATCATCTTACGTATTGAGGGTATTCGGTATGAACCCTGTCGAGTAGCTCGATGAAGGGAAGGGTGCCATACTCCGCATAGACCTTGTCGGCTGCCGTTCGCAGGTTGGGGGGCAGTTGGTTCCTCTGCATCACAAAATCCAAGAATGACTTCCCCTCCGCTGTCAGCTCGTAGCGCATCAATGGATTACCAGAAACAGTTCTGCCCTGCAGCTCCTTAACAAGGTTCAACGCCCCGAGATTCTCCATGCGTTGGTAGAGCCTGTACGAGAGGGGTCCTTGTTCAGCCGGATTAAATTCGAAGTCAAAGGAATCGCCCATCGCTTTCTGCACGAGGAAGACCAGTTTCTGTAATCTTGTCCTACCTCGGAAGCGGCCCTCCGCCTTGCTGATGAGGTAAAGTGGGAGAATCGTATAGACGGAGTCGTCGCTACCCATTGCTGACACTCCTTCGACTGGCCGCGGAGTTGCCTGCTGCCTCGAAGTCCTCAAGTTCGCCAAAGACCCTGAAGAGTGTCTCCCGCTTGGCGCTGAGCTTCTTGTCAAGCCACGGCATCATTTCGGGAGCGCTTATCACCTTGAACAGAAACTTGGGCGGCCGCCCATCTGTCTTCTTTCTGATTCTTGTTGGCTTCAATCTCTTCACAATACCCATATTGCATAAATCGATTAAGGCCTGGTCAACGTTCTTCTCGGTTGCGACATTGTGATTCGAAATGGAAAGGTGAACCTGCTGAAGCGCCCTAACACCCTTGAAGACCTCGTGAGAAGACGACCCGTCTCCATTCCTGTAAGTCCTCTCCTCCCAGAGAAAGAAAAAGGCCTCCACCATATACCCATGGAAGCCGAGTTCCAGTTGGAGTGTCCCAGCGAACTTTTGGACAAGGCTGGTTATCCGCCTTTGGCTGCTGTCAGGGTAAATGTCCGACAAGTTTCACCCCAGCCCATCGATGACCGCACCCTGTTCTCCAGATTCGATGTGACCAGAGAGACGCTATTAAGGCTGTTTTCCGCGGGACGAGAAAACTCCGCTTAAACGAGGGCTGTCGAGTCTCTGAGTTTTCACTACATCGAGACAAAATCATTTTTTGAACTGTGCGGGCTTGATTTATCCAAGTTGAAGCTCGCTCCAGGTTGGCGGGGATTGTGATAGGATAGAATGGAGAGCATCGTGGTAACGATGGGATTCACGATGACCGCCTTCGGGATGGTCTTTGCACTGCTCTTTCCCGCGCTTGGTATGGGTGGGAGACACAGCGTCCGCGTCATGAGAGGAGGAGGCGGGACTGTGGTAACCGCCCTCGGCATTCCTCTGAGTATGATGTTGCTCGGAGTCGTAACTACAGTGGTGGGGTTGTATCTGCCATGAGTTCGACGGGACCGATAGATTGCGGACTTTGCGGAATCGCGCTGGGCACCGGGATTCCGGGCGGAACGAAGTATTGCCGAAGATGTGCTGACTACGTAGTAACCAAGGCAAGGGCGGGGTCTTCTGATGCCCTCGGCGGTCTGATTGTTCTGGGGGCGGCATTTGCCGTGGGCGCAGTTGCTGTCGCAGTCCTTCAGGGGATTTTCAGCGGAGAGTAGGGCAGCATGGATAAGGGAACCAAACTCGCCATCGGCTTCGGGGTCGGTCTGACGCTCTTTTCCCTCACTCTCATAGCAATCGGTGATGTCGTGTCGTATTTTGCTGGTCTGTTTGGCGATTCTGCGGGCGTCAGCGCAGGTTCCTCACTCGCAGGCATGGGTGACCTGATAATCTACGCGATGATAGCAATCGTGGTCGTGGTGGTCGGTGTTTGGGTCTACAGTAAGCTCCATCAAGATTCATACAGGGATGGGATGTTCTGAGATGAGCGACCTCCTCGCAATACCTGTGGCCGTCATTGTCATGGCGGTAATGGATTGCGCCGCGTGGCAGGTGTTTGTCGTCGTCGCTGGCGTTTTTGCAATACTCTACATGATTCTGCTCGTAGTCCTCGAATTGACCGCTCTCTCCAAGATGGCGTAAGCAGTATTGTCAGACGGATACGAGTTCACTCAGGAGGAAATCGAGAAGGCGTTTGACGACGCCGGAGGCTATTGCCAATGCTGTGGTAAGCAACTTGCTTGGTCAAATAATCGTAACAACCCTGGTCGAGGCCAGTGGGAGGCCCATCACGGCAGTCACTACACCCCTGTAATCCTTTGCACTGGAGAGCCGGAGAACTGCCACCTTAATTGCGGACATGATGGAGACTTTCAGAATCCCGGGATTACGCCCCACACTCACAAAGGCGGATAGCTCTTCCATCAACTGACGCTTAACACCGGGAACCATCAACTGCCAACTTGCCAAAGCCCTTTTTCGTGAATTCTAATTAGTCCATGGTTCCTTTCTCGCTGTCGCTCTATGGTCGACCGCTGTTCTCCTCGACGCTTCGCTCTATCTCCTGTCCTTCGTGACACTCCTTGTGGCAAATAGAATCAAGAAACCCCAACCCGTTCGACAGACTGCGATTGACGCGGCCTTCTTCATGGCATTTTTCGTCATCGGTACGGCTCTCGGAGTCCTCTTCCACTAACGGCCAAGACTGTCGGAGCGCGGGCGCGGTGTTAGGCGTCGTGCCATCCAACACGTTTTATGGAGACAGAATCATCGTCATAAAGCCTCCAAGTTCTGAAGGCGAGAGGTTCTGCCGCAAGTATGCCCCGACACTGTTCGACTTGATGGCGTCTCGCATGCCCAATGACCTGTTACTCATGTCGTGTATCCCGTGCTCTCGCCGCCACAGGTTATACTTCGGATTGACATAGTCGCCAGGCCTCATCACGGCGCATCTCGGGCAATGCGTCTTGTCGATTGATATCCCGTCCTCAGGTGGGAATGCCCACATCATGTTGTGGTCGAACCAGTAGCCATACGTTCTCTTGATTGACCAATCGATTATCTTGTCAACCCTCGTGGGGGCTGAAGAAACGAAGTCGAAGGCTTGCAAGGCGACGAAATACTGGCACCCCGCACCCCATAGCATGAACTGCGGTTTCTGTCCCTTCGGAGCTTCGTTCTGAATCTCGGTAACCCTCTGCATGAACCACTTGAATTGAGTTCTTGCACGTTTGTCGGGCTTGTCGTGTAGGTCGAGTTCTGAGAAGTTCACAATGTGTAACCTGGTCTTTTGTCTCTCAATATAGTCGAAGTATCGCTCCATAATCTTCCTCTCCTTCAACGCCCTCTTGGTATAGAGGAAGTAAGTGGCGCATTTCTTTCCGAGCCCATACGAGATACCTTGGCACACATCGTTGATGTCCTCAGCCGCAGTCTGCTGGACATCATCTGCGTCAGTGAGTGGGCATGCCGCTGTTCCATATGGAAAATTCACATGCTCTAAGGCCATTATCTTGCCGAGAAGTTCATTCCGCTTTTTGATTCGCGCCTCATCCTCAGTGAAGAACGTTTCATGGTGGAGCGCGTGTCTCACTGCCTCCTTCTTTGGCTGGGTTTCGCCTTCGGTCGTAGTGTCGATTCTCGAATGATATTCTTGCAGATATTCGGCAACCTCGGGAATGTCCGCGTAGCCCTTCCGAAGCTGATTATCGGCTCGAATGCGGTAATAGTAGAAGTACTCCATTCGTGGATTCGGATGAAGGAGGTTGTTCTCTTTGAATTCCGTGAACGGGTCGCGCAAAGTTCTACCCTCGAACGTCCCCTGGGAGTCGCGCTGACCAACGCTCGTCAATTTGAGGACATCGAACGCCTTTTGTGCTATCGGCAAATCTACGACCGCGCCCTCGATTCCTTCGAGCGCATACCGAGCCTTCAGCCTAACAACTTGCCTCAGCTCGTTGACGGAACGTGCGTGAACCAACGAGCCCTTTGATTGCACGTTGGCAAGGTCGAACGCGACGTCCCAAAGCGTCGAAGCCCCGTCCGTCGCTATGGGCTTTGCATTGATGTCATCCATATATTATCTCGCGTCCCTCATGGCTACCGTGTGTAGGTCCGTCATAAAGTGTCTAATGTCATCTGCGTGTATTGTAATTCCACCTTTGACGGTCAACCTCCGATACTCGTCGAGTTCCTTCTCTTGGATGTAGTAGGAGAGATTCCCTGCTACGTCCTTGATTCGGCTCACGACATACACAGTCCCGAGCCTCGCCCTTGAATCGATGGTAAGTGGCTTGTCAAGAACGACTCCGTTTGCTTGATAGACCATCAGCTTGCCGCGAGTTATCCTCATGGCTTCTCCTCTGGCTACCATTGCGTTCAGGTGTGGTCTGATAGTTCTTGGCATGAATCCCGTAGCCTCTTCGATTTCAGATACCGTTATCCCCTCAGGGTTTGCCCGAAGGATGTCTATTATCGCCCTGTCGTAGTAACGTATCTTATCAGTGGGGCTCAGTTTGAGCGCTTGCTCAGGCCTAAGCAACTTCACATCGTCGGGAACTCTGACGATGGTCTTCATGTTGATATGCGCCTATGTCGTATTTCCATTATACGACCCCATGTATATGCGCCTATATAACAGCTTCACCGTCGAAGTCGCGGCAAACCCTCATGCTTTCCCTTGACTCTGAAGGTAAGCGACTTGGGGTGCCGCCGACCGTGGTCTGAGAAAGACAGTGCGCGATTTGCACTTAAGGTGCAAAGCCCGGCGACCGCACCCCATTCACCCCCCCTGCATCTTCGGTTGTTCCTGTTTGTTCCTGTCTTTGCATGTGCCTGCCTGTGCTCGTGTGTGTGACCCCGAGAGAGCCCGAGAGAGCCCGAGAGGGCGCGCCTGTGTGTATGTAGAGAGAATGACTACTTGCTGGGCCCCGTTTGTTGTGGGACTAAATGCATGCTGATCACCGGCCAAAGAAGACCAAGCATGGATATGACAGAAACAACGAAGAGGAGAAAGACAGCGTATCCGCGCGACCCCAGCACGGAGAGTGTGAGCCCGAATGAGATTCCGAGCAAACTAGCAATGGTTCCGTAATGGAAAACGGGCGAATTGTCACGTTCAGAAGCCAAGTTCGGGTCTCGAACGTAGGCCTTTGATCCCGCCTCAAAGAATCCAACAATCAACACTGCAACTGTGACCAGCATTGTCACAAAGACCTCTGGACCAACTTGAACGTTAGCTATGGAATCCCACACTGAAGAAGGAAGCTCAGAAAAGCCAAGGCCGAAAGTCAAAACCAAGAAGAGAAGAATGATGAGAGAGCCCCAAGACCTTGACAATGGAGGTCAATGGATTAACTGGAGCCTGATAAGAGCTGGTGAGTCCCGTCAGACTGTGGATATATCAAACTCCAATCCGCATTTTAGGCAGTAAATCTTGCCATCTGTCTTTCTGAAGTAATTGGCCAAGTTCCCTCCATCATCGAGATACCACTGGTTGCCGCACACGTAGCAATCGACGTGCTTCAGTGTTCCATCTGGATGCCAGGCGACCTGAAGCTCAACCTTCTTCTCTCCGGTTCTGTCTCTCACATATCTGACTTCGCTGTTCTTCGTGATTCGATGATCAATCTCTCTGACTGGATCGTCGCCGGTCTTTGGAGGTGGCCGGTCGACTCGTTCCCCACTCTTGGCCCTTATTCGAGAGGGGGATAGGTCTACACCCAGATTGCCGTAGGCATCGACAGAAAGGCCTCCACATGCGTCACAGCGGTATTGCACTGCGTTATCTCCCCGGTTTAGGACCTCCAGCTTGCCTTTTCCGCAGATTGAGCATGGCTGGCCTTCACGAGTCGAACTAGCCACACGTCACAGGGGTGCCACGTGCTAATAGGCTTGCGCGCGCTGTACCGAGCACGAATCACTGTGGGCGTTTGAGGAGGAGTGATTGTCATCCTTCTTCTTCGTACAGCTTCTCAAGCTGCTCCTTAGTAGTAATCATTTTCACTTTATCGCGGATTACTTCATCTTTGAGGTCGAGCCTCTTTGTCTTATCTCCGACAATTATCATCAACTCGATTCGACCGAATTTATGGGCGTTCTTTGCCGCATACTGTGCTAGACCCACGGCTTTCGCTGTGGCATCTGCCAGTCCTGTATGATGAGGATCCAAGATGTCAACTACGACTTCCCCACGAACCAGTCTTATTGCTAGGAAATCAGGATAGAAGGCTCGGTAAGCCCCACCGACTTGACATGGGATGGTGAGCGACCATGACTTACGGTCAAAGTTACGCAACCACGCTGTAGCATTCTCTAATTCCTCGGCAATAATCTTCGATTCCCAACGGTCTGCTTCGGTAGGGAAGAGGTCGTTCTCGTCGACATAAAGATGATTCTTGAACACTTTGGTGCCCTTCTTGGTCTCGATAGTCGGCGGGTAGGTGAGAGTAACCTCTTCGGGCTCGGCAGCGAGTTGTCTGACCTCGTCGTAGTGTTGCCTACGGGCCTCGGGCAATTCGTTAATCGCAGCTCGGTATTCGTCGAGCCACTTTCTAGCGTCTGCTTGCGCTTCTTTTTCGAGTTTGGAGAGGACTTGCGGCATTACACAAAAAGCGACAGTCTCAAGTTTGGCCTTAGTTCGCAGTCGTTCATCATTTCCTGCTCGATCCTTCCACCATGCCTTGTGGAGCCCCTCTCCCATCTTTCTTCCTGCCGTGTCGAATAAATCATCGAGGTCTTGTTTTGCGATGTCCAGCACAATCGTCTCTTCACCACTAAGCTCACCTGTGATTTGCCAATCAACGGACTTTACCTTGACCTTCCCCCTTGCTTCCACTACGGACTTGAACTCACGAGTCTTGCTAAGCCGCTCGTGTTCGTTTTTCAGCACAGAAATGAGACCTTGAGTGGCCTCTTCTACGGCATCGGGATTGATTTCGTCGTTCAATAGCAGCCTTGCGAGTTTCATAAGTCGTCTAACTCCTTTGGTCTTCCGTGGTCTTGGTATCACATACGAAGATATCTGGGAAAGAGCGTCGAACTCCTTCACCGTTCCCCTCCTTTGAGTCAAGGTCACCATGTCTACACCTTCCTCAATGGCAACAGGAGGGAGGAAGTCTGGGTCTGCGCGGGCTGCAACTCGAGGAAGGGGAGCAAGAGGCTCTACGAGTGGTACGGCCTGGGGAGCAGGAACGACCTGCCGAGGATAGCCGAGGGGAAGTACCTGAAGCTCCTCTACTCCCTCCACGAAGCGCGGGGAACGCTCGCCGCCGTCCCGGCTGACCTCTGTTCCGCCTGCGACCTAGGCGCTAGGTGCCCCGTCGAGGGGAAACTGTCGGTGTACTGCCTTGAAGGCTGCTTCGTAAGGTCCTAGCACTGAAAGGAGGCTACCACCTAGCGATTTTCAGAGACAGCGGGCCAATGGAAGAAGCCGATTCCCGTTGAAAACTTGAGCTAGCGTCCCTTTTCGTCGTCGGACCCTGGTTCGGTAGTCTCCCCTGGCGCGTTCCTCTTTGTGGGCGCCTGCTTAGTCTGGCTTCGCCTGGGATCCATCACATCGCTCGGCCTCAGCCTGTTCGCAAACGGGCTAGCACGAAGCTCGTCCAGAAGCTCTTCCAGTTTCTTTCTCATTTTCGGGTCCAGACCCTCCTTGGGGATTCTAGAGTCGGGCTGCGGTTTGGTGGGAGCCTCTGTAAACGTGACTTCTTGGACCATGACCTTCTGCCCCTTCGCCTCGACTTCGCGTTTCATCTCCTCGAGCTCTTCCATGTTCTTGTTGACCATGTTTTCCATGGCTTCATCGAAGTTCATACTCTTCTTCGGAATCTCTGCCTTCCCCTTTCCTCGAGCAAGCAATTCGCCAATCGAGGTCGGGCGCGAGGATGTTGAGACGGTCGTCTTCTCCTCCTCAACATTCCCTTCCTTGTCTGATTCCTGCTTAGCGAGGTATTCTTTTTTCAGTTCCTCAAGTGCTAGGTAAAACATTGAAACTATTTTCTGTGTCCGCTCAAAAGGAAGATATGGGAGAACCGACTGTTGGACCCTCTCGACAGCCTCTGGAACCGACAGGCCCTCGGCCACCATCACCCCAACCATTTCCCTGACTACGAAAGGGATCAGGGGGAAGTTTTCAGGGTTCGCCATGTAGAGAGCCGTAACACTGTTAACCTTAGCCATGAGTTCATTCCTGAAGTGTAAAGCCTCTCTCGTAGCCCTGATGTAATACTCGGCTTGGGGATACTTTCCTTGTTTGATGAGTTCGGCAAAATTCTTTTGGATTGCATTCGCATTTTCCACCTCAATTGACTGAAGTAACATGTCCTTCTCGTTGAGCTTCTTTCTGGGTTTAAGGCTCCTGGCCAGGCGGTTCGCCTTCTCGGGGTCTCGGTTGAATTTCCGCCAGTAGTAGTAAGTCGTCCCCTCCGGAATTCCGGTTTCCCTGGCTGCCTCTCTCGCAGGTCTTCCCTTCGTCCATTCCTCGAGAAGACTAGCTTCTCTCTCGGGGTTCCTCTTCATCAACTCGGTGCAACATAATGCATCATAGGAATTACGATGATGCATCAATTTTATAATACCTGATGAACATTTGTATTTCACCTCGAAACTGATGCAACATTTCTTCTCTTAGTCTTCTCGATAGAATCTTAGCCAAAGGAGAAGCCGTCACTCATCGAGCTTCGACTTTGAAACATCCAGGTCTTCCCACCTTCCTTTGCTTCTATGCTGAACCTTGATCTTGTGACTCCTGACTCAGGATTGACTTGTTGTGTATGGCTGTGTCCAGATCCAATACCTTCCAAATGATTTCCCTATCGGGCCTTGCATCCCACTGGCGGCGACCGCACACTTCGAACACAGGAAGTCGGGAGGAAATCACCTGAGACAGAATGACGTGCCGCTGTCGACCAAACGGGAATTTTCTTTCTGACACATTCTACTGACGAGTTGTTACTTCAGACTCCCTACCGCCTTTTCGACGGCAGCCTGGATCTCGCCTGACATCACAACTTCTGACAGCGCGCCGATGTCGGGGTACAAAGGCCTATCCTCCTCGAGATGTCTCACGTACTTCCTCACGACGTCATGAGCTGCTTGGGTTCCTTTGCCTGGTCTCAAAGGCTTTCTGAAGTCTAGGGCTTGAGCGGCAGCCATCAGTTCGACGGCGATTATCGCACTGGAGTTCTTCAGAATCTGCTTTGTCTTGATGGCAGTCGTCGTCGCCATGCTCACGAAGTCTTCCTGGTCGGCCGCCGTGGGTATCGAGCCTGTCGCGGCAGGCGTTGACAGGACTCTGTTTTCGCATACAAGGGACGCTGCCGTGTACTGGGCGAGCATCATGCCAGAGAACATCCCTGCTCCTTTTGTCAGGAAAGCTGGAAGACCCATGTTGAGGTTGGGATTCACAAGTCTGTTCATCCTCCTCTCCGAAAGTGCGCCGACTGTTGTAAGCGCGATTCCGACGAATTCAAGGGCAAAGGCCAATGGAGTGCCCTGGAAGTTCGCGCCTGTGAGGCAGATTCCTCCTTCGTCTGGGAAGAAGAGCGGGTTATCTCCAACGCCATTGACCTCTGTTTCGAACATTTTTCTAGCGAATTTCAGTGTGTCCTTCGCCGCGCCGACGACCTGAGCGGTGCTCCTCAGACTGTAGGATTCCTGGACCTTCTGCGGTTTCTGCGCCAGTATCTCGCTTCCCTTAACAATCCTTCTTATGTTCTCGGCGCACTGGATGGCACCTTCATACCCTCTCACCTTGTGAATTCTTTCGTCAAATGCAAGCATGTTCGGCAGGAGAGCTTCCAGCGTCATCGCAGCGGCGATCTCGGAGGCCTTCACCAGAATGTCCGCATCGTAGACCTGCAGACATCCCATTCCTGCCACCAGATTTGAGCCGTTTATCACAGCGAGTCCGTCCCTCGCTTCCAAGACGACTGTCTTGATTCCAGCCTTGTTCATCGCTTCCTTCCCCTTCATTCTATTGCCGTGGTAGAATGCCTCCCCTTCTCCCATTAGCACAAGCGCCCCTTGCCCCAAGGGGGACAAGTCCCCACTTGCTCCCACCGAGCCCTTCTGACACATCACTGGAGTAACGCCCTTGTTCAGCATTTCGACCAGGGTCTCAACCATGACGGGTCTCAGTCCGGAGTAGCCTTTTGCCAACACGTTTGTCCTTGTCAGCCAAGCAGCTCTTGCATCATCAACGGCGACAGGGTCCCCCCAGCCGGCTGCATGGCTGTAAACGATGTATCTCTGGAAGTCTTTGACCTGCTCAGGAGTCAAGATCACGTTCGAAAGCTCGCCTATGCCAGTGGAGACCCCGTAGATCTTCTCCTTCTTGGCGATGAGCTTCTCGACAATCGCCCTAGACGCCTTCATTCTTGCAATGGCGTCTCTGGACAACTCGACCCTCGCGTTGTTTCTCGCAACTCTCACGACATCTTCGATTGTCAGGTCGCCTCCGTCGATTGTCAACACTGATTTGCTTGCTTCCAATGACCCACCAAACCCATTCGGCGAAAGACCTCGTCATAAATCCTTCGATTGAAGAAACGACAGTTCGATGAACTGCACAGGTCAGCATCGAATTTCCTTGAAGCCTCACTGACTTGTCAGATCATATCAGCTTCTCGGAGCCAACCCCTGCCAAGCTCCTGGCGACCGCTGTCCAGGCCGCAGATACGTTCGAGGGGTTGTATCCCCCTCCTCCCATGGCCAGGATCCGCCCTCCGCACAGCTCGTGCGCGAGGTCATGAAGCTTCGCAGTTGCGTAGACGTGGGCCGCGGCAGTATATCTTAGCTGGGTAATCGGGTCTCCTTCAAGGCCATCAGCACCGCACTGAAACAGGATGAACTCGGGCTCAAAGCCCCTAACGAAGGCTTCAATCCGGTCGAAGGCCCGCCTGAATTCCTCGTCGCCAGCCCTGGGCGGCATGGGAATGTTCAGCTTGGTCCCTTCGGCCTTGCCAGCCCCTGTCTCAGATTCATCCCCCGTTCCGGGGTAGAGGAACCGTCCGTCTTCGTGGACGTCTCCTATGATCACTCTAGGCTCAGACTCGAACGCGTAGAACACCCCGTCGCCGTGGTGAGCGTCGATGTCGACGTAGGCTATCCGGCCCGTCCCCTTCTCAAGGAGACTGCAGATGGCAATCGCGGCATCGTTGAACACGCAGAAACCTCCCGCCCTGTCTCTCCGCGCGTGGTGAAGGCCCCCAATGGGGTTGAAGAAGTGGTCGAAGCCTCCCTTCAGGACGAGCTCCAATCCGTTCAGAGTGCTCCCCACCGGAAAGAGTGAAGCCTCGAAGACTCCCTTGAACGAAGGCGTGTCCCCGTAGTCGAGGTAACCGGATCCGATCTCTGATGACTCCCTAACGAAATCCACGTAAGCCTTCGTGTGGAATAGGAGAACGTCCTGTTCTGTCGCACGGACGGGGCCAACGATCGTCACCTCTTCCTTCCCGCTCGACTGTGCTAGCTCTCTGATTGAGGCCTCAAAGAGCCGGCTCCTCGCCTTGTTCATCGGGTGGCCCTGCGGGAACGAATAGAGGTCCGACTCAGGGCCTAAGGAAACGCCCAGTCTGCAACTCCTAGAGCCAGGCATCTACCAGGCGGCTTCCAACTCTATCAGATTAGCGTTGAGGTCGCTCTTGGCAGCGCCGCCGGTCGGGCCCCTGGGCCGGTACCTTCGGGAAGCTTCCTTAGAGGATGGACCGCAGGGTCCACCACGTGATGCAGCCCCTAGTTCACTCTTCTTCCTCTTTCCGCGACCAGCACTCCGTTCTTGAAGACTTTCTCTGCCAAGTTGACGCCGTAGTGGTAGGCGAAGTGCTTGTGGTTTGGGGCGTCGAAGATGACGAGGTCAGCCTTCTTCCCCTTCTCTATGCTTCCTACTTCCCGCGCTCTCTGTATCGAATGAGCGGCGTTGATCGTCGACGCAACCAGGGCTTCCTCCGTGGTCATCTTCATCTGTAGAACTGCGATCGTCATCATCATCTGCATCGATTCGCACATGTCTGCCGCGCTCAGGTCAGTCCCCAGCGCTACGGGCAGCCCCCAGTCGAGTATCTCTCTCGCTCTGGCATAGGTCCCTAGGTAGCAGAAGGGCGTGGTCGGCAGCAGGGTCCCCATTATCCCCTTTCTCACCAGTGCTCTGATCTCCTTTCCAGGAGTGAAGATGAGGTGGTCGGCGGAGACCACTCCCAGCTCTGCACCCAGCCTCGCTCCTCCACTGTGCGCGAGCCAGTCTGCATGAATCCTAAGCTTCATGCCGTGGATCCTGCCGGTCTTCAGTATCCTTCTGGTCTGTTCTAGGTTGAAGTATCCATTCTCGCAGAACACGTCGCAGTACTCCGCCAGCCTCCTCCTCGCGACCTCCGGAATCCATTTCCTGGTTATCTCCTCCGTCAGCTCGTCCACCCTGTTCTCGTATCCTCGAGGAATTCCCTGTGCCAGGAAAGTCGGGACCAGCTCGACGGGGTGGGACTCCCTGAGGGCCCGGATTATCTCCAGCTGTCTTATCTCCCCTCCCAAAGTCATCTCGTATCCACTCTTCGCCTCAATCGTGGTTGTGCCGTGAATCAGCATCGTATCGAGTCTCTGGGTCGTCAACCTGACCAGTTCCTCCGTCGAAGCTTCACCCGTCATCTTCAGAGTTGTGGGCATTCCACCTCCCTCCGCCTTGATCTTCAGGTATGGGGTCCCCTTCACGGCCATCGCCTCGAGTTCGTCTTCTCTGGAGCCGGCGAATACCAGATGCACGTGAGGGTCTATGAGCCCGGGAGCGACCAGCCTCCCGCTTGCGTCTATCGTCTCAATTCCCTTCTCCAGCCCGTTCAGGACCTTCCTGGTCGTCCCTACCGCTGCAATCCTCCCGTCCTTGACCGCGACCGCTCCGTCCCTGATTATTCCAAGGTCCTTCATTCCCTCTCTGACTTGGGGGCGGTCACTCTTCCCCGCAAGCGTCGCGAGTTCGTTCGCGTGTACTATCGCATAGTCAGCCCTGATCGGCATATGCCGTACCCGTCTCCTCGGTCAGAGTTCTAGGTACTTCTTCCTTTCCCACTCGTGCACAGTGCGATTGAAGTCCTTCCATTCCTTGGTCCGGATCTGAAGGAACCTGTCGGAGAACGCCCTTCCCATCTTCTCCACCAGATACTTGTCCCTGGAGAACTCGTTCAGAGCCTCTCCCAGGTTCTCCGGAAGCACCTCGATGCCTCTTGCTGTCCTCTGCTTGCCACTCATCGCGTAGATGTCTTCCTCCACGGGTTCGGGGGGTTCCGCTTTCCTTCTGATGCCGTCCAGTCCTGCCGCCAGGATGCCGGCGAACGCAAGGTAGAAGTTGCACGTGCCGTCGGAAGGTCTGTACTCCAGTCTGGCCCTCATCCCTTTTCCGGGCGGGACCCTGATCAGAACGGACCGATTGTACTTGGCCCACGAAAGGTAGACAGGAGCCTCCCAGCCGGGCACCAGTCTCTTGTAGGAATTCACCGAAGGGTTGGTCAGGGCGGCCAGCGCCTTCGCATGGGTCAGGACGCCGGCGAGGAAGTGTAAGGCCATCTCGCTGATTCCGTAGACTCCCACAGGGTCATAGAACAGGTTCCGCTTCTTCCGTTCATCCGTGAAGCTGACGTGAGTGTGCAGTCCGGCCCCGTACCCGTCGTGGAAGGGTTTCGGCATGAATGACGCGATGAGCCCTTTCCGCGCCGCGGTCATCTTCACTATGAACTTGACCAGGTAGATGGTGTCGGCCATGCTCAGAGCGTCAGAGTAGGTCAGGTTCAGCTCGTATTTTCCGGGAGGCACCTCGTGATGGTGCTTCTCGACGACCACTCCTGCGCTCCTGAGGTTGTCGGTGATCTCCAGCCTTGCATCAATGCCTAGGTCAGCAGGCGGGCTGGCCAGGTAGCCTCCTTCATCATACCTCTTCGGGTTCCCGGCATCATCCCTCTTGAACAGGAAGTACTCGATCTCGCTGCAGGTGTTGTACTGGACCGACCTTCCGAGGGTCCCCCTGGACTCGTCTATGACTCTCTTGAGCACGAACCCTGGGTCAAGTTCGTAAGGTCTTTCAGACTCGGGCTGATAGATGTCGCAGAGTACTCTTGCAACCCTCTGCGCGAACAGAGTGGGGGGGAGGACCACAAACGTCTCCAGCCGTGGCATCAACTTCAGGTCGCTCTCGCTTATGTCCACCATATCCACGGAGGAACCGTCCATATGGATACCCTCAGCGGCCACCTTGGGCAGAAGACCGGAAGGCACCCATAGAGAGTGCAGGATGCCGGACAGATCCGTGAACTGCAGGGCGACTTCCTTCACGTCCTCTTTCTGTATCGTTCTCGCGACCTCGGAGACGCTCATCTTGATCCTCCTAACCGCTCCCTACTCTATTTCTGCGTTGTGCGCCCCTCCGTGCTTCCTTCTGTGTCGGCGTACGCAGGGAAGTTCTTTGAATTGCACCCATGGCTTCATCGGTTGAAACACCGAGGACCAAACAGAGTTGCTGCTCAAGACAACCGCGTGGGGGAATCCCTCGTGCAGAGGGGTTGATCTCTAGCCCCTTCTTACTCAACGTGAATCGGCGAGAAGGGGAATCGCGGCGAAAACCTTTGCATCGGAAATCAGATTCGCGATTCGTGAGTACTCGTTGGGTTCGTGCGGTACATCGTCCACAGTGCTCCACACCACGGTTGGAATACCCCTGTCCCTGAAGAAGTTGCCGACCGTTCGGAGCCCAATCCCAACGAATTCTGGCTGTTTCTTCGTCATGCGGGCGACCGCCTTCTCCACGAGCCTCGCGATTTCGCTCGTCGGAGAGGTCGCGGGACCGGCGTCGTCTCGCTGGATGATTTCTAGAGACGAATCTACGCCGTACTCCGACGCGAAGTCGTGCAACGACGACTGTATGTCCGACAAGACCGAATCGAGGGAGTATTCGGGCAGGACCCTACAATCGAAGTAGAAGGCATCTAGACCTGGAATCGTGTTCACGTTGGGAACATTGGGATCCAACTTTGTAGGTTCAAAGGTCGAGGATGGGTCGTCGAAGAGATCATTGTGCTTGGGATACCGCTGGTGCAGGCTCTCGTCAAGGGCCAACGCGAGCTTCATGCCGAGCCGGTGAGCATTCTTGCCCTTTGCGGGAAGGCTTGCGTGTACCTGCTTTCCTCTGGTAGTAACCTTGAACCACAAAAGGTTCTTCTCAGCTATCTCGATATCGGTTCCGCTTGGGCTTCCGGCGTCAGGAACGACGATGAGATCACTTGGCTTAAAGTTGGAATGCTCCAAGAGATACTTCACGCCGTAGTTGCTCCCGCACTCCTCATCGGCGACAAACCAGGCGCCTACGTTGAAGGGAAGTCTTTCGCCGAGCGACTTCAGTTCTCTGAGAGCGAAGAGGCTTGAAACGAGCGACTGGCCGTTGTCCTCCGCGCCTCTCGCGAAGATCTTTCCGTCTTCGATTCTTGGCTCAAATGGGTCGCTGTTCCACAGTTCCGCGCTCCCTTCCGGAACAGTGTCCATATGCGCAAGAAACCAAAGCGTCTTGCTCTTGTCCACTCCCTCGAGTCTGGTACAGATGTTCGGCCTGGTTCCGCGTTTGTATCCACTGTCAGGCGCGTCGACCCTTGACACCTCGAATCCCTCGTCCTCGAGGTAAGACTGGATGAAACTCGCTCGGTCAGTCTCGCCTGGTCCGCCCATTCTGGGATTGACTGCGTTTATTCTCAGCATTCTTACAAAGAAGTCTTGGGCCTTGCCTGCATCACGATCAATGTCGGAACTCAGTCTCGATAGTACGTCAGGACTGGTCTGCATGAACGCCCAGCTTTTTGGGCCTTCCGAATATTAAGGATACTCACTTCCAGCGGCCCGCGCAACTCCTCCACCACTCGTGGGGCGACGAGGCCAATCGTCATGGGCTTACCCGTGCTATGACGGCCCGGGCTGAACTCTTAAATCGAGAGTCATCCCCCTGGAACCTTCGTGCAGAAGCACGTCATCAGGGCACCGCAGGGCAGCGAGATATCGTGCAGGAGCTGGCACCAGGAGGCTGCGCTCCGGATGCTAATGAACAACCTCGACCCGGAGGTTGCCAAGGACCCGGAGAAGCTGATAGTATATGGCGGGACGGGGAGGGCTGCGAGAAGCTGGCCCGCCTATGAAGCGATCGTTAAGTCGCTAAAAGCTCTGGACAACGATGAGACGCTGCTTATCCAATCCGGCAAACCCGTTGCGGTGTTCAAGACGAGCGAGAGGGCCCCGAGGGTGCTCATCTCCAACGCCATGATCGTGCCGAAGTGGGCCGACTGGACCTACTTCAGGGAACTGGAGGAAAGGGGGCTCACGATGTACGGGCAGATGACCGCGGGGAGCTGGATGTACATAGGCACCCAAGGAATACTCCAAGGTACCTATGAGACTCTCGCGGCTGTTGCCTCGAAACACTTTGGTGGCTCGCTGAAGGGAAGGATAGTTCTTACCTCCGGTCTCGGAGAGATGGGAGGCGCCCAGCCGCTCGCAGTCACGATGAACGATGGGGTCGCGTTGGTCGTCGAAGTCGACCGGCGGGCGATTCAGAGGCGGCTCGACAAGGGCTACTGCGACATGGTCGTGGAGAGCGCCCGTGAAGCCCTCGACGTGGCGGGGAGCGCGGCGAAGGAGGGAAGGGCCATTTCCGTGGCCCTGCTCGGTAACTCAGCCGAGGTCCTCCCGGAGCTCGCGAAGTCGGGGTTCAGGCCTGACGTGATAACCGACCAGACTGCGGCGCACGACCCGCTGGCAGGCTACATCCCCGAAGGCCTGAGTGTCGATGACGCTTCGGCACTGCGGGGGTCCGACCCGAATGCGTACCAGAAGCGCTCCATGGCGTCGATCGCAAAGCACGTCACCGCGATGCTCGAGTTCCAACGTGGAGGGGCCGTCGCATTCGAATACGGCAACAACATCCGAAAGATGGCGAAGGACGCAGGGGTAGCAGACGCATTCAAGATTCCCGGCTTCGTGCCGGAGTACATCAGGCCTCTCTTCTGCGAGGGAAGAGGCCCATTCCGGTGGATCGCCCTTTCCGGTAGACCTGAGGACATCTACGCAACAGACGAGGCCATCATGAAGGAGTTCGGGGACAATCTCTCGCTGGTAAGGTGGATTACGAAGGCGCACGAGAGAGTCCAGTTCCAAGGCCTCCCCGCTAGGGTCTGCTGGCTGGGATACGGGGAGCGAGCGAGGTTCGGCAAGGTCATCAACAAAATGGTCCGCGATGGGACCATCTCCGCTCCGATCGTAATCGGGCGCGACCATCTCGATTCCGGTTCTGTGGCCTCGCCTTACAGGGAGACCGAAGGAATGAAGGACGGGTCTGATGCTATCGCCGACTGGCCGATCCTCAACGCTCTGCTCAACGCGGTCTCCGGGGCCTCCTGGGTCTCCGTCCATCACGGCGGGGGAGTCGGCATCGGCTATTCGATTCACGCAGGACTCGCGGTCCTCGCCGACGGGTCAAAGGACGCCGACGAACGAATTGAAACCGCGCTCACGAACGACCCCGGCCTCGGCGTGGCGAGACACGCCGATGCGGGATACGAAGATGCGCTCCGGACCGCGAGGGAGAGAGGCGTGCGGATACCGATGGCCGGCGGGTAGTGTTGTACGCAGTCTTGCACATCCCTCCACAGACGCAACACGCGGCATAGACAGCCGCTGCCGCCACGGCTGAACGCGCCTCGACTACATGCGTAGCTCCAGTCGTCTCGGCAGAATGTCAGGTGTGCGGGCTGCCGCACGCTATGTCTTTGAGAGCTCTTCGACGAGCTCCTTTGCTCTGTCGAATCTTATCTTTCTCTCTTCCACCATCTTCTTTGCAACAAGGTTGACCGTCTCTCCTGTCGCCCCCGCTGAGACCGCGATGTTTCTCGCGTGCAGTTTCATGTGCCCTCTTTGGATGCCCTCCGTTGCGAGCGCCCTGAGCGCCGCGAAGTTCTGCGCGAGCCCCACCGCCGCCATCACCTCGGCTAGCTCCGTCGCTGTCTTGACTCCCAGGATCTTGATTGCGGCCCTCGCCGCTGGGTGAGTCTTAGCCGCCCCGCCGACCAACCCCACTGCCATGGGCATCTCAAGTCTTCCTACCAGGTCGCCGTTGGCATCCTTCTCCCAAGTAGTGAGCGGCCTGTATCTCCCGGTCCGAGATGCGTAGCTGTGTGCCCCTGCCTCAAGGGCCCTGATGTCCTGTCCGCAAGCTATCCCGACGGCGGTGACCCCATTCATTATCCCCTTGTTGTGTGTCGCGCATCTGTAGGGATCCGCGTCAGCGAACGCGTAAGCCAAGACGATTCCGTCCACGGCATCCTCTCCACCAATCGCTTCCTTGTCAAAAATGGCAGCTGCATTGACCAGACGCCTGTCGGCCAGATTGGAGATTATCCTGAGGACCACCCTCCCGCCGGTGATTTTTTCCACCATTGGCGCCACTGCCTCAGCCATCGTGTTCACGGCGTTGGCCCCCATTGCATCTCCGGTGTTCACGATGAGCTCAGGCACGACCATTGGCCCCTTCAGGGTGGAAAGGATCTTGACGTTCAGGTCCTTGGCCCCTCCACCGAGCGACACCAGCATGGGGTCCTGGTCGTTGGCCTTCTTCAGGATCTCGGACTTCTTCTCAAGGAGCCTGGACCTTGCCCCTTTCGGGTCCTTCACACCGACGACCTGGATCTGCCCGATCATCACTGGGCCGGTGTTTGTTACGCTGAAGCCTCCCTTCACCCTCGCCATCTTCGCCGCGTTGCTCGCGGCCGCCACCACGGAGGGCTCTTCTAGGGCCATGGGCACGAGGTAGTCCTTCCCGTTGACCTTGAAGTTGACAGCGACTCCCATCGGAAAGGTCATCCCCCCAATGACGTTCTCGATCATCCTGTCTGCAACGTCGATGGGAAGCCCGCCCGTGTTCGCGAGAGTCTTCGCATCCTCATCGGACAGGCCCGTCAGTTTCTTGACGATCTTCATTCTCTCCTCCGTCGACAGCTTGTAGAAACCCGGCACTTCGGAACTCCCTTGCATCGCTTTCGTATCTCACGTCAACGGCTCGATATTTAATCAAAGCTACCGCCTGAAGCAATCTTGGCCTCTTGGCGAACTGCGCGGACGAGCGTGAACCACTGGTTTCTCCGCGTAAACATAAAAGGCGGTCGAGGGGGCAGTGCGAAACCGCGGGCCGGTCGTCTAGCTTGGTTAGGACATCGCTCTGACACGGCGAATTCGCGAGAGCCGCTCTCGCACGCCAAGGTCCCCGGTTCAATTCCGGGCCGGCCCACCAAAGACAAGCTCAGGATGGCCTCTACTTGTCTAGATTGGCTAGATTCTTGCTACCTACGCGACTGGTGCAAAACTGTGATCAAAGTCGCAGACGACTTGGTGAAATACCGTACCGCCGAAGACCTCAGCATGGGTGTTGTCACCAGACAGCTCGAAATACGGACGAGGGCCGAGAACGATGTCATCGACATTACGAAAGACGTTCAGAAGGCCGTCAAAGAGAGCGGATTGAAGAACGGAATCGCGACCATCTTCGTGCCTAGTTCGACCGCGGCCGTGACGACGATGGAATACGAGCCTGGACTGGTTCACGACTTCCCCATCATGCTCGAACGCGTCGCTCCCAGAGACATCCATTACGAGCATCAGAAGACCTGGCACGACGACAACGGACGGTCGCATGTCAAGGCGTCGCTAGTGGGACCCAGCCTCTCGGTACCCTTCGTCGATGGACTCTTCACTTTGGGAACATGGCAACAGATAGTCTTCGTCGAGTTGGATATCAGGCCAAGAGCAAGGAAGATCGTGGTTCAGATGGTGGGAGAGTGAAGGCTCTCACAATTCCCGAATCCCACTGGCCCCGCTCACTTCATACATCTATCCAAGCTTGCCCACGCCGACGGACGCAACACGTCCTCCCACTGATACCCGAAGTCTCCCTCCCTCTTCGCAAGCCCTCAGGTAGATCCTAGAAGGCCGTCTGATTTCGTGTCCCTGGTCCACCTTGACATCCACCTCTTCGCTTCGGAAGTACCTGTAGTGTGAGAGATAGGCCGCCAGACACCCGTTGCCGGAGCCCGTGGCGGCGTCTTCAGGCACTCCGAACGCTTCGACAAAGACCCGCACGCTCAGGTCGTTGCCAGCTTCGCGAGCTTCAGGAGAGAAGACAAGTACCCCTTCCTCCCCCACCTTCTGGAGGAGCTCGCCGTACGACTCCCTGTCGACCCGGCAGCGCCTGATCGCGTCTAGGTTGAGCAGTGGGACAATTATGAAGGGCACACCCGTTGAAACCTCTACTATGGGAAACCTCGGGTCGATGTCGTCGGGCCTTATTCCAAGGACCTTGGAGAGTTCCTTGGTTGCGAACCGCTCTCTCCCAAAGGTTGGCTCGACTTGCCTCATCCAGAGCTTGTCCAGTTTTCCGCCTCGACCGTAGACGAGAGTGACGGGGATCCTACCTACTTTGAGATTCAATGTCACTTCTGGCACCCGCTTCCCGATGATGAATCTCTGTATCACAAAGGCTGTGCCCAGCGTCGGATGGCCAGCGAACGGGAGCTCTCGCGTGGGAGTGAATATCCTCGCTTTGAAGAGACGAGCTGCCTTGGCCTCTGAGTTCTCACTCGAGATGATGAACGTCGTTTCCGAGAAGTTGAATTCGCGCGCTATCTTCTGCATCTCGTCAGCGGAGAGACGGCTCGCGTCGCGCACCACCGCCAGCTCGTTGCCGCCGTAGGGGGATTCAGCGAAGACGTCCACCAGGTGAAAGGTCAGCCCCCTCCCAGTCAACGTGATTGTGCCGTGGTTGCGGGTAATATAGATGACTGGAAGAATACACGGTGGTTCCGAATTCCTCACATCTGGGGGCACAGTCAAAACACTTTAACCGAGCAAACCACCGCCAGAAAGACGCAACTTGCAGGGTACCCAAAGAGTGGACGAATCGATTGCGCTCGAAATCGAGACCGTTTCGAAGTCATTCGGTACAACACGTGCCGTTGACGGGATAAGCCTGAGGTTGCGGAAGGGCGAGATTCTGGGTCTTCTCGGTCCGAACGGATCGGGGAAGAGTACAACGATGAAACTGATCCTCGGTGTGATCAAGCCAGATTCTGGCACAATCCGCGTCTTCGACAAGAATGTCGCCCGTGAGGCGGTCGAAACCAAACAACTGGTGGGATATGTGCCCGAGACAGCACAGATCTATGAGTTCCTTAGCGGTGTCGAGTATCTCGATTTTGTGGCCGATATGTACGGCATGACCTCGGACGTCAGGAAGGAGAGAATCACCCAGTTCCTCAACGCCTTGGAAATGGTAGGCCATGAGAACCAGATGATTAGCGGCTACTCTCAAGGCATGAAACAGAAGATCGCGATAACGGCTGCCCTCATGCACCATCCACGGCTACTGATATTGGACGAGGCGCTGAACGGACTCGACCCCAGGTCGGCCAGGATCGTGAAGGACCTACTTCGCAGTCTTGCGAAAGAGGGCTTCTCCATCCTGTTCAGCACGCACGTCTTGGAAATCGCCGAAGCCATCTGCGACCGGGTCGCCATCATGTATCAGGGCAGAATCCTCGCAGAAGGGACGGTTCCCGAGCTTCGCAGACAGGCCGGGCTCCCAGGGTCCTCCCTAGAGGAGGTGTTCCTCAAGATCACTGGAATCTCAGACCTGAGGGACATAGTAGAGGAGCTCAGTAAGTGAACCCTAAGCGTATCTACAAGATTGGAAGCGTTCTTGTCAAGTCCCAGCTGAGGTCCGGGCGTTCGAGTTCCTTGGGTACACGCTTCTTCAACAACCCGAGGGTAATCCTTCTCCTCGACGCAATCGTGTTCGTAGTCGCTGCTGGCTTGGTCTACGGCGTCCTAGGGCTGATAGGCGTCATGTCGAAGGAAATGGCTAGCCTCTTGAGCACAATGACGCTTCAAGCCTTGACCTCATTGCCGGCTCTCATACCGCCGATTATATTCATCGCAGCAGTCCTCTTCGAACTGAGCGTTTCTTCGAAGTTTGCGTCAAGCGACGTGATCAACTGGCTTCCTGTGTCGCAAACGGACTATGTCTCGGCGTCGACTCTGTCAGTCTGTTACATGTACTCTTTCATCGTCGCACTTGGACTTGGAGTCACTTTCCCTCTCGCAATGAGAGCTTCTCTTCTTCTCACGTGGGCGGTCTCGGCGGTATTGAGTTTCGTCGCGCTCTTCGCAACGGGCGCGCTGGTTGAAATCATGAGAGCCGCCCTCAACCGCGTTACCTCGGCCGTCTATGGAAAAGCGGGGAGGGGCACTATCGTGATCCGGCTTGTTGTAACAGTGCTCGTTATCCTGGCAGTGGAACTCGGGTTCAATCCAGTGATCTTGTCCAACGTGGTGGGCACGTTTTCCGGTGTCGTGAGCTCAGCGTTTCTCATTCCATTCTTCTGGTCCTCCATAGCGATTAGCTACTTCGTCGCAGGACAACCACTTCTATCAGTCGCTTTCTCAGCGCTAGCAGTGCTCTTTGCTTTTTTCGTGCTCTTCGCGGCTGTCAGGGTCAGGGTCCGGTACTGGTCCCCCCTTCCTGTCACCATTGAGGTGACGGAATCGGAATATTCCCCTCGTGCTAGCTTTCTGCAATCCGTTGGTCTGTCCGTCGTGGAAGCTGCCATAGTCAGGAAAGACTTGAAGGGGTTCACGAGAAGGAGAGAGCTGCTCCCGTACCTTGCCATTCCAGTCGTTTTCGTCGCACTAATCGTAGTCCAGCAACTAACCACTCCCGGGTTCAGCTCGGGCCCCGGAGGGGCAACGGTCTACCCCTTCTGGCTCATGGGAGGAATCATGACGATTATCGTCGCCACGACGAGTGTGGGGCAGGAAGGCAAAGCAATCCTCAACATCTACGCCCTCCCGGTCTCCCCCCGAGTATTTCTTAGGGCCAAACTGCTTGTTGCATCTTCGTTCGGTATGGTGACAATGCTCGCCATGCTTGTTGTTTCATCGGTTCTCGCGTCCGCATCCGTTACTGGATTCGTGGTTTCGCTGCTGACTTCAATAGTGATCGTGGTGGAATGCGTCTTCATCGGGCTTGGGGTCGCAACAAGATTCCCTGACTTGCAAGAGAGGCCGAGACCACGGTTCGTTCAGCCTGGCGGGATGATTCTGGCAATGCTGTTGGGAGTACTTCTCGCGTTTGTCACTGCGTTCCCGCTGATCCTCTGGCCATTCATGTCAGGCTATCTCGAAGGACTTGGACTGTCCTACGGCATCGCAGTGGGCTTGAGTCTTGCGTTCGGGTGCGCGGTCTGTGTCATCGCATACCGATGGGCCAAGTCAGGCGCGGCCAAGCTGTTGAATGAACTCATTGTTTGAGTTCTCCAACCTCTTCCTCCGACAAATGTGGCTTTTGTGGTCCTCTATCTCACACTGGTGCCAATTCCCAGGGGTATCGACGGTGACGACATGGGCAGACTCAGGCTCGTGTTGGGTGAGATTGGGCAATCAGTCTGATGACTGGCTGGATCTTGGGCCACGAGGAGCGCGCGCAAGGAATGACGTGTCTGCAACAGAACCGAGGGATGGGCTGGAAGGTCCTTAACATGTTGACCATTAAGTATTATAACGTGTCTTCTCCTGCCCGCATGCAGGATCGTTTTGCCCGTATCTTCCGATTCTGATTTCGAGCTGTGGCAGAGCATCAGGGACATCTATCGGGCCGCGCTCAAGCGGCTCAACGCCAAGCTGCGCAAGGAGAGAATCACCTTCTCCCAGTATAACGTCCTCCTTGCTCTCTCACGGAAAGGGCCGATGCAGATGAACAAGCTTGGTGAGAACATGCTCGTGGCTCCCGCGAATGTAACCGGACTCGTGGACAGAATGGAGAAGAAGGGCTACGTCAGACGGAGGAAGGACGAGAGGGACAGAAGGCTCTACGTCATAGAGGTGACCGAGAAAGGAACGCGGATCTTCACGAGCATCTCGAGCAGGTTCAGGCAATATACAGGCAACCTCGGGTCGACCCTGACCCGCGAGGAGAGGGACTCCACACTCGCGGCACTCCGAAAAGTCAGGATGGAAGTCGAGAAGCCCGCGGAACTCTAGGTGAGCCATACGCAATACAAGTGGACTGTGCTCACCGTAACGACCGTCGGCGTACTGATGAGCGGCATCGACGGCCGCGTCATGATTGTGGGCCTCCCGACGGTCGCGGCCGCGCTACATGCTGACGCCGAGCAGGCAATCTGGTTCACCCAGGCCTACACGATTGGCAGCACTGTGGCTTTACTGTTCATCGGGAGGATAAGCGACATGTTCGGCAAGGTCAGGATCTACGCCGCGGGGTTCGCCATCTTCACGATCGGTTCCTTGCTTACTGCATTCTCTGGTAGCCCTGATACGTTCATCGCAGCCAGGATGGCGCAGGGCCTCGGCTCGGCTGCTCTGTTTGCCAACAGCGCAGCGATAATCACGGATGCGTTCGGGACTAAAGAGCTCGGCACCGCCCTGGGCATCAACCAGATAGCTTTCAGGGCAGGCGGCATGGCGGGGCTGACGCTAAGCGGCGTCATCCTGGCCTTCCTGGCATGGCCATACCTGTTCTACATCAACGTGCCAATCGGCATCTTCGGAACACTGTGGGCCCTGAGACGCCTCAAGGACACCAATAGGCCGAAGAGAGCCCCACCGATGGACTGGCCAGGGTTCGTCACATTCACCGTCTTCATAACTACCTTGCTTCTCGCGCTGACCTACGCAGCCTACGGCATAGGCGAGTTCTGGTTCGCGGTGGCGCTTCTCATTGCCTCCGTCACTTCCCTGGGACTTTTCATCCATATGGAGCGGCGCAAGGAGCACCCTCTGCTCGACCTGGAGTTGTTGGAGATCAGGGAGTTCACTGGGGGGATCATCACACTACTCCTCAACGCTGTGGCTTGGGGCTCGTTCATGCTGATCGTCAGCCTCTACCTCCAGCTGGTACAGGGTTACTCGCCCTTTCGGGCCGGCGTGGCAATCCTCCCGTTCGACGTCGCATTTCTGGCATTGGGACTGATCAGCGGACGGCTGTCGGACACATACGGCAAGCGGCCGTTCACGACAGCCGGCCTCGTCGTCATAAGCCTCGCGCTCTTGCTTTCCAGCACAGTGGGCATCTCGACACCCTACATGACGATAGCGCTCTACCTGGTCATCGGCGGCGTCGGGCTGGGGTTGTTCGCCTCCCCCAATATGAGCTCCGTGATGGGCTCGGTGCCTGCCAAGAGTAGGGCGGTGGCCTCGGCCCTTCGCGCCACGTTCTTCAACATCGGCTACACGCTCAGTGTGAACCTCGTGATACTGGTGATGACCTTCGACCTTCCCTTTTCTACAATCACCCAGATCATTTCCTCGCTCAACCCATCGGCGCTGACGGTCGCTGAAAGGACGGCGTTTGCAGCGGCGATAAGCCACGTCTACCTTGTAATGGCAATCATCAATGCCGTCGCCATCGTGCCGAATCTCCTGAGAGGAAGCAGAAAGACAAGCGAGTTCGAAGAGGTCCCCACGGAGGCGGCGGAGATTGTTGTCGAAGATGGGTCTCCGTCTTCGCAACCGTCTTCCTCAACAGCGGAACGCAAGTGAGGAACTGTTTCTTCCGCGCAATCTAAACGGGGACTAAGCAAGAGAAAGCGAATCCCGAAGGAATATCAATCGCACCTGTGCAGGTGGTTCGCAATTGAAGAAAGCACTCGTTGCCTTGCCAGACCAAGTTTGGAACATTATCGACCAAGACCTAAGAGGGAAGCTAGGGACAGGATACTCGGACATAATCAGGACAATCGTTCTGGCCTGCCTCTCAGAGAAAGGATACATGGGCAAAGGTGGAAAGCACGCCAAAGAAAAGTAAGGTCAGGGACGACGAGACTGACGTTCTGGGCACCATGATAACAAGCCTAGCGGAGCTTCTTGAGGACAAGGGTGTAATCACTCAGGAAGAATGGGAACAGAGAATCAAGAAGAATCTGAAGTTTTAAGAGACAGCCCCCTTATCTTCCACCGATGAGAGCCGTATTCATGGCAATCGGCGCTTCCCTGCTGGTCTTCGGCGCGGGATGGACTTGGTCAGACGTTCAGTTTCTGATAGGAAGGGCCATAGGTTCCGACCCAGCGTTACCCTATGCGATGTATGGTCTCATCATCGCCTCCATTGGGGCCGCAGTGCTTGCCTATGGGATAGGGGCCAAGCGTGAGAAGCCCGTGCAAATAAGTTAACAGAATCCACCATTATCAATCCTTAATACAATGAGGCACGGTTTCTCCTCCAGGTAACGATGAACCGGAGCCTGCTGATCTTCTCCATCCTCCTAATTCTGTTGGGAGTCGGCATTGGAGAACTCGTCATTTCCATCTTCGGTATCTTTCTCCTATTCCCTGCTTTGCTTTCGTCACCCCGACCGCGTCCTCAGGGCACTCCGACAGGTTCCGGACCACAGGCTCCCGAGCCAGCTCCCGTCATGGAGACTGCTCCCACCATGGAGGCAGGTCTGGAAGCCGCTCCCGCGTGGGGGAGAATCTCCACATCCGTCACGCCAGCGACTGTTGCACCAGTATCAATGCCCCCACTCCTGCCTTCTCAACCCTCATTCAGTGCGCCGCTCTTCCCGGCAGTCATGTTCCCGAGCTTGTCGCAACAAGTGCAGGCAGCGCAGGCGCTCAAAGAACCGAAGAAAGAAGCGCTTGCTTCCAGGGATGACGTGCTTGAGCTCGGGGCCTTGTTGGCCCTGGTGAAACTGGTCCTCAGTTAGGGCACGTACAAGTTCATATCTCTCGCCACTTTCTTCAGCCTCGCCACTCTGTGCGGCATTGAGGGGTGTGTCGAGAAGAGCTCGATCAGCGAGCTGCCCCTGAATGGGTTTACTATCCACAACGATGACGTCGCGGGAGATGGTGCCTGGGCGGAACTGTTTGAGATAGGTCTAGTCTGGGCCCTGCTGGAGATCTTCTCCAAGGCAGTGATCAACCCTCCCGGATTTCTCGTCAGCTTCGCTCCGTACTCGTCTGCGTTGTACTCATCATCTCTGCTTATCCCCAGCCGCACAAACGTCGCCCCGAGCGGCACCAGAATCGCAGCAACGAGGAGAACGATTGGTGAGTTCTTGTTCTTGCTGTTGCCGCCTCCGAGCATGGCAGACCAAAGAGCAACGGTTCCGATGTAGGATATCGCTCCCGCCATGGTCGCGGCCACACTCGACATCAGGACGTCGCGGTGGACAACGTGTCCGATTTCATGGCTTATTACTGCTTCGAGTTCGTCCGGGGTCAGCGTCTGCAGGATCGATGACGTGGCGCACACGACCGCCTTGCTGGGCCCCCTGCCGGTCGCGAAGGCGTTCGGCTGCGGGGAGTCGACTATGCCAACCTTCGGCATCGGGATATTCGCCTTCTGGGCCACATTCCTCACGACCCTGAAGAGCGTCGGGTTGTCGCTCTCTTGAATTATCTTGGCCCTGGTCATCCTGATGACGAGCGAGTCGCTGAAGTAGTACGAGACGAAGTTGAAGACGGCCGCGAGCACGAGAGCGAATAGCATGAAATCCAGTGGGTCGCCGACATAGAGTCCCACCGCAAGACCGATGGCCATCAGGAGGCCGGTCATCACCGCAAATAGCATCGTTATCTTCAGATATGTTGAAGCGGCCATTTCACTTCGGGAAAAATCGCCGCTCCTGACCGCTGTATATAGTTTTCCTGCGAGATTCGAGTTCTGTCGAATTGTGGGACCGTCGTCCCGGAGAATGCCGACCGAAAGGATAAAATTCATGCAGATGGAGGAATTCAGCGAAACACAGTTGGAGGACAACGGCGACGACGAATGGCCGACGAAGAGACGCAGGGGATACCCCTTTGGACCATGGGCATTCCCTGATATCGACGAGATGATGAGGGAGATGGAGAAGGCCTTCTCGGACCAGTTCAAGGAGCTAGAGAAGGAACTTCCCAAGAGCCTGGTCAGAGAGAGGAGATCTCAAGACGGCACCACGAAGAAGGAGATAGGGCCGATAGTCTACGGTTATTCCGTCACCATCGGGCCCGACGGTAAGCCCCTGGTGAGGGAGTTCGGCAATGTCAGGAAGGGGGAAGGAACCCCCTGGAATGAGATTCAGGACAAGCGCGAACCCCTTGTCGACGTCGTAAGCTCCGACAAGGAGGTGAGGGTGATAGCAGAGATGCCCGGAGTCGAAAAAGGTGACATCGACGTCACAGTCAACGAGAAGTCGCTCGTTATATCGGTCGACAGGGAGGACCGGAGATACTTCAAGGAGCTTGAACTGCCGGGGGTCGTCGACCCAAAGGGCGCGAAATCAACCTATAACAACGGCATCCTGGAGGTCACAATTCCTCTGAAGTCTCCCGGCGGAACAGGCGTCAGACTCCGAGTCGACTGACCTACTGGTAGGGCCCGCTTTCGGCTCCTTCCTTGTATCTGGCAAGCGCGTTGAAGGTGGCCTCCCTGTAGCCGTGCTTCTCAGCGAGAGATCTGGCGATGTCTCCTGCTGTGATGATGCCCGCCATAGACCCCATCCGGTCCACGACAACCAGCCTCCTCACTCTGTATTCCGCCATGTGAGCTGCCGCTTCGGTCAGCGAGGCATTCGGAGAAATGGTGATTAGCGGAGTCGACATGATGTCCTTCACATAGACCTTGGTAGGGTCGACCGCATCTGCTAGCACCTTCGAGACTAGGTCCCTCTCGGTGACGATTCCTATTGCCCTGTTGGCCTGTGTTATGACGGAGCAGCTTACTCCCCTCTTGGCCATTGCTCTAGCGCATTCTTTCACGTTGGTGTTGAGGTCGACGGCCAACACGGCCTTCACCATGATTTCAGTAACAGTCGGCTCCTGCTGGGTCATCGTCACCGGCGGAAGACTAGGCTAATATATCAATTGGCTTGTCGACCCGACAACGAATGGCGGAACCCGTCGTTTCAGTAGAGGGTCTCTTGAAGAGGTACGACAGGGTTGCGGCAGTCGACGGAGTCTCCTTCGAAGTGCAGAAGGGGGAGATCTTCGCTCTTCTAGGTCCAAACGGTGCGGGGAAGACGACTACGATTGAAGTACTGGAGTGCGTCAGGCGGCCAACTGCCGGCTCAGTGAAAGTCCTGGGGCGCTCGGTGGAAGAGTCTCAAGGGTCAAATGAAATCAAGAAGAGGATTGGCGTGCTCCCCCAGGAATTCAGCGCCCTGAGAAGGCTCACCGTCGCGGAGAACCTGGAGTTCTTCGCCGCGATGTATGACACACCCGTCGATGGTATGAGCCTGCTCGACCTCTTGGAGATACGAGATGTGGCAAAGGTTCGGTTCGCTGACCTGCCTAGGGGGCTGAAGCAGAGGGTGGGATTCGCGGTCGCCTTGGTCAACGACCCGGAACTCGTTCTTTTCGACGAACCTACAACGGGCCAAGATCTCGAGACAAGGAGAGTTGCGCGGAAGGTGATCGAGGACCTGCGCGCAAGAGGCAAGACGATAATCTTGACGACACACTACACGGCCGAGGCAGAGCAGCTCGCCGACAGGATAGGGGTCCTCAACAGAGGCAAGATCATCGCGCTTGACACTCCAACTGAACTCCTTGGTAAGTTCGGTGGCAGCAGGACGGTCGTCTTTAGGAAGGGCGGCGACGCAGTCTTCGGAACTCTCAGACGCTTCTTCGACACCGTTTCAATGGACGGCTCCGACGTTGTCTTGCCCTTCGACAGGCTCAGGGACCTGGAGGTGGCGCTCACCTCCTTGGTGGGCAGGGGTCTCGAAGTGGAGGTCGTGCTCCGCTCTCCCACCTTGGAGGGTCTCTTCCTGCAGCTCACAGGATCGAAGATCTCTGACACTGGTGAAGCGAATTGAAAGTACTCGTCGTCTCCCTCGCCGTCGCTCGAAACTGGCTCAGGAGCAGGAGTGGACTGTCCTTCAGCTTCCTCTTCCCCGTGGTACTCCTCCTTATCCTCGGGAGCATCTACGGCAATCCTGGCAACCCAGGTCAGGCGGTCGGCCAGAGCACCGCGAGTTACTTCCTCCCAGGTCTGACCGCGGCTTTCATAATGGCAAACGGTGTGATCGGCCTCACCAAAGTCGGCTCCGAGCTGAAGGTTGACGGGGTCATCAGGCGCCTGTCCACTACCCCTCTGACCAAACTGGAGTGGCTGCTCGGGAACGTTCTGAGCCAGACCGTCCTCGCCTTCGTCCTCGCGGCGGTTATGCTAATCCTGGGAGCTGCTTTCTACAACGTCAGCGTCTTGATCAACGCGTATTCTCTGATCATGCTGTTCCTAGGTGCCCTCCTCTTCTCCGGTGTGGGAATGCTGTTGGCGGGTCTCATCGAGGACCCCGATGCGGCGTCCGGGCTCGGCAACATCATCGTGTTTCCAATGATGCTGCTCTCTGGCACCTTCTGGACCATCAGTTCCATGCCGTCATATCTGCAAACGGTCGCCCGAGCCCTTCCTCTGACCTACTTCGCGGACGGTCTGAGGAACTCAATGGTCTCTGCCGACTTCTCCGTCGCCTTCACCGACCTCGTCGTCGTCGCCGTCTTCGCGTTGGTGCTGGTGCTGTTCGGTGCAGAATTCACGGAGTGGAAGGAATCCTGAAAGTGGACCGGGGGGGAATTGAACCCCCGACCTTGGGACCTATGAGGTTCTCCCGCGTGCAAGGCGGGCGTTCGTACCGCTGAACTACCGGCCCACGAAGTAGGCCAGTCCTTGGTTACTTCTTATTCTCTTCCCGCTTAGAAAGGAATTATAGCCTAACTGAAGGCGTCCGATGTCAGTGGGCTGGTAGCTCAGCTTGGCTAGAGCACCCGACTGATAATCGGGAGGCCAAGGGTTCGAATCCCTTCCGGCCCATCGTGAAATAAATCAAATCAAGCTATTCTAGCCGAAAGAAGCTCATAATGAGTCATTGACTACTCTTCCAACCGGGGCAGAAGTCCCGGTGATCACGTGTTTTTCTTAACTCTCAGGCTTTCTCCCTGTGAACCCGCATTTCCTCGGTTAAAATCCTCATCTTGCCACCGTCATGTGTTTCTTCGGAGTGCCACCTGAATGAATCTGGCTCGATCTCTGAGAGAACCCATTTCTCTGGGTAGCCGCCGTCCCGGACTTCACCTTCAAGCACGATCTCGTCATTGATCTTTCTTGCGAGGAAGGACCGGACAACATGCTGACGAGGGGATGTCCACACACTGTGCCATGTGTCGGCATTTGGGTCGTAGAATCGAATCGTCGTCCCCGCTGGGGTAGCTTTACCAGTCTTCTCGTCAATCATGGACTAGACATCCTGGACAGCCCTCCCCTCAAGAATCCACCTGAAGTGGATCTCTCCTCTACGCCTGATTTCTGTTCCGTCAGGCTTTGGGTAGCGGGCGTCAACGATTTCCCAATCTCCGACGAACTGCCCGAAGAGGTTGAGTTTTCCCTCGAAATCCGGCCACGGTTTCTCTGCGTCCAGCCCGGCGATATTCCACGCCGGTTTCTTCTGTCCGGCCTTTTTTGGTCGCCTTGCCATGAGCCACCGACTTTTAGTCACGCTGGAGAAACTCAATCCATATTCCATTCGGGTCTTCAACGAAAGCCTCGTTCCAGCCCCCAATCTCATAGGGTCGGATGAGAATCTTCACCCCTTCTGCCTCAAGCTCGCGAATCCACACTTCCAGGTTCTCCACTTCAAACCCTAGGTGATCGACTTCCGAACCATTCGCGTAGGGGTCACCGAACTTGCTCCCATGGGCATACCATTTGAGCTCGATCACCTGTTCCGAACCGGGACTCTTCAGCGTGGCCCATTCTCCATGGGTCTGCGGCGTCTTCTTTCGTTCAACGAGCTGCATGCCAAGGATGTCAGCGTAGAACTTGATTGACTCCTCCATGTCCTTGACTCTGATTCCTGTGTAGATCATTCTCGGAACCATAGCAGACTCGGCACCTCGGCGTTTCTTGAGGAGATTGCATGCACCTTTGGGCGACGCATGCCCACGTTGGGCATGAAGTAGGGTCCCCGTACTCACCGGAGTCGCTTAGTGTCTTCTCACAAAGACTTAGATAATGAAGGGGGACACTCCAGGCATGTCTATTCGGGGACTAGCATGGTAATTCCGATCTGGTTTCTCGTTGAGATAATTACCCTGGTTATCACCGTCCCGGTGTTGGGACTTGAGTACTACTGGTTGGTCCTGCTCGGGACGTCAACCAAGTACCCTAGGGACCTCGAGAGTCGCGACGTCCGATTGAAGAGCCATCCAAATGTCTCGATACTCATCGCCTCATTCAACGAGAGGTACGTGATCGAGCGGTCGTTGGATGCCATGAAGAAGCTCGACTATCCGAAGGACAAGCTCCAGGTGGTGATCGCAGACGACTCCAATGACCAGACTGTAGACATAGTCGATCAGAAGGCTCACGAACTCAACGAGTCAGGGATAACAACCATCGTCTCTAGGCGCCCGAGTCGGGAGCACTTCAAGTGCGGCGCCCTAAACAAAGCGATGGAACAGGTCGTGGGTGATTTCGTACTCTTGCTCGACGCTGACTCCGTGGTGCCTCCGGACGTTCTGAGTAAGGGGATAGACGCCATGGAGAGCCATCCGCGCGCCTCCTTCGTCTCCTTCCGGTACGGGCACTACAATAGGAACTACAATCTGACAACGAGGTTGTTCGCTCTCTATCAGGACATCGGGGACACCCTATCGAAGATGGGAGCTTACCGCATCGATGTTCCATTCTCCTTCCAGGGTGGGTTCGCTCTGGTGAGGACGAAGGACTTGAGGGGCGTGGGGCAGTGGTCCAACGAGCGGATAGCCGACGACGGCGATGTCTCGATAAAGATGTACCTCGCAGGAAAGCGGGGCGTATATCTCAGCAATGTCAAGATAATGGGCGAGGACCCCTCCACCTTGGAGGCCTGGAAGAAGCAGGTCGCGAGGACTTCGCAGGGATGGTGGAGATGCATCGCAAAGTACTGGAAGAGCATCGTCCGCGCGCCAGACATCAGTCTGAAGACGAAGACAGGGCTCCTGTTGATGCTCCTCGGTCCCTTCTCTGGGTTCAGCTGGCTCATGGTCACTTTCCTATCCGCTTTCGCGGTGATATCGGGCGTCGTTCAGCCTGCGAATTCGATATTCAACAACCCCTTCTACATAGGCATGGTCGCCGTTCCCTTCGCCATCTCGCTAGCGTCTGGAGCCTGGGCCCTCTGGGTGCAGGGCCTGATGACGGCTCGCAACGTCATTTTGATCCCATTTCTAGGCTACGCCACGGGTGCCATGCTCAGTCTGGGGTCGGTAGCCTTCTTCTACGGGGTCTTCGACAGGAAGGGGTTCTTCTCGTACAGGACCCCCCACAGCGGTTCTGGCGAGGTGACGAAGAGGTCCTACTTCCGGCACCTGACGAACGACAGGAATGCCATCATCGAAGGAGTTCTTGCCTTGGCGGCGATAGGGCTCGCGGTGATGGTGCTATTGGACGGCGTTTGGTTCCTGTCCCTCTCATTGGTGGGCTTCGGCGTCTTCACGCTGAAATCAATGAACCTCAGCAGGCACCTGCAGACCCCGACCCACGACAGTCCTAGCCTACAGCACGGAACTAGCTAAACTGAACCCGTGCCCTTACACAGGGCGGTAGCATTCTTGATACAAGGCAAGTCCGCGTCCCCCCAAACCGGCGCCGTGCCTCTAGGGGGCGTGTGTCCTGCTCTCTGGCCTCAACAGCCTCCCCAACCAGTAACTGGCAAGGGGAAGATACCAAAGGTAGATCCTCACAGGGATGTCATACAATGCTAATTGCCAGAACGGAGGCGCGACCGAGACAGCCATCACAACTGCGATTACAGCCATCCTGTTTCTTCCATTCCTGAAGGATGCCGCTAGGGCAGGTTCGACCAACTTCTTCTCTTCCAGGCTGATGATGTGCGCGAAGGCGGCCAGTATGAAGAGTATTCCAGAGAGGTCGATTGCAAAAAGGCTGGACGAGACGTCTCTTAGCGCCGAGGCCTGGATCTGTGTCAGATTGGGATTGACCACCTCGACGCTGTTGAGCAGATAGGGAACCAGAGCGACGAGCAGCAGCAGCCCCACATTCAGGAACGTTATGGGTGCCGTTTCAATGGGCAAGACTGACATGTCAGTCGTGTAAATGAGCCAGGCGGTGATCAGTATGAAGAAGGTGAACGCGAACGCGGCTATGTGGCTCCCTATCTCGCCCGTAGATGTGGGAGGGGACGAAATCAAGGCAATCGATCCGATGGAGAGCGAGAGTCCGAAGACGAGGTCTGCGAGCGCCTCGATCCTCGGACGAGGACGCCTTTCGCTCGGTTCCATCATCTGGCGGGACGGCATCCTGCGTATTTGGTCTTTTGCGGCGGCAGGGTCAAAAAATCCGCAGCCAAAGAGAAGGGTACGAGCAGCAGTCTCCAAGCTAGTGTGAGCTTAATTCAAGAACCAGAAAACCATCCGTCACCGAAGAAGGATGCCTGGCATCGTAGCACGGCAGTACCCGCGGCCTCCGAGCTAAGAGGGACAACTGGTTCAACTGAAAGGATCTGGGGAGCTAGCCGAGCCTTTGAGGTGGTTCCAAAGGTAGTCAGCTCTTCCAGGCATTCTTGGCTGGAATCCAATCTCAACTCTAGGGCTGAGCGGATGATTACCTCGGGAAACGCACTGATGCAGACTGTGGTCGCGTGGAAGAAATGAGCGCCCTGAAGGCTAGAAGATGTAAACGAAGTTCCCTTTCATTCCCCAGTCGGCTCCGCTCTTCATTCCTTTGTCGACGAAGTACGCTTGCACGCTCCTCGCGTCCGCTTCACTGTCCGCCTCCCATTGTTTCCACAGCCGAGTGTATCTTCCCTCGTCCTGGTGCATCTTCCTCCTGCCCGGCGGGTCGTCTGTTGTTCCGATCCTCCAGTCTGAGTAAGCGCTGCGAGACGATCTTATCGTGGAATCTATCTCGTAGACCATCTCTCTGGCGTTCAATCTCGTGTGTCCAGCAACATCGATGTGCTCCTGACTTATAGCTAATCTCGAACTGGCTGCGCGGCGCTTCCGGGTCGAATCCCTCAGGGTTCGCTGCTGCAGATGCGGGCCATTACTGTAGGTGCGCTTTGACCGCTTATCTGGCTCGGAGACTGATGTGAATTCCTACGAAGCCTTAAGACAACGGAGATGGTCCCTGACGAGAATGTGTAGCGCAATCTAGTCGTCTGCGTCTTCACATTGGCAGCCGTTTTGTTGTTCTTCCTAGCGCCGGTCGTACACATCGGCGGAGGCTATTCCCAAACCTACCCGGGTTGCTCCATGGTCGACTGCCCGGCACCCCTCAAGGTCTTGTCGCATTGGAGCGCCGTAGTCTCGCTTTCGTATCACCTTTTCGGGTGCGGAGCGATTTATGACTCTGCTCTTGTCAACATACTGAATCAAACAACGAATCTCGGCCTAGGGGGAGTAGCTCCGTTCCATAACGCCTCCGCACTCGCTAGCTGGTATTGTGGGCCAACCTACGGAAACCGTTGACCTGTCTCCCATCACTGACCGCTTCCAGTATAGTAGGCGGAGCCTTCCCAGGACGCAAGGAACCGAGCTAGTACAGGGTTAAATAGTTCGGATTAGGGATCACCTAACATGTTAGGGAGCAAGCCGACAGAGACCGAAGTAAAGCAGCCCAAATCGGACGAATTGAGGAAGTCCGAGAAAAAGAGGTTGAAGTCATTCAGACCAGGCAGGGGAACCGTGAACAGAGGGTCGAGCTGAAGGGCTTGAGCACTGCTCTCGACGCCGGTGACTGCGATCAATTGTGGATTTGCTCGCAAGATCTTGCGCACCCTAACGCCCCCGCTTAGTCTCCTAGATTCGAGGAGCGATTGAACGTTGATGTCTCGCAGCGAAGGACGGAGAAGCAAGAGTGGTCTGAGCTTATGACATTTCAACTCCCCACAAATCCGAGAATTGGGTCGAGCGCGGAAAGGTCCGTAGGTGAGCGCAGAATCGGAGTGATAATGTTCACTGACATTGTCGGTTACACATTGCTCGCGCAGGCAAAGGCGATTGTGCTGCTCGAGGAGCACCGAAGGCTGCTTCGACCGACCTTCGTCAGGCACGGGGGACGGGAAGTAAAGACCATCGGAGATTCCTTCCTCGTGGAGTTCGTCAGCGCGGTCAGTGCTGTCCGCTGTGCCGTCGAGATACAACGCTTGATGTCCGAACAGAATGCGGGCGGGATGATCGAGGGAATTCAAGTGCGGATTGGCATCAATGTCGGCGAGGTCATCCACAGTGAGAATGATGTGTACGGCGACGCCGTGAACGTGGCTTCGCGGATCGTATCCCTTGCGGAGCCAGGTAGCATCTGCATCAGTAAGCAAGTCTACGACTTCATTTGGAACGAAGTAGACGTCCAGATCGTCAAGGTGGGACCCGTCGAGCTGAAGAACGTCAAGGTCCCAACGGAGGTGTACCGGGTGGTGCCCTCATGGCAGGCAATGGGCAAGCCGTTGGGAAGCCGTGGCGACGGCCCCAGCATCTCATCCTTCATACCGGGCTTGTTCAAGCTCCACCGCTCCATCGCCGACGGAAACAGTCCCCTCATCCACGCCGGCTTCATCCTCAACACCGCCGATCTCCACATTCTGCCCGTCATGAAAGGGCTGAGGCCACGAAGGGACAGGCGGACAGGGCTTGTCCTCTACGGGGCGCTTAGTGGGTACTCGTTCCTCGAGAGATTCGTGAAGACGAAACCAAAGGACTACTATGGCCTCCTCCAGACTCCAAGCAGGGAGATCGCAGTGTGGATAGGGTCCGTGGATTTTGGCGATCCGGTCAGCGACTTGCTTCACGTTTTCGAGGCCACGAGGTTCGGCGCAGCGCGGGTGAGTGATCACGACATCCACACTGTGATCACTCTCGCCGACCTGGTCGGCACCATGAGGAACCACTCGCTCGTCTCTGACATGCGGGTAGAGCAGGTTGGCTCCAAGCCAGTGTCGATTTCGCCCGACGCTGAAATCGGGGAAGCCGTCAACATGATGCTCAAGTTCCGGGTAAGGAGGCTCTTTCCACAGGACCGCCCTGGTGAGTTCATCTCGAGCCGATCCGTGATCGAGTTCATGCTAACTCCGGAACGGCTTCAAGTTGTCAGAAGGAGACCGGAGGAGTGGTGTGCCGCCAAGGTCTCGGTGCTGGGTACACGAAGCGCCCGCGTCGTAGCTCCTGGCGCATCGTTGAACGAGGCAGCAAGGATGATCGGCGACGAGCCAGACGATTGTCTCGTCTCTGAGGGTGGGCTAGTCATCTCTCGTTGGGATCTGCTGGTGAAACCCTGGAAGCTGGGCCGTCTGAGTCCCGGTGAGTCCATGTCCAAAACCTGAGCAAGGATGTTCGCATATCCTTCTTCTGATTTCAGGAAAGGGAGAAAGGATACGCAGCCAGCCTGACGCGGACAGTGACGTGGGGCGCGCAGCCTGAGCAGTTCGTTGGCATGACAGGGTGCCCCACTGACCCCATTCTGGTGTCAATCAAGACTCGAGGTCAGAGTCTCATTCGTTGGTTCAGAGCTGCTCCTTCCGGCCTATGAACGAATAGCGCAGTTCACTCTGCTTTGTCCGAAATAGGCTAAAAACAAGGGATTCTGCATGAACGCTCTAGGTCTTTCAACACAAGGCCGATGACAACCGCACGTGAAGGCTCTCGAAGCGTGCGTCTCGACTCCGACTCACCCGACTGTCACATAAAGTAATCACATTTCGTGAGCCAACTATATTACCGGAGGTGCCCAGCCAGAGTCTATGGAAGAGAGAGTAATCCGCGAAGGAGAGACGGTGAAGCTCGGCAGAGTGGAGGGAGACATTAGGGCCGAGAACCACGCGCTCATCCAGGCATCCGAAGGATCTCTAGTCTTCGTGACAGGAACGGCTTTCTTCGAAGGAAGCGTTGAGGTGGACTGCGACTTCGAGTGTGACTCGCTACAATCCCGCGACGGACTCGCCCGATTCAATGGGAGCCTTACAGTCCATGAAGAGATCGACGTCGAGGAGGCCTTGTACTCCAAGGGGAATGTCAAGGCGAAGAGAGCGGATGTCGGCGGAAGGCTTTCTGCCGGGATGTCGTTGGAGGCCCAGGAGGTGGATGTCGGCGGCTCACTCGAGGTTCAGGGCAACGTCGTCGCGGAGTCTGTGGACGTTGGGGGCTCCTTCGAGGCGCTTGGCGAGCTGAAACTGAAGGATCTCGACGTGGGTGGCAGCGTCGAGGTCGGGGGAGGCGAGGTCACCGGAACGATCGACGTTGGAGGACGATTCATTTCACGGAAGGAACTGAAGTTCGATAGACTCGAAGTAGGTGGGAGCGCCGAACTGAGCGGCGGTAAGGGCAGGAAGATCGAGGTGGGTGCGCGGCTGCAGTCGAATGGAAACCTAGACTGCGACGAGATAGAGGTCGGCGGATTGGCAGTCGTAGAGGGGAATCTCTCAGGGAGAACGGCCGAAATCGGTGGTAGAATCAGAGTCACAGGAGACCTTGCGCTCACCACCAGACTCGAAGTAGGCGGGTATGCAGAGATAAGAGGAATCCTCTCCGGGAGGGACGTGGAAGTCGGGGGGGTCCTCAGGGCTGCGAAGGGCCTTCTTTCAGGCTCAGTCGAAATTGGCGGTCGATTGGAGACCACCCAAGGACTCAAGGCGAACTGGATAGAGATTGGCAAGGGGGCTAGTTGCATCGGCAATCTGGTCGGAGACGTGGTGCACATAGGCAAGCGGGCCCAAGCCCAGGACGTGTACTGCTTGCGGTTCGAAGCGGAGGCAGGGTCTAGGTTGGGCAAGGTCTACGCTGAGAGCGCTGACGTCGGGGACGAGTGTGTTGTCGGAGGGCTCGTCTACACCAAGAATTTCCGCGAGGGGGACGGGGTGACTCACCTCAGTCCACCGCTGAAGTCTGGAAGCCTTCCGCCCTTCCCGCTATAGGGAGGATCATCAGAGGGATCCGGTGGGAAGGTAGAAGATTGAGCACCCGGACATCGAAGCGATCGAAGGCCGACATCTACGCGACGATCCTTGAGGTGGTGCGCCGGAATCCCGGGGGCGGGAGGATCACGAGGGTGTCCTATGGAGTCGGAGTTCCTCTGGATCGACTTCGTGTGATGGTCGATGACTTGACTGCCTTCGGGCTGCTCAGAAGGACGACGAGCGAGGACGAAACCACCTACACGGCCACGCCTAGGGGGCTGGAGTTCCTCGATACCTACTGGAAGATGAAGGGGTACCTCGAGGCCTTCGACCAAACTCCGACAAGAGGTCTCGCTGCCATAATGTTCGCCGACCTCGCCGGTTACACTGCATTGACACAGAGGAATGAGCGGCACGCACTCGAACTTCTCGAGGAGTATCGGACAGTCACAAGGGAGGTGCTCCCCAGGTTCCATGGAAGGGAGGTCAAGACGGTAGGCGACGCGTTCTTGGTAGAGTTCTCGAGCGCCCTGGAGGCATCCCAGTGCGCGATAGAGATGCAACGGAGAATGCACGAGAGAAATCGGAATGTGCCCGAGGTGGACAGACTGCTTGCGCGTATCGGAATCCACATCGGAGACATCGAAAGGAAGGGCAGTGACATTCTCGGCGACGCCGTGAACATCGGAAGCAGAGTCTACGCAATAGCCGAGCCTGGAGGGGTATGTATCACGCGTCAGGTATTCGACCAGGTCTGGAACAAGCTAGGGAATCACCTGAGCGATGTTGGAAAGAGAATGGTAAAGAATGTGGACTTCCCAATTGATGTGTTCTCAATCGACCTCCCATGGGATGAGAACCCGAGGACTGGGCCCGATAGGTGAGTCAGAATTCTCAAGAGCAGAAGGAATTCCTTGCTTCATGAGAACTGAGAAGACTGCAATAGACGCAAGCGAAGTCCAGAGCTCGCTTCCAGGTTTGGACAAGAGCCGATTCTGTGCTCATCAAGAAGACAGAGACCGAAGCTTGGAGGTGAATCATGGGCCAGCGTCCAACCTGTAATGGCAAGCCTTCCGACCAGAGAAGGATTGGTCAATCTGATGGTGCGATTCCCGTGGGCGTTGGCAACCTCATACGTTCATTCTCCTCCCAATCAACGGCTGACCAGGATTGTCGCGTTTGCATGTCGGGCAGAGACCAAAGTCCAATGAAGGAAGTGGAGAGTGACGGCTCGAGAAAGCCTACGATGACACTCCGGTGTGCTGGACAGTAGAGTTGGACAAGACTGTGCCTCCAGGTTTTTCAACTTATAATGACTGGACTATGACCTCCTGTTGGCGAGTGAGCCACGAAAGCGATTGAGGTCAATTCCCTAACAAAGGTCTACTCCAACGGAACGAGAGCCGTCGACAACATTAGTTTCTCTGTGGAAGAGGGTGAAATCTTCGGACTGCTCGGTCCCAACGGCGCGGGCAAGACCACTGCCATCAAGATGATAACAACCCTCGCTCGACCGACCGCGGGTTCGATAAGGGTCTTCGGAATCGATGTGCGGCGCGCTCCCCAGGAGGTGAGGCAGATGCTTGGCTTCGTCCCCCAGGCAATCTCAGTGGACGGCGATCTGACCGGATACGAGAACCTGCTCATCTTTGCGAAGCTCTTCTTCGTGGGTCGCGATGATAGGAAGCAGAGAATACTCGATGCCTTGGAGTATTTCGGACTTGCGGACCGAGCGAACGAACTTGTGAAGAACTATTCGGGAGGCATGATGAGGCGTCTGGAAATCGCTCAGGCCTTGGTGAACCGTCCGAAAATAATGTTCCTGGATGAGCCAAGTATCGGGCTGGACCCGTATTCGAAGAAGCAGGTCATTGAACAGATTCGGGAGTTGAACCGGGAGTTCGGAACGACGATCCTCATTACGACTCACGACATGGCGGAGGCTGACGTGCTGTGCAATAGGTTGGCCATAATGAATATGGGGAAGATAGCGATCTCTGGTGCGCCGGCGGACCTCAAGCATTCCGTGGGAGGAGATGTGTTAACGGTCAAGGTGTCAGGGCAGGCAGCTGCTACTCTACCGACAGGTCTGGGTTCAGTCATTAGCTCGGAGCAAGGGATGATCAAGATCCTCACGGAGAATGGCGAGGCAGCGATCCCTAGACTGATGGAGTACTTCGAACGGAATGGTGCCATGGTGGAGTCTGTATCTTTGAGCAGGCCGACCCTCGACGATGTCTTCATGAAATATGCAAAGGCAAGTCTGCAACAGGAAGGAACATTCAGAGAGGCACGTTCGGCCAGGCGCAGCATCGCGAGGCACGGAAGATGATCAATCTACAACGTTTCGCATCAAGCGCACTGACAATCGCCGAAATCGAAGCAAGGAAGATCAGACACGACTCGACCGAACTGTGGATGAGGACAGTCCAGCCCGCACTCTGGTTGTTGGTCTTCGGGGAGGTTTTCAACGCCATTCGAAGTTCATTGCTTCCGACATCCACGTACAGCTACATCCAGTATATCGCGCCAGGTGTTCTGGCGCAGTCGGTTCTCTTCGTCGCAATCTTCTACGGCATAACAATAGTCTGGGAAAGGGACGTCGGTTTGCTAACCAAGTTACTATCTACCCCCTCACCTAGGCTTTCTGTCGTCGTAGGCAAGGCGCTGGCGGCCGGGGTCAGGGGGATCTTCCAGGGAGTAATGGTATTTGCTCTGGCCCTCATTATTGGAATCAACCTCCGCTTCGACCCGCTTGACGTGGCTGGAGTCTTCATCGCTGTTGTCCTCTTAGCCATGTGCTTCGCAAGCCTGTCAATGACGCTCGCTTCATTCCTTAAGACTCGCGACAGGATGATGGGCATTGGACAAGCAATAACAATGCCGCTCTTCTTCGCGAGCAACGCGATTTACCCTGTTTCTCTGATGCCAGTCTGGCTTCAGTACATCTCGAAGTTCAATCCGCTCAGCTACGGTGTAGATGCAATGAGGTCCATGCTCCTGACGGGGGATTACTCAACCTTGCCCGTCGACATCTTCGTTCTCCTGCTCTCCACACTCTTCCTCATTGCATGCGCGTCTGTCGTCCTGAAGAGATTGATCGAATAGGAAGACTCGAATCTCACGTCCGAATGAAGCACGTCCTGCACACTTCATTCCTGCACTGGTAGTGTGTCACAAGCTCCAGGCATGAGTCGAATTCGTTCATCTATTCACGCAAGCGACTCTACAGGCGGAAGCACGAGCACCAGAAGGAGGCTGTTCTGCATTCTGGACAGCCGGTTCTAGCCTATAGCACTATCTAGGGACCCTGACATACCCCTATCTATGCAGAGGCGCGACAAAGGGTTCATCAGTCTGCTGATGCTGACGGTGCTGGTCCTCGCGGCATTTGCTACGATTGTGCCTTATCCTCAGCGCCAGATCGGACTTAGCGGGAGTTTGCTGAACTTCGAGTCGTACGGTCAGATGGAATCCTTCGCCTCCCAGAACCAAGGTAGTTACCAGAAGAACATTGTCACATACATGCCCGAATACAGCACGGCGGCAGCGTCGCTGACTTCTCCGTCTGCCTCCACGAGTTACACGACCACGAACATCCAAGTCGAGGGCGTGGACGAGGCAGACCTGGTCAAGACCGATGGGAGTTACCTTTACGTCGCCTCTGGCACGACGGTGTCAGTAATCCGTGCGGGGTCTCTTGGCGCCACAGCGCTTGTTGCCAGGCTCAAGTTCGACGGTAGCGTTCTTGGACTCTTCATTGCGCAGGGCCGTCTTGTGGTTCTCGAAACCGACCAGCGCGTCGTGGACAGCACCAACGCCTGGTATTCACCAGTGGTCAACTTCATGCTGTATGATGACACGAACGCTTCTGCACCTGCTCTGTTGAAGACCGTCTCTCTTAACGGGACCTATGTGGACTCCCGCCTATCTGGTGGGTTCGTCTACGCGGTGGTCCAACAGCCCACTTACGCCTACGTTTCGGGAGGCAACTCGAGCTTTGTAGCCCCAAGCGTCAGAGACGGAAGCACAACGACCAAGATAGATCCGGCTGATGTATACTACAGTCCGAGCTCCACCTCGTCCTTCGGGCAGTACACGATTATCCTGAGCCTCAGCGTTACGGATGGCTCGCACACTCAGGAGGCGGTGATGACGGGGTGGGGCTCGACTGTCTACGCATCGAACTCCAACATCTACTTGGCCTTCCCTGACTTCTATGCCTATCCGATGATGGGCGTAATGCGGCCGGCTGCCGGGACGACCTTCGGTGCGCCTATCTTCTGGAGAGGATTCGGTGGCAACACGACAGTCTTCCGTATCGCCCTGATGGGGTCCGGGCAGACCCAGGTCCAAGCCGAAGGGATGATACCTGGAACGATTCTGAACCAGTTCTCGATTGACGAGCACAACGGATATCTGAGAGTGGCCACGACGAGCTACGGACAGCTCGCGAACCAGACTTCGGTACAGGTCAACAGCGTCTACGTGCTCGACCAGGGCATGAAGGTCGTCGGGGCGGTCGAGAACATGGCGCCCACGGAGCGGATTTACTCAGTCAGGTTCCTCGGGGACATCGGTTACGTCGTCACCTATGAGAGAATCGACCCGCTCTTCGCAATTTCGTTCAGCGATCCGACCCACCCCGTCATCCTTAGCTCGCTCGAGTTGACTGGCTTCTCAGACTACCTCCAACCGATCGGTAACAGCCTCCTCCTGGGGGTGGGGAAGCAGACCATCCCGGCTCCGCAGGAACAGGGATATGTTATCTACCTCGGAGTCAAACTCTCGCTCTTCCATGTGTCGCCAGACGGGAACTCGACTGTCGTCGCGAACATGACGATTGGCGACAGGGGCAGCGACACCCCGGTCTCGTCAGATCATCATGCCTTCGTGTACGATGCGCAGGACGGCATCGTGGCGTTTCCGATTCTCGTAGCGAAGGTCGCCAACGGGACTTCCAGCGGGGCGACATTCCCGTCCTATGGAAACCCAGTCTATCAGGGCGCCTTTTTCTTCAATGTATCTCAAACAGGGGTCAAGCTGATCGGTAGCGTGACACAGGTTCCGGAAGGCTCTTCAATCGGCCAGAGCCAAGACTTCTACATCAACAGGATTGTCATCATCGGCGACTATGTCTACACCATCTCCAACCGGATGGTAATGGTGAGCAACCTCTCCGACCTTTCGTTCGTCGGGACAGTCGAGCTGTAGGCCGGGAAAACAAACTAGCTCATCTCGCTCTGGAACGGATGGCCCTGAATCCTCGCTTATCAGCGATTCCTCGCGGTCGTTTCATTCGTCAGGCTCAACGCCTTGCGTCTAAGCTATGGTCGCTGGTCACGGGTACGCCTAGCTTGATTTCGTTGGGTTTGTGCCCAGCTCGAACCCAATCCGCTCGAACCTCTTCTCCTCTCCGTCGTCCAGCCTAAAGACACTTCCACGCCCTATCGCAGATGACCTTGGTCCTGCAGCTCGGAGCGCCATGCGCTCCAACTTGGATTCGATGTACTCCGACGCACTCCCCGAGAACCTGCTCGGCAGCTTGGTATCGAAAGCGTAGTATCTCTTCCCCGCCAGCCCACCCGAGTTCTCTAGGCGGTCGATGAACTCCTTCATGGGTTTTGATGCGGTAAAGGTCTGGGTTGGCGCTCCGACGACTATCAGATCATAATCTTTCAGTGTTTCCGGGTGCGCCTCGCTCACGCTGACGCACTTCACCGCGACCCCAGCTCGCTCCAGCCCAGCCGCTATCGACTTTGCAATCTTCTCGGTGTTCCCGAACTTCGTGTCGAAGACTACTATCCCTGACTTGTTCTCCGTCTTCTGCACGCTTGTATCCGGCATCGTTCCACTGATTACTTCGTTCGTGGCTGCCAATTTAACACGTGGAGGTGATTCCCAGACTTGAGAACCGCCGATGCGCCACTGTCCTCTCAGGGCATTGACATTGAGCGGGTAGTCGGTGACCTATCATGGCGAGACCTGGCACTACTTGCACGCGAGCGCGCGCACAGTTCTGCGGACCTCTATACTTCTCGGCGAGCCTATAGTTCAATTCGACAACCCATTTAGCCACACATCTTCATCATGAGTGCGATGATGCAAGAAATCCAAGAAGTCGGGGCCAGGAGCTCTGGCCACGGCAGTAGGGTTTCGGGCCAGTGCTTCGTTGTCTTGCTTGCCCTGGCGCGGAAATCCCTGACGAACGGGGAGCTACATACCTCCTTCGGAATGAATCCACACGAGCTCGGACAGGTGCTCGATAGACTTCGCAGGAGCCACCTGGTAGACGCGGTTTCTGAACTTGACGGGAGGGGTGTTATGCAGGCCCTGTACCTCACCGACGAGGGCGAGAGAGCCCTTCTCCGTGAAATGGAACAGATGTGCGAGCTCCCTGAGAGATAGGGAATCTCGACTCTCGGCCTTCCGCATTATTGATTCTACGGCTCACTGACAGCGAGGTCCAAGGCTGCTTCAGAGATGTCCGCGCCGTACTCAGCCACTCTCCTGACGCTTTCAAGCATCAACTTGACCGAGGCGACCTGCGTTCCGTTCATCCTGGGCGTCAGGATCTCTGCGCTCAACTTCTCCTCAAGTCTTGCGACCTCCTTTGTCTTCGATATCGCCTCTTCCGCCATCTTTGCATCCATCCTTAGCAGGGCGGCTATTGAGCTCTCGAAGATCTTTCGTGAAAGCACGGTCATCTCCTGGACTTTCTTCACGGTGCCTTCAGGGACCGACTTCAGCACCTCAGCCTGGGCCGCTATCGACACTGCGTGGTCCGCCACCCTCTCTGTGCTCTTAGCCACCAGTCTATAGCCGAGACAGTCCCTAGCGGAACTGAGGCCGATTTCCTGGATCACTGACCGGTCCCTGACCGCGATATTCAGCTGCCTAAGGATAAAGTGGTAGAACCTGTCCACCTCGTCATCACGCTGGATCACTTCTTGGGCTATCCCTGTGGTGTCCTCATTGAGTGCCGCCGCGGCATCTGTAATCATCCCTGCCGCTATGATCGCCATCCTTTCCAGGGCCTTCTTCAGCGGGAGGTCGATGTACCCCGAGAGGCACTGGGTCAGAATTCCGGTCTGAGATTCCTCGATGATTTCGACGCCTACCAGTTTCCGCCGTATCCCTTCCTTGATTGAACTTCTGAGGGATGCATCTGATCTTCCCATGTTGATTCTGATGATGTCATAGCCTGCCAGATAGAACGAGATGAAGTGTCTGAGCAACGCATCTTTGTCGAGTCCCGGCGAGGCTTCGATTACGGCTTCAGACTTCGCTGTCTCCCTGAGTTCTCTTCTCGGGATGATCAGGAGTGAGGAATCAGGTTGAATGACTATCGCTACCGCGTCTCTGGGCTTCAGACCCACGTCTTTGACCCATGTCTTCGGGAGCGAGACGACGAAGCTGTTCCCCCCTGTGACCTGAACCTTTCTGAATTCCATGGTCGGTAAACTCCCTTGACGATCTATATAATTCTGCAGTTTTCGATGGTGACTCTATACTCTACATCGATCTCAATATCCACACGCGGATTACTTCGACGAACAATATATCTCGTCGGATTCACCCTTGTCCTTGAAGATGAAATTCGATAGAAAAGCTGTAAGCACAACAACTGCTGGTCTTGCAGTCGCCTTAGTAGTGGTGATTGTGGCTGCCGGAGCATACATCGCTCTGAGCGGGTCCACGGCCGCGAAGGTCACGACCACGACCAACACAGTCACTTCAACGAATACAGTCACCACCGTCAGCACCTCCACACAACCTCAATCACTCTCACTGGACGGAGCCGGTTCGTCATTCGTCTACCCGCTCATGTCTGCGTGGATCACCCAGTACTTCTCGATTCACTCGAACATCCAAATCAACTACCAGTCGGTAGGAAGCGGAGCCGGAATCAGCGACCTCGAAGGACATACAGTCGACTATGCAGCATCTGACGCCCCGCTGCAGACAGCTGATCAGGCAAAGGCGCCGCACGCCCTTACGATTCCGGACGCCATAGGCTCGGTTACAGTGGCCTACAACCTACCCCATATCACCACGGGGCTCAACCTTACTGGAGGCGTCTTGGCGCAGATGTTCGCTGGGAACATCACAAAATGGAACGACCCGGCGATTGTGAACCTACAAACCAACGCGACGTTGAAGGCTGCCCTTCCGAACCAACAAATCATCGTCGTGCACAGGTCTGACAGTTCAGGGACAACATTCACATTCACAGGATTCCTCACTCAAGACAGCGCTGCATGGGCGAAGGAGATAGGGCAGGCCAAGGCTCCTGCCTGGCCAACAGGCTATGGATCGAACGGCAATTCTGGCGTAGCAGGATTCGTTCAAGGCACCCACTACACCGTGGGCTACGTCGAACTAGCGTACGCACTGACCTCCACCCCCAAGCTCACACTCGCTGCTGTCCAGAATCCGGCAGGGAAGTACGTCCTACCAACGCAGGCTACGTCCGCGGCAGCCGCGATCGCACTTCCCACCCTTCCAGCTGGAAACGCAAGCTGGGCTAGTGTCAACCTCCTGAATCAGCCGGGTGCAAGCACCTACCCAATAGTAACGTTCACCTACATATTCGTCTACCAGGAATTGAACGTGAACACGGCACAGACTTCTGGCAAGTCCGCAGCGGGCGCGACGGCCCTAGTCCAATTCCTGTGGTGGGTAGTCACCACTGGGCAGCAACAATCTACGGCACTTGGGTATGTCACGCTGCCACAGAACGTGGTCACGCTGGACAAGCAAACCATTCAATCCATAACTTACAACGGGCAATCCTTACCAACGGCCTAGGCATGGTGTCGGAAAGCCGACACCTGTCCTTCATCTTTTTTAGAATACTCTGGGACGTCAACGCGTTTGAGTAGACTCCGCGGCGACGACGCGTTCAAGCTGGTCGCTGCAGCCTTGGCGGCTTCGGTTCTAGTCATCCTGTTATTGATGGGCTACACGCTACTGAGCAGCTCGATTCCGGTGCTGGAAAGGTTCGGGTTGTACTTCTTCACTGGTACCAAATGGAACTCGGCGACGGGACACGAAATCTACGGAGCCCTGCCCTACATGCTCGGCACGCTCGTCACTTCTGCCATTGCATTGATAATCGGTGTTCCGATAAGCCTCGGCATCGCGATCTTCCTGTCGGAGATGTCGCCAAGAAGAATCCGAGTTCCAGTCTCGAACCTGGTTGAGCTGCTTGCAGCCGTCCCGAGCGTAATCTACGGTCTGTGGGGCTTCTTCGTCTTTCGGTTCTTCTTGGCCGATTACATCGAATCCCCTCTGTCGGCCTATTTTGGATGGATACCCATCCTAAGCGGACCAGTCCTTGGGGTGGACGTGTTGGCCGCGGGCTGCATACTCTCAATCATGATAATCCCCACGGTCTCCTCGGTAAGCAGGGAGGTTATCTCTGCAGTCCCGGATTCCGTTAGGGAGGGCGCTTACAGCATCGGCGCCACCAGGTGGGAGGCGACCAGAAATTGGGTTCTCAGCTATGCCCGTTCTGGCCTCTTCGGGGCTGTCATCCTAGGTCTCGGTCGGGCCATAGGTGAGACCATCGCGGTCAGCATGGTAATCGGTAACGCGGTCGGCCCCCTAGCTCTCCCGACTTCACTGCTAAGGCCTGGCCAGACCATGTCGTCCTTAATCCTCAACCTCTTCTTCGAAGCCACGCCAGGGACCTACGAATTCTCGGCCATCCTCGGGGTTGGACTCTTCCTCATGATTCTCGCCTTTTCTATCAACATCATGGCGCGGCTAATGGTCACCAGAGTCCTGAAGGTCAAAGGAGGAGCGGTCGAGTAGATTGGACAGATACATGGTCCGACGACTCAAAGACAGGCTCTTCACCCTCCTCGGAGCCGCATGTGTCATAATAGCGATCATTCCTCTGGGAAGCATACTCCTTGAGGTCATAGTCAAAGGCGCGCCAGCCCTGAGCTGGGCGTTCCTTACCACGAGTTCGCTCCCGTCCCCCACGAGTCCAGGGGGCATAGGTCCGGCAATTCAGGGGACTCTGGTCATGGTTGGCCTGACGAATCTCTTCGGCATACCTGTCGGGGTCATGTCAGGCATTTACCTCGCCGAATACGGCAACAACAAGTACGCAGACGCGATGAGGCTCTTCAGCGACGTACTGACTGAGTTTTAATCCATCATCGCGGGCGTTCAATTACCTCGTCTTCGTCCTTGTCTTCGGCTATTCCCGCTGGCGGGCGCGCTTGCTCTCTCTTTCATCCTGATCCCAATCGTCTCTAGGACGACCGAGGAGTCAATCAAGTTGGTGCCGAATTCGATAAGGGAGGGTTCTTCAGCTCTCGGTATCAGAAAATGGAGAGCGACAGTCAGCATTATCCTCAGGGCCGCGCGTTCTGGCCTGATAACGGGCTCTCTGCTCGCTGTCGCAAGAGTGGCTGGTGAGACGGCTCCCTTACTGTTCACCGCATTCGGCAACACCTACTACCTGCACGGCCTGAACGGGCCAGCGGGATCGCTCACGATGTACATCTTCACGGACTGGAAGCAGCCCTACACCGGATACCAACAGGCGGCTTGGGGTGCCGCGCTCGTCCTGATTCTCATCGTCTTGGCCATCAACATAGGAGTACGGCTTGCAAGTCGGGGAAAACGGATAGGACGTAGATGACAACTTCAATTCTGGATTCGAGTGCCATGAAGACATTAGAAGTCGACAATGGCGACCCCAGGCTGATGCAGGGACGGGGTTCGGAGAAGATAAGGACGGTTGGCCTTAGGGCCTGGTACCAGGCAAAACCGGCCTTGAGTGAGATCTCCCTGGGGATAGCCAGCAACGCCGTGACTGCCATCATAGGTCCTTCAGGTTGTGGGAAATCGACTTACGTGCGCTGCCTGAACAGGATGCACGAGCTCGTTCCCGGCGCGACCATTTCCGGCCAGGTCTTCCTTGATGATGAGAACATCTACGCCAAGGGGGTAGACCCTGTGTTGATCCGGAGGCGAGTGGGAATGGTCTTTCAGAAACCAAATCCATTCCCGACAATGTCGATTTACGATAACGTAGCTGCAGGTCTGAAGCTGACGGGTATGAAGAGAGGAAGAGACCTTGATGAGATTGTTCAGGGTAAGTTTGGAGCAGGCTGGGCTTTGGGAAGAAGTGCGAGACGACCTTAAGAAACCTGGGACAAGTATATCCGGGGGAAAGCAGCAGCGGCTTTGCATTGCTCGAGCGATTGCAATTGAACCTGAAGTGATCCTGATGGACGAGCCCTGTTCTGCCCTGGACCCGGCCGCGACCGCAAAAATCGAGGGGCTGATGATAGTCTCAAGCAAGAGTATACAGTTATGGTTGTGACTCACAACATGCAGCAGGCAGCGAGGGTCGCAGACTTTACCGCGTTCCTCTATCTGGGGAACTGATTGAATACGGCGAGACAGCGAAGTCTCGAAAACCCCCGGCAGGAACTGACGGAAAGGTACATCACGGGGAAAATGGGATAGGTGAAGAACGTTGCGTAACTCATGGATATGGGCCTCGACAAGCTCACGGCAAGCTGCTCGAGATGGCCACCCTTTCGGAGAACGCCGTCGCCGCTTCAATCGAAGCATACAGCAAGGGCGGCAAGGGCGCTGAAGTCAGGAGATCGTCCAAACGTCTCCAGACCCTTCATCGTCAGGTCGAGCGACCTTTCGATGGAGCTGATAGCTAGGTTCCAGCCCGTGGCTTCAGACCTCAGGTTCATCAAGGCCTGCATCGAGATATCCTACGGTTTCTACCGCTTCGGGAGGTACGCGCTAGACATCGCTGAGGTGCTGGATATCTTCGGTGATCTCAGCAAGTGTGATCAGAAGGCAGTCGTCGAAACTGCCCGCAACACTCAGAATATGATTCGTATGAGTGTCGACTCCTTCGCGAGAAGGGATGTCGCTCTTGCGAGGCAGATCCCCAAACTGGACGACGCCGTGGACGACAGCTACAGGCAGAACCTCCGGACCGTTCTCGACCAAAAGAAGGACATCAGGTGCGCCCTGTCAGCTGGCCTGATTCTGCGGTACTTGGAGCGCATCTCAGACCACGCTACGTACATCGGCGAATGCGTCGATTACATCGTGACTGGCGTGGAGCCCACCCGCTGACTACGAAGGCTTCAGGACGATGACCTTGGTAGTGCTCCTGCTGGGAACTACAGTTATCCTGTCGCGAATCCCGATCCTGACACCTTTCCGGCCGGCTGTGGCTCCGTAGAGCCTCGCATCGGCAGGCCTCGAGATCCAGAGCTCGACCCTGCTGTCCCACGGAACCGTGTACCTGAACGGATGACCGCCTGTCCCGGAGCGCTCGGTATACGTGGGCGTTATGTGACAGATTCCTATCTCATCTCTGCCGACGGTCGAGTAAGCGTCGACCCGCATTT
>CAWCLN010000019.1:0-37006 GCA_963796425.1 uncultured archaeon | reverse complement strand
AGGGGCGCGGCGGTCTATCCCGGACTCGACGAGCAGGAGGTGAACAGAATCGGGAACCTGTTCGGGGTGGAAGCCCATCCGACATCTGTCAACCGTGGCGTCCCGTACGTGGCCTCGGGCGTCGTCGCGAACTCGAACAACGCGGTTGTGGGCAGCCAGACGACCGGACCTGAGCTTGTCTTTATAACAAGGGCGCTGAGCGTCTAAAAAACCAAGGTCATTCTCGATGAGCAAGCAGCCGACCGAGGAAGAAACCGTCAACGCACTGATGGTCGAGATCAGGGTTCTCGAGAGCACGTACAACGAGCTGAGCACCCGCCAGAGCCTCCTGGAGCGAGCCCTCGTGGAGAACCGAGCGGCCCTAGACGCCCTCAACGGCCTTGGGGACAAACCTTCGCAGGAGGTCCTCATGCAGATCGGCGGGGGGGTGATGCTCCATTCGCCATCCCCATCCACTGACAAGGTCTTGGTCAGCATCGGCGCCAGCATCGTGATCGAGAAGCCGAAGGCCGAGGCTGTAGCACTCCTCGAAGGCAGGAGCAGGGAAGTCGAGAAGACGATCATATCGATCGCAGGTCAGAGGAACGAACTCGCCCAGAGGCTCGATTCTGACAGACAGACCCTCAACTCATTCGTGTCGCGCCAGAGCGAGGATTGAACTCATTTGTTCGAGAGGCTGAAACAGGCCTTCTCGGCTGTCACGAGCGCGGTCCGCGAGAAGGAGCTTACTGAGGCTCAGCTCGACGACGTCGTCTTCAACTTCCAGCTTTCACTGATCGAGAGCGACGTGGCCCAGAGCGTGGCAGAGGCCCTGACACGCGAGGTCCAGAAGAGCCTCGTCGGGACCAAGGTCGACCGGTCGACCGACTCTTCGGAGGTCGTCGGGGAACATCTAGCGACGACGCTTGAAGCGGCCTTCGCGAAGGCCGGAAGAGTCGACCTCCTTGAGAACATCAGGGAGAAGAAGAGAGCCGGCGAGCCGTACGTAATCCTCTTCCTCGGCATAAACGGGACTGGGAAGACGACCACCATCTCGAAGGTCGCCAGCTACCTGAAGAAGAATGGCGTCTCGGTGGTCTGTGCGGCTGGTGACACCCACAGGCCTGGGGCGATAGAGCAGCTGACCGAGCATGCGGACAGGCTCTCGATGAAGACAATTTCTCAGAGGTACGGAGCCGACCCAGCGGCCGTCGGGAGGGACGGGATTCTGTACGCGAAGGCGCACCACGTCGACTGCCTCCTGATCGATTCTGCCGGCAGGATGCAGACCAACCAGAACCTGATGGAGGAGATGTCAAAGATAGCGAGGGTGGTCAGACCTGACTTCAAGATGTTCATAGCCGATGCCCTGACTGGGAACGACGCCGTCTCGCAGGCGGAGCTCTTCAACCAGCATGTCGGGTTCGACGGAGTCATCCTGACCAAGGCCGACGCCGACGTGAGGGGAGGGGCGGCGTTGTCAATCGTCTACTCCACGGGAAAGCCGATCCTCTTCCTTGGGGTCGGCCAGGGCTACGACGATTTGGTCCCCTTCGACACGCAGAAGTTCCTGGGCTCTCTCCTGAAATAGGAATCAGTCCGGCCGGAGGGCGTCCCTGGGGTAGGTCTTCTTAGCCGCCTCTGCTTCTCGCAGGTCGATGTCAACGGTCACGAAGGGCTCTTCATGAGAGGTCAGGCCCAGGACCTTCGCGTCTGGGCCGATGATCCAGCCCGATCCGCCGAACCTCACGTCGTTTCTCTCGCCTGCCCTGTTTGAGGCGACACAGAACGCGCCTGAGATTACCGCTGCGACCTTCCCACCCGCAATCCACTTCTCGATACTCGACCTCGGCGCCGCATAGGGGACGACGATCAGCTGGGCTCCCTTCTTCCCGTAGGCGCGAGCGTTTGACATCGACCAGAGATCGCTGCAGATCATCATCCCGATCCTGCACCCAAGAGCACCGAAGACCGAGAAATGGCGGTCGCCTCGATGATACCAGGAGGCTTCATAGTACCCTTCCTCGTCCGGCAGGTAGCTCTTCACGTGGACGCCACGCGTCCCCTGCCCCTCCGTCCAGATGAACCCTTCATTGAGCCGCCGATCCTTTCTGTTGACGGGTCGGGTTCCGATGACGGTGGCGGGAGCCAACTCGATGAGGCGCTTCATCCACCGCTGGTGCGCCGCGACCGCTTCGTTCCAGATGCCTCGGTCGAACCTGGGGGAGGCGGGGAACCAGCTGTGGAAGGGTATCTCTGGGAGAAGGACGAGTTCACTCTTCTCTTCCCAAACATGTCTGACCAGTCCTTCCCAATCATTCGTGAAGCCGCCTTCGTCGTCCATCTCGCAGACCGTGACTCTCAGACTCGGATCACCTCTAGGCCAAACTGCGAAGCGAGCCCGCGGATCCTGTTCTTGTACGCCCCCAGACCTTTCCATTCCAGCAGTGCATACTTCACTGGCGCCGTCGTTCTCTGGAGCATCTGCTCCACCATCCTCTCGTCCACGTGTTCAAGGGCATACTTCGGCGCCACGAAGGAAAGCGCCACGTCCTCCTCGATGACGAACTTCGTGAACTTCTCCGGGTAGTGGGTTCCGCCGAAGCCAATCGCCGCCTTGCTCCAGATGGTCTTCTCCGTCAGGCTTTCGATGAGAGCCTCGCCGACCAGGGCAGCCGCCTGCGCGTCACCCCACTGCTTCTCGGAGGCCCCAATCTCTACGAAGAGGACCGGTTTCCGGAGGGAGGTCGGCCCATGGTGTGTCGCCTCCATCGTAATCTCATAGCCGCCGGCCCTTTCTTTTCTCTTCGACAGTGAGATCAGATAGTTCTTCAGGAGAGACGGGTCCGCCCTGCCCAGTTCCCTCGCAACCCCGCCGGACTTCGCCTCGTCAAAATTCCCGGTCGTGTGAGCCGTAAGTGACGCTATCCTAGACTCTGCGCTGTGCCTCGAAAGGAAGATGTATGCCTGTGGATTGAAGAACTCGTCCAAATCCGGAGGGAAGACGATCATGCCGTCGAATAACGTGAGGAGGAACGACCCCTTCTGATAGATGGGCTTGCTCAGGAAGCTGACCCCGGTAGACTGGAACCCCTGCCCCTCGATCAGCGCCTTCGCAAGGGTGGCTGAAGCCAGGTCAGTGGAGGAAGCTACTATCACCGTCGCTGGCTCACCCTGGGGAGTCATGCATGGCGTATGAGCCCACTCGGTATTAACCCTGGACTACTGGCATCGTTTCGTACGCCACTAAGACATATTAACCGCACGGGTGAATCGGACCAAGGTCGAAGATGGGCTTCAGGGATTTCCTTTCATCGGTCGTCGCGATATTCAGGCTCGCTCACAAGAGTGACAGGGACGAGTTCTCCCTCTACCTCAAGATGGTCGCCCTGGGCATGGTTGTGGTCGGAGTCATCGGCTTCCTGATCAAGCTGATCGGGAACATCTTCTTCGGTTAGCCTGCGGCGAGAATAAGGTTATTAGCCCAACATAAGCCGGACTGCTTTCTACGTGGACATCATGAGCGACCAAGAAAGGATGGGCTCCATCTTCCCGGTCAAGACCACCGGAGGTCAGGAAAGGACAGTGGCCACGTTCGTTGCCAACAGGGCCATCCAGAAGAAGAAACCCATCTATTCCGTCCTTGCGCTCGACACGTGGAAGGGATATGTCCTCTTCGAGGCTCCGAACTCGCAGGTCGTCGACGAGAGCATCCAGGGCTTCAAGCACGTCAGGAGCAAGATCCCCGGCATGATGCAGTATCAGGACATCGAGAAGTTCCTCGTAACGAAATCGATGGTCGCCGAGCTCAACGAGGGCGACACCGTGGAGATAGTGGCTGGCCCATTCAAGGGCATGAGGGCCAAGGTTTCGAGGGTAGAGCAGGCGAAACAGGAGATCGTCGTGGTGCTAATTGACACGGCCTTTGCCATGCCCATCACCATTGACGGCAGCTACACGAAGCTCGTGGGGCGTGCCAAGCCCGAGTCAGGCAGCGCGCCAGTCGTCTGAGTCCGCAGAGGCCTCCTAGGCCGGCAATCTCATGTCCCTTCTCCAGGTGCCTTCCGACTGTGCTTCGCCCCTGTCTGCTTGTGGAGAAGGGTTCGCAATCGAACCAACCCCGGCAGCCCTCTTCAGTGGAACCGCCGGGACCCGACTAAAGCTTAGATACTCCATGCCGAGAATGCCCGATTCCAAGGTAGCTCGCTTTGGGAGAGAAGAAGGTCATCAACGCACTGGTAACGGGAGGAGAGGCCAACGCAGGCCCTCCGCTCGGTCCGGCTCTAGGCCCACTTGGCGTCAACGTGCTCGGGATAGTCAACGAGATCAATAGGCAGACGGGCGACTTCAAGGGGATGAGGGTCCCGGTCAAGGTCGAGGTCGACCAGGAGACCAAACAATTCACGATAATCGTGGGAACCCCGACGACCGCCGCCCTGGTGGTTAAGGAGGCGGCGATCGCGAAGGGATCTGGCAAGCCCAACCTTGACTTCGTCGGCGACCTCACGATCGACAAGGTAATCGGAATAGCCAAGAGCAAGATGACTGATTCCTACGCCAAGACCCTTCGCTCGGCGGTCAAGGAAGTGGTCGGGAGCTGCGTCAGTATCGGCGTCAAGGTAGAGGGGAAGGACGCGAGGGAGTTCATGGGCGAAATCGAGGCAGGAAAATGGGACTCGAAGTTCGAGTAGGGTCCCCGACTTGGCACAACTCTTTTATCGGCTACTCGCAGGCTCGCTGAGGAATTCGTGAAGAGGATATGCTCTCGACTCAGCAGCTCGTCGAATTGGTCAAGAAAGGGAAGGACCAATCAAAGGAAAGGAAGTTCACCCAGTCCGTAGAAGTGATTCTGACTCTCAAGGAAGTCGACCCCAAGAAGACCGATCTCAACATTAACGAGATTGTCTACCTTCCTCATCCGACCACCAGTAGTGCCAGAATCTGCTTCATTGGTTCCGGCGACCTTGCGGTCAGGGCGAAGAACGCGAAGGCCGACTTGGTTATCGACCCGTCCCAGCTAGAGAACTACGCCGGGAGCAAGAAGGACGCGAAGAAACTGGCCCGTTCCTACGACTTCTTCCTGGCGGACACGGCGCTGATGCCAAGGATAGGCAAGATCCTCGGTCAGGCGCTCGGCCCCAAGGGCAAGATACCCACCCCGGTCCCTCCCAACGCCTCAGTCGAGGCGATGATCAATAGGATGAGGACCGCTGTCCGTGTAAGGAGCAGGGGTTCTCTCGGGGTCATGGCCAAGGTGGGAGACAGCAAACTGACCGAGCCGGATCTGGCGGAAAACATTCAGGCCGTGGTTGCCGCGGTCGCCAAGAAACTCCCCAACGGCGACAAGAACGTCAAGACGGTGATGGTCAAGACGGCGATGGGCAAGCCGGCAAAGCAGGCGGTAGACTAGAATGAGCGAAACGGTTCAGATCCACACCCCCAACCCGAAGAAGGCCGCGGCCGTCGAAAAGGTCTCGATGCTCGCGACGAAGTACCCAGTCCTCGCCGTGACTAGCCTTTCGAAGGTGAGGGCGAGCCAACTGATGGCGGTCAGGAAGGCACTGAGGGGCCACGCCGAGGTCTTCGTGGTCAAGAACGCGTTGGCGATACTCGGCCTGCAAAAGGCCGGCATCAAGAACGCCGACCAACTGCTCTCTCACTTGACCGGTCAGAATGCCCTGATCTTCTCCACCTACGATCCGTTCAAGCTCTTTCTCACACTCGACAAGAACAAGGTCTACCTTCCCGCAAGGTCAGGCGACGTTGCTCCGGAGAACATAGTCATCCCGGCAGGAAACACGAGTCTTCCGGCTGGCCCCATCTTGAGCGAGTTCAGGGAGGCGGGCGTCCAGACCAAGATCGAGGGAGGCAGCATCTGGGTCAACAAGGACTCAGTCGCAGTGAAGAAAGGCGCGTCAATCACCCCGAAGCTGGCGAGCCTCCTCTCGAAGCTCAACATCAAGCCGATCAAGGCTGGCCTGACGATTGCTCTCGCGTATGAAGATGGCCTCATATACGCTGGAGAACTAGTCGCTATCGACCTAGAGAAGTACAGGCAGAGCCTCCTCGACGCCTACGCTTCTTCGCGGGGTCTGGCAATCGTAATCGGCTATGTAACAAAGGAGACCGCGCCTGACATCCTCGCAAGGGCATACAGGGAGGCCATGAGCTTGGCAGTAGAGGCTGGCTTCCTCACCAAAGAGACCGCACCCTTGATCTTCGGCAAGGCTGAGGCCGAAGCGGCGGCGCTCACAGCCAAGGCTAAGGAAAAGGGCTTCCAGTAGAGAGGATTCGAAGTCTTTCTAGCCGAACAGAGATGCGAGACCCTGTAGAGCCTCTTCTTCCTTCTTCTCTTCTTCCTTAGGCTTCTCTTCTGCCTTCGGAACAGCAGCCCCGGGGGCGGCAGCCGCGGCCGGTGCCGCAGCCATCGCAGCAGCGTTCTTCAGCGCTTCGTCGATGTTCACTTCGCTAAGAGCGGACGCCAGTGCTTTGATCTTCACCTCGTCCGGGGCTATTCCTGTCGCCTTCACCACGCTGGTCAGGTTCTCCTCGTTGACCGGTTTGCCCAGCTTGTGGAGGAGCAGAGCGGCGTAGATGTATTCCATCTCGAATCGGAAACAGGCGCCCTCAGTTCCGTATTTAACCGTATCCGAATGGGAATACGTCCAACCGGGTGTTGACGCTCGCCCAGCCTGATTTTCCTGCGCCAACTGGAGGCTCAGATGCCTGGAAGTCGCTCTTAGTCACGACGGAGGTCGTCTCCCATGTTTATCTACATCAGGCGAGATAGTCCCCAAAAGTCAGTGGATCCTCTCAATTGAACGAGAAAAAGGAAGCTCTGATGTCCAAGTTCTCTGCTGACTACAGGCGGTATTATCTCGTCGACCTCTTCAAACGGGAAGGCTTCGTCAGGAGGAAGTGTGAGAGCTGTGGTCGCTTCTTCTGGACCCTGGACCAGGAAAGGAAGCTGTGCGACGATTCTCCATGCTCTCCGTACACTTTCATCGGGTCACCCCCGACCAGCAAAAAGCTTGACAAGGTCGGGTCATGGAAGGCGATAGAGAGGTTCTTCGAGAAGAACGGGCACACGAGCGTGAAGCGATATCCGGTCGTCAGCAGGTGGCGCCCCGACCTCTACTTCACGGTCGCATCGATCATTGACTTCCAGAGGGTCGAGGCAGGCAGGGTCGTCTTCCAGCTTCCGGCCAATCCCCTCGTCGTCCCTCAGATGTGCCTCAGGTTCAACGACATACCCAACGTAGGTGTCAGTGGCAAGCACAACACGTCCTACGTGATGGTGGGACAGCACAGCATCGCCGACCGGGAGGGCTACTGGAAGGACAGATGCATCGACCTCGACTTCGAGTTGATGACAAGGGAGTTCGGCATCCCCAAGAAGGAGATCACGTTCAACGAGGAGGTCTGGGTCGGCTATGGCGCGTTCGGCTACTCGCTCGAGTTCTTCGTCCGGGGTCTGGAGCTTGGCAACGCGGTCTTCACGGCCTTCGAGGGCGAGATCGACAACTACAGGGAGATGAAGGAGAAGGTCGTCGACATGGGGTCGGGGCTCAACAGGTGGGCCTGGCTGACCCAGGGGACGGCGACATGCTACGACACTGAGTTCAAGACGATCCTAAGCAAGATGGATGACCTCTGCAAGGTCGAGGTCGACCGCAGGTTCTTCCTGAAATATTCGAAGCTCGCAGGCATGATGAACGCAGACGAGTTTGGCTCCCTTTCGGGCCAGCGTGAGATTATCGCGAAGAAGCTCGGGGTTGAGAGCCGGAAGCTCGAGACCCAGTTCGCCCCACTCGAGGCCTTGTACGCGATTGCCGACCATGCACAGACCCTTCTCTTCGGGATTGCGGACGGAATGCTCCCGAGCAACTCAGGCGGTGGCTACAACCTGAGGATCCTCTACCGGAGGGCGATGAACTTCATCAACTACTACAGGTTCCCACTCTCGATCTCCGACATCGTCAACTGGCATATCGACTACCTGAAGGCGATGTACCCTGAGCTCGAGGAGCACAGGCAGGACGTAGCCGAGGTCCTCGGGGTTGAAGAGTCCCGGTATGCTTCCTCTACAGAGCGCGTCTCCAAAATCGTTTCTTCGATAACTGCAGGCGGGAAGTCGGTCTCGACCGACGACCTGGTCAGAATGTACGACTCCGACGGGGTTACTCCGGAGCAACTGATTGAGGCCGGAGCGAAGGTCGAGATGCCGGAGCACTTCTACGAAAAGGTGCAGGCCAGGCACGTCGCCCGCAGGTTCGAGGAACCAAAGCCTGGGTTCCGCATCAGCAAGCTGCATCCCACGAAACTGCTCTACTATGAGGATGACGCCGACTTCGACTTCACGGCGAGGGTTCTGAAGATCTTCCCGGGCAACAACGTCGTCCTAGACCGGACGGTCTTCTACCCGAGGGGCGGCGGCCAGGAGCCCGACAAGGGTACGGTGGGCGGCGCGAAGGTCGTGGACGTGGAAAGGTACGGCGACATCGTCATCCACAGGCTCGAAGGAAAGGCCCCAAGGGCAGGAGCCCGGGTCGAGTGCCACGTCGACGGGAGGAGGAGGACCAGGATAACGCAGATTCACACGGCCACTCACATTCTGAACGGCTCGTCGAGGCAGATACTTGGCCCCTGGGTCTGGCAACACTCGGCATTCAAGGAGGAGGACTACGGCAGGATCGACATAACTCACTTCTCTCACCTCACCGACCAGGAGGTGCAGAAAATCGAAGACCTGGCCAACCTGATCGTAAGAAGGAACCTGAAGATCAAGAACACCTTCATGCCGAGGCAGGAGGCTGAGGAGAAGTACGGCTTCAGGCTCTACCAAGGCGGCGTCGTCCCGGGCAGCAGCGTCAGGGTCGTTGACATCGGCGGCTGGGACATCGAGGCCTGCGGCGGGACTCACACCCGAACCACCGGCGAGGTAGGTTTCGTCAAGATCACGAAGGCCGAGCGCATCCAGGACGGAGTCGAGAGGCTGGAGTTCGTCGCCGGGGAGGCTGCGATCGAGTACATCCACCGGATGGACTCTGAGCTGCAGGAACTGTCAAGAATCCTGGGCACCCAGAGGGAGAACCTCCCCAAAGTCGCCAAGACTCTCCTCCAGGACTTCGAGGCGACACGGACAAGAGAGAAGACGCTGGGTCAGGCATTGGTTGACCTCTCGGCCGCCGATATCGTCTCCCGGGCCAAGCAGGCGGGCTCGGCAAAGCTATATGTCTCAAAGCGGCCACCGCTCGGCGAGGAACAGATCATTGCTCAAGGGCAGAAGAGCGTTTCATCCGATCCCTCGCTGATCTACGTAAGCCTCTTCCCTGCTGGCAACTCCGCGCGAATAATCTGTTTCGTTGGCTCCTCGGCCCTACAGGGTGGGTTCTCCGCAGGTGATATCGTAAGGAAGCTGGCCCCTGCCCTCGGAGGTTCGGGCGGCGGTTCTCCCGCATTCGCCCAGGGAGGCGGCCCTCTGGTCGACAAGATCGACGAGGTTGCTGCGCTGGCCGACAGGCTTCTGTCAGGCCCTTCGAGTTGAAGGGATTGGCCAACAGGGAGAAGTACTGGCTCAAAGTGTGGGCGGACAGGCGTGTCTTCGAGCCCGACCCGGTGGTGGGCAAGAAGAAGATGTTCGTCACCGTCCCTTATCCGTACATGAACGCCGCGGTTCACGTCGGCACGGCGTTCACTGCGGCGCGCGTCGAGTTCTACGCAAGGTTCAGGAGGATGCAGGGCTACAACGTCCTCTTCCCCTGGGCCTGGCACTGGACTGGCAAGACGATCGTAGGAATGAGCTACAGGCTGAAGCAGGGCGACAAGACGGTGAGGCGGGCCTTCGTGGAGCTGGACGGAGTTCCCGAGGCTGAGGTCGAGAAGTTCATCGACCCGGAGTATCTAGCGTCGTACTACACGAAGGTCAGCAGGCAAGTGATGAAAGACACTGGGTTCTCAATCGACTGGAGGAGAGAGTTCAGAACCGTGGACCCTGCATACCGGAAGTTCGTGGAATGGCAGTATCTCAGACTCAGGGAGCTCGGCTACGTTGTACAGGGAACCCACCCGGTAGTCTGGTGCTCCTTGGACAGGAGTCCGACGGGAGACGCCGATAGGTTGGAAGGCGAAGGGGTCTCGCCTGAGGAGTTCAACCTGATCAAGTTCCACCTGGGAGAGTTCGCCTTGGTCGCAGCCACTCTGCGACCGGAAACGATCTACGGTGCGACCAACCTCTGGGTCAACCCCGACGCGGAGTACTCCGAGGCCAAAGTCGACGGCGAGCTCTGGATCGTCAGTTCCTCTGCACTGACAAGGCTGGCCGAGCAGAAGCACGAGGTCGCGCCTGTGCGGTCTTTCAAGGGCTCCGAGCTGGTGGGCATGTATGCGATGGCCCCTCTGACCGGAAAGTCGCTCCCCGTACTCCCCGGACGATTCGTCGACGAAACCCTCGCCACAGGCGTGGTCTACAGTGTCCCCGCCCACGCGCCATACGACTTGATGGCACTCAGGGACATCCAGGACCGGAGGCTTGATGTGACCAAGCCAGTCAAGGAGATCGCCGACAAGCTGAGGCCGATCTCCATCATCACGGTGAGCGGATACTCCCAGGTTCCGGCCGAGGACGCAGTGAAGAAGTCGGGCGCCACAGACTCCCTCGACCCCAGTCTGGAGGCTGCTACCGAGGAGATCTACAGCGCTGAGTTCCACAGAGGCGTGATGTCACAGGCGTCCGGCCCGCTGGCCGGCTTGACCGTGAGCGAAGCGAAGGAGAAGGCGGTCGAGCTGCTGACCAAAACTGCCCGCCTTGGCAAGATGCTAGAGCTTCCAGAGAAGGTCGTCTGTCGCTGCGGCACCCGCTGCTACGTGAAGATTCTGGAAAACCAGTGGTTCCTGAACTACTCGAACCCCGAATGGAAGGCGAAGGCCAGGCAGGTCATCGAGCGGGCTGAGGTCTTTCCCGAAGAGGCCCGACAGTGGTTCTACTCGACCATCGAGTGGCTGAACGACTGGCCCTGCGCCAGGCGTTCCGGAATGGGGACCAAGCTGCCCTGGGACAAGGAGTGGATAGTCGAGACCCTGAGCGACTCAACAATCTACATGGCATACTATGCTCTCAGTAAGTTCGTCAACCTGGAGAAGTTGGCTACGGAGAGCCTAACTCCGCAGGTCTTCGATTACATCTTCTTCGGAAGAGGCAGTCCCGCCAACATCTCAAAGGCCGCAAAGATGACAGAAAAGCGGCTGAGGGATCTGCACGCCGAGTTCTCGTACTGGTACCCAGTAGACCTTCGCAACTCCGCGAAGGAGTTGATTCCAAACCACTTGACATTCTTCGCATTCCATCACGCGGCCCTGTTCCCTGAGAAGTACTGGCCGAGGGGGTTCGGCATTAATGGCATGATTCTCGTGGAAGGCAAGAAGATGAGCAAGACGAAGGGAAACTTTGTCACTTGGAGAGCAGCCCTGGAGAAATACGGCGCCGACGGTTTCAGACTGGCTCTGGCGCTGACGGCCGACGGGATGGATGACGCCGACTGGCGCGAGAGGAATGCCGAGGACGCCAAGGCCAAGGTCGAGTCAGTGATACCGTTCGTGAAGAAGAGCCTGAAGTCTGCGACGAGTCGCGATAAGGAGACACTGGACTCTTGGTTGATTTCCTTGGTTCACAGGAGGATCGCCACAGCGACACAGGCGACGGAGGAGATGAAGATCAGGAGGGCGGCGGCCACCACCTTCCTTGACATGTGGAACGACGTCAGGTACTACATCCGAAGGAGCAGGAAGCCCCGGAAGGAGACTCTCATCGACGTCTTCAACGCCTGGTTGCGGATGATGGCGCCGTTCACTCCCTTCATGGCCGAGGATCTCAACCATGAGCTGGGGAACAAGGGACTTGCGTGCCAGGCAGACTGGCCCACGCTGAAGGACTTCCCCTTGGACGAAGAAGCCGAACTGGCCGAGACGGTGGTCGGCAAGATCATTGAGGACGCCCGCAACGTCCTAAAGGTGATCAAAGGCCCACGTTCGAAGTTGAACGTATATGTCTCATCCGACTCGGCGAGGAGTTACTTTGTGGATCTGGTTGCTGCGAAGCAGAAGAAGGAGAACATCGGAGCTGTAGTAAAGAAGTTCGCCGCCCTGAAGATTGGGCCTGACAGGGTCTTCAAGCTGAGCTTCGAGCTGGGCGAAGACATGGTCCGGAAGTACCTAGCCCACCGGGGCTTTGACGAGTACAGAGCGCTCTCCGATGCCTCGGAGTTCATGTCTGGAGAACTGGGAGTACCAGTGAGCGTACAGAAAGTCGGAGGTAAGGGAATCCACGATCCGGCCAACAAGGGCAAGAATGCGCTTCCCATGAAGCCTGCTCTCTTCCTCGAATAGGATCCATCTGAACCGAGCCTCCCTCCACAGGGCCATCGCTCAGTGTTCAAATACGCCCCTCCTTTTGAGTCGCATCCACAGGAATGACATCCTCCAACCCCGAGTTGGCCAAGGTCGCAAAGACGCGAATGTCTCACGAATTCACGGATTCGAAGCTCTACGAGCGTCTTTCCAAGACGGTCTCCAGCGCCAGCCCGTTCGCAGGAGTCCTGATGCAACTCTCGACGACTGAACACAAGCACTACGAATTCTGGAAGAAGTACGCTCCGGAGGAGGAGCCGAAGGTGGACAGGGTCAAGCTCTATTGGGTCCTTTTTCTGAGGAGGGTACTTGGGCTCACATTCGCTTCCAGATTCCTTGACCGGCATGAATCTTCGGTCGTCAAGGAATATCGCGCGCTCGCCGGATTGATTCCCGAAGTCGACAAGGCGGCCTTCGAGGAGATGGTCGCAGACGAGCAAGAACACGAGAAGGAGTTCGCGCAGAAGATCGAGAGTTCGGCGATACGCTACATCTCCTTCGTCGTCTTAGGCCTTGCCGACGCACTCGTCGAGATTACCGGGATTCACGCAGGCTCGCTGGGAATCTACAATGTTACCGAGTATGCGGGTATAGCAGGCGTGACCGCGGGAGCCGCGGCCTCGCTGGCCATGGCTTCAGCGGCCTTCGCCCAGGCCAAGCAGGGGTTCCAAGGGTCGGCCAGACTGAGCGCGGTCTACACTGGCATCTCGTACTTCATCACCGCGATAATCCTGGCGGCCCCGTACTTCCTTACTCCGAGCATGATCTACGCTCTTGGGACGTCATTATTCCTCGCCGTAGTAATCCTCGCGCTGATCTCATACTACAGCACTGTGATTTCAGGAAAAACATTCCTCAGGGACTTCCTGGAAATGCTCCTGATAATGTTCGGAGTCACAGTGGCGCTGTACGTCTTCGGACACTTCATCAGGGTCAGCACAGGAATTTAGGTCAGGAGACAATAGGCGCCGCGTCCTCGGGTGTCTCGCGGGGGTCTAACACCGCCGATTCAGAAGAGGAATTCGCCACTCTTTCGTGACCGCCCTTGTTCTCTTAATTAGGTGGCACCGCATCGCTGTGTCCGATGCGGGTCGTCGCAGACCTCCAACTGCACTCGAAGTACGCTCTGGCGACGAGCAAGAACATGGACCTTGAACACTTGGCAGAAGGAGCCAAGGTCAAGGGTCTCAACCTTCTGGGAACTGGAGACTTCACACACCCAAAGTGGTTCGCTGAGCTGAAGGAGAAACTGGAGCCTATCCCGGGCACAGGGCTGTACTCCTACGGAGGAGTGACTTGGATGCTGGCCGGGGAGGTCAGCACGGTCTACGAGCAGGAATCGAAGACGCGAAAAGTCCATCACCTGATCTACTCTCCTGAGTTCGAGATCGTAGCTCAGATTAACGAGGTCCTCTCGAAGAAAGGAAACTTGAGCTCGGACGGCAGGCCGGTCCTCAAGGGGATCAATTCGGCTGAGCTCGTGGAGCAGGTCACTTCAGCATCCGGCAATGTTGTTGTGATTCCCGCACACTGCTGGACCCCGTGGTTCGGTGTCTTCGGGAGCAAGTCAGGGTTCGATTCACTCGAGGAGTGCTACCAAGACCAGGCGACAAGGATCTTCGCCATCGAGACCGGGCTGTCCTCAGATCCTCAGATGAACTGGAGGCTCTCGTCTCTCGATAGGGTGGCACTGGTTTCGAACTCCGACGCGCACTCCCCCAACCCCTGGCGCCTGGGAAGAGAGGCTAACGTCTTTGAGCTTGAGAAGCTGAGTTACCGGGCGATCTTCGATGCAATCCGGCTGAAGGACCAGGGCCGATTCCTCTACACCATCGAGGTCGACCCGGCGTACGGCAAGTACCACTTCACCGGACACAAAAAATGCGGGGTCTCCCTTCCTCCAGGAGATGCCCTGCGGATGGGCAACAGCTGCCCGAAATGCGGAAGGAAGCTGACCGTGGGCGTCCTGCAAAGAGTGGAGGAGCTCGCGGACCGCCCTGACGGCTTCCGGCCAAAAAACGCCATCCCGTTCAGGAGCTTGCTTCCGCTCTACGAAGTGATATCGTTCGTCACAGGCGTGAATCGCCTCTACGCGAAGGCTGTCCTGGAACAGCAAGACCGTCTCATCGGGGCGTTCGGGAGCGAGCTCGCAGTCCTTATGGACGCGCCTCTGGAGGATCTCCTCCGCCATTCAAAGCAGGAGGTCGCCCAGGCGATTGTTGCAGTCAGGGAGAACCGACTGAAGTTCACGCCCGGGTATGACGGCGTCTACGGCGTCCCATCCCTTCAGTGATACAAACGAACGGACCCGCGTTTCAAGGACGGGTGTGGGGACGGCCGGATTTGAACCGGCGGTCTACAGGTATCTTAGGCCGCTCCAAGGCTCTATCATCCACGTTGCCGTGTCAGCCTATCGATTCTTTGCTCTGGAGCCTGTCGCCCTACCTTTCCAGGGTGAAATCCTGTTAGTCTCCACCTAGCTGGGCTACGTCCCCACACGTTCTGCGAGGGCGTCGTGTCGTAGCTTTATGGTTTCTTTACTGCCGGCCCTTCAGCTTCTTCAGGTCAAGGAATTCGCCAAGCGAAGGCTTCCCGACCTCAAGGGCTTCGTAGATGACGCGGGCCACAGGTTTCCTGATTTCTATCATTCTTGTCAGGTCAGAGGGCGTTCCAAGAACAACCGCGTCGCATTCGACCGCGTTGATGCTTTGTTCCAGCTCCTTGAGCTGCCCCTCGCTGTAGCCAAGGGCGGGCAGCACCTTTCCGAGCTTCGGGAATCTCTGAAACGCACTCTTTATCGAACCTACCGCCTTGCTCCTGGGGTTGACCAGCGTCGCCCCGACGGCCTTCGCGGCGACAGCCCCTGCGCCGATGGATAGCCCGCCGTGGGTGACAGACGGTCCGTCCTCTACAACCAGAACCCTCTTCTTCCTGACAAGTTCCGGCTTATCCAGGACTGCCTCGGACTTCGTCTTAACGATCTTCGCCCCGGGATTGAGTGCGCGACAGTTCTGAATCAGTTGGTCGATCGCCTTCTTGGCAACTAAGTTCACCTTGTTGACAACGATGACGTCCGCCATCCTCACGTTCGTCTCACCCGGATAGTACACCGACTCGTCTCCGACTCTGACCGGGTCGGCGACGACAATGTTCAGGTCCGGCGCATAGAAGCTGAAATCGTTGTTTCCGCCGTCCCACAAGATTATGTCGCCCTCCCTCTCTGCTTCGTCCAGAATCGCCTGGTAGTCGACACCAGCGTAGACCACGAGACCCTTATCGATGTGTCCTTCATACTCCTCCCTCTCCTCGATCGTCGCGTGGAACCTGTCCAAGTCTCCGTGCGTGGCAAACCTCTGCACCGCAATCGAGAGGTCCCCGTAGGGCATCGGGTGCCTGATTACGACCGGTTTGAGTCCCCTCTCCAGCAGCAGACTGGCCACTCTACGGCTGATAGTGCTCTTGCCGGCGCCGGTCCTCGTTGCGACGACGGCTATCACTGGTTTCTTCGACTTGATCATGGTGTCGGCCGGTCCAAGCAGGTGGTAGCTCGCACCCTTCGACTGGGCGACTGATGCCTTGTCCATCACATACTGGTTCGAAACATCGCTGTACGAGAAATAGACGTCAGTGACCTTCTCAGACACAATCAGGTCCCTGAGCTCGTCCTCGGGCCGAATGGGAATTCCCTTCGGGTACAGCTTGCCAGCGAGCGAAGCCGGATAGGTCCTATTCGATATGTACGGGATTTGGGTCGCGGTGAAGGCGACTACTCTGAAGTCGGGGTTGTTGCGGAAGAATACATTGAAGTTGTGGAAGTCTCTTCCGGCCGCACCCATTATCAGAACGTTTCTTGGCAATATCTATCCCTCGTGGAGGCGCCCCCGAGACGGTTCTTATATCTGGTTTCCCGAATCCGAGGCTTCCCCATGCTGCGTTCTACTGTGCTGGCTAAAGGCTCCACGGCTTCCCACCATGGACGACCTTCTCCGGGAGGCTATTGCTCCACTTCTCCAGGAAAGCGAGGTCCTCCTTCTTGTTTCTGAGGTTGTCAGGAAGCATCACGGGGATCTCCTCGACTATGGGATAGTAACGACCGCACTCCGAGCAGAGCAATACGCCATCAACGATTATGTCTCCTGTCGCGTTGAATTCAAGCAGCTCGATGGGATAGTGCTTGTCTATCGGGCACGCAAGTATGTCCAGGAGCTTCCTCTGCACGGCGCTCGGACGCTCTCCCGACCGTATAAAACTCTCGGGAACCCAGAAACGTTAATCTACTGTGCCAGGATGTCCTCACTCAGCCGGCCATAGCGTGTGGGCTCTACCCAGACTCGTTCCGACCCTGGAAGTAAAACCACGCGTCGTCACCGTGTTACTGAGTTCCGAGAGGGCTCGGGAAGTGGTGATGCCGGCGACCAATCAAATCCTCCTGCCTCTCATTTCTCATTCTTTGGTAGGAATGTTTAAGTCCGGGTGACGGCCGCCGATTTTTTGGACTCCACTTGCCTCTGTTCCCCAACGCTGCGCTTCAGGTGACGGGCGCTGACACCAGCACCATCGTGTACATTATATTCTTCGTGGGGCTCTTTGTGTTTCAGTTCGCCTTCGGCACGAGACTTCAGGTCTATTTTGCCCTCAACGACATTGGAAGAGGCCTTGGTAAGCTGAAGGTGATGAAGGAGAAGTCAAGGAAGGAGGCGATTGACTACCTCGTCAACGTGGGCAAGGCGCCCAGCGACCCCACTCAGAGGATCGATCAGTTTCTCGACTACGTTACGATAATGCCGGTCAACACAGACCCGCAGGGCATAATCAACAAGATCGACCACATAGTAACTACCAACAACGACAGGGTCAGAGCCGAAGTCACAGCCCTGGTCGCCCAGAACAATCCAGTCACCGTCTCGATATCGGAAAACCTGCTCGAGGTCGCCACCGCGCTCAACATGATTCACAAGATCGTAAGGCACTACTACATCCTGGGGAAGAAGACCAACTCGTACTTCACCCTTATTCAGCTCCAGATGCTGATGCCGATGATAATGCAGGAGTGTGACGCGCTGCTCAACGCGGTCGACTCGTTCAAGGTGGGCCAGCCGGTGGGTGACGGCATAGGTTGTGTGGTGGTCTCGAAGTTAATGGTGGGCAAGGAGAAGCGCGCGATCGCGAAGGATACAGTGATGGCGATCGCCGAATACAAGGGACGGAAGCTGTACGTAGTGAAGGCCGACGGACCGATGGCTTACGTGGGTCAACCAGGCGTCGCGATAAAGAAAGTAATAGAAGAGATGGGAGTCAAGCCGAGCGCGATCATAATGATTGATGCGGCTCTGAAGCTCGAAGGCGAGAAGACAGGGGAGATTGCGGAGGGTGTGGGCGCCGCCATCGGCGGCATAGGTGTCGAGAAGTTCCAGATAGAGGAAGTCGCCACCAAGAACAAGGTCCCGCTGTACGCGATCTTGGTGAAAGAGAGTATCCTGGAGGCAATCACCGTAATGCGGAAGGAGATCGCGGAGGCCTCGGAGAAGGTCGTCCAGACGCTGCAGAGAGTGATAGAGGAGAAGACGAAGGAAGGGGACGACGTCATCGTCGCAGGGATCGGCAACACGTTGGGTGTAGCCCAATGATGAGTTCAGTGCCAGGAACGGACAAGAAGTCCAAGCTTCTGGTATACTCCATAGAGGAATGTCCAGTCTGCAATCAGAAGACGAAGAGGGCCTTCGTGGTAGGGGATTACATCACCAAGGAAGGCTCGAAGTGTACGAAGTGCGGCAATCAGACTCGGGTCAGTCTCGTCTACGCGGAAAGCTCGAAGCCTTCAGGTTAGGACGACCAGTCCACCCTCGTCAAGCGCCATAGTCTGCTCGAACTGCGCTACAGGGTTACCCGAAGCCTCCACGAGAGTGGGGTACGACCTGACGATCCGTCTCTCCATCAGTCGCCCCAGGATCCCTCCTAGCTTGTCCCTGCCGAACTCGTCGGCGTACCAGCGGGGGGTAAAGGGAAGGGTCTTGCGATCCTCCCACACCATTTCTGCGAACCTGTCCAGCTCGGCGACCCCTGTCCTCTTTCTCCCGACCAGAGAGAAGATCGTCTGGGAGGGCGAGTCGACCACATAGCCTGCCGCGGAGCCCAGGGTGACGAACGGCTCGATCGCGAAGACGTCTCCTCTCTTCAGCGACTGCATTCCCGGCATGTAGATGTTCGGGATGCTCTTTCCTGCGTGAACCACGTATCTGTCCAGCGTGTGCCCAGTCAGGTTCTCGATGGTCTTGAACCCGAGACGAGACGCTTCTCGATAGATCTCCCTTCCGATCTCGCCTGTCCTCGATTCTCTCTTGGCCGTCTCGATTGCTACGCCCAGTGTTCTTTCGGTCGCTTCAAGGAGCAACAGGTAGTCCGGGTTGTACGTTATGCTAACCGCCGTGTCAGTGATGTACCCGTCGACGTGCACCCCAAAGTCGACCTTGATCAGGTCGTTCTCTTGGAAGACCGATCCGTCGTCGCCTTGAGGAGCGTAGTGCGCAGTAACCTGGTCAACGCCGATTCCCGTCGGGAACGCCGGCCTCCCGCCCCGCGCCTCGATCTCCTTCTCCACGAACAGGCATGTCTCAAGATACCCCATCCCGGGCCGGACGCGCGCCTTCACAAGCGCCCTGACTTCATTGGTGATTCTCCCCGACTTCCTGTACTCTTCTGCTACAAGCGTCAACTCACTTCACAAATCCTTTATTCTGTTCGCCTGACCGACAAGCCTGAGGTATTTCAACTGATTCCAATCGCGAGGTCTGCTCGATGAAGTACAAAGCCGTGGCTACGGGGGGGACCTTCGACCACTTGCACAAGGGGCATGTAGCTCTCCTCACGAGGAGCTTCTCGCTCGGCGACGTCGTCTTGATCGGTGTTACTTCTGACGCCTTCGCCTCAAGGGAGGGCAAGTCGCCGGACCAATCGTATCTAGAAAGATTGGAGGTTCTCGAGTGCTTTCTTCGTTCAGAGTTCCCAGGGAAGAGGTACGTCATCGCCAAGCTCGACGACTACTTCGGCCCAGGGATCGCCTCGCCTGAAGTCGAGGCGATAGTCGTCAGCAGAGAGACTGCGGCCCGGGTCCCGATAGCGAATGCGCTCAGGGCGACGAAGGGGTGCCCCCCCCTCAGGGTGGAGGTCGTGGACTACGTCCTCGCGAGAGACGACAAACCCATTTCGTCTACCAGGATCAGAAAGGGCGAGATCGATACCGAAGGAAGACTCCTGAAGCCCAGCCACTCGAGATGAATTGGTCCAATCCTTGAAAGGGATTATATCTGAACTCCGACAGGCAGAAGCATTGTGGATAGGAATAGACTCGACCCCTGGGGGTCGGATGCGGTCAAGGATTATTCCAGACTCCAGGCAGAGTTCGGGATTGAGCCAGTGCTTCCCCTGTTACCACGCTTCAAGAAGCTCAGCTCTCACCTGAGCAGAGGCATAGACTTTGGGCAGCGGGATCTTGCAAGGATTCTCGACGCAATCGACAACAACAACCATTACGCAGTGATGAGCGGCATAAAGCCCACAGGAGACTTCCATCTGGGAACAAAGATGACGGCTGATGACATGGTCTACTTCCAATCTCTTTCGAAGAAGGCCACCGTCTATTACGCCATAGCAGACGTGGAAGCCTATTGCGACAACGGACTTTCGTTCAAGGAAACAGCCGAGATAGCCACCAAGAATGTCGCTGACATCTTGGCCCTTGGGCTTGACCCAAACAGGGCGGTCGTCTACCTCCAGAGTGAGGAAATGAGGGTCATGCGCCTGGCGACGATTTTCTCCAGAGGGGTCACCAACAACATGCTGAAAGCCATCTACGGCGAGAGGCAAATCGGGCTCTATTTGTCAGCCTTGGTCCAGGCGGGGGACATCCTGATGCCTCAGCTTCCGGAGTTTGGGGGACCGAAGCCCGTCCTAGTTCCTGTGGGAGCGGACCAGGACCCTCACCTCAGACTGACCCGTGATCTTGCGGCCAAGTACCAAGAGGAGTTCGGCTTCATTTCTCCCTCCTCTGTGTATCATCGCCTAATGCTGAGTCTGAACGGGGATGAGAAGATGTCGAAGCGGACAGAAGCCTCGCTTCTGACCCTCGACGACGCCCCGGCATCGGCTTCCCGCAAAGTGCTCAGCGCGTTCACCGGTGGCAGGGACACGGTCGAAGAGCAGCGGCGCCTGGGGGGACGACCCGACATATGCCCAGTGTATGACCTATACCAGTTCCATTTTGCGCACAACAACGAGCATTTGGAGCGGGTCTACGGAGAGTGCACGAAAGGGACCAGACTCTGCGGCGAATGCAAACAGGAGGCTGCGGGCCTGGTCAAGAAGTTCCTGGAAGACCATCACAAACGACGGGAGGCGCTGACGAATGACGCAAAGGAGCTCCTCGCAAAGAGCCGGGACTACCTCGCGTCTACTGGAAGATGAGAGAGGTATGTCGACTTCACTCCACCCGTTTGAGAGGAATGTCCTCGCCTCCCTTGTTAGAGAAGGCGGACTCGGATTCGAGTTGCTGGTGAAAGAGACAGGGCTCAAGACGGACCAGGTGAGACGTTCGCTGCAGTGGCTCTCTTCCAAGGGTCTGGTGACAATCAATGAAACAGAAGAGGAGAGTCTCGCAATCAGCCATTCCCCGCCTGAGCTTACCCTGGTCAACGCGGTGGCCGAGTCGCCCGAGCCACTCACCATCGACGCACTGAAGTCCAAGTTCGTCTCCGAGAGCGAATTCTCCGCAGCCTTTGGTCGGGCCAGGGCCGCCGGATGGGTTCATCTAGACCAGATGCGCTCCCCTCCAGTCGTCCGCATCGCTGACAGCGACGGGCCTGGGGTCCTCAATTCAATCATGGACTCTGTCTCGGGAGGGGCGAACGAAGCATCGTTTTCGGCTGCTGAACGGGGGGTCCTTGCTGAACTGGTCAAGCGAGGAGTACTCAGGAAGTCGACCGTCCGCACTTCGTCGATTTCCATCACAGAAGCGGGAATGAAGGCTGCAACCATCAAGGAGATTGGGGACTCCTTGGACAGGCTATCTCCGGAGGTCCTTGTTTCAGGGGCTTGGCGCGGAAAGAGACTGAGGTCGATCGATGTCGAGGCGAAGGCCACTCGGTTCTACCCCGGACGGAGGCACCCTGTCAGGGATTTTATCAGGGAAATAAGAGAAACCTACATCTCTATGGGTTTCACAGAGCTGGAAGGCAGCAGCGTCAACCCGGCGTTCTGGAACTTCGACGCACTCTTCATTCCGCAGGACCATCCTGGTAGGGAGATGCAGGACACGTTTTACCTCGAGGGGCTCATGGACAGGAAGATGAGCCGTCGGGGGGTCGTAGCGAAGGTCGCGGCGACCCATGAGAATGGTTGGAAGACTGGCAGCAAGGGCTGGGGGTACCCCTGGAGAATCGAGGAGGCCAGGCGTTTGGTCCTGAGGACTCACAACACCGTTCTCACGGTGAGGGCGCTCTCCGAGTCGCGTGAAAAGGAGAACCGGGTCTTCGCAGTCAGCAAGGTTTACAGGAATGAAAACCTCGATTACAAGCACATCGCGGAGTTCCACCAGATGGACGGAATCATGGTGGGAAAGGGGCTCAACGTAAGGCACCTTATGGGATTCCTCAAGGAGTTCTACAAGAAACTCGGCATGAAGAGCGTCAAGCTCTGGCCTACATACTTCCCCTACACTGAACCATCTCTGGAAGTAATCGGCTATTCCAATGTGGCGAAGGCATGGATAGAGCTGAGCGGATCGGGCGTCTTCAGACCTGAAGTGACGGTCCCACTGGGAGTGAAGGTCCCGGTCCTCGCTTGGGGACCAGGCGTAGAGCGCTTGATGATGATGCGTTTCGGGCTCGACGATATGAGGGCCCTGTACGGCAGCGACCTGGACTGGCTAAGGAACAGAGTGGAGATTGCCCGTAGTTAGGATCAACCTGAGGAGGTTCTCAAAGATGGTCGGCGCAAACCGAGCCAGGATTCTTGACAGGCTCCCGTACATCGGCTTGGACATCGAGGGCGTCGACAAGGACTCTGTGCGAGTCGAGTACAGCCCCAACAGGCCCGACTACGGGACTGACTTTGGGATCAGCAGATCACTCAAAGGCCTCATCGGCAAGGAAGTTGGGATGCCTCACTATCCCGTGAAGCCTTCAGGAGTTTCGGTCTCAGTCGACGAGAGGCTCTCCTCAGTAAGGCCCTTCATCGCTTGCGCCACTGCAACCGGCCTCCATCTGGGCGCCGAAGACGTTAGACAGATCATCTCCTTGCAGGAGGACCTTCACAACGGACTCGGAAGGAATAGGAAGAGGGTCGCGATTGGCCTGCACGACTTGGGAGCCGTCACGCCCCCATTCTCATACGCCGCTGTCAGGTCCGACTTCAGGTTCACCCCTCTGGGTGGCAAGAAGTCGGCAACGATATCTCAGATCCTCTCGGAGACTGCCGATGGAAGGGCCTACGGGCCAGTACTCAAGGGGAGCGAGTTGTTCCCAATCATCACCGATTCCAGAGGGGAAGTCCTGTCTTTTCCCCCCGTCATCAACGGCGACCTCACCAGAGTCACCACGAAGACCCGCAACGTGTTCATCGACGTCACAAGCACAAATCGCCAGGCAGGGGACGACGTCTTGGCGATCATGGCCACGACGCTCGCAGAGGCCGGCGCGAAGATCGGTGCTGTCTCCATCGGATACGTCTCTGGGCCGCGTGTAACACCAGACCTTGCCCCTGTCCGGCTCGCGCTAGACCTCCATCTCATCACCTCGACCCTCGGTCTTGACTTAACGAGGCGTCAAATCGTCGAAGCGCTCGGAAGGAGCCGCCTGTCGGTCAAGGGCGAAACCGCGATGGCTGCAAGGTACAGGATCGACCTCCTCCATCCAGTCGACATCGCCGAAGAGGTCGCGTTGGGATACGGAATCGACAGGATCAAATCGCTCTACCCGCCCAGCAACCAGCCGGGCAGCTTCCACCCGTTCGAGCAATTCCTTGACTCGACGTCGACGGTGATGGCCTGTTCCGAAATGCTGGAACTAATGACCTACGAGCTTGTAGACGAGGAATCCCTGTATGCGAAGTTCGACAGGTCCTCCAACGAGAGGATAGTCGTGCACGAGCCGCGGAGCCTCGAGCACTCAGTGCTGAGGGATTCGCTGATTCCCAACCTGATGGCCGCCCTCTCAAGTAACGCCAAGTCCGACTATCCTCAACGCGTCTTCGAGATAGGCAGGGTCTACACGCGCACCGAAGGCGGGATATCCGAAACATGGCACCTAGGGTGTCTCGTCGCCCACTCTCAGGCCTCCTACTCGGAGGCCAAGATGTACCTGGAGTCCGTCTGCAGAACGCTCGCGGGCAAGGAGATCGTAGCGAAGGAGTCCCAGCACTGGGCCTTTGCTACAGGCCGGTGCGCAACTGTTGGTACTGCTGGTCAGTCACTCGGCTACGTTGGCGAGCTGAAACCCGAGGCAATCGACGCTTTCGGATTGAAGGTTCCCGTGTCCGGGTTCGAGCTTGACCTTTCGGCGCTGCACAAACAGCTAAAATAGACCGTCTCTCCGTCGGTTTCAAGACGGCTTTCGTTCCAAAGCGCGCAAAACGGCCACCCGCGAAGGCGGAAACGCTTTGATGAGCGGATGGTTTACCCAGTCGCGCGACAAACGAAGGCCGTTTGCCCGTTGAAGAGGCTTGGTGACGCTCCCCGCTAAAAGCTGGGACATGATCCGGGCTTGTCAGAGACGGGCAACAACACCTAGAGCGATTGAAGGATGATAGACAAGCGCCAAAAGATCATCGATGCCTTCGGGGCCTTCGTCTCAGATTTCGTGCACGATCTCAACCGGCTTTCGGATGAGGGCTGGTCCATCTTGGTCGAGGGCCAGCGAGATGAGGAAGCTCTCCGCATGCTGGGATACAGGGGCCATCTGGCCTCCCTCTCCTCCGTGAGAAGGAGATGGACGAGGGTCTTCGAAGACTCGAAGAAGGTTGTCATCCTCACTGACTTGGACAGGGAGGGAGCGGCCTTGGCCTCGAGATGTCTGAAGAAGCTCACGCACGAAGGCATTTCTGCCTCATTGGCGGAACGGCGTCGCCTCAAGCATGCTTCGAAAGGTGTCTTCCTCCATATAGAGAACCTCTCCAGGTTTGCAGACTCCGCGAACTGAAACTGGGCACGTTGTTCAAGCTCGCCCTACTGCATGGATTCCAAAGATACTCTGCCCTTCAAACGGAACTAAATGACATTACTCCCTCAATCCCGTTCACCTGACTTCTTCTTCCCACAGGTGTCTCGGCGCTGGTGCCAAGTCTGATAGTCAGGTGGGTCCTCCCTCGCGACGGCTTTGTTGCCGCCAGTCTTGCGCTTGCCGCAAAGCTTCAATATGAAAGGGGATGAGATTCGTTTTGTGGCTCACAATTGAGCTCGCCCGACGTGACAGGGATTGTCTTTGCGTGGAGATGCGTAGACCAGAGTCGAAAACCACGAGGTTTATATTCTCGGTTTTTCAGTCAAGAAATCGACTTACGCTAACCCCGTTAAGCATGAGTTAGAACACAGATGAACGAAACAGAAGTGAATGGAATTGCCAGATTCAGGTATAGTAAAGTATCTAGTAAAACTAAGGTTTGAGGTAGACGGAGTCGTAGAAAGGGCCGACGTAATCGGCGCCATCTTCGGTCAAACAGAAGGGCTCTTCGGCCCCGAAATGAACCTCAACGAGCTCCAGAAGAGCTGGAAGGTCGGGCGGATAGAGATCAACCTCGAGTCGAAGAATGACAAGACAAAGGGAGAGGTGATAGTGCCGATGTCGACAGACATAGGTACTGCCGCACTAATAGCTGCCGCTGTCGAGAGTGTCGACAAGGTCGGGCCCTGTAGCGCCCGTTTCAACTTGGGCGCGATAGAGGATGTTAGGGCGACCAAGAGGAAACAGATCGTTGACAGAGCGAAGCTGATAGTCAGAGACTGGAGTTCCAAGACTTCCAGCGAAGGCGAGAACGTCTTGAAGGACGTCACGGAGTCTACCAAGAGAGCCCGTGTGATCAACTACGGTCTGGAGAACCTTCCTGCGGGGCCCGGCGTCTTCTCCTCGGAATTGGTCTACCTGGTAGAGGGAAGGGCCGACGTCGTGCTCTTCCTCAGAGCCGGAATCGAGAACGTCGTCGCACTCGAAGGTACGAGCGTTCCCGATTCGATAATCGAACTCGGGAAGAAGAAGCGTTTGATCGCGGTCTTGGACGGCGACAGAGGAGGCGACTTGATTGAGAAGGAGTTGGCCCAGGTCGTCAGGGTGGAGAAGGTCATCAGAGCGCCTACTGGTAAGGAAGTCGAAGACCTGACGCCGATCGATGTCATCAACATGCTCAAGTCCGAGAGGTTGGAGACCGCTCCCTCAGGATCTCGGAAGGAGGGGCCCGCGGAGCGTGCCCCGGAGAGAGCCCAAGAAGAGCCAGAAGAGCCGGTCGTGGTGAAGGCTCGCGAACTCTATCCGAACCTGAACGGAACCTTGGAAGCCGTTCTGCTCGATCAGGGGCTGCAGGAGGTCGGGAGGTTCCCGATAAGCGAACTCGTCCAGAAGATGGAGGGTTCGAACGGCGTCCAATTCCTGATTTTTGATGGCATAGTCACCCAGAGACTCGTGGAATCAGCCGCAAAGGTGGGGGTGAAGGGGATCATCGGCCATCGGACAGGCGAGCTGAACAATGTCCCTGATGACGTACGGATCGGAACGTTCAGGGATCTCGGGCTAGAGTAGCTCGGGCCTTTGATAGTCACCGAATTCAACCAGAAGCACGGTCGCTGCTCGCTCATAATCGAGTCTGCTGAGGATCTCTGGACACTCAGGCGACTCATCTCAAAGGGAGACGTCATCGTAACCCGCAGCTCGAGGGTCCTGAAGAACGAGGGTGAGTTCTCAAGACCCGACAAGGGGGAAAGAGTCAAGACGACGATTGCGCTGTCGGTGGAGGAAGTCCACCTCGACAGCAGCATAGAAAGAGTCAGAGTCAGGGGTTCGATCGTCGAGGCAAGTGACGAGAGCGTCACCAAGACAGGGTCCCACTCGGTCACTCTCACTCCCGGCCGCGCGTTGACAATAAGCAAAGACCATTGGAGCTCAGTCGAGATAGGACTTGTGCGCCCTCCGAGAGGTCTTTCAAAGAGGTTCGTCATCGTCGCAACCGACAGGCGTGACGCAGGGGTAGGCGTGCTGAGCGGGTCACATCTCTCGGTAATCGCCACTATCGAATCGGGCCTCGGTGGCAAGATGTCGGAGGAGCAGAGCTCAGGTCCTTATGTCTCGAAAGTCGTAGACTTGGTCTCGCAGACTCTTAGGGAGGATGATGAGGTCGTCGTATCAGGGCCGGGGAACTTCAAGAACCTGATTGCAAACAGGCTCAAGGACGCTCTGAAGTCGAGGACAATTCAAACAATAGAAGGACCTGACACCACAGGTGCAGACGGGGTCCGTGCCCTCGTCAAGGACCCGGCCTTCCAGCAAGCCGCGAGAGGTTCCCGTCTAATCGAGATTCAACAGCTGGTCGCCGAGGTCGTCAGGAGGGTTTCAACAGGCGACCCCAAGGTTGCCTATTCCTTACCACGCGTGTGCGAGGCGGCGATGGCTGGTGCGGTGGACGCGTGCGCAGTGTCTGACAACGTCTTCGCTGCCGGCCTTGACGAAGAAGAGGTGGTCAGAACGCTGAACGAGGTTGAACAGAGACGTGGTTCCGTATACCTCGCCGATTCTTCCATGGAATTCGGGAAGCAGATCTCGGCCTTCGGCGGTATCGTGGCTCTGCTTAGATACGCGGTCAAAGCTTCAGGATGACTGAGAATACAAACCCCGCGAGGATGCCAAGAATAACGCCTCCCATGATCAGGCTCCACCAGGTCTCCTCTCAATCCATGTGATGCACAACAGGATGCCGACGAACAGGACTGAAGCGTAGGCCGGCCCGACCAAGAGTATGGCAGTCGAGTTCGCATTCCAAGGGCCGTTGTCACCAGTGGGGCGAACTGCAGAGCGAGCTGCTGAACAATGCTGCCCATGTCGGGCGGAGGCTATTCATTCAATATTGAAAGGGGAGGCGACCGACATCCAGTGAACCAAAGGCACCTAGATGAGATACGGGCCAACGACTACTCCGAGCAGCAGCGCCACGACGGCCAGGGTCGCGCTCAGTGTGATCCTTGTCAGATTCGCTTCGCTGAGCTTGCCCCTGCCCAGTGCTTGGACCCCGACTCTGAACGCCTGCCCGCCGTCAAGCGGGTAGATTGGAAGAGAGTTGAAGATGGCCAGACTGAAGTTGAGGAAGAAGAGCCAATAGAGCAAGTTGGCGAGAGGTGTCAGTGAGGGCCCGTAGTACGAGGTGTAGAAGCCCGACATTGTGTCAGAGAAGGGCGCCAGTTGCTGGCAGTTCGGAAGCGTTGGTATGCAGAGATACAGGAAAGGTGTCTTCAGGAATGAGCCCGTGTATGTCGAGACGACGCCTCGCAGGTCGCCCACGCTAGGGCTCTGGCTACTCAATCCAAGGAGGGGAAGGGTGAAATTCTTGCCTGACGTCGTATTCTGAAAGAGTTGACTTCCAATAGTGACGTTGCGGTAGAACGTTGTACCATCCCTCCAGACTGTCACCTTGACGACTTCTCCGATCTTATACCAGGAGCTTGTGGAAATGGCGGAAGTGTTGTTTATCTGGATTCCGTTCACAGCGATGATGTAGTCGTAGGTCTTGACTCCAGCGTCGCCCAGGGGTGAACCCTGGATGACGACTACCCCCACGCCTTGGTTGTTGGTTGGTTTCATCGTCGAAACGACTCCGAACAGTAGAAGCAGGCAGACCACTCCGACCACGAAGTTGATACCGGCACCTGCTGCAAGGAACCTCGCTGAATCGGCGGCCTTCGCAATCTTCACCGCGTCCTCGTCCACGTCCACAAAAGCTCCGATTGGAATGACTAGGAAGAAGATCAGACCCGAGAACTTGACGGGAATCCCCCGACTCCTCGCAATTACACCATGTGCTCCCTCATGGATGACCATTGCGACAAAGAGCGCTATCCATCCGTCCACGATGGGCAGGTACGGGTTGATCCCTGGCAGACCGAGGTTCGCCAGCGGACCGATGGACCTCACGTAGCTGCCGACGGCGGCGCCCTTGGGTGAGAGAAGCACCCCTGCCTCGCTGAGGAAGAGGAACAGCGCTATTCCGCACGCCACAGGCATGAAGATGAGAAGGAACCAGCCTGCCGGTCTTGAAACCCGGGCCCTGCCCAGCCTATCCATAGCCGACAGGAATCTTCGAGTCCGGAACATTACAATCCCGTAATGGAATTCGAACCTCCTGTGCTCTTCCAACCGCCTTCAAGACTCCGCGAGTTCGGTGTCGCTTTAAGCGTTCACGCTTAATATTAGCCAGAGCGTTGGAAAACTGAGGTTCATGGAAGGCTGCTCGAGGTGCGGAGGAAAAGTCTTCTACACTAGAAGATACTCTGGCGAGTCTCTCTGCTCCAACTGCTTCAGTACCTCCATCGTGGAGAAGACACGAAGGACCATCTCAAAGTACGGGATGATACGTCGCGGAGAGCGGGTCGGCGTCGCGGTCTCAGGCGGAAAGGACAGCCTCTCTTTGCTCAGTGTCCTTCATCGCCTTAGCGGCAGGCACGGGAGCCAACTCGTAGCGATATCTGTGGACGAGGGAGTAGCAGGTTACCGTGAGGAGGCACTGGAGCACGCTAGGTCCACGGCCGCTCAGCTCCGTGTGGAGCACCTGACCGTATCGTACAAGGACCTCTTCGGGTTCTCTTTGGACGAGGCACTGAACTGGAAGGAAGAGAGGGATGTCTCTTCCTGCAGTTTCTGCGGGGTCTTCCGGCGTCGGGCGATAGACGAGGCCGCCGAGAGGGCGAGAGTTTCTGTCGTGGCCACAGCCCACAACCTCGACGATTGCATCCAGACATTCGTTATGAACCTGCTCCACGGTGACGTGGCGCGGCTAGGCTGGCTCGACCCTGCTTACACCGACGACAGCTTCGCGATTAGGAGAGTCAAGCCCTTCATGGAAGTCTATGAGGAGGAGGTGGCCCTCTTCGCATTCCAGTCCGGGGTCCCCTTCCAGAGTGTCAGCTGTCCCTACATGCACGAGGGCCTGAGGACGGAGGTCCGAGACTACCTCGACCGTATGGAGACCAGCCATCCGGGGATCAAGAACGTGCTTCTTAGGTCGAGCCTGAAAGTCATCTCGCGATATGCTGGTGCAGACAGGAAGGCATCGGTCCCTTGCTCCGACTGTGGAAGGCCGTCATCGTCGGGTCTCTGCAACGTCTGCCGGATGAAGGCGACAATAAAACAGCACGTTAATTACACAGGCTAGACTCTGCCGCGTCGGCGGTGGGTAGGGAACGGGGGTTAGCCGTCCCCGCTCGGCTGAAACCGGCTTCACGCAGCGCCAGCAACCTTCGGGTAAAGCCACCTTCCCCGCGACCCGCGCTGGGCGGGGGAGACGAACTCACGCCGGGGCGGGCGGTCATGAGGAGCAGTCCTCTCGAAGGAGAGGTCCTGACTCTTGATTGCCGAACCGGGCGAGGTCCGGGAGGGAGCAGCCCTATGGTGACGTGGCCACGCTGCCTCGTCTACGTGGGGGATTCCCATTCCGGCGAAAAGGGGGCGGAGAGTGATGGTGAACTCCGAGGGGCCCGCCGCCACTCACAGCTTTTTAACGGCCACGAATCAGACTGAACTTGCGCAGGGGTAGCCTAGAGTCGCACACGGGCAGCCTGGTAAGGCGCAGACAAATCGCGCAAGCTTGCTAAGCCTGTGTCTCTCACGGGACTCGTGGGTCCGAATCCCACCCCCTGCGCTCCGAAATCCACTGATCTACTGATTGAGTTGATTGCCTGCGTATCTGGCCCTCGAACCGAGTATCTCCTCGATCCTCATCAGTTCGTTGTACTTCGCCACCCGTTCCCCTCTGGCTGGTGCGCCCGTCTTGATGAACGCGGAACCGAAGGCGGTCGCAAGATGGGCTATGAACGGGTCGTCAGTCTCTCCAGACCGGTGCGAGACTACAACATCCCATTTTGCCCTTCCGACTAGGTCTATCGCATCCTCGGTCTCTGAGACCGTTCCGATTTGGTTGAGCTTGATAAGGACGGAATTGGTTGCTCCCGTCCCGATCCCCTTCTTTATCCTAGTGACGTCGGTCACGTAGAGGTCATCACCGACTATCCGAGTTTCCTTCCCGAGCCTCCTCGTGATCGATGCGAAGGAATCGAATGAGTCCTCAGCGAACGGGTCCTCGATCGTCAGCAACCCATACTCATCTCTCAGTGATGTGTAGAAATCCTCGAGCCCCTCTGGACTCATGGACCTTCCATCCATGGCATACGTTCTCTTCTTGTTGTCGTAAAACGTCGATGCTGCGGCGTCTATGCCGAGCCTGACCTCCCCCTCATCGTATCCTGTCTTCTTGATCGCCTTTCGGAGTGAGGCGAGAGCCTCAGTCGTCCTGCTCAGCGGAGGAGCAAATCCTCCCTCGTCTCCCACGTTTATGGCGTTCCTCCCATATTCAGAGGTCAGGACCTTCTTAAGCGACTGGTAGACTTCGGTGCCGATTCTGATGGCCTCTGTGCAGGAGTCGGCCCCTACTGGTTCAACTTGAAACTCTTGGACAGCAAGCTCGTTCCCCGCGTGCCTTCCCCCGTTGATCACGTTCATCATCGGAACGGGAAGGGTGTAGGTTGCGGAAGTCCTGAGTTGGGCGAAGAGCCCAAGCAGGTTGGTGTTGGCTGCCGCCCTGGCAGCCGCCATAGAAACCGCGAGAATTGCGTTGGCGCCCAACCTGCCCTTATTCGGTGTTCCGTCGAGCCCGATCATCTTTTCGTCGATCGCCCTCTGGTCGTGACAGTCCATTCCTTTCAGCCTGGGACCAATCACCCTGTTCACATTCGCGACGGCCTTCGAGACTCCTCTCCCGAAGAACCGCTTCGGGTCCCCATCTCTGAGCTCAAGGGCCTCATGAGAACCCGTTGATGCGCCAGAAGGCACGCTCGCTCTGCCGACCGCCGCAGTCGTCATGACCTCCGCTTCCACAGTCGGATATCCTCGAGAGTCAAGAATCTCTCGGGCTCGGACGGCAACTATCTTGACGAGTCTGGTTCCCACGACTAGCGCCAACCCTGGCCCACTGCCGTCGGTTAAATCTGATTCGTTGAGAGATGGCAGAAACACACTTCTCCAATTCATCTGGGCTTCCAACGCTTATTAGCGGTCTGGATTGCGAGCGAGGTGGGCCGGTCGTCTAGCTCGGTTTGGACGTCAGGCCAAGCCCGTCAAGCCCTTACACGGCGAAAGTCGGCGGTTCGAATCCGCCCCGGCCCACTCGTTTCACCCTCTCTTCGAAAGTTCAGTGTCGAAGAGTTATCTAGACTTGCAGCGATTCTCCCGTCTAGATGGGAGAGTTCAGGTACATCGGCTGGCCCGAGTACGGCAACCTGACCGAAGCCCTGGCAGAGAAGGTCCGCTCGTCAGGAAAGACCTTCGACCTGGTGATCGGGATAGCAAGGGGAGGCATACCAGTGGCCATGGTTGTGTCGGACCGCCTGGGCGTCAAGATCGACACGATCACCGTGAAGTCCTATAGCGGCATCGCCGAGCGAGGCTCAATCAGGATACTCTCGGCGCCCACCGAGGATATCAAGGGAAAACATGTCCTCCTTGTCGACGACCTGGTCGACCAAGGTGACACCATGATTCGGGCGAAAGGATTCCTGAACGAGAGTGGCGCTAGCGTCGTGGAAACAGCCGTACTCTTCGAGAAGCCTTGGAGCAAGGCCCACCCCGACTACTTCCTCGAGACGACCGAAGAATGGATAGTATTCCCATTTGAGCTGAGCGAAGTAAACGGACTCAGGAAGGCACGCGGGGAACTTCTACAGGGTCAGTAGAAGATAGGCGTTCAGCGCGATTATCGTGCCAGCGAAGACCAACGCAATGATCGTCGTAGCGCGGCGGTTGACGAATTCTCCCATGAACTTCCTCCTGCTAGTATAGTGGAGCAAAGGCACCATAGGTAGTGGTATCATCAGACTGAGCACCACCTGGCTGTAGACCAGCAGCGACAACGGCTGGAGGCCGAGCGAGATTGCGAAGATCGTACCTGCCATAGCCCCGTACACTACGCCCATCACTCCCGCAGCTTCATTGACTGTGAGAGAGTTGATGTCGACGACCGGCTCATTTCAGCCAAGTAGGGAGGAGATGATTCGGTGGGTGAGCCCCCAGACCACGTAGCCGTCAACGGCCAACGCAGACATCTCTCCGGTCTGGCTGCCCGCGTCAGTTCTGTGGGATGACTTTGCTTGCTCAGCCATCAGCTTCTCCAGCTTCACCCATTGATAAGACGAAACCTCTTCGTTTGGGTGCACGTCGACCTTCTTCTTGAGCAGAAAGACAGCAGGGAAGACGTCCAAGGTCCCCGTGTGAGTCTTGAAGGGTGTGAGATAGCCCAAGAAATCAGCATCCTGCCCTAGATCAATGTCCGTTTCCTCGCGAGTTTCTCTGATTGCGGTCTCCCTCAGTGTGTTGTCTCCCTCTTGGGCCTTCCCGCCTGGGAATGCGACCTGTCCCGACCACGGATCGCCCACTCGGTCCGCTCTCTTGATCAAGAGTACGCTGGGCGATTCAGGATCATCGAGAGTTACAGCAACTGAAGCCCGTCTGAGCTGTCCGGCTGAAGGTTCGGTGGCGTTCAGTTTCTCACTCAGAGCGTGGATGATATTCATTTTCGCCGTGTATGAATTCGGAGAAATCTTCGCAATCTTAAATATACATCTCAGCTCGATGGACGAATCGATTCAAGTTGATGCCTACAAAAACAGAACACCGGGGCTTGACCGTGAAGCTTACCGAGGCGAACTTCGATGAACTCAGCTCGGGAGACAAACCACTATTCGTGGATTTCTGGGCGGCTTGGTGCGGCCCGTGCAGGGTGATGGACCCTGTGGTCGAAAGGCTGGCAGCCAAGTATTCCGATAAGGCAGTCTTCGGGAAGGTCAACGTCGACGAGGAGATCAACATCTCGTCGCGTTACCAAGTCTTCTCGATCCCCACCTTCATGGTCTTCAGGGGCGGTCAACCGATGGACGCCGTCATTGGCGCGGTCGGTGAACCATCTCTGGAACGTCTGCTGGGGTCCGCCCTCGGCGGCCCCTCTCGACCGACCTAGACATGTCTAGGTCACCCTAGTGCCGTCCATCAGGAATATGTCTGCCTCTTCGAGGCTGACCGACCTGGACGAGAGCACTGGTCCGAACTGAAACGACCTGCTCCTGTTGATCGGCTGGCCTCCCACCATCCTGTTGAACGGGGGCATCACTGTCAGCTTTCCCTCCCCCTTTGCCCTTGAGCGGTACCCTGCCCCTTCCATCAGCTTGGCAACATCATACGTTGCCGAGACCCAGACAGACTCCCTGGTCCTCGACCCCAGCGCATCCTTCATCTCGTACGTGAAGTGAGAGTGACCAATCACAAGGTTCTTCGTAGCAATCGCCTCCTCTGAGGGCCAAGCGTGACCATGAGCCAGCCCGACCCTTCCTCGCCCCTGTCCGATTACCGTTCCCTGTGACGGGTGAAGCTTCACTCGCGGAGGCAGCACGGTCCTGATGTTCCCGTCGTGGTTGCCCGGCACTACGTCGACGGCCTCAAAGAGATTCAGCATCGTGTCGAAGAACCACGGAACGACCCCCCAATCGATGTCCTCGACTCTTCCCACGGTATGCTTGACGTCGCCCAGGACCGCCAGGCTTGTCGCGTGATATCCTTCTGCCAGGTCACGGACCCTCTCGACCATCTTTATCGAATAGGCGGGGAGACTGAATCCCTTCTTCGCCATCTCCTTCTCGAGTCCTAGGTGAAGGTCGGAAATGAGAAGGATGCTCTGGCTAGGGCTCGTGAAGATGAGAGCTGCGTCGCCAGGTATTATCTTCAGCAAACTATGTGATCAGCGGGAGTATCTCTCCCCTGATGAACGAGCTAAACTCGGACATGTCCATCTTACTAAAACCCGTGACGACGCAGTTCCTAGTCACCCCCATCACGTAGCCGGTTTTCGAGCTCTTCAGCACGATGTACCACAGCTTTCCATGTGTGAGATAATCCGAGTAGAGCGTCGTGTTTCCGAGGCTCGCTCCGTAGAGCGACAGCTTGTTGATGCTCGGCAGGTCCATATCGTCGAAGAAAATGATCTTCGTATCTTCGAAGTTCTTCTCGTGGAACTTCCGCAATGTATCAGGATCAATTCTGGCCTCGACGATCTGCCCCAGACTCAGGAAGACGGCCTTACTCATTTCATTCGCGATGTTGTTTGCCCTGTTCTTCTTGTCGTACACAATTAGGAAGAGTCTGTCCTTGTAGAGGTTGAAGGAGAACGGAGCCTCGTAAGTCCTTGGGACAGGGACCGCCTTATCTCTGTGCCTCACCACAAAAACCACATCGAAGGAAAACGTTCCTTCAAGCGTCCCTTTCCCTGCCGTCAGGTCAGTGATCTCCGAGAGTAGTTTGAACTCCTGGTCTTCCACTGTGTTCTCCGTCTCGACTCTGAACGCCTTCAGCTTCTCCGCGAGCACGTCCATGTCGAAGTTCTCCCTCACCAGGAAGACCTTCCCAGCCAGTACCAATTCGAGTCTGCCCCATCCGCGCCCTTTAATGGACTTTCAGTTGCCCCAGAACTGCCGGGTTGTCACAAACTTGATCTTGGCCTCCAGGAGCTCCCTGTAAAACACCTCCTCGTCATCGTGCATCTGGGCCAGGATCCTGGAAGCCGTCTGAGGGCCAATGCCGTAGACCGTCTGGGCCACCACCGCCCTCTTTCCGTACGACAGCACGAGGTCGGCCGCCCTCCTCGCCTTGGATAGCTCGACCCTCTCCTCTTCGTTGAGCTGCCCCTTGGCTCCTCTCTTCTCAAGGAGACCGATGATCTTGGCGGTACCCCAGTAGCACGGCACCAGCAGCCCGGATCCGCACGAGGCACACTTCGGCTCGTCCTGCAGTTCGCCGACCGCCACCAAACCCTGGTCGGTCCCGCATTTCATGCAGACCAGGCTGACGTCGGTCCCGAAGATGCTCGCCTTCATGCGCTGATAGGAAGACCTCCCCAGCGAATCTGGAGCGACCGCCTCAGGGACCTCAAGGTACCTGTACAGCAGACCATAGGCTATCGGGGTCGGCCTGTCTCCGGCCTGGAAGGTCTCCACGGTTATCTCACCTCCAGCGACGAGAGCCAGGACCTTCTTGCTCCTCTCCATGTCGATGAGGTCCCTGCCCGTCTCCTGAAGCGCTTCCTCGAAGATCGGGGTCTTCTCGAACCGGACGGGGAGGGAGCACAGGTTGGGGTGGGTGATCAGCTTTCCGCGTTTGAGGGCTCCGAATCTTTCGGCCACATGCTTGACGCGAGCCGGGAAGGGGAAGTTCCGCTGGGCCGCCACCGCGTAGGTCCTCTGGAGCTCCTCTGGCGAGAGCTCCATCAGTTCCTTCGAAAGGGCCTTCAAATCGAGTTCCTCTGTGTCAGTGGTGAGTTCCATAAGGACTCTGTACCCATCCAGCCACCAGATTCTCACCAGCCCCCTCCTGGAGAGGAGCTCCTCGAAGACATACGCGAAGGTTCTGTTCACCGACTCCCCGAAGCAGAGATGCAATACCAAGTACTTCCCGAACCCCTCGAAGAGTACAAGCTTGTCGGACGGGACCGCAGCCCCCATCTTCTTGTGCTCCGCGATCTCGTCAACCACAAGGGCCCTCGCGGCGGCGCTGCCCGGAATCTCCTTGAGGGCCTCCTCGACCGCCTGTTCGCCCCTGTCAAGTGCCTCGGAAACAGACCTCCTGAGCCTCCCAGTCTCGAGGGCCAGCTCGAAGGGTATCGGCAGCATCTCCCCGTCCCATGTCGCGACCGCGGCCAGAGGATCTTCCACAGGCGTGACGTAGATCTTCCTGTCGTCCGCGACCTTTTCTATCTGCCACACCTTCCCCTTGCAGATGAAGTGGACTCCCACCTTCGCCTTCAGCAGGACGAACTCCTCTCCCAATATCCCAACGGTCTCGTTTGTAGACACGTCGACAACGAGGTATCTGGTCTCGTCCGGAATCATCGACAGGTTCTCGAAGTAGTACTCCCTCGTCAACCTCGTCCTTGAAAGTGTCTTGCCATCGAACCTCACTTTCCTGAGCTCTGACAGGTAGCCCACAGTGCGGTTGAAGGTCTCCTCCTGGAGGTCCCTGAAGGGCGCCGCCTTCTTCACCTCTTCCAGCATCTGGTCGGACTCCATTGTCTCGAAATCCATCAGATACCCCGCCACCTGATGAGCGAGGACATCGAGGGAATTGGCATAGGGCCTTGTGGGCTCGATTCTTCCGCGCCCTGCGGATAGGATACTGGCTGACGACTCAAGGATGTCATCGGCCGAGACGGTCATCAGAACGCCCTTGGATACCCTGCCGAGGTTGTGCCCGCTCCTCCCGACTCGCTGGACCAGTGAGGTCACCTGCCTCGGAGACATGTACTGCACCACTAGGTCGACGGACCCGATGTCGATCCCGAGCTCCAAAGT
>CAWCLN010000018.1:0-14425 GCA_963796425.1 uncultured archaeon | reverse complement strand
GTACGCATCTCTCCGCAGACCGACCGCTGGAACCTCGGGACCAGCTTGATTGCAGGGGAAGCAGAATGATTGAATCTCTCGAATGATCGGACCGGCGCTTTCCCCATCAACGGATGGGAGGATGGCTGGTTCTCAGGGAACCGTTGTGTGGCGTTTCTTGCGCAACGATGCTATCCGAGCCTGAGTCTTCGCATCCATGCTCTGAGCATGTAGAGCGAAGTTTCGACTGGTTTCCGGAGGAAGCTTCCCCACTTCGGCGAGAAAGGGGTCACAATTGTTCACAAGCTGCATCTTCCACCGACCTTCTTCAACACTTGGTATGATGCTACACCCGACGATCTTGCCGCCATCGCTTGGCACCTGGGGCTCCGTCTTCGCCGCGATTGGCGTCCCAGCCACTACTTCCGAACCTGCTGGCCCTTTCTTAGCTGGATCCGCCATTTTGAAGGGCATTATCCTTTGAAGCTGCGCTCTCGGCTATAAGCCTTCCAACTGAATTTCTAAGTCGGTGAATCAAATCTTCGTCCTCGTCGAACGTGACGTCCACTGAATCAAGCTCCTCCTCGATTTCCACTATGGCTTCCTTGATTCCGTCTTCGAGGACCTCGACTTCCTCGTGAAGCGCCTGGACGACATCCTCGGACGCTTCACCGTCGCCTTCATTCTCCCACGATTCATCCTGGCCTCTGCCCTCTTTCCGGGAAAGACCAAATCTCTCTGTCAGCTCCTCTTCACTCAACAGTTTTCGATCATACAGCAGTTGCACCAAGTCGAGGAGTCTAGCCTTGGTGCGCTTGACAGTCTCGTTGTCTCCAAGAATAGATCTCGTTCCCATGTCCACGAAGCCTCGGCCTCTGCCCTTGCCGCGGAGATTCCGGACCATCATGTCCAACTCGAGCGAACCAGGGTCAAACCTCTTCTGAGGCGTCATCTTCCCGCATAGAGGGCAGAGAAACATTGACAAGTGATTTCGCTATCAGTTTGGCCAAGTCATTATTATTGGTTCAAGGCCGAGATACGGTTCTGGTAACTTGACGTCGGATTCATCCCGCTGTTAACTTTCATCGGGTGACTCTATGCTCGATTCAGGCTGATTATAAACTCGGCATAGGTTGGTAACAGAATATTTCGAGCGTCTCGGTGCTTATGCTATTCGCTCTGAGGGTTGTGATATGATAGCCCTGACACGAATAGACCACGCCGACAGTGAAGTAGTAGTAAGACAAGGAAGTGGTGTATTTGGTGTAAGACGGCCCCAACCAATATGGGCCGGTCTTAGTCTGAGTCACCACGGGAACGAGAAAGAAGAACAGAAGGAAACCGACGACGCAAGCGCCAACGACTGCGACTTTGACTCCTTTTCTCACGTTTTGGTAGGCGTGTCCCCGTTATTTACGGCCTCTCCTGAGCGCAGGCGCTTCAGTCTTTCTTCGAGGCATTCTGGATTAACGTAAGCCACTTGTTTTCGCCCTCGATTTTGATTCCCGCCGTCCAGTTCTATGCCGGCTTTCAAGGGTGGTTCTACTCCCGGGAGGTCGCTCAGCATCTCGAACAGCTCCCTGTACGTCAGCCCTCGACCAATGAAACTCTCAGAACGCTTGCCAAGCGGCTTGGAGACGACACTTCCTTTGATGCCGCACCCACAATCCGCTTGTTTCCTAACCAAGTCGCCGGTGTTGTACTTGATTAGGAGGGTCACTTCCCTGGGTGGCTTGAACGGGGTCAGCACGAGCACACCAACCTCTCCCTCGGAGACCTCCGCGCCGTCCTCCTGGTCGAGAACATCGATTCTGCCCAGTGGGGGGAAATGCATGTTGCCTCTTGGACAGACGGACCCTGAGAGTTGGATGCATTCGCCTATGTTGTAGAACTCGGTAAGTTTCGCTGTCGGAAAGAGGCGGCGCGCTCTCTCAGCTGTCGCGCGCGTGAGCACCTCCCCGCCGACGATTATCCTTCTGATTTCAAACTCTCCGGGCCCGATGCCGAGCTGGCCCGCCCTCTGGCAAAGGTAGTCTAGGTAGCCCGGATAGGCGGTGAGTACACTCGCCTTCCTTCGCTTGCCAGGCAGCATGTAGTCGCGGGTTAGATAATGGAGGCATTCGTCCGGGCTTATTACATCAAGCGACTTCCGCATGGCCCAGACTCCAAGCAACGAAAGACTGGAATTTCCTCGGACGAAAGTCTTAAACGGATTTGCCGAGCAGAAGGGCTTGCTTTGAAAGGCCCGATCACCAAGACGTACGAAATCTCTGAGACGTTCAACGCGCCGAAGGACTTCGTCTTCAACTGGTGCACGGACTTCAGGGAGGACGACTACAAGATGACCGGCTCAACCGCGAGAAGGCGGTTCCTGGAGCGGACGAAGGACAGGATAGTCTGGATCGTGAGTTACAAGGACAGAAGGCGGTCGGTGGAAGGAGTCAGGGCCGTCTGGCTCAAGCCTCCGAATTCGTGGCACTTCGACACCTGCGGAGACGGAAGGGAGGTGGGCGACTACAGCCTGAGCGAGCTCAAGAACGGAAAGACCAGGCTCGACATGGTGTTCAGGGTGACCTACGACGACCCGAGCCAAGTCGAAAGCCGGGCGGAGTGGACAAAGGTAGCCAAGCGGAACTGGTCCACCTTCGCCAAGTTCCTCGAGAAGGACTACGAGAAATCCAGCGGCGCTCGGAAAAGCGAGTAGACAGGGCCGTCCGTTAGTTGATGGATTCACGCGTCGGCGGCGCCAGGATGGAGCCTTCCTGACTTGATTACTTGGATGACATTCTCCGGTGCTAAGGATTCGAGGTCATCGACCGGATTACCCTTCACGACGATCACATCCGCGCGGCACCCCTTCCGTAGCGACCCGCGATCCGGAAGATCAAGACACGCCGCCGCTCTCGACGTCGCGGCCTCAAGAGCCTCTCTGTTGCCGAGATACTTCGCTTCTTCGACGATCTCAAGATAGTTGCGCCCGTGAGGCCTCTTCGAATCCCCGACTATGTCGGAACCCGTCACGACCTTCACCCTGTGCTCCTTCACGGCTACCATATCGTACGTGAAATGCCGTTTCACCATCTCCTCCCTCGCCCTGCTGGAGTGAGATTGGCCCATGTACGCAGCCATGTATGTGGTCAGGGTCGGGACGTAGTAGATGCCCTTCTCCGCTATCGCCCTCACTGTGCGGGGCGTCAGTCCGAGACCATGCTCTATCGAGTCAACGCCCGCCTCTATGATCGTTAGCAGGGCGTCTTCCCCATAGGCATGGGCAGCGACCTTCAAACCTGCCCTGTGAGATTCATCGACGATCGCTCTGACCTCGTCCAGCGTGAAGTTCTGCCTGACTTTGGCGCCGCGGGAAAAAGCCCCCGATGCATAGAATTTCACGACGCTGCCTCCGTCCCTGACGACCTTCCTTACCGCCCTGCGGCAGTCCCAGGGTCCGTCGCAGAAGTAGGTGTACGAGGCGAGCTGCTGGGCCATCCCGAGCGGGATGCCTGGAGGGTCGTCGTCACCACCCGTCTGTGAGAGCGCCCTCGAGCACGAGACCACAGTCGGACCGTCGACTGCCCCTTCTTCGACCGCCTGCGCGAGGTGGACGCCTCCCTTCGTGCCGAGCTCGCGGACGGTCGTGAAGCCCGCCCGCAGGAGCGTCCCAAGGTCATGCGCGGCCCTGAGGACGGCCAGCGTGTCGGGGACGCTCGCCCAGGATGTCACTCCTTCTCCCTTCGACGAGTAGAAATGCAAGTGAGCGTCGATCAGTCCTGGAAGGATGGTCGCGTCGTCGCGCTTGATCACCTTCGAGCCACGCCCTTCTTCGACCGAGCCCCTCTCGCCGAACCCGGTGATGACGCCGGCGTCGGTGTCGATGGTCAGGACCGCGGCTCGATGCAGCTCCTTCCCGTCGAACGCCCTTCCCTTCAGCACCAAGGTCGGCAATGCGCTGCTTCCCGGGTCCGACCGGGAACGAGTGGCAGAAGAACGTTACTGACAGATGTCGACACGACATCAAACACGTTGAGCTGTGAACGAAATGCGGAGTCTTGTCGAAGACTTCCCAAGCACTCTAAATAACCACACTTCGCCCCTCCAGACGAATGGACTCCGACGTCGGAGAAGGGCGTGCGAGACTCTACAAGTGGCTGACCATACTCATTCTCGCCCTCATCGCAATAGTCGCCGTTCTCGCCGTCGCTTGGGTGATACTCCAGTGGTCCATCGCCGAGTCGGTCTACTCCGCTAAGGCCGGCCTCAACTGGTTTGGTATCACCTTCTACCATGATTACACCTTCGTAGCTGCGGGCCTCTTCGCGCTGCTACTCGTGTACCCCAAACCCGGGGGGAGCGATCTCTGGAGACTCGGAACCGTGCTCTCCAGATACATGAGGCCCTACGAGGCCGAACAGGGAGGGATGCGGGCCAGTGAGAAGATGAACGTCTGGCTCTGGGCCCTGTGGCAGACGCTCAAGTGGGCGATAGCCTTCTACGCCTTCGTGGCATCGGGCGGCTTCCCGCTCCTCGGCTCGACGATGAACCCTATCATGATGATGACGATGGGCTTGGGGAGCTGGGCACAGGTCCCACGGGTATTCGCACTCCCGCTAGCCCCGGCCTCCGGAGCGGGGCTCATCAGCCTGATGCCCTCGATGTCCGTCCAGTACGCCGTCATCTCCTACGCGCTCTCCGCCGTTCTCCTCGTCTTCGCCGTTCGAACGCTCCTCCGCCTGCTGGCAAACCTTGCCACGAAGAGGAGCGACGTCTGGATCAGAAACCTGCTCACCCTGATCGCCGCCATCCTCCTCGAGACCATATTGGGCGCTCCTTACTGGCTGATGAACATAGCCACGCCCTACGTCTACGGGATCGTCTGGGCCGCCCTCCTTCTCACCACTGTGGGAATCGTCTTCTTCTCAAGGAGGAACGCACCGGCACCGAGGCTGAAGCTCCTCAAGGTGGTCGCAGTCGCGTTCGCAGTGCTATTCGTCGTCCAAGTAGCCGCCGGTGCCTTCTATTTCTTCAACTGGAACAACAACTACCTTACGTATTCGTGGTATCCCCAGACCCAGAAGCAAATCGCCGTAACAAGATGGTCCGCTGGTCTGGGCGGCATCCAAATCAACAACATCACCAGCCTCCCGACGAGCAACCCGACGACGACCCTCAACCTAGTCCGACAGTGGGACCAGCAGGCCGCGAAGGTCACCAACACGAAGGAGATTGGCGCCTACAATTGGATGGGTCTCGCCAGCTCCGAGATTGTCTTCTACAACGGCATCGAATACTGGGTCTCACCTACGACTCCCACCTTCCCTTCGACCGACTGGATCAGCGAGCACCTCATCTACACCCACGCTGCGAAGGTCCTCGTAATCAACACCCACAACGGATCCGTGATACCCGTGACCAGTGCCTTCGGGATTGCCTCCGAACCCCTCATCTACTACGGCGAAGGGAACGGCTTCAACCAGAGCGTGTACGTCCACGTCCCGGGATACGATGAAGTCCAGAACGTTTCATACAGCGGGGCGCCGGACTACGTGCTGAGCGGCTGGCAGAAATCAATGTGGTTCACATTCGCCGAGGGGCAGCTCGGCTTCGCCTTCTCCGGCAAATCGATAGACATGCTGTGGAACAGGAACATCTTCACTAGGGTTGGAGACGTGCTGATCCCTGGCCTCACCATGGACCCCTCGGCGTACATGGTGTCTGACGGGAAAGACCTCTACTATGCGGTGCAGGTCTACATCAACTATCCCCTACAATCGGGCTTCTCCGCGAGCCCCTACCTGAGGTTCCTCGGCGTGGTCTTGGTCAACATCCAAGACGGCTCGATGCAGGGATACACTGTCTCCAACCTCCTAGGAACCAACTCCTCTGACTTCATCACGCAGTTCTACCAGAACTATTACAGCAGCTGGTCCGCCCCTCCCTCCTGGCTGGTCCCCCAGCTCAGGTATCCCGAGCAGCTGCTCGGCAGGCCAACTGTCCCCGGTCAACTGGACTACGACTTCGTCTACCACGTGAGCGACCCGTTCATCTTCAGGGGGGGCACCCAGTTCTACGAGCGGGTTGGGAACGGCACCGTGCAGTACATCCCCTTCGCCGTCGGGGACGAGACGTACTTCGTCGGCATGCAGCTAGCCCAGTACCAGGGCATCGTCAGCAAGAACCTTGGGGCGCTCTACATAGCCTACGGCGGGGACAGATTGGGGCAGATCGACATCTATCAGAACCCCTCGGCATCGGCGCTGATCATCGGACCCACAGCCGCAGAGAACGCCCTCACCACCAACCAGCAGGTGAGGACACAACTGACTCTACTCCCCACCTATAGGTTCGGTTCCTACCTGCTTTATTCCGTCGGAGGGCAGCTCACCTATTTTGTAGCCGTGTACATCAGCCCTGGTGCCACCGGCGTAGTCACTAAGCTGCCTTTCATGACAGCGGTCAACCCATCCACGACTGCCGTCGGGGTGGGCCTCAACGCCGCGGCGGCCTTTGAGGACCTCGGAGGGAACAACTCCACGAATACAACGACGACAAGCAGGGACGCCCTGGTCCATCAGATAGACGCCTTAGTCACTAAAGATGGCTACAACCTGGTTAACGCGACATCCGTCAATCCCACGATATACATGAACGTGGGCAGCGTGTCTCTCAGTACAGCCGGGGCGACCGAGACGAAAGACCAGGTGGCCAGCCTGCTCCTTGCCTACGGAAATAGCAGCATCGATCATAATGTTTACGCATGGACAGACAGCTCCGGCAACCTCAACTTCGGCTTGCTCAGCGTCCCCACCCCAGGAGTTACGTATCTGTACTACGTTACAATCAAACCGTGACAGGTCGAATGCTAGCGAATGGCAAGGAAGATGACGAATACGAGGATGACCGCTATCAACCCGATGACGATTAGTCGGAGCGCCCCGTTCCGCTCCAGGACCATGAAGGTCGCATTTATCTGCGCGAACGGACTCTTCGAGTTGAGCAGCTTCACCAGCTCCAGCGCCTCCTCATAGACGAACTTCCCTCCGTCAACCACGATGATGTTGTCACCTTTCAGCACGAAAGTGTGTCCCTTGACCGCCAGGGGCAGGTGCGACCTCCTGTTGACCCACTCACGGAACTGCTCTTCGCTCAAGGTTCCATCACCATCCGTCCCGTAGAAGCTTTTCTTTTCTCCTTTTCCCTCGATCACGGTCACCCTGGAGGCCCTCGGGCAACCTGTTCAACTCAGAAGGCGCCTGTGCTGCGCAAGCGGGCTCAAGTTCAGCTTCTACCGAGGTTCGACCGATTCCGTATCCTACCTGTCATTCTACCCACCTTGTATTCCGCATCATGAGGATTGTCGAGCCTGTGATCAACCCTCAATGCGATGTAGACGCGTTTTGCCCCCATACTCAGGATTGCATCATGCGCCCTTTCGAGAGTAGTGATCACCTTGCCCAGGTCATCCGTTTCGATTATTGTTGACATTGCAGTTGGTTGAATCCTCACGCCCTTCACTTCTGTCATCGCTTCGAACGCCTTCTTGACGTAGTCTCCGACGCTCGTGCCTTCGCCGACTGGAAAGATGGTCAAGTCCGCGATTATCGCCTGTTTCTTGTTTGTCATTGTGGATCACTGACTTGGTCCGCGTATATCTACCCTGCCCCGACGGGACTCATCAAGTGCGAGAGAATCGGGGCTTATGATCGGTCTGGACCGGTCTGTGCGCAGGTTACTGGTTGATTTGAGATCGAGCTTTACTGAGCGGTGCTCGAAATCTCTTCCACTTTCTTGGCCATTTCTACTTCGTGTATGTACCTTTGGCCGCGCAGCAGCGAGGCTACCGCTGCCACGAGCGAGAGAATTGCCCCTATGTAGAAGGAGAGCTGTAAGGCCGACATGAAGGCCGGAGCTATCGCGTTCGGAAAGAAGGTCTGATTTGTGAGATAAGTCAGCGTTGACGACGGAATCAAACCGTAGACGGAAGGGTACAGCGTTTTCAGAGTCGTCAGAATCGTCCCCATCGGGTTAGAGCCAAGAAAAGCAGCGAAAAGAGCGCTTGTAGGCGGAATCGAGTTGAGACTCGCCTGCGCAGCCTGTGGGACTCCGGCCGTCGTCAGTGCCTTTGAAAGGGCGTTCGGCAGGCTGTTAGAAAGGCTCGTGATTATTACCGTGAAGAAGACAGCCAGGCTTACCGTCTGACCGGTGTTCTGTAGCGTTGCGCGCATCCCGGATGCTGCGCCTCTATGTTCAGGAGGGACGGAGTTCATTATAGACGCTATGTTTGGGGAGCCAAACATCCCTCCTCCAAGCCCCATGACGAATAAGATCACTGCAAACGGCAGATAGTCGAAGTCGTAAGGCAGGAATGAAAGAGCTATGAATGTCGCGGCGGTGATGAGCATCCCAAGAGTTGCGAAGAGCCTGGCTCCGTGTCTGTCCGACAGGTAACCGCTCAGCGGACCCATTACGACGAATCCTAGCGTCATAGGAAGCATGAAAACGCCAGCCCAAAAGGGAGTGGTTGTGAAATTGTATCCGTGAAGAGGAAGCCATATCCCCTGAAGCAGGATGATGAGCATTATCATGACACCTCCTCGTCCTATTGAAGAGAGCAGCCCTGCAATATTCGCGGCGCTAAACATGCGAATCCTGAACAGGTCGAGGCGGAACATGGGATCCGCTACCCTGCTTTCTATGAACGGAAAGGATGCAAGAAGCGCAAGGCCAGCTACCAACGAGGATATCACCCATGGATCACCCCAACCCATCGGCGAAGTTCCATAAGGAATCAGGCCGTAAGTCACGCCAACCAGGACGAGAGTCAAGCCACCCCCGAAAGCCGCGTTGCCCCAGATGTCCAACTTCTGGTTCTTTCTTATCATGCCAGTCTCTTTGAGTCTCGCGTATGACCAGATTGTGCCCAGAGCCCCGACGGGCACGCTCACGAGGAATATTAAGCGCCAGTTGAATACTACGAGGATTCCTCCGAGTACTAGTCCAACGAGAGAGCCTGCTAGAGCGGCGACCATGTTAATTCCGAGTGCCATTCCTCTCTCATTTGTCGGAAACGCGTCGGTTAGTATCGCCGCGCTGTTTGAGAAGAGGAACGCGCCGCCTATTCCCTGGACTATTCTGAAGACGATGAGCTCGCTGGCTCCTAAGTCGCCCGGGCTAGGCGTTATGGTGCACAGCAATGACCCCACCGTGAAGATCGCGAAGCCCAGGTTGAACAGCCTGACCCTCCCGACCATGTCCGAGATGCGTCCAAAGGTCACAAGGAGAGTCGAAGTCACTACGCTGTATCCAAAGAGGACCCAGAGAAGATACTGAAAGGGCGGGAGAGCAGAGGTGCCATAGATGCCACGAAATATAGCCGGCAGCGATATCATGACGATTGTGCCGTCGATGGATGCCATCAGCGTTCCAATGGTAGTGTTTGAGAGAGCGACCCACTTGTACTGGACCATGGTTGAAGGTCGGGCCCGACCGTCTGCGTATAAATTACTTTGAATCACTTGGCTCTCTCAAGAGGCACTGGTTCGGTTACAATCGACAGCCATTAAAGCGACCGAGTCGTTCGGCAAGGGGACCGATTCTTGTTATCGACCCGTGGTTACGCTGCCAATGGTCCCTCTCTTCCGCTCGAGCCGTTCGACTTCGAGCGGCGCGAACCAGGGCCACACGATGTCCTCGTGGACATCCAATATTGTGGCGTATGCCACAGCGACATCCACCAGACGCGGAACGAGTGGGGAGGCTCGAAGTACCCCATGGTCCCTGGCCATGAAATCGTCGGCACAGCTGCAGCTGTGGGCGACAAAGTAAGGAAGTTCAAGGTCGGCAGCAGGGTCGGCGTGGGCACCTTCATCGATTCCTGCCGCAGGTGCGGCCCATGCAGAGCAGGAGAGGAGCAATACTGCGAGGACGGAGCCACTTTCACGTACAACTGTTACGAGCGCGACGGAAAGACACTGGCACAGGGCGGCTACTCGACCTACATCACGGTGGACGAGGCGTACTCGTTCAGCATCCCAAAGGGCATCCCTCTTGAACGCGCGGCGCCGCTACTGTGCGCTGGCACCACGACCTTCTCTCCTCTCCGCCACTTTGGAGTCAAGAGAGGTGACCAGGTAGCGGTGGCAGGACTCGGCGGCCTCGGTCACATGGCGGTGAAAATCGCAAAGGCGCTCGGCGCGAACGTGACCGTGATGAGTCACTCGCCCGACAAGGGTGAGGATGCAATGCGCCTCGGCGCAGATGATTTCATTGCCACCGGCGATTCCGAGGTGTTCAAGAAGAATGCGTCTCGTTTCGATTTCATCATGGACACGGTCTCAGCAAAACACGACTTCAACGCGTATCTGAACAAGCTCCGCTTCGAGGGGACGATGATACTTGTCGGGGTCCCCGACCCCGCGCCGCTCGCGCCGTCTGCCCTGCAGGGCCATCGTCGACGTGTGGCGGGGTCAAACGTCGGCGGGACCCGGGAGACGCAAGAGATGCTGGACTTCTGTGCCAAACACGGCATTGCCGCTGACGTGGAAGTCATACCGATTGAGCGGATCGAGGAGGCCTTCGACCGGACAGTCAGGAGCGATGTCCGCTATCGTTTCGTCATTGACATCGCGAGCGTCAAGAAGCCCTGAGGCAGCAACGAGGCGTTGGAGGGCTCGGGACGAAACTGAGGCGCAGGATGAAGCTTGGGATAGACCCTGTGTCCCCATTCAACTTCGGGCTGACCGTGAAGAAGCCCGCAGGCTGGGACTTGTTCACGTCCAAAGAAGTCTACGAGGAGGAGACACTCTGGACCGGTCTCCGCTTCGAAGGGAGACCGATTGGGCTCAAGATTCAGTCCCGCGGTACAGTAGAGAATCCACACGTGCAGGTGGGAGTCTACGCTGGGCGCGAGATCTCCAAGAAAGACGCCGACAGGCTTCGTGAAATCCTAGCCCTCGGTCTGGGCGCGAAGCAAGACCTGAAGGGTTTCTACGATTTCGCCATGAAGGACGAGATCCTGAGGCACGTGGTCGTGGACCTTTACGGGATGCACGACACCCAGAGCGTCTCTCTCTTCAACTCGGTCGTCCTGAGCATCTGCCTCCAAATGGCGAGACTCGTCAGGAGTCAGAAGATGATGGAGGCAATCGACAGGAAGTACGGTGAAGTGATAGAGTTCGATGGGAAGCAGGTGGTCCTTCAGCCCACCGCCGAGAGGATTGCGAGGCTCGACCCGAAGGTCCTCGCGAAGGAGTGCAAGCTTGGTTACAGGGCAAAGTACATCGTCGCATCGGCGAAGATGATTGCCGGAGGGTTTCCTGACGTACAGAGGATAATGGCGATGCCACCCTACGAGTCGAAGGAGAAGTTGATGGAGCTTCCTGGCATAGGTGATTACGCAGCCGACATCATCAATCCACACGCCGGATTCCCCATCGACGCATGGTCGGTCGACGTCTTCGGCCTCCTCTTCTTCGGGAAGGAACCCAGGAATCGGAGAGAGGCTGTCAAGAAGGTCAAGCAGGAAGGGATCAGGCGCTGGGGGAACTGGAGCTGGATGGCCTTCTTCTACGTCGCCCAGGACCTTCGGAACCTGTCGGAACGGTTAGGCATTCAGTTGCGGCTTGATTGAGGTCCTTGGAATGATGCCGACTACGGGAGGAAGGAATCGCATGACGACGGCTCCACCCCAACAAGGGTTCAGTTGGTGCAGAGGGAGCCTCCCTCCAGACCAGCGAAGTTTTTGCGTCTCCAAGCCAACTCCTATAGGACAGCGTCTGCTACAAGACCAAGGCGAGACGGAGGATGTCCTGACCCTTGGTTGAAATCAAAGCGGTGCACGTGGTTCATGCAACCTGGTGTCCGCACTGCCAGGGGACGACGGTTGAACCACTGAAGAAGATCTCGGAGGAACTTGGGATACCATTCTTCGCGTATGATATCGATATTCCAGAGCAGGAGAAGAAGGCTGATGAACTCGTCCACGAATTTGGGGACTGGTCAGAAGACTACGTCATACCTCAAGTCTTCATGGAGATGAGTGACGGGGAAATGCGTCACGTTCTTACCGGAAACTCTCGAGGCGTGGAATTTACCAGAAGGGCTGTCGACAATCTGCTGAACGGTCCGCTGTTTGCGAAGGCTGGTAGGCAAGTCAAGCGATGAAACGTCTGCAGTTAGGCTCGAGGTCGCCGCGTTGACAACGGCGTCGACATCCTGCTCGGTCACGTCGCCCTGGATGGTCAGGACCTGAGTTATTTGTCAGCTCAAGAGCATCCATCGAGAATGGGCGTGAGCCCTTCCTCTCGTCTCATTCTCAGTAGTACCTCGCCGCAAGGTATTCTGTCAGTTCCAGAAGGAGGGATCTCGCCCTACACTCGGGAATCGAAATGAGAGAATCCTTGGCCTCTCTCGTATAGCGCAGCACCCTTTCGTGGACATAATCCACGGAACCATGTTTCTCGAGCAATCCCTTCAATCTTGATATCTCAGCGTCGCCGTATGGTCCTGATCGATTTAGGAGGCTAAGGATGAAACTCCTATCGTCATTCGAGCTGTGGCTTGCGCAGTGAATCAGAACAATGCTCTTCTTTCCTCCCCTCAGATCTGTGAAGACAGGTTTGCCGAGCGTGAGCTCATTCCCAATCAAGTCGAGCGTGTCATCCTGGATCTGGTATGCCATGCCAAGAGCTTCACCGAACCTGCTGGCCAATGAGGACTGTTCGTCAGAGGCACCGCCTACCATCGCCCCACTCGCGCACGGTGCGCTCAGCAGAGTCGAGGTTTTCATCCTGATCATTTCCTCGTAGTCCTGTTCCGTGCCCTCCTTTCCCCTTGCCATCTCAAGGTCGAGGAACTCTCCCCACGTGGTCGCCCTGCACGCTTCACCGACCAGGTCGAAGACTCTTGCCAGCCTATTGCTCTCCAGATTGCCGTACTTTGCGACCATCCTGGGGACATTGAACAGGAGAAGGTCTGACGCGAGTATCGCATCTGAGAGGCCGTACTTGGCTACGATGGATTCCGTTCCTCTCCTCATGTCAGAGTGATCTATGATGTCGTCCTGCACAAGGGCGCTTGCATGAGCCAACTCGTACGCGACTGCTAGCGGGATAGCAGGTCGGTAATCCCCTGAGAACACTTCGCACCACAACAGAGCCAGAGTGGCTCTCACCCGCTTGCCGGTGCCAGAGAGTGCGTCGGCCGCCGCACTCTCGATCGTTGTCGAGTGAGGAGGAGGGTATAGCTCCTCAATCTGCGAGTTCACGGCATCCAAGTATTCCTTCAACCATGGTATGCTCTCCTGCATGGACATCCTAAGCACGTTCCGCGTGGTCACATAATACGTCTATTCCCTTCGATGCAGGCGCATGATGCGTTGGGGCAATAGATGACGCCTAGTTCTAATCATAACAACAGCAAACGTCCTCGCGTCGGGGTTTCACGAGTCACCATTCCTGGGCTTGGCTAGCGCGCTGCGCCATCGTCTAGCTGAGGCCGACCATCGCCGCGCTGGAATCCCACAGCCCTTTGGCAAGAATCTGGTCATAGGATTCAGTTGACGATTTCTTCTTGCCCTTGGGCTCGAAGTACTCTCCATTCACCGTCTCCAATTCTGGGGAAGAGGCCAGGCGAATCTGCGTCCTCGCGCCCTCTTCTGGGCTCGACAAGAACAACCTGGTGATCTTCCCGAGGAATGACACTGGACCAAGTGCGTTCCCCCATATGTTCGTCGCGACAGTTCCTGGGTGTAGGCAGTTCGCAGTCACGCCAGTACCTTCCAGCCTTCTCGCAAGCTCATAAGTGAAGAGCACCGTAGCGAGCTTGGACTGGGAATAGGCTCGCATCACTCTGTAGCCTCTCTCCAGCTGCAGGTCACCAAGGTCGATGTGGCCCCGATAGTGCGCGGCAGAGGAGACGTTGACGATGCGGGAAGGTGCGCTTCTCTTAAGCAGCGGGAGTAGCAGGTTGGTCAGTAGGAAGGGCGAGAGGTAGTTGACCTGAAACGTCGTCTCGAAACCATCGACTGTGAGAGAACGCCGAAGGCGCGCCACCCCGGCGTTGTTGAGGAGCACGTGCAGAGAATCGTGGCTCTCTCCGTAGCTTTGGGCGAAGGCGCGGACAGAGTCGAGTGATGCCAAGTCCGCGAGCATCAGTTCGAATGACCCGCTCCGGCTCTTCGCCTCGAGCTCTGCCTTCGCCCGCTCTCCTCTTCCTTGGCTGCGGCAGACCATGACCACCCTGGCCCCCATTGACGCCAGCCGTTCCGCAGACACCTTCCCGATTCCGGAGCTCGCTCCTGTGACAACGCACGTCTTCCCTTCCATTGAACGGGTGCCATCCATCTTGGGGATCGGATTACTCCAACCGCTTCCCCTTCTTTAAGGACACAAGGAGGTATCGGGGGAGGCTGCCTCAATGGATTGGCCGAGCACTGGGGCAATGAGCCTTAGAT
>CAWCLN010000017.1:0-171751 GCA_963796425.1 uncultured archaeon | reverse complement strand
GCCCTTCCAGGCGAATTTCTTCTCCCCCCTGATCAAGGAACTCAAGTCAGAGTTCGATTTCGTCGTCACGGCCAGGGACCACGACAACATCCAGCAGATCTTGGACGCAAAGGGGATAGAGTCGTCCCGGTCGGAAAGCACGGCGGGCGCGAGTCGGCTTCAAGCTCGAGGCCTACGCCGACACAATCCGGCAGCTGGTGCCGATCATCACCCGCGAGAAGCCTGACATACTGCTGACCGAAAGGTGGCCCGAGGCTGTCAGTACCGCTTTTGGCCTCAACATACCATCCTGGACGATATTCTACGACGAGAGGGAGAAGCACGTCAATCAGATGGTCTTTCCTCTTGCAACCAAGGTCTTCGTGCCCAGGTTCTACACCTTTCAGGAGCTGTATCAGAACGGCGTCATCGACCCGGAGAAGGTCGTCTGGTTCAACGGCTTCCACACCGGCTATTTGAAAGGGGCCCCGCTCGAGTCGGAGAACCCCTACGAAAAGTTGAAAATCGAACCACCCGTAGTCTTCGTCAGGCCGGAGCCCGAGTTCGCAAGCTTCTTTCCCAACCGCCAGCCCATTCTAGAGAAGGCCGTCGAGCTGATTCACAAGAAGGGAAACGCCTCCGTGGCGGTGCTGCCCAGGACCGAAACCCAGAGGCAGAGGTATGCGAAGATGGGAGTGAAGGTGCTCGACGAATCGATGATCGAGTCGCCTGTGGTCCACGCTGACGTCACGCATGGGCGCAGCTGAGACGATGCTGATGGAGGCCTTCATTCTCGGCAAGCCGGCCGTGAGCGCAATCTACTGGGAGCCGTCAAAACCAGTCGTCGAGCTGCACAAGTACATCCCTCACTCCACGGACCCGAAAGAGATAGCGGGATATGTCGAGAACTTCCTTAACGTCGATCAGAGGACAGCGTTCAGCGAGAAGGCGTCGCTGCTCGTCCAGAACATGGACAACCCGTGATGCTCATGGCGGAGGAGACTCAGGAAGCTCAACCGCGGCAGAAAGGAGACGACAATCCTCAAGCGAAGGTCGAGGATGGAGACGTTTATCGACATAATCCAGGCTGCGTCCCTGCAGCCCCTCAGGCCGACGCATATCATGAAGGCCGCGAATATCTCTTACAATGAGTTGAGAGGTATCGTCGAGACTCTAGAGCGGAGGGGACTCCTAAGGGAGGAGACAACGCTCGGTGGGAAGTACTACCAGACGACCCCCGAAGGGCTCCGCCTCCTTCAGGACTACAGGATCGTACACGACAGGTTATTCGAAGAAGCTTGAATTCAGAGTCGAAAGGGTGTGCAGTTAGACCCCCTGCCTATCGAGGCATGAGGGTTTGGTCATTGGGCACCCCCCACACACCCTTGCTTTCTACTTCGATCGTGGATTCAATAAAAGCGTTATGAACCTCAGAATCATGAATGTGTGTATGAAATTCATCTCATTACTCTGCGAGATTTATGCTTATTGATTCAGGGCACACCAGCTTCTCCGTTCTCGGAATTCACGCATCTGCATGAATGATGTCGGAAGAATAGAGTACTTTGTCACACCGCATCACAAGAATGGGAAAGTCGAAGGCCCTCGGATGGGTGGCCAGGCATGGCTCTAGCGAACCAGACTTCTTGAGCAGCGTCGCGTTGAGGATGATGAAGATGGGCCTCTCCCCTGGCTCAAAGGACAGGTACGAAGGAGGGACAAAGGCTGCCTGCTGCATCAGCGTGGATTTCGATGTCACTAGAGCCGAGAGGCGTCCTTGGAATCGGTCCGGGACAGCCGCTCTCTTGAGCCTGTCGGAGAAGCACGGGATCCCGCTCACCTGGGCGATCTGCGGCATGACGGCCGAGGAGGACCCTTCTGCCTACCACTCCATCCTAGATTCGTCAGTAAGACAGGAGATCGGCGTTCACACCTACTCGCACATCTATGCAGACGCGCGAACCGAATCGGAGTACGAGGAGGACATTCGCCGATGCATCTCGACCCTAGGGCTCTCCTCCCCTCCCACATCTTTCGTCTTCCCCAAGAACAGGGAGGGACACTTCGAGCTCCTGAAGCGGATGGGGTTCACAAACTACAGGGGCCGTCTGAGGGTCATCGGCGCACCAGTAGAGAACAGGGGTCTCTGGAACATCCGTCCTGTGTACTACGTCGACAAGAAGTCCCTGGGTGCGGCGCCCCTGATTCGGAAGTTCATCGACGCCTGCATAGCCAGGTCAGCGGTCTTCCATCTGTGGACGCACCCCTGGAGTCTCGCCATCGACGGGAAACCGGACGCCATGGTGTCGAAGACGATGGAGCCAGTTTTCGCCTATCTGGAGAAGAAGCGCAAGGAAGGGCTCCTGGCATCCAGCACGATGAGCAGGCTCTCTTCTTTCGCTGCCAGCCACAAGGGACAGAGCTAGCCTGAAGATAGCCCAAGTCAACGTCTACTTCAAGCCCTTCATGGTCGGAGGTGCAGAGTGGTACGTTTACAACATCTCGACAGAACTCGTGAAGATGGGACACGAGGTCCACGTGTTCACCGCTGACCGCTGCAATGGCGAGAGGGCCCCATCGACAGAGGTGATAGACGGAATCAACGTCCACCGTCTTCCGTTGAAGATTGATTGGACCTATCGCACCAAGGTCTGGGACGGTCTCTACGACGCCCTCTCTGGCGGCTCTTTCGATGTCATACACACCTACGATTACGCGCAGCCACACAGCGTTGATGCAATCAGGGCGGGCAAAAGGGCGGGAAGCTGCACGGTCCTGACAGTCTTCGACGTGCACTCCATGATCCCTCGCGTATGGTACAAGCAGCTGCCGATGAAATTCATCGAGGGCTACTTGGCGAGGCGCACGCTGCCCGGGGCCGACCGGATCCTCGTGAGGGCCCCGAACCTCGTCCAACCAATCATCGAAGCTGGGCGGCGACGCCGACCGGATTCTGGTGACTCCCTCCGGGATCCGTGACGCCTCCCTCGGGGATTTCGACGGGGCGCTGTTCAGGGACAGGTACAAGGTCGGGGGCTCGCCGATGATCCTGTACCTCGGCCGGCTCAACCCGCTCAAGGGGCCGCAGGACCTGCTCGCGGCTGGCCCCGACCATCCTGAAGGAACATCCAGACGCTTCGTTCGTCTTTGTCGGGCCGGACCAGTCCGGATACGCGAAGACGCTCGCCGCCCAGGCCGATAGCCTTGGAATAGGACCGCACGTCCATTTTGTGGGCCCCATATTACGACTTCGATGAGAAGATGCAGGCCTACGCGGCCTGCCAGGTCTTCGTCCTGCCCACGGCTTACGAAGGGACGAGCCAGGCGATCTTCGAGGCCATGTCCCAGGGGAAGCCCGTAGTCGCAACGAGAGTCGGGGGCGTCCCATACCAGATCACCGATGGCGAGGAGGGCTACTTGGTAGAGCATGGAGACGTGAACATGCTCGCGACAAGGATCGAGGAAGTCCTGAGCGACCAGTCGCTCGCCGCAGAGATGGGGCGCAAGGGGCGAGAGAGGGTCCGGTCGAACCGCTATTCCGTCCTGGCGACCGACTCTCTCCGAAATCTACGATCAGGCGAAGGACCAGCAATTGAATCTCGACGGGCTCGCGGGTGTTGGTGACGGGCGGAGCGGGTTTCATAGGCTCCCACCTCACCGAGAGACTCCTCGAGATGGGCGCCCGCGTGACTGTGTTCGACCGGTTTGACCGCTTCTACCAGGGTAAGGAGTCCAACCTAGTTACGGCTTCGAATTCTCCGGGGTTCAGGCTGATAAGGGGGGACATCCTGGACAGGGACAAGCTCGATTCCGCCATGAAAGACGTCGACGTCGTGTTTCACGAAGCGGGACAGGCGGGCGTCGGTTTCAGCGTTGAGGACCCCCGCGCCACCAACGACGTGAATGTGGACGGGACCCTGAACGTTCTATGGTCGGCGCGAAGGAACAGGGTGAAGCGGGTTGTGAACGCTTCTTCCTCCTCTATCTTTGGCATACCGGACTATCTGCCCATAGACGAAGCCCATCCTGTGCATCCGACCTCTCCATACGGTGTCTCCAAGCTCGCGGCTGAGCAGTATGCCAAGGTCTTCCACAAGGTCTACGGGATGTACGTGGTCTCGCTGCGGTACTTCTCGGTGTACGGCCCCCGGGGAAGGCCCGACCAGGTGATCCACCGATTCACCGACGACCTCGCGCACAACAAGCCGCCCCGGATCAACGGAGATGGGTCACACACCAGAGACTTCACACACGTCAGCGACGTCGTCGCTGCCACGGTAAGTGCGGGGGAGAGCGAAGACCTCGGTGGTGAGGTCTTCAACATAGGTTTCGGCAAGAAGACCTCTATCTCAGAGCTCGCCGAGAAGCTGATCGCCCTGATGGGGCGGAGTGGGATGGTCAAACCCTTGTACGTTGAAGAGTCGAGGGGCGACTTTCCAGACACGCAGGCAGACAACAGAAAGGCTCAGAAGCTGCTCGGTTGGAGGCCTAAAGTCAACTTGGACGAAGGCCTGAAAGACTACGTCGAAAAGTACACGTCGAAGGGGGTCGCCGGAGGAGTAGCATGAAACAGGTGGTGGCGAGGGCCGGCAAGGTCGAGGTCGTCGAGGTTTCTCCGCCCGTCTGCAGCGATAAGGGGCTCCTGGTGCGCACGGAATTCTCGCTCATAAGCACCGGCACGGAGTCTTGGGCGATAGGTTCGACTGAGCCCATCGGTACCTCGAACATTGCGAAGAACTCCTCGCTCGCCGGAAAGGCCGTCAGACTTTCGAGGGAGGTGCTGCGACAGGAGGGCCCCGCTGGCCTGCGCGACTACGCGGACCTGGTCAGGCACCCCGAGCTTCCCCTGGGGTACAGCTCCTCCGGAGTAGTGGTCCAGGTGGGCAGGGATGTCACGGACATCGTCGTCGGGGAGAGGGTCGCATGCGCGGGAGAAGGCAAGGCGTGTCACTCCGAGCTAGTCTCCGTACCCAGGAGGCTCGCGGCCAAGGTCCCAGAGGGTCTCTCGATGAAGGAAGCGGCCTTCTCTACAGTGGGTGCCATCGCCCTGCACGCCGTTCGAACTGCGGGCCTCCAGATAGGCGAAAGCGTCGGGGTCCTTGGCGTGGGGCTTGTGGGCAACCTGGTCGCGCAGATTTCAAGAGCATCGGGATGCCGCGTGGTCTGCCTCGACCTCCGCGACGACAGGCTGGAGCTCGCAAAAAGGCTTGGCATCGGCCCGCCTTTCAGGGTCGACGACCCGTCGCTGGCGTCCCATATCTCCAACTTCACGGGAGGCATCGGCCTCGACCACGTGTTCGTCTGCGCAGCTTCGACAAGCAGCGAGCCGATCAACACCGCTGCCAGGCTTGCGAGGAGCCGCGGGCAGGTCATCGTCGTCGGGAGGGTCGGGATGGACGTCGAAAGGAAGGAGTTTTACCAAAAAGAGCTGAAGATGCTGATGACCCGATCCCTGGGTCCGGGGAGGTACGATCCAGTGTACGAGGAGCAAGGGGTCGACTATCCGCTCGAGTACGTGAGATGGACTCTGAACCGCAACATGGAGGCGTTCATGGCGCTCGTGAAGTCGAGCCAGATCGATGTGGGGAGTCTTGTCGGCGGAGAGTATCCACTCTCTTCCGCTGCCGAGGCTTACGATTCACTGGAGACCCAATCCAAGACGGCCGTGTTGCTCAGTTACGATCAGGGCGCAGAAGTCGCGCAGAAAGTAGCCCCCGTCGTTGGGACGATGCAACCCCAGGAGAGCGGGAGGATTGGCGTAGCACTGGTCGGCCCAGGAGCCTTCGCAAAGGAGACGATGATCCCCCTGCTCAGACGGAGCAAGGATTTCAGCCTCAGGTGGCTGGTATCCTCCGACCCCATTCACGCGAAGCAGCTCGAGCGCAGGTACAGGTTCGAGAAGAGCACCTGCGACTACGACGAAGTACTGGCTGACAGGGAGGTCGGACTGGTTGTGATCACGGCGCCGAACAACCTCCACTTCTCAATGCTATCCTCAGCATTGCGAGCAGGGAAGCTCACCCTCCTGGAGAAGCCACTCTGCATATCCCGCGCAGAGTTCGAGCAGGTGAAGGCGCTGCAATCGGAGACAAAGTTGCCCATCGTGGTCGGGTTCAACAGGAGATACGCCCCCTTGGTACTCGAGGTACAGAAACGGATGAAGAAGATGGACGGCCCCTTCGTCATCAACTACAGAGTGAACGCGGGTTTCGTTCCTTCCAATAGGTGGTCGCAGGATCCCAACGTCGGGGGCGGCAGGATAATCCACGAATGCTGTCACTTCTTCGACTTCTTCAACTTCCTGCTGGGTAGCGGGGAACCAAGGGTCTCGGTGGAGACAGCCGGCGTCACGGGCTCGGAAACCGTCGCCAGAGACAACATCTCAGTCGCGCTTCGGTACCCTGATGGTTCGCTGGCCAATCTCGTGTACGTAGCCCTGGGGAGCAAGTCCATGGACAGGGAGAGGGTCGAGGTCTACGGGCAGAAGAGCTCGATGATTCTCGACGACTTCAAGGAATTGACGATATACGACGGGGGCAAGAAGGTGACAAGCCTGGCAAGGAGTGACAAAGGGCACATGAACGAGATAGAGCAGCTGGCTAGGCTGGCGAGGGGTCTGCCATCATCGATAATATCTACAGAGGAAGTGTTCTCCGCAACCGAGCTGACCTTCCGGGTAGACGAAGCATCAAGAAGGACGCTTCAGGGCTAGGTGCCCCTCCAACGCAAGGGTTCGCTTACCCGCTCCTCAGGATGGTGGGGTCAAATGTCGCAGGCTGAACCATTCGCTAAGCTGCGTTCACGAGTCGGACGGAACTCGAGGATTGCTGGCATTGGTTTCGTGGCGCTGAGTATTCTCTTTCTTGTCCTCTCTGTCTATGACCAGTTCGTCGTCTATGAAGTCGACTCGGTGGTGGCTTTCATAATTGCGGTCCTCCTGCTCTTCAGGGATCCCAGGACAAGAGTCCCAGCCGGAGTCTTGGACGCAATGCAGCTCTCCTCCAGTCAGGCTCTGGCGGAGCTGGCGTCCGATGCTGATGGTTACGTGTACCTGCCGCTGGGAGAGGATGTAGAAGATGTCGTTGTCATCCCCACCAGCTCGGGCACCCTCAATCTGCCAAAGGAGGGTCTTCGTCCGTCCCAGAAGAGGATAACCCCTCCCGGAAGAGCGTTAGCGACTTTGTTCCTCAGAGAGTCGGGGCTGGCTCGCGCGACGATGGATGGGCTGGCGGTTTCCCTACCGAGAATCATCCGCGAAGATCTTGGATTGGCCGACTCCCTGAGCATACGCGAGAAGGGCGACAGGGTAGAGGTCATCATGCGCGGAGCAGCGTCAGTCTGCGGACGGAGATTGGACGGGAGTAACCCTGCATCTCATGGGGTAGTCGGATGTACCGTGGCAAGCTTCCTTGCGGTTCTCTGCAGCAGTGCGTCCATGAGACAGGTTGTCCTGGAGGATTGCGCTCATGACGAAGCCTCCGACACTTGGAGCATAGGTTTGAACCTTGGAGCAGCGACTCAGGTGACCAGTTGATGAGTAACTCGACACTCGGAGTCGTCACCAAGATTCTCACTCTGGTCCCCTTTGTGGTCGCGCTCTACTTCTTCGATTTCACCAGGTTTGCTGTCATCTTCGCCCCAAGCCTCCTCGCGTTCTTCGTCACGTCGGTCACTCTCCTCGTCATAGGCGTGATCCTCAAGGCCAAGATCCTCAGGGCGGCTTTGCAGCTCTCAAGCGTGAGCTTCGCCTGGGGGGCACTCCTGCTCGCCTTCTCCGTGGCGGCCTACCTCTACGGACCGTATTCTCCGGACCTGGCCTGGTACCGCTATGAATCGCTCTGTCTCCTCGTAATCAGCTACGTCGCCTTTAGGATAGGAACGAGGATCCTCAGGGTCATGTCTCCCCTGCTCCTGATCTTTGCTTTCTCTTTCGCGCCTCTGGGCCTCTTTCCGGCTGCCGTCGAGTCTTGGGTAGGCGTGGGGGTTGTGTGGATCTACCTGGTGGCATTCCTGGCCTACACGAAACTCAGGTTGCAGCCGGTGCTGTTGCCCGCGGTGGTCGCAGGGATCGGGCTTGCGATGTGGCTGACATCCAATCACATCCAAAACGGTCTGCCGTTCTACCTCTACGTTTACCTGCCAGCCCCGCTTGCGGTCCTCCTCATCCCGAAGGTGCGCGCCTTCATCATGCTGCCCGGAGCGAAGCCCGCGGGCAAGTGCCCAGGGCATACCCCGCAACCCGATGGCTTCTGCTCAACCTGCGGCACAAGGCTGTCAGCACCCACAGTCAAGGAGAACTTCGGACCGTGGGGGCTCCTGGCTGTGGCAGGGGTGACAGCACTCCTTCTCTTCGCGAGCGTCCCGGCTCTGGCCTTCGTCGGAGGGGTTCCATATGACGCGCAGTACACGCCGCAGGGATACTCTAATTCTGCGATTCCTGCAACCCCGAACGGCTGGCAGGTGAACTCCACCACGGTACAGAAGTTTCCTGGACTCGACCTTTACGCGGTGGTGAAAGTGTACGTTCCTCTCATCCATCCCGAGACAGAGAACTACACTGTGTACTACGAAGTGGCGACAGGCCTTCCAGCGTCGAACATCCCGAATGGAGGTGAGGTCGCTGGTTGGAGCAGGATTTCAAACGATTTTATGCAGTACGGGCCCTATCAAGGATACCTTACAGTCTACACAACAGCAGGTCACGTGATGGTCTCCTACCACGGGAGAACGCAGATGCGCTTCGTGGAGAATGGCACCTTCCAGGAGTGCTATGTTGGTTTGGGCTTCATGAGAGTCTTCAAGAACTCGAATATAGGGGCCGATTCGTCTCTGTTTCTTGGAGACATAAAGACGATCTGGCTCCCGGCTGTCAACGCCGACGTCTCCTATTCAACTTGGACAAACTTTCTTGGAAGAACCTACGATGGTGCGGTTTTCGTCACACCGTTCCTGCTCGTTGTCTCATCGATTGGCGTGATGTTATGGTTTCTTGCCCAAGCGTCGAGGCGGGACGAGCGTCTTGACCGATTCCTGACCCTGTCATCGGTCCAGTCACAGGGCTCCTGGTCGACCCTGTCTCTCCTTCTGGCGAGAAAGAACCACGCCGGGACGCCGCTGGATCTCGCAAGTGATAGAAGGCGAGAGGAGCCTGGCGATGCAGGGGGCATCGGGGCCTCGCTCGAGAGCCTGGAACAGAGGCATCTTGTGAGGAGAATCATAGCTGAAGTGGGCTCCGACGTTGTCCTAGTCTGGAAGGCGGTGGTCTAGCACGGGTAGAAGCACAGCAGTCCTAAGAGCGGTAATCATTGTTGCCGCCCTCATCTTGATGCTTCCGTCGATCCCCCAGGGACGCGCCCAAAATCCGGCCTATCCTTCGGCCCAAGTCTTGGTGGTGGTACACGAATCCGTAGCCTACGACCTCTACGGGAGCAGCGTTTCGCAAGCCTACGGTTCCGTCAATGGCACGATATCTCCCATCGGCTCTAGCACGACCTTCCAAGTCATCAGCAACATTCGGCCCTATTCCGCGAACCTCACCTACGTAGCGAACGGCAAGACAACCAGCGAGCCCGAGGTCCCAACCTCGGTTACGGCTCAAGTAGCCACGTATCCCTTGACCCTTCCTGCCCACACTACTTCCTTCCAGTTTTCAATCCTAGGGTCGACGACCGGGGCCGAGTTGCTTTGGAGGTACCTCGGAAGTGTGCCAATCGTCGAAGTCACGGGCCTAGGTGTGCCAACGGGCTACACCACTCACATTGTGATCCCGTCCGGGACTATCCTGTCCCAAGAATACGGACCGAACGGATTGTCTCTGCCTCTCTCATACAAGGTCTCCCTAAGCGGCGAAAGCGGCTATTCGTCATACTCGGTTGAGCCAGGTGTCAGCCTCGTGGTCCTTCAGTCAGACTTGTTCCTGCCCGCGAGCATCGGGGTCACAAGCGCGGCGCTCGTAATCATCGCGCTGGCTGCGCTGGGTCTATTCGGCCAAGGGAGGGAGATCCTTCAGAGACTGAGACGCAGTCTGCTCCATTTCGTGTCGATTCCGCATCTCTCCCCACTGCGCAGACTCCGTCCCGGCTTCAGATTCAGGAACCTCTTCCAGCCTCGAAGGCTGCTCGCCCTCTTCCTGCTGTGCGCCCTTCTCATGGCCTCGGCCGCCGCCATCGGAGGGCCAGATCCGAGGCTGAAGGCGTACGTCGTCGCCGACCCTACCGAGGTGCCTAGCATACAGGAAAACCTCCAGCAGGTTGTGGGGAACACCCTTGTCGTTACTCCCGCTAAGGATTACTCAGATTTTGGCGTCATGTCGAGCGTGGGGCAGTTCGAGCTGGCCGTATTCTCGAGCTATCCGCCCGCTGGCGTAGGGGAAATCCAAGGATTCGTCGTTGGAGGCCTGGGTAACGTCCCTGTCATAATGGTTGACAACAGCGCAAACTCAGCGCTTGTCAATCTGATCAAGAGCACCTATCCTGGAAATGTCTTACAGGTCCAGGACGCCAGTACACTGACTTCTGCAGAGCAGCACGAGCTCGCCAGTCGTCTCGCCGCATCCTCAAGGACAAACCTGCTCGGTCTGAATTTGAGTGTTCGTGACTTCGATGTACTGGTAGCGTTCGAAGCGGTTCTCTCGATTCTTTTGGTTTTCATCGGTTTCTGCTACTTAGGGTCACTAGCCTCTGAGTCCTCTTCTCTGACAGATCTGACTCACACCGTCTCTGTTCTGGGAGCAGGGATCTTCGTGTTCGTCTTCAGCGAGGCCCTTTACGTGACGGTAAGTTCCATGCTGGCCTTCCCTCTTTCTCTGCATGCAGTGATCTCAGGCGCCCATGACCTCACTGCCGTCGGTCTCTTGGGTTTTGGAGGGGGAAGCACGCCCAGGCTGGCTGCCGGGTTTCTGGGGGTCTTGGTTGGTGTGGTAGGGGCACGTGGGAGCCCCCCGATAAAGAAGAGCGACCTTGCGTTCGTCCTGGGGATCGGTCTGCTTCTCCTAGCCAATCCTTTCTCGATTGGCCAGTTCGTATTTCAGGGACTGGTTCTCTTTCTGCCACTGGGGAACCTAGCCTTCGGGGCTGCCTACGTCAGCTCATTGTCTCTCAAGGGTTTCATTTACGGGGTTGGCTCGGCGCTGGGAGCGGGTGTTACGCCCACCTACCTGATGTCTGCAGGTAAGATGCTCTTCTTCGCGGGCCTTGTCCCACTCGCGTATCTGAGGAAGATGGGGAGGACGACCATGGTCATAGCACTACTATTAGTCGCCTTATTCGTGGGAGACGGCGGGGTCCGCATCGGAGAGATGACGCCGAACAAGACCGTCATAGCGATCCTCCCGGGTCTAGTCATAGGCTTCGCGTTTGCGTTTCTCATCCTGGGGCTGGCCTCAATCGAGAAGTACGTGAGAGGGGTTAGGAGATCCAAAGACTAGAGCCGGTAATCAGGCAGCTACGTCTGGCCGGAGTCGTGGGGTACTCGTTGCTGGTCATGGCAACGGTCCTTCCCGAGGCAATGCGTTTTTCGAACGCGGTTGTGGTTCCATATTACCTCTTTGTCCCTGGCTACTCCGTGGCATTGCTCCTTCTTCAAAGAGGGACCGCCATCGATAGAATCTTCTACTCAGTGGTCTGGAGTATCGTCATCACTGCGTCTCTCTACTCCATGGAGACTGTCGTGTCCGGGTCCATGATCATCCCGCTGAACGTCATAATCCCAATACTTACCATGATTGTATTTGCCTACGACCATTTCCATGGACGGTAAGGATGCCGCGGTCTCAGCTCTGACTCTTGCCATAGGCGCCTTTGACCACCGTCGGAGGAAATAGGCCCTTGAAGATACTTCTCGTCTCTTCCTCGTTCTTCCCAAAGATCGACGGTTCCACGAGGTGCGTCTATGACCATGCCAGGGGTTTGGTTGCAGAGGGACACGCTGTCTACCTGATTACCAGAGGAATCAAGGGCGCACGGAGGGCTGAGAACCTCGATGGCATAAGGATACGCCGGACTTCCGTGTCTTTCAGGTCCGGGACTCCCCTGAACAAGCTCTGGATGATGCTCGAACAGGTCGTCTCAATCATGGTGCTCAACAGGCGCGTGCGTTTCGACGTGATTCACGCCCACGGATACTCCTCTGGCTTCGCTGTCCTGCTCTGCCGATACGTGTACCGCGTCCCGCTCGTGATCACGACTCACGGGACTGAATTGCTCTGGCCAAAGCAGCTCTGGTGGAAGAGTGAGGTCGAGGTCAAGCTCGGGCTCTTGTTTGAAAGGTTCGTCTTGGATCACTGCGACGTCGTCATTGCCCAGTCCGATGGAGTGAAGAGGTACATGCTGCGCATCTACTCTCCTGCTCTGGAGCGCAAGATCAGGATAGTGCACACCGGCGTTGACCACAGGAAGTTCCATCCTCCCTCGCGCGTGATTCCCTCAAAGGTGATTCTGTTCGTTGGGGCCTTGTCTGAGATAAAGGGGGTGGGTGGGCTCATCGACTCCTTCGCCCAGGTTCACAGTGAGATACCGGAATCGAAGCTGGTTCTCGTTGGCGCGGGGCCCAGGGGCGGCTACTACAGGGAGCAAGTGGAAAAGCTGGGACTGAAAGACTCGGTCAGGTTCGAAGGCGCAGTCAGGGACGATGCGAGGCTGGCGCGCCTCTACTCTGATTCGGACATCGTCGTCCTGCCTTCCAACGTCGGCGGACCGATATCCTGCACCATAATGGAGGGGCTGAGCTGCGGGCGTGCTGTCATCTCCACGAACGTGCCCGGAGGGATCCCGGACGTGCTCGATGGAGGCGTCGGGCTTCTCATCGAAAGGGGAGACTGGAACGCGCTCACTGAGGACCTCAGGAGGCTGTTGACCGACGGGAAACTCCTTTCAATGACCGAGACGCGTGCTCGGACCGCAGTGGAAGAGAAGTACACGCTCGATTCGATGATATCCAAACTGGCCGAGATCTATGCAGAGGTCAGCCGCTAGATGAACACGCAATTCCGCGAGAACGTCGAAGGCCTTCGCTTTCTCGTTACGGGCGGAGCGGGCTTCATCGGCTCACACATCGTCAACTCGCTGCTCGACAACGGAGCAAGGGTTGCGGTCCTAGACGACCTCTCGAACGGCAGGGAGTCGAACCTGCCGAAGGGGAATCCGGGATTGGAGCTGTTCTCAGGAGACGTGAGAACCTTCGGCCTGGACTCGCTCGGGAAAGTGGATGGGGTGTTCAACGAGGCAGCCAGGGCGCTGCTTCCTTCATTCGAGGACCCGCTTACGGACGTGGCCGTGAACGCTGGCGGGACCGCCAGGGTGCTCGAATACGCTCGGAAGTGTGGCGCCAAAGTGGTTCATGCTTCTTCAGGAAGCGTCTACGGCAACCCTGTCCACATCCCGATCTCCGAGGACCACCCCGTGAGGCCAATCTCCCCCTACGGCGTCAGCAAGCTCGCCTCTGAGTACTACTGCCTGATGTACAAGAGCGAGTTCGGGGTGGACGTGACTGTCCTCAGGTACTTCAACGTCTACGGCCCCAGGCAGACGGTCAGCGAGGAGATGGGCGTCATCCCAATCTTCGTGAAGCGCGCGCTTGCGGGGCAACCGCTGCGGGTCTTCGGGGACGGCAGGCAGACGAGAGACTTTCTGAACGTGGCGGACGTGGTGAGGGCTAATCTCCTGGCATTCAGGGCCAAGGCTTCGGGTTCGATAATGAACATAGGGGGAGGGGGGCGGGAGATCAGCATTCTCGAGCTCGCCAAGAAGGTGGCGGGCTTGTGCGGCTCCAAGAGCGAAGTCGTCTATGCCCCTCCAAAGCCAGGGGACATCAGGCGGCTCGCCGCGGACAGCTCGAGGGCCAGGGACCTCATCGGGTACACACCAACGGTCACGATAGACGAAGGGCTGAAGTCGTATATCGAATACGCAAAGCGCTAGTCTCAGGAAGGTCTGCTACCTAGCGCCCGACGTTCCGATCCCGTACCCCAGCGGCGCGGCAGTCCATGTCGCCGAGGTGGCAGCTTCCCTTCGCGAGATCGGTCACGATGTTCACGTCGTGGCGAGGAGGAGCAGCTACGAGGAGCCCAAGGTCGAGACCATCGACGGCGTGGTGATACACCGAATCAACAGGTTCATCCTGAGACCAGGGGGACGGAGAGCGTCTTCAAGTTCACACGTTACGGGTACAGGGAGCATCATAGGCTCTCTGTACTACCTCTACCTACGGACCATATTCATGATCTACGCATCGCTGGTGGCGAGACGCGTGATAGCACACTATGGTCTGGACGCGATCGTAGAGAGGGAGACTTCGTTCGGAGCCGGTGGCCTCGCCTCACTCCTTACGGGCAAGCCATTGGTCCTGGAGATAGTAGGCCCTCGCTATAGCCGACTGAGCGCACGCTTGAGCTCGAGCATCCTGTACTACACCGAATCCATGCTTCACGACTGGGTGGACAGAAGGAAATGCGTGAAGGTCACGGCTGGTGTGAATCTGAGACTCTTCAGGCCGGACCCCGATGCCCGAAAACTCATCAGGTCAAAGCTCCACCTCAGTGACGACTCTGTGGTAGGCTATGTCGGCTCTTTCCAGGAATGGCACGGCGTGGACGCTGTCCTGCGTGCAGCCTCACTCTTGAAAGAAAGGGGTACTAGGGTCGCCCTCTTGCTTGTTGGTCCATCCTTCGAGCCGTACGTTTCAATCGCCAAGGCGATAGGCGTATCCGAACAATGCACGTTCGTAGGTCCGGTTGGCTACAAGGACGTCCCCGCGTACATCAACGCTTGCGACGTACTGGTCGCGCCCTACGACCCTTCGAAGGACCCGATGCGGCGGGAGTTTGGGATTGGCTCCCCGATCAAGGTGCTGGAATACATGGCCTGCGAAAAGCCGGTGGTTTCGACGTCCGTACCCCCGATCGACTCGATGCTGGGCGGCTCGGAAGCGATTGTGTTGGTGGAACCGGGCGACCCTGACTCACTCGCCGACGCCCTTGAAGGGCTGATCCTCGATCCTGGGAAGGCCTCTCGAATGGCAAAGAAGGGGAGCAGGCTGGTGGCCGAAAGGTACTCTTGGACGTCATTCACCCGCGTCCTCTCGTCCCAGATTGCGGCGGCGTGAGGTCATCGCCTCGGGCCAACTCGTTTCCGTCGTCGTCCCACTCTACAACGCTGAGAAGGACGTCCCGTCGATTCTCGGCGAAGTCGAGAAACAGACCTACCAGAACGTCGAGGTCACAGTAGTCGACGACGGTTCCACGGACCAGACGCTCTCTGTCGCAGCCAAGGAGTGCAGCCAGATGTCCAACGCCAGAGCAGTCGGGACCAATCACGGGGGAGCGTCCCATGCACGAAACGTCGGGCTCCAGGCCTCTCGTGGTGACACGGTCTTCTTCATGGAAGCGGACTGCACTTATGCTGAGGACTACATCCAGAAGGCCGTCGAGTTGCTGGATGCGCAGCCTGAGACATCAGCAGTCTGTCTAACGGGCGCCCCTCTCAAGCTGAGACGCACACTAGCGGTGGAATGCATAGACGTCGAAAACAAAGTCCAGCACAGGCTGCTCAACGAGGGCAAGATCAGACCATTCTACGCCTGGGTCTACAGGAAACAGGCTATCTTGAGCGTCGGCGGGTTCGACGAGAAGCTCTTCCAGGGAGAGGACAAGGACCTCTTCCGAAGGTTCGAAGCAGCAGGGTACAAGGTGGGATGGATACCTGGCGTCCACTGGTGGCATAAGCGTGATCAGACGCTGCAGGAGCTAGCGGGCAAGTGGTTCTCAAGGGGAAGGATGCGATTGCTCTACTCGCTTAAGCACAGACTCTTCGGGGAGATAATGCGCACCCTGGCGCCACTGTGGTTCATGATAGTAGGAATCCTGGTCGCGCTCGTGGCGCCTCTGTTAGGGCTAGGAATCATTGTTGTCGTGGCAGCGGTCATGTTTCTCTATTCTCTCAGGAACGTCTACATCTCCTGGCCCCTGGTCGCCCGAAAGCGAGTGTACATTGGATATCCGTTATTCGTCCTTGTCAGGAACTTCTCGACGGCACTGGGCTATTCCTGGGCTCTGGTCTCAATCGCTGTGAGACGGCTTGAAGGTAAAGAGGTCAGCTGGAGCAGCGTGTGAGACCCGTGACAATTAATCCGAGGCTCGACGAGGCTATCAAAGTGAATCCGAGTCTCAGGGTCTGCAGGCTCGTCTCTGACTATCCTGTCGGGGGAAAGCCCACCTACGGGCTGCAGCCAGTCTACTACTATCTTTCACGGGAGCAGGCCAGGATGGGCCACGATGTCCAGGTAATCGCTCCCACGGTGGGTAACCAACCGGCTCACGAAATCACTGAGGGTGTTGAGATACACAGGGTCATGAAGCCTTTCACGTACGGAGCGCGTCGCCTGCTGAAGAAGCTGACGGACGATGGGAAGGGCTCCGTGGTCCACTCTCATGCCACAGCCGGGTCGTATGCCTTGAGGTCGATTATCGAACTAGGTGCTCCGGTCGTGTCTCATGTGCACGGGACGACACGTTCGGCTTACATGCCTGCGCGCTTGGAGTTCGAAGGCATGAGGCTCGGCTACTCGCCCGTGAAGGTCACGCTGGCGTACATCAGGGAGAAGTTCGCGTGGAGCAGGGCCGACCGGCTAGTCGCAGTCAGCACGGCTGTCAGGAACGACCTAGTCGCCAGGTACAGAATCCCAGAATCGAAGATTGACGTGGTTCTGAACGGCGCGGACCCTGACCTCTTCAGGCACGTTCCCGACGCGAAGATGCCCGCTCTCCCCGGTCTGGAAGGCAAGCATATCGTGTTGTATGTAGGGCACTTCGGGCTTCGAAAGGGGATCCTGAACCTGATCAGGGCGATGAAGGACGTAACTGCAGAGGTGCAGGACAGCGTGCTCGTTTGCGTCGGAGGCGTTCCATCCTGGCTTGGAAAGGGAGACTACTGGGAGTTCTTGAGGAAGTTCGCCCAACAGTGCGGGATAAAGGACAAGGTCTTCCTGCTTGACAAGGTCTCGAACGAAGCGTTGCCGGCGTACTATTCTGCCGCGGACGTGTTCGTGCTTCCATCCTACTACGAAGCGTTCGCGAAGGTTGTCATCGAGGCAATGGCGTGCGAGACTCCTGTCGTGGCCACAGGGATGGGCGGGAACTTGGACGCAGTCGGTTCTGATGCAGGGCTCCTGGTGAAGTTCGGCGATACGGGTGGGATCGCCAGGGCGATAATCACACTGCTGCAGGACCGTCAACTTGCGAAGAGAATGGGTGCCAATGGAAGGGCGCGAGTACTACAGAGCTTCACTTGGCGCGCGGTCGCGACAAGAATCGACGAGGCGTACGGCAAGGCGTTGTCGGAGCGAGTCGGACGGGTTGACTGACACCCGCTCGCTGGCGATTGGTTTGGTCCAACGGGGGACTGTCTACGACGAGGTCACCATGGAGATGCTTGATCACCAGGGTGTTTGCTATGATAGGGTCGAAAAGAACGCGCCTCCTGGCAAGAAGTATCCTGCGGTTCTGGTTTCAACTGACTCCGATGATGTCTTTGAGACCGCAAGCGCAAATTGCACCATCGAGAGTAATGTTATTTTCGTGAATCAGCTCGTAGATTTCGGCTTAGTCCTCCGTAACCTTTCCGGGCAGGACCAGAGGCTGGAGGACCGGTTCGACATGGTCGTGAACGAACAGGAAACGAAACTGGTCAAGAGGATAAAGGATGCGATGTCTAATGCAGGTCTTCCCTACGTCTTCAAGAGCTTTTGGCCCAACAATGCGAAAATGTGCTGCGTCATGACACATGACATCGACTGGTTCTCCTACTCGCCTTTCCACAAGGTTGTTCTACAAGGCCCGATGAACACGCATTCTCTGCTGCGACTGTTGTACGGCTACGCTACAGGCAGAGACCTTGGGTGGAACGTCCCATCCATCTTGGAGATCAACAGACGTTTCGGTGTGAAGTCCACCTTCTTCTTGCAGACTCAGTATGGGTCAGATGACACGACCCTGGGAAAGACCTCTCAGCTCCTTAGGCACGAGGGCTACGACATCGGTTTGCACGCAGCGCACTTCGCGCATTCTGACGCTGATGCCCTCAGGTCAGAAGTCGAGCTCTTTACGACCAAGATAGGGCTGAGACCGACCGGAATACGGCATCACATCCTGAAGTTCAAGGCTCCTGAAACATGGAAGGTTGAATTGGAGGGTGGCTTCGAGTACGATTGCACGTTCTCGCGAAACGAGTACTTCGGCTTTCGAGGTGGTGTCTGCTATCCTTACCATCCCATTGACGGACAACGGCTCCCAATCTTGGAGCTACCAACCAGCTTCATGGACTGGACTGCCCTAAAGAGACGCGAACGAGGGGACGCGGTTCGAGGCCGGCTCCAATCGATAATGAAGCGAGTGGAAGAATATCATGGCGTCTTCGTCTCCAACTTCCATAACACCTACCTTAATGGAGAGTCGTTCCCAGACATAATGGATGGTTACTCTTGGTTACTGACAGAGGCGTCCAGACAGGGCTACTGGGTGGCGACAGCGCAACAGTGCGTAGACTGGTGGAAACGCAGGACTTCTGAGAGGCCAAGTCCTCAATTGGCGCCAGACAAGAGTGTTTCGACGAACTCATCCATTCCGCTAGTGATCGAGCGAAGCGGAGAACCAGTTGCGGCGGAAAGAGAGAATTGAGACAGACAAAGTCCATACTCTTTCTGACCTATCATTTTCCCCCTGAAGTGGGAGGAATCCAGACTAGAATCGCGCACTACGTCGAAGAGCTTCGAAAGCGTGGTATTTGGGTGACTGTTCTCGCTATTACTACACGCTCAGGTGGAACCCCCAAAGCCATCGTAGCCGGGGGCGAGGTCATAACCTGTCCGGGCGGGGCCAATAATCTCCTGACTTGCATGAGAAGTCTCGTGATTGCGAACCTACGGAAGCGCTTTGATGTGGTTCACGTGTTCACTGGTGGCTCTACGTTCTTTGGGGTCAGCGCTCTAGTGCTGGGACGCGTGAGACGCGTTCCAGTCGTCGTGAGCTTCTTCGGGAAAGAGGACTTCGTGTTCTCCAGTTCGCTTAGTAAGCTGCTGTTCAAGCTGGCGTTGAGTCTCGCAACTCGCATAGACGTGAATACTTCCTACACTCAGGGGCTCGTTCCGGGGAAGTTCCGTTTCAAGACATTCGTCTTGTCTGGAGGAGCGGAAGAAGTTTCAACGGGGGCTGCCCCTACGCCTAAGAAAGGCGGTCTTAGGATTCTCTTCGTTGGAAGGCTTGCGCGGAGAAAAGGGGTCGATGACCTCATAAAGGCCTTTGCAACGGTCCGCCAGGTTGTCCCTGACTGCAGGCTGATAATAGTCGGGGATGGTCAAGATCGAAAAAGGTTGGCAGATATCGTGAAGAGTCTGGGCCTGTCCGAGTCTGTCGATTTCAAGGGGACTCTTCTGGGGAAGGCGCTACACGAGGAGTACGAATTGAGTGATGTCGTCGCCCTTCCCTCGAAGCACGATCCGACTGATACAGCAACTGAGGGGTTGGGTCTGACTCTTGTGGAAGCTTCGATGCACGGAAAGCCGCTCGTAGGTACACTCCACGGCGGCATACCAGAAGTTGTGAGGCACGGCGAAAACGGGCTGCTCGTTCCCGAGGGGAACCCAGCTGCTTTGGCACGGGCTATAGAGGAAATACTTACCAACGCGGACATGGCCCAAAAGATGGGCGAGGCCGCGCTAAGAATAGCGAGAACAAGGTTTAATTGGAGTAAGGCGACGGACGTTCTGTTAGAGTCGTATGCTTAGGTGGTTGAGTTTCCAATCACCAGTATCGGTCGAAGAAGTTGGCAGTTGAACCGATTATGAAACGGACATCTGTCGTCAATAGCGACACAGGCTTAGCGATGCCGGCGGTTCAGGTAATCGACCTAACAAAGCACTACAACATCCGTGTCAGAAGAATTACAAGCGCAATTGAATTTCGGAGTTTTCTCTCAGTCCTAAAGGGTAGGGAAGAGCGCACAATCCTGGCATTGGACAAGGTCAACTTCACAATAGGGCAAGGTAAGGTTTTCGGCCTCCTTGGACCGAATGGGGCAGGAAAAACGACACTAATCAAGATACTTTCGACACTGGTCCTTCCCGATTCAGGTAAGGCCATTGTGTTGGGCAATGACGTTGTGAAGCAGCCGAGGAGAGTATTGAAGAGCCTACAGGCCGTGCTGGCCGAGGGGTGGGGATTCGAAAGGAGACTCACGGGCAGACAGAATCTTGAGTTTTACGCGACATTGTACGGAATACCAAGAGAGGTTGCTAGACACCGAATAGACGAGCTTCTCGAATTTTGCCTGCTCACCGACGCCGCTGATGAGATGTTCCAAAAGTACTCGACGGGGATGACACGAAAGCTGCTCGTGGGCAGAGCGCTACTTACCGACGCCTCCGTGCTGCTGTTCGACGAACCAACCTCTGGCCTCGATCCCGCATCGGCCGCCGACTTCAGGGGATTCCTCAAGAACGTCCTTGTTCGAGAAAGTGGGAAGACGCTTATCTGGGCGACGCATAATCTGATGGAAGCGCAGCAGGTGTGCGATACGATAGGCGTCCTAAATAGGGGCCGCATAGTAGCGAGTGGAACCCCCTCTGAAATTAGAAGCGCAATTGCCGAGAAGGTAAACATGACGATAACTCTTTCGGGAAACGGGTCGGCGAGCCAGACAGAGGGATTAGAGAGGATTTCGCATATCAACGGAGTGACGCAGCTCAATATGAGTAGGGATCCCAAAACGACCAACATCCAGCTCGAAATGGAGGCCACGCGGGATGTTGATTACGACAAGATCTTTGAGACGCTCTCGTCTCTCGGCCTGAAGATCGTGGGGATTGAGGCATCCCAACCGAGTCTCGAAGAGGCCTTCATTAGGCTCACACGGGGAGACAAGTCGTAATGCAATCACCCATCGAGTTCGGAAAGGTCTGGGCCCTAACGAAGAGAGACATTTACAACTGGTCCACATATAAGAGCCAGATCCTTACCACAGTGGCCACATCAGTCATCGGGATTGCGGCATGGGGAGTAAACGCGGACTACAGGAATATCTCGGTCCCTCAGTACAGCACTGACTACGTCTCATTCCTGATTGTCGGAATCTTAGTGACGAACTTGGTGCTCCCGCTCGGGAGTGGAGTCCAGAAGCAGTTGAACCCCTGGACGCTAGAGACGATACTCATGACGGGAATCAAGACGCCTACCTTCGTTCTCGGGACCTCGCTTTGGACGTACATACTCTCTGTGGTACTCTTCTTGCCGCAGGTTTACCTCGGCGTCTATGTTTTCGGCGCCCACCTGGTGATCAACTATGTTTCGCTAGTAGTCTCGATACTTATCTCCAGCTTGATTATCTTCTGTCTGGCAATGATTTCAACAGGGATAAGAATAGTGACTAAGGTCACTGACCCAATAACCTGGGGATTGGCGATGGCAGCGTCACTGCTTTCAGGAATGACTTACCCGGTCTCACAATTGAACAACTACATTCCAGGTCTTTCGACGGTCTCGTGGCTTCTTCCTCAAACGTGGATATATCACATCGTCAGGCTTTCGACCCTTGAAGGGGGCTCGCTTTTGAATTTGCAAATTGCTGTACCGGTACTCATCACGCTTGGGTACGCCCTAGCGCTCGTTCCAATTGCCTTCATGGTCTATCGATGGGGCCTCAACAGGGCCAAGAAGGACGGAACGTTGGGATGGTACTGAGAACTGATGGCGCTGTCAGCGCCGGATGAGGCCTCAGCCTTCGCGATTTGTTGGCCGTTCAAGAGGATGAGCCGAGATGGCTTCCTTCGGCAAGATTAGAAGGTGCGATACTGCCAACGAGAATGCTGGGCACCCATTAGGGGTCTTGGACTAGTTTGTCGCTCAGAGTTGTCTCGTATTCCAGGCTCAAGGTGGTAGCAACACTTTTGCTGCTCTTCTTACTTGTTCCGATACAAGTCACTTCTAACGCCTCTCAGTCTTCGAGGGCGCTCTCGCAGTCGAGCGCTGCCACCTACTCGTCTTATGCCCTGTCCGCGCTCAACCCGACTGACAGGATCACATTAGGACTTCTAAAATCCTCGACCGGGAACAGTATCACAGTCGCAAGTTACGAGAGTTACATCGAGAACAACTTGGCACCGTACGACATCAGAAAGGTCCTCCTCAACATAGGGTGGGGGAACTACTCCGTGGGGACCATGCCCGATGAAGACTGGGTGAGCAATTGGTTGACCGCATGCGATGTGATGGGGATTCAGAACGTGTTGTACGTGGGACAGTTGACTACTAGTGGAGTGGGGTCGCCGTGGATAAAGAGCGTCATCGCAATGGACCCGACTACCCAGACCTACTCTTCGAACGGCTCCGCTGTCGCTTTTGTATCATACAACAATCCCGATGTGGCGTTATTCCTCGAGAAGGACTTATCGATAATCTATTCCTACTATGGATCACACCCCAGCTGGATTGGGATTGGCACCGGGTCCTCGGGTAACGACCCCTATTATCAGTCCGGGCAGCTCTTCCCTGGCCTGGGATACTCTAATCTTTCCATTTCCAACTTTGTGAATTCGGGGTTTTATTCGTCCGACGTGAACGGTACAGGCTTTCTTCCCAGTGGCCAAATGGATCCTCTATGGACATCTTATAGGAACGTCCAACCCTCGATTCTGCTCTCGTCGGGCACCGGCTTTCTAACTTCGTCACCCGCAAATGTTTACGGGAACGGCTCCCTTTCCAACTATGTCGAGATGCGGTTCAACCTCCCGGTCAACGTAAGTTCGCTCGGCGTCTCTTGGTATGGGAGCGCAGTGGGCAGCCCAGGACCGATGGTCGTTACGCTTTATGCGGACGTTAACGGATCTCTGGACTCTTCGAGCCAACTGGCCATTTATGAGGTTCCTGCCTCGTCGTACACCAATGAAACAGGCTGGCAAACCGGCCCTAGCGTTCCGATCAATATGACTTCAGGATATTACTGGGTGACTTTCTCGAGCCCGAGCAGCAATAGTGGCAATTACTATCAGGTATACGTGAAGAATAGTCTCATCGACAATGCTACCGCCTACGCTCAGGAGACTTACGTAGGACCCGGGTTCCAGCATGTTTCGACCATTCTTTGGCTGAAGGACCAGTTTGGGCGAAGTGTGAGTTTATATCCGTATCAGCAGCTCGTCGTCCAACCTCCCCCCATTCAGAGCATTGTTGCTACGTCTTCCTACGCTTTCAATACCATTTTTCTCTATCTCTCAGACCGCATCTACAATCCGACAAACGGAACACTTACGATAACAGACATGTCCGAGAACAACAAGACCCTTGCTACAGGCATTTTTAGCCAGCAGTTACTTCATGGGACTGAGACCTGGGTCCCAATCAACCTCAACGCAACCATCACAACCATTCCTGGGCATGTCTATCTCATGTCGGTCTCCGAGCCCAATGGCGGATATTCGTGGAGGGTGGTCTTGAGGGGAATGAGTACGGACCCATCGTCTGCGGGCTTCCAGGGTCAAGGCTCCTCTTGGCTCTTCCAGGTTGCGAATCTGAACTGGGTCCAGGGCAACTTGGACTTCATGGACATGACAACCAACGGGGCGGATGCTGTGACCTCGGGCCATTTGGACGCTGTTCGTATCATGCCGTCAAGCAACGAAACTATGACAGCGGTCTCGATTCTAATGGCAAGTAATACCCAATCAGGAAACTACACGTCAGGGGAACTGTCTATCTCAGTGTGGAATAGCACCGCAACAGGATTGACCCCTTCCTCCCCTCTCTCTCTGAGCGTGACGATCCCAGCCAAGGAAGTTCCCGCGAACGGTTGGTTGAACGTTACGGGGTTCAATCAGTCTGTCATCGGTGGGAGATACTACTGGGTAGCCTTCTCTGCTGACTCCAACGAGTCATTCAGCATGGCTCGCTTCACAGGCGTCTATGCGTTTGACGTTCAAGTGTCTCTGAACGGAGGCACCAAGTGGCAAGAGCCTCGCGAAGGGCCCACTGAATTCGGATTTGTTGTCTCACTCTCGAACCAAAAGATAGGGAACTTCGTGTCAGAGAGACCCGAAGTCCAAATTGATCCGACGGGCTACTTCGCAGAGCCATTCTACGCAAGCCAGACAACACAGGTCAGCGGTGTCTTCTTGGGACCAGTGGGGGGTTGCATTTCTTCTGTATCGATAAACCCAGACACGAAGAGTAGTCATCCTTCACTCTCTCCGATTGCTTCAGGCGTTTTCAATGCACCGGAATTCGTCCAGTTCTCGTCGGTTGCCAAGCTCCAGGCAGGGCAGAAGTACTGGCTTGTAATCCACCCGATATCAGGGACCTGCAAGGTCTTCCCCCTCGTCTATCTTCCGAATGCTCCCAATATTCCATCGTACGTTCTCTCGATTCTCTCACAGAATGGCGGATTGACGTGGGACAAGATAAGTAACAGCTCTAGTTCGCTAGTCTACGAGCTCGCTTCGCCAGGGGTACAACTGCCCGAGTTCGATACTGCAGAGCTAGCCGGCTACCTTTCAGCCTATCACAGCCCATCAGTGTCGGAAGGAATAATTCATGGGTGGACCGGATATATTGCAGCGTCCAGACTCTCGCTGTTCGGCCAGATTACCAATTGGCTGAACAACGAAACCGGAAAGGAGTTTCTCTTCTACGGTAGCGGGCAGCCGAATGTGCTCAATGAGCTCCCGGTGAAATCTGAGATACTCCTCCCCGTCAGCCTTTCGAGTAATACCTGTTCTGGCCTCGCCAGTGAGCTTAATGCCGAGATGCCCATAGCAGACGTTCAGTACTATAACGTAGCGGACAGCAGCCTCCTCGCAGCCTGCTCGGGAACCACCCTCGGACCTGTTTTGCAGCAGCTCGGATACATGCTGGGTACGGGAGAAAGCTACGGCCAGAGTTCGCCGACGAAGGTGTTAGTTGTTGGAGATGCGATGGCAGATAACCTGACACGATACCTTTCCATCGCGTTTAACACAACGTACTCTCAACTGAGCTTAGATCCGACGTTGAAGGGAGAGGGGAATCTCTCCAAGTACACAGCGATAGTCTGGACCTCTAGCAAGAGCCCCTTCGCCACCTTGGAATCCCAGGTAGCAAGATACGTGAAGGAGGGAGGGAGCTTTATTCTCGCTCAGTTCGGCGGAAACAAGAGTAGCTTCAACTCCATGTTAGCTTCCCTGCCAAACAGCAACACAAGCCTCCCCCTACCTGGACCAGCATACTTGACGTCTCTTGTGGCCCATACGTCTTACGAGAATCTGTCAGTAGAAAGCTCCTCGACCGAGACGCGGGGAGACTCCCCCGTTGTCTCGATAATCACACACAGTTACGGGAAGGGCAGATTCTATCTTGATTGGTTCTCGATTACGGAACCGAGTCAAGCGTCAGACCCTACCGTCCTTCTCTCTAACACAATAGCCAGATCTGATGCCCTTCCGGAACCCTTTTGGTACGCTGCAGGCTCCACCCCTCCGAATGCCGCAGTGGAATTCAATGTGAGGGAAACGGGGAGTGGTCCGATCCTCGTATGGTTGGCGAATACCGGGGACCGAAACGTCACATTTTCTCTCCACCTGAATGGATCCTACTACGGTATTGCTTCGAACTGGAAGGCACTGAACATGAACGATATGGACGTGTCGACAGGATCTGGTTCTGACGTAGTCCTGGGAGGGAATCTGGCGGCCGAGAGCTGGTTGCCTATCTTCATCGTCGGTTACTCATCGGCGGCCCTGATTGACTACTCCAGCGTTCAGGTCAGCGGACAATTCGTCTACCCCCACCAATCCCTGTATGAGCTGTCCCCTGTGAAGGGGCAGGAGGCATTGATTCTGGTGTCCTCGAACACGACCGCAACTCAGGTTCTAGTTGACGATAGCCCTACGCTTCCCAACCTGCACTCCGCGGATGCCTTCTCAAGCGCCTTGAATGGATGGGCGTACTACAACAGCAGTAGTACGCTTATGATAAAGTTCGCAACTGACGGTACGAGCAAATTGCGTGTTCTGACTTACACTGGGCCCAGTCAGGCACCGGCCGTCCCTGTCCGGACGCTTTTTGCGGTCGTTGTGGCATTGGTGTGTGTAGAAGCCGTAGTGTTAGTGTCCGTTTATGTGCGCCGGACGCGTCATTACGCGCCTGACGAAGCATTGAGATGAGTGGGTGAGTGCGTCATAACCCGATATTTGTTCGGCTGGGCCGCGTAAGCTTACTACCGGCCTGTGCCTCCCGCTCCTGCCTGTGTAAAACCTGCTACTCATCTTTCGCTATACCTGATGCTAAGAAAAGAGCGTGCGCGCGAAGCCAAGATTTCGTTCGGATATATGCTCTAGCAGCTGTTGGAAAGTGCATGCTCACAAAGGGCTTAATTCCTCGCTCAGTATTGTAACACTTCCTTACTCGGCGGACATCAGCACCACTGAAGCAAATCAATGAACGAAGGTTAGGTATGAACATCGTGTCACCCAACGTCTTCTGTTGCTCCTTTGTCCACTGTGCGCGCGCAATTTCCCAAATCCTGTCCCAACGTCCAAAACGCTCATAGGATTCAAACATGTCACTAGCTCCATTATTTGCGTTAGCTGATGTGGGTGGCTTGATGGCAACGGCGTTGAACCTACGAAGTCTGGAATTTAACTAAGAGTCTGCCCTAAGATTCCCTTTTTTCTCCGCGTCCTATATCCAAGGTCAAATTCATGTCATGCGCGCGCGCGACCTAAGCAAAGTAGCGGCAACGCAGCTTGGGATGACTCTCGACGAGAAGCCAGCAGACGGGAATTAACAGGGAGAATCGGCTGACGCTAAGTTAACAGAATCTCCCGCCACCACCCAAGGCCTATAAAGGAAGAAATCATAATATAATAGAATCGAAGTTGCGAATCGCAATCCTCCAACCCGACAAAAGCTACACTTATGGAGGCGCCCAGAGAGTTATGGAAGGTGTAATACCTAAACTGAGTTCAACTCACTCCGTAGCTTTCTTTGGCTTTTCGTTCGTACTTGAATCTGCTGTTGAAAGGCACTTAACAGATTGGCGTAACGCGTCGCTGTTTCTCAAACGGTTCGAACTTTTCTCAGAAAGAAGGTCATTGATTGAACTCATGAAGGACGTAAACAAATGGTCTCCAGATATCCTGTTGCTTAACAGCCATTCAGATTTGGCAGCGTGGATATCGAAAAAGGCGCACGCTCCAACTGTTTTTTATGCGCACGATATTACTAACTTAAAGTGGCTGACCCCCTCGCAAGGAGTTAGAGACCGTTATAGAAGAATTATAGGCCTTCGGAAGGGCCATCTCGGACAAACGAAACTTGTAATCTGCGTCAGTCGTTTTCTGGAGACAGCCTACAAAAGCACTTTTCCCAAGTTATCCACTAAGGTCATTTACAATGGCGTGGACCACCAACACTTCAGGCCATCCTGGCAAGACGAAGGATTTGGGCTCTGTGTGAGCAGAATAACCGGAAAGAAGAACCTTGCTCTACTACGCGACGCTTATGCGGACAGCCCTTATCAAGTAGTTCTGCTAGGAGACGCGAATTATAAGGGTGCTGATCCGGTTGAAGATTTTGTTCAAGGATCGAGTCTCGCTTTTGAGCAATTTCTTTCTCAGGATCAGCTCCTAGGTGAATTGCAAAGGTGCAGTTTCTTTGTAAATCCTGGTAAGAATGAAGGCATGCCGCTGGCCCCGCTTGAGGCCATGGCTTGCGGGAAACCTGTGATTGCGCACAATAGTGGTGGAACTCCGGAGACTGTAGGTGATGCCGGATTCCTTCTGGGCGACGATCCGCGACAGTGGAGACTGAAGGCCGACGAACTGATGAGTTCGTCATCAAAGAGGCGTGAAATGGGAAAAAAGGCGTATGAGCGGTCCCTGAACTTTACTTGGGATAAGACTGCAAAGCAGCTCGAAGAGGCACTCATCGAGCTAAAGTCGGCTTCAAAGGCTCTTTGAAACTGTACGCCGGATTATTGTCGCCTCGCTATCTCTCGATCGACTATTGGGAACCAAAACTTGATCCCATTTGACCGGCTCACAGTCTTCTTAGTAATTCCTCCAATGGAGTGAAACATTTTTCCCACCCATATGCCTTCTCGACAAGAACACGGGCGTTCTTGCCCAACGTTTCCCTAAGATCGTGATCACGGCACAGTTGCGAAATCAGGGCCGGGTATTCTTCGATGTCGTCTTCCAGAATCACGTTATCCTCATGTGTCACATCAAGTCCCTCAACCGCTTTCCTTGTAGCGATTATGGCTTTACCACAGGCCATCCATTCAAGGATCTTGAACCTAGTTCCTGACCCGAACCTCAAAGGCGCCAGACAGAGATCGGCCGCATTGATGTATGATGGCAGCGAGGAGCGATCGACCACTCCTGTCGAAATTACCTCATAAGGAGTTGAGTTTGACAGATTCTCAGACCCAGGCCCGGTGATCATCAGTTTGAGATTGGGAAGGATGGCTCGAGCTTTGGGGTATATCGTTCTCAGAATGGAGTTAACAGCGTCCACGTTTGGAAAGAACTTCAAACTTCCCATGTACATGAGAAGTAGATCATCCTGACCTAGTCTGTACTCTTTTCTTATTATCTGTCCGAGTCCTGCGTTTGGTCGAAAGACAGCGGTGTCGACCCCGTTAGGGACGATGGTCATCTTTCGACCTGGCGTTCCGTTTGCTTCGAAGGCTAGTTTGTCGATCGCCGAGACTACCAAGACATGGTCAAACGCCGCATGGCAGATTTTTTCGTAAGCTCGTAGTCTTCTCCACGGGTATGGTTTGCCTAATGAAATCTCTTGCTGGCGCATCAGATGCCATTCCTCGTTGTGTTCGTCAAGAACCATAGGCAGGCGGCTGATTTCCCTTGAACCCAGAACTTGCCATGCAGACCCCAGCTCCGAGATAATCGCATCGTATCCTCTCAATACTCGGGTTTGGCGAATTAGTGAAGGAATGGTCTTCGTCAATCCAAGTAAGCTCTTCATTGATAGTGGATACAAATCGCCTCCAGACCAACTTCTGAAGGATTGATATTGCGACATGTTGTGGCCAATTAACTCTTCTTGAAACCTGCTTCCGAAGAGGTCGACCTCGATACCGCTAGTCGCCAGGAACTTCGCCATGTGGAATACGCGTGCCTCTCCTCCAAGCCTTGGAATTCCATGGGTGGAACCTACGAGAAATGCTACCCTCATGGGCTTTCAATTCCGTTCCTCAATAGCTCATAATTAAGCTGCCGCACTCAAGCGTGAGAGGGAGAACCAGTTGGGTTAGCAGAGGTCTAGGTAGCCACAAATCGCTGGCGCCGCTTTGGTTCATCAGGCATTGACCCTTTCCGAGGGTTTGGAATTGCAGCAATTGAAGCGATGTCGGTTGGCATCCCGAAGTTGCCCGCATCTATCACGCCCCAACGTGAATCCAACGTCTTGGAAATGGAGTTTTGACACAGATTCTTGATGCAGCTTCTTGCTCCTTAGTGCATTTTAGGCTCTCCCATGGGCTTGACCAGAGGTTCGATGAGAAAGCAACCTGAGGTAGGGGGTACTGTTGCTTTACGGCTTTTTTCTTTTGCGTCATCAATTCTCGTCGCTTCGGCTACAAACTCAAACCAACAAACTATGGATCAGTCCTCGTCGGCGAACCCCGCTAGAACTTACGGACAGACTCTTTCCAGAGATGCTCTGACATGAGACATCATCCGTTGACACATGGTGCAAGTCAGGGACGCGGATGCAAGCTGATGTCCGGGGTTGTGCTATCGCTTCTCCTACTCTCGGCTGTCGCCGGAATGCTGCATACCGTGGCCTCATCCCCCGCAACGCAAGCCGCATCGGGAGGCCAGAGCTCTGGTTCTGACCCTACGTCTACCTACGGCGTAGGACTCACCGGTGCACCGGTCATTCTGGACGAAAGTACGCTCGCTTCCATGGGTGGCGGAACAGTGGCACAAGACATGAACGTCATCCAAGAATATTTTGTTCCGTCTGCTATCAACTTCGTGTTCCTAGACATCGGCTGGGGGAACGATGCCAACACCTCGACTACCCTCGTGGCTGGAGGATACGAGCCGTGGGTCAACAACTGGCTGTACGCCTCCAACAAGTTCGGCATCGAGAATGTCTTCTTCACGAAGCAGTGGGGGTACTTCTTCTCCTCTCCGAGCTGGGATCAAGACCTTCTGAATGAATATCCCTCAGCGGCCACGGTCAACGCCTCTGGAGTGGATGTCCCGCTCACCACATGCTCTGGATGCATAACATCGAGTGGGTGGACGAACGCCTCTCCACTGGTGTATCGAGCATTCGAAGCCGACCTGAAGCAACTCTACGCATGGTACGGCAATTACACCAATTGGATCGGCTTCGGTGAAGGCTCGACTGGGGATAGGAACGAGTATGCCCAGTCAGGCGGAACGATAAAGACCAGCAGGCCGTTCGACAACTTCACGATAGACATGTACGCCAACAGCGTATTCTTCCAAAGAACCATAAACACGGCGACAGGAAAGTACCTCTCCGATGGAACGGCGAGCAAGATATGGTCGATGTTCCTTTCAGACCAACCGGAGGTAGTGTTGTCTGTGGGCTCTCAAGAAGCCTCCGAGACCTACAACATCTACACATCGTCTCCATCCCCGGTCATGCCTTTCTACGTCCCGTTCGGGGGCTCCCAGGCATCTGGGTTCAAACTTCTCGCGTATCTGCAAACATCAGGTACTCCGACCAGCACCCTGACAGCCACCCTGTACCCTGACGACATGCTCGACAGATACAACGCCGCAGACACCCCAAGCCCACTCTTGTCCCAGCCCCTCCAGACCGTGACCGTCTCAGGAGTAACCTCGTCGGCATCTTGGGTGTCGGCCGCATTTTCTGTTCCTCTCGTCGGTGGCGACTACTACTGGGTAAAGTTCGTGAGCCCGACCACCTCGGGCAACCCATACATCGTCACGACCAACTCGGGCGCCCAGTGCGGATGCTGGATCAAGTCCCTGACGGGGCAGAATGTGACCATCGACACGATACTCAACAACAACGGAAACAACTGGCGAGCTATACCTGGAGAGCCTGTCTACTTCGAGGTCGCCCAAAAAACTAAGGTAAACGAGGTCACTTTTGATGCTTCTGATAGAGCCTATGACCCGTACAACGTCACAATATCCCTTGAATATCCGAACGCAACCGTCCTGACGACAGCCTTAATCAGTCAGGCAGTCTCCAAGGGACAAGGGTTCGGCGAATACCAATTTGCGAGCACGGTGACTCTGGTTCCCAACATCAAATACCAGATGGTCTTCACACCTCAAGCCGGTGACACCTGGGGCGTTTCGCAAGACTTCCTTGCTGACTATGCCAACCCCGCGTCGGCGGGCTACCTTGGTCAAGGGTATTTCCCGATATTCCAGATTGGGTACCAGACGATAAACTTCAAGGCTTCTAACTCCGTTTCTTACACGACGACGACGGATCTCTTCGCCTCTCCTGGCTACCAGGGGGACACTGAAGACGCGATCAGGTTCCAGCCAATCGAGAGCGAGAACCTGCAAAGCATCACGGTGGAGGCGATAAAGGCGAACGCCGTGGTTGGTGCCGTCCTCAATGTGACCCTGTACGGGGACTCTGGCGGAACGCACCCCACCGGGTCGGCCTTGGCGCAGGCCACCGCCACCATGACCTCGATAAACTCCAGTTTCAAGGCTGGGCCCACCAATTCGGGCTTCTACGCTTGGGTGAACATGACGTTCGCGGCAAAACCAGGCCATACACTAGCTCTCACAGGGGGGACGAACTATTGGTTCGTGCTCGCTTCGCCTTCAGGCAATTTCATAGGTCTCAACAGGCTCGTCAACCCATACAAAGAGCCGATGTTCATGTCCCAGAACGGGGGAGTCACTTGGGGGGTGCCAGCGGACGGGCCTAGCAGCTTCTCGTTCATAGTCCACACTAGCGGCGAGACCTACAACAACGCGGTCCTCGGCACGAGCGAGTTTGAGTTTGGCACTGGTAACAGTTTCGCTCAGTCTTTCGAGTCGCCGACTTCGTTCCAGCTTGAAGGCATCACTTCAGAGTTCTCTGCTGACAACCGTTATGTGGTTACGATGACTGTCCAGAGCGATAGCGGTAGCGATAAACCATCTGGGCATGTACTAGGCAGCGTAACAAGTGTTGGAGTTGCTGGAGATACGGACTACCTCCAGTTCCCTGTGAACATCACGGCCAGCACGAAGTATTGGATGGTCTTCACAGTCTCGTGTCTGGCACCTTGCAGCAATCCTGCACGGGCGTGGTATCAAGTCTACGGATTGGGACAAGGCTCTGTGAACGACTATGGTGGAACCACGCTTCACTACGAATATCTGGTCGGCTCGACTTGGACATCTCCTGGCTATTCAGCAAGAGGCGACATGCCGTTCTCCCTGATAGGAACCCCTGTAACTGTCCACGTCTACAACACCAAGACCCTCGCGGCTGAAATAGAAAGCGAAAATGCACAATCAACTTCTTATCCCCCACAAGGATGGAACCAGTTCCTGAACTACGAGCAAGCCCAAATCAATTACAACCTCACCCAGATGATGTCGACGCTTTCTGGTAGAACCTTCCTGTGGCTCACGGGTGACGACAGCAATGTCATCGCCGCACTCCCGAATGTCAATTCGAAGTATATCCTTTCTCAAGCAGGAGGGGCTGGCGGAGGGTTCGGTTGCCTCTCACGGCCAAGTTGTGGCGGAGTGTCAGGCTATTGGTTGGGCGACGCCGGGGATAAGGTCGTAGGCATCCTATCATCACCGAATCAAACGAATGTGGTTGGATGGTCAAGTTTCGGAGCGGTAGGAGATAATGTTGGAGGTCTAACTCCCGAAGATTTGGACCAGCAGTATCTCATAGAACTTCCTCAGTTGGCCTCCACCAGCATCCTGACTGCTAACGACTGGTGCTGGGGCCTGAGCTGTCACGGACTCGACAATTTCACCCAGACCGCACCGATGAGAGCTTTCGGAACCATTCTCAACAGGATGGACTACATGGGTGGATACTATGGAACGAGCGCCGCAACGCTGAAAGTCCTCTGGATTTGGGATGCTGCTGACGATGGGTCGTTCCCGGGTTATCTGTCGTCTATGGCGGACATAACGCTGTCCAATAGCGAAACTGACAGCAACCTAACGCAGTACGGGAACTTGCAGCAGTTCAATGTGATAGTCGACCCCCAGAACATCCAGTCGATGACCACCAGCACGGAGAATAGGATTGTGGCTTTCGTGAAGGCTGGAGGAGGGATAGTAGAAACATCCCCTCCCGCGACCTGGGAGGACCACATCATGGGCCTTAATCCGACCATAGGATGCTGCACGGCACCGTACAGCGTCCTCTCTGGCAATGCGGTGACGAAGCCTTACACGTCTTTGCCCGGATACTCCGCCTACTGGGGCTCTCCCAGCTTCACGAAAGAATCCAACGAGTCTGCCATATTCGACGTGACCGATGCGAACGGCTACCCGGTCGTCAGCAGCAACAACTACTACTCGGGGCGTGGCGTCTTCGTCGACATGACTGCTTCAAGGCTCTCCTACATCGGCATAGGCAACAGCTACATCACATTGTTGATGAACTCCGTCCTCTATGCGGCCCATCAACACGGCCCAGCGGTCTGGCAGACCTCATATTCAACGACGCAACCGTGGAACCAAATCGTCTATTCGATTGACGGTTCGGTCGGCCATCCTCTGCTGTGGGTCTCGTCCAACTCGACTTCCAATCAGGTTTTCGACATGCACCTGAACGCGACGTTCTATGGGATAACTGGTTCTTGGATAGCAATCAACATGCAAAACATGTCGGTGATAGCGTCAGGCTCAGGCTCTGATGTCCACATACATGCCACAGTAAAAGCATTCAATTGGCTGCCGATCTACATTGTCAGTAGACCGCCAAACCTTCAGCCTGTCTATTCCACTGCGAGCATAACAAGTTCGTCTGTCTCGTCCTCCGTGGGCACGTACACGACTTCGGGACCACATGACGCCTCAAGCTGGCTGATCCTCTCCATGGCTTCGGCTCCCATATCGGTCACAAGCAGCGAGTCGAGCAATCCGCTTTCCGCTTTTTCGACGCTCTCAGCTCTGAATTCCTCCAACATAGGTGACTACTGCACATCCATCGCTAGCGGAGGAGGATGCAATTCCTTCACGTACTTGAATCAACAGGGTTGGTACTACGACAGCTCGAACTCGCTCCTGTACATTCACTTCCAGCAAGGAAGCCCTGTCATGATAAGCGTCTCATCAGATCAGTCCGGTTCGACAACCTCAACCGAGACGTCCAGTTCCGGCTACACTACTACAACGGCAACCACCTCTTACAGTTCAGTCAGCACCACGACCAGTACTACAACGTCGACCACCTCATCTAGTCCAGTCAACACAGAGACCTCGTCATCGACAGTGTCTGAGACAAGTACCATTACGTCTTCGACCGTCGATCACACGACCTCGGTGCCCCCGACAGGCTGTGAGCAGACCTCGTCTTGCAGTCAGAATCCATACTACTCGACCATAACCATCCGAAGCAACGCCGTGAATCCAGTCTCGATCTATGTGGACGGAATAGCCTACACTACTCCCTCGAGTTTCGTATGGCCTGCGGGATCTAACCACACTTTGATCCTGAAAGAACTATCCGTGAACACATCGATGGGCAGGAGCACATTCGTGGGCTGGTCGGGGGGGGTTAACTCTGCCTCCACGAATCTCACAATTACGGTTGGAGGCGAATTGAGTCTGCTTGCATCATACAGGAACCAATACCTTGTGAACATAGCGTTCACTGACGCCGAAGGAAGAAGTGTGTCCCCCCAAAACGCCTCGATCAGTGGACTCACAGGAGCCTTCACTCTGACCGATTCAAGCCTCTGGCTTTACTCAGGCACTTACCGGGTCACTCATGCAGAATGGATGGGCGCGAATGTCGGGTCGAATAAGGACACCCTGGTGACCCTGACAGTGACAGGTTCGAACACAATCGTAGTTCCACTGCCGATCTACGACGAGACCATCATCGTTTCCGACGTTTACGGCCTGCCAATCAGTGGCGCAAATGTGACCGTGTCAGTAGGGAATCAGATTCAAGAATTGCTGACCAACAGCACGGGCATTGCCTTGATTAGACAGGTGCCTTGGGGATGCTTCAACGGAACCGTCAAGTATCTGTTATTCAGCGGGGACATCCGCGTCTCTACTCTGGGCGAGCATACGGAGCACGTAGTAGTCACGTTGAGCTATCCGGTCCTGATTACTATCTTCTCTATGATTGTAGTCGGGACGTTCTTCGCCGTCAGAAAAATCCGTCGAAGGCCCGTCCGCAACCAGGACTTTTACTCCTGGACAAAGTGAATGACTTTCAACCGACTCCTCGCGGGGGCTAGTCCCCCCCACGACACTTCGTCGCTTTTCACAAGTATGAGAGGCGGAACTCCGTGATTCACGCGATAATTGGATAACTAGTGCGGATGCGGCTGAGCACCCGTTGCCTTCGCGCGGTGGTAGAATCGCACTGGACCTGTCACTCGCAGGATTGCTTCTCTACATTGGTGTCTGGATTTACGAGCTCGCGAATTGGGCTTCGCTGACTCTGCTCGGGTTCCAGTCGGCTCTGTCGTTGACGGGACCTTTCCCTTCAGGGGTATTGGGGATATCGACTGTTCAGGGAGACTTGGTCTTGGTCAAGCCCCTTCAGATTGCGCTGTCCGTAAGTGCCGTACTGCTATTGCTCTTTCTTCCACACAGATACAATCTTCCGGTTACTAGATTCACGATAGTCGGTACGGCGAGCGTGTACTGCGCAACGGCCTTCTGGGAGGCACTTTCATTTTCTTGGATTTCCGCGACGCCCGCGGGTCAGGCCCTTTTTGCGGGGCTAGATGCCATGACAATACTCCTGCTGGTTTTCGCGTTCCAGAAGATGAGCCGGCTTGGCAGTCCTACATTGAATGCTTATCGCCTCACCCCATCAATACCCTGCAACCGCACTACAACTCCTCAACTAGAGGGCCCCAGCCCATTTCAAGAATTACGTCCGTAGACTGGCAAGTGGAGCGCCCGGTAGTCTCCGCTAACGGCTGAAAACCCCAGTATCCATAGAAGGACGTATGTGCGTTACTCCAATTATAGGGATTGATTCCTATCCCTTCGACAGGTTCCAATGAAGGAATCTCCGACCGAAGCAAATCAACTGGCTTGACGCTCTCTTGGAGCAGAGTGTGACGCTCTGCCTTGGGTGTACGACGTTGGCCCATCTGCGCAGGTACGGAAGGTCGTTAAGGAAATCCAATTCTTTGATGCGTCCATTCTCGGAGAAGAGTTCTCTGACAACCATGTCGAGCAGAATAGACCCCGGAGAGTAGTCGGAATAGTCTTCATTGTAGGCGGTGAACATGGCGTATGCGATACCCCTCTGTCGTGCTAGCAACCAGAACGCAATCACTCTATCGCTGACCAACATCTCAAACAGGTCAAGTTCGCCGCTGGAATTCAGTCTCCGCACATAGTCAGCGAGGAACCCAGCACTTTTCTGCGCCCGTTCGGCCTTCCAGCTGCTATTCATCAACTGCAGTAGTCTTCTAGCAACATCATCAGGGTCATGTGTGGATTGAGTTCTGACGAGCTTTGGCTCTCCGAGGGTTGACAGACGGCCCATAGCCTCGCGTTGCCTCTTTCTGAAATGGTGTCCCCTCGCTTTGTCGAAGGAGTCCCAGGTCCCCTCGAACAGGACCGACAGGGTGCTACCACGGACTGCAGACGAATGGGCCAGGTGAAGCTCTCTGGAAGCGTCGCTTAGGCTAGCGACCGTAGCCGATCCGCTGAGCAGCGAGCATAACTCAATGTAGTCACAGTCTGCTTCGTTTGCGAGATACGTGATGAAACTCTTGATGACTTCGTGCTTCATTCCGCCTTTCGCGATGAAATCATACGTAAGATACCGAGGTCCGATGAAGGATATCTTGTTTGCTTCCAACGAATGCCATCTGATCTTGGACATCTTGAGGGGGGCTATCCCCACTACCTTCCCTCCGTCCCGAGCCAAGAGTACAAGCAGGGAATCGTCAGAATTGAAGTGCTTCCAGCAGAGCTGGTTATAGTCGAAGGTAAGCCCGATTCCCTCTCCCCCACCACTCGCAGTCATCTCTCTCCATTCATTCTCTATTGCGTTGAGTTCCTGGATTGATTCTACTGTATCAATCGAGGGCATGAGCACTGGGTTTTACGAATACCCATTTGTATTCGTATCTGCGAGTGCCCCACGAGGGGACCCATGGTAATTCTTCTTGCCCTTCGACTCTGTCAAGACCTAATAATACTGAAAGGACCCTTCAGGAACTAAAAGTGCCGAAAGTTGAACAGGGATTTGAGCATGAGAACACTCATCACCGCTTTACATCCAGCCGACAGAATCTGGGAAGTGGAGATTCGAGCAATAGGTTACACCAGAAAGCTCATTGAGAGGAATGGATTCGATGCCATCGAATGGAGACTGCCCGCAATCTGAGGCGCGTTTTTTGGAGAAAGACAAAGGGTCTGAAAGTGACCCTGTGACGAAGAGAACCCCTGCACGCATCCTACTCGTGACCTTCGACCCGCCCAGCAATATTGGCGGAATCGAGGGAAGAGTCGAAGGATATGTGAAGGAACTATCAAAGCGAGGGGGAAGAACGGAGATACTCGCGCTCGCGCCCGAGTACAAGTCAGGCATCAGTGCGTTCTGGGGTGCAAGACTGTACGAATTGTCCTCCAGGCCAACACAAGCACTGCGCTCTCTTCTTGCCACAGAACGGATTCTCGGGAATCGGAAGCTTGACTCGGTCTTCCTGATCAGCGGTGCCATAACCCTCTACGGAAACTTGCTTCTTGCTGAATCACGGCTCATGCGCCGCAAGACGGCTGTCCTCTTCTACGGGAGAGACATCCTGCAAGCAAGGCGGAGCCTTCTTGGCCGAATTATGATGCACGCATCAACCATCCTGTCGAATATCGTCTTCACGAACTCCAGATTCACGGCTTCACTGCTGCCGTCCTTGTCGGGCAGGAAGCAGAGAGTGCTATACCCGAGTGTGGACCCGAGATTGGGGGTGGCAGGCCTGTCGGGCCAGAAGACCGGTCATCGCGTTCTGTTTGTTGGGAGACTCGTCAGGAGGAAAGGGGTAGACGACCTTATCGATGCCTTTCGATCGATATCCGAAGATTTCCCTGACTGGCACCTGGAAATCGTCGGCGACGGCCCCGAAAGGAAGAGGCTGGAACGGCTCGTTGCTGACCTGGGCCTGGGGGAGAGAGTCGAATTCTTCGGCTCGCTGAGAGGCCGCGCTCTGTACGACCGATATGAGCTCTGCGACGTCGTTGCAATGCCTTCAAAGAGGTTGAGGGACGACGTAGAGGGATTCGGCACCGTCTTCCTCGAAGCAGGGATCTTCGGGAAGCCGTCCGTGGGCACGTTCTCTGGGGGAATCCCCGAGTCAATCGTGAACGGCGAGACAGGGATCCTCGTCCGGGAAGGAGATGCCAGACAGCTCGGGACCGCCTTGGGAAGCCTCCTGAGCGACCCTGAACTGAGGTTGAGAATGGGGAGAAACGCAAGGGAAAGGGTTCTGAGGGACTTCACCTGGCAGCGGTCTGCGGAACGATTGGAAGAGGGCCTGTCAACACAGTAGGCCCCCCGGGGCATCCTCACACCAGGCTGAATGCCTCACCCGCACCATCCCCTAGACGAACCCTGGCAGGCTTAATGCCTCATTCTGTCAACTCGAGAAGTAGATGCTGCTGACCGTTGGCTCTCGTCCTCCCCCGTTGACGAAGGCTAGGAAGAGTTCGGAGCGTCTTTCTTAATCTCCGTCAATCCCCATTTTACCCTGACCGACTTCTGATCCGTTGCTACTCCTGCAGTCCGAAACTTGTAGGGAACATGGACAAGGAAGCTTGCGTCGAGCCTTTCTGTCAGGTAGCTCTCCAGGCTCCGGTGCAGCTCGTCCCTGCTCGCAGACACTACCATCTGCTCCTGGGCTTCGACCTCAGCAACCTCCCTCCGCCTGCCTCCCTGTTTCGCTTCATTCCACCTTGTGAATGCGGTTGGGCTTCCGGTGGAAACCTTGTCAAGCCCCGCAAGTACGAGAGTGCTCACGTCTGCCACTAGACCTGCTACCGGTTCACCACCCTTGGTCGCCATCTCTTTTTCTCTGCCCAGCAGTTCGAGACATGTCTCTCTCAAGCTGGCTTCGTAGATTCTGTCGGCGGCCTGGACGCTCGCAAGAATGGAGTCCAGCTCCGCTTCGAGGCCCGAAATCACGTTGTCGAGGTCACGGCCCGACGATTGCATTATGAATTGCCTTCCCCAATGACGATGCCTCAGACTGCACCTGCTCGATCGTGTGGGTTGCGGCCCAGTGCTCCAGGTTTGTCACATACTGGGAGGAAAGCTGGAGAACGTCTGTCCTCGTGCCCTCCCCCCTCTCGTAGAAATCGATCAGCGGCTTGAGCACCCGAACCTTCTGCACTTCTTGCGCAGTTTGCAGGGCCTTCTGCGCGATTCCGCTGACCTTCGTTTCCATTTCCGCCAACACGTCGTTGACCTTCTCGACCGTCTCGGTCACCGACTTCTCCAGCGCGCTGACGTTGCCTTTGACATCTCCCGAGGTCTTGTCTACGCTCTTCAGGGTCTCCTTTTCGATGGTGGTGACGGACGTCCGGAAGCTCTGGATGTGGGATTCAAGGGACTTCAGCCCCTTTTCCGTCACTTCGCTGATTGACGCCTCCAGCTGGGACTTCCTAGCATTGAGCGACTCGATTTCTGAGGTGAGCGTCTGTTTCTTGCTCCTTGCCTCCCGCATCTCTTCGTCTAGCGTATCCCTTGCGCGTTTGAGGCTCGTGTACTTCTTGAGCTCCGCTGTGACGGTGCGGGTGTCCAGATCGGACTTGGATATGGTATCCTCCCACTCCAGCAGGATGTCACCGTCGATTCCCTTCTCTTTGAGGCGTTCGCACGCCTCGATCTGTGCCTTCCTTGCCAAGTAGAGTTTGTCCTGGGCTTGCACCCTCTTCCCGGCCTCTTCGAGCGCCTTTTGGGCCGACTTCTGCTCAGACCCAAGTCTCTCGATTTCTCCCTTCAGGCCGAGCACGGCGTCGTAGTTTTTCAATAGGTCACTGATGAGCTGCTCGACGGCCTTCGGCGGAGTCACCTTCCGCTTTCTGGCGGCGAGTTCCACCGTATCCCTGATCTGCCTGATTGCCTCGATTTCCAGCCCAGCCCGAGCCAGCAGCTTCGCCTCGTCCAGCTCCCCCATTCTCTTCTTCAGCTCGGCCAGAACTCTGCTGAGTTCCCTGCCCTTCCCCTCGACCTCCTCCGAAAGCGAGGCGAGTTGGCCCTTCTGAGACGCAATTCTTCCCGTCAGGTCCTCTGACTCGTTGAAGGTCGCGATCACCCTTGCAGGGTTGAATTTTCTCTCCAGAAGGTTCGTGAGGCATTTCTCGACGGAACCAAGGTCGTCCATGTCCAATCCCATCGACTGAAGGCGTTGCTTAGCCTGGACGTACGCCTTCGCTGCTGAGAGGCTCACCCCGTACTCCTTGTCGAGGTTTCCGATCTCCTTCCTCTTGGCATCCGCCCCGCTCTTCAGCGAGGAGAGGGTCTCGGTGGCATCCGCCAGGTTCTTGGAGGTGGTCTCGTAGTCTGATTTGAGCTCCTCGAACGGGCCATACTTCTCGAGCAGCCCATTCAGCGACGCAAATTGACCCGCGACCGCGTCGGCGTCGTAGCCCTCCTTCTTGAGCCTCGCGTAGACTGGCAGGACGTATCTCGAAACGTCGCCAACCGGGATCTTGTCCTCCCGTAGGGCAACGGCGAGCTTCCCTCCTTCAGCCATATCCTCGAGGCTGACGGAGTTCCTCCTTGAGAAGCCGCCGACCTCTTTGAGGTCCTCGACGAGCTGGCTCACGCCAAAACCCCTCGCAGCGGCTTCCAGACCCATTTCATCGACTTCATTATCGAATTCACGCTCAATATTTGTGACCGAACCGCTTCCTCCCTTCTTGTATAGTCGTTTGACCGTCCGGAAAATCTCGTCCCTGTGCATGTCGCGAAGGTACCCCTCGACGACCGTCTTCCTAACAGCAGGGGAGAGCGGTTCAGGCACAAAGGCGCCAATCGTCTTCGTGATATTTACGCCGTCCGCTGGGCTGCGAAACCGGCACAGTCGTCTTCCTGAGGGCCGTCAGTCATTGGGCCACTTGGGTCAGACGACCACGCCAAAATGGTCACTAACAAAGCCCCTGCGGTCGACAAACAATGATGGCTCGGTCAATACAGACCAGAGGAGGTAGACTTAATCATGCTGTCTTCCCTAGGTCTACTCTAGGATCCTAGTGCATATAGTGTGCAATACTATGACAGTACGGTAATGTCAAAAAGCGGTTTGACCGATTTGACACATTTGGCCGATTTGACCGGTACGAGAGCCCTTTTGACCGTCATTTGACGGTTCATTTGACGCATTTGACCGATCTGACCAGTTGCTGAACTAGAAACCAGTGGCCCTTTAGGCACATTGGCTCTCACCTTAGAGGACAAAGGTTCTATGACAGGAAGGGCGTGGTGAAGCCGGAGAGATGAATCATCTTCTCTGGCTTGTTATTCTCGTCTTGGTAAGCAGCGTTCTTGTGGGGAGCGCCGCTCCAGCGCGCGCGCCGGGTCGATTTCCAATCCTTGGACCACGTCGCAATCTAGTAATGAATGTCATGTTCATCTAGTGATGAAGGTCATTTAGTAGGGTGTCATGTCGAGGCTTGGGGGCGCAAAGAAATCGGCGTTGGTGATGGACCAGCGGCCGGACGTGGAGCCAGGTACCTAAAGGCCAAGGTCCAGAAGACCATCACCCATGCTACGAAGATCAAGTATCCGAAGTAGACGTGCATGGTCGAGCCAGCATCTACCCCTAAGAACTCGAATGTGAGGAAGACGACAATCAATCTAAGGATGTTGATAATGAAGGCTCCGACGAAGCCAATCGCGAATAGGGGTATGAGTCTTGAGATCTTCGGCTTCAGGTCGAGCAATGCCATAGTTGACAACATCCCGAAGGCGAGGATTCCCTGAATTCCTGTGCAATCACCTTCTACGCTCAGCAGAAGGGTATTCGTACCAGTGTTGAGCGCCACAATATGACCTGAGACAGAGGCACTCACACCCAGGAGATTCATGGAGCTTGCCATGACACTCGCCATCCAGTCTTGAAGCGCGACATAATTCGGAACAATGTTTTCGATCTGATACCCCAGAAGAAGCACCAGCCCATACATGGCAGGAACCCAAAAGAGCTTGAATGCCCTGACTCCGAAGAAGATGATGATTATACCCGTAAAGATCAGGATAAGGTCGATGAGGCCCACTGATGAACCCAAGATTGCGTTCTCCGCATAGTCAGCGGCTACTATGCCTATGCCGAGTACAACTTCGAGCCTTCGGCTCCTCATGTCAATTGCCCTGTAGCTCTCCCATTTCATGATGAACCAAGCCATCAGCACAATGATCATTATGAAGAAGTAGGGGTAGTCTAGGCTCATCCCAGGAAGCACTGCTGGCAGAAGGAAAGCCGCTGACACAGCGAGCAGGAACGTATTCGTGCGGGATTTGAGGGTAGAGAGTGACCCATCAAGCAGTCGTGACATTTCTCGTAAAACTGTTCTTGTGGCTTGTCGTAGATAAGCATCTTGTGCATAATCTCGGACCCAAGCAAGCTGCAACGCCCTGAACCCAGAGTTGGTCCCCAATCGACAGCAAGAAGAGCGTTTGCTGGTCTCCCCCACTGGCTAAGGGAATTGGGGGTCGTAGAAGAGCCTACGTGCGTCGCTAGCACACGCTCGTCCTGGTAGGCTCTCAAGGTAGGACGTGAGGTTTCCTTTTGCGCTCTCAAGGGCCCACGCGCAAATCATGCCTATGAATCTGAGATTCATGTCGGTGAACCTAGGAACCTGAATGATTATAAGCAGAGCAACAAGAGAATGAATCCTAATGAAGTCAAAGGTCGTGGGTCTGCTAGCGATGGTAGGCTTGGTTCTCGGATTCGTATCGCCAGCCTTAGCAGCAACTACCTACTACGGGCCAAGTTTTGTCACTCCCACTGGTATCGCGCCAGGAGGGACCATAAACATCGTCTTGACCACGGGCTCTGGGAGTACGTTTGTCCCTCTGCCACAAGGAAGCTCAACGCCCTGCTCAGGAACCTGTACATATCCGCAGCTAGCGTGGTACAATGCCACTATCGGGGCGACTGGGAGTTGCTTCTATTTGGTTCATGAAGTCACCGTGACTGATCCGAATGGCAACGAGTACATGCTTGGATCTAACGTGACGTCCGGTCTATACTGGCCCGCAGCTTTTGGTGGTTCAGGTAGCGGCACGCATGTTCCTCCCCAGGCAGATGCCTTGAACGTCACAGTTGGAGACTCGTTCACCATTCCGTTTGCTGCAGGTGCTGGTGGCTTCTCGTTTGTGAGCGTCCTCGGCAACCCCCCGAATGATGTCACTCCAGCGGGTCCATACTACTGGTGGACGGTTTCGGGCAACGTGTATGGGAAGGATCTTAGACTAGATCAGAACCCGTCAATCAACCCCACTGCGATACAAGGCACATACGTTGTAGACATCGAGGGAGAGGTCGCCTGCCCAGCTGGTGCCGCGCCCTTCACGACACAATTGTTCTTTGACTCAGGCATAATTGTCATCACTCCACAGTTCCCAGTGTCTGCAGGAATCGTCGCAGCCTCGGGCCTCGCAGTCCTTCTCCTCCTTAAGAGGAAAGCAGCGATCTCGTCGAAGAATTAGACGCATTTCTTATCACAGCTCCAAGTCTTTGGTTCCTCAGATTTACGATCTCGTCGACGGACTATAGCAAGTGACTAGCGCGCGCTGATTGGCCGTGCCATCACTCTTGAAACAAACGCGGGTCAGTCAGACCAACCGGCTCACGAGGCTGACCCTGCTATCCAGGTTCCAGCACCTGACGAAAACTCCGAGCGCGCGCTGGCTATCCAATCCTATTTGGCCATAAGCGCGGTTGTCCAAGCTTGATCAGGCATCCAAAGGCTCATCACGGCTGACACACAGAGAATTGGATTCCGTCTCACCCACTCGGCCAGAGGACGGCGATAATCATCGCTAGCATCACAATCACCACGACTGAATCCGAGGTTCATATCCATGAACCTGTTCTTCACGAAGTCTATATACTTCGGGGGCTCATCACACGTTTGGGTTCGTTAGGTGTTGAGGAAAGGAACTAGTCTAACAACGATTGCAACGATTTCGCTTGTAGTTTCTGTTCTCCTTATCGTTGGGGTTCAAGCAGGGTTCGCCACATCCACACCTGTAAATCTCGGAACCGCCGCACCCTTCGCCGTTCTTGCATATTCGGGTATCACCAACACTGGAACCACGACAATCACCGGCAATGTAGGGTCGTATCCTACTCCCTCAGAAACTGGATTCGGAACGGTGACCATCACTGGAACGAACTATCCCGCTGGCGCACCGGCATCGACCCAAACCGACCTCGCTGCCGCGATAGTTCAAGCGGATGGATACTCCCCCACTACTATACTAACGGCTCTAGATGGTCAAACTCTTGTTGCAGGAGTCTACACTTCCGCAACTGGAACCTTTGGCTTGTCTGGCGGAGTCCTTACTCTAAACGGTCAAGGTGACACCAGTTCAGTCTGGATCTTCCAAGCACCAGGCGACATAGCAGGAGCGCTTTCTACAACAGGTGGTAGCGTAGTCCTTGAGAACGGTGCTGATTCCTGTAACGTCTTCTGGGTTACGAGCGCAGGTGGTGCTACCGTCGGCACGTACACCACTTTCATAGGAACGATAATGGCTTACACAAGTGTCACGCTTGGAACAGGAACGACTCTTCAGGGCGCGGCCCTGGCAAACACTGGCGATGTGACGATGGAAACTAACACTATCTCAAACACTTGCGTTACTGCCCCAATTACAACGACTTCAACTACTACCTCATCCGGTATTCCCGGAGTGCCTGAGTTCCCAATCGGCTTCGTACTTGCAGTGGCATTCGCGCTGCCTGTAGCCCTCCTACTAATGAAAAGGCTCTCTCCTCAGAGTTAGCCGAGGGAGGTCCGCACCCGCGCATTTGGCTCGGATGTCATGCAGCGAAGTTCCGCGACAGCGCTTCTTCGATGATGTTCTGAGGCCCATTTCAAGCGAAACTGCGTCGAACGACACTAGACTAAGGAATCCCAAATTCTGGTCACACGCGATGCAAAGAACACAACCGAACGACGCTTCCCGAGCGTCAAAATCCGGACTCCAAAGGGTTACACAAGTATCGGTTGCTCCTGCATCCCTACACTACGATAGCACATCTTGTCTAGAGAAGATGAGTGGTGATTTCGGCCTGATTCCCCAAGCCTCTTGGATCAATTCACGCGGGGTATGGGCTGGGCCATCCCAGCTTCGTTGACGTGAGCGGCAGGCATCCCAGCCGTCCATCTGATCCGATGGTTCACGACGTACAGGCATTTCTTTTCGAGTTCTGTCCGTGTTCAAGTAGATCCGCTAAACCACCAGAAGCCAATGGAGAGCCTTAAATCGAATCGAGCCCAGCCCCGACCCGGATTGACCGAGGGTCCGTCGAGCATCCTCGTGACTGGGGGCTACGGCTTCATTGGCAGTCACATCGCGGATGCCTTCGTCAAGAAAGGCTGGGAGGTAGGCATCCTCGACAACCTTAGCACGGGTACTGTATCGAATCTGAAGGCTGGCCGGAGAGTCCGCGTTCACAATGGGGACGTACGCGACATCGACGCTGTCAGGAAGGCCATGGTCGGCTACGAGACAGTCTCCCACCAGGCAGCGTTAGTCAGCGTAGCCAGGTCCGTGGAAGACCCACTTGTCTCAAATGCAGTGAACGTCGGAGGCACGTTGAACATCCTGACTGCTGCACGCGACGCAGGCGTGAAGCGCGTGGTCTACGCTTCCTCATCCTCTGTGTACGGGGAGACCGAAACCCTCCCGAAGACCGAAACCATGCAGACGAACCCAGTCTCTCCGTACGCCGTCTCCAAACTCGCGGCAGAGAACTATTGCAGGACCTTCGCGAGTGTATATGGTCTCAGCACAGTATCGCTGCGCTACTTCAATGTCTACGGTCCAAGGCAGAGGGAGGGGCCCTACAGTGGCGTCATCCCCGCTTTTGTCGGCAGCGTGCTCGCCGGCAAGCCGCCGATCATCAACGGTGACGGTTCCCAGAGCAGGGACTTCACGTACGTCCAGGACGCCGTCCAGGCGAACATCCTCTGCATCGAGAAGAACGTCAAACCGGGCGAAGTGTTCAATGTCGGTTCTGCCAGCAGGACCAGCATCTTGGAGCTCGCCGAGATCGTAGCGAGGCTCGGGGGCAAGCCCGGATTGACGCCCGAGTTCAGACCGGATAGGGAGGGTGACGTGAAGCACAGCTATGCGGACATAAGCAAGATCTCGGCCGCGGTCGGATACAAGCCCGAGTACACGCTGCAGAAGGGCTTGAAAGAGGTGTTCAGTTGGATGGCAGGTTCAAACCATTCGGTGGGCGACAAATGAAGAACCTGTCTGTCTCCATTGTGGGTCTCGGGTATGTCGGGCTGACGACAGCTGCATGCTTCGCGAGCAGGAGAATAAGGGTGGTCGGGATCGACATTGACGAGACCAGGGTGAGAAAGATACGGAAGGGAGAGCCGGTGATCATGGAGCGCGGGCTGCAGCCCCTGTTGGACAAGGCGCTCAGAGCGGGCCACCTCGAGCTCCGGACGGACTTTGTGAAGTTGAACGAGACAGACGTCTCGTTCATTACTGTCGGAACGCCGGGCAGACCTGACGGGAGCATAGATACCAGGTATGTCGAGGGCGCTGCGAAAGAGATAGGGCGCTATCTGAGATCAAGGGACGACTTCCACCTGGTCGTGGTCAAGAGCACCGTGGTTCCAGGGACCACGGTCGGGAGGATTAGGCCGATCCTTGAAACCGAATCGAGGACCAAGGTTGGAGATAGGATCGGCCTTGCCGTCAGCCCGGAATTCCTGTACGAAGGGTCGGCAGTGGAGAACACCCTCAAGCCGGAGGCCCTCGTGGTGGGCACATCCGACAAGAAATCTTCAGGTCTGCTACTTTCGCTGTACAGAAGGTTCTACGGGAGACTCCCTCCTACTGTATGCACAACGCCAGAGAACGCGGAGTTGATCAAGTATTCCATCAACGCGGTCCGGGCCCTCCAGGTGAGCTACGTCAATTTCCTCGCCAACATCTGCTCCAGGATTGAGGGAGGGGAGGTGCGCGACGTGGTGGCAGGTCTCGGGAGGGTGGCCAGGCTGGATAAGAGGTACCTGGGGGCCGGGCTCGGGTATGGCGGGAGCTGCCTTCCGAAAGACACGAAGGCGCTGTTTGCCTTCGCAGAGTCGATCGGCCTAGACGCATCACTGCTCGATTCGGCAGTCAAGATGAATGAGAAACAGGCGCTTGAAGCAGTGAGAATGGCGCGGACGCTCGTCGGGGATCTCATGGGAAAGAGGGTCGCTGTTCTTGGCCTCGCCTTCAAAGCCCGCACGGACGACGTCAGGGAGTCCACCGCCATCCGAGTGATCGGGGCTCTTCTCGGGGAGGGTGCGAACGTGGTGGCCTACGACCCAAAGGCGGCAAGCAACGCTAGGTCTCTTCTGGGAGACAAGGTCACATATGCAGCATCCTCGAAGGAGTGCATTACGGGAGCTGACGTCTGTATCGTCGCCACGGGCTGGGAGGAGTTCAAGGCTCTGAAGCCGAGTCAATTCCAAAGGCTCATGAGGTCTCCAGCAGTGGTGGATGGTAGGAGGATACTCGACCCGGCGGGTTTCAGGGCCAGCGGAATACCCTTTCTGAGGGTTGGGACAGCGGCGAGCAGCCTTCCCGCGAGAGAACCTTGACGGTAGCATTGAGCAAAGACGAGTCAGCTGTTTCAGAATCAAGGGGCTTGGTCCTCGGTGCCGCGCATGTGGATAGCGAGGCTGGACGCAGCAGTCGTCAGAGAATGAACACAGGAATGCGGACGCTAATTGGGGCCTGCGTAATCTACGGAGCGATGGTTCTCCTTTTCACCTTGATATCGCTCTACACTGCTCCTCAAGACTCACAGATAGGAACCTTCCGACCTCTTCCGGCAATACCATTTCACGAGCTGATTCTGGGCCTGCTGGGGCTCGGACTCGGCTTGGCAGCCTCAGCTGCCGTGAGGAAACTTGACCTGGGACTTGTGATTCTTGTGCCCGCACTCGTAGTACTCACCGATCTCGACCACCTTCCAGCCTACCTCGGCATGGCCCAGCCAATAAGACCGGCCCACTCGGTCATTTTCATAGTCTGCACAGTCGCACTCATGGCAACGGTAATAAGAAAGACTGGTGTGGAGTTGGTCTCATTGTCGGCATTTTTCGCCCATCTGTCAGTCGATACGGGGATCTTTCCCCCTTTTTCTCCAGTTTCCTTCCAGTATTACGGCATCGGAGAATTCAGGATACCGTTTGTTCTTGCGGCGATCGCGTTCGCATTGACTGCTGGACTTGCAATGAGGCGTAGCAAGCAGGGAGCGGTTGTCTGATTGGCACGCTCGAAGACTGGAATGAACTCTGAAAGGGGCATCTTGATGGGCTCTGCCCGGGATCTAAAGAAGAAGCTGAAGTCAGGGAACCTGAAATTAGCAGTAATTGGGCTCGGACGAATCGGACTTCCTACGGCAGCGGTCTTTGCCGAAGGAGGCGCCACGGTCGTCGGTGTCGACGTAAGAACGAGCGTGGTGAACGACACGAACTCGGGGAAGTGTGCTCTCGTGGACGAGCCAGGGTTGCCCGAGCTCGTGAGACAGAATGTCGAAAGAGGGCGGCTCAGAGCTACCCTCGACCCTGCCAAGGCCATCCCTTCGTCAGACTTTGTGATTATCTGCGTTCCGACTCCAGTTGACCAGACGAAGTCTCCCAACTACTCGGCCGTGACAGCTGCATCCCAGACCACTGGAGAGTCCATTCGTAGGGGCAGCGTGGTCATCGTGGAGAGCACGATCGGCCCCGGAATCGCGGAGGAAGTGATTCTACCGATACTCGAGGAGAAGTCGGGAATGAAAGTTGGGGTCGATTTCGGTCTCGCAAGTTGCCCGGAACGTTCTGACCCGGGGAACATCGTGGCGAACATGGGGTCGGTTCCGCGGATAGTTGGGTCAATGGACCAAAAGTGCACAGAGCTAGTAGCAGCCCTGTACGAGTCCGCGCTCGGGGTCAGAGTGATCAAGGCGAGCAATCCGAAGACGGCCAATGCGATCAAGCTCACAGAGAACCTGTTCAGGGACGTCAATATCGCCCTGGCCAACGAGTTCGCGTTGCTGTTCGAGGAGTTCGGAATAGACGCCATAGAAGTCATCGAGGCCTGCGCTACGAAGTACAACTTCATGCCGCACTATCCCGGCGTCGGAGTGGGTGGACCGTGCCTCCCCAGCAATTCCTACTACCTGATAGTGGAGGGAATGAAGACCGGCTACATCCCGAACCTCATCAGGATGGCAAGGGAGATCAACGACAGAATGCCAGACCACGTGGTCGAACTCGTCTCCGAGGCCCTCAACGATGTGGGGAAGACTGTTCGTGGCTCCAAGGTGGCTGTCTTGGGAGTCTCTTACAAGCCCGGAGTGAAGGACATACAGCTCACCCCGGTGGAGAGGGTCGTGAGCCGGCTTTCCGCGATGGGGGCTTCGATCTCACTCTATGATCCCATGTTCAAGGGAGAGAAGGTGTTCGGGCTCCAGGTAAGCAGAAGTCTTGAGGAGGCGTCGAATGCAGCTGACTGCATCGTCATCGGGACAGCACACAAGGAATTCGAGACGCTCGACCTTGGCCACCTTGCAAGGCTCGCGTCGAAGAAGGCCGCTTTCGTCGATGCTAGAAACGTGGCAAACCCGAAGGAGGCCGCGAGACAGGGATTCTCATACAGGGGCGTGGGGCGGAAATTCGTCTGAGCACGAGGAATGCTCAGATGCTGGCAATGGCACCAGGGGCGCCTGGCTCTCTGATTCCAACAGCTCTTCGTCGTCTCGGTCGAGCTAGAAACATGGTGACGTGATGACGACTTGCCGACGAAGTACGGGCCTGCCATAGACGAAAACCAACGGACATCACTCGAGTGGGTTACAGCGCGACACTCGGTTCGTGAGTCTCGACCCCGGACTCTGTCTTGCGGGAGGCTCGAAAGCTCCAGGCATCAATCAAGGCGAGACCGAAGACCACGACGGACCCGAGGTGCTCGAGAACATCCAGCTGATACCACGACGACTCGACTATCGATTGCACTGCGTCAAGGGGAATATTCTGAGCGTAGGCGAGGAGGAACGCAAGAGCGAGGAGCAGGTAGATCCGCAGCGCCCTCATCCCCAGTCTGATTCCGCCGCGCGAGACCTCGCGCACAGAGAGATACATGAATCCGAGCGTGGCCAAGTGGAAGATGACCTCGAGCGTATAGTGGGGGAGAATGGGGTGGAACCTTGTGACTTGCGGCCATGTGAAGACCGAATCGAAGTAGACGGGGGCATCGTCGACGATAGACCAGAAGTATCCAAGGAAGGCAAAGAGTAGGAGCCTGTCCTCCCTCCGGCGGAAGAGTATGTACCCAAACGCGAGCGGGAGGGCAACACCAATCAACAAAGTAGAGTAATCGAAGATCTGGCTGTAACCCACGTAGACCTCAGTGGCCGCCAGGACTGCGATGGCTGCGGCCCCTGATGCCAAGCGGCGAAGTCTCACTGACTTGGTCAAGATGCTGTCCACGAACGTAGTCAGCCTTGTGAAGTCCCCGCAGATCCAACCTTATGAATCTGTGTTGGAACGTACCATCTTCCGACAGTAGCAGTCCGCTAGCGAGGTCTTTCTCTCCGGGGTGTTCATTATAGAGATGGTCAGCGCGAAGCAGAGAGTCTCAAGACTCGCGCAACTGCTTGAGTCGGTGGTCAAGTTGTTCTCCCGGGGAATTCTTGCGATTCCACGTTCTGCCGCCTTCGTCGCTGGACGTCAATGGGAATGTCAACACTGCACAGCAAAGAACACAGCAAGACACGTGCCTGGCTGTTTTCTCCCCAGGGCCTGACGAGCCGATTCCGGCTCTTTTGGCTCCATTTGGGGTGATTTTGGGCTGAATTGAACATTATCAGGTCAAAATGAGAGTTGAACAACGTTTCGTTGAGAATTCTTGAGAATTCTTGAGAATTCTTGAGGATTCCTTCTCCCGCCTTTCTCAGGAGCATTCCCGGCTTTCTTCATGATGAAAGTGCATGCCAAGTACTGGATTTGAAATTCATGTTGATGTCTCACGGATTCAGACGACATATATACTTCAGATTCACATTCAGACTTCATATGTTTGAAAACAGTCGGACGAAAAAGCTTGCAATACTAGGAGTTATGGCTGTGATACTGGGGCTAGGCGCGATGTCCCCGGTCTTCGCATGGCATGACAGCAACTTCTCAACCCAGCTCAACCCATCCTCCTGCGGTACGGGTACGGGTTGTTCTGTCGCATCTGTGACTGACACAGCGACAATCACATTGAGTGATAACGGTCCCAACTATGGAGCGATGACATTCGACGTCTACCCAGCAGCGGCTACGGGTTGCGCAGCAGCAGCTGGTACCGCCTCGCTATTCCACAGCGTTGTAAGTGTCGTAGGTCACACTGACTCCGGATCAGACCAGACATACCAAACTACATCGGCCGCGTTCTCAACGACAGGCCACGTCGGCAACTTCGTCTGGATAGTCAGCTACGGCGGCGGAGGCTATCCCTCACAAGGGCCTACGTGTGAACAGATGAAGCTGTTGACATTCCCGCCCCCATCAACCGTCCCTCAGTTCCCACTCGGAATGGCGTTGCTATTGGCAGTCGCAATTCCTGGGCTCCTGCTGGTCAGAAGCAAGTACACAGGCAAGCACTCGTCCTTTCTCAGTGTGAGATAGGGCAACAGAACGTCTGCAGCAGGCTCCGATCCTGCTGCCGACATCGTTTTTGCTATTATTACCTACTAGGAAGTGGGCTCTCGGGATTCGGAATACTATGTTCTCAACACTGACCGTCTTCCATCATTACCCGCGGGTCAACAGCATTTCTCCAATCGTCATCAAAGCCGACACATGTCCTGATTTCTGGGACGCCTAGCGCTGACCCAGCCAGAAGAGCTGAATGCCACCGCGTCTGGTTGTGGCATCACTAGGGTAGAAACGCGCGCTTTCGGTTCTCCAATGCTCACAAAGCGACCAGCTTCTCTCCTTTGAAGTGCGTTGGAGGAACCTCGTACGGAACACAAAGAGCGCTATTCCGACACCGACGGTCGAGACCAGGGCCGTGTCTTGCGGGAGACTGCGATTACCTCTACTCTCTCTCTCGAGCTATTCTTCGGCCCTCAAAGAGTGAATTAGCTGAACGCGGAACAAGACTTGATTGGAGTGTCTTGATCCTTGGACTCCTCGGGATCAAAGAATGAGCATGCCGGCGGACGATTAGGGCTAGACCTGTCAAAGAGGCGGCTAGAACGGCGAGGGCAGACCCTCCACTTATCGAAGGAAGCACTGCCGATGTGCCTGCCGTAGAAAGGCGTGGATTGGAGAGAGGGCCTGTTCTGTTGCTACAGGTTGCGGATGCTGCGGGGGTTTCTGACAATGTCCTTGTCACGGCCACTGTGCTTGGAACTGTTTCCGTCGCCGTTGTCGCCACTTGAGAGGAATTCGTTTCGGTGACTGTCGTAGGCTGAATTGAAGTGGAGATGGTTGTGGAGGTCACTGTTAGGGGCGTTGTCACCGTTGATGTATGGTTGAGGGTGAGTGTCGAGGTCACCGTCTGAGTATCTGTAGTCGCCCCAGTTTGAGTGGCAACGGTCGTTGTTTGGGGCAGAGTGACAGTGGAGACAGAGGCCACCGTTCTGGTAGAGGTCTGGGTGGTCGTCAGGGTTGACGTAGTCACAGGGGGAGTCACCGTTGAGGTTGTCGTGACAGTCTGAGTAGTGGTTGTCGGGGGCGAGGTGACGGTAGAGGTCGACGAGACCGTGTCAGTTGCGGTCTGTGTGGCTGTGACCGTTGACGTCATGGTGGTAGGTGAGGTCGTGATTGACGTCGTTGTCTTCGCGGTGGTTGACGTCACAGTGGAAGTGGAGACAGATGTCACAGTGGAAGTGGAGATAGATGTCGCAGTGGAAGTTGCGGTCGAGGTCTTTGTGCTCGTGACGGTCGAAGTTACGGGCGGGAGTGTCGCGGTCGAGCTGGTGGATGTGGAGCTTGATGTGCTCGTGCCAGATGAACTCGTGGTCGATGTGGTTCCAGTGCTCCACAACTGGGTACCTTGAGGCAGAGCGGCCAGGCTTCCACCGACCGTGATCTGATTGGCTTGCAATCCTGTGCCTTGCGCCGCTCCAGCCAAGCCCCAACCTGTCCCGTACGACTCCGCTGTTTGGACTGGGTTCCAGGATCCTGATTCCATGACTTGCAACGCTGTCGAGAATCCTACCGTGGGGAAGGCAAAGGTACTGTTCGCCTCTTCCTCCGACAGCGCGTAGACTGGATAGGATGAGCTCGAGGTGCTCGCGCCCATGTCGTAGGTCCCGAAGACAGTCCCGTCCAGTGAATAAGCCCACGTAGTCCCCGACTGGAGGTACATCGAGAAGGTGTGGCTTCCGGTGGAAACGGACTTGGATCCGCTCGTGAGGACGGCATTGGTGTCGAGATTCCAGATCTGATAGAACGCCAGCGGCGTGCTGGTGTCACAGATGTAGTAACCGACTTGCCCCCATACGTTGTTCAAGAGGTCATCAGATACCCAAAACGCGAGACAGCCAACCACCGACGTGCTGATGACCTGGATCTTCCCCTGCACCCCAGTGTTCGGTAGAGCCGATGAATCGGTGGACGAAGCCCCAACCCACCAGACTGAGCCAGAACTCGGAGCATCAAACGATCGGACAGCAGAGGTGCTGGCCGGGAGAATGGGGGTCCTCACCCAGACGAACAGACCTCCTGTAACAAGCAAGACAATGACGGCCAGGAATGCGATCTTCATCGGTCTCTTCGGCTCGTTTGGATCATTTATACCATATGAACTGGGGTTATCAGGTCAACATCAGTAGAGGCAATCTAGATTGTCTACTCTGTCAAATACGTGGACATCACCGCTGGGTGAGTCAGACTGTCGGGAGCGTGGCTACTCCCGCGAGTGTACGACGTTCACTGTAAGAGCTAGCAGAATTCCCCCATCAGCTCCCGCAGCATGTGGGCCATCCCAGGAGTGATGAAGGGCTGGAAGGGGCGATAGTACTTTGGGCTTCTCGCCTTGGCCACGGTCTCTCGGTTGCCGGCTGAGACATAGGATCCGAGAAATGCCCTCGCCACACCGCTCATGGCCTCCTCCCTCGTTGAAAGCTTCGCCGCGTAGTACAGGAATTCGGCCAGGTCCCATGCCATGTCTCCTCCCGGCACTGATTGTTCGAGGTCGGTGAGATAGAGGCCGCGGGGTGATACGACGACGTTGTTGGCTTTCGCATCCCCCACAGCCAGGCCAACACCATGCACCTTGGCCAGGAGATCAGCATATGTTCGTACGTGTTCCATTCCCTCTGATCTGCCCCTGAGGAGCCCGTCCACGACCGACGAGAGGACAGGTCCGCTGATGAACTCCTTGACCATTACTCTCTCTCCCGGAGCCACCGCCAGGATGGCGGGGACCAGGACCCCGTTCTTCCTAAGGCTCCTCGTCATCGCGTATTCTCTGTCGAGCCTGGCCATCGGAGTCATGCTGAACTTGTTGGCTGCGGCGGCCCAGATGCCTAACAGAGCCCATTTGAGCGAGCGTACGTCAGAGTAGCTCTTGACCACTACTGAGCTCTCGCGGGCCCCATCGATGAATGTCAGAACGCGTGTCGTCGAATAGGGGTCGCCAATGTCGTGCTCCCTCGTCGAATGACTGGTGAATCCTAGGAGGCCGGCCAGCTCCTTCTCGAGAAGCGATGCATCAGGAATCATCACACCCTCCTCTAACCTCAGCAGAGACCTGGGCTTCTCCAGCTCCGGGAAAGGTCGGGGGGCTTCCCTCATCCGCTTCAGCTTCGACTGTGCTTCCCTCCTGTACACGGTGAGGCCGACCCTCCCTGCGTAGCCGTGGATGGCGTACTGCGTCAGGCCCCGAGTTGTGAGCGAGAAGATTGACTGGACCTTGGTGAACGCGTCTCCCCTCATCTTCTCGGGGGCCATCATCACGCCTTCCGGCGACGCAGACAGGAGACCTCTTGTGGCGAGGGATTCAGCAGCGGAAGCGAAGCCTGTCATCGAGATTCCTCGGTTCTCATCTCCCAGGGAGCAGCTGTAGGTCTGGACGTAGCTGTAGAGTGCAGGCGGATACATCGCAGCCCTCTTTGCTAGCTTCTCGAAGAGGAAGTAATCGTAGGGGACGACCAATTGCCTGCAGAAGTCGCCGTAGTCTGCAGACAGCTCGAGAAGAGCCTCGATCAAGACCCTCTTCTTGTAGTCGAGTTCGACGCTCGTGAAGAGCTTCGGGTTGGCGATCACCTCGTAGACGTTGAGGAGCCGCCCGACGACGAATTCGCCGAGGTAAGAGGACTGCGCGTCTTGTGTGAAGAGCTGCTCATCTACGATTAGCGCCGAGGCGGCCACTGGTTCCTCCACATACCTGTACCTTATTCCTTCGCGGAACCGTTTCGAGACCACAATCAGATCGTAGTCAGAGTCTGGGCGGGCGTAACCGGCGACTTTCGAGCCGTACGCGGCCACCCCCGCTATGGACGACGGCCCCACCATGGAAGAGGCGATTCCTCCGAGGGTGGAGCGCTCCTCTGCTGTGAGCCTCAAGCCTTCATCTTCTCTTCGATTTCTGTCGCCTTCCGGACTACTTCGGGGTCGAACTTGGTCCCGGCGATGATGCTCATTTCAAGGTTGACGCGGTTCGCCTCCGGACCCACCCAGCGTATGGGGAGGTTCCGTGCAATCCAGAGTTCGCTGACCTTTTTGTTCAGTGCGGGGTCCGACAGTTCCGGTTTGAACTTCCGGGTCATCAGGCCGACGAGGGCCTTGTCAGAGAAAAGGAGCTTGGCCGGGACGGTTCTCTCGCTGTCCGCGAAAGACGCTTCGTAGAGGGTCGCGGCGACTTCGTCGCTGACGATATCCGACCTCGCTAGCTTTCTGACAAGCTCCACGTAATGGGTGAACTCGTGAGCGGCGACTGCGTCCAGCGTTCCCTTCGTCCCATATGCAACGAGGGCCGCAGTGAACTGGACGAGTATCGTCAAGCTTCCCGTCGCGGTCATCGGGATGACCCTGGCAAAGAAGACCCCCATCTGACCGTACTCGCCTCCTCCCTTCGAAACCGGGAGGATGGGCTCGACATAGTACTGAGGATAGCGGAGACCGCTCGCCTTCTCGACGCGCCTGACTGATTGCTGGACAACGTCCATCCGAAGTCTTACCTTCCTGGCAAGCGCTCGTGGGACCTTCTCCTGCGCCACAGCCTGGTCGAGTAGGATGAGCGGGTCCACGAATTCTCGGCGGTCCCTTCGTACTTATGAATCTTAGTCGGTCAGTCCACAAGTCTGAAACGGACGGAAGGACTGCGGCGCGAGACTTCCATGAAGATCTCAGCGTGCAGAATGCCGGGCATCTTCCCGATTACGTCGCTGACGGCGCGGTGCAGCTCATCGAGGGACTGGCCCTTTAGACTTACGATGATGTCGAAGCGTCCCGTCACCTCACGGATGAGCCGGACGCCGTCAAGTTTCTCGATCTCCATCAGGACTGACTCCCTCTGCTTCGGGTCGATGTTCAGTCCCGCAAGGGCTCCGGCCCTCATACCAAGGCTCTCCTCATTAACCTGAATGGTGAATCTTTCTATGATGCCTCGCTTCTGAAGCCGCTTTATCCTGCTGTATGCGACCGAGAGGTTGACACCGAGCCGGCGGCTGAGCTCGGGCACGGAGACTGAGGCGTCTGAATAAAGAGCAGACAGTATCTTCATATCGACTTCGTCGAGCTTAGCCATCGTTGAATACTTCCTCGATTATCGAGGTAAGGGAATATTTCAACTTTCTACGGTCTTTTCTAGATGAATGCGAGTTTTTCTTAATGAATACGGAAAGTCGGGATGTAATCCAGAAATTCTAGGCGCTCTTGGGAGCGTCCACATCCATCCTTGCGTTCACCTGATAGATCTCCTCGCTTATCGTGTTTCCTCTCACGAGCTTTCTCTTTTTGCCGCCTTCGACCCCTGTCTTCAGGCCCACGCCCCGGGTCAGCAGAACGTACTTCTTGCCACCGCCTTGAACATCTCTCCGCATCGGGAAGCCGGCTTTGTCGCTGCCACCGGTGATGACCATCTTACCGCTGAGACCAATCGGAATCCCGTCAATGGTCTCGCCAATCTTCCTGCCGACCAGAAGCTGCGCGTTGCTGTCCTTCAGCTCGTGGACCTCCGACTTCCCGGTCTTCGAGTCGGAAAGAACCAACTTGAACTGGACCATTGAGGGGCTCCGCTAGTGGCGTGAATATAAACAATCAGAAGCCGAAGAGTGGGTCGGAAGGGGTCTTGATCTTAATTATCTCCTCCAGCGCCTTGACCTCGTCCTCCGTGAGGGAACCGAGGAACTTGGTCCGCAGCAGGCGAGCTTCGTGACTCCTCGGCAGGGTGTAAAGTGTGTCCTCCTCCTTGATCTGCCTGCCCAGAGTGGGACCCTCGACCGATATCGCTATACTGTCTCCTTGCTTCACTTCGACGACGGCCTTGCCATTGTCCTGAATCTGTTCGACTGTTCCGAGCTCTCTGCCGTCGCCTGACATCAGTCTAACCTTAGGCTTTAGTCGGCCTGCAAGCACTTCGACCCCGAAGACAGCCGGGTCGTTCCTTCGGAAGAAGGCGCCGGGGAGGACCCGAAGCTTGCACGGGCGGGTCATGCTGGAGAGGGCGCTCTTTTGGTCCGACTCCCTCTTGGCCGCTGCCCAGTTCGCATAGTTGTCAATCACTTCGTATATGACTTCAGAAACGAAGATCTGCGTGGACCCCACGAACTCCTCCGCCTCAGGCAGGATTCTCGAGTCGAAGCCCAGAATCGCAGCGAGGTAAGGGTCGTGTTCCCCGACAACCTCGGCCTCGACGATGTCGTTCTTCGTGATGTCCCCAATGTCCGCCCGCCGCACAGGAATCCCCCTCTCCTCCAGCATCCTGAGCAGGGCCTCCAGCCCGCCCACGCTCGCGGCTTTCACGATCACCCCCATGTTCTCCGTCTTCACGAGGATGTTCGTGAGCTCCTTCTCCATCTCGCCCTTGAGAGCGACGAACTGTGCGTCTGTCTCGAACGACACCACGGAGGTCCCGGGCACGACTCCTGCCAGGTCGGCGGAGACGAGCTTGACTCCCGCTGCGGCATAGACGGAATCGACCGGAGTGAACTTGTCGCGCGGGTCCCGCATCTCGTCGAGAGGTTTGGGCATGAACAGGGCCTTCACCTTTGACTTGAACGCTCCGTCTCGCCTTACGAGGCCGATGGAGTCGCCGACGCGCAGCCATCCCTCGGTCAATACTATATTCGCAGTCTCTCCGATACCCGTTTCTTCCTGCATCTCAAGGATTATCCCCTTGCCTCCTCGACCTTCATCGGTCACCCTGAGCCTCCCCTTCAGGAAGTGCTGCGAAAGGCCTATGAGAACAGCAAGGAGTTCTGGGATGCCGATCTTCGCCCGGGCTGAAACTGGAACGATGGTCACCTGCTGACGAAATTCCTTGACCCTGTAGTACGCATCCGACTGGAATCCGAGCCTAGAGAGGCCACCAACGACGTTGTAGAGCCTCTCCTCGAGCTCGTCGTTCCACTCGGGAGGCTGGTCGTTCAGGACCGACTGCAGTGGGCCCTTGCTCCCTTTCCTCCACCCCTTGATCATATCGACCTTGTTCAACGCCACCAAGAACGGGACTTTCCGCTGCTTCAAAATGTCGATGCTCTCCAAGGTCTGATTCTCCAGGCCCTTCAGCACGTCGACGACCACAATCGCAATGTCCGCCGCGGAGCCTCCCCTGAGTCTGAGGTTGGAGAATACCGCGTGGCCGGGAGTGTCAATCATCAGCAGGCCTGGGATTCGAAGCTCGCCTCCCGCCCTGTCGAGGAGCGGGCCGCAGATCTGCTCGAGCGTTGCGAGAGGGAAGAAGCTTGCCCCTATCTCTTGCGTGATCCCGCCGACTTCCCTGGCCTGGACCGCGGTCCCCCTAAGGGCGTCGAGAAGGGACGTCTTGCCGCTGTCGACGTGCCCGAGGACCACTACGACCGGCTGGCGCAGCCGCGCTTTCGCTTCCGGCATTGTCACCCAGCTCCTCTCTTATTGCCCCTTCACCCGGCCGATTTGCCGAAGAACGCTGCGTATTCCTTCCTGAAGCTGTCTGAGGAGTCAGAAGCATGAATCGTGTTGTCGGTCAGCCCTAGCCCGAGGTCTCCCCTGATTGTTCCGGCCGCAGCCTCCCAGCTCTTGGTTGCCCCTACCATCCGCCTTACCGTGGCCACGGCGTCTCTTCCCGAGAGGACCGCGCCGACGACAGGGCCCGAGGTGATGAACGAGACGAGCTCCCCAAAAAAGGGCTTTTCTCTGTGGACAGAATAGAAGTCTTCAGCCTGGACCCTGGACATCGTGAGCATGTGGAGCTTCCCTATTGTGAAGCCCTTCACCTCGAACCTCTTCAGGATCTCGCCGACCAGGCCGCGTCTGACCGCGTCTGGTTTCACCACAATCAGAGTCTCTTCAGGAGCGCTCATTGTTCCTTGCCCCTTCTTGCCCATTTCAGCTTTCTCGGATCGCGTCCGAGCTTCATGTCGTTGACCCTGCACTTCATAGAGCAGTATGATCTGGTGGAACCGTCATTCTTTGCAAAGAGGATCCCGGAACCGAGACGGACTTCTTTACCACAGAAAGTGCATCTCTTTGGAACATACATATCAAGTGAACACCCTTTCTCCTAATCCGTTCTGAAACCCCGTTGAATCATGCTATAAAAGCAGTAGGCGGACCTTGCTCCTAGAACTCCGAGATGGACTCTACTTGAGCTTCCTCGCCTCGCGCTCAGTCTCTCGCAGGACCAGCACGTCGGCGAGCCTTATTGGACCCTTCACATTCCTTGTCAGGATTCGACCCTTCTCCTTGCCTTCGAGTATCTTCACTCTCACTTGGGTAATCTCTCCAGCGACTCCTGTCCTCCCAACTATCTGGACGACCTCCGCAGGAGTGAGCGTTTCGACTTCTCGTTTGCTCATGCGGCCTTCTTCAGCCTCGCCAGCTCCTGGGTGACCTGCTCCAGTATCTGACCTCCCTCGCCGGCGTCGAGCACGGCCGCAGAAGCCGTCGGCACCTCTATTCCAATCGCAGGTCCGATCTGGTCCTTCGAAGGAACGAAGACGTACGGAATCTTTCTTTCCTCGCAGAGGATCGGAAGGTGGGCCACGACCTCGGGCGGCGTGACGTCTTCGGCAATTACTACAAGCTTCGCGATGCCTCTCTCTATCGCCTTCGTTGTCTCGTTTGTGCCTTTTCTGACCTTGCCGGTCCTCGAGGCCTGCCTAAGGACCTCATACGCAGCCTCGGAAACCTCCTTGGGGGTCTCTATCTTTACGTAGTATGGTTTTGGGGTCATCTACACATATCTCCCAGAAGCGCCTTCCGAGGCTCCGTTATAAATGGTTAGATGGCAATCCGGACTGGGTTGCCCTCATCGGTCGAAAGCTCCGACCGGCCGTGCTGCTCTGCCCTCGATCCTCGTGCATGAGGACGCCACGCGCGCGCAATCGTTAGGTCAGGATGCATGTCCGGGCTGAGTCCACTCTGCAGAAGCCGAAGCGTGGGAACTGGACTATCTCCCCGGTCTTCAGCGATGCGAACGCAGCCTCAGCGAGTCCCTTGGCTTCGCCGAGGCTGTCCTTGTTGAATGCGCCTTCTTCGTTGAACAAGAGACCGGGTTCAAGGACCTTCACTCGAACGCCCTCAGAGGTGACCCACTGGATCTTCTTCATCTCCCTGACGAGCTCCTCGCCCGCGTACCTGGCCTTCGGTTTTGCCCCGGCCGAGGTGAGTTCAACGTTGTAGAGATCCATGAGTCTGAATGTCGCACCTTTCTTCATGGTAATTAGGTCAGACTTTGGCACGAAGAACCTGTCTGACGTCGCAATCTCTCTTTCGCCAAGCTCCATTTCTGGGTGGAACGGTATGGTCACCTTCCTCTTGGGAGCCCCTTCAACGCTCAGCTCGACCGGGTTTGGGACGAAGAAGATGCGCTTCGACTGAGGGTCGAGGAGCTTCCTGTTGATCGAGAGAAGCATACTCCAGTCATATTCATGCTCCGACTTTGTGTACCCAACCTGCAGCGTGAATTCCCGTATCGCTTCAGGGATTACGCCCCTCCTCTTGAGCCCATCCACGGTCGGCATCCTCGGGTCGTCCCATCCTGAGACGAGCTTCTCTTCGATTAGGGGTCGGAGAAGTCTCTTATGGACTGGCGTTCCTTTGAAATTGTACCTCGAGAACTGGATCACCTCGAGAGACCGGAAGCCAAGAGCTTCACGGAGCTGCCTCTGGAGCTCAATTCTGAACTCCGAGCTCCGCAGGACATGGGTGATGCCGCAGGTCTCGTCCTCGATGGTGTTGGCGAGGTCATAGGTCGGCCAGAGGGTGTACCGTTCTCCCGTGATGGGATGGGCCTTCTGTATCACTCTGAAGAGGTTCGAGTCACGTAGGGAGTAGTTCAAGCTCTGCATGTCTCCCTTGAACCTGATGACGGACTCCCCTTCGCCGACCTTTTTCGCGAGCATCCTCTCCCACACGCCCAGACTCTTCTCTATGGGAGCGTCCCTGTGCACGCAGGCCTTCCCTTCGAACCTGAGGCGTTTGACCTTCTCTTGGTCGCAGGAGCAGGAGTATGCCCTGCCCTCTTGGATGAGCCTCCTTCCGTAACCGTAGATCAGCTCCATATCGTCGGAGACATTCTTCTCGTGGTCCCAGGTAATCCCAAGCCACTTGATCCCTTGCCTGAAGCTTTCGTAGTACCTTGTGGCGACCTTCTTCGGGTTCGTGTCTTCGAACCGAAGCCAGAGTTCGCCGTCATAGGTTTCCGAGTAGATGGAGTTTATCGTGAAAGCCATGGCATGGCCTATGTGCATGAAACCCGAGGGCTCTGGGGGAATCCTAAAGGCGGTCTTGCCCTTCACGGCATTGGGAAGGGGAGGAAGACCAACCCGACCCTCCTTCTCAGCGGGCATCTCGGCGTCCGGGTACCTTTTTTTCAGAATGATCTCCTGCTCCGAAAGGCCCAATTGGTTGACTCGCTCGACCGCGGACCGGACGGCCTTGGTTACCTCTCCAGCCGAGTGCCTGAGTTCCGGAAACTCGGCCAGGACCCTCCCTACGACGGCCCCGACTTCGGCCCTGCCGCCGTGCCGGGTGGCGTTGAGTAGGGCGCCGGCTTCGATCGAGGCAAGTGCCTCGTCTGAGACTGCCGACTTCTCTACCATTCTCGCTCGACTGCGAACCTTGCGAAAAACTCGAGGAGAGCCACTGCTTTGGCGTCGCCCTTCCACGAGATGTCCCCCAGAACCTCGACCGCCTCCTTCATCAGCTCGATTGCCCTCTTCCTCGCGTACCCGACGGCGTCGTGCTTCTCAACCAGGGATAGCACGTACGCCACGTCTGCGTGAGTCTTGTCAGTCCTGTCCTTGTTCATGATGGATAGGAGCTTGACCTTCTCATCAGGCCCGACCGTCCCCAGAAGATGGAGGAGTATCAGAGTCCTCTTCCCTTCCAAGATGTCATCAGACCTCTCCTTTCCATACTTCTTCTGATCGCCGATCAGGTTCAGGGTGTCGTCTTGTATTTGGAATGATACCCCCAGTTTCAGGCCGAATTCCTTCAGCTTGCCGAGGAGTTCCTCTGATGCGCCGGCCACGATCGCGCCCAGCCTGCACGGACCAGCCACTGTGTACCAAGAGGTCTTCTTTGTGCACATCTCGTAGTAGTCCGATTCCTTGAGATCCCACCTCTTGCGCGCGACCCACCCAAGCTCCATGTGCTGCCCCTCGGTCGTCTCGTTGACCATCTTGGAGAACTCCTCCATTATCCTGACCGTCTTATCTGGCCCGAGGGTCTCTCTGTTCAGGGAGAGTGAGCTCCACATTCGAGCGTGAAGCGCGTCCCCTGCGTTCAGGGCGAGAGGCTCGCCATACTTGCGGTGGAGGGTGGGTCCGCCCCTGCGCAGTTCAGAACCATCCTCGATGTCGTCGTGTATCAGAATCCAGTGCTGGAAGAGTTCGATGCAGGCCGCCGTAAGTAGGGCGTCCTTGCCGTCCCCTCCCGCGGCCCTGCAGGCAGTCACGCAGAGGAAGGGTCTCATTCCCTTGGCAGGTCGGGAGGGGTAGTCCCGCATCATCTTGTAGAGGAGATCTACCTCGGCGACCGGGTCGGACTTCGGCAGTAGTTCCTCGAGAATCAGGCTGTCAACCGCCGTCTTCACACGCTTCATTTCGACCTGAAGGTCTGTCAAGGCTCTTCACCAGGGTTGGTATTCTTCAGGACCGTATGACAGTCCCGTAGAACTCGAGACCTTTCAGGGCCTTCGAGAACTCGTTGCGCCTGTAGCCGGACACAAAACAGACCCTTGGACCGAGGGTCGCGATCTTTGCCGCGACCTTAAGTTTCAGCTTCATCCCCCCCGTCACGTCCTCGCCCTTGGAGACGTGCATCTTCCTGACCTTCGAGGGTGACAACTCCGGAATGATTACCCGTGTCCCTTCCTCGTAGACCCCGTCAGCGTCCAGTGCGAAGACACATCTCTCGGGTTCGAGAATCTTGGCCAGCTCGAGGACCATCAAGTCTCCAGAGAGGACCTTGAAACCGGTAGCTGTAAGCGTCACGTCCCCGAAGGTGACGGGAGTGAGGCCAGACTTCAGGAGACCGCGAAGCCACTGCGAGACTGGTGCCCTTCCCGCCTTAACAACGACATCGAATGGCGAGAAGGAATAGGGAAAGAGCTTGTTCTCCGTCATAGTCTTGCAGAGGAGGCTGTTCAAGTCGTACATCGCACTCCTCGTCTTGGAGACGGCGGCCGCAGTCGCCGCGGCCTGGTCAGAAGATATCCCTTGCTCCCTGGCAACGGCATGCCCAAAGGAGCCGCCCCCGTGAACTACCAGCGCCTTCTCGTCAGACGAGGCGATCTCCTCTGCGAGAGCAGAAACGACGTCAGCCCTATAGGAAAACGCCTTCGACTTGTCGGTTATGACCGATCCACCCAACTTCACTACTACCGCTCTTGCCAACTTCTCACTCCATCAACGGGGATTTCAGCCCGGAATGCTTCGAAGCCCCGCCCTCTAAGCCCCGAAATGATGCTTTTCTCCTTTCCCCCCGGAGCGACCGCAATCACGCTCCCACCGCCCCCTGCCCCCGTGAGCTTGGCGCCATAGGCTCCCAGAGAAAGGGCGAGGTCGACGAGCCTGTCCAGGTGCCTGTTGGAGACGCCCAGAGTGGAAAGGGCAGCATGGTTGGAACTCAACAGCCTTCCGAGGCCCTTCATATCGCCCTCGACAAGTCTTTTCGTTGCCATCAGGCTGATTTCACTTGCCGCTTCTGTGAGGCTGCCGAAGAGGCTCGGGAAGGCTCCCTTCACGCCGGCTACCCTGCGTATCTGGCGCTTCGTGCTCCTCTTCCTCCCCGAAAGGGCGACGATCAGAGATCTCCGCCCCTTGAAGGCCACCCTCTTCGGATCGGTTCCGGGCTTGAAGAGAATCACCCCGCCGATTGTGCAGACAGCGGCGTCGATGCCCGATGGGTGGCCGTGTATCTCTCTCTCACCCACCTTCGAAAGGCGGATGATGTCCGACGCCTGAAGGTCGAGGGAGTGGAGTCGCGCGATGGCTGATATCACGGCGACCAACGTGGATGCCGAAGAGCCTAGGCCAGCCCCCCTGGGAATCTCCGACTTTATCGAGAGGGTCAGGTGAGGATTGAAGGAGAACTCCCTCGCCATCGCTCGCACCACCTCTGTGATTGGACGGAGACCGGAAGTGCTCGGATTTGAATACTCATCTGAAATCACATTGAAACCCGTGGATTCACTGGCTTCGACCCGAACCCCACGCGGAAGAGCTGCGGCTAGCGCCCATGCGCCGTGGACGACGAAATGCTCACCAGTGATGATGGCCTTGGACGGCGCCTCTGCAATCGCTTTCATCGGTTACACGAATCTTAGAGACGCATAGCCCACGACTTGGCTATTATCCCCTGTGGTATCGCCGCTGGTCGCATATTTCAGGAGCTCTCCCTTCTCGAGGCCGAGAGCTCGGGAGGCCGCCATCACGGTCGCAATTGCCCCGAAACCACACGCGGTGACCTGTAGCCTTTCGAGCGTCGAATAGAATGAACTCACGTCCATTCTCTTCACCTGATCGATGAGAGCCTTGTCCTTCTCCCTCGCCTCCGCGACGGGTTCGTAGTGCGTGAGGTCGGATGAGGCGACAAGTACAGCCCTCTTGCCTTCGACCACCTTGACCACAGATTCAGCTACGGTCCTGGTGGTCTCGAAGTCTTGAAAGAGCAGAGAGACTGGAAGGATTGGGATCGAATCTCCGTAGATCTGTTGCAGGAACGGGAGTTGGACCTCCAGTGAGTGCTCCATCCTGTGAGCTTCAGGGTCGAACGAAACGATTCCAGAATCTCGAACCAGCTCCGAAGCAGCCCTTTCGTCGACTCGCATCCTTCCGAGGGGAGTCTCCCACTCTCCCTCCTTGAAGGTCGCAACTCCGCTTCCGACACCATAGTGGTTCGGAGCAATGATGACAATCAGGTCAGGGGCCCGGAGGGAGGAGACGTGCAGGTAACTGTGGGCAGCCACGGGCCCTGAGTACTCGTACCCTGCATGGGGCGACACGACCGCGACGATGTTCGCATCAGAAGGCGGTGCTGGTGGGACATGGCCCGGACCGAGGGGATGAAGGTAGCAGTTGTTCAGCATAGACGAGAGGTCCAACCTGGTGGAGGGATAGAACGAACCCGCGACGGCGGCTCTCCTGAGCTTCATGAATCCTGATGTCTGCGCGGGTCTGATATACGCTATTCTAGCAGCTCAGGCTTCGGTTCTTCTTCGATCTTAGTCTCGAAGTCCTCTATCGAGTATTTTATGGGCTGGTCAGCTTCGAGCACGCCTGCATGGGTCAGCGTCGCCCTGGCGAGGAGCCAGAATATCGCTGCGATGGCCTTGCGACCCCTGTTGTTCCCGGGAATCACCAAGTCGATGTCGTCAGTGACGTTGTCCGTGTCGCAGACGGCTATCACCGGGACGCCGAGGCTCCCTGCCTCCACTATGGCCTGGGTGTCAGACATCGGGTCGGCAACAATTACCAGTTCAGCATCGAGATGGCCGGGGTACAGAGGGTTGGTAAAGGTCCCAGGCATGAACCTTCCAATACGGGGCATGGCTCCCGTCAGCTCGCAAAACTTCTCGACCGCCATGGCACCGTGCTCTCTGCTAGTGTAGACGACCGTGTTCTGGGTGCCCGTCGAAGCGATGAATCTTCCAGCGACGTCAATCCTCTGGAGGGTCTTGGAGTAGTCAATCATGTGAAGGCCGTCAGGTCTGGGCCTTGTCGTGAATGGCTCCATCGTCTTCGTCCGAACAGGGGTCCCGATGCGGATACCGGTCGCAAGAAGGGCCTTCTCGCTAAGCAGATGCGCGACCATCTTGTCGGCAGAGCCTGCTTCGTCATCTTCTGTTAGGGACAATATCAGACCTACCCCACAACTACTGCAAGTCCGCCTTCTTGCTATAGAACGGGAGGACTTGGTCGATGACATCGACCGATGAAATCAGCATGCTCCTGCAGCAGTATCTCTTGAGTCCGAGGTCGTCCAGCACCTTTGCCGGCTCCTCGCCCTCTCTTACCCTCGACTGGAAGGAGGCGAACTTGTCCCCGATCAGGTTCCCGCATGTAAAGCAACGGATGGGTAACATCATATCTGATTACCTGTATGACTTCTGCCTCTTCCGTCTTGCTCCGGGGCCTCCAAATTTCTTCGGTTCCGCTTGTCTCGGGTCACCCGAAAGCAGGTATTTATTGTACGCATTCATCCTTTCTTTCATCTCGTTACCTCTCACCTGGTCGACGTAAGCCCGAGCAATGGCCATCGCGGCGGCGTCCGCCTGTCCCATGAATCCGCCACCAGAGACACTGACGTCTACATCATACTTGTCCCTGAGCTCCTTTGTAATTGAGACCGGGCCGAGCAGATGAAGTCTTGCCGGCTCCGGCTCCCACAGCTCGACGGGAATACCATTGATTCTGATCCTTCCGGCGCCCGGCTGGATCGCAGCCGTCGCCCTCGCCGTCTTCCGCGCGCCCGAATACAACTTCGGAGCCTTCTTCACCGGTGCCTTGGCCGTCGGGTTGGCCAAACCTACTCGTTCCACCCGAGCGTCTTCGAGAGCTCACTCATTGTGACGTAGACCGGAACTGGTCTGGCGGCCGTAGTGTCCTTGAACTGGGTCAACTTCGCCACATCGACGCCTTCCGGTAGGCCTACGTAAACCCTCAGCCTCTTCATGGCCAGGACCCCTTTCATCTTCTTCCTGGGGACCATTCCCCTGATCATTCTCTTCAGGATGTTGTCGGGCCTGCGGGGATGGATTGGACCGTAGATGGGGTTGACGTGACTCGCGATCTCGAGCCTCTCCTGCCATTGCCTCACCACAGATGTTCTGGAACCTGATATCAGGGACTTCTCCGCATTGACCACGACTACCCTCCTCCCTGAAATCAGGAGCTTGGCGACTTTCGATGAGAGCCTCCCGGCGATCTGGTTGGTTGCGTCCACATAGACCGTGCTTTCACTGGACAAGCCTTACACCGCTCCCTTTTGGGTACTTCTTGAGGAATTGGTCCACAGAGAGGGCGGAACCCCCAGCCGCCTCCAGCTTGGACCGGGCGCTTGCCGAGAATGAGAACGCACCGACGACGAGCTTCTTGTCAACAAGACCCGAACCAAGGACCTTCCCCGGGACGAAGAATGCCTGTCCTTGCTCAGCCATCTTCGACACCTTGCCGAGATTGACCTCTACTCTCGTGCCTTCGGGCCTAGAGAGAAGTTCTGCTGCGGCCGTCCAGATCGGCGCCTCGTGCTCCTTGCCCGCCCTTTCCAGCATTACCGACATCTGCCTGTGGAGAGGATTGGAAGAAGTCATGCTACGGCCTCTCCCACGGATGCCTGTATCTCCCTGAGCTTCTTCTCGAGCAGTTCTATGGCCTTCGTGACTATCTGTCCTGCTGGCAACCCGCCTGCGGACTCGACCATCAGGTTGTAGACTCCCTCGTTCTTCCCCTCCGTGAGCGCTGCGACCGTGCAGGGCTGCCACTTTGCATGCTCCTTGCCCCTCCCGAGTCGGGCGTACGCTTCGAGCTTCACCGACTGGCCTTGAGCGAGTTTCACAAGCGGAATAGTCTCGCTTACGGGCCTGACCTCCCTGTCTTCCGAGACCAGATCGCCCGAATAGACCGTCGACACCTTGCCTTTGCCCTTTGCGTCTAGTACGAAGAGGACCCTGCACTTGTGGCAACCCAGCGGGTTCCCGCAGTCGCAGTCTTCTGGCAGGTTGTACCTTTCCAGGTCTGTTCTGATTGGTATCATCCCCAGCCTGTGGGCGAGCATCTCATCGTAGACCACGGACGAGTTCTCCAGTATGACCACGTCGTCCATCGCCATCGCGGGCACCTCGGCGATGCAGAAGCGTCTCACTGCGTTGGCATAAGACCGGTCGATTCCCTCAAGCTGAAGCGTGACTGAGTTCCCAGATTCCTCTAGGACCTTCACCTTAAGCAACTACCACACCGACTGAATTACAATACATGTTCATGAAACGCCGTGTTTCACGGGTCGGGAATGAGTTGTAGTTAAAAAGTTTTAGCGGGTCCTCGGGCCGTCCGGGGCGGCAGGAGGTCCATCGCTCCTTTCGCCAGGATGAGAGCCTTCAAGATTTATAACCACAGTGTGACTGGCAAGTCAGGAATATGTCGGAAGCAACGGACTTCAGGCACCTCGTCAGGATTGCTGGAAGGGACCTCGACGGAACCAAGAAGGTCATTGTTGCGATTTCTGACCTGCGCGGAGTCGGCTACAACTTCGCGAGCGTCGTGACCTCCAGGATAGGCCTTGACCCCAGGGCGAGGCTCGGGACACTCAGCGAAGACCAGGTCCACGAGGTCGAGAAGGCCATCCAGAGCGCGTCGAAGTCGTCGCTGCCTGCGTGGTACTACAACAGGAGGAACGACCCCGACACCGGAGAGACGAAGCAGCTGTTGGGATCAGACCTGGATTTCGTGATCAAGGGAGACGTAGACGCCGAGAAGAATATACAGAGCTGGAAGGGCATAAGACACGGCCTTGGGTTGAAGGTCCGAGGCCAGCGCACGAGGACGACCGGCAGGAAGGGAAGGACCGTGGGCGTGAGGAAGGCAGCCCTCATCGCTGCAGCGAAGGAAGCCGGGGAGAAGAAGGAAGAGAAGTAAGAGTTGGGAGACCCGAGGAAAGCCAGAAAGCAGTACAGCCGGCCGCGCAGTCCCTGGAGGGCCGACCAGTTGGCGCAGGAGCTGTATCTGCTTGGCACGTTCGGGTTGAGGAACAAGAGAGAGCTCTGGAAATCGCAGACTCAGCTGAGCTCGATAAGGAAGCAGGCGAGGACGCTCCTCGCGGCTACGGAACAGGTCAGGTTGAGAGAAGAGAAGAAGCTGCTGGACAGCCTGAGGAGGAGAGGGCTGGTCACGGAGGCTGCGACGCTCGACGACATCCTGAGCCTCACGGTCGAGGACCTGCTGTCGAGGAGGCTTCAGACGATGGTCTTCAAGAAGGGCATGGCGCTATCGCCACTTCACTCGAGGCAGCTGATCGTGCACGGCCACGTCGCAATCGGGGGAAGGACGATCACTATTCCAGGGTACGAAGTCGGACACGACGAGGAGAGTACCGTCGCGGTCGAAGGGAGGGCGGAAGGGACCGCCCCGGCTCCGGAGGCCGTTGCAGAGAGTGCTCCAGCTGCGGACGGGAGAGTCGAAACCAAGGAGGAGGTGGCCCAGCCACCTGCGCCAGGAGCGTGAAGGTGATTGGCTTCTGAGGAAGAGATCGCGAGAGACCGCTGGGGCGTCGTGCACATCTATTCGAGCTACAACAACACGATCGTCCACATCACCGACCTGACCGGGGCCGAAACGATTTCGTTCTCCTCAGGAGGCAGGCACGTGAAAGCAGACAGGTTCGAATCGTCGCCCTACGCTGCGATGCGGAGTGCCTCCGCTGCCTCCGATGTGGCGAAAGGGAAGGGCATAAACGCAGTTCACATTAAGGTTCGAGCTGTCGGAGGAACTGGGCCGAGGACCCCTGGACCGGGAGCACAGGCTGCAATCAGGGCCATCGCAAGGGCAGGGTTTAGGATAGGGAGAATTGAGGACGTGACACCAATTCCGCACGATACAACCAGGAAGAAAGGCGGCCGCAGGGGAAGAAGAGCGTAAGCCTCATACGCGTTTCAGAAGCTCGACAGAGTCGACCTTTCCGTCGCCGTCCCTGTCAGTGCCTCTGAGGAGGCAGGCATACGCACCTGCGTTGTACTTCTGGAAGATTAGATCTGCGAAGTTGCATATCCCGATAATGGCCGCCTTGGTGCCTGCACCAGTCAGTCCAGCTGCAAGGACACAGGTCTTACCGGCCTCCCAGGGATTCTCGATCTTGGCGACGATGCAGTCAAGTTCAGAGTTGTAAGACCTGCCTTGGTCGTCGACTATTGAACCCCAGAACCCCCCCTGTTTGAACCGCAGAGGAAGGTACTGGTTGAGCTCTTCAGAGATAACGTTGGTTCTCGGTCCCCCGACGACCACCAGATTCGAGCCCTTCAGGTGTTCCGCATTCACGTCGACGTCTAGCTTGACCGGAAAGCGCTCAGGAAGCGCAACGAACTGCCCGAGTGCAAAGCCCAACTGGACAGCGTAGTGCCCGTCGCGGGCTTGGGTACCAGTCGCCCCATGAGGAAGGGGTGAGCCGACGACTATCCACCCTTCCAGCTCGCCATCCTTGAGGAACTCCTTGAAGAACCGCCCCAGTGACCTCGACCTCGTCGAGGCTTGTAGGCTGGGCAACGGCTCTCCCCGGACCTGGAACTCGACGGCGTATCCATCTGAGGACAACGCGAATAGGTTCGCCTCGCCTCCACGTATCGATTCACTGCTGACCCGGGTGATTAGCCCAGCCTTTTCGAGGCGGCCAACGTGGTAGTAGATGGTCTGGTGGTGGGTCTTCAGTGTGCGGGCGATTTCAGCCGGGAAACAGGGGCCTGCCGCGAGCAGCGCGAGGATCTTCTGGCCGACCTTGCCGGATGCCGGCCGGAAAGCATCAGGCTTATCTGAAACAAGGACGCGCTTCGTCATGTGTTCCTTGGAATTGGGATCGAAAAGCAGCCCTTCACGCATGGCCCGTCCGAGCGTCCGACCACTAGAAAACAGTTTTGCATGGTTGACGAAGTGACTAGGCATTGGACGGAGAAAGCATGCAGAACCTATCATGCATGGTAGAGAAAAGCGTGTTGCGGAGCTTATTACACCGGGCCTCGAAACGCCGGTTATGTGCGGGATAGTCGGTTGCGTCGCGGAGGAGCCGGTCTCCGGCATCCTGCTGAGTGGGCTCCGGAGGATCGAGTACCGCGGATATGACTCGGCTGGCATGGCGACAGTAAGCAATGGAAGGCTCAGCATCCGCAAGGGCGCAGGACGAATCAGCGAGATCGAGGGAAGGAAGAGACTCTCGGGATTGAAGGGCAACATCGGGATAGCTCACACACGGTGGGCGACTCATGGGGGGGTCACGGACTACAACGCGCACCCCCACACCGGGTGCAATGGAACGGTCGCCGTAATTCACAACGGAATAATCGAGAACTACCTTCCGTTGAAGAAGGGCCTGACTTCCAAGGGTCACAGGTTCAAGAGCGAGACAGACACGGAGGTAATCGCGCATCTCATCGAGGAGGAGTATGCGAAGACCAAGGACCCACTCAAGGCAACGATGAGAGCTACAAAGAAGCTCACCGGGCAGTACGCCATCGCTGTGCTCTTCCAAGACAGGCCAGACGTCATGGTCGGCGCCCGAATGGATGCGCCGCTCATCGTCGGTGTGGGCGACGGGATGATGTTCATCGCCAGCGATGTGCTGGCCTTCCTTGAGCACACGGACAGGACCGTCTTCCTAGACAACCAGGAGACGGTCGAGATCACGAAGAGCGGACTAAAGATAGTCGGGAAAGACGGGAGAGAGGTGAAACGCAGGCCTACGCAAGTGGCCTGGGAGTTGTCTGACCTCTCCAAAACTGTCTATGCCCACTACACGCTCAAGGAGATCAACGAGCAGCCGCAGACCGTTGTCGAAGCATCTGCACAGGAACAGGGGAGGGTTGCTGAATTCGCGGGGGTACTGAAGAGGGCGAAGTCACTCTTCATCACGGGCTCCGGGACCAGCTATCATGCGGGGCTGCTCATGAAGTACAGGCTGAATCAGGAGGCTGGCATGAGATGCGATGCAGTGGTTTCAGGTGAACTGAAGGAGCACGCAGGGTTCTTGGGCAAGGGATCGGTCGTGGTCGCGCTCTCTCAGAGTGGAGAGACCGCGGACGTGCTCGAAGCAGTCAGGGATGCCAAACGACGGGGGGCGAAGGTTCTTTCAATCGTCAACGCGCCCGGGTCTACGCTGGCGAGGGAGAGTGACCTCGTCCTACTACTCAACTGTGGGCCCGAGGTCGGAGTCGCCGCGACGAAGAGCTTCACAGCGCAGGTGGTGGTGGCCAACATGGTCGTGGACGCTGTCCTCGGCAGGAAGAAGACAAATGGAATTCAAGAGCTCTCTGAAGCGATCACCAAGGCTCTGAGGACCGAGAAACAGATCAAGGAGATCGTACAGAAGTACATGTACAGGTCCGACTTCTACTTCGTGGCGAGGGGATATCAAAGCCCGGTCGCGCTCGAGGGTGCGCTCAAGCTGAAGGAGCTCTCATATGTCCACGCTGAAGGTATGCCCGCGAGCGAGCTGAAGCACGGGACGCTTGCCCTGATCGAAAAGGGAACTCCTGTAGTTGTCATAAACCCCTCGGGGGACGCCCACGCCGATTCCCTCGCGAATTCTGAAGAGTTGAAGGCGAGGGGGGCGGATCTGATAGGCATCTCGGACGTCACGGACGAGGTCTACAGGTACTTCATCCATGTGCCAAAGGTTCAGACGAAGTTCATGCCCGTGGTCGAAGTGATTCCGCTTCAGCTCTTGGCATACCACTTCGCGGTGGCACGAAAGAACGACCCGGACTATCCGCGCAACCTGGCCAAGTCAGTGACGGTCAAGTAAGCAAAGCCATTAAGTGGTTTCTGCGACAGCGTGACGTGGTATCAAAGAAGGACGTCCTTTCAAGACCTGTGGCCACGATCGAAGTGGGCAAGAAGAGCATATCCGATCTGCTGGAAGAAATGGCTCAGACTGGTTTCCAGGGAAAGAAACTCGGGGAAGTCGCGAACATATGGGCTGAGATGGCCCAGCAGAAGGATCTAACGGTCTTCCTGGGTCTGACGGGCTCACTCAGCACGACAGGGCAGTGGAAGATAATCAGGTGGTTGATAGAGAAGAGGTACGTCGACGTCCTCGTAAGCACCGGGGCGAACATCTCTGAGGACATTCTCGAAGCGCTTGGCTACCACTACTACCAAGGGACCTGGCTCGCCGATGACGAGGAGCTCCTGAAGCTCAAGATTGACAGGTTCTACGATGTGTATGCCGACGAGCTGCAGTACAGGAAGCTCGAGAATACCATCTACAGGTTCGCGAGCACGCTCGACGAAGGGACGACCTATTCGACAAGGGAGTTCCTCTATCAGTTCGGAGAGTACCTCTCGAAGAAGGGCATCGACAGCATCGTCGCCGCCGCGTACGAGGCCAAGGTTCCGATCTACTCGCCGGGACTCATTGACAGTGGGTACGGTGTGGCCCTCAGCCTTCTCAGGAGGCAGAAAGGAAAGCTGATCAAGCTGGACCAGACCAAGGACATGGAGGAGTTGGCGCAGATAGCAGAACGGGCCAAGCGGACGGGCGTTGTCTATCTTGGCGGGGGGGTGCCCAAGGACACGATTCAACTATCAACGATAATCAAGTCGCTCGCGAAGGGAGGGGAGAAGGAGACTCCGCACGAATACGCCGTTCAAATCACGGCTGACAGCCCACAGTGGGGAGGTTTGTCAGGGTGCACGCTAGAGGAAGCAATAAGCTGGGGGAAGATCTCTTCGCGGGCGAAGAAGGCAACGCTGTACGCCGACATCACTCTCGCCCTTCCCGTCGTCGCGCACGCTCTCAACGAGAGGGTGAAGAAGAGAAGCTACCCACCCGACCTCGGCTGGGTTTTCAAGCTCTAGACCGCATCAGCTCTGCTACCACCCTCGGACACTCGAGGGCCATCTGGGGTGCAGCGCCAAGGTATGATTCGGGCCGTTTGATGGACGTGGCAAAGTGCCCCTTCTCAAACATCGACTTCACCTTCTCGTAACCCCGTTCGTCCCCCTTAAGCCTCATCAACACTTGCTCAGCTTCGGCGTACACCTCCGGATGGTTCGAGAGGTCCCGGCCCATCGTTTCTCTTTCAATGTTCATGGAGTTGAGCGAGCTGATCAATCTGGAACAGGCTACAAGCGAATGGCCGAGTGCCTGCCCAACCATGCGTCGAATCACGGAGTCCGAAAGGTCGCGCTGCATCCTGGTAATCTGGAGCCTGTACGCGAGGAGAGGCAGCAGCGAGTTGGAGATCTCAGCCTGCCCTTCCGCATTCTCGATGTCAACTGGGTTGACCTTCTGCGGCATGGTCGACGAGCTGACCTTCCCGGGGCGGGCAAAGTGGACATAGTCGAGGGTCTGGTAGAGCCAGAGATCGCGCGAGAGCGAGACCATCAACTGGTTGATGTTCATGACATAGTGCAGTATGTCCGAGAGTCTTTCGCCGGGGACTACCTGGGTCGAATAGGGGGCTGCCTCAACCCCCATTTCAGAGACGAAGTCGCTTAGGGTCTTCCGCCAGTCTCTTCGCGCCATAAGTGTGAAGGATGCGTAGGTCCCGACAGCTCCCGAGAACTTCGCCATGGGCTTCATCGACTTTAGGAGAGAAACACGTTCTGCGATCCTTACGGCGAAGACTGCCATCTCTTTGCCGAAGGTTGTGGGTATTGCCGGCCGACCGTGGGTGCGAGCCAACATTACCGTCCTGGCCTCCTGCCTGGCAATCGTCGCTAGCCTGGTGGCGAGGCTTGAGTACCTTGGTACCATGACCTTTTCTAGGACGGAGCGGAGCAGGAGGGCGAATGCCAAGCTGTTTGTGTCCTCACTGGTGAGCCCGAGATGGACATACGGTCCGAGCTCACCCGCGCCGGCGAGCTTGAGGGAATCTCTGAGAAAGACCTCGACGGCCTTCACGTCGTGGCCCAGCTTCGCTTCCAAGGCTTTCACCTTCTCCATCGAAACCGAGAGTTTGGGGACCCGTCGGTTCGGCGCAATGCCCAGCTTTACGAGGAACGAGAGGTACGCCAGCTCGACGCGGACGCGCTCCTTAGCGAGCGCCCGCTCAGTCATGTACTGGGCTAGAGGTTCGGCCTCATCCCTGTACCGACCATCTATGGGAGAAATGGAATCATAGTTCAATTGTCCTCGACCTCTCCTCACCATGCGAGACCAGACTCACGCGGACCCCCAGCGCAGTCTCAAGGTATTCTACTAGCTTTTTCGCCTGGGCAGGCAGTTCCGTGTCGTACTTTGCTCCTTGCATGGAGAACGGAGACTCGTAGACGGGTTCGATTTCGTGCAAATGCCCGAGCGAACGTTGGAAATCATGGGTTTCGGAACCCATGTGACGGTATGAGACGCACACCCGGAACTCCCTTACCCCCGAGAGGACGTCGAGCTTGGAGACTGCGACGTTCTTCACGCCGTTGAGCCCGATTGCGTATCTGAGGGCGACTAAATCGAGCCAGCCGACCCTCCTGGGCCTCCCCGTCGTTGCTCCGTATTCGTTGCCCAAGGACCTGATCTGGTCAGAGGTGGAATCCTTGATTTCCGTGGGGAACGGTCCGCTTCCGACCCTGGTCGTGTAACACTTCATCACGCCGAGAGGCTCCCCGGCCTCGGACGGAGGGATGCCTAGGCCAGCAGGAATGTAGCTGGCGACAGTGTGTGAGCTGGTTACGAACGGGTAGGAGCCGTGCAGAAGGTCCAGCAAGGTGCCCTGAGAGGCCTCGAAGAGGACTGAGCCGCCCCTCTTTCCGATGTCGACCACACGCGAACCGACATCTCCCACCAAACCAGCGACGACTCGCTTCGATTCCTCAATCCAAGCGCGAAACCCTGTGGGGTCAACGCCCAGCCGAGAATATAGCTGGGACTGCGCCTCGGGGTCAGGGTCATTCAGAAGGTCTGATGCACGCAAGGCGAGGCGCAGGGCCCTCATGGCGTACGCGGGGCCGATTCCTCGCCGCGTCGTCCCTATTGCCGAGCTGCCTCTCATCTGCTCGAGGACAGCGTCCAGCTCCTTGTCGAAGGGGGAGACTAGAGAGCATCTCCCATCAATCAAAAGCTTCTCTCTGACTTTGTCCGGAAGGAGGGAGAATTCCTCGCGGAGGACGACAGGGTCCAAGGCTACACCTGCCCCTATCAGAAGCTCCTTCCCCTTCAGCGCTCCCGAGGGGACAAGGTGGAAAGTGTGTTTCTTCTCACCGATTACGACCGTGTGACCAGCGTTGCTTCCTCCGTTGAACCTAGCGACCGCGTCAAACTGACCCGCAAGGTAGTCCACGAGCTTACCCTTTCCTTCGTCTCCCCATTGCAGGCCGACCACCGATAGGTTTCCCATGCTACGCCACCTTCTGTATGTCGTGCGGGAGGCTCTCCTTGTAGCCCGCCGAAGTAATCCGGAGGAACTCGGCTCTCCTCTGAAGCTCAGGGATGGTATGGGCACCCGAGTAACTCATTCCCGAACGGAGTCCGCCGACCAGTTCCTTAACCACCTCCTCGACTCTTCCCCTGTACGGAATCAACCCTTCCACTCCCTCTGGTACGCTCTCCTGGATCACCTCCTCTATGACTTCAGATTCCTTGGTCGCGCCTCCTCCGCCTTCCCTGATCCTCCTGTCGACCGTCGCGGCGAGGGAGGCCATGCCTCTCGTGAACTTGTAGCGGACGCCCTCACGCAGAATCGTGGGCCCAGGGCTCTCCTCAGTCCCGGCGAATAGACTCCCGATCATTACCGTGGAGGCGCCAGCTGCGAGTGCCTTCGTGACATCGCCTGGGTTCCGGATCCCTCCGTCTCCGATGACTGGAACTCCGTAGTCCCGGGCCGCGCGAGCGGTCTCCATGATGGCAGTCAGCTGTGGAACCCCCGAACCTGTGACGACGCGCGTGACGCACACACTCCCGGAGCCCACACCCACCTTCACTGCGTCGGCTCCCGCCTTGATCAGGTCGACCGCACCGTTCGAAGTGGCGATGTTCCCAGCAACTACCTCAACCCCGCCGAAATCCTTCTTGATCCTCTTCAGCGTCTCGATTGCATAAGTCGAATGGCCGTGCGCAATGTCGACCACGAGGCAATCCACCCCGACTGCGAGCAGTCTCTCTGCCCGCTCTATGAAGTCACCCTTCACTCCGATCGCCGCTGCGACTCTGAGGCGTCCTTTCGAATCCTTCGTTGCAGAAGGAAACTGCCTCCGCTTCATTATGTCCTTCGAAGTAATGAGGCCCGCGAGCCTGCCCGCTCTGTCGACCAGCGGGAGCTTCTCGATTTTGTGTTTGTGCAGCGTCTTCTCCGCCTCATCGAGCGGGACGCCTCTGGGTGCAGTGATGAGATCCTTTCTTGCTGTCATGACTTCGCTTAGCTTCCGGCCAAAGTCGTTCTCAAGGAGGATGTCCCTCCTCGTGACTAGCCCCAAAACCTTCCGGTTCGAGTCCACTATCACAATGCCCCCTATGGCGTGCTCTCCTATGGCCTCCCAGGCCTCTCTCACGGTACTGCCTGGGCCTAGAGTGACCGGGTCCTCGATGATCACGCTTTCGGACCGCTTGACCCTAACCACCTCCGCCACCTGCACCTCCAGTGGAAGGAACCTGTGAATGACGCCAATCCCACCGAGGCGGGCCATAGCTATGGCCATGGTCGATTCCGTCACCGTATCCATGTTGGCACTGACGATCGGGATGCTCAGAGGAATCCCGCGGGAGAACTTCGATTTCGTGTTCGCGTCCTTCCGCGAAGTCACATCAGAATACTTTGGAACGAGAAGGACATCATCGAAAGTGAGGCCCACTCTCAGCTCGGAGCCTAAATCCTTCACTTGACTGCGCAATGTTCATTGGCTTTATAGTGTTTTTGGAGAACTAATCTGGACAACCATCAGGCAGGCAACAGCTGGCAAAACGGGGTTTGTACGAACGATCACGGGCGCCGGGGGTGGGATTTGAACATACTGTCCTGAAAAACCGGACACTTAGACCAGTCATGCTATGGCCTCCTCCGCTTCGCCGATGACGCGCGTACGTGCTCATACTCTGCGTACAGGTCCCTCCTGAATATAACTGGACCGGACGAATCTTGTCGAAACCGAGACAAGAATTATCTGAAGCAGGAATCTCAGACCGCCCAGAAGACTGAATCGGACAGAACACTCTACGGTCGCAGGGCGACAGGCCCAGACGGGCTCGAACCCGCCTTCTCGCAGAGGATTGTCTTCGTCGAATGTACACTATTGGTATATAAGCGAAGTCAGGAATCCATCATTGAGAGGTAACATAACACACGAAAGATGGGGGTGTTAAATAGGAATCTCGATAACGCACAAACAATGACGCTAAACAAGTGGGGCGTTTTCGCATTGTCGCTGGCACTCGTCTTTGTGTTCCAAGGCTTGTCGGTTTTGGGCGCCCAAAGCCCACCGGCCACGAGTGGTCAAGCTGTCAGTTCGAACGGAGTCCAACCGACGCTTGTTGTGTCACCGAACGCCGTCCCATCAGGCATCCATTTTGGACACCCTGGCGAAGCTTCTGGAGTGTCACAACAAACACCTCCGGGCGCATCCGCTCCATTGGCAAACCCTCCGTATGACTGGGCATTTGGGGCGTACAGCACGAATCTGCATGCCTCAAACTACAGCGCAGTTTGGTCGCATTTGGCGAGTTCCTATACCCTTACCAATGTCAACTATGCGGGGGCTCTGCTGAACGTTCCCTACAACGCCACGGGGACAATTGCCTGCAGCGGGAAGAACTACAACATTTATGGCGAACTCTTCCAAGCAGTAATTGTCTATCAGCCGACCGTTGCTCATTCAATTCCGTCATGGGAGGTCCTTTTCATGGTCAAGCCAGTTGGAGGAGGGGCGAACAACATCTGCTATGGACCTGTATACTTTGCTGGTGGAAGCTGGGGATCCTCATTGGCTTCACCCGTGACTCAAAAGCTGGTCTACACGACTCACAATGGTTACCAGGGTTGGTGGTATAACATCATACTTGCCAACGGTTCGTCGTACTACCTGGCAGGAGCAGCTGGAGCTTCGACCGCGACCACACAGACAGCCGCAGGCGCGTCGTTCAACCCATCAATTGCATTTGAGGTTAACGAAGTCACGTCGGGCAACTTCTTGACAGCTAATCCCAACTTTGACATACAAGCAAACGCGCTGGTCTTCGGGTATTATGGCAAGTCAGGAACGCCACTCTTTGATATCGGTGCTAACGCTGCCCCTGCGACCGCTTACGGGTCAGGTTTGACCTATACCGTACAAGGAGCTTACCAGCGATACTACGGCGAATTTGGCACTTCTGCGGGGATTACCAATTGGATGTCCACAAAGTGGGGCATATCGAATCCTGTGAAGACTCAGACTGGAGGAACCTATCTGCCATTACTGAACCTTAAGGTCGTCTCGAACATCCTACTCACGATGGCGGTCAGCGGGGGCCCCTCTGGCTTCATCAGTCCGCTCCCCGGGATATACGGTCCCTATACCCTGGGTGCGCAGGTTCCCATTACTGCTTCAAACGGAACCTGCCGAGAGGGGTTATCGAGAGGCCTCATCTTCGACGGCTGGACGGGCACGGGGTCTGGCTCGTACAGTGGCTTTAGCTACTCGGCCACAGTCACCATGAACTCTAACATAACGGAAACGGCGAAATACATCAACTCGTATTGCCCGCAGTAGTAATCACCAATCATGTCTGGGGAGCCTTCACCTCGCCAGTGACGCGAAGGTACTGAATCCCTCGGTAGGTCTGGGTCCGGAGCGTGGCGGGGCTGGACTTCGGGAACCTCTCCTTCAGTTCCTTGGCCACATCGGACCGCTTCTCCTTCGACGGACCGTGCTTCCTGAGGAGTGAAAGGATTGTGTCGGCCATCCCTCCCTTCGCGAACCTGATGGCCTTGGCTTCGACGGCCTTCAGTTCGTGCGTGTCGGTGGGGAAGACCGAAAGTTCGCGGCGCGCCTCCTCCTTCCCGCTTGGTTTCTTCGTTTGAACTTGGGTGCTCATGATATATGGGTCAGGAAACGTTCTGACTTGAAGGTGGAAGGTCTTCGAGAGAAGACGAACGGGTTCTCAATGGCAGACGGCTTCGCTTATCACATGCCACCGAATTCTTGAGACTGTTAGCCAAGTCTTCGCATGGCGCGTAGTTTACTCTAAGCATTGCTTCGAATCCTGTTCTCCCAGCTTCTTCCTTGCGGAACAGTCTATATCTGGAACGAGAGTCGTTCCTCAGCTGTTTAGTCAATTTAAGTAACGAAGTAACTGAAGAGCGTGACCTGAATGAAGAAGGGTTGGATTGGAGAATTGTTGAAGGGTGCCCAGGTTCGCGGCGCCCACGGGATTCACCGATGCGAGAAGCCTGCGCTCGTCCTCTTCCCTTAGAAAGTAGAAGTTGGGTTCTCTCTTTTCACGGCGTTCCTCTGCTTCGTTGCTGTTGTTCGTCATGCTCTGACGAGTGATGAAGGTCTTTAGGACGTAGATAACTCATCGCATTTCCGAGCAGACCCAATCTAACCACCCGGTTTTTTGGGGTCGTGGTTACTAATCCCACCCCTTCCGAAGTTCCGCCGACCGTCGTTTTTCAGTATTTAAGGTCGGGATAACCCGCGACGGTTGAGAATCGCTCAAGCCTGAGAATCAAGCGCCTCTGTGATGCCGCCCCAGTGCTGATGGGACGGAGGTGGAGTCTCCTTGCGTGGGGCGAAGTAGGTAGAGTGACTTAGGGCTGTGGGGCGCCGAGCCCAGACGGGTTCGAACCCCCAAAACCATTGTTCCTGCAGATGTCGCTCGTGTAGGTGTTCGCCGTCCCCATAGTGCCTGAGCCTGTGGAGAAGTCATAGTAGCCGTACTGGCCGTTCTTGTTCGCCGTGTTCCCGGTGAAGGTGTTGCTGGAAGAGCCGTAAGTGTAGAAGCCTTGGTAGGAGTTGCTATTCGCAGTGTTCTTGGTGAAGGCACTGTCAAAGATCCACTCAAGGAGGAAGCCTTGGTCGCGATTCTTGTTCGCCGTGTTCCTGGTGAAAGTGCTGCTGTTGGAGCCGTAGAAGAAGAACCCATCCCCGCCGTTGTTGTTCGCCGTGTTCTTTGTGAGGTTGCTGTCTCCGGAGTAGTAGAGGTAGATACCCCCGTAGCCGTTGCTGCTCGCGGTATTCTTTGTAAGAGTGCTGCTGATCGAGTAACTGAGGTCGAAGCCATAGCCTGCATTCTTGTTTGCCGTGTTCTTGGTGAAAGTGCTGCTGTTGGAGTTGTCGAGATAGAAGCCGTAGCCATTCTTGTTCGCTGTGTTCCCCATGAGCGCGCTGCCGTCAGAGCTTTCGAGGTAGAAGGCATAGGAGTCCTGCCTCGCCGTGTTCTTCGTGAGAGTGTTGCCTGAGGAGAAGTACAGTAAGAAGCCCCAGAAGTTCTGTTTCGCGGTGTTCCCTCTAAGAGTGTTGTAGTCAGAGCTTTGAAGGTAGAAGCCATAGTAGTAGTTGCTGTTCGCCGTGTTCCCGGTGAGGGTGCTGCTGGAAGAGCCCCGAAGATAGAAACCAGCCCCATTGCTGTTCGCCGTATTCCTGATGAGTGTGTCGTAGAGCGTTCCGTTCAGGAATAAACCGTAGTAGAATCCAGTGACCTTGCAGTTCTTGACGGTGACGTAGGAGAGTCCTGTAATATTGATCCCAGCGTTGCTCGTGGATGAGCCTGTTATCGTGTGCCCGGCGCAGTTGAGGGTGATGCCGCTGGCGCCGATGACGAGACCCGCCCCCGTGCACACGATGTTCGCGTGCAGAGTCGTGTTCGTCGTAATGACGGTGCCACATGGGAGAGGAACCACTGCGTAGACCGGGGCAGCTGAGAAGACGAGCGTAGAACCAAGAACAGTGAAGAGAAGCAGGACAGCAATCGGAATCTTCGGGAAATTTCTATCGCACAAAGCTATCAGGCGTGTTACTTTGTGTTATTTAGGGCTTGGGGGGGTGGGTTCCACCGTCTCACCGAGAGCATCCTTCAGTCTTACCAGACTCCCGCGGCAAGTCGCTGCGGTGCCAATGGCTTCAACCCCCACGATTCCTGCACCATCTCGCGAATCTTCGCCTGAACTTCTTCGTCCACCTTGAGGACGCCTCTCCTTCTCATCATGCCTTCGACGTCTTTGATTTGTTCTTCCTTCAACCCGAACACCACGCGGAGTTGGTCGAAGAGGAGTATGGTTCGGAGGTCTTCCTCGTCTGAAGACCGCATAACCAGTAGTCGGGGCAACGCCTTGCGATAGTCGTTGTGGATGTCCTCGACGGGCCGCTTGTAGTATGTCTTCAGGTAGAACTGGTGCCCCATCATCGCGTGAGTTGCTTCGCTCCCCATCGCTCCGACCGCGTTTGAGAAGAAGAACTTGCGGAAGGCGTGGGGGTGGATTTCGAAGTACCTGTGGCCTTGGATTTTCTTGTCAAGGCCGAGTTTGGGAAGCCATGTGTAGAGGGTCTTCCTGAACTGGCGGTCGGAGTAGAAGAGCCGGTCGTTGCCCCGCAACTTCTTGGCCGTGATGAGGGACTTCAGGAGGTCCGCCGCTTCGGAGGTCACGAAAACGTCCCGGGCCATGCGACCTCCCGAACAGGTTGCCTTCGTGACTTCCTTGCGGATGTGTATTCGTACGGGGTCCTCGTCAAAGTAGACGTCGCCAACTTGGGTCATGCTTGTCTCCCCAATGCGAGTCCCGGCGTCCTTCATCACCGCTGCGCAGGCGCGCGCCCACAAAGGCATCCCAGACAGGAGCATTCTTCGTATTGCGTCGCGCTCAAGGGCGACGTCAGGAATCTCCTCGGCCAGAGGGACGGTTACCTTCTCCCGATACCTTTCGTTGGAGATTTCAACGCCGTGGTATCGAAGGAACCGCTTTGTTCCCTCGAGCCACCGCTGGGTCGTGCGGGGCATCACCCTTACCCCGGTTTGTGGGTTTGTGCGGGCGACACACCATCCCGCGAACTTGTCGAGAACTTGGCAGACTTCGAGGTAATCCTTGGCCTTGGGGTTCGCCAGCATCCTGTCGATGACGGTCTGAAGGTTCAGTCGGTAGTGGTCCTCGGCGAACTTCCCGAACTTGTCGATGGCGCGGAGGTAGGTGTCTACCGTGGTCTGCGACTTGGTGCGCCGGTAGACCTTCTCCTTGAAGCCTTCGAGGTCGATGGTGGTCATGCGAATCTACCCTCCGGTAAGAGTAATGCGCCGGGGGTGGGACTTTCAACTGTGGGGATTCCGGGCTTAACAGCCCTCTTTTCCCCGACAGTATTTGAACCCACAACCCGCTTTCGCGAGACAGGCTCGCCGGCAGAGGTGGTTCCAGGCTTACGCCAGATGCAGACTGCGCCCTACCAGGTTAGGCGACCCCGGCACGTGCGCCCTGCTCCTGAATTGGGGCTTCCCTGAGACTCAGGAGAGGGCACGGCATTCGGAACTTTGAGAACTTCCTTAAGGTTAGCGGTTGGAACAGCGAGTCTCGAAGCGTCCAGAGCCTCTTCGACTATCTCGCAGAAGGCGACCGTAGAACCAAGAATTGCAAAGAGAAGCAGGACAGAGTGGGATCCTCGGAGACCTTCTGTCCCTGTAGAATTACCATGAGGGTCGGGACGGGTCATTTGCGACTTAAGGGGAGTTCTACCGTCTTATCAAGGGCATCCTTCGGTACTGACTCAACTCGGTATCGCTCTGCTGGTAACAGTCGCTAAGGCGCGGAAACTGGGCGGCTCACTGCGCGCGCATGGGTTTCGCAGGAGTGGAAGGTGATGTTGGGGTGCGCATTCCTAGAGACTCTCACGAGATGGTTATGGGGAGCTAGGCAGCTCTCTCAGTACCTCTTCGAGGACTCGAGTGTCCGTTCCTCGTGGGCTAAGTTGGTAGGTCGGTATCTTCGACTTGGCGGAGGGAACGAAGCTTCTTGCTTGCTCCACGATTTCCATCACCTTCCCCGCAGTCCTGAACGAGACCACTGGCCCCCTTTCCCATTCGATCACCTTTCTCAGGAGGCGCTGGTAGAAGTCGGATGTGAAGTCCTTAAGGTCGTTGACAATCACCCCTCCTTTCTTTGATTTCAGCTTTACGCGTGATCTTTCAAAGTCAAACTCCGCAGCGGCACCATTCGTCCCCTTGAGGATTGCGACCCGGATATCCCCATAGGCTCGCAACCGTCGGACTCCCCCAATTCCCTTTCCTACGTATATCGTGCCTGTAGACGACCGATTGCTGAACCGTGTTTTGAACCTGATCTTGACTTCGGCGAAAGTCTCCTTTGATATCAAGGTCCTCCTCCTTAGATCTCCGTCGACCCCGGTGTACTGCCCAACCATCGCGGAGACGACATTCACAGTCTGAAGGTCAGCAAAGCGATCGAGGAAGTCCAGTGGATAGGGCATTAGGTCCAACATGAGGCCTTGTCTTAGTGCAGTCACGCGGTTCTCAATTTCGATAGGGCCCTGCCTGGCGACTTCGTGAGCGGATTTGCCCAGAAGGAATTCAGGATCGTTCCAGCTGTGATCCTCTAGGAAGTAGTAGGTGAAATCCTCAAGCCAATGCTTGTTGTCGGCGATCTCGAACATCCTATGGAAGACCCCGTAGTCGCTTTCGGTCTTGAACCAACGAGTCCTGTAGTGGTCGATCACGCCCAACCGGTCGCCGCGTCCTTGACTGAGTTTCAGCAGCTTCCTCGCTTGAATGAGGTTAGCCTCCAGGGGCTTTTCAACCAGCACGATGGGCTCATTGGGTCGCCGCGCCCAGTGATTGACAACATTGAAGTGAGTCGAGTCCGGTGTGCAGACCAGAACAAGGTCGGCGAGAGGAATGTGAGAACGAGAAGTCTCCGCTACGTCTACTATCTTAGCCCACGATAGTCGAGATCTAATTGCATTCATCTTTCGGGCAAGGTTCTGCTCGTCCATGTCGTAGGTGCTTAGATACGTGAAAACAACGTCCAGCCCATGATCATGCTTCAGGCGTCTCAGTGTCCTTCCGTAGAGTTTCTGAACGACGTCCCCGCATCCCTCGACTACGACCTTCTTGACCCGACTCATACTTCGGCGCCGCCGTGTCATTCGGTCAAGTCTGAGGGCCTTGCTGTTCGGACGTCTCTGTCCTTTTGCTGGGCTTCTCGCGCGGACGAACGCTGTGGCACCAACAATCGCATTCGACCCATGTGCAAGAGTCATGGCGACCTACCGAAACCTGGCACATCGGACTTAGTACCAATCCTAGACCCGACTCTTGAAGAATCTTGACATATTTAACCTCCGATGAGACAAAGACGATGGTAGCCCCGTGCTCCGCTATGGCGACGAAGCGGTTTGCACTGATCTTGTCAGGCGAGTCGACCTGTTCCTTCAGTACTCATTTCCTCAACTTGAAGGATGACAGCCCTACTGAAAACGGTCAAATCGAGAGTCTTCCGAGTGGAATCCTGCCATACTAGCTGACCCGCTCTTCCCCTCTACACTCAGGAGTTGATTTCGCTCCTTGGAGCGCTTCGAGGCCTGTGCCCTCGCCCATTCCAGGGAGAGACGCGTCACCTCGCGAGCTCTCGCGCGTTCATTGATGTGCCCTGCGAGACCGGTCAAGACGAAACGAAGCCTTGACCAGTCGTGCGTGCTTGACTTCACTCCATCGTGTGACTTCAGTCACCTGATTCTGCCATAATCGTCCTCGATCCGCTCGACGTCATTCTCGTCGAAGTCGCCATAGGTGACCTCGAGGATTTCTGCGCCGATGTCAGAGGATAGTCTGTGTAACCAAGTCCGAGGGACGGACGTCTTGTCGCCGATGTTCATGAGGACAGTCCGCTCACCCACCTGAGCCTCCACTCGACCCCGGAGGCAGAGCCACTCCTCATTGCGATGCTTGTGTCTCTGGAGACTCAGCCTGGAGTTAGGATTAACAGTGAGAATCTTGACCGTTATCCGATCGGACCACTGGCCGACTACTCTGTAGGACCCCCAAGGTTTGCGAACGATTTCAGCTGCCATGGGCCTAACCTGGATTGCCACTCTACTGTCTGCCATAAGTCTTGCTCACGCGAGTCAACCACCTCTTCAGATGGGGAAGGTTGAAGCCTGCTATGAAAGCTGAGACGCCCGCATGGAAGCGCACGCTCGCTTCCGCCGTTCCGTTGAAGCGGCCCATAGGCATCTTGTCAGGCGAGCAACAGTTTTAGAAGTCCTGGATCAGCAGCTAATTCAGTGGAGTCATTGGTGGCGTTCGATTCGAAGGAAGCCCGTTCAGGGCGCGACTGAATGACGACCAGATAGGAGTTACCCAAGAGCCATGATTGAATTAGACCGAGGACACTTCAGGCTCGTAGCCTGGATAGCAACCACCTTTCTTCTCATGTTCACTGTCTATTCGAATCAGGTCATCACGTTGACATCGGGACTCGGTGACTTGCTCTCATCGACCTTGGGCACTTTGCTTCCTGCGATCCCTTTTCTTGCCCTCCTTCTCGTTCTCACTGCCCTTAGGTGGGAGGACTTCCACACGGTCCTATTGGCCGAACGAGGCCTGACATCGAAGCCCCGCATCAGGCTTGCGGGGGTGCTGTTGATCCTTTTCCCGGTGACCCTCTGGGCTCTGTTCTTCGGCTCAGGGGGACCGTCGACATATCTTGCGATGGAGCTGTCTGCCTCCTCTCTGGTGTTGGTCGCCTACGGTACTCTGCTGGTCATAAATCCGATGATGTGGAGGATAATGCTCCCCTATGCGTCTCTGTATGCTGTGGGGCTACTCGCGCCGCTCTTCATGTTGGATTTGTTCGGTGAACCCCTGGCGGAATTCTGTAGCTACATTGCTGCCCAAATCACCAATGCTCTTGGGATTCACGTAGTGTGGCAAGGCGTGTCGTTCGGGTTCGCTTCGTTGACGGGAGAATCCATAGACACCGTCGTGACACCTCCGTGCTCTGCAGCCTACTCCATCAGTATCTACCTGGGTCTGCTGGGCTTGATGTATCTGGACATGAGAAAGAGCCTAACCGCAACAGCGGGGTTTGCGGTTGCTGGGGTGATTTTGCTTCCGTTTCTTAACTCGGCGAGGATCGCGCTTACGATCCTGTTTGGCTACCTATACGGCTCAACTGCTTTCTGGTGGATCCATGACTGGCTTGGTTACGCCATTTTCCTCATCTTCTACGTCATAGTCTTGATGGCATACTCTAGAACTGGCAAGCCCCTGATTACCCACAACACGGTCTCGCCTTCGGCACGAGATTCGTCGTCTTCGTTACTCCAGCCTCAGCATCAATGAGCGAGCAAGGAGCCGTAGCTCAACCTTATCATTAGAGCACAACCTCCCAGCGAGGTGACCGGTCTCTGATTTTTACGGTTCTGGGTGTGGCTAGTGTACTATGCTTCAATCTACCTGGGATCGCTTGAAGTTACCTGGACTAAAGACCCAGAGGGTATTGGGCTCAATGTGACTTGAACCCAGCTTCCGACTACGACTGGTTTTGGTACGCTGCTCGACGGGCCCACGGTGACTCCGCGGCGCCGGGTATGGCCTTGGACGCGCGCGCATGAGGCGAAACGCGGGAACTCGGACTATTCAGAGGTTGGCGTACTCTTGGTGAAGTCCGTATACCCACAGTGACCGCACGTAAGACGTCCATTGTGCTGCGCCATGAAGTATCCCTTCCCGCATCTCGGGCACTCCCTCCGCAGCCGCGTCAGCGACCCTTCTTCGACTTTGTACAACTTGTGGACCTGTATCCTCCGCTTGGGAGCCTTCGGCTTCTCCTTCTTCTCGGGCTTCTTTTCCTCCACGGGCGCTCCCTCTGCTGGAGCTGGGGCTGGAGTCGTGGCCGGGGCTGCCGGCTGTTGCTTCGACAAACCTACTTCTTGGCCTCCGCTGCCGGGGCGGGGATCGCCGCCTTCTTCCGCTCCTGTTTCAGCTTCTCTCTTTCTTCCTTTGTAAGAACCCTCTCCTCTAGATACCTGGGGTGGAGCCTCTTCTTCGCCTCCGCCGAGCCGTAGACGTAGAACCTGCCGATTACGTCGGTTTCACCCGCTTGACCATCCAGCCTTACTATGCCGATGTTCTCAGGCGCCACTCCCAACTCCTGAGCCACCGCTGCTATGGCCTCCTTTCTGGTGAGCTTCCCTGCCCTGCCGTCGAGTCGCAGCTCGACGTATGACCGGTCGAGGACCTTCGAGTCGGACCTCTTCACTAGCTGCAATCTGGGCAACCCAGCTCCGTGGGGGATATAAATCAGTCCGCCTCAGCGCATCTCGGAGATCCCGATTTCAGCGAGAATGGCCCTGTTTCTCGATTTCGCTTCGGCGTCGGCCCTCACCATCACTATTCCTTCGTTCGGCTGCCCGTAGAAGACGACCGCGGACGCGGGAGCGAGGGCGATGACAGGTATTGCTAGGAGGTCTTCCTCGCCGTTGACTGCCACGCGGACGGGCTTCTCTCCCAGAAGGGCTTCCCTGATTCCCTCTATAGCGTCTTCGGTGATGGTCCCGGGGGGGTTGTCGACCTCTATCTTCCTCGCGTATGCCACCGCAGGAGGTGTCCTTGCTCTCCTGTTCTCTTGGGAGTCGACCACCTGGAGATCGGGCACTCGCCCCTGAGCTCCAAGCGTCTCGGTCACCCTGTCCCCCACGGTGATGACCATCTGTGCTTTTCTAACCACTTCCGCGAAGGATCGCCCTTCCACCTCCTCGACTGAGAAAAGCCTGCCGACGGGCCTCGTCAGCCTTGCTCTGAGACCTTCTGGAAGTCGGTAGACCTTTGGCAACCGACTAGCTTACCTTCAGGGCGTATCTCCCTGGCTTCTCAATGCCCAGGGTCTTTGCCACTTGGGACCTTTCCGCGTTGATTATGATTATGAGGCCGGACCACTCGTTGCTGAGCTCGGTGGAGCCGTCGTTAGGACACGCCTTTTCGGTCGTCAGCGTCCTGCACTTCCTACACGCTAGTTCCTTCAAGCCCATCCTTCCTACTTTTCTGCCCTTTCTTCGACCTTTCTCTGCTTCTGGGCCTTGCCGACTTCTTCGTCTATCCATTCGAGCGCCCCCAGGAATGGCTGCCTGCAGGTCACTCCTATCTTCCCCATCGATATCCCGTGTCCGAGGCTAACTGCCGTTATCCTGACTCTCACCTTGCTCCCGACCTTGAGCGACCTCTTGCTCTGGGAGGCCGTGATGATCCCGGATTTCACGTCGCTGGTCAGGTAGTCGTCCGTTATCTGGCTGAGGTGCAGCAGTGCGTCTGCTGGCCCAATCCTCACGAACGCCCCGAAATCTGTCACCTCGACTATCTCTCCTTCGACGAGTTCCTGCTTGAGCGGGAAGAACGAGAGGACCTCGAAGGTGACCCTGTGATACGTTGCACCGTCCCCGGGTATGATCTTGCCCACCTTGTCGACATCCACGCTAGTGACCAGGATCAGGTATCCGTGCTCAGGGTTGATTGTGCTCTCGTACTTCAGCTTCAGTAGTTCCAGTGCGACCTTCTCCAGAGGCGACCCGAACTTGTCGGGAGGAACGCGGACAACGTCCTCAAGATTGACTAGCTCAAACATGAATCCTCAGGAACCGCCTTCTCGTTTTGGATAGCCGATATTAATCTTTGGTTCTCATGAAGAGGGTCTGCCCGCTCGGCGGGCGGAGCGAGGGCGGAAGGGTCCTCTTGTGGGCCGATTTCCTTTTCATCTCCAGGACCTGTTCGACGACCGTGCGGCTCACGCCCGCTTCGGTGGCTGCGCGGGGCACCGAGCCCCCTGCATCGAAGAGGCAGTGCATGACAACGTCGAGTTTCTCGTAGCCGGCAGGCAGCTCCTCCTCGGCGGTGTGTCCTGGCCAGAGCTGCGGGGAAGCCGGCTTGTTGACGATGCTGGGAGGGATGCCCAGATGCGTGCCCATCTGTCGAACTTGGGTCTTGTACAGGTGGGCGATCGGCAGGAAGTCGGCCCCGCCGTCTCCGAACTTGGTGAAGAATCCGAGGAGTTCTTCCGACCTGTCCCCCGTCCCGACCACTAGCAGGTTCCGAGAGTTCGCCAGATAGTACAGTATTGTCATCCTGATTCTCGCCTGCACGTTCGCACGCGCGAGCTTCGCGGCATCAGATTCTGTCACAGAGATCAGACCATCAACGAGCGTAGAAATGGCCACGCTGACCCTTCTAACTCTCCACTCGTCAGCCAGCAGGACCGCGTCTTCAGTGTCGCCTGGCGGGGTGTGCTTCGAAGGGAGAAGCGCTGCGAGTACACCACCTCTGCCGAGGGCCCTGACACAAAGCGCCAAGACCACGGCACTATCTACTCCTCCGCTGAGGCCAACGACCACGCCCTTCGCGCCTGACCTCGCGACCACTCGCCTGATGAAAGCCGTAATCCTCCTTTCTTCGCCCTTGAGGTCGATTGCTGGAAGAGGCTTCGCCATCTCCCTGGCCGAAGAGGGAGGGAGCCTTAACTCCTTTTGCGGCCACTCAGAGGAGAGCCACCCTACCCGAGCGCAGACCGACTACCCTGACGTTGCGGGCCCCGAGAGTCCGTGCCAAGTCTCGGTCAGCCGTCGCCACGGCCGCGTCTATTGTAACGGCTGCTGACACTATCTCTTCGTCGGTTCTCGCTCCACCACAGGGCACGCGCGAGAATCTCTCAGCGAGCTCAAGCGCGACCCGGGCCGTTCGGCCCTTCCTTCCGTCACCCGAGGCCATACGCTCAAGCTCAGCTAGGACACATTCGAGGGCCACTGGTTCAAACCTTCCGATCTTCTCCGTGATGTCTTCGAACCAGGTCGTCGGGCGTTCGACCACTGCCATGAGGAAACTGCTGTCGAAGATGACCTTGGTCAAGGCCTACTTGAGGACGCCCGAGCCTATCAGGCGCCATCTTTCGGCTATTCTTCGGCTAAGCGCCGCCCGCATGCCGGTCTCTACGGCCACCGGCTTCTTGAGGTCGACTTCGATGACGTCCCCCCTCGCAGAGGTGACGGCGGCCTGCGTCGAAGCGGTGCCAAGGTTGAGCCTCAGGCTCTCTCCCGGTCTTATCTTTTCCACGCTGACAAGCTCAGCCAATCCAACTGCGGTCTCAAGCAGGTCCACTTCGAGCGTTATGTGTTCTAGGTTCGGAGGAAGGGTGCCGGGCTTTCCAATTACACTGCCGACCATCTGGTCTCCCTTGATGTAAGTGGGGTCAAGGTAGGTTCCAACCGCGACCAAACCCCCGGGCCCGACCTTGTCGGTCTGTCCCGCACTGGTCTGCAGCCCTGAGATCTTGGTTAAGACTGGGGCATACTTTCCGCTTCTCTCCTCTACCATTCCTGGTCTGAGTTCGATCTCCTCCCCGACCTTCAACTCTCCCCTGGTGAGGCTGCCGCCCAGAACTCCGCCGGAAAGGGTTCCTATTTCTGCCCCTGGCCTATTGACGTCAAAGCTGCGGACGACGTACATCAGCGGGTCGGCCTTCGCATTCCGTGCGGGAGTGGGGATGACCTCCTCTATCGCCTCGACCAGTGCATCGATGTTCGTCCTCTGCTGCGCCGAGATGGGGACTATTGGGGCGTCCGCTGCGACGGTCTTCTCCACGAACTTCTTGATGCCCTCGCAGTTCTTCTTCGCTTCCTGGTCGCTGACCAGGTCTATCTTGTTCTGTGCTATCACGATCTTCTTCATGCCGAGCATTTGCAGCGCCTGGAGGTGCTCCCTTGTCTGGGGCTTGGGGACCTGCTCATTCGCGGCTATGACCAACAGGGCCCCGTCCATCAGGAAGGCCCCGGCGAGCATGTTGGTCATTAGGCTCTCGTGGCCCGGGCAGTCGACGAAGCTCACTGCTCTCAGGAGACGCGTGTCTTTGCCGCAGACCGGGCACTTCGGGCTTGTAGAGAAGGCCGCCGGTGGAGGGGTGTGGGGGCACCTGTAGAACGCCGCGTCTGCGTATCCGACTTTGATTGTGATTCCCCTCTTGAGCTCCTCGCTGTGCGCGCTGGCCCACACGCCGGTGATGGCCTGAGTGACTGTCGTCTTGCCGTGGTCCACATGGCCGCTCGTCCCGATGTTCACCTCAGGCTGCTTCGGAAGGAGGTTGGGATGAGGCGTCTGCTGAGCAAGCTGCCCTGACAATAGGAAACCGCTCGACGTTTCCCCCTTTTTAAGAGTAGAGAGATGATTGGGAGATGTTAGTCGCCAGTCGCACGTGATTGCGTGTGTGCCTCATACGCTAACGCGTGAAGCTCCTTCTCTCAGCTGATACTCCGGTTCTTGGCTCAGGATTGACTGCGCGCGCAGAGTGGAGAACCAACGCAGCCACCACGAAAGGAACTACAGAAACCAAGAACGGAGCAACGGGCGAGACTCCCGAATACAGGTAGCCCGCCGCCACCTGAGACGGCAGGGAGACCAGCGCGGGGAGGAGACTGAAGATCGAAAGGATTCTTCCTCTGTCTGTGGGTGGAATGGTTTCTGCCTGAAGGGAGGCCAGCGAGGGCGTTTGAAGCGCCGTCGCGATAGAACCAGTGACTCCCCACTCCATCAGTCCGCCGGTTGTCTTTGCTTGCGAGAAAATCACGTTGCTGACGGGAGCGGCCGCCGACGCTACGAGCACGCTTCTCCTTGCTCCCAGTCGTTGAATCAGGACCACCACAGCCAGCATCAAAACCACGGTAGCCAATCCTGTGAGATCCACTACGATGCTGTAGTCGACTGGGCTTATTCGTAGGTAATTGACGGCGTAGATCGAAACAAAGGGAGAGGTGAGCCCCGTGCCTATCCCGGCCAGAGTGACATAGAGCAGCAGCTTCTTCACCGTCGGATTCGACCTTCTCGCAGTCCCAATTCCCAATGTGAGGGACTCACGAGAGTGTACTAGCAGCGAGTGCGTCCTAGGGGGCGTAGCCACGTAACTCTCTTTCAGCCACTTCATCCTAAGCGAGACCCCAATGATACCGAACAGCGCGCTTGTCAGGAAGGCAATCCTGAGGCCGTCGAGCACTCCCAGTTGACCCATCAGCAGGCCTCCAATGGTCGGCGCGAAGATGGAAGGGGCGGTGTTCACCGCACTGAAGACCGAGAACCCGCGGATCCTGTCACAAGGCTTGATTTCATCCATCATCAGCGAATTGAAGGCAGGACCGTAGATGTTGGCCACCGAACCTAGGGTCAGAGGCACGAGAAGGAGATAGTAGGAATTGACAAGAGCAAACATCAGGGCGCTCGCCACCGAGACCCAACTGAAGACGACGATGACTCTTCTCCTTCCCCACGTGTCTGCAACATAGCCTCCAACCAACAGCGAGAGAATTGTGATACCCGTGCCGTATGCTATCAGAAGCCCTACCGTAAAGGGCTGGGCTCCGAGAGCCGAGAAGTACAGGGTCTGATATGGGTTGGCTGTCGCGGCCCCGATTGACCAGACCGCAGACGTCGAGGTGAGAACCCACGCGTTTCGCGGAAGGTAAAAGAATCGTCTGATGCTGGGTTGGTGATCCACTTTCGCGCCTTCGAAGCCTCTCAGATGGCTTACATTACTGCTCTCCGGTCAAAGGCATTGCGCCGCATTGCAGTGCGGATCGTTCAAACTGATCTCAGCTGGCAGTGTATCCAATTCTTGGAGGCGAGGTGTTGTCCCAGCGAACTCCCAGAGATCGGAGTCTAGGAGCTGGCTTCCAGGAGTTCAACTGGAAAGCGTTGGGGGAATTAGCCAGTGACTACGATACGACCTTGCCGAGGTACCGCTTTAGGTCTGCCATAGTGAAGTAGTAGAAGAGGAGGTTCACGATTCCCACCAGGATAAGGGGCATCAGGGGCGTGGACCACTCCAGGAGGCCAAGCAAAACGTAGACCACCCCAGCCCACAGTCCCAAGAACCAAGCCCATGGCCTCGCCTTCCACAATCCGTAACCAACGGCCACAGAAAGCAAGCCGAGGATGATGTAGATCGCACCGACCGCATACCATTCAGTAGCCGTTGTGCTGGAATTGGCTGGCGATACGAATAACTCAATCCCGATGATTGTCACCCAGATTCCTACGACAAAGTCGACCAGCATGAGGATTCTGGTGCCGCGTGGTCGGGACACACTCGACGCAGGCAGCGAAGAGGGGATTTGGACAGCTTGTATCGGCTGCTGAAGAGTCATCGGGGCAGCGCAGTTCGGACAGAACTTCGCCCCAGCAGGCACTTCTTTCCCGCAGTTGGAGCAGTAGGCCAACCGATGCGATTCGTGAATCAGCTTAGTTAAGCGTATCTCACTTCCTTGATCCGATCCTCGTCGACAGGAATCTTAGTGCGGGTCGCCTGCCCTTTCGAACGCTGTTGTGGCGGTTCTACATGCGCGCTAGCAGGAAAAGTAGCTGCTTGATTTGTTGCATGCGACCACCTCTCTCTGGCTGATGTTTCCCGAGGGCCAACGCGCAAAACCCTGTTAGGTGCGTTGGGCAAGTTCTCCCAGGTCATCGTCCAGACGAGTTAAGGTAGAACTTCGCCAGAGGAGGAATTCCGGGTCTGTTCTAAAACTCGTCAAATATGGGCTCAGGAATCAGTTTCGATGAAGATTCGAAACACATGGAGTTATCGGCGTCGTAAAAGGATTCAGAATATGGAATCCAGGTTCATTTCTTGTACCATCAGGCAATCAAAACCCTCGCTCTTCCCCTGAATTGGAGGGAGAGCACACTTTCTCCCTCGATTGGGGAGATTGTGGACAATTTGTCCACCAGGGTTAAATACAGATTCACGGAGCCTTAATATGAAAATATCAATGTATACGCAATCTAATGCGTATTTACGAAAAACTAGCTCTTCATTACTCCTAGCATTGCTTCTATTCTCTGCTCTTGTAGCAATCCTACCGATGGCTGTGGTGCACGGGTCGACCGGACACCCAGACCTCGGAACCGTCTCCAATGCGACCACCCTGACAGGTTTCGTACCGGCAGCCAGCTACGTGAACATCACCGCTGGCTCGAACGTTGCGGGCCTCGATTGCGGTGCGGCGTTCCCCGCATCCTGCACAGGTGGCGTTTCAGGCTTCTTTGCCATCAACTTCAGCTCTGGCGGAATGTTGTTCTCAGGTTCGCAGTATTCACTCTACCTCAGCAAGGACGGTTTCTCGCAGATCTCTGCGGCTGACATTCACCTTGCTGGAGGCCTGACAGACAACCACCAGTTTAGCGTCACCCAGACATACGCCAGTGCCGTGACTTCCGTGACAGAGAAAAACGGCACCTTCTACATTGGGAATAACGGCGTCCTTTCAGGACCACTCCCAATCAAGATCTCCAACGCCTACAAGTACATCAAGATATTCGACGGCTCAGCAACCTCTGTAGCTGTGACCAAAGAGGCCATTAGCATCATGCCAGGATTGAAACTCACACCGACCACAGGCCCAGCTGGCACGCCAGTGACGGCCATCGGTGGAGGCTTTCCTCTCAACACCGTGATTGACTTGGTGTATTCGTACGCCTTCACCAGCTGGAGCGGAGTGATCACCTACCCCATAGGGAACTGGACCACTGGGGTCAATACCGCAAAGGGTTTCTTCAACTCCACTGCCCCTATGATTGACTCAAAACAAGTGTACAACCCAAGCAGCGGCTTGCAGACTCTATCGTACGTCAACATCCTCGCGAAGTATGAGGCCAAACCTCACGCCTTGATCGCAGCTGCCACGTTCGATGAAATCACTAGACTCTTCGTCGGCGTGAAGTCATACAACTCCGGCGGAGGGGAACTTTACTTCCAAACCAATGGCCCATACGGAAACGATACGGGCTATTGTGTAGACGACACTTGCCCCAACCTCGCTCAGCCGATCCCGGTGAACGTCAAAGGGACTGTAAACATCGCAGGCAACAACTCGCTGGTCAACACACCTGTTACGTTCTGGATCGGGACAACGCAGATCCTTCCTAAGACTCCAGCGACCACAAACGGAAGGGGTTACTACAACGCGACGATTACAGTACCTATCCTGCCAGCAGGGATAACTGTGTTGAAGGTCATCAACAACGGGGTGACATACGAATTCACCATCGATGTACTCCCGACCTTGGTCCTAACACCGAATAACGGCACAGTGGGCACTCACATCACAGCCACAGCCTACGGTTTCCCAGCGAATACAATGTTCTACCTATACTGGTATCAATACTCATACTACTCCTATGACTGGTACCAGGTCGCTCACGGAACGACTGGCGCTGATGGAACGTTCAACGTGACGGTTGCTTTCAACGTGCCGCATGCCTATGGCGGTGGTCACGATGTAGCAGCCACCAGCACAAACTTGAGCATATCCGCAAACAATCCCCCAGGGACAGTTACGGCGACCACAACATTTACCGTCACCGCCACACTCGTTATCTGCAACGGCTCGACCTGCAAGGCGGGCGAGACCAACGCTAACACAATCAGCATCAACTCCAACGTGAGGCTACTGCTTTCTGCCGTTGGAACAGGCTTGTATCCAAACACTGAATACTGGGTAACCATAGATAACGCCTTCAACGTCTACATCTACACGTCATACACCGGGGACACATTCATGAACTTCACTGCAGCAGGATTCGCGCCTGGTCTGCATCAGGTCGAGGTCTACAATTACTACTATTGCGACGGCCCCAACTATTGCGGTACTCCGGAATCTTGGGCCTACTTCAACGTCACAACGATAGGTGCTTACACTGGTGGCGGCGGCGGCACGGGCTCGCTCAACAGCACTACACTCACCAACATCAACACCAATGTGAACACCATCCTCGACAAGGTGAACACCATCCTCGGATGGCAATCCACGATCTTCGGCATGAATGAGAACATCGGCACCATCAACACCAACGTGAACACCATCAACACTCACGTGGGGACCATCCTCGGATGGCAATCCACGATCGTCAACATCAACTCCACGGTGAATGGTCTCAAGACCACTCTCGCTACAATGACGGGCACTCTTACGACCATAATCGGCGACATCAACTCGGCGACAACCGCAGCAAATGCAGCAAAGACTTCAGCAGACGCGGCAAGCACAGCAGCAACCAACGCCCATAATTCCGTCTCGGACACAACAACGTACGTACTTGTTGTCGCGGTTCTCGCGGCAATAACCCTAGTCCTAGAGCTAGCAATATTGGTAAGAAAGCTGGACTAAACAGACAGCTTTCTTTCCCTTTTGTTTTTCCGAAATCCCACTGATTACTCCGCACCCTGCCCTCGACCTCGCGTGACGCGCCCCGAACTCTCAACGTTATCTAGGGCCTCGACCAAGGGTGGGGTGGGTGAGGCGCGATCGAATGAAAGCGGTCATCCTGAGTGGGGGTCAGGCACTCCGGCTGCGTCCTCTTACCGAGGACAAGCCCAAGGCCCTCATCGAGGTCAAGGGGAGGCCGATATCGGAGTACCAGATCGACTGGCTGGTGAAAGAGGGAGGTGTCGACTCAGTGACTTTCGCCTGTGGTTACAAGTGGGAGAAGTTGAAGCGCCACTTCGGCTCTAGCTACAAGGGAACAGCCGTGGAATACTCGCCAGAGGAAGAGCCACTTGGAACGGGGGGAGCGATAAGGCGTGCTCTCTCCGGGCACGAGTCGGAGGAGCTGTTCATCGTGGCCAACGGCGACGTCATGACCGACCTGCCACTGGCGCAGATGGTCAAAGCCCACAAGCAGGCGGGCGAGATTACGGCCTCGATGTTGATAGTCCCCTATCGGTCCCGCTTCGGCGTCGTGAAGATCGACAAGCTGAGGATGGTCAGGGGCTTCGAGGAGAAGCCCGCGTTTCCCGACGTCTGGATCAATGGCGGCGTCTATGTGCTGAACCCGAGGAAGGCGATGAAGTACCTTCCAGAGAAGGGTGACATCGAAAGGGAGACTTTCCCGAGGCTCGTAAGCCACGGCGAACTCCTCTCATACCCACACTATGGCGAATGGGTGTTCGTCGACTCTCTAAAGGACCTGAAGGAACTCGAGGAATCGATGCAGTCTGCACCGTAGACGAAGGGTTTAATCATAACTCGGCTCCCGATCTCCCTATGAGCGAATTTGTGAAGACCGTAGAAGCTTCCAAGATTCAGCCAAACACGATGATGACCGTCGAAGTGGGCGGCGAAGAGGTCCTCATCGCCAACGTCGACGGAAAGTACTTTGCCATGGGCGCGCTCTGTACGCACGCGCAGTGGGACCTGTCCGAAGGGACTCTCGAAGACACTACCGTCACCTGTGCGGGACACGGCACGGTCTGGGATTTGAGGACCGGAAAGGGAATCTTCGACGAGCCGCTCGAAGATGAGCCGCTCTACGACGTCAAGGTCGAAGGCGGCTTCATCCACGTAAAGAAGCGCTGAACCGTCCAATCTCCGATTTCCTCTCCGCATTCTTCTTATAGGCTAGACAGAGGGCCCGAATATTGAAAACGCCAGCCAATGCGGCCGGCTCAACCCCCTTCAGGAAGCTGGGGAGCTTTGTCTACAGGCGAAGGAAGTACATCATCGTCGCCTGGACCATCGCCCTGGTGGCGGTCCTGCCCATAGTTGTGAACGTCGGGAAGTCAACCTCTCTGCAGCTGGGCTCCGCTAGTGGGAGCCAGCTCGAATCCGCGAAGGCTGATGCCCTAATCTCGAGCCAGTTCGCGAAGACCGTCCCGAACAGCACCCTTTTGATCGTGATCACGGGACAAAACGTCTCTTCGACGCGTACTCAGGCATTGATCCAAAGTATTCTGGACTCGGCAAAATCCGACAAGAGTGTCAGTGGTCTGATACAAAACGACAGCGAAAGCGTCTACTCTGTCCTTTACTCCACAATCATCTCCGTCAACAGGGCCGTCTACGCGACGATCGAGAGCGCCAACTCTAGCGGCGAATACCACGGTCCACAAGCGGCCTCCCAGCTGGATAGGTTCGCGGTCGAGTATATCGCGAACACCACCTCCTTCAGCGTCCGGTTCGTCAACGCGACCTTCCACCTCGGGCAAGCCTATGACAACTCAGAACTCTCCGCCCTCGCCGGCGATATGGTGTGGAATCCGAGCGAATTCGAAGTGGGCCCGAGCCTGTCGACACTCATCGACTCCTTCGTCTCGCCTGCACGTGATTTGACAATCGTCTCCCTCGGGCTGAACCAGTCCTCGAACCAGAACCTCCTTGCCATCAGAGCGATGGCTCAATCCGCATTCTTGTCGGCTGGTCGCGATTCGGGAGTCCAGTCGGTGTCCGTGACGGGCCAGGACGCCATCTCCTACGACTTCGGCAACTCCATTCAGGGAGACATAACGATCATCTTCGTGGCTGCAATCGTCCTGCTCATTGTCGCGACCGGGCTCTTCTTCCGCTCCGTCCTCACGCCTTTCATCACGCTCGGGACCATAGGGGTAGCGCTGGGAATCTCCCAGGTGTTCATCGTCGCGGTATCGACTTTTGTGGCAAAGGTCGACTTCACTGCCCCCGCCATCCTTCTCACAATCTTGATTGGGGTAGGGACCGACTACAGCGTCTTTGTGATCGCAAGGTACAGAGAGGAGAGGGTCAAAGGGTACTCGGTCCAAGAGGCAATCGAGACCTCGATCACTTGGGCAGGCGAGAGCATAACGACCAGCGGAGCCACCGTGATCATTTCATTCCTGGCCCTCGCCCTGACCTCGGTCGTATTGCTGAGGTCCATGGGGTTCGTAGTCGGGCTGGGTGTCCTTGTCGCGCTTGCAGTCGCCCTCACGTTGGTTCCTGCGATCATCGGGGTCGTAGGCGGGCGGGCCTTCTGGCCCACATCGGGAGACCGGTTCTCGCATTACTCGGTTTCAGTGCTGTCGAAGCTGAAGAGCAAACGGGGCTACTTCTCCCGAAGTGGCACCTTCGCAGTGAAGAGGGCGAAGGTCCTGATTATTCTGGTACTCCTGGTCTCGGTCCCTGCCCTCTACGTGTATTCGACGACCACCCCGACGTATGATTTTCTCTCTGCTGCTCCCGGCAGCCTAGAATCAATCTCGGCGTCGAACAGCCTGGCGGCAGCCTTCGGGAGCGGGAGGCTCTACCCGACGTATGTGGTCGTCACCTTCAACCACCCGCTGGTGACAGGGGATTCGTTCAATTCGACTGAGATGGGGACCATTAGCAGCATCTCTGACTACTTAGCCGGGTATCCGGACGTCCGCAACGTCACTGGGCCGACTCGGCCCTTCGGGAACCCCGTTTCCGATGAAAGCCTCAACGTCTCCAGCCCTTCTGGCGCCATGACCTTCTCTGCGATCTTGCAGCAGGTCGGGCGCGACGGCAAGACGGCGCTGATCACAGTCAGCTTCGGAGTCAACCCCCTTCAGACAGCCGCGATTTCAGACACCCAGGCGATGCGGCAGTACCTCCACGCCAACTTCGGCCCCGCCACCGGCGTGACTGGCATCTATGTTGGCGGTGCGTCGGGTTCCATGCTCGACACGAAGAACACCTTCGACTCCGAGTTCGACTCAATCGTCCCATTCGTCGCCGTAGGCGTGGCGCTCGTCCTCCTTGTGGTCCTTGGATCTCTCTTCCTTCCAGTCTTTGCAGTCTTGTCGATACTGATGAGCGTAGTCTGGACGCTCGTCGTCACCAAACTGGTCTTCCAGGCATACTTCAGCTACCAGATCCTGTTCGTCCTCCCGTTCTTCCTCTTTGTGACGCTCTTGGGCCTCGGCATGGACTACAACATATTCATCCTGACGAGAATCAGGGAGGAGGCGACGAAGGGAGGCAGCCTCAACGATGCGATCATCAGGGCTATCGAGCAGACAGGCGGCATCATTACAGCTGCCGCGATCATCCTCGCCGGGTCGCTGGGGTCTCTAATGCTTTCTAGCGATCTGCTGCTGAGACAGATGGGCTTCGCATTCGCCTTCTCGGTTCTCATCGACGCTCTGGTGGTCAGGACCTATCTCGTCCCTGCGGTCATGTCTACGGTGGGCAGGTGGAATTGGTTCAACCCGATTCCGTATCTGAACAGATCGCATTCCCTGTTCGAGCGGAACAACGAGAAGCTCCAGAAGAAATGAGGAGCCCGCCCACACTTAAGTAGGGCAACCAACAGCACAGCTCCGAAAAAGAATGCCGCTGGAGACGGTCGACAAGGAGAATCTCGCGAAGCTCCTGCGGTTATTCCAAGGCCGGAAGGTCCTTGTTATTGGCGATCTGATAGTCAGCAGGTTTGTTGAGGTCGAGGCACGGAAGCTCGCACGGGAAGCACCAGTTCCTGCGGGCGACTATGTGGGGGAAACGTTCCTACCAGGCGGTGCAGCTAACCTTTCGCGCGAGCTCGTTTCCCTCGGCGCCTCGGTCAGCCTGGTCGGTCTGATTGGATCTGATGAATACGGAGCCTGGCTTAAGGCTGAGTTCACGAGGAACGGAGTCTCCCATGCAGGCATCGTCACCGACAGCACACGCCCCACGTCGCTCAGGACCTGGATCATGGTCAACAAGTTCCACTCGCTGAGAATCGACAGGGAGGACAGGCGCGACGCCCCGCCGGCAATGTCCAAGAAGCTTCTTGCAGGGGCCGAGCCCCTCATCAAGGACGTCGACTGCATCATACTTTCTGACTACGACCGCGGCGCTATCACGAGTTACCTGATTAGCGGCGTCGTCAACGCCGCCCGCACCGCCGGGAAGATCATTGTTGCCCAGCCGAAGATGCGCCACTACCTCGACTTCTCAGGCGTGACCTACGTGAAGTCAAACATGGAGGAGGCGTCGCACGCCACCGGAATGGCGATCGTCAACGAAACGAGCCTTCGGAACATGGGCGTCAACCTGCTCAGCCGCCTCGAGTGCAGGGCGATCCTGCTCACAAGAGGCGAACAAGGCATCACCCTCTTCGATACGGAGAACGTCACACTGTTTCCACCGATCAGCGGAAAGAAGAATCTCTTCAACAAGGTCGGCGTCAGGGACGCCATGACTGGGGTCTTCGCGATGGCTGTCGCGTCTGGCGGCAACGCCTACCAGGCGGCCGTCCTGAGTGACGTCGCCGGGCAGGTCCGGAGCGAGCTCCAGAGAAACGTCTCGCTCTCGCTTCACGACCTCGAGATCAAGGCACAGGAGACGGACGACTTCGTGCACAGGATAGTTCAGGCACCGGTGAGGAGGTAGTGGAGGCGGCCCAGGAGGTCACCAGGCTGAAAGAGACCGCGAGGAACACCAGGAAGCTAATCCTCGAGAGTCTGGCAGAAGCCGGTTCGGGCCATCCTGGAGGTTCGCTTTCCGCTGTGGAGCTTCTCGTCACACTCTTCTTCCACACTATGAAGTACGACCCGAAGAACCCGTCGTGGCCAGACAGAGACAGGTTCTTCCTAAGCAAGGGTCACGCGGCGCCGCTCCTCTACTCGATTCTCGCCCAGGCGGGTTACTTCCCGGTCGAGGAGCTGATGACGCTGAGGAAGATGGGCTCTCGGCTCCAGGGGCATCCTTCGATGGGTATTCCTGGAATCGAGGCGCCGGCAGGCTCTGAAGGAATCGGGCTCTCACTTGGCGTCGGTGTCTCTATGGCAGCGAGGATGGACAGAAGGGCGAGCCGCACTTACGTCCTGATGGGAGACGGAGAACAGCAGGAGGGGGAGGTGTGGGAGGCCGCAATGGCAGCCTCGAAGTACAGGTTGGACAACCTTACCGCGATCATAGACCGGAACGGGATTCAGCAGGACGGCCTCACGGAGCAAATCATGCCGCTTGAGCCCCTCGCATCAAAGTGGAGGGCGTTCAACTGGAACGTCATCGAGGTGGACGGATATGACTTCCTCCAACTCATCGATGGTTTCGACCTCGCCGCGAGCACCAGGAACCGTCCGACCGTAGTCATAGCTCACACCGTAAAGGGGAAGGGAATCTCCTTCATGGAGTGGTCCCCCCATTATCACGGGACTGCGCCTGCGAAGGACACGCTGTCTGACGTGCTCAGCGAACTGAAGTGAGCGATTGAAGCCCATACGGATCGCTCCCTCCGTCCTGGCATGGGACTTGGGCGACCTCAGTGAGGCCATCGAGATCTGTGTGAGGGGTGGCGCGGACCAGGTTCATCTCGACGTGATAGACGGCCACTTCGCCCCCAACATAACCTTCGGACCCGGGACAGTGAAGGCGCTCAGAAGGCGGTGCGACCTCAAGTTCGACACCCACCTGATGGTCGATCAACCTCGGCTCTACGCCGAGAAGTTCATGGACGCTGGCTCAGACATCCTCACCTTCCATGCCGAGGTGCTCGACGGGAAGGCGTTCGACGAACTCCGCGGAGCGGTCGTGCGGAGGGGCAAGGAAGTCGGACTTGCGATCAAACCTTCCACCGAACTCCCAGACTGGGCGGTGGCGCGCCTCGACAAGGTGAGCGCACTCACCTTCATGACGGTCAACCCCGGTTTCAGCGGCCAGGCAATGGACATGTCGACGATGCCCAAGCTCGAAAGAATCAGCGCTCTCCTCGACGAGCAGGGCTCGGGGGCAGATATCGAGATAGACGGCGGCGTAGAACCTGAGAACGTCCACGAAGTGGTTAAGAGAGGGGGAAACGTCCTTGTCGCAGGTGCGGGCGTCTATGGAAAAAACGATCCGGTCAAAGCGATCGGGATGCTCAGGGAGCGCGCAGAGCACGCGGCGAGGGCGAAATGACGCTCGCTAGGCAGGCGGCAATGAGGGATGCCTATGGCGAGGCGCTATTGGAGCTGGGTGCTTCAAACCCAAGGGTGATCGTATTGGGCGCGGACACGACCGGCTCGATGAAAACCAGTGTTTTCGGGGCGAAGTTCGCTGACCGATTCTTCAATGTGGGAATAGCTGAGCAGAATCTTATGGGGATCGCGGCCGGTTTCGCGCTCGCTGGCAAGATTCCCTATGCTGGGACGTACGCCATCTTCGTCCCTGGCAAGTGCGTTGACCAAATCCGCAACAACATCGCATACCCGAACCTGAACGTCAAGATCGTCTGTTCGCACGGTGGCATCTCCGTCGGACCCGACGGCGCGTCTCACCAGCAGGTGGAGGACATAGCAATCATGAGGGCCATACCGAGGATGAATGTAATCGTTCCGTGCGACGCGGTCTCCACCAAGGCGATTGTCAAGGCGATCGCAGAGATCAGCGGACCGTTCTACGTGAGACTGACCAGGCCTTCAACGCCTGTAGTCTATGAGGGCGGCTTCGAGTACAGGTATGGGAAGGCCACCGTCGTCGTGGACGGGTCGGACGTCGCGATTGTCGCCTGCGGGATTATGGTTCCGGAGGCAGTCAAGGCGGCCGCGTCCCTCAAGGCGAAGGGAGTAACCGCTGCCGTAGTGGACCTTCACACGGTGAAACCGATAGATGCGGAAGCGATAGTCAAGTTCGCACAGAAGTGCGGCAGGGTCGTCACCGCGGAAGAGCACAACGTGATGGGTGGCATGGGTTCCGCCGTGGCCGAAGTCCTGGGCGAATCACGGCCAACTCCGATGAAGAGGGTCGGGGTGATGGATACATTTGGTGAAAGCGGGCAGACGGGCGAGCTGCTGAGGAAGTACGGTCTGACGTCCTCCAACATCGAGGATGCTGCCGGACTTCTCATGCAAACAGGGCGCTAGACTTTAATAGCGAAAAGCGTCGGTCGGCTCAGGATTGAAGCTCTTCCTCGACACTGCCAACCTTGAAAGGATCAGGATTCTGAACCAGATGGGTTTGGTAGACGGCGTCACCACCAACCCATCTCTCGTCGCCAAGGAACCGGGCGAGTTCGAGGAGATAATACGCGGAATCTGTAAGGAGGTTAAGGGGGACGTTAGCGCCGAGGTCGTGAGCACAGTTCATGACGGGATGGTCACAGAGGCAGAGCACCTCTCGTCTCTCGCCCCCAACGTCGTTGTGAAGATCCCCATCATACCGGAGGGTCTCCGGGCGACCAAGACCATCAGTTCGATGGGGATAAGGGTCAACATGACCCTCGTCTTCTCAGCCAATCAGGGTCTCCTCGCGGCCAAGGCGGGGGCCTCCTTCATCAGCCCCTTCATCGGCCGACTCGACGACATAGGCCAGCGTGGGATGGGAGTGGTCGAGGACCTGGTGAAAATACGTGACAACTACGGGTTGAAGGCCCAAGTCCTCGTAGGGAGCATCAGGCATCCCCAGCACGTGCTTGAAGCAGCGAAAGCCAAGGCCGACATCGCGACGATGCCGCCCGAGGTGATGGAGAAGATGATACAACACCCTCTCACTGATTCCGGGCTGAAGCACTTCCTAGACGACTGGCAGAGGGCCAAGAAAGCCAAGCCGTCGATTGCCGCATAGGCAGGGGCAAGTTTTTTACGAGGGGACAATCCGAACCTTCCCATGGCTAAGACATATTCGCTACCAACACTTCCGTACAAGTACTCCGACCTTCAACCCCACATCTCGGAGAAGACGATGACTCTCCATCACACAAAGAATCATCAGGCATACGTCAACGGAGCGAACGCGGCGCTTGAGAAACTCGACAAGTCCCGTAAAGGGGAATTGCAGATCGACGTCAGGGCGGCCCTGAGAGACTACAGCTTCAACGTCGACGGACACATCCTGCACTCCTTCTTCTGGCCGAACATGGCTCCTCCCGGAAAGGGAGGAGGAAGGCCGGGGGGAAGCTGGCAGACAAGATTGACCAGGATTTCGGCGGGTTTGAGAGGTTCAAGTCTCAGTTCTCCGAAGCTGCCAAGACAGTCGAGGGAGCAGGTTGGGCGCTGATGCTCTATGATGCCGAGACAGATCAGCTAGTTCTGACCCAGGTCGAGAAGCAGAACAACATGCACCTGGCCCAGATGCCCCTCATTCTCGGAATCGACTTGTGGGAGCATGCCTGGGTCCATGATTACCTCACCGATCGACCGAAGTACGTCGAGGCTTGGTGGAACGTCGCGAATTGGTCCGACGCTGACGCAAGACTGGCGAAGGTCACAGGGTGACCTTCGTATCCCTATTTTGCCGTCCTTGAGCTGACCAGGCCGCCGAACTCCCCACTCTTCTGAATCAACCTTTCGATGTCATTCTCGGCGTGGCAGACGGATATCCCCCCCGCATGGGAGGGCAGCATGAAGATTCCTTTTGACATCAGGAAGAGCGCGTATCTTCTGGTAAGGTCTGTCCTATCCCTGGCAGCTTCCTGCGCGTCCTTCGGGTTGACGCCGAAGTGCGTGAGGAAGAGGGAACCCAGGCCAGTGGTGTGGGCTTCGACCCCGCTCTCTGCGAAGGCTGCGTCGACTCCCTTGCGGAGTTCCCTGCCCATTTCGTCGAGCCGCGAGTATATGGTTCCCGCGTTTCTCCTCAGGTACCTTATTGTCGAAAGCCCAGCGGTCATGGTGAGGGGGTTCTCAGAGAACGTCCCTCCTCCGATCGACACAAACTTCTGCTTCCTAGAGGGGTCGGCGAGGGAGAGGATTTCCTTGCTTCCGCAGACCAAACCGATAGGAAGGCCTCCTCCTATGATCTTCCCAAACGACGCAAGGTCGGGAGTCACGCCATATGCAGCCTGGGCACCACCAAGCGCGACTCTGAAGCCTGTGATTATCTCGTCGAAAGCAAGGAGTGCTCCGGTTCCGTCTGCGATTTCCCGCAGCCCCTTCAGATAGTCCTTCTCTGCTGGGATGCAGCCTCCAGCGCCGAGGACCGGCTCTAGGAATATTGCGGCAACATCGCCCTTCGACGAATTGACTGCCTTCCGCGCAGCGTCGAGGTCGTTGAACCTTATCGTCCTTACGTGAACCTGTTCTTCGTCCAAGATTCCGGCGCCCTCCGGCTTGTCGAAGGGGGTGTGGACTCCCTTGTTCAACTCGGTGTTGTATCCGTGCCAGCCTCCCGCTACCTTGATCACAGTCTTCTTTCCTGTGTATCCCCTCACAAGCCTGACCAGGTACATGGTTGCCTCGGCGCCTGTGTTGCAGAACCTGATCATCTCCGAGCAGGGGACGGACCGCTGGATCTCTTCGCCCAGTTCGACGGACAGCTGGTTGCCCATGCCGTAGTGCGTGCCTCTCTCGACCTGCCTTCTCAGTGGCCCTGTGACCACCTGAGGGGAGTGGCCCAGCAGGAGGGCCAGGTGCCCCATCCAGTAGTCAGTGTACCTGTTCCCATCGAGGTCCCAAATGTGCCTGCCTTTCGCCTTGCCTATGAAGATGGGGTACGGTTCATAGAACCTGGCGTTGTGGTTGACTCCACCCGCGAAGACTCCCCTCGCTCTGTCAAACATCTTCCTTGACCGTGTCGTCATCGCTTCGTATCCTGGTCCCAACGACGCCGTAGGGCCCGGTGTGCCTATTTCAAATCTGCCCTGAGCCGAAGAGTCAATTAACGACCCTTCCAACTCACCCTCCGGGCCATGGAGTTCACTATAGGCCTTGAGTCGCCCTTCAGCCTAGAGTACACGTTGGAGAGCGGTCAGGTCTTCCGATGGCAGAACAGAGGGGAATGGTGGTATGGCATCGTCTCGGGGGGCGTCTTGAAGGTCAAGCAGGAGGGAGACTCGCTCAGGTGTGTCTCAGGCGCGGACTTCCTTGACAGCGCATTCGTGAGGGGCTACTTCAGGCTCGACGTGGAGCTGGAGAAGGTGCTGTCTTCGATAATGAAGGACGAGATGATCACTCTCGCAGTCCAGACTTTCTACGGACTGCGCCTGATTAGACAGGAGCGCTGGGAGTGCCTGGCTTCGTTCGTTCTTGCTACCAACTCAAACATACCTCGAATCAAGAAGATGGTCCAATCCATCTGCGCGAGGTTCGGTGAACCGCTTCAATTCGAAGGAATCGAATATCACGCCTTTCCGAAGCCGGAGGTCCTCTCGCAGGCCCCTCTCTCCGAGCTCAGGGCTTGCGGACTCGGCTACAGAGCACCCTTTCTGAAGCGCGTCGCTACGTCTGTCGAGGAGGGGACGGTCGACTTCAGCGAGCTTTCGCTGCTCGACTACGAAGAGGCCAAGAAGACCCTGTTGAAGGGGCTGCTGGGAGAGAAGTCGCTTCCAGGGGTGGGTCCGAAGGTCGCTGATTGCGTCCTTCTGTATTCCTTCGACAAGGACGACGCGTTCCCGATCGACGTCTGGATTGCTAGGGAGGTCGTCAGGTCGTACCCAACGCTCCTCGACCCAGGCCTTAGGACGAAGCTAGCGCCCGAAAGAAGGACGAAGATCAGCCGGGGCGACTACGACAGGATCTCCTCCAAGGTGAGGTCGTACTTCGGACCCTACGCGGGGTACGCGCAGCAGTACCTCTTCATGATGGCACGGTCTACCGAGTCCTGAGTCACTCGGGAACCTTCTTCTTCCTGACAGTCTGCTTCCTGCGGCTCTTCCCTTCTGACGACCGTGGGCTGGGCCGATTCATCAATCGAGCAGAGGGTGTTAGCCGTTGACGTTGCAAGCGTCCCGCAGGTCGGATTTGAGCCGACGACACTCCGGTGACTGTGGCCTGAGTACGCTGACGGGTCAGCCAATGGCCGACCACTACAGCCGGAAGCTTTTGGTCCTCTTCGGATCTACCAGGCTGAGCTACTGCGGGACGGTCGACCGAAGCTCGAAGATTTCTTAAGCGTTCCGGACGGGACCTCTCTGAGAATTGGATAGCCGCGAGTCCTGCTTCAAGCACCTTGAAAGCCGATCATCTGCCCACTCTATCCGTCCATTCTATCCAGGCCCTATTCCACCTCGTCGGCTCAACTAATCACTCGGCCAAGATGAGGACGATATCGTGGTCGCATCTTCTCAGAATCCCCGGGGGTACAGCGCCTCGCCAGCCTTCAAGGTCAAGTCCATGCCAGATCTTCATTCTCTTGGTTGCCGTGGTCGCCTCGGTCAGCAGGAGGCTTCGGTCTTGCCTTCCACGGGAAGCCTTTTCTGAACAGGACCAGGAGCACACCTGAGAATGACGGACACGTACGTAGTTCACTACGCTGAAGTCGCTCTGAAGGGGAAGAACAGACCAGAGTTCGTGAGGGTCCTCAAGCGGAACATAAACAGGGCGCTGGCCCCTCTCCACTCTGACGTCGAATCAAGAGACGGCAGGTTCTTCGTAACCGTGGACGCCGACCCCTCCGAGGTTGCCCTGAGGCTTTCCAGGGTCTTTGGGGTCGCCTGGTTCGCAAGGGCCACCCTAGTAGATGCGGACTACGGAAAGATCGAGGACGCTGTCCTTGAAGCTGCACGCGCGTCAACTGCGCAGACTTTCATGCTCGACCCCAGACGCGCCGACAAGAATTTCCCGATTAGCTCCATGGAGCTAGCCAGGAAGCTGGGTTCCGTCGTCGCCGGCGAGACAGGAAAGAGAGTCGACCTGTCGGAGCCCGAACTCAGGATTCATGTCGACGTAATCAGAAGACAAGCCCTGATCTACGCCGTCAAGACCCAGGGCCCAGGAGGCCTTCCCGTCGGCACCGCAGGCCGAGTGATGCACCTTTTCTCTGGAGGGATAGACTCGCCTGTCGCCGCCTGGCTGTTGCTGAAGAGGGGTGTCCGCCCCGTCTACCTGCACTTCTACCTCGCGCCGACTTCGGAAGGGCCGATGCAGAGCAAGGTCACCAAACTCGTCAAGGTCCTATCTGCGTGGGGCGGAAAGAGCACTCTGGTCATGGTCCCGTTCGCGGAGTACCAGTTGGCGACCGCCGAGGTCCCGGGGGAGTTGGAGCCGTCGCTCTTCAGAAGGTTCATGCGCATGACTGCCGAGCGCCTCGCCCCCAGATTCGGAGCCTCCGCGGTTTCGACGGGAGACTCGCTATCCCAGACTGCGTCTCAGACCCTCTGGAACATAGGAGTCTTCGACAGCGGGTCGTCTCTCCCAGTCCTAAGGCCCCTCCTCTCGTACGACAAGGAGGAGGTTGTCGGCCTGGCCAGGAGGATCGGGACCTACGAGTTGTCTTTGGAGGAGTACAAGGACTGCTGTGCGATCATCACGAGGCATCCCCGGACCCGGGCGAAGGCCTCCAAGATTGCGGAGTACGCCGAGGGTCTGGGCTTCCGGGATCTGATCTCCCGGTCGCTCGAATCTGCGAGTCTCGCCTCCTACAGCCCGAAGAACGACGAGATGAAGGTCGCTCCCTTGTCCGGGGTGGTCGACCACTAGGCATGCCAGAATCCGGGTCAGGCAAAATTATAAGCAGGCGGCCTTCGGGCAATTCAAGGCGTCCGAGAATGGATCAAACAGTTCTTCATATCGACGGCAGCAAGTTCCAGGACGAGGTCGTGCGCTCCAGCCAGCCCGTGCTGGTGGATTTCTACGCTGACTGGTGCGGCCCGTGCAAGATCATCGAGCCCATCATCGCCCAGCTCTCCAAGGAGTACGAGGGCAGGGTCAAGTTCGTCAAGATAGACACCGACGCCGACCAGGAGCTCGCGACGCAGTTCGGAATCATGAGCATCCCGACCGTGATGTTCTTCTCCAAGGGCAAGGTCGAAGACATCGTGACCGGGGCTGTGCCTGCATCCGTCTTCAAGACCAAGCTCGATTCCCTGGTTAAGAAGGCCTAGAACCCCTTAGAACGAGACGCCTTCCTGATCCTGTCTGATGGTCTCAACTCCCACAGTGGCGGCCGGAGAGCGACCGGCGTGAACGGTTTTAACGGCCGAGTCGAATAGCGAGAGCCGGGCTTGGACCTAGAGACAAGGCTCGACCACATCAGGCAGGTGGGCGAGGAGATAATCACTGAAGGGGAGCTCAGGACCCTTCTCGAGACCAACGACCATCCGACGGCGTACGACGGGTTCGAACCGAGCGGTCTGGCGAACCTGGCCTTCGGAGTTCTCCGCCCGATACTGGTCGACGACATGCTCAAGGCCGGAGTCAAGATGAAGCTCTTGCTCGCAGACTGGTTCGGCTGGGTCAACAACAAGATGGGAGGTGACCTCGAGACGATTCAGATGGTCGGCAGGTACCTCATCGAAGTCTGGCGCGCCGCAGGGGTCGACATGAGCAGGGTGGAGGTGCTCTGGACGAGCGACGCCACCAAGAACGAGGAGTACTGGAAGAAGGTCATCACTGTCGCCCAGAACTCGACCCTCGCGAGAACACAGCGGGCGATCACCATCATGGGGAGGACGACGAAGGACCTCTTACAGACCGCCCAGCTCTTCTACCCGATGATGCAGGTGGCCGACATCTTCTGGCTCGACGTGGACATCTGCCAGCTGGGGCTTGACCAGAGGAGGGCCAACATCCTGGCCAGGGAGATTGCGGACAAGATGAAATGGAAGAAACCTGTCGCCGTCCACCACCACATGCTGATAGGGCTCCAGGGGAAGAAGGAGGCAGAAGGGTTCGACGAGAACGGCGCGGTGGACCAGGAGATAGCGAGCAAGATGAGCAAGAGCAAACCGGAAACCTCGATATTCGTCCATGACAGCAGGGAACAGATACTCTCCAAGGTGAACTCTGCGTACTGTCCGCCCAAAGTCCTCGAAGGAAACGCGCTTGATTGAATATTCGCGCTACATCGTCTTCCGGAAGATGAAATCGCTCAAGGTGGAGAGGCCCGAGAAGTACGGCGGTAATGCCGAGTTCTTCTCTTGCGCTGAGCTTGAGGACGCCTTCAAGAAAGGGAGCCTGCACCCTGCCGACCTGAAGAAGGGCGTCGGCGAATCTCTCGACCGAATCATAGCGCCAGTCCGCGACCACTTCGAGAAGGACCCGGCAGCTAGGAGGCTCTACCTGTCGGTCAGGTCGGCCGAGACGACCCGCTGACATGGGCGCAGCCAGAGACACGATGCCACGTCGGAGCGCTCGCCCAACGAGATTCGTAGCAGATGCGATGCTCGGCTCTTTGGCCCGAAAGATGAGAGCTCTCGGCTTCGACACCCTCTACTACTCCAACGGCGACGACGACGGAATCATGCGAATCGCACGGTCAGAGGGCAGGGTCGTCCTGACGGCCGACCGGTCGCTGGCGGAGCGCACGCGCACAGGGAGAGCCAGCGTGTTGCTCATCTCCGGGAAGAGCGACAGCAGGAGGTTGGCTTCGCTCCTGGTCGCTGCGAAGTCATCCGGCGTCAGCCTCGCCAGGGGCGGACCTCTCTGCTCCCTCTGCGGCGGAGACCTCCAGAGAATGCAAAGGGCGGAGGTCGCAGGTCATGTCCCACTTTCGGTCGAGAGGCGCCACCGCCTCTTCTTCAGGTGCGTGGAGTGCGGGCAGTACTACTGGAAGGGGAGCCATTGGAAAAAGTTAAGGTGGCTCGACAGAATCCTCGCGGAGGTTCCCGTTGGCACTATCTTCTGAGGAGGGGCGACTCGCGGTCGCGCTCGCGAGGGAGGCGCTCGAGTGTCACGTGAATGGCAGGAAGATGCCTGCAAGGAATCTCGATTCAGGCCAGTTCTCCGAGGCACGGGGCGTCTTCGTAACGCTCAACACCACGGCTCCGGCCGGGAACAACCTTAGAGGCTGCATCGGCTTTCCCTACCCAGTCAAGAGGCTCGGTGATGCCATCCGAGAGGCTGCGGTCGCTGCGGCCTCTGAGGACCCACGCTTTCCGCCCGTCGGCAGGGAGGAGCTCGGTTCCATCATCGTCGAAGTGAGCGTCCTCACCCTCCCTCGGGACCTCGACGTGCCCAGGCGGGAAATGCCCTCGCGCGTGAGAATCGGCAGGGATGGCCTGATGATTTCACGTTCCTACGCCAGCGGCCTCCTCCTTCCTCAGGTGGCGACCGAGTTTGAGATGGACCAAGTTGAGTTCCTTTCGCAGGCATGCGTCAAGGCCGGCCTCCCTCCCGACGCCTGGCTCGACCCTGCCACGAGGGTTCAGGTCTTCCAGGCAGAGATCTTCGCCGAGAAGAAACCGAGGGGAGAGGTGGTCAGGGTGGCCGGCGAAGGATCATGAGATGACAAGGGTCTACATCTGATGCTTCGGCTCTGGGCCGGGCTTTGCCATCAGGATGCTCGAAATCGCGGGCGAGCTGACGTCCAGAGGCGCATCGGTCGAGCTCTCCTCGTCCGGGGAGGCTGCTGCGTTGCAGAGGATCCTTTGACCGTCAGCCCGGCCCGCATCATGCTTTTAGCACATGGCGAGCCAGCCTCCATGTCGTGACATCCACCTCGTTCGAGCTTGCCCGCGCTGCAGACGTTCTTTCCGGGGGTACGACGCCCAAGGTCGAGGTCAGGGGGTGGGCAGCAAGGAAACACACGGTCGGAGGTCTCATCTTCGTCCTCGTGAGGGACGGTTCAGGATACGTCCAGGTCTCGGTGAAGAAGGGCTCGAACGCTCCTGCGGCGTTCGAGGCCGCTAAGGGAGTTACGATGGAATCGGCGGTCACGGTGAAGGGCGAGGTCAGGGACGACAGGAGGGCTCCCGGCGGCAAGGAGATTGCCGCTGAGGAGTTCGTCGTCGTCGCGAAGGCCGACAGCTGGCCCATCACCAAGACGGCCGTAAGGTCAGCTTCATTCCTCTTCGACAAGAGGCACCTGAGCATCAGGGGGCCCAAGGCGATAGCCACCATGAGGATCAGGGCCGAGGTGATAGGCGCGGCATTCGACTACTTCCGCGAAAACGAGTTCCAGCTCATCAGCGCGCCGACGTTTGTCCAGGCGGCGGTCGAGGGGGGATCGACCCTATTCTCTGTCGACTATTTCGGCAAGAAGGTGAACCTCAGCCAGAGCGCCCAGTTCTACGAGGAGGCGGCTCTGCCCGCGCTGCAGAAGGTCTGGATCTTCCAGCCTGCCTTCCGCGCGGAAAAGTCGAAGACCTCGAAGCACCTCACGGAGTTCTGGATGATCGAGTCGGAGCAGGCCTTCGCTGACCAGTCGGACAACATGAAGGTCCAGGAAGGGCTCCTTTCCAGGATGGTCGAGCGCGTCCTCGAAAACAGGAAGGCCGAACTCAAGACCCTCGGGCGGACCCTGAAGCAGCCGCCGCTTCCGTTCCCGAGGATGACCTACGACGAGGCACGGGAGATCGCTGCGGAGAAGGGCTTCCCGTTCGAATGGGGAGAGGACCTCCCGACCGAGGCGGAGCGAGCCATAAGCCTCACCCAGGAGTCTCCGTTCTTCATCACCGACTACCCCCTTTCGGCGAGGAGTTTCTACCACATGACCTACTCCGACAGGCCCAAGGTCACGAAATCAGCCGACCTGATAGCGCCGGAGGGAATCGGGGAACTCGCCACGGGCGGCCAGAGGATACACGACCACGCAGAACTGATGGCGCGCATCGAAAGCCAGGACCTTCCGACCGAGTCGTTCTCCTGGTACCTGGAACTGAGGAGGTTCGGCATGCCTCCCCATTCCGGTTTCGGGATCGGCGTCGAAAGGACGACGAGGTGGATTGCGGGACTCAAGCACATACGCTCGGCGAGTCTATTCCCGCGGACACTTTCACGAATCTCCCCCTAAGTCACGCTTATCTAGTGGAGAGAGGGTCGGCGTTTCATTGTCTGAAACTCACGACGAGCTTGAGTTGGACACCCTGCCGGGGGTCGGTCCTGCAACCAAGCAGAAGCTCAACGACGCCGGGATCCTGACGATCCTCGACCTGGCCACGTCGGCCCCGATGGACATCGCCGATGCGGTCGACATCGACATCTCGAAGGCCGTGGAGCTGAACAACAAGGCCAGGAAGAAGCTGGTCGAGATGGGGCGGCTCGAGCCTGACTTCATCAACGCAGCCGATCTCCTCAAGAAGAGGAAGGCGATAGACAGGATAAGCACGGGTTCCAAGAACCTGGACGACCTCCTCGGCGGAGGGATAGAGACGTGGGCCATGACAGAATTCTACGGCGAGTTCGGCTCGGGGAAGAGCCAGATCTGTCACACGCTCTGCGTGATGGTCCAGACGCCGCACGGCCAGGGGGGCCTCGACGGGGGAGCCGTCTACATCGACACGGAGGGCACCTTCAGGCCGGAGAGGATTGCAGAGATTGCGGAGGCTCGGGGCCTCGACTCTGAGAAGATACTCTCGGGGATAACGGTGGCAAGAGCCTACAACAGCGCCCACCAAGAGTTGATCGTGAAGGACCTGGGCAAGGTGCTGGAAGAGAACAAGGTGAAGCTGGTCATCCTCGACAGCGCGGTCGCGCACTACAGGGCAGAGTTCCTCGGGAGGGGGACCCTCGCCGAGAGGCAGCAGAGGCTCAACAAGTTCATGCACCAGCTCCTTCGGACCGCGGAGATCTACAACGTGGCGGTCGTCGTGACCAACCAGGTCCAAGCCGCTCCCGACAGCTTCTTCGGCGACCCGACCAGGCCGACCGGGGGTCACGTCGTAGCGCACACCAGCACCTACAGAATATACCTGAGGAAGGCAGCCAAGAACCGGATCGCCAGGATGGTCGACAGCCCGTACCACCCCGAGAGGGACGTGGTCTTCATGCTCGACGACAAGGGAGTCGACGACCCGGCAGAAGAAACGACCAGAAAGAGGTAGCAAACCCGGCCGGAGTCGGGTTCTCTGATCTTCCATTCATGATGAGTCAGGCATGACCCGAGGGGTCATCGGAGTCACCCGAATCAACGGCTTTATAGGCCAAAATCGTCGGCCCTCGGAGTCTCACTTGAAGCGTTTTCAGGTTCTGGCCATCTCGGTCCTAGCGCTGATGCTGCTGGCCGGCCTCCCCATGCAGCAATCGGTGGCCTCGAGCGCGTATTCGGAGAGGCTGAACGTCTTCATCGCAGGTTCGAGCGCCTACTGGTATTTCACGTTCACGGGTGTGAACGGGTCCAGCAAACTGGCCCAGTTCGAGAACTCGCCAGGTCTGAGTTGGTACAACGTGACGGCGATCAGGACGACCACCTGGAAGTCTGACTTCCAGGTATTCGGGTCGGAAGGCTACAACCTGCTTCCGGTCCCCTTCACTCCATCACAGGGTCTCTTCCTCAACCTCAGTTCAGATTCGTTTTCAGATGCTCTTGCCGCAGCCGGACTCCTCGACGCCTACTTCAGGTCGTCGTTCGTCTCTCTGTCCAACGGGACGAGTTCGTTTGAATTCTACAGTCCAGTTTCGTTCATAGACATCGTGCCTTCGACCCTGCTGACGCTGGTTCCGACCTCAATGGGAGGTTTCAGTGCCGCAATCGCCACCTCGACTTTCGACAGCTCTCTTTCCCCCTTCATAGTACTCGAGGGAACGAGAGGTTCCTCTGGGTTCTCTCACAGCATTGTCGTCGGTTCGATTTCCAACGCGGCGTTGAACGCCCAGAGCAAGCCCAACCTGCTTGCTTACTTCGGAACTGGCGTCGCCTCGCTAACAGCGGCAAACAAGAGCTCGTCGTCGACCATCCAGATTCGCGCCCTGGACGGAGTGTTGACTCCAAAGGACGGTGCGATCGTGACCAATAACACGGCTCACTTCACGGGACTGTACAACCTGACCGTCGCACCCTCGAAGCATGTGTACGCGATTAATGCGACCGTGCTTCAGCAGCCTCTTCAGCTGCTTGCGGCAAGGTCCGTCGGTAGGGGAGTCCTGCGTAAGGACCAGAATATGACCGTAACAATCTCGCTCACGAACCTGTCGAACAAGACTGCATTGAAGAATGTGGCCTTCACCGACGATTGGTGGAATCCCTCGCTTTTCAGACTCGTCGGGGGCAGCTCGAGTCTCTCCTTACCCGTCATGAATGCGAGTGAAAGCATTACTCCAACATATGTCCTCCAGTACATCGGGAACTCAACTGGGAGAGTGACTATTCCAGCCACAGCAGTCCAGTTCGCTTATGCAGTAGGCGGATCCAACTTCAAAGGTCGTTCGTGGCTCAACCCGATTACGATTTCGCTTGGAGAGGACTACCCGGTCGTCTACGCCTACGTCACTCCGAAAGGGGGGTTCCCGCAGCCTGCGGGCGCGAACCAGTCGCTGAGCGTGGTGGTCAGAAACGTCGGGACTTCGCCAGCATTGTCCGTCGTCGTGGACGGTCAGCCGACCACTGCCATCTTACCCAACCGCACGACTACGGTCGAGATCTATCAGGCCGTCAAGAATCTGACGGACACAAACATGAACATGACGTACCTCGTGACATATGCCGACGAGAACGGACATTCGTTCAACGCAACGACCAATCCGCTCCCTCTCGAATTCACTCATTCCGGGATGAAACTGGGCTTCGCGACGGTTGTCGTGGGTGCGAACCTCGCCCCGATACGGGCCGGAAGCACAGCGATCAACCTGACGCTCAGCTTCACCGTGGCCAACATCGGTTCTGCCAACATAACACAATTCTCAGCCCGGGTTCGGTTGCCCGCGGGCCTTGGCTGTGGTGTCGTCAATGGGACCGGAATCTCGTGCGCCACTGACTCGCTCTCCCTGAACTACACCTTGCTTGCCCCAAAGGCGAGCAACGAGACCAGCTTGAAGATCAACGTGACCGACCTCACGAACTACTTTATTCCTCCACTCTCGTTCAATGGAACAACCGCGGGGATCTCCTTCACTGGCGAGTCCAACGCATTCGCAGTGCCTACGGGCTACGTCCTCACAAAGCAGTTCAGCCCGTCTCTGCTGTTCAGCGGGGTCAATTCGACGGTGATCCTGTCGGCTGTGAACGAGGGCCCGTTCTACATATACAACGCCAGTATCAGTTCTGGGGTCGACACCTTCGACCACCTCTCCGCATCCGCTGTACCTTCCGCCACTAGTGGTTCGATCGCACCCGGTCGCAATCTGAACGCGAGTTACGGTGTGACAGCCAAGGCCGCATACGGGAATCACACTTCGTCCAGCATCGTGTCCACCATGTTCTTCGGCGGTTTCAAGTTCTCTCTGAAGGGTCTTGGCCCGCACGTCCTGGTGTACCAGCCTCTGAACGCGACGATCACGACGACACCCTCTGCCCCTACAGAGGGAAAGAGCTTCAATTTCATCCTGACGATCCACAACCCCACTGCGGTCAATGTCTCAAGCGTCCTCTTCACACTGCCGGTTCCGTCCGGCCTGATTCTGTCGAATCTGAGCAATGCCGTCATTTCCAACGGCGCCCTGACGGTCAGCACTTCGTCGCTGCTGCCACAATCGAGCTACAGCGCGACAGGGGCGGCAGTCGCCAGCTCCGGGACTAACGTGTCGTTCGACAAGGCAAAGTTGACCTTCGTATACGGAGGGGTGACGATAAAGGGCGTGACTCCGACACAAGGGATTACCATAGGAGTGAACGAGACGTCGAGATATGTGATTCCTATCGCGGTAGCCTTCGTCGCCCTACTTGGTGTAGCGCTATATGTGAGACGAATGACGGCCTCTACCGTTCCAACTTCCCCGAAATGAAGTCCTCGAACGCGGTCTTGGCTGCGGGGTAGGGCATTTGAACGGGCGGGTGCTTGAAGCAGAAGGCCGAGAGGCTCGACAGCTGGCCTCCCACTCCCCGGTCCAGGGCGACTCTCGCGCCTCGGATGGCATCCACCATCATGCCCGCGCTGTCGTAGGCGTCTACGACGTGGAGCTTAACGTCCATCTTCACGGGTGTGCCGCCGAAGTACCTTCCCTTTAGCCAGATGTAGCAGACCTTGTCGTTGTTGAGGAAGGGCACGTAGTCACTCGGCCCGATTCTGGTCGGGACCGCATATGGCGACATCGCGCTAACGGCGCTCGTCTTGCTCTCCCTCTTGTCCTTCAGCCTGCTCTCTTCGAGCATGTTGAGGAAGTCCGTGTCACCACCGATGTTCAGCTGGTAGGTTTTCGTCAACCTTGACCCCCCTGTCCACGGCCATCTTCACCAGAGTCTTGTGGAGGACGGTCGCGCCGACCTGGCTCATGACGTCGTCCCCGGCGACTGGGATCTTCGCCCTTGCGAACCTCTTGCCCACTTCTCGTCAGACGCGATGAAGACGGGTATCGCGTTGATAAATGCGACCTCCGCCTCGAGGGCCGCCTCGGCGTATTCATGTGAGGCGGCAGTGCTCCCGACGGGAAGGTAGTTGATCAGGAGATCGGCACCGCTCCTATCCAGTTCCTCGACGACATCCGAATCCTTCTGACTAGAAAGGGGTACGACATCCTTGAGGTACTTGCCTATCCCGTCGAGGAGGGGTCCCTTCATGACTTGGACACCCAGTTTGGGAACGCCGCATATCTTGGTGGTGTTGTTGGGCGGCTGGAAGATGGCTTGAGAAAGGTCTTTCCCGACTTTCTTTGTTGAGACATCGAAGGCAGCGACGAATTCAATGTCCTCTGGGGTGTATCCCCCGACCTTCCAGTAGGTCACTCCGTCGTCCTGGCCCCTCTTCGAGTAGTAGTGGACACCCTGAACAATCGCTGAGGCGCAGTTACCCACGCCCGCGATTGCGACCTTGATCTTCGCCAATCCTGAATTGCACGGCAAGGAAGGTTCGTCTTAAAACGTTTGGGCTAAGTCATGATGAGTTGGTGGTATCTGAGAATGGGCGAGCCTGCTGTCCCAGACCTCTTGTCGACCTCTCCCCGTCCCTGACTCCTGCATTGATGCGATTCGTCTGGATGCTGTGAACTTGGCCTAGGGAGCGATTTCCGTGATGTGAGCCTGCCTTTTCATCGTGCCTATTTCAACCGAGGAATCAGCACGAAGCCCGATTCTTCATATGTAAATAATCGCCCGCTTCCAGTCACCGACATGGAAGAGAGGTCCGCGGGAGCTGTCGTGTTCAGGACGCCCAAGCAAGGGGTCAAGCTCTACGTACTCCTCTTGAACGCGGGCAGGTGGGATCTTCCGAAAGGCAACATAGAAGGCGGCGAGACCGAGTTCCAGACGGTCATCAGGGAAGTGAGAGAGGAGACCGGGCTGAAGGAAATCGCCATTGTGCCCGGATTCAGAAGGGTAATCGAATACTTCTACAGACGAGACGGTAAGAACATCCACAAACAGGTGGTCTATCTGTTGGCAGAAACGGCCGAAGACAAGGTGAATATTTCGTCCGAGCACCAGGGTTTCGGTTGGTTCGCATACTCCGAGGCCATAGCCCGGGCTTCATACGACAACACGAAGATGCTACTAGCTGAAGCGAACAGGTTCCTGTCAGGTGATCAGTGAGAGTTGCTGAGGTCTCAGAACTGAACAAGCGGGTGCTGCTCGGCCAGCTTGATGACCTTGATGTAGTGGTACCCCGGCTCGTCGGTCCTCCTGACAAAGGTCGTCTCAGTAATCTTGTCGTAGGAGTACCTTATGAAGCCCGTCGGAGCATCCTCACTGCGCGTATAGAAGAAGATCGATGCCTCCTCGTAGTCATCTATTCTTGCGAAGGTCCCGATCACATAAGCCGATCCTTCCTTGAACGCGAACAGAGGCAGCGGCGGCTCCTCGAACAGGGTCTTGTATGCCCCGACCTTCACTAGACTCGGTATATTTTCGACCTCTACTGCCATGAATCTATCCGGGAATTCCTTCTTGCCAGCCAGCTGCTCGGGCATTTTCTGGACCCTGATGACAGGTGCGTACAGATATGAGGCGTTGCTTGCTGTCGGGACCAGTTGGACTTCCTCAACTTCACCCGCAATTCGATATGCGAGGAACTCGTCGACCTTCCCGGAATCGAAGAAGTAGAATATGGGTGTCCCCATGAAGAGATCTGCCTGAGCTGCGATTCTGGTGGCTCGCCCCTGCTTGAACGCAAAGAGCGGAAACGGGGCCCGTTCGAGGAAGCAGGAAAGCCTCCCCAATTCGAGTAGCGAGTCGAGCCCGACGTAACACGCACCGCCGATTCTCTGCTCCTCCTTTCTGGGCAACTCGAGCGTGCCCTTCTCGTGTCCGTTATAAGGTTGAACAGGTGGAAGGCCAGGTCTCACCCCAAATACCAATGCGATGAGTGGCATTGGCGTGAGCGACTGGCGTGACGAGACTCGTGCAGACTTGAAGGACGCAGGAGACAGAATCGTCGCCCTCATTGCAGGGATATCGGGCGAACCAACGGAAGAGCAGATCCATTCAATCTGGCAGGCCTACGTTGACGTCGAGAAGAGCGTCGTGTTCATCAAGGTTGAGATCGATGAAGAGAACCCCGGGAAGTTCGTGAAGGCGAAACAGTATTCAGTGCCGGACGAAAGGCAAGCGCTACAGTTCGCCCTCAGGAATCTCAGGAAAGGTTCAGAGAGCTTCACCTTAGGTGATTACAGGACTTCGCTTCGCGAGCTCCGTGAAGCCAGGAACTACCTGAGGATGATCCTCAGAGCAAAACGCGGGATCAAGACGAAGGAGGCGAGGGCTTCCCGGACTAGCTAGTCTCTGACCCGGTCTTCTTCTTGGCACGCGGCTTCTTCGGGGCGGCCTTCTTCTCCGGTTTCGGCTCCTCTGGTGCCTTCTCGGGTACTGGTTCTGTCTTCTCTTCGGGGTTCTCCTCCTTGCCCGGTGTCTTTGCGGCCTCCTCCTTGCGCTTCTTCTCCTCCTTTTCCTTCTCCTCGCCGAGTTCTATCTCCTGGATCGTAAGCTCCTTTCCGGACACGAAGACGCGGTACTTCTTCTTGATCCCCTTCATGTACATGAATCGTTTGATATATGTCTTCACATGTCTTGGCCTGACTCCTTCCCTGATCGAACCTTCCTCCACTTCCATGGTGTTGCCCGAGACGGACGGCTTGACTCCTACTCTGGGCTCAAGGAACGCTGCCAGCTCCTCTCCCTGGTCCTTGATGGTGCCGAGGTTTATCTTCAACTCGGCTTACCCAGCCGTTTCAGCGGTTATAACGGTTGTTGCTATTTCCCGCGTCTTCTGGTCCTTCTCTGATACGTCCTGATTGCCCTCATCAGGTCGATTTTGCGGAATGCTGGCCAGAAGACGTCCATGAAGACGAGTTCTGCGTAGGCACCCTGCCAGAGCAGGAATCCGCTCATTCTCTCTTCGCCTGACGTCCGAACTATGAGTTCGGGTTCCTGATTCGGGAGATAGGACGTGTAGAGCCTCCTCCCAATCGTCTCCTCGGTTATTTCCTCCGGCGCGAGCTTACCCTCCTTCACTTCTTGGGCGACGGCCTTCACCATGTCCGTAATCTCTGCCCTTCCTCCGTACGCGACCGCGATGTTGAGGTAGTGGTCCTCAAACTCCGCGGTCTTTCCCTCTATCGCCGACAGTAGGTCACGGATCGACTTCGGGAGGAGGTCGAGCTGCCCGATGGCCCTCACCCTGACCTTGTATCTGGTGATCCTCTCGTCCGAAACGAGCCTCGTAAGCCTGGCCTCGATTAGGACGAAGAGCTCTCTCAGCTCTTCGGGAGTCCTGTGAAGGTTCTCGGTCGAGAGTACGTAGAGCGTGATTGTCTTGATTCCCAGTTCGTGGCACCAGTCCAGGAGTTCCTCTGCCCTATCGGCTCCCTCTTCGTGTCCGATTCCGCGCGTAAAGCCCTGGCCTGCCGCCCATCTCCTGTTTCCGTCGAGTATGATTCCGATATGAGAGGGGACTGCCTGGGTTTCAATCTGTGCCTGGAGCCTCCCTTCGTAAAGCCTGTAGGCGCCGACTGCACGGAGTACGGAGTCCAGCATGGGCTATTCCCTTTCAGGGAAGCCCTTAGTCCTCACTCTGGGGTAAATTGCGGTCGTCAGTGCGAAGATCGCTGCAAGGCCTAGGAGTATGTAAGAGATCAGGAGGAAGGTCGATTCTGCATTGCCCTCGATCAAGAACTGCGAAAAGGTCCACATAGGTAGGTAGAAGAGTGCCAGCATCACCAGCACGAAACCGTCCCGTCTCCAACGGATGCTCTGCCTGGCCACGTGAGAAAGGAGTGCTCCAATCGCGTAGATCGCGATTCCCACCCAAACGAGATTCAGGCTCCCGCTGATCATGTTCCCCGCATCGACACGGTATGCGAGGTTGGCGTAGTCAGGCGCACTAACCATCGAGCTGTACCCAGTGAAGACGCCGGCAATGACTACTAGGACGCTGGTCACCATGGAAAAGAGCCTCATGTATCCTGTTGGCCCCCTCTGCAGCATTCCATTGACAGTCCTATCTATGTTGAACCCCCTGACGAAGGCCGCTCCTCCGAGTATCAGCAGAGTGGCGAGTTCTGCGTCGAAGGAATAACCAGATGCCATCAGAATCCCCACGAGGATGAAGACCATGCCTGGCACTCCGAGGACCCATCTCGAGTAGTGAGGGTCGAAGACGAGCATCCTCAGATAACGTCCGAGAATCTGGTAGGTCTCCTCGACCCTCTGGCTGTGTTTGATCGTCACCCTCTGAACTGAGACGATTGGCTTGAGGCTCTGGATGATCGGAATCACCTGCTCGTCCTCCCCTCCGTCCGAGACCAGAATGATCCCGGTGTACTCGGAGTCTTTTGCGACTGTCCGCATTTCGATTCCGACCCTCCTGTCGGCGTCGAAACCTCTTCTGGCGTCGCCACAGACTAGCGCCACCTCACACGCTGTGCCCTTTGCCCTCAATTCGTCGCATTTCTTGACGGCCGCGAAGATCGTGTTGGCGTCGGCCTCCTCGGGGTCTGCCATGACAAGCTTCGTCGCAGCTGCGAGGGCAGCATCTCTTCCCACGACTGGGGTTTGGAGCTTCGTCTTTGCTCCTAGATCGTCGTCCCGGTCGACGCAGAGTATCAGAAAGCGTTCGGGCAGGTCTGACATCGCTTTCAACTCTGCAACAACACGCGACGATACTTAAGTCTAGATAAAAGGCTAAGAGCAGGCGCGCAGTTTCGAGGCAGACGCAAGAAATACCACAGTCGAACAGACCCCAAACAGAGCCGAATTACACCGGAAAACCTGAAGCTGGCGAAGGACATTGCAATCAGGACATACCACGCTGACCTGTCCAAGCCCAACAAACCCATTACGGAGACTTCCAAATCCGTCACTTACCTATCAGTCAAGAAACTCCTGAAGCTTCTCGGCAAGCCAGTGACGGAGACCGCAATGACCGAACTGGTGCGATTCAAGAAGAACCATCCAAAGGACACCCACATCGAACAGGAACTCAAGCTCTGGAAGGGCGAAGCGACTTCATCCACCATACCGAACTACATCGTCCGAATACTCGGCATCTTCAGACGCAACTACGCCCCTCTCGACATGCACATCCACGTATCTAGCGCCCAATACAAGACAGTCCCAATCAAAGAACCCATACTCCTCGCAATCAGAAACGACCCAGAACTCGTCCAACGGGAGCGAGACGCAATAGACCTGATGGCCTACGGCGCAGAGCGCAGAAGAGCGCTATCCATGCTCTCGCTTGAAAACGTCCACTTCGTGGAGAACTCGAACACGGCCATACTCGACATTCCGGCTAGACGACCGACCACATGGACGAAAATGGCCCCACAAGCAAAACCAGAAGACGAAAACCGAAACATTGCAAATATTATCATCCCCATAAGGGAGATGCACACCTCCGGTGTGCATGCCTCCTATCTAGACCTAAAGAGTCACGCGCATTTCACGGCCCTGACGGCCTTGAGGGACTTCTCAGGGCTCAATAGACGAGAAAAGGTCATCCTCAGGAAGCTCATGGAGCGCGTCTCTGAATGATCATCGCGACAGCGTTTCCTCCGCCTAGGCAGGCGGTCGCTAGACCTGTCTCCTTCTGGGTCCTCCTAAGGTTGTAGATGAGGGTAGTGAGGATTCTGGCTCCACTGCAGCCTAGGGGATGACCCAGAGCTACCGCCCCCCCGTTGATATTGAACTTCTCCTCCGGAATTCCGAGTTCTCTCCTGACGGCGATTGATGCTGTAGAGTAGGCCTCGTTGTGCTCGAACAAGTCGATGTCGGCGACGGTCATGCCGGCCTTTCTGAGCAGAGCCTGGGTGGTGGTGATGGGCGCTTCCATTACGCGAGCGGGTTCGACCCCTCCGGTTCCGTACGCCACAATCTCCGCCAGAGGCTTCAGCCTCAGTCTCTTTGCAGTCTCCTCAGAGGTGACTACGACCGCCGAGGCTCCATCGCTCAGTTGGGACGAGTTTCCCGCGGTGCATACGCCTCCCTCTTTGAAGACAGGCTTTAGCTTTCCGAGCTTCTCCATCGTCGTGTCCGCCCTGACACATTCATCATTGTCGAATTCGATGTCTTCGCCGTCTTCTCTCTGGACGCTGACCTTCACGATCTCCTCGTCGAAGAGCCTAGCCTTCAGCGCCCTCGCGGCCTTCATCTGGCTTTCGTACGCGAACTCATCAGCCTCCTTTCTCGTGATTCCATACCGCTCGGCGATGTTCTCGCCGGTGATCCCCATGTGGTAGTCGTTATACGCCTCCCAGAGGCCGTCAAGAATCATCGCGTCGAGGATTTTCGCGTCACCGAGCCTCACTCCCCAGCGCTCGCCTCGGACGATGTGAGGTGCGTTGCTCATGCTCTCCATCCCGCCAGCCACGATCAGGTCCCCGTCCCCGGCCTTGATTGCCTGAGCGGCCAGCATGACCGCCTTCAGGCCGGAACCGCACACCTTGTTGATTGTCATGGCGCCTGCGCTGAAGGGGACCCCTCCACCTATCGCTGCCTGCCTCGCTGGGTTCTGGCCGAGCCCAGCCGAGATGACGTTGCCCATAATCACTTCTTCTACTTCGGAGGGAGAGACATTAGCCCTGCGAAGGGCCTCTCTGACTGCGATCGAACCTAGCTTGGGGGCGGTGACTCCAACCAGGCTCTTCCCGAACTTTCCCGTTGCGGTTCTGCATGCAGAGATGATTACTGGCTTCCTCATTCTGGCTGGGGTCGTCAAACGCCGATAATAAACGGAACGCTCGGCAGAGAAGACGTACTCCTAAATAGCTTGATTTTTGGAGGCGACCTGCTGACCATGAAGCCCCTAAGCAAGATCTGGATGGACGGTAGGTTCGTCGACTGGGATGACGCGAAGATACATGTCCTGACCCACGGCCTGCACTACGGCTACGCTGTGTTCGAAGGGATACGGTGCTTCTCCACTCCAGACGGTCCTGCGATCTTCAGGCTTGAAGAGCACACGGAGCGGTTCTTCAACAGCGCAAAGATCTACATGATGAAAATCGACTACTCCGCGAAGGAGCTGAACGACGCCTGCGTCGAACTGGTCAGAAAGAATGGCATCCCAGAGTCGTACATCAGACCAATCGCGTACTCGGCCTACGGGGAAATGGGGCTGAACCCGATGAAGAGCAAGATAGCTGTCGCAATCGCTTCATGGGAGTGGGGCCCGTACCTGGGCAAGGACGCTATCGACCAAGGCGTCCGTGCGACCATTTCGAGCTGGGTCAAAGTCAACTCGCGAGCCCTCCCAATTCAGGCCAAGTGTTCCGCCAACTACGCTAACTCTGGACTCGCCAAGATGGAGGCGATGAAGGCGGGGTATGACGAGGCGATACTGTTGAACAGCAACGGGGTGGTCGCCGAGGGGCCGGGGGAGAACATCTTCCGGGTCAAGGACGGGGTCCTCAGCACACCTCCCGCGAGTTCCGGCATACTCAGAGGAATTACCAGGGACACTGTCATGCAGTTTGCCCGCGACCTGAAGATGAGTTTCTACAGAAACGATATGACGAGAGAGGAACTCTACACCTCAGACGAGCTCTTCTTCAGCGGAACTGCAGTAGGGGTCGCCAAGATTCGGGAAGTCGACGGCAGGAAGATCGGGAACGGCGTCTTCCCCATGACTGAGAGGATTAGGAAACTGTACGAGGGAACAGTCCACGGAAAGGTCAAGCGCTACTCGAAATGGCTGACAACTGTCAAACCCTGAGCTAGGCCTTCACGAACCCTTCGATGTCGAGGATTGTCCCTAGGCGTTTCGCCGGCGTCCTAAGCTTCGGGACGACTTTCGACCCAATCCTCAATCCAGTCCCGGTAGCGAAGTGAATCAGTCCTCCGGTGACCCCCTTGAAGACAACGAACGCGAAGGTCTTTGGATTCGCGAGCCGGTTCCCCTCGAAGTCGACTCTGCTTTCGGTCAGAGCCGCGACCACTCCTTCGGGGCCGACCTGTCTGAAGCGCTCGCCAGACGGCCTCTACAATCATCCCAACCTCGACCTTCTCAGGCTCCACTTCGTCCAGAAGGTGGAGCGTCCGCGCGCTCTCTCAGACTTTCCTAACTACTCCCAATCGTCTCGCGAGCTCGACGTAGTACTGTAGCGACGCCGGGTCAGCGAGCGCGCCCGTACTGACCGCCCCGGCGGGGTCGGCCCCCATGAAGATCTTCTTGATCGGTACTTCCAACTTCTTCCCGTTGAGAGTTCTGGGCACGGAAGGAACCTGAATTACCTCGTCGGGAGAATACCTCGGGGAGAGGTCCGTCCTCACTTTCGCCCTGATCTTGGAGATGATGTCTTGATCCAAATCCTTCCCTCCCGAAGTCACCACAAAGAGCAACAGTCGAGGAGGCCCCCCGGGGGTCTCGAGATCGATGGCCACGCAGTCGGCGACCTCGGGCATCGTCTCGACGACCCGATAGATTTCACTCGTCCCGATTCGGACCCCCATCCTCTTGATTGTCGCGTCGGAACGCCCGTAGATTATGCAGGTTCCCCGCTCTGTCAGTTCGATCCAGTCGCCGTGTCTCCAGACCCCCGGGAAAGCTTCAAAGTAGCTTTCGCGGTACCTGCTCCCGTCCGAATCCCCCCACAGGTACAGAGGCATGCTGGGCATCGGCTTGGTGATTACGAGCTCGCCCACCTCACCCTTGACGGGCCTCCCCTGTTCGTTGAATGCCTGAACGCCCGCGCCGAGGCACCTGCACTGGATTTCGCCAGCGTATACGGGGAGAACGGGGCACCCTCCTACGAACGCCGTGCAGACGTCAGTCCCGCCACTAATCGAGGCCAGCCAAAGGTCCTGCTTGACGCGAGAGTACGTCCACCTTGATGCCTCTTGGGACAGCGGGGACCCTGTGGACCCGATTCCCCTGAGCGCCTCGAGCCTGTGAGTGCTTCTTGGCTCGATTCCAGCTTTCATGCAGGCCCCGAGGTGGGCTGCACTCGTGCCGAGGAAGGTCACGTCGTTCTTCTCCGCGAGCGTCCAGAGCGAGTTGGCGTCTGGGTAGGCGGGGTTGCCGTCATAGAGGACTATCGTAGTGCCCAGCAGAAGCCCTCCGACGAGGTAGTTCCACATCATCCAGCCCGTGGTCGTGAACCAGAAGAACCGGTCGCTGGGCTTCAGGTCGTTGTGGAGTGAGAGGACCTTTAAGTGCTCCAGGAGGATTCCACCGTGGCCGTGCACGATCGGCTTCGGTAGCCCCGTGGTCCCCGACGAGTAGAGAATCCAGAGGGGGTGGCTGAACGGCACCCGTTCGAACTCCAGCCGCTCCTTCCCACTGACCATCTCGCCCCAATCCACGGTCTTCTTCAGGCCCTCAGGCGTCTCGGAGCCGGAGGCCAGCACCGTCGCCTCAAGCGTGGGGAGCGACTCGACGATGTCTCTGACCGCCTCCCTCCTGTCGAAGTTCTTCCCTCCGTACATGTAGCTGGTGGAAGCCACCAGCACCTTGGGCTGGATTTGCTTGAACCTGTCCTTCACGCTAGGCGCCCCGAAGTCGGGCGAGCAACTCGACCAGACTGCGCCTATGCTCGCGGCCGCCAGCATCGACACGACGCTTTCGGGCACGTTGGAGATGTACCCTGCTACCCTGTCGCCCTTCCTGACACCGAGCTGGCCCAGAACCGCCGCAGCCGATGCTACCTGTCTTCTGAGCTCGGCCCAGCTGACCTCCCGCCTTTCTCCAGATTCATCGAGGTGGACCATCGCGGGTCCGGTAGAGGCGTTGGTCCTGAGCGCGTGCTCGGCGTAGTTCAGCGTCGCCCCCTCGAACCACTTCGCCCCGGGCATTCGGCTGTCGGACAGCGCGCTGGTGTGTTCCGAGCCCGACAGAACCCCCCCAGAATCCCAAACTGCCTCCCAGAACGGGCCGAGGTTCTCCACAGACCATCTCCACACGTCTTCGTAGGCCATCCCCCCAACGGACCTGCCTTCGAGGTAAGAATCCACAAAGCGCATGATGTTGGTTCGTCCTTTCCAGTCTGCATCGGGCTCCCAGAGGGGGGCGGAGTGCTCTTGAGATGCCATGAATCGGCTACCTCTTCGTTGTGTACGCGCGCGCTGGTCGGAAACTCTCGTATCCGACGCCTGTGATGCCGACCCTGTCTGTCACGGCGTCGTCCCCCACGCAGAGGCGATATTATTCGTTTGCTTGAAGAAAACCATCCTCATCAACCTTGCCGAGTCAGTTTCTCGACGATTCAGACTTGATGCCTCACGAGAACCGTTAAATGCGTCTCGCAGGGGACGCAACAATAGCTCTCGCCTTGCCCTTGTTCAGCGCCGAGCACAAGGTCCTTCTGGAGACCTTCTATCCGTCGAATCACGATGAATACGCGGAGATTCTTACATCGCTGGGTGGGTTCATGGAGAAGGAGATTATGCCGCTTTCTCCAAAATTCGACCTCGGGCAGGAATCGATTGGGCCTTATCGAAAGCGCCTGCTGGAGAACGGAATCTGTCAGATACCATTCCCGCCGGAACACGGCGGGCTCGGTCTCCCCTTCTCAGTCTACGCAAACGCCATAGAACTCCTCGGTGCTGCTGACGCGTCGATAGCGTTGAGTGTGGAGATCCACAACGCAGTCGCAGAAGGCATCTTCAGGTTTGGCAGCGATGAACAGAAGTCCGTCTACCTCCCATCGCTCACATCCGGCAAGAAGCTCGCGTCGTTCAGCCTGACCGAGCCTGCTTCCGGCTCGGACGCAAGGAACGTCAAGACGACGGCGAAGCTATCGAAGGACGAGTATGTCATCAACGGCTCGAAGACATTCATCACAAACGCGGGAGAGGCCGACCTCTACATGGCATTCGCCCGCACCGAGAAGGGGCCGTCCTGTTTCCTCGTGGACGCCCCGAACCCACGGATGAAGTTCGGGGCAGACATGAAGAAGCTTGGGATGAAAGGCTCAAGGACTTCAGAAGTCACATTCGAGGACTGCCGCGTCCCCAAGGAGAACCTCGTTGGGGTCGAAGGACACGGGATTGACTACGCGACTCAGATCCTACATGGAGCTAGAATAATCGTAGCCGCCTTGAACGTTGGGATATCCAGACTAGCCTACGAGAAAACGCTGGGTTACAGCAAGCAGAGGAACGCCTTTGGTCGGCCAATCTCTGAGTTCCAGTTGACCCGAGAAAAGATCGCCGACATGAAGACCGGCATAAACGCCGGGAGACTCCTCTACTTCTACGCTTCCCGTCTCAAGGAATCGGGAGTGGACTACTCCTCCGAAGCCGCGCAGGCCAAGGTCTTCGCGACTGAAATGTCGCTCAGGGTTTGTGACGAGGCTATCCAGGTTTACGGTGGGTATGGGTACACGACCGATGAGCTTCATAGACACTGGAGGGACGCACGCCTCCTCACGATCGGCGAGGGCACATCCGAAGTCCTGAGACTCCTCATCGCAAGTCGGGAACTGGCGAGGACGTCATGAGGTTCGCCGTCTGCGTGAAGCATGTGGTTGACGAGAGCGAGCTCAAGATCGACCCCAGCGGCAAGCCTCAGCTAGAGGGCGCTCCGGCGAGGATGGGAACCTTCGACAAGAACGCGGTCGAGGAGGTGCTGCGCCTCAGGACCGCGCTTGGCGGAGAGGTGGTTGCGATAACCGTCGGAAGGACAGAGGCAAGGAAGTCCCTGAAGGAGGCACTCGCGATGGGGGCGGACAAAGGCGTTCATGTCCTGGCAGACCCCAGGGCTCTGGACGCTTCGAGGACCTCCGAACTGCTCGCGGCCGCGATCACCAAGACAGGGCCATTCGACCTGATCATCTGCTCCGAGGGCTCGTCGGACACCTACACGGGGCTCGTCCCGCCAATGGTCGCCGAGCGGCTGGGGATCCCTTACATCGGGTACGTGAGGAAACTCGAAGTGGCAGTCCAGACCATCAAAGCCCAGCGGTCACTCGAGGAGAGTCTGGAATCGGTGGAGTCCCCCCTGCCCTCTGTCGTGTCGGTGGTGAGCGAGATAAACGAACCTCGGTATCCCACTCTGATTCAAATAATGCAGGCTTCCAAGAAGCCTGTTGAGGAGTTGACCCACCAGCAATTGGGTGCCGGTGAGGCTCAGGTTTCTGTCCGGATTGTCTCGATGACTGCCCAGGCCATGAACAGGAAGCACGTTGTTTTCGAGGGCTCCCCGGACGAGACAGCCTCCAAGCTAGTCGACGCGTTCGCATCTGAGGGAGTGATACCGAAATGAGTGAGGTCTGGGCCTTTTCCGAATCCGTGACAGTCGCAAACGAAACCGTGTCAGCAGCGAAGGAGGTCGCAGTCGCTTGTTCGGGCCAGGCTGTGGTCGTCGAAGTCGGTAGGGCGAGGAGCACTGTATCCTCGCCGGGCAAGAAGCTCGTCATCAAGGGGCCAGGACTCACTGACGAATCCCCTGAGATGGCAGCGGGGGCGCTCTATCTCGCAGCCAGAGAGGCGAAACCTGCTGTCATACTTGTGGGTGCTACTAGGAACGGGAAAGAGGTGGCTTCTAGGCTAGCCGTCAAGCTGGGCAACGGGTGCCTCCCAGACCTCTCCAAGGTCTCCGTCGACCGCGAGATGCTGGTTGGCGAACGCGGGGAATACGCTGGGAAGGTCTTGACGAAGCTCAGCAGCCCCTTCCCCTGTGTGGCTGCAATCAAGGTCGGTGCATACCCTGCTTTTAGCGGATCCGGCGGCGAGGTCCTCGAGAAGAACGTAGGGACAATCACACGAAGTTCAAAGATTGTGGCCGTGACGAAGAAGGAGGCGAGCACCGTGGACCTCCGGGCGGCCAAGGTGATCGTGTCGGCTGGGCGCGGTGTAAAGAAGAAGGAGGATCTGGAGATGGTGGGGGCACTAGCCAAGGCTCTGGGTGGTGCGCTTGGCTGCTCAAGGCCCCTCGCCTCAGACCTAGGGTGGCTTCCCGAGGAGTGTCACATCGGCCTGACAGGGGTCAACGTGAAGCCAGAATTGTACCTAGCGGTGGGAATCTCCGGTCAGCTGCAGCACGTGGCAGGGATCAAGGACTCCAAGGTGATAGCAGCAATCAACACAGACAAGGACGCTCCGATCTTTCAAGCCGCAGACTACGGCGTGGTGGGCGATCTCTATCAGGTGGTGCCCGCCATACAGAAGGTCTTGTCCTCGAGGCTCCACTAGGCCTAGCTTTCTGGCTCAGTATTGTCAGGTTGGTTCGATGCCGGGCCATCCTTCTTGGCCGAACACACTACCCCCAACACGTACTCAGGTTGGATTCTCGCTCTGAGCCTCGAGCGAATCAGCGACCATCTCTGCTATGTCCCGTACCCTCAACCTGTCGGTCCCGATTGCATTTGCTGCATCGTCGAACATCGTGATGCAGAACGGGCAGGCGACGGCGAGTGTCTTGGCTCCTGTCCCTCTTGCCTCCTCCAAGCGTATCACGCCCACCTTCTTCTTCTCGGGTACCTCGTACCACATGTTGGCCCCGCCTCCCCCGCAACAGAAACCCGCCATCTTCGACCTCTTCATTTCAGACAGTTCGAGCCCATTGATTGACTCGAGGACCTCTCGCGGCTCGTCGAAGACGCCGTTCATCCTGCCAAGGTTGCAGGGGTCGTGGTACGCCACTCTTCCCTGGAACCTGCCCGTCCTCAGCCTCCCTTCACCCACCAGCTGGGCTATCAGTTGAGAGTGGTGAATAACCTCGAAATTGGCGCCGAACTCCGGGTACTCGTTCCTGAACGTGTTGAAACAGTGGGCACAGTGGACGACCACCTTCTTCACGGAGTACTTGTTGAATGTCTCTACGTTGCGCATCACGAGCTCCTGGAACCTTCCCTCCTCGCCCATCCTGCGAACCGGTTCTCCAGTGCATGCTTCCTCGCTTCCCAGGACTGCGAAGTCCACCTTGGCAGCCTTCATGATCTTCACCATAGCCTTCGCCACGCCCCGCCCTCTGGGATCGTAGCTCGACTGGCACCCGACCCAGTAAAGGTACTCCGCGCCGGGCTTCTGCGCCAAAGTCGGAACGCCGAGGTCGGCGAGCCAAGTCTGCCTGTCTGACGCGGGAAGCCCGAAGGGATTCCCGTTGCGCCCGACGTTCTCGAGGAAAGTCCTCTTCTTCGGGTCCAGCTTGCTTTCGCTGACGAGTGTCCTGCGGAACTCAGTGATGTACCCGACCTGGTCGATGAACACAGGACATTCTGCGACGCAGGCATTGCACATTGTACAGGCCCAAAGCTCGGTCTCCCTTACCACGCCCTTTGAGAGCACGTCCCCTCCGTCCCCGACGCGCATCTCCCGAGACAGGTCCTGCACCACGAGCCTGGGGGAGAGATCGCGCCCGCTCGCGTAGGCAGGACAGACCGCCTGGCACCTCCCGCAGTTCGTGCAGGCGTCCAGAGCGAGCAGCTGCAGGGGGGTGAAGTCCGATGCCTTCCTATGGTTCGGAGGGGTCTCCACCTGGCCGGTCTCCAGCATCTTCTGCAGGTTGAACGGCGTGCTCAGCCTCCCCATGGGCTTGACTGGGGCCATCGCCACGTTTGCCCCGGACGTGAAGACATGGACCAGCTTAGTGTATGGGGCTGGCCGCAATGAGAAGCATCACGGAGGCCATGTGCAGCCACCAGAATCCCTGGTACAGCTGCCAAGCCCCCACGGCCTGAAGCCCGGCCATCCCGAGCAGCCTGCCGAGAGCCCCGCCCACAGGCGAGAAGGTCGCCCATGGCCAGAAGGTCTGGATGTCGTACGGACCGCACGCCCCAACTTGACCAGAGCACACGAACCGGAGCGCTTCCACGAGGAACCCCGAGACTCCTATCCAGATCAGCATCCCGAGAACGAACCCGTCGTCCCACCTCGTCTCGAGCCTATCAAGGCGCATCACGTATCTCCTGTAGATTGCAATCAACAGTCCCACCACGAACGCGATGCCTAGGACATCGCCCAGGAACTCGAGGGTCAGGTACAGGCTGCCCTGAAGGTAGGTAATGCCGAAGAGCTTCAGAAGGAAGTCGTCTTGGACGAAAATCAGGGTCGTGTACGCCAGGAGCATGAGGAACCCGAAGAAGAGGACCCCATGCATTATCCCCCCCGATTCCTCGTTGATGACCCTCCGCTGCCCTACGCCGAACTTCAGGAACCTCTTCAACTTGGTGCCGAAATCTGTGAACACCAATCGGAAGAACTGTCGGAATCCAATCTTGTACCGCCTTAGATGGCGGTAGAGCCCATAGAGCATTATTACGAAACTTATGAAGAAGAAGACGTACATCACTTCGTAAGCGTAGCCCGGCATCAGGAGTTCCCTGGCAGGAACTGCCATGCAGGCAGTCCGGCCCCTGGTGCGTTTTTACGCGTTTCTGGGTTCGGCGGGCCTCGTAAGGGAGGAGTGTTTCCGCAGCACCTTGCCCCCGCCTGCGGGGAGCATCCTCAGCACCTCGTCGACGGAGACTCGCGCCGGGCTTCATCCGCGGGGCCCTTCAGGTCCTTCAGGATCCTCTTCGCCGTGTCTGAGCTCTTCTCCCTCTGTGGCCTGACCACGACATATGACTCTGCCACGGTCTTGATGGCGCTCTCGGGTCCGGACACGACCCTGCCCTCCCGGTCGAGACCGACCGCCAGCTCCACCAGGTTGTGCTGGACGAAGTTCTTCTTTCCCTTGATGAGAAAGCTCCCTCTGGGCAGGAACTCGCCACTCGGGGCCGAAGCGGACACCTGGTCGCTATTGACCCAGTACGCGTCCGCCGAACCCAGCCCCGTCTTCCAGGCGCTGCTGAAGGCAACGGTGGCCTGTGCCATTTCGCCGACCTCCGTTTCTGTCTGCTCCCTTCCCCCCCTTGAGCACGAAGAAGGGGGAGCCGAAGAGGTCTGCGTGGTAAACCACGTCGTCGTCCTGGAGATGCCTCCTAACGAGCAGCGCGTTTGAATGGGCGTCTCTCCCTCCGAGCGCGAGCCTTCCCTCACTGGTGAAGAACCATCTGAACTTCTCGTACCATTCCTGTTTCCTCCTCACGAGTCTCTTGGTCGCATGCCTTCCTTCGGCTTTGACCTTGGGGATTCTCCTGGAAAGGCGGGCCACAGTCTCCCTGACGTCCGCGACCCTGTCCTCCACCTCCTTCGCCCCGTCATAGAGGAGCGAGGCCGCCGCGGCTGGGGAGGCCGGGTCAACTCTCGGTTTCAGTCCTCCGTTGAGTACGATCTTCTTGGCCTCGGCGGCCGAAGCAGCCCGGGTCGCGTCAGCAGCGAGAGAACGGAGCCTCGACGCCTCGCGAAGCAGGGATGTCTCCTCGGACCTCAGATTCGATATGGTTGCCTCGAGTTCCCGGCGCTCCCTGTCTTCTCGTTTGTCAGTCGGAGCGGCCCCTTCAATCACCTCCTGCAGGAGGATTTCATCGCAGAGGGCTGAGACCGTCTGCGACTCCTTCTTCACCTTCAGCCTCTTGGGAGAGACCACGAAGATTTCGTCTCCGTCCTCCGTCTCGCAGACGCAAGGGTGGGGTCTCTCCTGCACTTCTTCCAGCATCTCCCTGAGGACGCCCGCGACCTCCGTCTCCCTCCCCTCGAGCTGCGAGCTGGCCGCCTCTTCGTCGAGGGAGAGCCTCGCCAGGGCTTCGGCGACGTACTTCCTGGGCAGCGACACGTGCTTCCCGATTGCCCTGCCGACGGTCTTCTCCGCCTTCACCATCTCGAGCACATCCTTCGGTCCGACGATCGAGGGGCTCAGCCTCCTCTGTGCCGGTGGGGAATAGGTTCCTCCTCGGACGAGCCTCCGTGACGCCGACCTGACCTCATCCTTTAACAGCAGGATTCTCCCGTTCCCATCCACGAGGATGATGTTTCCTGGGGGCATCAGTTCGACTATCAGTCTCTTGGTCGATTCGCCTTCTCCGAAGTTCAGTTCGAAGACCCGGTCTAGGTCGACTTGGGAGGCCCCTGCAAATCGCGCCCTTTCCAGCTCGCCCCTCAGCCTCGAAGTGAAGTCTGTCGTCTCGGCTCTCTCGGATACCCTTTCTGAAATCCAGACCCCGAGACTGGGCGAGGCGACCAGCCACACGTCTTCGCCTCCTGGCTTCCTGAAGCGGAGCAGTTGGGCGTCTCCCAACGTGTAAATGTTATTAACGTAGGTTCCTCGAAGCGTCGAACCAATCTCCTTGATTAGCGCCAAGACCTCGAAGCCCGCGAGTTCTGTCACAAAGGCTACGGCCCCGCTGCCATTTGATAAGCTATATTGGCTGAGAATCGGCTTGGGCGTGCTCGGCGGGCTGGCTGCAGACCGAGTTTTCGCGCCTGGCGACTATTTCGATGGGTTGCTGATTGCGGTCATCTTCTATCTTGCGTCCTACTACCTCGCGCGGTACCTCTGGTTCAGGGAACTGGCGCGTGAGAACCTCGGGAAGCTCTACAGCACTGGAATAGGGGGTTACGTACTGACCTTCCTGTTTACGTGGATTCTGCTCTTTACGCTAATCCCTGCATGAGCTTCGCGTAGTCCAACAGGGTTTCGGCGAATCCTTTGTCGAAATCGTCTGCCATCTGGCTCGACTCTACGGACTTTGCGGCCCTGGCTATCCTGTCCTGACCCCACGACTGGAGCGTCCCTTCCTTGCCCTTCATCATGCTGGCATAGATTCCGGCAGCTGCAAACAGGCTGCCTCTTTCTCTTTCGCTCTTGACCTCTGGCGAGAGAGCGTCGAGCATCCTTTTCGCGCCCTCCAAGTCGGAGTTCCTGAGAGATGCCAGGACCGATGAAACTCCTTCGTGCACGGTCTTACTTGTCAGCACGGCTGTCACCTGGTATTTAGCCTTCCTAAAGCATCCGACCTAGCCAGATAGACCATTGAGTTAACTCGTTTTCGCTGTCTGATAGGTTCGCCACGGTTTGACTCTGCCGTGGCCTCTCCACCAATTCGTCTGCCCCCGATGGTACCTCTGTCTTCCGGTTCAGGCGAATTGCGAAATAACCTCCCTCGTCTTTGACGTGCCTGTCAGGGTCAAACTTCTTGTCATGCCTCTTCTTCTCCCCTCTTGCCAAGTTCGCTTTGCCCTGCGTGTCAGTCAGTGCGCGCGTGTGAAACCGACACGACGATAGCGGTTCCGGGCAGAGCAGAACCGGTGGAAGGAGATTAATACAGGCCAAATTGCCGCTGGCCCTGTGCCGGGCCAAAGAAAGGTCTACGTCGTCTCCGGCGGGGTTACGAAGTTCGCGAAGGCCCACCCCGAGATGGACTTCCGGCTGATGGTCAAGAGGGCCTACGACTACGCCATGAAGGACCTGCCCAAGCTCAAGCCCTCAGACATAGAGAGCAGCAGGATCTGCTACTTCTCGGACCACTTCGCCAGGCAACTGAAGGCCGCCTCGATGGTGCAGGACTTCCTCGGGCTGAACCCCAAGGACTCCAGAAGGATAGAATGGGGAGGCGCCACGGGGGGACAGGCCATCCAGGCCGGATGGGAGGCCATCGCCAGCGGAAGGAACGACGTGTGCCTGGTCGCCGGCTTTGAGACCATGTCCAGCGTCGAGACCTGGAAGGGGAACGAGTTCATCGCGCTCGCGTCGGACACCAACTTCGACTACCCGGTCGGGGGGTTCTACACGGGCTACTACGCGCTGATGGTCCAGCGCCACATCTACGAGTTCCTGAGGAAGAGGAAGTTCGGGAAGATCAAGGACGAGAAGAAGGCGCAGAGCGCGGCGATTGAAGAAGCGAAGAGGGTGATGGCCATGGTGTCGGTGAAGAACCACATCAACGCCATGCACAACCCGTACGCCCAATACCCGGAAAGGCCGACCATGGAGGGAGCACTCGGCGGAGAGATGATTGCCCACCCACTGAACCGGCCGTCCATCTGTGCGATGAGCGACGGTGCTGCCGTCATGGTTCTCGCGTCGGAGGACGCCGCATTCAAGTACACCGACCATCCGGTGCTGATCAAAGGCGTCGGTTGCGGCACGGACACGATGAGGTTGGCCGACAGGCCCCACGGGAAGGTCCCGCTGTTCGGTTGGGAGACCAAGGAATACTACTCTGACCTCGAGTACCCAGGAGTGCACTCCTTCAGGGCCGGGAGGACCGCCGCCTTGGAAGCCTACAAGAACGCGGGGATCAGGTGACCCTTCCGAGGAGCTGAGCTTCGTGGAGCTGCACGACGCCTACGCAAGCTCCGAGATACAGACCTACGAAGACATCGGCCTATGCAGGTACGGCGAGGGATACGACTTCGTCGACCAAGGATACCCCTTCCTGAACAACATCGACTACGGGTTCAAGCTCCCCCACAGAGGAACCATCCCGGTGAATCCATCGGGGGGCCTCATCGCCTGCGGGCACCCAGTGGGCGCGACCGGGATAATGCAGGGGGTGTTCGCCTTCTGGCAGCTCCAGAACTCCATTGCGAAGCACTTCGGGAACGACAAGCTGCAGGTGAAGGGAGCTAAGCGCGGACTGATACATTCACATGCGGGTACAGGGAGCTCAGTCACCGTGAGCATATTGGAGAGGGTCTGAGTTGGCAGGGCCGAAGAAGTTCGCGAAGTTCAGGGACGTCATGGAGGAGGTGAAGAAGACTGGGGCAGCCATCTACACGAACCCAGTGGGAACCAACGATCTGGTTGTCCTTTCGCCCTACAGCATCAAGTACATCCACAGCTACGCCCAGGATTCGGAGTTCTTCCTCGGGCTGGCGGAGGGGAAGCTTCTCGGAAGCGAGTGCAAGAGCTGCCACTACAAGTACGCCACGCCCCGAAGCCACTGCATGAATTGCGGAAGCGAAACGAAGTGGTTCAGGCTTCCACTCCAGGGCAGGGTCCACTCGTGGACCACTTGCTACTACGGCAGCGAAGAGTTCCTCAAAGAGACACCGTTCAACCTGGCCTTGGTGGAGTTTGACGAAGTAGACACCCTGCTACTGTCGAGGCTGGTAGGAATAGATCAGAAGGACATCTACATCGGTATGAAGGTGAAAGCGGAGTTCAGCAAGTCCCCACGCTACCTCATCTCGGACGTTCACTTTGTTCCCGCTGGTGGGAGGACTCCTTCCCGCAACTGATGGAATGCTAGGTTCGAGTCAAGCATGACAGCGCGCGCGCACTGAGGGGCAGTCGTGAGAACGACCGCCCGGCCGTAGGAATCTGTCGACGCGTCAGGTCCGACCTAGTTCAGACCTGTCCTGCTCAGAGAGGCGAGCACGCTTTGACCCGTGGACAACTTAGTCGCCCTTACGGAGTCTCCGTCCCTCTCCAACAGAATCGTCGCGTAGACCAGCGCCTTCAGTTCCTCGTCGCTGACCTTGTCTATGACGGTGTCGCAGTAGCCCCCGTAGAAGCGCTCAATCTCTCTGTCGAGTTCCACCCGGAGTTCGTGGTCGGCCAGCACGGTCAGGTTGGGCTCGTCGAGTCTAGCCCTTACCCTCCGGCTCATGTCAACTCCCTCAGATCCAAGTTGATGGCCATCTCGTCTTCGATGCTTTTGGCCTTGTCCGATTTTAGTCGTTCGGACGGAAATGCGCCATCAGGTCTCTGTGGCTGTCGATTCCTGCATCCGAGCAGACCCGCTTCCACAGGCAATGAAGCAGGAGAAGACTCTGCACGTCAGTTCAGTTCGTCCTTCCGGTGCTTTCTCCTCATCTGCGGGCGCTGTGGAACCTGCAAGAGCGGAGCGGCCCCCACTGGCGACCAAGGCAGGAGAGTCATGGTCCACACGCTGTTGCTCGGTGGCTGCTGAATGGACTCGGCCTTGAAGACCATCCGCCTGCTTTCCTCGAAGGAATCGTAGTTCCTGCTGTGGTGCCTGTTCCATACGTGCTTGTCAAAGCTCGACCGGTTCGCCATGGCTCGTCCGCAGACGCAAGTTATCTCGCCCACTCTATCTCACCGTGCGCGCAATCAGACATACGCTGAGAATCAAACATCGACGCTTATACTCTTACTGAAGCGTGAGTCCATTTCGAGACCAGGTTCCTTCGGAAACACGGGTCACGAGCGCGCAGTGACCAAGCCCTGGGGGATTGCCGGGCGCATTAGGTCGAGGACATAGAGGAGTCCCACATGGGTTGGGGTCGGACCTCGTCGCTCTCAGTTTCTGAGACGAGTGGATACATGTATTACATCATATCACAGACGTAGTGGAGGCGCAATATCACGAAAGGCCTCGGTCGACAGAGGAAGCGGGAAGAAGGAAAGGGGAGAGACTGAAGTGGTCCATCGCTCGAAACCCGTCCAGATTCCCGCCATTGTAGTACTACTGATTCTGACGGTTTCCGCCCTCCCCATCGCACTGGGAGTTCCGAACACAGTCATCGCCTCCACAGCGCAGACGGGGTCAACCGCGAATGGCGTTGGGAATCCTGTTCTGCCCTGTCTTCCATCTTCGAATGTAGTCTCGACGGCCCTGGTCAAGGCCAGCCAGAAGAGTGAACCAATACCCGGAACAGTCCTCCCTTCTGTCGCTAGCGGTACGACACCCGGGTCTGGACCCCTGCCACCCTCGATGACGATCAACCTGGAACTGGTGTTCGCAATCAGGAATCCTCAGCAATTCAGCGCCTGTCTAGCCTCGATAGAAACTCTGGGTTCTCCGAACTACCACCACTTCCTCAACGAAACAACCCTCGCCCCATACATGCCTTCGGCCGGGGACAAGGCTTCGGTCGCAGCCTTCCTCAGACATGAAGGGTTCACTGTCTCGGATGGGCCTTCTCCTCTCGTAATCCGTTTTGCAGGAACCGTGAGCGCGGTCGAAAACGCCTTTGGCGTGAGCCTCAACATGTTCGAGAAGAACTCCACACGCTTCTTTGCGGCAACGTCAGATCCGATTCTCCCCCTCAACTTTGCTATCATGACCACAGGGATAGTGGGGTTGGAGAATTACACGGTTGCGAAACCATTGGAGACTCCGTGTGGGTATGATGGGAGCCCAGACTGTCCGCAGGGAGTTCAGGTAGGTTACAACATGACGGGGCTCTATACCGAGGGGTTCAACGGGTCCGGAGTGACCGTCGCAGTGGTCGACGCGCCGGGTGACGCTGACCCCCAAGGGGCGATTAACACGTTTGATTCTCAGTATGGCTTGCCAAATGTGAAGCTGAACATCCTCTACCCCGACGGCGCACCCTTCTACTATGACCCTGATTGGGGTGTTGAAACAGCCCTAGACATCGAAGCCGTGCACAGCATGGCGCCGGGTGCAGGAATCACATTGCTGTACGACCAGATCGACCTCGTGAACGCGATAGACTATGTCGCCACCAACCACATCGCGAGCATTGTTACGAACAGCTGGGGTTATCCATACCCGGATACTCAGTTACCACCGTCCCTCTTGGACGCCACCGATTCTCGGCTCATGGTAGACGCAGCTCAGGGGCTGACAATTCTCTTCGCCTCAGGAGATAGGGGTTCTGGATTCTATGGTCTCGGAACCGAATTCCCGGCTTCTGACCCGAATGTCCTGTCAGTCGGGGCTACTAATCTCAATCTCACAGGTTGCACGGGCGTAACCTGTACTGGGTACGGCAGCGAGGAAGGAGCTGTCATCAGTGGTGGTGGTTACAGTGGCTACTTCTCAGAGCCCAGCTGGCAGACGGCCACAGTCGGAACTCTGCCAGGCAGAGGCGTACCCGATGTATCTGCTCTGGGGCTTTACCCCTACTTCTGGGTGTACGCGACATATCAAGGGGGACTCTGGCTTTCAGTCGCTGGCACGAGCGTGTCGTCACCACTATGGGCTGGCTTTCTCGCTGTCGCCCTACAACTTGAGGGTAGGGGCAGCGTGGGCAACATCGACCCTGAGATCTACAGGCTCGGCTCAGGCACTCTCTATTCCTCAGTGTTCCATGACGTTGTCACTGGCTCCAATGACTACTACTATGCCAATTACTCGGCCGGGCCTGGTTGGGACCCGGTGACAGGCTGGGGTTCCCCAATTGCAGACCAGCTTGCACACGCTCTGGCAGCAATGCCAGCGATCTCACTCAGTCCCTCCCTGGGAAACGTAGGTACATCAGTCACCATCTCCGGCTTCAACCTCCTCGCCTCTAGCAGCCTCATTGTCACGTATGATGGTTCGACCGCTGGCATGCCCCCCACCTGCACCACAGATGCATCCGGCAACATCAACTCCGGCTGCACATTTACCGTCCCGTCTTCTGCAGTCGGTCCTCATACTGTTGAAGTAACCGACGGCACCAACAGCGCAACTGCAACCTTCGCAATTCCGTCCCCGTACATCTATCTCTATCCTTCGTATGGTGTTGCAGGTACCCCTGTCAACATAACTGGTTGGGGTCTCGTCGCTTCACACAACCTGACGGTCACGTATGACAATTCGACCGCTGGCATGCCCACCACCTGCACCACAGATGCATCCGGCAACATCAACTCCGGCTGCACATTCACAGTTCCGTCTTCCGCAGCCGGCTCAAACACGGTCGCGGTCACTGACGACACCAACACCGCGACGACGATGTTCTATATTCTGTCTCCGTACATCTATCTTTCTCCTTCATCGGGTGTTGCGGGTAGTCCTGTCGATATATTTGGCTGGGGTCTCCTCGCTTCACACAACCTGACGGTCACGTATGACAATTCGACCGCTGGCATGCCCACCACTTGCGCAACAGACGCATGGGGCGACATAAACTCCGGCTGCACATTCACGGTCCCATCCTCTGCGGTTGGTTATCACACGGTCGCGGTCACTGACGGCACCAACAGCCTGACAGCGATGTTCTATGTTCCATCACCGTACATCTTTCTCTATCCTTCGTATGGTGTTGCAGGTACCCCTGTCAACATAACTGGCTGGGGTCTCCTCGCTTCACACAACCTGACGGTCACGTATGACAATTCGACCGCTGGCATGCCCACCACTTGCGCAACAGACGCATGGGGCGACATGAACTCCAGCTGTACATTCACTGTCCCGTCTTCCGCAGTCGGCTTACACACGGTCACGGTCACCGACGGCTCCAATAGCCCAACTACAATCTTCTACATCCTACCTCCGGAAATCTACATCTCCCCTTCATTGGGTGTTGCGGGTAGTCCTGTCGATATATTTGGCTGGGGTCTCCTCGCTTCACACAACCTGACGGTCACGTATGACAATTCGACCGCTGGCATGCCCACGAACTGCACCACAAGCGCATGGGGCGACATAAACTCCGGCTGCACATTCACGGTCCCATCCTCTGCGGCTGGCTATCACACGGTCGCGGTCACTGACGGCACCAACACCGCGACGGCGATGTTCTATATCTGGCCCGCCTCCATCGACCTCTATCCTTCATATGGTGTTCCTGGCACCATTGTCAACATAACTGGCTGGGGTCTCCTCGCTTCACACAACCTGACGGTCACGTATGACAATTCGACCGCTGGCATGCCCACGAACTGCACCACAGACTCATTTGGCAGCATCTACTACTATGGCTGCACGTTCACGGTTCCGTCTTCTGCCGCTGGCCCTCACGTAGTCGGAGTCACCGACGGCACCAACGTACTGACGGCGATCTTCGTGGTGTCACCTACAATAACAATTCCAGGTTCGGTTTCGGTCGGAGACTATCCCTCTGCCTTAGCGGTCAACCCCTCCACAAACAGAATCTATGTTGCCAATGCCTATGACGACACAGTTTCCGTCATCAACGGGAAGACGAACCTGGTCATCGCGAACATTACTGTCGGAGACAATCCCTCTGCCTTAGCGGTCAACCCCTCCACAAACAGAATCTATGTGGCCGACAGTTATGACAACACAGTCTTCGTGATTAACGGGAAGACGAACAGGGTCATTGCGAACGTCAGTGTAGGAAACAGTCCCTCTGCCGTAGCGGTCAACCCCTCCACAAACAGAGTCTACGTCACCAATCTCTATGACAACACAGTCTCCGTCATCAACGGGAGGACGAATCTGGTCATAGTGAACACCACTGTCGGAGACGGTCCCTCTGCCGTAGCGGTGAACCCATCCACAAATACTGTGTATGTCGCTGATGCCTATGACGACAACGTCTCCGTCATTGACGGGAGGACGAGCCTTGTCATCACGAACATCACCGTTGGATACAGTCCCTCTGCCGCAGCAGTCAACACGAAGACAGACACCATTTACATTGCCAATTTCCTTGACAACACAGTCTCTGTGATCAATGGGAAGACGAATAGTGTCATCGCGAACATTACTGTCGGAGACAATCCCTCTGCCTTAGCGGTCAATCCGTACAAGAACACCGTATACGCTACTAGTGCCTACGATAATACAATCTCTATCATTAATGGAAGAACAGACAACGTCACCGTAACGATAGGCGTTGGAAACGGGCCCTCTGGTGTCGCAGTCAACACGAGGACGAACATTGCGTATGTTACCAATTCATATGACAACACAGTCTCCGTAATCAGCAGAAGCGTTAGCATGCTCACCGAAATGATTACCGTCGGAAACGGTCCCTCTGCCGTAGCTGTCAACCCGTCCACAAACAGAGTCTATGTTGCCGATTTCGATGACAACGCAGTCACCGTAATCGACGGGAAGATGAACCTGGTCATAGCGAACATCACTGTCGGAGACGGTCCCTCTGCCGTAGCGGTCAACCCCTCCACAAACAGAATCTATGTTGTCAATTACTGGGACAACACAGTCTCTGTGATCAATGGGAGGACGAATAATGTCATCGCGACCATTCCTGTCGGAGATGTCGGCAGCGACCCCTCTGCCGTAGGGGTAAACTCACGCACGAACAGAATCTATGTTGCCGATTACTATGACAACATTACCTCCGTGATCAACGGAAGGACGAATCTGGTCATGGCGAACATCACTGCCGGAGTCTATCCCTTTGCCTTGGCTGTGAACCCGTCCACCAATAGAGTCTACATTATCAATGCTTATGACAACGCCACCTCCGTGACCGTGATCAATGGAAAGACGAACCTCGCCATCGCGAACATCACTGCCGGAGTCTATCCCTTTGCCTTGGCTGTGAACCCGTCCACCAACAGAGTCTACGTTGTCAGTACCTATTACAACGCCACCTCCGTGACCGTGATCAATGGAAAGACGAACCTCGCCATCGCGAACATCACTGTCGAAATGGGCTCCTTTGCCTTGACGATCAACACGAAGACAAACAACGCGTACATTGCCAATGCCTATGATGGCACAATCTCGGTGATCAGCGGGAAGATGAACCTGGTCACTGAAAGGATCATTGCCGGAGACCAGCTTTCTGCGATAGCAGTCAACACACGGACGGGCACTGTGTACGCTACCAACTACTTTAGCAACACAGTCTCCGTGGTTTCTCTAGTGAACTTGTGGTGACGAGGGAACCTCCGCATCTCATGTGACGCAATCCTAGAGTGTCCTGAAACAGGAGACCCGTGCACGTGTGTGCGCAGTCTTCTCGACTATGCATAATTGATCATCAAGCAGCGGTTCTCAAATCCCCCTAAGGCGAAGGTGCAGAAACGACCACCCGGCCGGAAGGATCTGCCGGGGTGCTGGGTCTGGATTAATCCAGACCTGCCTTGCTCATGGAGGCCAGCACGCTTTGGCCAGTGGACAGCCTGGTCGCCCTTACGGAACCTTCGTCTCTCTCCAGCAGGATTGACGAATGCACCATCTGTTCGACTGTCCTGCCTCCAATCGCGATGTCATGTGACGGTCCGAATGTCACTCGGTTGGTCAAGAGGTAAGCTCTTCCGTTGAGGTAGGCGTCCCTCGCAGTCTCGCTCAGATACACGTCGAGGGCTCCCTGCCTTTCGGCGAGGTTCGACCTTCCTGGCAATCCAATTGTGAAATTCCTGGTCAGCGTATCAACCACGACCAGCGCACAGGCCGCAGTTGCCTTCCTTGCGTTCATCTTGGCAATGGCCTCCGTTTGCTCGACGAACGAATCTGTCCTCAAGTACACGATTCTCTCGAGGATGCCGGTCGAGTTCCATCCTCTAGCCTCCGCCATCCCTACGATCCTTTCGGGTCTGAAGGTGCCTTCAGTGTCGATGAAGAGCGCCTTCTTGCCCTTCCGTGCGGCACAGAGGACCGCCTGCAGGGCCAGCTGCGTCTTTCCTGTGTTGCTCCTCCCGTGCACTTCGACCACGCGCCCTCCTCGATACCCGCCCTCGAGGAGTCCGTCGAGGGTTGCCGAGCCCGAGCTGAACGTTGGAAACAAAGCCGTCCTTTTCACCACATCCGTTCCCACAAACTCTGGAGCCATCTGCCATCAAACGACCTGTTTTCGCTGTCGTTTCGATACCGATGTCTTTTTAACTCTGACATGATGCCCTGAGAAAAAGTACGAATGAATTCTCAGCCCCCTCCTCAGGCCAAGCGCCCACTTAGCGTACTCCAGAAGGCGACCAGCAAACAAGTTTCGGTCAGGCTCAAGAACGAACTCGAGTACAAAGGAAAGATGTCCAACGTCGACTCGTACATGAACGTCATCCTGATGGATGCGGAGGAGTCGGAGAACGGCGCGAAGAAGGCAAACTACGGGAAGGTCGTGATCAGGGGCAACAACGTCCTCTACATCAGAATAGAGGATCGTCTCTAGGGAAGTCCCTTCACGGTGCAGCGGTCCTGCAATGCAAATGAGATTTGTTTCTGGGGATTAGTGAGGTAACGAAGCTGGTCCCTAGGAAGTCTGCGCTATTCTAAGGTCTCTTCCTCGCCGGTCGCGAAGAGGAGCATCTTCTTCTCGTCCAGCTCAACGCCGTAGGCCTTCCGGAAGAACTTGGCGACGGCCGTAACATCATGCTCAAGCAACTCTCTGCAGTTGGGATGATTCGCTCCGACCGCCTGGGGCCAGTCTATCAACCACAGCGCATCTCCAGTGGTGAGGATGTTGTACTCGCTGAGGTCGGCGTTGACCAGCCCAGCCTCGAGGAACGTCTTCCTGATGGATTCGATGATAGTGCGCGCTGTTCCTTCAGCGTTTTCGAGTTCCGGTCTCTGCGAAAGCCTTACCCCCGACAGCTCCTCTAACAGCACTGTGCTCCTGTTGAAGGCAATCGCTTTGGGGAAGACCGGGGACAAACCCTCGAGCCTCTTGAGCGCAGTGTACTCCCTCTTGGCGGCTTCGTAGTTGGCCGTCATCCAGCTCCGCATTTCGGCTCCCTCTCTGAACCTCTTCTTCCTCACTCTGGTGAAGCTCGTCCTTCCGAGTTTGTAGAATTTCAGGGCGAGTGGCGAACCCTCTTCTGTGAGCGTCTCGTAGACATCTGATTCCTTTCCCTTCGCGATGACCGCGCCCAAAGCGAAGATCAGGTCCCTCTTGACGTAGTCCCTGAGTGCCATGGCCTCGACTGCTTCCTTCGTTAGGGCGTATCCAGACCCTCGTCGGCTTACCAACTCTCTCTTCTCGAGCTGTCCGACTGCGAACCGTACTCGCTCAGGAGGAAGGCGGCTCATCCTTGCAAGCCTGCCAATGTCAGCAGTCCCGTGGCCAGTGGCCGCCTCTTCAAGCCCAGCCAGCGTCCTCCACTCCTCGTCCTTCAGCGACTTCAGGACGCGAGCCGCTCGCTCAGTGGTCGACATGGTCTGACCTCCTGCCTGCTTCCGCATCGTGATAAACGAGACGTGGGGGTCGGTTCTGCTACTTCAAACCCAAGCGTGTCGCGTCCCTGTAGACGGCCCAATATCTGTCTGCTCCAAGCTTGATTCTCTTCGGGTGTCCGCCATCCTGGGTGACCCAGAGCCCCGCCCCTTCTCTGACAGACCCGATCTTCCGGACTGGTATCCCTGATCCAGAGAATTCGTCTTGCACGTCATCGAGCTTGGTCGGGTTGCACGTCGCGAGGAGTGTCCCTTCACTGAGCGAACAGAGGGGATCGAGGCCGAATTCCCCACAGACAGCGGCGACCTCGTTTGAAACGCTGATCCTGCCCTGGTCCGCATGGAATGAGGTCTTTGATGCATATGCCATCTCTTCGAGGCCTCCAAGGACGCCTCCTTCGGTGGCATCGTGCATCGATGTTATTCCGTCCACACCAAGTCCGATTCTTGCAGCGGTGAGGGCGTCCGTCACCGTTGAACACGACCTGATTAGCTTCTTCGCGCGCGATGCCCTGAGGCGGCCCACTTTCCCTTCCACGTATCGTGGAAATGAGAGCGCCAGGAATGCGCTTGCCTCGATACCAGCCTGCTTGGTCATCAGAATCGCGTCGCCTGGTCTCGCCATCGAGGGGTCGATGAAGTCTCCTCGACGCCCAAACCCGAACATCGAACCTGCTCCGACGACCGTAAACCCTGCCCCAGGATAGCTCCCGGTGTGTCCAGCTGCTATCGCGATTCCCAGCTTGCGACACTCCTCGCCGATCGACCGTAGATACTCTTCACGGTCAGCGTTGCTCAACACAGGTGGGAAATTGAAGCTGAAGGTCGCGTACTCTGGCCTCAAGCCCGACGTGGCATGGTCTGACGCAATGAGATGGACACTTAGCCAGGCCGAAAGCTGCATTCCGAGCGAGGGGATGATTGAGACAGGATCCACTGTCAAGACCATTACCCTCTTCTCATCGAGCCCGATGACCGCGTTGTCCAGTCCACGACCAGGGCCCCTGATCACCTCTGATCTTGTGGCACCGAGATGCCGATAGACAATCCCCTCAAGGAGCTCCCTGCCTGCCTTCCCATAGATTGCCCTCCTGCGACTACCCGTGGGTTCCGCGTGCAAGGGCATCGCCATTCATCGAAATACGTTCAGGATGTTCCTCTGCAACAACAGGAACAAGACGAACTCAGTTATGATGAACTCAGGAAGGAGAAATGCCCCGTTGTACAATGCCGAATACAGCGCTGGACTCTCTCCTGCGGGGGCGTCCGTCGCGAAGAAGATGATTCCCGAAAGGAAATGGCAAACGAATCTGCCTCCTATTCCGATTACCGGACCCAGCAACGGAACTAGGAATGACCGCGACTTCACAGGGATGGTTCCCACCCAATTCCTCGGTTGGTACTTCACAAGACCTGACAACCCAAGCGCCCCGAAGGCCATGGGATAGTCCAAGAGCACCTGCCAAGGCACGTTGTAGATGAAAGGTTCGATCTCCAGCACAATCATTCCGAAGACGATTCCGGCGAAAACCCCCACTTTGGGTCCCCTCCGCAGGGACAGTAGTATGATTGGGGTCATCGAACCAAGCGTAATCTCTCCTCCTGCGGGAAATGTGACCAACTTTACCATGAACAGGACAGTTGAAAGAGCCACCATAATGATGGCCTCTGCAAGCACGCGGGTGCTCAGGATGCCTCCCTTCTCGCCCGCACCACCCATGCCGGCGCTGGTCCTCCGGGCATTTATAAATGAGTAAATAACCGACTTATATCATGCAACCTCCCGACGAGGTCATGATGGACCACTTCCTTCCACCGTTGCGACTGCTGGTGGCAAGATCATTGCACCGAGAAGGATTCTCTCAGACGAAGATTTCGTCCTTGCTGGGAATGACTCAAGCGTCAGTCAGCCATTATCTATCCTCGGAAGGGCAGAAGCCTTACTCTGTGATGGCATCCGTTTCAGTGAACAGGGAAGAAGCCGACAGATACGCTGCCCTGCTCGCCGAAGAGGTCAAGAGGAACCCTGCCGACGCAGTTGAGACAATTCGCACCATCTGGTTTGATATGCTCGGCCGCGGTTCGGTCTGCGGCCTCCACAGGAAGATGTACCCATCACTCGCCCAGTGCGATGTCTGCGTCAGAGCCTACGGAAAGAAGACTGACAGGCGATCTGCCGTCGTCGATGAGGTAGCTCAAGCAGTGAAGCTGATTGAATCGTCGTCAAGTTTCGCATCTGTGATGCCAGAGGTGTCGGTCAACATTGCCTGCGTCGCAGGAGATTCCGAGGAACCAAGCGATGTCGTTGCCGTACCAGGAAGAATCGTCCGTGTCAGAAATACGGCGAGGTCGCTACAGGCACCTGAGTTCGGTGCCTCCAGACACATGGCCAAGGTCTTGCTCCTCGTCAGGAAGAGGCGTCCTGATTTCCGTTCATGCATCAATTTGAGGTATGATGGCAAAATGAACCGAACCCTGCAGAGGCTCCACCTTAGAACGATTACCGTGGGTGGCTATCGGGCTACTTCTGAGGAGGACCCAACGGTTGCAGCGCTTGCACGGACGATGCTTGCGTCGCAGGAGGGATTCGATGCGGTCATAGACTCAGGCGGCAACGGCGTCGAACCGAACGTCTACGTTTTCGGCGCAAGTGCAGGAGAGGTCGTCCGAGAGGCACTGAAGATTGCCGAGCTCTACGCAGCTAGTTAGGGTCTGACCTTCAGTGTTTCTTTCTTGTGCTTGATGCCTTCAGACACGCTAAGACGAAGGCCACGTAGATGGGCTCCGGACTCTCCGGCCTGCTCACGTACTCGGGGTGGAATTGCGTCCCCATGTAGAAGGGATGCCCATCAAGCTCCATGATTTCTGCCCTGCGGCCCTTGTCGCTGAAGGCAACATAGTGCATCCCCGCCTCCTCGAACCTCTTCAGGTACTTCTGGTTGAGCTCGAACCTGTGCCTGTGCCTTTCACGTATCTTCTTCTGCCCGTAGATGTCGAAGGCCCTGCTTGGCTTCTTCAGGAAGATGTCGTGCCCTCCCAGCCTCATCGTGCCGCCTAGGTCGGAGACCTTTCTCTGCGCCGGCAGGAGGTCGATCACAGGGTGAGGTGTTTCCGGGTCTACTTCGGTGCTGTTCGCCCTCTCGAGCCCAAGGACATCCCTGGCGAACGAGATGCTGGCTAGCTGGAAGCCGAAGCAGAGGCCGAGGAAAGGTATTCCCGAGACGCGGGCATAGCTCGCCGCCGCTATTTTGCCCTCTACTCCCCTGCTTCCGAACCCTTGGGGAATGACGATCCCATCGTAACCGTCCAGAAGCCCGAGCTTCGCGCCGTCTTCCTCGATGACCTCGGATTCGATCCAATCTACCTTGGAACTTGCGCCGTTAACTGCGCAGGCGTGCATCAGTGCCTGGTTAACACTCACGTAGCTGTCACCTAGGCTGGCGTACTTGCCTACCATCGCGACCCTGACAGTTTTCGGCTGGTCGAGGAACCGGTTGGCCACCGCGTTCCATTTGCTGATGCTCAGCCGCCTCTTGATCCCGAACTGCCGGAAGATTGGCCTGAGTACTCCCTGCTCCTCAAGAAGCGCAGGGACTTGGTAGATTGATTCTACGTCGGGGTTGGATATCACGCTCTCCACGGGTACGCTCGTGAAGAGCGAGATCTTCTCCTTGGCTTCCTTCGGAAGGGCTCTCGAGCTTCTGACGACTATGATGTCGGGCTGGAGGCCTATCCTGCGCATCTCCTGGACGCTGTGCTGGGTGGGCTTGGTCTTCATCTCCCCTACCACCGACAGTTCGGGAGCGAGGCTGACATGAAGGAAGAGCGTCTTGGACGGTCCCTCCTCCATCCGCATCTCCCGGAATGCTTCGAGGAAGGGAAGACTCTCGATGTCTCCAACCGTCCCGCCGCATTCGACTAGAAGAACGTCCACTTTCGAGTCGGAGGCCAGCTGCCTTATCCTTCGCTTGATCTCGTCCGTGATATGGGGGATTATCTGAACTGACTTGCCGAGGAACCTCCCCCTCCTCTCGTCGTCGATGACCTTCTTGTAGACCTGGCCAGTCGTTACATTGTTGGCCTTCGACATATTCCTGTTCAGGAACCTCTCGTACGTCCCCAGGTCCATGTCCGTCTCGCCGCCGTCATCAGTGACGTAGACCTCACCGTGGGTAATGGGGTTCATAGTCCCGGCGTCGAAGTTCAGGTACGGGTCGATCTTGAGGCAGGTCGCTTCGAGACCCGTCAGCTCCAGAAGTTTAGCTACAGACGATGCCGTGATGCCCTTGCCGAGACCGGACATCACTCCGCCCGTGACAAAGAGATACTTCGACATGGTTAAGTCAACTCCAATATGACTATATTCCACACCTGCCTTTGACGAGGATGATTAGGATTTGACTTTTGAGTGCGACCAGTGGGCATAGATGGGATACATGACTTGGTTATTTAAGCAGAAATCAGAATTGCTCTGTCAACTTGGCGAGTGGTTCGTTTCCCTGTTAACTCGCAGGCGATGGCTCATCTTCCTTCCTTCCCAACAGAATCTGCCATCTGGCAAGAAGGATGAAGAACCCGCCCCCGGCGAGAGTTCCTTCAGCCAACCCTCCCCCTTAACATGTTGAAAGCGGGTCTGGGCTTCTATCTTCGAAGACGGTTCACAAGGCTATGAGCCAGATTGAAAGAGTCATAGAAGGGTGACCTGACCCTCAACAGCAACCGAGTCTCGACGACCCTGACTCCGAGGGTTTCTAAATACTACAGTCGGTAGCGATTCGCTGTCAACGGGCTGATGAAGGGGTATACTCCTTCGACAAATCCTATCACGCTCTCAATTGTGTTGCGGCAATACTCGTTGACTTCCAAGTCATTCGAGTAGTCATTCGGCTGGGGATTGGCTGTAGACGGGTCATCGGGCAGTAGGATTCGAGTAGTTGCATCGCCAATTCTGATGTGTACCTGTATGACCGACAGAACCTTGTGGGTCATCTGATTTCGCAGTCTTCTGAACGGGTCAAACCATGGCCTTCCACGTTCAGTGTTCATGTATGAGGTAAGCAGGTCGCCTGTTTGGTTAATCCTGCAACGAATGCACCGTCTGTCATGGATTCCTTGGGGGGAATGGTAGATGTTGATATCTGCTGGGTCAACCTGATATTGATATGCCAGATTAACCTCGTGCCCCAATGATTCAAGGCGAAGACGGCGGTCACTCTAGTTTCTTCCGATAAACTGCTCGGTCAGTGCCCAAGTCCTGCACAAAGGAGTAGCCTTCCCCCAACAGACCAAGAATTGCGTTCTCGTCGGCCTTGCTAGCCACCTTGACATCATAGAGCGCCCAAGTCCCGTTCTTGCCGAATTGCTTGACAAGTTTCGGGGATGGTGTGAATCTCTCGGGGTGGGCCCGCTTCTCTTCGAGCAACTTCTTGTATTCCACATCAATGTCCCACGCAGCATATTCCTTGGGGTCAATGGCCTTTCGGTAGTCCTCGGTAAATTCCCATGGGTCGATGTTGAAACGACGTGCCACTGCGTCCAAGACTTTCTGGTCGATCTGGTCAGGATACGGGTTGCGTGATCACGGCGAGGTCGGAGATATCGACCAACAGACTGCTGACCCTCTCTAGGGAACCAAGCGTCTCTGCCACAAATGCACCCTGGGCGACTGGGAGCTGCGCAATCCTCCCTAGGTCTTGACTCATTTCTTGGGACAGCTTGTTGACGGTCATCTTGACGGAGCGGGGCCTCCCCGCCCTTCTGGAGATGAACGCCTGAGTGGCCAGGTCGTTCATCTGTTTCAGCCTCGACACGCACGCCGCAAATTCGCGCGAGAGTTGCCTGGACGCCCGGGAATAGTGCAGTTTCTTCGAGAGCTCCGCCACGGCGTCTCCGACGCTCTCAAGGAAGCTGGCGAGCACCCGGTAGTCCAGAACGTCAACGGGCGAGAGTCCGTAGCTCTCCGCAATCTCTGGTCGCATTATAGCGGCCCTGATAGCCCGCACAAGCAAGAAGTAGAGCCGGTCGACCTCGTCGTCGCGCTCCGCGACGAGCGCCAGGAGCTTGGCATCCCCCTTGGTCAGCCCCTCTGCCATGTCTCTGAGCATGCCGTCGAGGATGCTGGACATCCGCCTGACTATCTTCTCCGGAATAATCGCTGATGACTCAAGCAGAAACTGGACCACGACCTTCTTGGAGTCCTCGTCCATTATCTCCAGCCCCACCAGGCGGGCCATTGTGGCCTTTAGCTTGGCCCTGTCTTCCCTGGAGATTACTTTCTTGCCAACGATTCTGATCACGTCGAACCCTAGTAGGTAGGCCCCTGTGACGTCATTCATGACCTCGCTCAGGTCCTCCCCCGGGTACTCCACCTCGATCTCCCTCGGCTTGTCGGCGACGTCCTCGATCGGCCTCACTATCAGCTTCCTGGCTGAAAGCTCGTCGACAGCCACCGTCGCCCCCTTCTTCACTCCGTTCCTCCTCGCCCAGTCCTTGGGCAGAGAGATCAGGAGGGTCCCGCCCCCCATTTCGAGGACCTTGCGTGCGTCCATGTCTCTATAGAAAGAGCAAGCTCTCTATATGTCTTGTGACGATACACCATTCTGCAGCAATTCTGTTTGTCAACTCCATCTCGGTGATTGGTCTCTCGAGCTCGGGGCTGACGAGCTTGGCGAGTTCTGCCTGGGTCTCGGCCGTGCCCACCGAGTCTAGAGTGTCACTCTTCAAGACAGCCGTAGAACGCTTATTGGTCCGGCGTTGCCAAGAACAGGCTATGTCCACATCCGCTCGATTGGGGGGCTACTACTTTTCGAAGATCTCAGGTCACAGAGGTGCTTGAACCCTGGCCAGAACCGCAGCCATGCTGAGGATTACGGGGCTTGTGCATGGGGTCTTCTTCAGGGCCTCGATGGCCGAGCTGGCCGCGAGTCGCGGCGTATCGGGTTGGGTTAGAAACATGGCTGATGGCTCAGTCCAGGCCTACCTCGAGGGTGAAGAAGAGAGGGTGAGGCGCATCATAGAATGGGCGAAGCATGGCCCCCCGCGAGCCCGGGTGGACTCAGTCGAAGTGGAGAAGGTGAGGCTCAGGAACTCGAAGAGCTTCCGGATCGAAGGCTAGACCAATCAAAGCGATGGCTGGCGGCAAAGGCCCGATCTCCCAATAGTTTCAGTCAACTCTGCAGCCAGATTCGCGACCCCGACTAACGTTTTTAGCGACAGCGAACAGACGTGCCCTGTTGGATTCCTCCGAGAGGGATGTCAAGAAGGCAGCTGAGCTCAAGCTCTGGCTCGAAGGAAGGATAGCCGAACTTCAGGACGAAATAGAGAGACTCAAGGAGTCACTCGGGTACGTGGACGCGACTCTCAGGGCCTCCACCTTCAGACCGGCGAACGAGATGATGGCAGAGGCAAGGCAGGCACCCGAAGTGAGAGAGCTCAAACGAGACAAAGGTGACCAGGTGATAGCGAGGGCGTCAGTGACTCCAGATAGCGTCTCCGTGGAGCTCTGCGATGGCGTGACCCTGAAGTCCGCGACCCCTCCCTTCAAGTCCTTCCTACTCAGCAAGATTCTGCAGGGGATGAAGACCGCAGACTTGGACCTCATCTCCAAGGGGAAACTGGGGAGGGGCATGGAGCTTCGATTCGACGTAGAGGAGAGCGACGGCGCGATTGCAAAGCTGATGGTAGGGAACTACAGAGAGAAAGCCAGACTCAATGAGATCTTGAACACCGTCTCATGGACCTTCTCCAGGATGCTCGAGAAATAGTCAGCGAAGAGCACCCAGGACATCTTCGAGTTTCGGGGGCGAAGAGCTCCCCGTGGTCAGGTGGAGTCCAGCGGCCGCGTTGGCGAATCTCAGTCTCTCAGGGTCACTGTAGTTCTTCAATCTGCAGTAAATCGAGCCGGCATTCCAAACGTCGCCCGCTCCCGTCAGCCTGCGAACCTTCACTTTCTTGACACGGACCTCGGTAGCCCTGCCTCCCTTGCTGGAGAATGATGCTCTAGTCGTGTGGACGTCGAGGTCCACCCGAAGTCTCTCGGCGAGAGCTGCGCACGTCCCTCCCATGCCCGTCGTCTTCACGCCCAGGGCTCGCGCAGTCTCGACGGCTTCATGTTCGTTCAAGCTCATCCAATCAACGAGCCTCTTCTTTGTGATGACCGTCAGGAGACTGGTGAATTCCTGCAGCCTGTCTCTAAAGTCAGCCGGGTCGAAGAAGATCACCTTCTCTCTCCCAAGCCTACCGCGCAGGTCAGTGAGGAGCCTGGTTCCGCTCCTGTTCGCGGCCCAGTTCACAGAGCAGATCACCCGGGCCGCCCTCAGTTCCTTCCAGTCATCCGAATCCAGCAATTCAGGGCCAAAGTCCTCCGCCCCGCCTCCGTGTCCCAGCATGACGTTGACCTCTCCCTCAAGCGCAACGGTGAGACCGGGAGGCTTTGGTTTGACCCGTACCACCGCCTTCAGGTCTTCGAACGATTCCCTAAGCATCCGTTCGTGGACTCTGTCGCTGTGGGTGATCAATAGTGTTCTGAGACCCAGTCGGGCGAGCGCGTGCGCAAGGTTGACTGCGTTGCCTCCACTGACGTCCTGCTGCGAGACGCCGTGGATGCCTCCTCCTCCCTGATTCGCCTTCCCGAGGACCGACTCGGCCAGCCTGGAGATGCTGCGCGTTTGCACCAGCCTGTCGACGAAGAAGTCGTGCATGACCGCGACGTCGAAGCCGTGACTCAAACTACTCCGACCCACTCAGGTACTCGACTACCAAGAAACCGTTGAACCCTTCAATTGTCTTTCCGGCTGGCTGTCCCTTATTGAGCGGTTCCATCCTCTATCCTTACACCTTGCACAGCGTCCGGGTCGTCCGCAGCAGCCTTTCTAATGAGAATTGTATGCCACGACCACAGCCTTCCGTCCGGAGGTCGCACACCTACTACTCGTACGCCCTCGTGATCTTGACGCCGTCTATCAGCATCCAAGGACACAGTGTTGGTGTGTCGACCTCCCACCACTCTATCCATTCTCTGTCCTTCGAAAGGAGCTGTACTGACGAGAACATCCTCGTGAGGTCGTCACCGGTGCGCATCCCCTTGAGGGGCCGCGTTACCCTCCCGTTCTCGACAAGGTACGCTCCGTCCCTGGGCACCGTTGAGAACTCGCCAGTCCTGTAGTTCTTGAACCGGGTGTACCAATTGCTCGTGAGGATGATTCCCCTCTTCATTTCCTTGACCATCTCGTCATGGGACGAGTCGCCCGCTCCGACTTCGAAGTTCCAGCCGTGGGGGGTGACCAACCCTGCGCTTCCTGTGCTCTTTGTCTTCCACTTCTTAGCAGTCGCGAGGTTGTGTAAGTAGGTTTTCAGTATCCCGTTCTGTATGACCGGGGTTGATCTCGTCTGGGTTCCCTCGTCGTCAAAGACCCTTCCGCCAAGCCCGCCTTTCACAGTCCCGTGGTCAGTGAGGTTGAACGATTTGGCCGCGACCTTCTTGCCGAGCTTCTCTACAAGATAGGAGGTACCGGCATCAACCGAGAACGCTGACGCGGCCATTCCGATTGTCTCCACTATGTTCGACGCTACCGTCGGACTCAGCAGGACTTGGTATGCTCCGGGCTCTGGCTCTGATGCTTCCCTCATTTTCTTCGCGTCACTGCCCGCTCTCCTTCCGGCCTCCTCCGGGTCGAACCCAGCTAGGGTCGAGGAACAACTCAACCCATGTCCACTTGCATCCTTTTCCGCAAACGACCTGATGTTGAGGGTGATTGAAGTTCTCGTGTCGGAGCCCTTGGTCCCTGTGGAGGTTAGGATCGCGTACCAGACCGTACCCGCGTCGATCACGCCAGCAGATCTGTCGCCCCCCGCAGCGAGGGATGCAGAGATCGCCCTCTTTGCGAACTCCGGGAGCTCCTCGCCCACCTCGACCAACTTCCTGTCGAACCCGAGGGTGCTCGGGTTGTACTTCGATGCCTTGTCGGGAAGTGGGACGTATTCTGATTCAGGCAATCCTCTGAGCGAGTCGAAGAGGTCCCGAACGAACCTCTTTACGCTCGCGGATTCGAGGTTGGAAGTCGAGGCGATTGCCCGCTTCTTGCTCTTCGCAAGATAAACCATCAGCTCCGCCTCCTCGACGTGGTTGGCGGTTGTTACGGAACTGTTGGCGAACCTTATCATTCGGTCCTTGATCCGGGCCGTCAGCGCAATCGCGTCCTCTGCGCCCAGTCTCTTGGCCGTCGAGACGGCGTCTTCATTGAGGGCTTCGAGGTCCAACACTGTCACCTTGCTCCGAGCCTAATCCCCTTCAGCAACGTCTCAGGACCGCCTGTCCACACGGGCGCCCCCTGCTGCGGGTCTCCCTTGCCACAGACTGCGGCCTCGAATTCCATGCTCTTGCTTCGGGCCTTGACACTTCCCCAGAGCCTTGCCGTGGTGATCTCGAGGACCGGCGCTTTCACCATTCCCTTCACCTCCCCCCTCTCTATGAGGTACGCTTCGAGTGCAACGTACCTCTGGTTGAACCTCTTGTCGTCTATGTTCCACTCCGTGAATGTCTTGAAGAAAACCCCGTGCTTCACTTCTTTAATCAACTCGTCTGTGGAGTAGTCGCCTGGCTCCACAAACGTATTCGACATCCTAATTATCGGTTCCCTGTCGAATGAAACTGATCTAGAGGCACCGTTGCTCTCGAGCCCGAATTCCCCTGCGGTCGCCCTATTGTGAAGGAACTCGTTGATCACGCCGTTCTTAATTAGCCTGCGCTTCTTGGCGACCACTCCTTCATCGTCGACTGGCGTGTAACCCATCGAATGGAGGAGGTTCGGGTCGTCGCTGACATTCGCTTCGAGACTTCCTATCTTCCTTCCCAAGCTGTCGGCCTTCAGGTATGACTCTCCCGCCTGCGCCCCTTCCCTACCCAAGACCCTGTCAGCCTCCTGTGGATGCCCCACCGATTCGTGGGCCGCTATGCCCGAGAGCTCTGGGCTCAGTACTACGTCGACAATGTCGTTGGGCGGTTTGACTGCTGTCCTGAGGACCTTGCCCATCGTCTTGGCCTCCTCTTCCACTTTATCGATCAGTCTGATCCGCTTCACAACTTCAAGACCTCCGGTTTCCCCCTGCTGAAGGAATCGCTGGGCCGTCGCGTCGCCTTCCACGGCCGTGAGCGACCCGAAGAAAACGATGCGAGGCAGCCTCGCCTCGACCTTCGCCCCGTCGCTATTGAAGTAGTACTTCTCTTCCAACTCTGCGCCTATGGCAAGGAACCTCCCTGGGAGTTTGACGCCCGCCTTGCCGTCGCCAATTCTCCCCTCGATGTCGAGCAGGACTTTCCTCAACCAGGCGGCGTCGGCATTCTCAATTCTGACCTTCTCGGGTACGGTCCACCTCTTCTGGATGGCCTTCGATGAATCGAATGTTATTCTCTTCTTGAGCACAGGCGCAGAAGCCCGCGCGAGCTTCACAGCCCTCTCCGCCAATTCCTTCACCAGCTCTGATTTCATTTCATTCGTAGCGGCAAAACCCAGGGCTCCCCGCGAAATCACACGGATTCCAATCCCGTACCCCTCAGCAAAAAACGAGGGCTGAGACTCACCATTCTTCACTATGAACTGCCTGGCACGTGTGCTCTGTATCCGCGCTTCCGCGTAGGATGCGCCGGCAGACAGGGCCTTCGATACGGCAGCTTCGGCCAGTTGCTTGCCCTCTTCGAGCTTCAACCGCCCCTCCGCCGGCGAGAGCTTATTTCTGCCTTTCAGTTCACAGGTTTTGCAGCTCTTCGACCATCCTGCGTATGACATCGAAGCCGCTCTGCCAGAATCCCGAGGATGTGATGTCGATTCCAACTTGGTTCAGTATCTTCCGGGGACTCTCCGAACCGCCGTACGAAAGGACCCTTAGGTACTTCGGGACGAAGCTCCTGCCCTCTTTCAGGTAGGCGTCGTACAGTGCTAGGCTCAGCAGGTTCCCGAAGGCGTAGGCGTAGCAGTAGAATGGGGTGTGATAGATGTGCGGGATGTAGGTCCACTCCCATTTGAACTCATCAGGAACCTCGACGGCCTCTCCGAACTGCTCCTTTAGGACCGATGAGTAGACGTTGCACAGGTCTGAGACGGTGGACCCCTCGCTTACCGCCTTGTGGGCCCGGTCCTCAAAGACGACGAAGTAGGCTTGTCTTCCTATCGTCGCGTACATCGAAGATATCTTCTCCAGAAGGACAGCCCGCTTCAGCTCAGTGTCCTTCTCCTCCCGCATGAACTTGTCGAAGATGATCATCTCACCAAAGACCGAGGCGGTCTCTGCCAGCACCAGGGGGGGCTGGAACGTGAGGACGGAATGTCTTGCTGCGAGCTGGCTGTGGACTGCGTGCCCCGATTCATGCGCTATCGTGTAGACGTCTCTTATCGCTCCGGAGTAGTTGAGGAAAAGGTACGGAGTGACCTCCGGCGTGACGCTCATGCAGTAAGCTCCGTTTCTCTTTCCCCTCCGGGGGCTCGCGTCGACGTGGCCCTGGTCGAAAACCCTCCTTGCCATCATTGCGACGCTTGCATCGAATTCCCCGAATGCGTCGAAGACTGTCCTGACCCCGTCTGAGAATGCGATCTTCCTTTCCTTCTTCGCGAGAGGGGAGTAGATGTGATACCTGTTCATCTTCTTCATTCCCAGCATCCTTGCCTTTAGTCTGAAGAAGTCCTGGAAGACAGAGCCGTTGGCCCTGCAGGCCTTCAGGAGCGTCTCCACCGCGGCATCGGGGACGTCGTTCTCAAGGTTGCGGGGGGACATCGCGGTCGTGTATCCCCTCATCTTCACGTTTTCGTTCCGCCAGTCCCTCACTATCGTCCGGTAAACCTCGCCGAGAACGTCCCCACTCTCAGCGTATCGATGGAGGAGTGTCTGATATGCCGCCTTTCTGACCGCCGGGTCGGCTGAGGCGAAGAGTCGTGCTACCTCATCAACGACCATCCTCTTCGGCTTCCCCGCGGCGTCCTTCAGCAGCCTCCCTCTGACTTTGACTGTGAAACTGAAGTCTGAAACCATCTTGTCGTAGTGGTGGGTCCAACCTGAGAACCCGGTGACATTCTTCAGGTTGACCGCCTGCTCGACCTTCTCTTCGAGCGTGTAGGGCTTCAGCTTCCTCCAGAGACCCAGGACGTAGCGGTAGTCTGTGCTGGCCGGTATCAGGTCCGTCGTCTCCGAATCTTCCAGCCCGGCCCACCAGAGGCGGAAGAAGAGGACCCTGTTGTCGACCTCAGCTTTCAGGTCTTCGGCAGTGTCAATCGCCGCTTTGGCCTGCTGGTCTGCGGTGTCTGCGGAGTACCTCATGTAGGAGTACGCTGATGTCCTCGAAATGTCCTCGACGATGCTCTCGTACAGCTTCAGAGTCGAGCTGACATCTGCTGCCGTGAACCTGTCCAGGCGCTGGCGGAGCTTCTCGAAGCGGACTGCCTTCTCCTTGGCTGCTTCAAGCCTTTCCTGCATTCCCCGACCGGTCCCTCGGGGGAGGGTGTCCTCAAGATTCCAGCGGCCCGGTTCGAAGTTCTGTCGTTGCAACGCGCGATTCCGACGCCTTCGGCGTAATAAGCTCTCAGGCAGAGTGCACTGAGATGGGCTTTCCCTTCGTAGGGAATTCCAGCTTCGTGCTCCTCCCCTTGAATTCTTGGAAGAGCTCGGGATGCTCCGTGTGAATCGGAACGACTCGCTTGGCTCGTATCCTTTCCACGAGGCCTCCCACTTCTCGCATAGGGGCATGCCCCGATGCGTGAATCTGATAGTAGCTGAAGCCCAGGTGGTCAATCCAGTTCCGGATCACCGACTCCTCACGCTCACCCTCTTCGTTGAACGCCTCGGTCGCGGCGTGGATGTACGTCCCCCCGGCGTCAGGCTTGATGTCGATTAGCTCAGGGAAGTTCCAGACCTCAAGGTGTAGGAAGGTCTTGCCCTGCTTCATCCTGACCTCGTGCGCGGAGACGCCATGGTCGATGAACTGCCTCTCCCATGGGAAGTAGTCGGCGTCGTCGAGCCTCCCGCTCCTCTTCCTCCTAAGGTAGACGTCGACGTCCCTGCCGACTCTGGGGACCCTCAGCTTCTTGTCGCTTCTGAGCCTCTCCAGCAGAAGAGCGGTCTTCATGGAGACGATCAGCCGCCTGCCGCTCGCCTCCGTGGCGTTGTAGAAGGTGTTGATTCTGTCCACGTCGTTCCCTCTGAAGGTCGAAAGGACTAGGTTTCTGCTCGCCTTCACCACGTCTCTCGTCTCCGCCAAGACTGACGCTTCGCTCGTGTTGTCCCCCCTCTCCCCCGGGGCGACGCGCGTACCCTCTGTAAGCAGGAGGTCTGGCTTCGATGCCGAGGCGGCCCGGACGAAGTCGTCGGTCATCGAGCCCACGCGACCGTGGAACCGGAAGTCTCCGGTGTACGCCAGCGTCCCATCGCCGGTGTAGATGATGAATCCGTATGCGCCGGGGATGGAGTGATCGACGTGGACGGGGACGAATTCCATGGGGCCGATCGTAAACCTGTCTCCTGTCCTGAACATTCTGAGGTCGTGGTCGTCGAGGGGAGACGAAGACGCCTCGCTGTTCGACTCGTGGATGAGTGATGTGGTCTCGCCGCAGTAGACAGGGATCTCAGGGTCGACGTGCTCGATCCTCCCCATGTGGTCCCAGTGGTAGTGGGAAAGCACCACTGCGTCGACCTCGGGCGGGGCATGTTTCAGGGGGGTGTTCTGCAGGGCCTTCTCGGAGTAGAAACCCTGTATCTGCGGGAGGAGTCCGAATTCGAAGAGGTCACCGGCGCCGTTGACCCCTCGGGGCTGGATCCCTCCGTCGAAGAACTCGACTCCCTCCGAGAAGCCAGTCCCGAAGTCCAGCATCACCTTGGTGTCTCTGTCCTCGAGAAGGAACTTGTTTCCTCCGATCTCGCCGACTCCGCCGTAGCAGGTCAGACGAGACTTCATGCGGCCACGGAGTCCCACAAGTTAGTTAACGCTTTCAGGGCCCGTCACAAGCAGCTTCATTGAAGGGCCGGTAAGGGATAAATAAGAACCAGGATGGATTCCCTCCCGGGTTGGTTTTCTTACTCCCATTTCTTGAGACAAACGGCGTTTCACTTCAGGCGATTGCTATACTGATTGTGGCCATCGGCTTGGCCGGGCTCGCCATTCTGATACTGTTCGCCAAGAAGAAGATCTAACCCGTGGCCCCAGTCGCGGCCATCTTCGATATAGACGGCACTCTTGTTACCTTCAAGTTCGACGTGCAGGGCACGAGGGTCGCGATGATCCAGGAGCTCTCGAAGAGGGGGTTCGACACCGCGGGGCTCGACATGACGACCCCCATCCAGGCGATGATTGATTCGGCCAGGGAGCAGGTCGAGTCGGGGAAGGTCAGGGCCAAATTCGACGAAGTGCGAGCCAGGCTCTACTCTATCCTCGACGCCTCGGAGATGGAGAGTAGTCCCTCGACCAGCGTCTTCCCGGGTACGCGCGAGACGCTCGACTACCTGAGATCCAGGTCCGTGCGGTTGGGGGTTCTGACCAACAGCGGAAGGAGGGCGGCCGCCGAGATTCTCAGGAGCGCCGGGCTGCAGGATTGCTTTGAGTTCGTGCTGTGTCGCGAAGACGTCACGATGATGAAGCCGAGGCCGGATGGGCTGGTCAAGGCCATCTCCATGCTAGGGATGCCGAAAGACAGGATCTTCTATGTGGGCGATTCCAGGTACGACATAATCGCAGCGAAACATGCAGGGCTCAGGGTTGTGGCGGTCCCGACCGGGAACTCCGATGAAGCCAAGCTCCGGGAGGAAGGGGCTGACTACGTGATTTCGTCAATTTCAGAGCTGCCCGGACTCCTCGGCGTCTAGAGTATGGCGAAGGGAGGACCTGCCTGCTCAGGCCAAGAGGCTCAGGTCCTCAAAAAGTTCGGCATGTCGCTGGGGAGTTCAAAAGAAAACTCCACGAGCCCAGCCACCCGTCCCCTCTTCTTCCAGTGACACTGATACACCAGCTTCTTGGTCCTCTTCTTCTCAGTCGTGTACACGTTTGGCCGACCCGAGGCCATTACCTTCTCGAGTTTCTTCTGGGCTTCTGGCGGATGGCAGTCCATCAGGTTCTTCCCAATAAGGGCCTTGCCTCCCTCCTTCGAGCTCACGTCTGCGGCCTTGTCATTCATGTACAGGATCGTGTAGTCCTTGTCGCAGACAGTCACCCCGCAGGGTAGCTGTTCGAACCACTCCAAGTTGCCTACACTAACCATGCACCATCTCTACTTTATCCCGTCAGGCGAATCGGCTTAAGGCTTTCTTGGCCATCAAGTCTGTAACCAATCCAGGAAAGGTGGACCTTTGGCGAGGACCGCTTGCTCAGAGAGAATACTCGGGAGCCTTTGAACCCAACTTGGTGGCGCGTATTCAGAATCCATAATAACCGCGTTCGTAACAGCCACTTGGGTTATTCATGACTGCAAATCCTTCCAAGGACACGCCATTCTACATTGTCGGTCTTCCCGAAGAACCCATCGAGGCGGCGGAGGCCAAGATGAAGTTCGAGAGGCTCTCTTTGGAACTCTGCAAGGTCTTCCCCTTCATCGAGGAGATTAGGGCGGTCGTAAAGTCGAAGAAGGCTTCGAAGGCCCACGCACGTTACGAGGTCTCGGTCGAGGTGTACACGCCCAAGGAAAGGCGCGCCTTCACGGAGACAGGCTACAATCTGGCCGCTGTCTTCGATTCGCTTGGACCCAAGATGAAACGGCTTCTCTCGTCGAGACAATCGCGGGTCACGGCGACCCGCGGAGACTCCCCCAGGAAGACGTTCGAGTAGGAGCTCTTCACTGAGTCGTCTGGGAAGTCTGAGGAATCCTCTTCAGCTGGTCTTTCAGCTGCTCCACTTCGTACCCGAGTCTCGCGATTGTCTTTGAAGCTTCACCGGCCTCGGTCAGGGAGTGGAAGACCTCGAGCGCCTTCCGCCTGACCCTCGGGTCACGGTCGGTCCTCGATGCCTCCTTGAGTGTATCAAGGAACCTGGCGTCTCCAAGCGACGGAATCAACTTGGAGACGATGTACTCGCGGACCCGGAACTCCTTGTCTTTGAGGAGCATCTCACTGATCGTTGGGAACTCTTCCTCGAGAATGCGCCCTCTGTTCTTGATCGCCTTCAGTGCCCCGATTCTCACGCGGAGAGGCTTCCCGTACACAACGTTCTCACTGACGGTCACCGCGATGCTGGGGTCCTTCAGCTTGCCCATGGCGTCGAGGCACGCCTCCCCGAGCGTCTCGTTGGTGGTGTGAACCCTCATGGTCTCATTGAGGTACTGGAGTGCTCCCTCGGGCCATGCCTTGGCCAGCGATAGAGCGGCCTCACACCTGACGTAGGGACTCTGGTCCGTCTGCAGGAGGGTGACCAGAAGCGACTTGGCGCTCTCGTCCTTGAAGGTGCCGAGAGCCTCGGCAAGGGCCCGTCTGGTCCTCCGGTCAGCAGGCATCCCGACCTCCAGCAGCGCAGAAAGGGCCTCGGATGTCCCGATCTCCCCGAGCGCCTTGAGCGCACTCGCGTTCACGTCCCAGAACTGAGTCTTCTTGGCTGACCGTCCGAGCGCGCCGACCGCGATGCCCGCCTTGGCTTCTCCGATGTTTCTCGCTGCCTCGGCCCTGCTCGAAGTGTCCGCGCTCCCCTCCAGCTGGCTGACGAGGAGTTCGACGCTCTTTCGGAACTTGACCTTCTTCAGCAACCAGTGCTCGGGGTCGAATTCGACGATAGTGGGCTTCGATGCTAGGCTAAAAGAGAAGGTCTGGTCGCCCGAATCCAGCATGACCGTCTTCTTCATCCGGACCCCGTCCACATACATCACAATGTCGCAAGGTAGCTTGAAGATGGGCGTACCCATCTCCAGCTTCTGTGTCTGCCTGATGCGCAGCGTCGCCATCTTCGAAGCCTCGTCCCAGGCGTATTCAACTTCGAACTCTGGGAAACCTGTCTTGAAGAACGATTGCTCGAAGAACTCTTCGAGGGAACGCCCGCTGGCCTCCTCCATCGACTTTCGGAAATCATGGGTGTCTGCATTCGCAAACGAATGGGCCTTCAGGTATTAAAGTTCGCCGGCTCCCAACCTAGTTGTTGGTGCAGCTATGATATTCAGACAGGTTCCTGTTGGCACCTTCCAGAACTTCTCATACATTATCGGCGACGAAGAGACCAAGTCGGCTGCGTTAGTCGACCCTGCTTGGGAAGTTGACAACCTGCTCGCGATGTGCGAAGGATTGGGTTTCAAGGTTACACGGGTCATCAATACTTATTCCCACCATGACCACGTGGAAGGAAACGAAGCGGTAGCCAAGCGCACTGGCGCCAAGGTTGTCATGCACGAGAAATCCTCAGTTCGAAAGGACATTGCAGTGAAGGATGGCGACATTATCGAGGTTGGATCGTTGAAGGTGAAGGTGATCATACACGCCGGGACATTGCCCCGACCACATTTGCCTACTTGTTGATGGAAAGCTGCTCACGGGAGATACTTTGTTCGTTGGTGAATGCGGAAGAACGGACTTGGCCGGCGGAAACCCTAGCGATATGTACGTTAGCCTAGTCAAGAAGATCCTTACCCTGGATGACTCAATAGAGGTCTACCCGGGCCATGACTATGGAAACAAACCTTCGTCAACCATTGGATATGAACGCAAGAACAATTACGCCCTCAAACCCCGGACACAAGAAGAATTCATCAAATTCATGGCTGAACCATAACCCCAGAGAAGCCGCAGACAAAGAGAACGGGTTCTTGCCAAGCGCAGAGAACGCTGAGATTCTGAGGAAAATCTTCCGAGCCATACGGGATGCGCCAGAGAGCGTCTACTCTCCGAGCGATGATAGCTTCCTAATGCTAGACACCATAACTAAACTGGCTGTCGAAGGGAGAGAAGTGCTCGATATGGGGACTGGATCGGGAATCCTTGGCCTGTTTTGCGCAATGCGGGGGGCTACAGTAACGCTTACTGATATTGACGAGGCAGCATTACAACATGCCAAGAAAGCGGCTGGCTTGCTGGGGCTTGAGGTGCAAACAATTCTTTCCGATTTGTTCTCGAAGGTGCAGGGCCAGTTCGATTTGGTCCTCTTCAACCCGCCGTACCTGCCCAGTTCAAGCGTGGGTAATAGGACCGTTGATGGAGGGCGCCAGGGCACGGAATTATCGAAGCGATTCTTGGCCGGATTATCAACCCACCTCAGGTCGAGTGGGACGACCCTGCTTTTAGCCAGCAGCCTAAATGACCCCTCGTCCTTCCTCGAAGGGCACCCAGAATTCCAATACTCTGTAATAGCGAAGCGTCCACTTTTCTTTGAGGAGCTACGGGTCTTATGTGTGAGGTTTCGAGAGAACCTCGCCCGTTAGTGATTTTATCGCAACATCGTCCTCGTAGAATTCCTTCTCGTCAACCGCCTTTCTCTCTCTATACCCTTCATGCAATCCATGCCAGAAGGACACGTTCTCTTCACCCAGTTTCCAACAGAGCCAGACGGCGTGTCCCGAGCCTGACGGCGGGGAGATCAATTAACCCGATGCTCATGTCCTTGAGGACACAGCCCAGTTCCTCCAGTTTCTGAATTTCTTTTTCAAGCCGTTCCATCGTGTCCGTCATCTCGTCGTCATCTTTCACGCCATCAGCGTCTTTCTTGATAGCGATAATGCGTGCAACCGTCTCTTTCACTTCCGGTAGGAGTTCATTGGCTTGCTTGGGAGTGAAGAAGATAGGCAAAGTTAACTCTCCTCCAACCCTCTCCGCACGGAGAATAAGAGCTTTACATCGAAGCGGTGAGGCGGACATGAGAATGAAGGATCGGGCGCGCGAATTTCTCCTTGAATCCCGCTTGGCACACTTGGCTACATCAACGAAGAATGGCAAGCCTCAAGTTATCCCGATTTGTTACGCATACGACGGGGACTCGCTCTATAGCTCGATCGACGAGAAACCTAAGCGAAGGAGCCCAACGAAGTTGCAGCGAGTCCTGAATATCGTTGAGAACCCTAGCGTGTCCTTGGTTGTCGAATCGGTATGAAGAAGACTGGAGCAAACTGAAGTACGTGCTCGTACCGCGCTCCGCAGAAATCGTTCACACCGGAGAGGAGCATGAGCACGCGGTTCAGCTTTACGAGAAAAGTACGTGCAGTATCGTCAGATGAAACTTGAAGACCGGCCGGTTATCAAGATCAAGCCCATTGGCGTATTTGCCTGGCGTGCGAGTGGCACGTAGCAGAGATGTTCAGGAGCGCTTTTTACATCAGCCTACCTGCATAGATTGAACACCATTGCTGCACTCGCCAGCCAAACTCTCAATTTCGTCGGAGAGACGATGTAATGCCCTGAAAACCATCTCAACTGTATGTCACCTAAGGAATATCAAGGCCCAAATCGGCGTTTGGAAAGTTTTCTACGAGAAACGTGACATCAAGACAAAGAAATCCACCCAGCAGTGATGCCCATCGCCCTTGCTGAGAGAGCGGTGGAATTGTTCACGCACAAGGGCGAGCTTGTGCTTGACCCGTTCAACGGAATCGGGACAACGCTGGTTGCCTGCCAAGACGGTGAGCGGAATGCGGTGGGGTTCGACATCAACTTCCATTATTGCCACGTTGCCAGAGAACGACTGGGCAATGCCGGACGGAGCTCCGATGCACAGCAGATTGTGGTCTGCGATGATGCCAGAAGAATACCTGCCTATCTCGACGGGGACGCAGTGAGTTCGATCTTCACCTCTCCTCCTTAGCGAACCTACTCAACAGGCCTAGGTCGAACAAGAGCAGAAGGGGCGAACTGAGGCGGAACAAGCAGTACCTCAAGGTAGAACAATACAGCCAAGACGAGAGAGACCTTGGAACATGAGCCGTCGAGAAATACAGGCAGAAATTCGAGATATTTTCACAGACCTATTTCCATCCTGAAACCTAGGGGCCATGCGATCATCAACGTGCCCGACGTGTGGTGGAAGAACGAGCATTGTTCAACTCGAAGGTACTACTTGTTATCGCGAAGATCGCCTCTTCGACTCTTGTTGAGCCTCTTTCTATTCAGAAGATTGGCATAAGGCGGAGAGTGAAATCAGTTGCACGCTATCTTTTTCCAAGTAGTTCGGAATATTTCTCTCGTCGTCGCTAATTACAAACTGTTGGGCTGTTCCACTAAGTTTTGTCTGCGATAATCGTTCTCTACCATATTTGCAGTATTTTTCGCTAATATCAAAACCTACCCCATTTCTGTCCAGGTCTTTCGCAGCGAGAAGAGTTGTTCCTATCCCGTTAAATGGATCAAGAACTAATTCGCCTCTATGGGTAAACAATTCGATAGCTCGTTTTGCTAGAGCAATCGGCATTACCGCCGGGTGAACATCTTTGTCTCTCACATTGCGCTTTTCATAGAATACTTCCCAAACCCCGATTTGAGATTTGATTATTCTTTGGCGGACAGGCAGTTCATATGATTTAAGGGACATTTGAAGTCCTTGGATTTGAGATCCGGAGTTTGCTTATAGCTTGCACTAGTTTACCCCTTGCCTGACAGCCTGGACTCCTGCTGTCATGCTATCCTCACCTTTTACTTTAATTGCGCAGGTTTCAGGAGACCTTCTGGTTCTCTGCCAACGTGCCTTTGCACCTGACCTATCAGGATGCACCTTCGTCAGAATGGCCGACCTTTGTTCCGCATGGGTTCTTGCGTCAAACCAAAAGCATATGCATGGTGCAACTCGTTTTTGTGCGAAACCTCACTGGATTTGAGGAGACATGACCCAGACCACGGAGAGTACGAGTTTTCAGTCATGCGAGTTGGCCGTGGTTGGCAATTTCTTCTTTTGCGAGGTTTGCAACGCCGTTTGTGAGTATGGCGACTATATTTGGCTGGAGCACCAGAAGGAGATGAAGTTCCATAAGATGAAACGGATGCTCCTTCTTCGATGCTGGAACTGCGGAACCGTTGTTGTTGACGCCTACGCTGAATACTCCTTAGAGCGTAACCAGTTCTGGTGTAAGAACTGCATCGAAAAAGTCGGCTACCTGAACTTCAGGTCGGCGGCCTAACCCGAAATTCAACGCCACCGTTTCGTTGTTCCCTTCCAGTAAGCTCTCCAATACGGGTCGAAACTAGGGTAGGTGAGGCGAACACGCCCCCGCCTCGTTGATGCATACGCTGAACGTGACTTCGTCAAACGGCCGATAAGTTGTGAATGTATTCCGGCCGATTTTAGTTGGTTCAAGACTTTCGCGGTTTTATTCGGCCGAGATGCGATTATGAGAGTTCCTTCGCTGAGCGAGGTCAAGGGGTCGATTCGAAAGAACTTGCAGATCTCCCGCGTCTCTTGGGAAATCGAAATTTGGTCGAGGTCGATTTCTGTTCCGAGGCCTGATGCCGTTGCAAGTTCTAGGACCGCGGCGATGACCCCGCCCTCGGTTGCGTCATGCAAGGCGGTTATGCCGTCCTGGTGAATTCCAACAGAGGCGGCTGTTAGAGCGTCTTTGACTGTCGAAACCTGGTTCAAGTAGCGGAAGGCCTTTTCGAACAGTTTGACGCCTAGTACTTTCTTGATTGTTCGAGGGAATACGCGGGTGAGGATTGCGGTCGTCTCGACGGCGACGCCCTTCGTAAGGATAATGTCGTCTCCGCGACTAGCCATTTCAGATGTCAGGTACCGGCCTTGTTCGCAGACCGTATACATGACGCCTCCGCCGATTATCGAGTAGTCGCAGCCTTGGTATTTTCCCGTGTGGCCCCCTACGATTGCGACCCCGAGCCTCTTGCATTCGGCATGGAAGGCTTTCCAGTAGTCGCAAATTGGTGGTTAGTCATTTGGGGAGGGAGGTTGAAGTCGAAGATACCAAATTGAGGAGCGGAACCACACGTGGTTAAGTCGGACGCTAGGAGGTTGACCGAGAGCCACGCGGATTCACTTGGCCGCAAGCCTGGGATGAAGGATAGCGGGTCGGTTGTGGCCACCAATACTTTTCCCCCGCCAACCCTAACGACTGCGTTGTCAACGCCGAATTTTGGGCCAACGATTAGTTCTCGGCGTGCGGCGCCGAGCCTAGGATAGATAACGCTGTCCATGTAGCTTCTGTTGACTTTTCCAAAGTAATGGGCCAATCTTCACCTAAACACTCCATTCAAAGATTATACGTGCAAGAGGGGAAGGGGGGAGTTTGCTTTGTTCCAGATTTCCTTGTGGTGGCTCAGAGGTAGAGCTGTAGAATGTGCCTTCTTTGCAGTATGAACATGAACACGGAGCTGACGATGAGTTCTGGAACCAGATACCAGGCGTTGTATATTGCGGAGTAAAGTGCCGGGTTCATTCCAGCTGGCGCGTATGTAGCGAAGAAGACGAGGCCTGATGTGAAATGGCAGAGGAACCTGCCTCCTATTCCCACTGCGACGCCGAGTACTGGTGAATTGCGGAAGAAACCAGCTAGCCCTAGCGCACCGAAAGCCAGCGGATAGTCCAGCAGTACTTGAACCGGATGGTAGATGAAGGGTTCTTCCACGAGGACTACTAGGCCGAAAGCAATACCTGCCAATATTCCAATGCGCGGGCCTCTTCTTTGGGCGACGAAAAAGATCGGGACCATAGCTGCAAGGGTTACTCTGCCACCTTCAGGCATTTGCAAGGGTAGAAACCCAGAAACGTACTCAAGGACTCCCGCCAGAGCAACCATAGCGATTACCTCCGTCAGTATCTTTGTTTCAATCTTCACTGTCCAACTTCACCTCCATGATTTGGGTGAAGGTTACCGAGGACAGTGACATGGAACG
>CAWCLN010000016.1:0-16221 GCA_963796425.1 uncultured archaeon | reverse complement strand
ACCTAGTTTCGTAATGGGGAAGTTTCGTCGACGACTTTGCCGGCCTGGTTCACAACACCCGTTTGGCCCAGTTCGCAGGACCACTGAGCACACAAGGGCGTGCCGCGGGTCGGATTTGAGCCGACGACAACTCGGTCTTCAGCCGAGTGCTGATGAGCTTCGATGTCTCCTTAGCCTAAGCGATTACCAGGCTGAGCTACCGCGGCACTGCCTCTGGCGCCCTGGCACAACGACTTAAGACTTTGCGCCATTGCTCAGTTTTCCTAGCGCTGAGGCCACACTTCATCATTTCTCTCACAATCAACTCGGCTCTCAGCCCGGAAACTTCGGTTCTCGCTTAAGCCTTTCGAAGCGCAGGCCACTTCAACCAGCGGAGGTCCGGCTAGTCCTCTCTCCACTTGAAGAACCGCACCGCGAGCCCGAAGATGATCACCGAGATCACGACTATGACGCCGAGGTCTATCAGTGCCGCCCCGTAGTTCCCGTAGATCATCACATTGGTCAGCCCATCTATGACGTAGTAGAGCGGGAGCACGTGGGCGATCATCTGCAGGTACGTAGGCATCGAGGCGACGGGGAAGAAGGTCCCCGAGAGGAACATCATCGGGAAGGTGATCAGGTTCCCGACCACCGCCGCCGACTCGGGGGTGTTGGAGGACGTCCCCACGAGCATCCCCAGGGACACGAAGAGCAGGGGCCCCACCAGCAGGAACGGCAGGACGCCCAGCGAGAGCGTGATGTGGGCCCCGAAGAGCAGGATCCCGGTGGCGACCATGAGGGCGAACGAGATCAGGGTCATGACGACGTAAAAGAGTATCTTCGAGACCAGCCACTCCGTCTTCGTCAGCGGCGTCAGCGAGAGGGCCTTGAAGACCTTGTCACGCTTGTAGGTGGAGCTGATGTTGACCAGGGCGAACATCGGGCTCATCAGCACCGAGAACCCGATCAGCCCCGGGATCAGGAAGTCGATGTACTTGTAGGAGGAGGACGCTACGGTCGCCGACTTGATCCCCAGGACGGGAGCGCCCCCGTACAGGTTGAACGAATTCACGACCGAGGCCGTTATCTCTCTCACGATGGCGCTCGTGGTCGACGCCGGGTTGCCGTAGACCGTAACCTCGACGTGTGTGTGGTTGCCGTATTCGGTGGTGAAGCCGGCGGGGATGATGATGCCGTCAGAGGCGGAGTGCGAGAGAAGATACTGGGAGAAGTTGTCGCTAAGCGGGACCGGGACCAGCGTTATCGTCGTCGTACTGTTCATCGCGTTGACGAACACAGGGAATGCTCTCGTGTCCACCATCTTGGTTCTGTACATACACCGTCAAAGCTCCGCCGCTGCCCGAGAAGATGGCGCCGAAGAGCAGGATCAGAATGACAGGAAAGACGAGGGTGAAGAAGGCGCCCACCCTGCTGCGGATGTAGCCCTTCCCGAAGACCGAAACATCGGCGAGAGTCCTCCTAATGCTAAACATCTGCGCTCAGCTCTTCTCCGTAGTGGCGCCCTCGACCATTGGCTCGCCCACCATCCTGATGAAAATGTCCTCCAGGCTGTCCCTCCTCGTCGTCAGATCGGACCAGGCCATCCCCGACTCCGCGATCGCTCCGAGCGCCATCAGCGCGTCGTTCTTCTGCTCCAGGATGACCCCGACCTTCCCCGAAGAGTACTCCACTCTGAGCTTCGTGTTCTGCCTTAGGTACTCGGCCAGCTCCTCCCCCGCCCGCACGGTCAGCCTCTCCCCGGAGCCGTGCTTCGAGACTATCTCGTCCACTGTGCCGTGGGCGATGATCTTGCCGTGGTGCATTATCGCGACACGGTCGGCGAGCTCCTCGGCCTCCTCTAGGTAGTGCGTCGTCAGCAGTACCCCCCTCCCCTGCTTCTGGAGGTTTCGGATCACCTCCCAGACCGCCCTCCTCGCCTGGGGGTCCAGGCCGGTCGTCGGCTCGTCCAGGAAGACCAGCTCCGGGTCGTTCACGAGCGACAGCGCCATCCCCATCTTCTGCTTCTGGCCGCCCGAGAGGCGCATGTAGTAGATGTTGCCCGCGTCCTCGAGTATGACCTCCTTCAGTATCTGCTCAACATCCACCTTCTTCCCGAAGAGAGCTGAGTAGTACCTGATGGCCTCCCTCGGCGTCGGGTAGTCGAGGAACTTGAAGCCCTGAGGTATGACCCCGATCCTCTTGTGCAGGTCGTACCCCTTCGCCCAGGGGTCGAGGCCCAGCACGCTGACACGGCCGCCGTCCTTGTTCCTCAAGCCCTCGAGTATCTCGATCGTGGTCGTCTTCCCAGCCCCGTTTGGACCCAGCAGCGAAAAGACCTCGCCGTGCTCGACCGTGAAGGAGATGCCGTCCACTGCATGAAGGCTCCCGTACTTCTTCTCGAGCGAATCGACCACCACTACAGCGCTGTCGGTCGCCAATCTCCTCCCCTGGTCCTCTCCTTTGGGGCCGCAAACAACTAGGAGATAACCTCGACGGCGCCTACTCGCCCAGAGTGGTCATGCACTGATTAACTGTTGTTACCAGACGCGGCCATATCAGCGTCAGTCTGAATGGATTCTCCGACAGTCTATCCGCTCTGCTTCGATTGAAGCGTGGGACAGGAAGTCGTTGACACAGATTGCACGGTGGACTTCATGGACGAATTGTACGGATAGTACTCTCCGTGAATGAGCAGGGCTCCCTGACCAAGATAGCAGAAGGTGACCGAACCCATTCCGACTGAAGATGCATTGGCCTGGATTGTTATCACCGGAGCAAAGATCATGAATCCTATCACCACTGCCAGAATGCAACCGAGTATCGAGAGCCTCTTGACATTCCTCAGGAAGAGCCTCTCTGAGACGACGTCTGAGCAACCTGAACAGTCTCCACATAGGCATGGATACGCGCCACAGCATTCACACCGTAAAGGAGGCTCTTGGAATATCAATTCGACCTCTCACCTTGCCTAGTGTGTTAGGCAATATCCGCTTGCCTATTTACGGTTGACGTCTCCGAGCTACCGTGTCGACCGGAGGTAGAGTGACATGCTTCCACCTTCACTCAACCCTCTCTGTCAGACAACCCTGCATTTCGAGGCAGGGGGTAATATGCCAGAGGCCAGTCCCTCAATCCATGAGCCAAGAGGAATCTGAGGACGAGGGGATGTTCGTCGAGTGCGAGGTTGTCCATGACAGCATTGGGGTCACCCACTTCCTTCCCCCGAATGAGGTGCAAGAGCTGCGATGACTGAAATGGGAGACTCCGAGTTCTGCTCTAGGCACAACCTCTGGTATTGGAAGAGTGAGGGTTGCAGCTGTTGCAAGGCTGGGCTCTCTGGAGAGATAGGCGACTACAAGTCGTGGTAAGATTCCTTGGCGTGGGGTCGGACTTAACCAGCGATTTTGATGGTGTTGGTCACACGTGCGCGATCATGGTGCCCGTCATTAGAAGCCAACGTTCTATCTCTGACTCGAGCCTGACCCTTCGGGCTCCAAGTTTGGGCGATGGAACCTAATCGTTGAACTCGCAGGAGGTTTGGACCGCGCCGTAGGCCGCTGAAGTGTTGGCGGAATTCGCAACGGTTCCGTTGGGCAACAGGATGCTCACCGTGAGCATTTCGGACGAGTTGTCCCGCTTCTGGGCCTCCGCTACTATGACCCACATGGAGGTCCCTGCTGGGCTCACCAGAGTTGTATCTTTTGTCCCGCTCCCATTCCAGCTCACGTAGTGTGACCCCTCAAGGTAGAAACCTGACCAGCTCCCAGCATACGTGACTTCCACCGTGACCACTCCCCTACCCCGACTGGGCGGCTGCTGCATCTCCACGAGAGACCCCACAATCACGACCAAGACGATGACGGCCATTATGGCCGCCACCAGGATCCTGCTGACAGACCGCTTCCTCGGAGTCCGCCGAGGCGCATGAGGAAGGGGAGCGGGATTCCTCGGACGAGTCTGCAGATTGAAACCGCATGGGCGCCAGAAGGTGGCTTCAAGCGTAACCTCTTTGTCGCAGTTCGGACCGAAAGCCAAGCCTTGTGGGAGGAGCACAGGCCAAGTCGTCTATTAAGCCTGAATGTCGATTGGTCCAATTAGGAACAGCGGACTTGAGCACGCACGCCCAGACCCAATCAGTTAAGTCCCGACAATGTCAACCCGCTGGCAGTCATGCTGCAAGAGTGGGGGCCGTGAGGCAATGGTCTCGATCTTGGGCCAGTTCTCACAACTGCTGAACGGCGTCCCTTCCTGGCCCCTTATTGCCGCCATGCTGATCGTCTCGCTCCTTCTGATCTTCGCCGGGAGGAAGGTCGTGAAGGTCCTCGCATTCTTGGTCGTGGGCCTGATAGGCGCCTCAATAGGCGGGGTGTTCGCCGCCCAGTATCTGACGAGTCTCGGGTCATTAGGCACCCTCCTGGGCGTCCTGATCGGCTTCGTCGCCGGCGGCCTGATCGGGCTCTTACTGGTGCGGGTCGGGATAGGTCTGGCCGTGGGTTATGCCGCCTACCTGCTGACTTTGGACCTCGTCTCCAGCACGGTTGCGGCGTTCGTCGTCGGGTTCGTCTTCTTCGTGGTCGGATGGCTCCTGTACAACAAGATCCTGTCGCTCGTTACGGCCGTCGCAGGAGGGTTCCTGTTCTACGATGCTCTGAGGCTCTACGGCCTTGACCCGACCGTCTCCAAGGTCCTGGCAGTGCTGGTCACGCTGATAGGGATCTGGCTCAGCCTCGGATACAGAAGGAGGGCCAAGCAGGAAACGTCGCACGAGACTTCGGTCTGACGGTCCTCTTCAGCCGTTGATGAAGTCCGGAACGGGGCCTGAACTCTGAACCGCTCCGGGTCAGGGCTCAGTCGTGGTACTTCCTCTCGCCGGCCCTGATGGCCACCGTCAGCCAGTTCTCCCTCGGCGGGAGCGGGCATGCGTAGGCGTCGCTGTACGCGCAGTAGGGGTTGTATGCGTAGTTGAAGTCGACGGCGTGTCTGTCGTCGTGCTCGACCTCAAGATCCAAGTACCGCGCCGCGCCGTAGCTATCCCCTCCCGACGTGGCGTCCCTGAACGGTACGAAGATGCTGGGGTCCTCCCTCTCGGCCGACTGGTAGGCTCCGAGCCGTACCGCCCTCCCTTCTATCAGGAGCTCGAAGTGGCCGATCCTGTTGAAGAGCTGGCGCGTTCCCTTGCTGGTCGTCATGATCACGCTCCCTGGTACGGGATCTCGGTGGAGCTCCGTCTCGAACCTGAACTCTGGGTCGGGGTCGAAGTATCTCAGGCCTGTGAACTCCCCGGCACCGATCGGTGATTCGCGGTCGCTCCTGAAGAGAAGGTCCTTCCGCTCTCTGAACCTCAGCAGGGCCCGCCTCCAGGTCTCGACGTCCTCGGGCTTCATTCAGCATCACGAGACCCAGGCGAAGGCCGACGACCCGTCGTTAGACTCCGATGCCATCCGCCCGCAGCCTCCTGGTCCACTCCACGAGCGCGAGGAGCAGGTCCCGCAGCCTGTTTCTGACCCTCTCGTCCGTGAGCTTCGAAGCGGAGTCGAACTTCTCCTGGGCCCCAGCCACGAGCAGCTGCGGCTGGTTGATGGGGTGCATGTTCAGGTCTACCATGATCTGCCTCAAATGGAGCTGGGCCCTCACCCCGCCCCTCGGGCCGGTGGACGCGCTCATGATCGCCGCCGGCTTCCCGTCCCACGAGTTGTCGGTCTCGGGCCGGTCCCCCCACTCGATCGCGTTCTTCAGCAGCGCCGAAACCGAGTAGTTGTGCTCGGGCGTCGAGAAGAGCACGGCGTCCGCCTTCCTGATCTCTTCCTTGAACTCGCTGACTATCCTGGGTGGCTCCGCTTCAAGGTCCTGGTTGTAGAGCGGCAGCCCGGAGACGTCGAAGGTCTCCAGCACCACCCCGGGGGGCACCAGGTCCTTCGCTGCTTCGAGGAGGGCGGTGTTGTAGGAGTTCCTTCGGGCGCTTCCCGAGATCCCAAGAATCCTCATGGTTCTGCCCCTCGAGTCGGGCCTCCTCTCCAGCGTTTCGACTGCCATCCCCTTTCCCTGCAGCAGTAGGAGTAAACCATCTTGATATCAACTTACTTGCCTGGCTTCTCCCAGAGCCGCTTCCCGATCACTCGGTCAGTCCAGGGATCTGAAGATCAGCAGCATCATGGCCCCGGCCGCCAGGGCGCACCCGACTGCCACCCCCTCGATTCCTCCGGTGCTCGAAGCCGTGAGCAGGAACCCGTAGATTCCGCCGAACATGGCGCCTAGGGCCCCCAGGGTCCCGACCAGGAAGGCGGCGTTGATTCCAAGGGTGTTGTCGACGATGACGCTGGCTGACATCCCGAGGGACCTGGCTATGGTCTCCCTGGTGACCCTGTCCACCTCGCGCACGACCTTGTTGGAGGCAGTACGGGGGAAGTACTTCGCAAGGTCGTTCACCCCGGGCAGAAGCTCGGTCCTCACGCTCACCTCGCACTCCTCCTCAGGGCCCTCTCCCCAGTCCCTGACTTGGAGGATGCTGAACTCGGCCCCGAAGTGGACGTTCTCGAGGAAAATTCTTCCCTGCAGCGTTCCCTTGCTGTCGACCCGGGCGTCGGCCTTCAGGTCGAGCTTCAGCAGGGCCTTCAGGGCGTCTCTCAGTTCGCTCATCATCCGCCTGTGCCTCTCCGGCACGTTATTCCAGACGAGCATCCCTTGACACTCGCTCGGGTCGCGGATTCTCGCGAGACTTGAGTGTTTCCCCAATGCAAGCCCTTATCATTCCATGAGCGCAACACCACGACCTCCATGAGTGAGAACGCCAATGGGCTCTTCTTCGTCGTCCAGAAGCACAAGGCGACCACCCTGCACTACGACTTCCGGCTCGAGATCGGAGGGGTGATGCCGTCATGGTCCATCCCCAGGGGCCCCTCGCTTGAGAGCGGCGTGCGACGCCTCGCGATGTCGACCTCCAACCACAGCCTGGAGTACCGCCACTTCGAAGGGCTCATCCCCGGCGGGAGGTACGGGGCCGGGCCTGTCATGATCTGGGACGAGGGGACCTACACCCCTGAGATCGAAGCGAGCAAGGGAGAGAGGAGGGAGGTCGCAACGAGAGAGGAGGCCGAGGAGGTGGCGAAGGCGGGCATGAAGGAGGGGAATCTGAAGTTCCGCCTCTACGGGAAGAAGCTGCGGGGCTCCTTCGCGCTCATCAAGACGGCGGGCTTCCGGGGCAAGGAGTCCTGGTTGCTGATCAAGCACGCAGACGAGTATTCCAGGCAGGGATACGACGCCAAGGACTACGACTTCTCAGCGGCCAGCAACCGCACCCTGGCACAGATAGCCGGCCAGACCGAGATCGGGAGTCCTCAGACTGAGCAGAAGACTAAGGGTGGATTCCAACATGACCGAGCAGGAGAGAGAAGAGAGTGAGCGATTTCCCGCTGCCCGAACCTACCGCAGACCGCTCTCCATGTAGTTGTGGATGACCTGGCGGAGGACTTCCAGCGGCACCGCCCCATTGCACAGCAATGCGTCGTGGAACTTCCGCACGTCGAATCGCCCACCCAGCCTCGCCTTCGCTTCCTGGCGGAGTTTCATCATCTCCAGCTGCCCCGTCTTGTAGGCGAGGGCCTGACCCGGCCAGGCGATGTACCTGTCTACCTCATTGACGATATTGTTCTTCGCCAGCGCTGAGTTCTCGAACATGAAGTCGATCGCCTGCGACCGTGTCCAGCCCATCGCATGCATGCCGGTGTCCACGACCAGGCGGCACGCCCTCCAGGAATCGTACGAGAGGACGCCTATCCGGTCGAGGTCCGAGGAGTAGAGCCCCATCTCATCGGAGAGCCGCTCGGTGTACAAGCCCCACCCCTCCACGAAGGCGGTCACACCGCTGTGCTTCCTGAACTCGGGGATACCTTCGAGCTCCTGGGCGATCGCAATCTGCAGGTGGTGGCCTGGGATTGACTCATGGTACGCGAGAGCTTCGGCTTCGTAGCGCGGCCGCGTCTCGGGGGCGGACGTGTTGATGTAGTAGCGCCCAGGCCTCGAGCCGTCCGCCGCGGGCTGCCGGTAGTACGCAATCGTAGAATGCTTCTCCTCGTGCTCCTCCATCCGGACTACCTCACAATCGGCCTTCGGCAGGCGGCCGAACCACTTCGCGATGGCGGCCTTTGCCTTCGAGAGGGCCGCCTCCGCCTTGGCTGCCACCTCGTCCCTGCTGGAGAAGTAGAGCGCCGGGTCTGTCCGGAGGCGGTGTAGGGTCTGCTTCCTGTCGCGCGTGCCGAAGACCTTCTCGCCGAGTTCCACCATCTCACCGTTGATCCTCGCCACCTCTTCCAGGCCCGTCTGGTGCAGCTCGTCGGGGGTGAGGTCGAGCGAGGTGTGGACGCGGATCAGTCGGGAATAGGCCTCGAGACCGTTGGGGACGTGGAGTATCCCTGGTCTGTCCTGGGGACGAGCCCGAGGCAGTATGTCAGTGTTCAGAAACTCCAGGTATCGGGCGAACGCAGGGCGGATGGTCTTTTGCACGGCGGCCGTCACTCCGCTCTTGAACCTGATGTGGTCGGCTTTCGGCCAGTCCTCGCGAGCAACCGCGGTCGGGTGCACGAATGCCCACTCCTCGTTGTGCTTTGCGAGTAGGTCCTCTGTCTCCTCGATAACCTTCTCCACCAGAGCCCTGACCGCGATCTTCCCTTCCCCCGACCCGCGTCTGAGGTTCGCCATGTGGTCGTCGAGGAACCGGCCTATGGAACGCCAGCGCCCGACCATTGCCTGGCCCTCCTCGATACTGCGCACGGGCTGGAACGACTCGATGTTCAGGAACTGGACCTGAGGCCCGTCGAGCGGGTCGACCGTCCAATCATCAAGGTCGCATGAGAGGTAGTCGAGCTGAGCTCGCACGTCGACCAGAAGGGCGGTCAGCGTCAGCCTGTCCGCATCGGAAAGGCCTTCTCCGCTGATGCTCCTGCAGCGCTGAAGTATGGACTCGTATTGTTTCTGGACACGGAGGCGGCCCTGCGGGGTGATGTCCCGGAGCAGGTCGTCGTAGCGCCGGTCCCCGATTGACGTGGCGAGGATCGGCTCTTCTGCCAGCCGCGCCTCCCAATACTCCCTCGCCAGAGTCGAAAGGGACTCGCCGGGTTCCACTGGCATTCTCACTTCACCTTTCCCCGCACAAGAGACGCTGTACTCGGTCCCATCGATTATTATGCGTTGGCATCGCGCAACTGCCCGCTCGCCGAAGCCGCGATGAATCGACCGTCGGGAAGGGCATCAGATTAATAACAGACAGGCACGACAAGCAACCCGATATGGGCAAGAAGGGACGAGAGATCGTCAAGGCGAATGTGAAGGAGGTCATCAGGGACCTCACCACTGCGTACTCGGACGAGTGGCTGGCGCACTATCAGTACTGGCTCACGGCAAAATGGATCAGAGGCATGGACGCGGACACTCTGAGACCAGTGCTCGAAGAGCAATCGATGGATGAGCTCGGGCACGCCAAGAAGCTGGCCGGGAGGATCATCCAGCTCGGCGGGACGCCAGTCATGCATCCTTCCCAGCTACTCGAAAAGTGCGGCTGCGGCTACAAGGAGCCGCCGAAGGACCGAGCAAACCTCAAGCGGGTCATTCAGGACGTGCTCGCCGCCGAGGCCTGCGCCATAGAGTTTTACGCCAAGATGGCAGAGAAGTATAGAAGTACGGACATGGTGACACACGAGCTGTTCGAAGACCTTCTCAAGGACGAGGTCGACGACGAAGAGCAGTGGGAGATGTTCCTCGAAAGGCTCTAGCACACCAACACATCACATGTGATGCCGTCTGCTCCGACCACCTGCGTCTCTGACTAGTGGACTTGCCCGACTAGGCTATATGCAGCGACGCGTGCGACCATACAGTTGTGGTGACGGTTGGTAAAGAGCATCGACTACGAGGTCGTGAAGAAGCTGGACAGGGTGGAAATCAGGCGCTACCCAAGGATTGTCCTCGCCAGGGTGGATGGCTACGGAGACGGCAGCTTCAACCTGCTGTTCAAGTTCATCAGCGGCGAGAACAGCCGGAAGGCCAAGGTCGCGATGACAGCTCCCGTCATTTCTGAGAAGATCGCGATGAACGCCCCAGTCATCTCGGTCTTCGGCTCCCAGTTCTCCCCATTCGCAATCCAAGTGATCGCTGTGTCCGTCTTGGGGGCGACGAGCTTCCAGCTAGGAATCCTCGCCTTCTTGGGCACCCTCCCCTTTCTGACCCTAGGGCTCTTGGTCGGAGTCTACGTCGACCGGCACAGGCGGCGAAGGATAATGATCTTCGCCGACTTCGGGCGGGCCATTGCGCTCTTCCTGATTCCGCTCTCAGCTGTCTTCTACGCCGTCACAATGAACCTCCTGTACCTGGTGACCCTCGCCGAGTTAACCCCATTTTACTAGTAGGCTGTCCCAAGTAAAGAAATATATACCGATATGATGTAGGGGGTAAAGGCGCATTTACTTGGATGATGAACTCGACGAAGCAAAGGCAGAGCTGCGGGACGAGATCAGGTCGCTCAGGGAAGACATCAGGCGTGAAGTCCTGAGTGCCATCCGAGGGGCCGGCGGCGAGTCAATCAGGGTCGAGCTCGGCCGGAACGACGTCGAGCAGACTGAGCCGTCATCGGTGGTCGCCAAGGACTTGGTCAAGCTCATCCGCGAGAACGTGAGGTCCAGCCTGGTGGAACGGGGTGAGCGGGCGGTCGACGACCTGGTAGGAGGGATGCCCGAAGACAGCGCAGCCGACCTCCTAAAGTCCCTCGCCAATACCGAGAGACTCAAGATCGTAAAGCTCCTCTACCTGTCGGACAAGACCTTCTCCGACCTGAAGGACGCGACCGCGCTCGAAGGCGCCTCGGTCTCGCACCACCTGAAGAGCTTGCTCGGGATGGGGTTGATCTCACACGGCGACGAAGGAGGATACCAGCTCACTAAGAGGGGGAGGCTTCTCGTCAGGACGCTTGCCCTGATGAATGAAGCATTAGGAGGCGAGAAGGTTGATTGAGATCGGACACGAGCGTCGCTCCGCGTCATTCACTCGAAGGATGGCGTCCGCCTTCGGCACGATGGCCGCGCTGCTTCTGCTGGTCTGGCTGGTAAGGGAGATCCTCTCCATCTCCCAGTACTCGACCGAAATCCTGCTGTCGAGCTTCGGCCTGATCCTTCTGAGCCGGGCGTTCAGCACTAGGACGCGCTCAGGGGCAGGGCGCGCCATCTCGAGCTTCCTGGGCAACGTCGCGATAGGCTGCGTCATAATCGCCATCGCGATATGGTTCTTTGGCTGGGTCGCTTCACTCCAAGGACAACCTCTAACGTCAGAGTTCTCTAACGCGGTTCCCGGTCTCGTTATCGCCGCAATCTCGACCGGGTTGCTCGCCTATGCCGTCCGCGAGATGACCCCTCGCAGAGAAAATCCCTTCGCAAGCGGCCCCCCCATCCTGGTCCACGCAGACTCGGGGGTCAAGGCAGGGAAGACAACCGTGTCTGCCAAGACCGATACTATCGCGCTCCCAGTGACGAGGTGGGGGAAAACCGCGGGCTGCGTCCTTTTTGGCAATGCAAAGGTCTCCTTCGAAACGCCCATGGGGCCAGTGACAGCCTCCTTCACAAGACCGATGACGACCTTCGGGATACCTTTCAGGGGCGACAAGGCAGGAAAGGACGACGTGTCGAGGCTCACTGGGAAGGACACGAGTCAGCTGATTCAGGAGGCCCGAATCGACTCCAGGATGACGAGACTGAACGGTGACGGTCACAGCGTGGACCTGCCCTTCGTGCACGTGGAAAAGGACGGGTTCGGGGAGTCAGTCGACGTCGGGCCGATCAGCGTCAGGAGAGGCCCGGAAGGAGAGACTGTCCGAATTGGGTCGTTGACATTCGACTCAGAAGGAGACGGTGATCATCACACCTCCTGGTTCGCGCGCGGCGGCCAGGATTCGTCGTTCCTTAGTGTGTCAGACGATGAGGCCTCCGCCAAGTGGAACGGGAGTTCCCTATGGATGAATGGCGATTCGATGAGGCTGACGACAGGGGCCGACGGTTTCTATTACTCGCCCACGGAGGTCAGGACGTTCTCGCCCCTGCACACACTGTACGTGGCGAATCAGAAGATGACCCTCAACACAAGGAAGTTCACGCTGAACGTCACCGCCGAGAGGGTCGTCCTCAGAGCCGACAGTGGCTCAAAGAGCACCGACTCACCCGCCCTCGCCCAGGATCTCAGGAACCTCTTCACCGAGGTAGCGAAGAAGCACATCCAGGACGTCATGAAGGGCGCGCCGATCGACCTTGACGAGATGCTCTCGAGCACCGAGGGGGTCCTCAAGAAGTATGATTAAGGCCATCAGAATCCCTGGCCTGACGATGGCCTATGGTAGTAGGGCCAAAGTCCTCAATGGGGTCGACCCAAACGCAGGAAAGGACCAGCTGCTCGCACCCGTCGAAAAGAAGAGCTGGCAAGACGACGCTCGTCCGGATTCTCACCACGAGGCCGATGCTGACCTTGCGCTCGGCGCGCGTGCTCGAAACGACCTTCAGGAAAACGTCGTCGAGGTTTCGAATCTGGGGAAGATCTACTCAGGCGGGACCGAGGCTCTACGTGACGTCTCCTTCAGCATAGAACGCGGTCGTGTCTTCTGCCTCCTGGGCCGGAACGGAGCGGGGAAGACGACCCTGTTGCGGATACTCGCGACCCAGCTACAGCCCAGCTCAGGCCGAGCGACTGTATTCGGCCTTGACGTCCCGCGCGAAGCAGAGAAGGTAAGGACGAGGATAGCTGTCCTCCCGCAAGAGGCCCGCCCGCAGATGATGCTCTCCGCTTTCGACCACGTCCGGATGATGTGCCTCATCCGTGGCATGCCTCGGGCGGAGGCTACGCGGCGAACGAACCAGATCCTGGAGCAGTTCGACCTCTGGGAGCACCGTAACAAAGTATGCGCCGACCTCTCAGGCGGCATGAGACAGCGTGTCCTCCTGTGCATGGCCCTCATAGCCGACCCCGAACTCCTCTTCCTCGACGAGCCTACAATCGGGCTCGACCCACTCGGGCGGCGCCAGGTGTGGGCTGCCATCCGACGACTGACCAAGGCCGGCACCACCGTGCTCCTGACGACACACTACATGGACGAAGCCGAACACCTCGCCGACAACCTGGCGATCATCGAGAAAGGCAGGGTTGCCTTCCTCGGAACCGTAGGCAAAGCGAAGGATGTCGCCGGCATCGGGATGCGGATGATCGTCGAACCCCTGGTCAATGGAGGCCAGCGCGAGGTCTTGCATCCTTCATCGAACGAGGAGATACTGAAGATCGTCGAACGAAGCGTACGGGAAGGTCTCAAGGTCACGTTCCAGCCGCCGAGCCTCGAGGAGGCGTTCATCAACATCGTTGGAGGTTCGATTGACGATGAAGCTCAATGAAGTTCTGTACATCGGGCTCTGGGATTCTCTCCCGTTTCTCCGAGACCCAACGCTCTTCGTGATTCTCTCCGGAATTGCGTTCTTCCCGGTGCTTTTCCTCGCCCTCTTCACAGGCAGCGCCGCGCTCCCCGCCCTCGTCGGTGCCGCCGTAATGTCCCTGGCTTTCCTCGGTCTGGGTGTCGCACAGTCAGTATACTACAACAAACACTGGTTCAGGTTTCAGGACATCTTGGTGGCGTCGCCCGTCTCCGCGCTTTCCTATGCACTTGGCCTCTCCCTCAGCTCCTTGATCGGGTCAACTCCAGCGCTCGTGCTCTCCTTCTCAATCCTCGTCTACTACGTACCGATCGCGCCGCTAAACTTCCTGGCCGTGGTTGCAATTGCCGCGCTGATGTGGCTCGGGCTGGTATTCATCGGGTACACGATCGGGCTGTCTGTGAAGAACACTCGCAAGGCGAACTCTCTCCCACAGATCTTGGGTTTTCTCCTCGGATTCCTCCCACCGGTGTACTACCCACTGAGTCTCCTTCCGGCATCCTTTCGCCCCATCGCGATGCTGGTGCCAACCACGGAAGCGGCCCAGCTGGCAAAGTACTACTTCGGTCTCCTCCCAACTTCACTCTCACAGGTTGACATCATCGTGAGCTGGGCGTATCTCCTGGTCTTCGTCGCTCTGATGGCCCTCATTACCGCCCGGAAGGCACACTGGATCGACCCCTGAAGCTGTCGCCTTTGGATTGGGTCATCATGGAAGCTCACTGAACGTAGACAGGCCAATGGCCCGCAACGCGCTTGATTCACGCTGAAGCGCGTGCAGCAGTGAGTCCAGCCCAGCATGTTAAGCGGGATGCGATTAGGCAGTGCAAGACGGCGCTTCGGTCGCGTCTCACTCCTCAGGAGGATTGATCTAATTTCGACGATTCTACATCCAGAACTCGTTTCCATCTGGGTCTTTGAATATGGCGTAGGTTCCAAACCACTCCGTTGTCAGTTCCTGTTTGAACTCCACGCCTCTGGCTTTGAGTTCCTCGTAGGTCGTCCTCTTGTCGTCAGACGAGAAGCCGATTCCGGTGTTCCCGCCAGGCTTGTCAGATTCCCACTCCTCACACTTTCCGCAAAGATGGATCACAATCCCCGAGCCTTTTGGCCTGACCGTGACCCAGTGTCCTTGGGCACCCACCTCGAACCCAAGCTTCGTTTCATACCACTTCGCCGACTTCTCCGCGTCGCTTACCAGCACAGCAACTGACGAGACATCAGTGAGCATTGTCACGCTCTCCTCTCTCAAACTCTATTAAGAATGGTGCGCCACCAATGCTTGATTCCAGGCATGAGCGCGTGGAGAAGGAAGCCAAGCTACGGCCTGTACGTTCCCAACTTCGGGAAATCCTCCTCTCCACGAATCTACGCAGAACTTGCGCACGAGGCAGAGATAGCCGGCTGGGATGGCTTCTTCCTCTGGGACCACCTCGTCGAGTGGGACCTACGCGTTCCTGTCTCTGACAGTTTCACTACGCTCGCCGCGATCGCCTTAGGACAGAAAGGATGCGAATTGGAACCACGGTAACTCCCTTGCCGCGCCTCAAGCCTTGGACTGTGGCTCGCCAGACCGCTTCACTTGACCGTCTCTCGAATGGCCGAATGGTCCTCGGAGTGGGGTTGGGGGGCAAGGAGAGCTGCGACTACTCCAGGTTCGGTGAATCGGCCGACAACAAAATTCTCGCACAGAAACTCGATGAATCACTCGAAGTAATCACGGGTCTCTGGTCCGGAAGAAGATTCAGTTTCCGGGGAATGCATTACACGGTCGGCGAAACAGTGTTCTTGCCCACTCCAATTCAGAAACCTCGGATTCCGATTTGGGTGGCGGGCTTCTGGCCAAGACGGGGCCCGTACGAACGCGCTGCCAAGTGGGATGGGGTTGTTCCACTGGTTCTTCCTGAGAGAGTGCCGAGGTCCGAAGAGATCAGGGAAATCCTCGGGTTCATCAGGCAACGTAGGTCCGACTTGGCGGGTTTTGACATCGTGAACATCGGTTGGACCTCGGGCGTCGACAGGAGGAGGAATGCAGAAAAGGTTTCGGCCTACATTGAGGCAGGAATCACGTGGTGGTTGGAGAGTCTTTTCACGAAACGGGATTCACCTGAGAAGATGCTCAAGCGAATACGTTTGGGCCCGCCGAGAGTGTAGCTTAACGGTTTGAGGGAATTGACCTTTCTGGCCCCAGATGTGGTGCGGGGGTGGGAGTCCATCCCGACGTGTTAGGTGGGAATCACTCACTGGGGATGCGAACGAAGGAAACCGGACGGCAGCACTGTGGTGCTCCCAGAGACAGGGATGTCTTTGTAATCCCTATTCTTTTTGGTCTTCATCAACCTTGTAAATGTCAAGCCAGATTCCCTCGTAACCCTTTACAAAGGCAAAATGCCACTTGTCTTCGTGAATAGGGCCTATCTTCACAGGGTAGCCGGCATCTTCTAGTGTCTTCAGAGTCCCATCAAAGTCCTTGACCTTTATGCCCAAATGATCCATCTGTTCTCCCTCGACAAACTCTCTATAGTGAGGCGAGTCCATGGCATACCAATTCAGTTCAAGGTAGTGATCGTCGCCATCATATCCCAGATTTGCAAATTCACCCTTGTTCCAAGTTGCTTCGACCCTCGACCGAAGCTTCATTCCCAAGACATTGGTGAAGAACTCAATCGCCTTGTCGATGTCTTGCACCCGGAGCCCCGTGTAGCCAAATCGCATGCTTGGTTCCATGTTCGCTAAGCTAGTTGGACAAAGCCCTCTTATCTACCTGCCCCCCCTTCGAGAGAGATGAAGAGCGTGC
>CAWCLN010000015.1:0-7829 GCA_963796425.1 uncultured archaeon | reverse complement strand
TGGGGCATGGGAAACGATGTTCAAGTCCTGTCAGCGGGATTTCGGAGAAATGGTGCAGTGCGGATGACTAGGGCGTGCTTTGAGGTCCCCGTAGCCAATCGGATCATTGGGGAGGACATATTAATATATATCGATGTATTGGTCTAATACCAGTAAGACATTGTCGGGCGATGCGCCAAAGGAAACCCTGAGTAGTCTCTCTCTTCTGGACAGGCTTCTGCCCATCTGGATCTTCGTGGCGATGGGTGCAGGCGTTCTAATCGGGTCTGTCTTCCCCCAGACTGGTCCACTGATCAATTCGTTTCAGATCGACTCGGTGTCCCTTCCGATCGCTGCTGGTTTGATCTGGATGATGTATCCGCCACTTGCGGCGGTCAACTACCGGGAAATCGGAAAGGTCAGGACCGCGGGAAAGATGATGAGCGTCTCGCTTCTACTCAACTGGGCGCTGGGCCCAATCCTGATGTTTGCGCTCGCTTGGGTTCTACTCCCGGATCTTCCCCTTTTCAGGGACGGAGTAATCTTGGTCGGCCTAGCCCGTTGTATTGCCATGGTGCTGGTATGGAACATGCTCGCCGGCGGGGACAACGAGTACGCGGCAATCATAGTCGCTCTGAATGCGGCATTTCAGATAGCCCTTTACTCGGTATACGCTTACTTCTTCATCACCGTGCTGCCGACCTGGCTTGACCCGAATGCGGTTGCAACTGCGATCAACGTGAACCCCTGGGACATAGCGCGAAGCGTTGCAATCTTCCTTGGTGTACCGTTCGCCATGGGGATAACAACGCGGTACGCCCTCGAACGCAGAGGAAAGGAATGGTATGAGGAGAGGTTTCTTTCGAAGTTGCGACCCACCGCGCTAGTGGGGCTGCTCTTCACCCTTGTCATAATGTTCAGCCTTCAGGGCAACTACTTTGTCCGCCTTCCACTGGACCTGGTGAGAGTGGCAGTCCCATTGGTGGCCTACTTCCTTCTCATGTTTGTGTCGTCTTTTCTGCTGTCGTGGAAACTTGGGTTCTCTTACCAAGAGACCGTCACCACGTCCTTCACCGCAGCCAGTAACAATTTCGAACTCGCGATTGCCGTCGCGGTAGCAGTCTTTGGCTTGAGTTCGAGTCAGGCCTTCGCTACCGTCGTGGGGCCACTGATGGAGGTCCCTGTGATGATTGGGCTCGTCTATGTCGCCCTTTGGTTGAAGCCAAGGTTCTTCCGGATAACCCTACCTAAGACGGGAGACGCACCTCATATACTGTTGGAGCGCACTAGAGGGGACAAGGAGTCATGAAGCCTGGGCAGAGCAAATCGGTTCAGCGATTAGTTCAGCTCGGAATCTGCCAACCCTCGGACATCACACAGGCCAGGGTCGAAGCAGAGAAGCTCGCATCCCCAGAGTATGCGATGAAGATTCGACGGGCGGAGAAGCTTGTTGGAGCGATCGGCGACTCCAACAGGATAAAGATACTGCTGCTTCTCTCCAAACGGGAGATGTGCGTATGCGAACTTGAAGCCGCTCTTGGACTGCCGCAACCGACCGTGTCGCATCATCTGGGTCTCTTGGAACAAGCAGGTTTGCTTCAGAGGAGTAAGAGAGAGAGGTGGGTATTCTACAAAGTGTGCGACTCCCCAGCCCTGGACCTGCTCAAGGGACTGATGTCGTAGGCGATTGATCTGTCTCACCCTGGTCACAAGGTTCTGTTCGTGTGTGTCGAGAACGCAGGCAGGAGTCAGATGGCCGAGGCGTTCGCGAACAAGCATGGGTTGAACGCTTCGAGCGCCGGAACCGTCCCTTCGACAAAGGTCAATCCAGTAGTCGTCGAGGCAATGAAGGAGAAGGGTATAGACCTCTCGTCCAACAAACCCAAGATGCTGACGAGCGAAATGGTCAACCAGGCCAGCCTCGTCGTGACCATGGGGTGCTCGGTCGCAGAGGTATGCCCGAGGCCGATGCTTGCCAAGATGCAGAAGAAGCTCGTAGACTGGGACCTCCCAGACCCCAAAGGGAAGCCAATCGCAGACGTGCGGAAGATCAGGGATGAGATCGAGAAGCGGGTTACGGAGCTTTCAAAGAGCCGGCAGCGGGCTTCTTCGCCCTGATGTGCGAGCTGAAGTAGCTGAACGGGTATTCTCCAATGTTCGAGTCCGACACGTGTTCGATCTGCACATCTCGAAATCCAGCACTCTTGAGCAACCTCTCGTAGTCAGAATCCATCAGAGCCCCCGCGATACAAGCCGACCAGGAATCCATGTCCTTTCTTGCGCTGTCGGGAATCTCCTTTGGAAGAGTGACATCAGCGACCGCGAAGACTCCGCCTTCCTTCAGCACGCGAAAGGATTCCCTGAAGACGGCTGGCTTGTCGGGCGAGAGGTTGATTACGCAGTTTGATATGACGTAGTCCACGCTGTTCGACTCGATAGGCAGGTGCTCGATCTCTCCGAGCCTGAACTCCGCATTCGCGTACTTGTCTCCGTACTTCGACTTCGTCTCTCTCGCTCTCCAGACCATCTCTGGCGTGGCGTCCACGCCTATTGCTCTCCCCTTCTCGCCGACGAGCTGGGAAGCCCTGAAGATGTCAATTCCGCCGCCGCTTCCGAGGTCGAGCACCACATCGCCTTCTTTCGGGCTTACCAGAAACAGAGGAGAGCCGCATCCTGCGTTGACCGAAGAAGCTTCGATCGGGACAGCCTCGCCCACTGAGGTCAGGTCTGAAACGGTACAACAATCATCTTCATTGCAACACTTCGAGTCGGAAGAGGTTGCCATCTTGGCGTACCTCTCCTTGACCGCCTTCCTGATTTCTAGCTCGGACACAATCACAGTGTGAGTTTCGTGGGCTATTTATTGACTGAACCAAGTGGGACTCGAACTCCTGACCCAATTTGGTGACTTGGCCAAAGGAGCCCGAATCATGCCCCGAATCACCAAAGAAGCTCGGCATGGGCTTGCCCCGGGGGGATTGGGGATGGGAAACGATGTTCAAATCCTGCGTGAGGATTTCGACCAGATGGTGCAATGCCCCTACTTGGCGTGCTTCGGATTGAGGGTCAGAGGGGGAAAGTGGGCCTTCCAATCCCAGTGATGCTGGATATCAGCTATAGGCCGTAGGCGAGAACGGCTTACGGTTGTGGGGCGCCAAGCCCAGTCGGACTGGAGCCCCCAAGAACATTGTTCTTGCAGGTGTTGCTCATGTAGGTGTTGGCTGTTCCTTGTGTGCCTGAGCCCTCGGAGTCGTCCCAGTAGCCGTACTGCGCATTGTTCTTCGCCGCGTTTCCTGTGAGAGCGTTGCCGCTGCTGTCCCAGAGAAGGCTGAAGCTACTGTCGCCATTGTGTTTCGCCGTGTTCCCACCCAAAGTGTTGCCGATGCTGTAGTAGACAAGTTGGAACCCATCGGCCACATTGCCGTCTGCCGTGTTCTTGGTAAGAGTGTCGTTAGAGGAGCCGTAAGCGACGAAGCCATGGTATCTGTTGTTGTTCGCGGTGTTCCCGGTGAGGACGCTGCTGTTGGAGTAGTCGAGGCGGAAGCCAGTATCTTCGTAATTGTTCTTCGCCGTGTTCCCTGTGAGGGTATTGCTGGAAGAGTTGGCAAGAACGTAACCTGCCATGTCGCCGTAGGCAAAATTGCCTGTGAGCGTGTTGCCGGAAGAGCCATTAAGGTAGAAGCCCATCGTGAATCCATAGACTGCACAGTTCTTGACCGTGGCCCTCGTAATCCCAGTCAGGCTGACGCCGACGTAGAAGCCACTGCCACCTATACTGTGCCCGGCGCAGTTGAGGACTATGCCGTTGGCTCCTATGATGAGTCCGTCTTCTGAGCAGGGACCCATGTCCGCACTCAGCGTAGTGCTCGACGTGATCGTGGAGCCACAGGCAGGAACTGAAGCGATGACGGCATGAGAAGGTATGAACGCAAGAGTAGAACCCAGAACAGTAAAGACAAGCAGGAGGGCAAGCGGAATCCTTCGAGTCTCGTCGTTCCTCGAGAGGCGTGCTGTTGCTGCCATCAGATCTGAACGAAAATAGGCCTCCCGTGTCTTATAGACTGAAGGTTGATTCTCAAGAACTGAGAGTAGCTAAGTCGTCCCCTAACTTGTATGGTATGTCTACGCACCCTCGACCTAATTCGCGCGCGCGCGCTAAATTGGCTACTGACCGAGGGTCCCTAAATCGCCGAAACGTTCAGTAAGCTCATATTCACTTCTTGTGACTGCTAATTGGAGGCGCCCCTGTCTTCGAAGAATGTCTGCAAGAGCCATTACTGTGTGAGTTGCTGCTATGGAACAGAGATGCTTCTGTTGGAGGCTGATGTGCAACGAATAGTCAGTCTGGGTTTCAAAGAAGGCTCGTTCGCAGCTGAATCCGACGGCTTCAAAATGCTCAGGAACAGCAGGAGTGGAAGATGTGTCTTCCACGATGGAAAGCAGTGTACAATCTACTCAAATCGACCCGCGGGATGCAGGCTGTATCCCATCATCTTCGACGAAGACCTAGACCATCCCGTAAAGGACGGGTTATGTCCTTACAGGGATGAGTTTGACCTTTCATTGGAGGCCAAACGAGAGTTATCAGGCGTCTATCCTAAACTGATTGAGGAAAGAAGGCGCCGACACGTGGGTGCATCACTTCGGGCTATCGCGTTTTTCGAAGACGACTCCACAGTCGGGGCAAACCAAGAGCTCTAGTGCGCGAAAAGGAAAGCCAACCTTCCTGTCCGCGTCGCTCGCAAGATTAACCTGAAAATGCGTGGAGTCGGGTTCTTCCTCGTGATTATGGCAACACGGGCACTTGATCTTTTCAGGAGACATCAGTTGACGCGGTTTGCCCCCACCTTCGATTCTTACGAACTTGTTTGGTATGCATATCCCGACCTTTTTATCGTCTGAGGCCCGGCGTGCAGCACAACGGCTGATGGGAAATGAGCAACTCCACCAAGGACTACTACGAGATACTGGGTGTATCTAGGAATGCAACGCAGGACGAGATAAAGAACGCCTACAGGAAGCTGGCGCTGCAATATCATCCAGATCGAAACAAGTCTCCGGACGCGGAAGGAAAATTCAAGGAGATGTCTGAGGCTTACGCAGTACTATCCGACCAGGAGAAGCGGAAGCAGTACGACACCACTGGCAGGGAGGGAGTGTACCAGAAGTACGGACAGGAGGATATCTTTCGTGGAGCCGACTTCTCAGAGATATTCCGTGATATGGGCCCCGGATTCGGCGGAGTCGATGACTTGTTCGGGCAGCTCTTTGGGAGGGGTAGAGAGGGTCCCAGACAGGGCGCTGACCTGACTTATCGTCTCCAACTTAGACTGGAAGATGTTGTCTCGGACTCGACGAGAGAGATAGAGATACCTCGCACTGAGGTCTGCGAGGCTTGCAGGGGCAGCGGGGTGGCTCCGGGTACGTCTAGGAGAACCTGCACCCAGTGCAACGGCTCCGGACAGGTACAGAGGGTGCAGAGCACGGGCTTCGCTAGGATCGTGCGAGCAGAACCTTGCCCAAGATGCGGCGGAAGAGGTTACCTCGTCGGCTCTCCCTGTAGCGAGTGCAGAGGGAGCGGCAGGGCCAGAAAGGTGAGGAGGATCAGAGTCGTCATCCCAGCAGGTGTGGATGATGGTCATACCCTCCGTCTTCGCGGGGAGGGTGAGGCTGGAGAGAAAGGTGAACCCTCCGGGGACCTCTACGTCGTGATCAACATACCGCCGCACAATGTGTTCAAGAGGAAGGACAGCGATATCTACGTGGACACAAAGATAAACGCTATAGAAGCCATACTGGGAACAGAGGTGCGCGTGCCAACTCTCTATGGAGATGTCGTCATATCCATCCCCTCTGGTACGCAACCCGGATCTCTATTCAGGGTAAGAGGGAAGGGCCTCCCGCGACTAGACTCCACCTGGAAGGGCGATGAGTTTGTCGCGGTCAGCGTCGTAATACCCAGGAATCCAAGCGGGAGACAGAGGGAGCTACTCAAGAAGTACCTTGAAGAGGGAAGCTCTTAGTGGAAAGAGCCCCTAGCAGAGGAACTCTTTCGGACTCCGAGGTGTTTCTCGCTAATTGGACCAAAGACGGACATGTATTTCGACGAGGTAGCCGTGGTCTGGGCTTCGTTCTACTGAACAAGACCCCTAAGAGTGGACGCTTTCTGAACGCGACGTTTGATTGAGCAGGCTCTGGGTCTATCTATCCCATCGGGGGCATTCCGCCCATGCCGCCCATTCCGCCTCCGCCTGGAGGCATCGGGGGTGCCTTCATCTTGCTCGATGCGATCACGTCATCTATCCTCAGGATCATACACGCCGCCTCGGTGGCCGCCTGGAGGATCTGGAGCTTGACGGCTAGGGGTTCCACGATTGACTTTGCGTACATGTCCGCGACCTTCCCGTTCATCGCGTCTACCCCGAACCACTTCCCTTCTTTCCCGTGTCTCGCCCTGAGATCGACCTGTGTGTCGATGGGGTCCATGCCGGCGTTTTCGGCAAGCGTCATGGGTATTGACTCCATCGCATCGGCGAACTTCAGGGCAGCCAGCTGCTCTCTCCCGTAGAGCTTCTGCGCCCATGTCCTGAGCTGACAGGAGACCTCTTCCTCTGGGGCTCCTCCTCCTGCGACTATCGCAGGCAGCTCCACGACGTCCTTGGTTACCATCAGAGCGTCATGCAGGGCCCTTTCGGCTTCGTCGACTATTCGCTGGGTTCCGCCCCTCACGAGGATGGTCACCGCCTTCGGGTTCTTGCACCCTTCAATGAAGACCCACTTGTCGTCCTCCAGCTTCCTCTCTTCGACGAGCTTTGCGTACCCCAGGTCCTTGCCCGTGAGGTCGTCGAGGTTCGTGACCATTCGCGCACCCGTGGCTTTCGCGAGCTTGGACATGTCGCTCTCCTTCACGCGTCTCACAGTGAGTATTCCTGCCTTTGCAAGGTAGTGCTGCGCGAGGTCATCGATTCCCTTCTGGCATATGACCACGTTTGCTCCGGCATCCTTGATCTTGTCGACCATCCCCTTCAGGATGCTGCTCTCCTCGTCCATGAACTGTTGCATCTGTGCTGGGTCGTTGATCCTGATCTCCGCTGAGAACTCGGTCTTCTCGATTTCAAGCGCCGAGTTGACTGAGAGCAATCTTGGCTTCGGCTATCCTCTTCGGCATGCCCGAATGGACGACTTCCTTGTCCAGGACCATCCCACTGATGAGCTGGGTGTCGGTGATCGACCCTCCCGGCTTCTTCTCGACCTTTACGTTGTCTATGTCCGCCTTCAGGCCCTTGTCACCCTTCTCGGTGATCAGCATGATGGCGTCAACGACGACCCGCGCCAGATAGGGCGCATCCTCGGTCACGAGTTTTGTCAGCATGCTCGTGTTGGCAATGTTCAGGAGGTCCGACCTGCTCGTCGGGTCGACCTTCTCCGCGATGTCTTCGAGGATCTTCTGCGCCTTCTCAGCTCGCTCGAAGGTAGCCATCGACTATCACAACTGGATGGACCTCCTTGTCGATCAGGTCTTCTGCCTTTTCAAGCAGCGCGCCCGCGACGACGACCGCTGAGGTCGTGCCGTCGCCCACTTCGTTGTCCGTCGCCTTGCTGATCTCGACCATCATCTTCGCGGCCGGGTGCTGGATGTCCAGCTCCTTCAGCATCGTAGCCCCGTCGTTTGTTATCGTGACGTCGCCCATCGAATCGACGAGCATCTTGTCCATTCCACGTGGTCCGAGTGATGTCCGCACGACCTCTGCGATGAGCTTCGCAGCCGCGATGTTGTTGCGTTGCGTCTCCCTTCCTCTCGACTCGCTGGATCCTTCCTTCAGAATTATTACTGGCTGTCCTGTTGCTGA
>CAWCLN010000014.1:0-21681 GCA_963796425.1 uncultured archaeon | reverse complement strand
CAAGCGGAATCCTTCGAGATCTCGTCGTTCCTCAGAGAGGCGTACGCTGCTGCCATCAGATCTGAACAAGAATCGGCCTCCCGTGTCTTATAGACTGAAGGTTGATTCTCAAGAACTGAGAGTAGCTAAGTCGTCCCCTAACTTGTATGGTATGTCTACGCACCCTCGACCTAAATTCGCGCGCGCGCGCTAAATTGGCTACTGACCGAGGGTCCCTAAATCGCCGAAACGTTCAGTAAGCTCATATTCACTTCTTCGTGACTGCTAATTGGAGGCGCCCCTGTCTTCGAAGAATGTCTGCAAGAGCCATTACTGTGTGAGTTGCTGCTATGGAACAGAGATGCTTCTGTTGGAGGATGATGTGCAACGAATAGTCAGTCTGGGTTTCAAAGAAGGCTCTTTTGCAGTTGAATCCGACGGCTTCAAAATGCTCAGGAACAGCAGCAGCGGGAGATGTGTCTTCCACGATGGAAAGCAGTGTACAATCTACTCAAATCGACCCGCGGGATGCAGGCTGTATCCCATCATCTTCGACGAAGACCTAACCATCCTGTAAAGGACGGATTATGTCCTTACAGGGATGAGTTTGACCTCTCATTGGAGGCCAAACGGGAGTTATCAGACGTCTATCCTAAACTGATTGAGGAAAGAAGGCGCCGACACGTGGGTGCATCACTTCGGGCTATCGCGTTTTTCGAAGACGACTCCACAGTCGGGGCAAACCAAGAGCTCTAGTGCGCGAAAAGGAAAGCCAACCTTCCTGTCCGCGTCGCTCGCAAGATTAACCTGAAAATGCGTGGAGTCGGGTTCTTCCTCGTGATTATGGCAACACGGGCACTTGATCTTTTCAGGAGACATCAGTTGACTCGGTTTGTCCCCACCTTCGATTCTTACGAACTTGTTTGGTATGCGTATCCCGACCTTTTTATCGTCTGAGCCCGGCGTGCAGCACAACGGCTGATGGGAAATGAGCAACTCCACCAGGGACTACTACGAGATACTGGGCGTATCTAGGAATGCAACGCAGGACGAGATAAAGAACGCCTACAGGAAGCTGGCGCTGCAGTATCATCCCGACCGAAACAAGTCTCCTGACGCGGAAGGAAAATTCAAGGAGATGTCTGAGGCTTACGCAGTACTATCCGACCAGGAGAAGCGGAAGCAGTACGACACCACCGGCAGGGAGGGCGTGTACCAGAAGTACGGACAGGAGGATATCTTTCGTGGAGCCGACTTCTCAGAGATATTCCGTGACATGGGCCCCGGGTTCGGCGGAGTCGATGACTTGTTCGGGCAGCTCTTTGGGAGGGGTAGAGAGGGTCCCAGACAGGGCGCTGACCTGACTTATCGTCTTCAACTTAGGCTGGAAGATGTCGTCTCTGACTTGACGAGGGAGATAGAGGTACCTCGCACTGAGGTCTGCGAGAGTTGCAGGGGCAGCGGGGCGGCTCCGGGCACGTCCAGGCGAACCTGCACCCAGTGCAACGGCTCCGGACAGGTGCAGAGGGTGCAGAGTAGTGGTTTCGCCAGGATTGTACGAGCAGAACCTTGCCCAAGATGTGGCGGAAGAGGTTACCTTGTCGGCTCTCCCTGTAGCGAGTGCAGAGGGAGCGGCACGACCAGAAAGGTGAGGAGGATCAGAGTCGTCATCCCAGCAGGTGTGGACGATGGTCATACCCTCCGCCTTCGCGGGGAGGGTGAGGCTGGAGAGAACGGTGAACCCTCCGGGGACCTCTACGTCGTGATCAACATACCACCGCACAATGTGTTCAAGAGGAAGGACAGCGATATCTACGTGGACACAAAGATAAACGCGATAGAAGCCATACTGGGAACAGAGGTGCGCGTGCCAACTCTCTACGGAGATGTCGTCATCTCCATCCCCTCTGGTACGCAACCCGGATCTCTATTCAGGGTAAGAGGGAAGGGTCTCCCGCGACTAGACTCCACCTGGAAGGGCGATGAGTTTGTCGCGGTCAGCGTCGTAATACCAAGGAATCCAAGCGGGAGACAGAGGGAGCTACTCAAGAAGTACCTTGAAGAGGGAAGCTCTTAGTGGAAAGAGCCCCTAGCAGAGGAACTCTTTCGGACTCCGAGGTGTTTCTCGCTAATTGGACCAAAGACGGACATGTATTTCGACGAGGTAGCCGTGGTCTGGGCTTCGTTCTACTGAACAAGACCCCTAAGAGTGGACGCTTTCTGAACGCGACGCTTGATTGAGCAGGCTCTGGGTCTATCTATCCCATCGGGGGCATTCCGCCCATGCCGCCCATTCCGCCTCCGCCTGGAGGCATCGGGGGTGCCTTCATCTTGCTCGATGCGATCACGTCATCTATCCTCAGGATCATACACGCCGCCTCGGTGGCCGCCTGGAGGATCTGGAGCTTGACGGCCAGGGGTTCCACGATCGACTTTCCGTACATGTCCACGACCTTCCCGTTCATCGCGTCTACCCCGAACCACTTCCCTTCTTTCCCGTGTCTCGCCCTGAGATCGACCTGTGTGTCGATGGGGTCCATGCCGGCGTTTTCGGCAAGCGTCATGGGTATTGACTCCATCGCATCGGCGAACTTCAGGGCAGCCAGCTGCTCTCTCCCGTAGAGCTTCTGCGCCCATGTCCTGAGCTGACAGGAGACCTCTTCCTCTGGGGCTCCTCCTCCTGCGACTATCGCAGGCAGCTCCACGACGTCCTTGGTTACCATCAGAGCGTCATGCAGGGCCCTTTCGGCTTCGTCGACTATTCGCTGGGTTCCGCCCCTCACGAGGATGGTCACCGCCTTCGGGTTCTTGCACCCTTCAATGAAGACCCACTTGTCGTCCTCCAGCTTCCTCTCTTCGACGAGCTTTGCGTACCCCAGGTCCTTGCCCGTGAGGTCGTCGAGGTTCGTGACCATTCGCGCACCCGTGGCTTTCGCGAGCTTGGACATGTCGCTCTCCTTCACGCGTCTCACAGTGAGTATTCCTGCCTTTGCAAGGTAGTGCTGCGCGAGGTCATCGATTCCCTTCTGGCATATGACCACGTTTGCTCCGGCATCCTTGATCTTGTCGACCATCCCCTTCAGGATGCTGCTCTCCTCGTCCATGAACTGTTGCATCTGTGCTGGGTCGTTGATCCTGATCTCCGCTGAGAACTCGGTCTTCTCGATTTCAAGCGCCGAGTTGACTAGAGCAATCTTGGCTTCGGCTATCCTCTTAGGCATGCCCGAATGGACGACTTCCTTGTCCAGGACCATCCCACTGATGAGCTGGGTGTCGGTGATCGACCCTCCCGGCTTCTTCTCGACCTTTACGTTGTCTATGTCCGCCTTCAGGCCCTTGTCACCCTTCTCGGTGATCAGCATGATGGCATCAACGACGACCCGCGCCAGATAGGGCGCATCCTCGGTCACGAGTTTTGTCAGCATGCTCGTGTTGGCAATGTTCAGGAGGTCCGACCTGCTCGTCGGGTCGACCTTCTCCGCGATGTCTTCGAGGATCTTCTGCGCCTTCTCACTCGCTCGAAGGTAGCCATCGACTATCACAACTGGATGGACCTCCTTGTCGATCAGGTCTTCTGCCTTTTCAAGCAGCGCGCCCGCGACGACGACCGCTGAGGTCGTGCCGTCGCCCACTTCGTTGTCCGTCGCCTTGCTGATCTCGACCATCATCTTCGCGGCCGGGTGCTGGATGTCCAGCTCCTTCAGCATCGTAGCCCCGTCGTTTGTTATCGTGACGTCGCCCATCGAATCGACGAGCATCTTGTCCATTCCACGTGGTCCGAGTGATGTCCGTACGACCTCTGCGATGAGCTTCGCAGCCGCGATGTTGTTGCGTTGCGTCTCCCTTCCTCTCGACTCACTGGATCCTTCTTTCAGAATTATTACTGGCTGTCCTGTTGCTGACATATGAATTACGCAACTATACAACCTCGTGTTGTATATAAGAATTGTCGGTGAGCCGAGAGTTAACAGTACAAGAATGACAATGGGTATTGGATTAGGTGTCGGAACAAACCCTGCATTGGGTTAGGTATTGGATTAGATCGTTCTCCTTCTTCGCTCATTACGCGTCTCTCCTCCATAATCGTTTACAATGCCTGCAATCTCCACACTGGCAGGGGGCCGTCACCATGCCATGTTCACACACGCACGCGCACGCTCTTCCCGCGCCGGACCTTCTGCGCAGGAAGAAGCGGCAGGTATGAGTTAGGCATGGACGTGGAGAAGGTCGTCGAGATGTCAGTGAGGATTGGCGATTTTGAGTGCCCTCGGTGCACCGTTGAAGCACAAGGAAGGATTGTGGTCGTATAGGCTCGACCGCGTGTGCCCGTTCTGCCATCAAGAACCGATTGACCGAGACGCGAAGCAGAGGCACATGTTGAGGGAACACCCAGGGGAGCTGTCGGGCAGATGACTTTGAACCCTATGATTCGACTGCGCGTGTGTGCAATAGTGGGAGAGGGAATAGTCAAAGATGTCTGACCAGCCAGGCCAATAACCTAGGGCCGCCAATCTGAGCCTGTGCCGGATGCAGAGATCGGTGAAGTGTCGGAGTTCCTCTATGAGCTGCGAAGTTCCACAGTTCACTACCTTCACTCCTCAAGAACTAGGGTTAGTAGGCTCACTTTCGACCGTCGCTAGGAAGCGACTCCGCGCGCGCGCACTGGTGTCGCTGTTCTTACTTGCCGACGACTATTTCGATTGAGGAGATGTTCCGCATTTCTGGGCCTTCGCCAACGACTTCGGTGTTGATGCCGATGTCCTTGATCTTGTACTGGCCGTTGCCGAGCCTCTTCGTGACGACTTCTGCCACGTCGACTGCTCGGCTGATTGCCATTCCCCTTGCCTTCACCACGATCTCACCGGCCTGAGTAAGCTGGATGAGCGCGCTCATCGCGTAGGTCATGACCGGCTTCTGGCCGACGAAGATGTGGTTGGACGGCGAGGACCTCTGCATTTGGCCGCTTGGTTGCTGAGTTGCTGGTGTTGGCATCTGTTCTCCTGAGTTTTCCTCTGATTCGTCCGAGTCGGATTTTCTGCTTGGCATATGATTGACCTTGTTCGCGACAGCCCCCGTGCTGTGTATTTGACTGTTTTGGGCACTTCCCATATTGGATTGTAGCAACGCGCCGTATGCAGAGCTTTAATGAAATCCCGTTCGTTTCATTGCTATCTAGGCTCGAAATTCGCCCAAGTCACCATGCCTCCAAGTCGGGAAAGAGGAAACCGTCTAAAGGGTTCTCCTGACTCTTCGGATGATGGCCTGAGGCATTAGCCGTCGGTTGATGGCTCGCGTTCTGAATCACCGTTGTCCACGGATTCTCCCCTTGACAGAACCCCAACTGGGAAGAGCTATAAGACGAACTAAGCACAACACTCCGCAATGGAAGCAATCTGTGAGGTATGTCAGACCACATTCGATGACTCAAAGCTGGGCTATACCCTAAGCGTCGACAGGAGGTCGAAAACTGGCCTGAGCATGGGGCACAGCTACTGCTGCAAGGACCACCTTGTGAAAGGCGTGCAGAACTTAGAACAGTAGCCAACCAGTCACCAACCGAATCTAGACGGAGGAGACCAACTGCCGACGGTTAACGCCTCTCTCGGATGCCTAAGAATTAACACAACCCATCCGTCGAGAGTTTTTATAGAGTAAATGAAATCGCGCTGGCCGTAAATGTCAGAAGAGGACCAGGAACTGGAAGAAGACTCAGACGAGGGCTCGGACGAGGACGGAGGGGAAGTGGACTCGGACGATGACGGGTTCTGAAATAGTGTCGGAATAGCTTTCCGTCTTTGCCCTCTGAAACCTTCGCGCGCGCCTCGATTCAACCTCTGCTCCTCGATTCAACCTCAGTTGCATTGTCGCCATTGAATTTGGCAAATCAGACTGCCGATGATCAGAACGGCAGCCTGACTATCGCTTCGCCCGTGGGCAACTGGTCGACGTATTCCCAGCCCTGGTAAATCAGATCCCTGACCTGGTCAGCTGGCACCACTCTCTGCTTGTTCCCGTTGTTCGTCATTGCTCCGAGCAGCTTCTCTCGCACCGTCTTCTGGAACTCCTCGTCTGAAATGCCTGCCAAGTCCAGTCTGTCAATAGCATCCTCCTTGAAGCCAGCCACCAGAAGGAGCTGTCTCTTGAGTGCACTCTTGATTTCTTCTTCTCCTGCTGTTGACGGTTTGGTGGTTTGAAGCAGCCCCTGCACCTTCCTGTAAGCCTGCCTCATATCTTCTACGATGTCGTTCGGGAGCCTCCTCTTGTTTGTGGTGTACTGCGCATCTATGTCCCCGCTGTGCCCCATCCAGAACTGCAGGTAGGCATGGCTTACGAAGCCCCTGCTCTCAGCGAGCATCAGATAGGTGTCGAAGTATGTCCTGAAGACGTACGGCCTCCAGGGAAGGCCTACCGCCCTCATTGCTGTCCTCATCTCGTTCCCCAACTTCGTCGTCCTCAGGAAGGGTGATGGGTCTTTGACCGAAAAGGTGCTCCTCTTTCTTGCCTGCTCAGGCGAAGTGGCTATGAGCCCGGATGAAGGGAGGAGCTTCTCGCCATCGATGAGCCTCCTCTCGAGATACTGTTTGATGACTTCGCACCCCTCTTCGCCCAGGAAGGACAGATACTGGTGCCTGGCTTTGCTCAGTTCTTCTCTGACCACTACGAGGGTCGGCACGTTCGAGAAGACCACCTCTCTTCCGTTCTCGGTCTTCATTTCGGGGAAGTCGGAGATGCGAAGGCCATCGAGGCCGAGATAGTCACCCAGGACTTCCGGCCTGACCCCCGAGAAGGCAATCAGTGCGATGCAAACTCTCGTCCTGAGCGGGGTAGTATCTGCGTACAGCACCTTCTTCAGTTCGTCCTGAGTGGGCGACCTTTCGTCGACGAGTGTCGGCCGCTTGTTCGGGTTAGAGATCTTTATCTTCCTTTGAAGCGGCTTCCTGTTCCACTGCGCCCAGCTTCGGACCACCTTGAGAAGAGACTGAATGTATCCTGGGGAGTACTTCGCTTCTCCCGAAGGCTTCCTCGCCGACTCCAGATCGTCCACGAAATCTTGGGCCATGTCCTCCATCTTCTGAAGAGGTAACTTCACATATTCCTCCGGACTCATCTTGACGTGCTGGCAGAACCTGGCCAAGGCTCTGAGGCTGATCTCGGCCGAAATGACGCTCCCCTTCTTCAGGTTGCTGAACCATCGCTGTACGTTCGCGTCCCGCAGCAGACTGCCGTTTTTCTTCTCCGGCAAGTTCGCCATCCGGAAGTTTGGGTCCACATTTATGGGTTTGTACCGAAAATGGGTATGCCCCGGGGGGGATTGGGGCATGGAAAACGATGTTCAAATCATGTCATCAGTTCCGCCCACGGGAGGATTGAGCGCCACCCTGACATCGTGGCTTGAGCCATAGTTGGTAACAATGCTCTACTAGAAGGCGGCCGGATTGACTGCCACGAGCCGGAATCAACTCCTGAAGGGCATTGCCTCGTTCTCCGTCACCTTCGGCCCGATGTACCTCGTCGAGAGTGTCGCAAACTACCTCTTCCTAGGTCGCGACCCGTCCTTCTACATAATCTCGGGGTCGAGGATCGACCTCTTCGTCGCCATAGCGCTGGTGGGCTCGGTAGTCGCAGGCGCTCTTCTACTGGACCTGAAGGAGGCGATTGCTACCCAAGCGTCCGCTCTGGGGGCGTTCTTCTCGTTCGCCTATGTGCTCTGTAACCCCAATGTGTGCTTCTCGGCTGGTCCCGACGGCTTGGAGCCACTCCGGATGGGAATCTTTCTAGGCGCCATAGCGATTGCGGGGGCATCCATTGGCCTTAGCGCTCGCCGCAGAACCGCCAAGTCGCCGGGCGTCAACGGTGGTCGTTGCTTTCGGCATTTTCGTCGCCTTGGCCTTCCTTCCGGTCGCGTACACCTTCGCTGGTGCCAGACTTCTAGTCCCTCTCTTTCCTTGGAGTATGTTCATTTTCTTCGCCCTGCTTTCCTTTGTCACCGCGGTCACTTCCTGCTCTAGACTTGGCTTGTTGCCAGGCTTTCTGCTGCCATTGGCGGCGACTGGATTCATGTTCTCGCTCTTTTGGAGCATGGCCACAGGCTACCTACCGCAGATACTCCCTGGTGTTCAGATGATGGCGCTGGGGGCGCTGACAGGCTCTGCCCTCGGTGCTCTCACGGCCCACTCCAGGAAGGAGGTTGTCAGACGACATGAAGTGGGGTTCTCTAGGTCCCTCTTGATCGTCCTGCTCCTCGTCTTACTGCTGGTAGTGGTCGTCACCCCCGACGAAGTAAGCGGAGTGCTGCCAGAACCTGCCACGGGACCTCCATCACACCTGGCCATTGGGATCCCCGTGTACGCCGGAGGGTACATGGACACCGACTCGGGTCACTCGACTGGAGTGGCAGTAACTGTCAGCTTCGCTGGAACCACCCCGGCTTCGATTGGAGACGACAACTTCCTCTCAGGCGGAATCGGAGTCCACTCAGCTGACTGCTGCCGCGATGGAATCGACTACGGCTACAGGTTCGACGTCTACATGTTCCACGACGGGAACGAGTCCCTCGTTGCCAGTGCGTGGCAGATTTGCGACAACAACGCAGCCTGCGGGGGACACTCCTGGAAGAACCTGCTGTTCTCGAAGATGGGTCCTCTCGAGGCCGGGTCCAACGCGTCTTCGGTGACCCTGCAGATGCAATGGAAGGGGCACTCAGTCTACTGGGCGTACCAAGTGAGGACAGGCGCTCTCGTCAACTTCGCGGGGTTCCTGGCGCCGGCAAAACAAAACCCGACATTCAACACAGGGGTGCTTAGCGGCAGCTTCTACTTCTTCCAGTTCGGGACGATGAGTCGATATCCTCTAACCAAGCCGGGGTGGGCAGTCACCTTCGCCTGCCCATCCGTCATTGCCGGCGGAAAGTGGCAGTGCGTAGACCACGCGCGGACTCTTGAAGGGAGCGAGTCCAACTGGAAGGTGCTATGGAGGTGGGGGGAGGACTATCCGCATGCAGTAGTGACCAAGTCAGGGGAGTATTCCTTCACATTGGGATACTCGGCGAGGTCTACAATGGAGAGCTTCCAAGCGCTATGGTAGGACCCGTAAGCTGCGTTCTTTCTCCAACACCCCGCGCGCGCCGCTAGTTGAAGGAATCCAACGTTCCGCAGAAAGCCTGTCGTGACCTTCGTCGCATTCCTTCAGGACTGCTTGTCCGCTAGGCTTGTCATCGGCAGACTCCTTCTCCTAAGGAAAACGAAAACCAAGGCGGTGACTCCGACAGCAATCAGAACCGCTCCCGTGAGCCCAGCCTCGTTCGACAGGAACGGGTGAGCTGGTTCAGCAGTCGTTGACGCGGTGGCGTAATTGGGGTCTACATAGAAGATCTGGCCGAGGTCGCTCCCTGCGAGCGGGGGGTTTACGCCAAGGTCTGCAGTGAACCCCTCTCCGCTGACCGTGCATGTGGTGCCATTGCCGCTCGGAGCGCAAGAATATCCGCCGGTGTTGTCACCGACGCCGTACTCCCCGTAGATCAAGCCGCTAGTGAAGGGGCTCTCGGTCCCGCAGTAGGGTTCTATTGTGAATCCGGAGCTTTGCGCAGGGAGGTAATCGATGGGGCCGTACGGGTAACAAGTCTCTGGTCCTGCGTTACAGATGCCTGCCACCAGGCTCGTGGTGGAGTTCTGTTCCTCGCATACGCTGCCACCTATGAGGAGAACGAACGCGTTTCCGTCATGCACCTCCTGCGCGGCGATCGCATTGAGCCCAGGCGTAGACCCCCATCCTCCTCCTCCGGCGAAGCCTATCGTAGAGGGACTTGCTCCTCTTATGTCGAAGACCTCGACCAGCTCTGTGGAATTGGGGCTTGTGACCACGACTGTGTCGTTCCCAAACGATTTCACAACGGACCACCAGATTCCAGTGCCGAGGTCAGGAGCGCATGGATAGCATATGTTGCTCCGGTTTTGCACTTGTCCTTGGAACGAGTTGGAAAGGCTGTCTGAGACCGTTCCCGTGTCCACAGAGTGGAAGACCACACCTACCACGACCAGGTCACCCTTGTTCACTGGCGACTGCAGACTGACGCTGACCTTCGCTAAGCCTGATCTCAGTATGACGAATGTGTGCTGGACGATGGAGTTCACTCCCGATGACTGGCTGGCGGAACGCGATGCAGGCGCGCCCAGAATGAGCAGCACGATTACTGCCAGAAGGGTGCGTGTCGTCTTCGAGGTACCGGCCGAACTTCTCTCCAAGCTACTCACTGATACCATCTTGGGAAGAAGGTTGCCCTTAAGCGCTCCCCCTTTCGCAGCGCGCGCTGTTCCGACAGTGTGACCATCCGCGAGCCGCAACTCAGGTCGTGGAGGGTTGGCCTGTGCTGAAAGAACCCGAATATTGCCCCGATTCGCCAAAGAAGCGCGAAATAGTTGCCCCGGGGGAGAGTTAGACTTTAGGTTTGAATCCCTTCCCGAAAGGAATTGAGACGGCCATGGCCAGACGATTTGTACTCGAGTCAACTGCAGGGAGTGCCCAAACTCTGAAACCCCAAAAGCGACGTCAAGAAGTGGGGATTCTTTCGGGTTTAGGCATGGTCCAAAGCAGTATTCGCTATCGTGATGTCACCGTGGGAACGCGCGTCCTGTGTCCAAACTGGACCGATTCACTTCCATCTTGTGAGTATCTCTTCTCTCTTGAAAGTTTTCGTGCTTAGATAGAAGAGAACCAGATCGGCCACGAGGAAGATGCCGGACATGATGAGCAGATTGATTGTGGTCAATGGAATCACACCGATCTCGGTCATCACGTAGATGATGAGGAAGGGGAAGAACATCACTCCGGTGAACTGTTGTACGCTTCGAACGTCATTGGCGCGTGCGGATAGGATGACGGTCAACTCAATCGAGAGTATGCTCGCGAGCGGTGCGAGGACGAGGAGAATCACTCCGAAGCTCCAGTTTGGATAGTAGAGATACCCTAGCCCGGTATGGGTGACTACGTCCATCAGGACCATGTATACTACCGAGCTAGCCCAGATTGCGGCAATCGGTGGGACGAATGCAGCGATGCTCTTTCCCAGCAGAATCTCACTATCTGTCATGGGCGTTGCAAGCAGCGGTTCCAGGCTCTTCTGGATCTTCTCGCCGACTATGCTGTACGAGGCAATTCCAGTCGGGAGACTCGCCGCTCCGATCACGTACCAAAAGGAAAACGCGTTCAGAAACGGGGCAACAGATGCGGATATTGTTCCTGGGCCAGCAACGCTTTCGATCGCAACAAGTACCCCGGGAAATCCCAAGGCAATACCGAGTGGGAACGCTATCGTGGCGTAGAGGACCCCCTTCCTCCTCTTGAAGATCTCGAAGTCCTTTGATGCGACCGACCACGCGTTCTGCAGGTCCATTTCTATCACTGGCTCCTGACCAGCTTCAGGTACACGTCCTCCAGGGTCGAACTCGCCTCCGTGACGAACTGGATACGACCTCCAGCAGCGAAGATTGCGTTCAAGATGTCGGGATTGTCCTTCTCTGGATTATCGACTCCTATCATGAGTTTGTTACCTTCCACGGCTTCGACATTACCCATTCCGACCCTCCTCGCTGCGGATACTATTGCATCATTGACACTCTCAAGCTGCACTACGGTCTTCCTTCCGCTAATCGATCGTTCGAGTTCGGCAGGTGTGCCCAGCGCCATCAGCTTGGTGTTCAGTATCGCAATCCTGTCGCAAATCCGTTGCGCCTCGTCCAGATTGTGCGTGTTGAGGAAGATCGTCTTCTTCTCTTTCTTGAGCTCCAAGATGAAGTCCCTAACAGTCTTCGACGCTTCCGGGTCGAGGTTGGCCGTCGGCTCGTCCATGAAGAGTATCTGCGGGTCGTGAATCAGGGCGCGTGCAATGGCAAGCTTCTGCTTCATCCCCTTGGAGAAGGTCCCCGCCGCCACGTCTCTCTTGTCCCACAACCCCAGCAGCTTGAGGAAGTATTCTATTCGCTCTCTTCTCTTTGTTCCATCGACCTTGTAGTACCTGCCGTAGAAATCAAGGTTCTTGTACGCGGTCAGCTCCTCGTAGAGACCGACGTTGTCCGGCACCAGCCCGATGATTCGCCTGATCCTTTGCTGGTCTGCTCTGTTTCCAATTTCATAATCGCCTATCTTGGCGGTGCCGCTGGTCTTCGATATCAAGCACGCCAGCATTCGTACAGTGGTAGTCTTCCCTGCGCCATTGGGACCGAGAAAGCCGAAGATCTCGCCCTCATTCACGTGGAGCGTGAGGTTATCCACAGCGGTCAGGTCGCCGAACCTTCTTGTGAGGTTCTCGGCGTCTATCAAATCAGGTCCAACTCCGTCGAATTCTGAGTTTCTTCGACCATGAGCCTTCTCCTGGTCAACCTCGACCGCCCATTCAAAGTAATGCCCACTTCTGATACCACCATGGAGACGACCGTGGACCAGCGAAGTCGTATATTGTGCTGAGGTTCCACCATGGAGAGATCAGGGCGTGTGTGTCGATATGGAGGATTTAGAGCGTTCGCCAGTGTACAGAGTTTGTACATATGATAGGCTTTGGGCGACGGCTCAGGGCTAATTACGCGAGAAGCCATGTATTCCCAAGTCAACCTGACCGTGTCCAAACTCGAAAGAATCCCCTGCTCAGGCACCGTTGTTTGCTCTCCGCAGTTTGGGCATTGCCTGCTGATTATCAGGCGACGAACTGGAGCGTGTTGGGAAAGGGCACCACACTTTGGGTTCAACTCCCCGGCTTCTTGGGGTTCAAATCCCCGATTTGGGACTCGTCTCATGAAATGGTCTGCCCCGGGGGGGATTTGAACCCCCGTCGCTACCTCGAGAGGGTAACATGCTTGACCGGGCTACACCACCGGGGCCGAGTCAAAGCTTCCACACATGGGGTTAAAGTGATTTTGCAGAAGACCAGGAAGACTTGCTACAATCGGAACCCTAGACCTAGCCGACAGCACCCAAGAACTTCGTTATCGCATCAACAAACCCTGGGTATTCCCAGAAGACGAACCGATGGCCTCCCTTGAATGTCACTATTTTCGAGCCTTTAATTCCGGAATGCAACTCTTCAGCCAGCTCGTATGGAACGTTCTTGTCCTTCCTTCCGTGCGCAATCAGGGTCGGCACGGATATCTCAATTAGCCTGTCGCTGCAATCGTACCCGCGAGACGCTCCAAGCTGCCTGACGAAGGCGTAGTAAGGTTGCGGGGACATCCCTAGTAGCCTCGTTCCCTGCATCAAGAATTTCACCAGCTTGAATTGGAACGCAGACCTTGTCTTCAACGGCTGCTTCGCGCAAGTCGAGGCCAAGACCAGGCTCTTCACGAGTTCGGGATGTCGTAGAGCCAGTTCGATGGCGATGCGCCCGCCCATGGATATGCCAACCACACTTGCCGATTTGACATCCAGCACTCCAAACAAGCCCGCGGTGTCCTCCGCCATCATCTCTATTGTATAGGGGACGTCTGGCTTGTCGGTGCGTCCAGCACCGCGGTTGTCAAAGGATAGGACGCTGAATCCTTGCGAGAGCCTGTCAGCAATGTTCCTGTATGCGGTCATGCTGGTTCCGAGGCCCCCAACCAGCGCAATCGGTTCGCCCTTTCCGCCCATTTCGTAGTACATGTCGATGTCGTTGACCTTCACAATAGGCAAGGCCTGTCTCCAACTTCGTCGTTCGAATCCTTCTTACATTAAGATTGGCCGCCCACCGATTCCGGCAATTCGTCCGGCGCGCGCTTTTTTATAAGATTCTCCAATTAGAGTCTCCGTGAGCTTTTTCCCACCGAAGCCCTTTCACTTGCTTTGGCTCGATTGGGACGTTCACCTCCTTCCCCCTACGTCATTGATCTGTCGACCTTGGGGAGACGATAACGAGACGTCGATTGAAACTCTTCCTCTCAACACTCCGTTCAATCTTTCGTGCAGGTTTTCCGATGACCGATATTGTATTGGCTGTTTTGACTCGAATGAATACCTCACTGCATGCAAAAGAGTTGCCAGAGTTCAAGGAAGCAGGGTTCAATGCGATGAGTGTTTCAACAACGATCCTTCACAGAGATGCACTGCTTGTCACGGTGAGTGTGACCTGCCTAGTGAATACTGCACACTCCCGCACATTGTCTATCTAGCCGCCTACACACCGACGGACGTCAAGGTCGGCGTCTGCCGGCGGGAGAGATTTGGAACACGTATTGCGGAACAAGGTGCGTTGATGGCAATTCCGATAGCGCAGGCTGACGACGGAAGAGTGGCCAGGGAATTGGAAGCCAAGATTCATTCGACATTTGGAGTTCCGGACAAGGCAAGACCAAAGGTCAGATTGAGCGGTTTTCGACCCAACCAAGACGCCGAAGCGTGTGCAAGATTGTTGGTTGGAGTTCGTTCGCAAGTGTTCAGTTTGCCCGAGTTAGATGGCACGCACTACTTAGACAATCAGAAGCCTCTTGATCTGCTGACTCCATACAATGATTCAGTGTCCGCCTTCGCAGATTTCGTTCCGCAATTGATTTCCATCAGAGATACAAAGACGATCCGGGCCAGCGTGATCGCAATCAAGGGCTGGGATTTCCTTCTAAGGATCGGAGAGTCATTTTACGTTCTCCATTTCAAGGAAATGATAGGTAGAACCATCTCGCCTGTGAGCGTGGACAGTTTGGTACGACAAGCAACCTTCTCAGACTTCCATTGATGACTCTATCCACGCTTGGCGTTTGCAACGCTGAGGCTGGTTAGCGCGCGCTCATATCGAACTTATTCGATGAATTGGGGCATGATTCGGGCTCCTGAGTAAGCAATTGAATTGAATCAGGCGTGATTGAAAACAGAGCAGTTCTGCTTTAGTTTTATTAGCCCCACCGGGGCGTTGACACCCCGCGTTCGAAATCCCGAATTAAGCTTTGAGAATGCAGACAGAAGATTCTTCCTGCTGAGCCCTTTGGGCCTCGTAACCCCGCAGGGCCGGATTGCTGCCGGACGCCTAGGTATTCTGTTTCAGGACCGACTTCGCGGCCAGTTTGATGTCTGAAGGCTTTACCGTCTTCCGGCCGGCATGGGCGGCCAATTCCACTGCGGCCTTCGAAATCTGTAGACCCACGGTCTCCAGTTCCGACCTCAGCTCTATCGCCGCATCGTCTCCCACCCTTTCTGCACCGGCCTTCTTTATGACCCTGTAGACTGCCGCAAGGCCGAACTCCGAGCTGGACATGGTTTAACCAAAAGTAAGGGACCCTTAAGAACCTTTAGGCGATTGGACGGGTTTTCCGGCGTTTCTTGGTGTTTTGGGTTAGGAAAGGACGCTTACCAACCACTACGTTCAGGTTTGTGCCAGGAGTGGGAGGAGTGGTCTGAAATACCACCAGAGAGAGGGCTAGGCGTGCGTTTAATCGATTCGCACCTCCACCTCTGCGAGTACCGGGAACATTTCCCTTGCCTGAACCTTGCCCGCTCCTCGGAAACCCTCCTTCTCTCGTCAGCCGTCGACCGGGCGAGCTCCATGGCGACGCTCGAGATTGCCAGAAGAGAGCCCGGGCTGGTGAAGGCGTTCCTGGGAGTCCACCCCTCGGAGGCTGAGGCCGGAGACGATCTCGGATGGTTCGAAGAAGCCCTTCACGAAGCGACAGGCGCGGGCGAGCTCGGCCTGGACCCGAAGTATTCGGAGATATCTCCGAAGAGCCCGCAGATGATCACCTTCGTGAGACAGCTTGAAGCGGTCGAGAAAGCGGGGAAACCGGTCCAGGTTCACTCGCGCGGGGCGGAGAAGGAGTGCCTTGAAGTCCTCTCGACCTACGACGTTTGGCCCGTCCTGCTGCACTGGTTCCAGGGAGAGGCCGAGCAGAAAGAGGTCAACGACAGAGGGTACTTCGTCTCCTTTGGGCCGGCCCTCCTGCATTCGAAGAGGCTCCAGAGGATGGCATCCGACCTTGACCCATCGCGGGTCCTCGCCGAATCGGACGGGCCAGTCACCTTCTCGCCCCTGGGAGGAGCGGGGGGGCCCTCTCTGATTCCAACCGTGGTCTTCGCACTCGCCGAACTCTGGAAGCAGACCTTCCTGGAGGCAGAGGCGCACCTCCTGCGGAATGGTCTCGGCTACCTGGGTACCAGCGGGAAGACTTAATCACCCCGTCTGTCGAGGGAGGCACAAGTTTGGACAGAACCAGAAGGCTTTCCGAGATGATTCTGGAGAGGCACGCGGAGGCTTTCAGCGCAGACTATGAGCAGAACAAGGCCGCCCTTAAGGAGTTGGCCCTGATTCCTTCCAAGCAGCTCAGAAATCACATCGCAGGTTACATCGCGAAGTCGTTGAAAGAAGAGAAGGTCGAAGAAGAAACCCCTGACGAAGCGAAAGTCGAATAGACATTGGTCGTCGAAAGAAAGGGCGTCAAGGTCGACGTGATGCCGGTCTCCTCTCTGCTGCCCCACGAGGAAACTATTCCCTCCCATGTCGAGAGGATTGCATCTGAGATCAAGCGACAAGGGATTCAGAGAGACCCGATAATCTTCGACGCGGAATCTCAGGCGGTCCTCGACGGGATGCATAGGCTGGCTGCCTTTGTCAAGCTCGGACTGGAGTACGTGGTCTGCAGCCCAGTGGACTACAGCTCGAAGACGTTGAGCCTGAACAGATGGGCGAGGGTGTACACCCTGCACGAAAGCACGGACATGAACAAGGCGCTATTTGATGCCGGAATCTCGAGTAGGTGCACCCTGCTCGAAGCGTTCACAGGCCTCGACGAGCGCAGAGGCGGGCTCGCGGCGATCAGCTCTCGGGAGGTCCTCATGCCTGCGGCTCCCACAGACCTGGACGGAGCCTTCGCGATGATGCGAGCCTTGGACGCGATCGCACTGAAGTCAGGCTGGAAAAAGGAATTCGCTCCCGAAGAGGATATCGACGTCGCCATCCAAGACGAAAGGAAGGTCGTGATACTGGTCCAAAGGCTCGGAAAGGACGACGTCGTCCGGGCGGCAACCACCAAGAGGCTCTTCCCGCACAAGACGTCGATGCACGTAATAGATCCTAGGCCCGTCGCGGTCAATGTGTCGATCGAGAGGCTCAAGTCGAAGGCGGGAGCCCAGCTCGGAGAGCAGCTCCAGCTCCCAGAAGGAAAGATGCTTCCCCCTGACAGCGTCTACCAGGGCAGAAGGTATAAGGAAAGACTTCTTCTCTTGAACTCCAGTTGATCACCGTCAAGTGCCTAGGCCACATAGGGACGAGCGTCGGGATGAAGGAGGTTCAACTGGAAGACGAGGCGCTGGACGCCGAGGAGATAGTGGGGCGGCTGAGGGCGCTCTCGACCGAAGCGAACCCAGGATTCACCAAGTACAACACCTTGGTGATGGTGGAGGACGGCGAGGCGTTCGTGCCCGCATCGGCAGGAAGGGTCGTGAAGAGCGGCCAGAGGGTCGTCCTGATACCGTTCTCGCACGGGGGGTAAAAACATGGAAACTCGGGTGTTCTCCGTAGTCATCAAGGGAGGAGCGGACCCAGGCCCCGTCAGAAAGATGATCGAGGCCAAGCTCCCCGGATCGATTGTGCAGACCGTCAGGGCAGACGCGGCCACGAACGGGTTCTTCGTCGAGATGATAGCGGCACAGACCCTCAGCGCGAACGGGACTCGGAGTCTGCTGGCCAAGAGACCGGAGGTCGACCTACTCCTGCGTCTGGCGGGGACGACCCAGATCTCCAGGGCCATCGAACAGATGGGTGCCAAGAAAGGGGAGCCGTTCCTCTTGGTGATAGCTGGACCCGGCAAGGGACTCGCAGGCCTGAGCGCGAAAGAGCTCGGTGGATTAGAGCTCGAGAGACGGGAGCTGTCCTCCGATGAGCTAGACAGAATTGAGCAGGCGGCGCTCCTGAACGGTCCGAGGGCCTAGGTTGCCCGTTTCAGCTTCGTGATGCTGAGAATCTCGTTCGGGGCGAGGATGGAGACCCCGGTGTACTCGCCGAAGATCTCGATGAGGACGATCTTGTCCGGCGAGTCAAGGCTCACCTTCCTGTCGATCGCGTCGGCAATGGCGTCGATGAGCTGCTTGTCGGAATAGGGCGAGTCCCTCGCTTCGATCGTAATCCTGAAGCTTTCCGCGGATCCTATGTTCGGTGCTAGCTCGGTGACGGCCCCGACTATCTCCTCGATCTTGGTGTCGACGACTCTGCCCACCGGTATGACCCGCATGACGAACCTCACCTTGAACGGCTCGGAACGGACGAACTCGCTGATGAACGAAAGCAGGGCCTTCGGGTTCTCTACATCGACCTCGAGGATACCATCGTAGGCCGACCTCTCGATGGTCACCTTCCTGATGCCCGATAGCAACGCTACCTCCTTGAACTCAGCGGAGGCCCGTGCTTCAAGGCCCTTGGCCGACGTCACAATCAGGTTCATCGTTCTCGCGTCTCGTCCGTCACCCTGACCCGACCCACCCTTAAAACTTGGATACTGTCGTCCACCGCCCGGACGACTGTCGACTCGAGGCCCTCAAGCTTCCCTCCGTCCAGTATCAGGTCCACGTGGTCACCGAGCTGGCTGGCAGCCTCTGCAGCAGTCCGCGCAGAAGGTGATCCCGAAAGGTTTGCGCTCGTTCCAGTGAGCCAGCCTCCGCAGGCTTCGATCAGAGTCACGCAGAGGGGCAGGGCGGGCACCCGAACCCCCAGGGTTCCAGTACCCTGATGGAGCAGGAATGGGAGGCTCCGCTTCAGGGGGGCAACGATAGTCAAGCCACCTGGCCAGAACCGCCCCACAAGCTCGAGGGCCTTCTGGTTCATCTCGACCAACTCCATCGCGGCTTCGTTCGAGGAACAGAGGACAGGGATGGGCCTCTGATCTCGCTTCTTGGTCTCCGAGAGTCTCCGCACAGCGTCATCGTTGACTGGATTGCAGCCCAACCCGTAGACTGTGTCGGTAGGGTAGACAATCAACCCTCCCTGCGCGACCACCGATCGGGCGCGGTCTATCGAGTCTCTGTCAAAGCGGACGATGGCCCGAACCATCTCTCGCGTGCCCGACTCACCGAGAGGTTTAATAGACTTAGACCTCTTTTATGGACCGAGGCCGGATTCGAGCTCATCTGCGCGCGCTCTCGGGAAACTGGACATCAGCCGTATTAGAAGGCAAAGAGCAACTAACGGAGTGCGTCAAAGCGGAGTCTCGAACGCGATAGCGGCGGTTCTGCTTATTGTTGGAATCTTGGTCGGTGTAGCTGGCTTCTACGTGGCGATGCCCTCTCAGACCAAGACCGCGACTCAGACTGAGACGACCACAGCGCCCCCGCGCGCGGGTGCGACCATCACTCAAGTCATGACTTCGACGGAGACGCAGACACAGACAATTATCCAGCCAACAACACAAACGACGACGTACACGTCAGTTTCAAACAGTTCAGGATCTCTCCCCAGCCCCGCGACCATAATTCCCTCAGTTACGACTGTCGGCAGCGGACAACAGTTCTCCATAGGCGTAGGCTGGAATGGCGGTTCGGCGCCCTATACCATCACTTTGTACGGTAGCTCCAGCGGGGACTGCAACTCCTCTTCGACCGTCCTGGGCACCAGGTCAGGTCAGTCTCAGCCCCAGTTCGTCTTCACCGTTTCGCCTGTCTCGACTATGCGTTACTGTGGCGCGGTCTACAGCTCGAGTGGATCCAGCACTATTTCCTCCTCGGTAGTGGTCACAGTCAACCCATAGCTGAGTGCCAGTATTCCACGGCGCGCTGAAGTCCCGGCCAGGGCGCCATTCAGGTCGGTGCCGTCGAATCGAGGCCAGAACATTCTCGTTGGAGTAATGCTTCCGCTTGAGAAACTCTTAATAGACTAATTGGAATCGCGCTCGCCGTCAAAAATGTCCGAAGAGGACCAGGAACTGGAAGAGGACTTCGACGAGGACCCGGACGAGGACGGATGGGAAGAGGACTCGGACGAGGACGGGTTCTGAGAAGGCGTCCGACCCAGTACTCTGGGCGAGAAATCAGACCATACTTTAAGACCTGAGTCCCCCGACGTGACGGCATCGGCTTGACGATTATCATCAACCTGAAGAACTATCCCGAGGTGCTAGGAAGGGGCTCGCTAAGGATCGCAGATGCCGCGCAGAGAGCATCGTTGAAGACGGGCGCCCAGGTCATTGTCGCACCGCCTGGTCCGATGGTGGCACTTGTTGCGTCCATGGTGGCAATCCCGGTCTTCAGCCAGACAGTTGGGAACGAGACCGGCGACAAGACCACAGGGGCCTTCCTTCCTGAAGCGGTAAGGGCCGCGGGAGCAAAGGGGACGCTTCTCAACCACAGCGAGTCCTCCCGCCCTCTCAGCGAGCTGAAGCGGCTTGTGCCTAGTCTCAAAGGGCTTCCGCTTGCGGTCTGCCTCTGCGCAGGCACGACCCCGCAAGCGGTGATCCTCGCGCGGCTGGAACCAGACTACCTCGCGGTCGAACCGCCAGAGCTGATAGGCTCTGGCATTGCCGTATCAAAGGCAAAGCCCGAACTTGTGAGCCGAACCGTCTCGAAGGCGAGGGAGACCGGATACAGGGGCAAGATCCTTTGCGGGGCCGGAATCGTCAGCGGAGAAGATGTGAAGAGGGCGGTCGAGTTGGGAGCTGATGGGGTCCTCGTCTCGAGTAGCGTCGTTAAGGCGAGGGACTGGCAATCAAAGATCGAAGAGCTTGCCCTTTCCCTGAAGTGAGAAGGCTCGCCAGCCCGACGCAGAGACGAGCCGCTCGAGCTCGTGCAGAAGAGGCGCACTCCCTACGTAGGCAGGCGAAGTCTCTGAGAGACTCTTCGGCTCGATGTCCAAGATGTCCCTCCTTCCATCAGTCGCGTAGCCACCCGCCTGCTCGTTGATGTAGGCGATGGGGGCGGTCTCGAAGAGGACCCGCAGTTTCCCCTGCGGCTTCCCGACCTGCTCCGGATACGCGAAGATTCCTCCCCTCGACAGGACCTGGTTGTAGTCTCCTACGAAGGTCCCGCAGTAGCGCATCCTCATGCCCTTGGTCTCGAAGGAGTCGACAAAATCGCGGACGGCGGGAATCCAGTCCTTCCTGAATCCTCCGATGCCGTAGACCTCCGGCTTTGTGGGCACTTTGAGTTCGACCCCGAGCAGCTCGAAGAGCATCTCTGTCCCCCTCTTCACTGCCACGAACCTGTGAACGCCCTTGCCGAAGGACAGAGTGATGGTGAGTGTGTTACCGTAAGTTACATAGAGCGCCCCGGTGATGTTCCTCCCGGAACAGGGCAGGTGCTTTGAATAGAACCCGAAGATGCTCCCCAAGGAGTTGTTCGTCTCGACGTTCGAGCTGCCGTCGAGCGGGTCCATGGCGACGCTGAGCTGCCCCCTCGATTCGATGACTTCTGCCATTTCCTCGGACGCCACCTCCCTAACCAGGTTCGTACCCGTCAGCGCCTCGACAAAGACGTCGTTGGAGAAGACGTCAATCGCCTTCTGGCGCTCCCCTGAAGGGTTGACTTCAGTGAGGAGGCCCGATTTGAAGGGTATGTTCTCCCAGATGGTAGTGCTGGCCTTTGCAATCGCGGTTGTGATTAGGGCGAGGTCCTCCGGCGCGTTGAGCCTTAGGAACTCTTCAAGATTCATCTCTCGAATCCGCCGTGCATCTCGTCTCATTTAGACGTGCTGGTCTTGGGCCAGCGGGTGATGAAGCGGCGACGCACGCGCGCGCGTTGGTTGCAGTTCCACTTTCTTCGCTTGTTCTCTGATAT
>CAWCLN010000013.1:0-42669 GCA_963796425.1 uncultured archaeon | reverse complement strand
AAGCGAGTCCCGGAATTGTCCGATGGCTTCTCCGTCAAAAGCCTTTATCGCGTGATGGGATGTTGGGACAGCGGCCAAAGTCATTCAGAGAGCATGAGGGTCCTGAAGACGGGAGCCTTTCTCATCGCTAAGGCTTAAGAACACAGGGGCTCGCCGCCGAATTCATGAAGTATGTAGAAGGCTCGAAGAGGGTGTTTCTGAATACGGGTACACGCTTCCCGCGAGAGGTGATCTGGGCCGTGGGCGCAATCAAGTTCTCTGCAGCGAAGTCAAACGTCGCCTTGGGGCTGCTCGATAAGGGAGTGGGGCAGGTGATTCAGGCCAAGGCCGAGGAGCTGATGAAGGGAGACCACGACGCGATGATCTCGGTGGATGTCTACCAGACGGGGTCCGGGACAGGCATTAACATGAACGCCAACGAGCTTCTGGCTGAGCTCGCGACTGCAGAGTTGGGCAAGAACGTACACCCCAACGATCACGTCAACATGAGCCAGTCGTCCAATGATGTGGGACCGACCGCAGTAAGAATTGCGGCTGCCTATGCCGTCAGTCGGGATCTTTTGCCAGCGCTGGAGACTATGACGAAGAGCCTGACCGCCCTTTCGAGGAAGACTTCATCAGTCTATAAGTCCGGCAGGACGCACCTTCGTGACGCCCTGCCGGTGACAATGGGGCAGGAGTTCGGCGCCTATGCCGAAGCCTTCAGGCGAGACGCAGAGCTGGTCGAGAAGACCATGCGGTACCTGCTGGAGCTCCCCATAGGAGGAACCGCAGTCGGCACAGGTCTGAACGCCGACCCCAAGTTCGGCGGGATGGTTGCCAAAGAGATAGCGGCGCTGAGCGGACTGGACTTTACAAGTGCCAAAGACAAGTTCAGGCCAACGAGGCTCCTCACGGACGTTTCGTCACTGAGCGGGACTCTCAGGAGCGTCAGCATAGACCTGTACAGGCTGTGCCAGGACCTCAGGCTGATGTTCTCTGGGCCCCTGACCGGACTGGGGGAGATCGACATCCCAACGCAGGAGGAGGTCGCAGGAAGCAGCATTATGCCTGGCAAGACCAACCCCGTCACCCTTGAGAGCGCCCTGTTGGCTTGTGCCGAGGTGAACGGGCTCGACGGTGCGAACACCATCGCTGCCTCCTTAGGAGAGTTCGAATTGACAATGGGAGTGCCTCTGATGGGATACAACATTGTCCTGCAATCCAAACTGCTCGCAGAGGCCCTGAGGAAAGTCTCGTCGCTGGTGATAGACGGCATCGTCCCGAATCGGGAGAGGGCAAGGAAGTACGCTGAAAGCAGCCCGGCCCTGATCACCGTGATCTCCCCGAAAATCGGATACGACAAGGCGGCTGTGCTTGGCAAGGAGCTCGCCAAGGGCGTTCCAATCAGGACGGCCCTGAAGGAGCTCGGCTACGGCGACAAAGAGATCGACGCGATACTCAACATGAAGGACCTAGTCAGACCGGGAATTCCGGCCAAGAAGATCTAGGGACGTCTTGGTCGGAAGATGGGCGTATTCAGCGCCGGGCCTTCACGCCGATCCTGTCCATCAGCTTGCCGAGTTCCGAGTCGTCGGCAGCGTCCATTCTGAGGTACCGGAGGATCTCGCCCTCGTCCAGGCCGACCTTCCTAGCCTCTGCCACGGTATACCTGTAGGCCTCAAGCTCGGTCGGTCGCTCGACGTACTCGAAGGCCTGGTCGTACAGATCCCTACCCTCGAGGAACTGGCAGACGTGCACGAGAACATGAATCACATCCAGGTAAAGGAAGTCGGTATTCGCCCCCCTGAGATGTTTGGACCCGATACAGACCGTGCTGGTGTCCCTATCGAACCAGAGCCCGGAATCGTTGGGCTCGACCCGCAACTTGAGGTGCTTCATGATCTTGGTCATCTGCGATCTGGACCCGAAGACCTTCATCAGAGAGGAAGATGATTCGAGGCCTGCAAAGACGTCGGTCAGCCTGTACTCACCGATCTCGGTGTTCCTCCTGACACGGAACCCTCTGACCCGCAAATCCTTTTCTTGAAGGGCCCAGCTCAACAAAAGAACCAAGCTCAAGAATCGTTTACCTTATGTTGGGCTTTGTCTAACAACGCGGGCGAACGGGTTGATAGCCTCACTGAGCGGGATAAGGGGCATCCTCAACGTCGACTTGAGTCTCGAGGATGTTGCGCATCTCGTAAGCAATTTCGTCAGAATAGCCGGCTCGAATAAAATCCTCATCGCGAGGGACACGCGAAGCACGGGACCGGCAATCAGTAAGGCAGTCGTGGCTGCTGCCATGTCGAGAGGGGTCAAGGTCCTAGACTACGGTGTAATCTCAACCCCCGCACTTTTCCGGGAGAGCCTGGTCAGCGGGAGGCCCGCAGTGATGGTCACCGCATCTCATAATCAACCCGAGTTCAACGGACTGAAATTCATCTCAAAGGGCAAGGGAATTACGAAGAAGGTGTTCGATGAAGTGATGGATCCTCACGCGTGGCAACCGGAGGGTTATGGGACCGGCACCGTTAGGCGCGCGTTGAAGCCGGCCTACACTGAAGATCTGATTCAGAGATTCGGCATGGGCTCGTGCGAGGGAGTCAGAGTCGCGCTCGACTTGGGCGGAGGAGCCGCAATATCACATGCCACGAGGTTGCTGGGAAAGCTGGGTTGCGGAGTATGTTCAATCAATGATGTGGCAGGAGTCTTCAGCAGGAGAGTTGACCCGGTCGCCGACGAGCTCACTACCCTGAGGAGGCTCGTCAGGGAGAGGGGTTGCGACATCGGCCTTGCTTTCGATTGCGATGGAGACAGGCTGGTCATAGTCGACGCCGCCGGGCTGAAGAGGAGCGGCGACTTCATGCTGACGTTTGCGATCTCCGAGCTTCTCGAGGAGACGAGAGAGACGAGGGTCGTGGTCTCTCAGGACACGACACAGGCCATAGACGATATTGTAGAGAGGGTAGGAGGGCGCGTCTTCAGGTCAAAGGTGGGGGAGGCGAACGTGGTTGGTGTGATGGGCGAGATCGGGGCAAGGCTGGGAGGAGAAGGGAGCAGCGGCGGCCTCATCGACGGGGAGTTCAACTACTGCAGGGACTCGATGCTGGCCGCAATCGTGATCATAAGGGCGCTCAGGCGGAAGGGACGCAGAGCGTACGGATTGGTGCCCGTCTACCACCAGGAAAGAGTGGCGGTCTCCATCTCCAAGTCCAGGGCGCAGAAGGCCTTCAGGTCGCTGGCTGCCAGGTACGATGACACCGACACTATGGACGGAATCAAGATCAGGCTTTCCAAGCGCTCATGGGTCCTAGCGAGGGCCTCGGGAACGGAGAACTTGGTCCGCGTGTCAGCAGAGGCGGAGACGGCGCGGGAGGCCCTCCGGAACGCCAAGACCTTCGCCGCAAGACTGTTGGAGCTGAGCAAGTAACACGCCAGACGAGAAGCGAATCATCAAGTCCATCGTGGATGCTGTGGGAAAGGTGCCGGCAGGGTACGCGAGGATAGGCGACGATGTGGCAGTCATTCCGACCCTCGGGAAGAAGGTCGTGCTCAAGGTCGACATGCTGGTCGAGAGCACGGACGTTCCGCCAGGGATGGACTACAGGCAAGCGGCAAGGAAGGCGGTCGCAATGTGTGTGAGCGACTTCGCGGCCAAGGGCGTAAGGCCAGACTCGTTCATGATTTCGCTCGGACTACGCAAATCAACGACACAGGAGCAAGTCGATCAACTCGGAAGGGGTTTCAGGGACGCCGAGAGGGAGTGGGGCGTTCGGATTGTTGGCGGCGACACGAACGAGGCGGACCAGCTGGTGATCGACTGCACTATGGTCGGGTTCGCGAAGAGGGTCGTTGGAAGGAGAGGAGCCAGACCGGGAGACGCACTCGTGGTGACGGGCCCTTTCGGATACCCGCCCGCCGGGCTGAAGATAATGATCGACGGTGCAAGGGCAGAAAGGAAGTTTAGAGAAACAGCCACCAGAAGTGTCACGAAGCCGACCCCCAATCTCGAATTGGGCCTCGCGCTTGCGGGCTGCCTGACCTCTGCGATGGATTCCAGTGATGGGCTGGCGAGGAGCATTCACACTCTGGCTGAGGCGAGCGGAGTTGGTTTCGAGCTTGATAAGATGCCCGCTGGCGAAGGTGTTGCTGAGTTCGCCGAAGACAACGGCCTGTCGCTCCAGAATCTCGTGATGGCGGGGGGCGAAGAATACGTCATCGTGGGAACGGTCAACCCGAGGAAGCTCGCCTCGGCGAGAGAGGCGGCGAAATCACTCGGGGGTCAGATTACTACAATCGGGAGGGCGACTCGGGACAAGGGCCGAGTCTTTCTCCGAACAGGGCGATCAAAGAAACGGATTCGCGACGAGGGCTGGACGCACCTACGTTGAAGCCGTCTTCACCACCTTCACGAACCTCTTGACGAGAAGGTCGGCCCGTTCCTGGCTGTCAGACTCTGCGAAAACCCTGATCAGCGGCTCTGTCCCGCTCGGCCTTACCAGCACCCATGAATGCTCATCTGTCCACACCTTGACCCCGTCGATTCGTTCAATCTCACCCTTTGCCTGACACTCGACGGTCTTCATCACGGAGTCGACCTTCTTCCTGTCTACCTCAATCTTGGTCTTCGCCTGGAAGAACCTCGGGACAGAGAACGCGAGCGCCCTCGAAAAGGCCATGCCTCTCGAAGCGAGGCACTCAAGCATCAGCGCGGTGGTCATCCCGCCATCGCGGACAGGGATGTGGGGCATGTACATGCACCCACCGTTCTCTTCGAACCCGAAGACCGCATTTCTTTCGATGATAGTGCGTGAGATGTCGACGCTCCCCACCTTCGTCCTGAGGACCCTGGCGTTCCGCTTCTTTGCGACGATTTCGGCCGCCTGACTGGAGCCGACGGAAGTCACAATCGTACCCCCGGGATGCTTCTCCAGCACGTAGTCTGCGATGAGGCACCCTGTCTGGTCTCCCCACAGAATCCTCCCTTCCTCGTCGCAGAAAATCGAACGGTCGCCGTCGCCGTCATACGCTACGCCGAGGTCTGCCCCCACGGATTTCACAACCGCAGACAAGTCCTTCAGCATTTCAGGAGTCGGCTCTGGGCCCCTCCCCGGGAACGCTCCGTCAACCACCGAATTGAGGGTGATCAGCTTGCACCCGAGTGCCTCGACCAGGTATGGAGCGGCGACACACTGGGCGCCGTTTCCGGCATCCATGACGACCGTGAACTTCCGACCCGTGACCAGCTTCGAGTTGACCTTCGAAAGAATTCCCGTGATGTAGCTCCTGACAACGGACGGCTCAAGTCTTGCCACCCCGACGGTCTTCCAGTCAGCCTTTGTCTGGGACCGGTCGAAGAAGATCTTCTCGATTCGCTGCTCATCGAGCCTCGGCACCTCCACACCGTCCGAGCCTGCGACCTTCAGGCCGTTGTACTGTGCTGGGTTGTGGGAAGCGGTCACCATTACCCCGCCCTTGAACCCCATCATCTTCACGGCGTACTGCAGGGCGGGGGTTGGGACCAACCCGGCCTCTGCGACATCCCGTCCCGAGCTCATCAATCCTGAGATGGCGGCGTTGGCAAGGGCAGGACTTGAAACCCTTCCGTCTTGGCCGACGAGAAGCTCACCGTCCCCGAAATAGGTCCCGATGGCCTCTCCGAGGTTGATCGCGAAATCGAGGTCGTGGGAGACGCCCGGCACGAACCTGACGCCGTTGGTACCGAAGAGCCGCCGCTGGGCTGCGGCCAAGGCGTCGGTTTCCTCCCACACGAGAGAAAAACCTTCCGAATCAGGAGGCTTCCAGGAATCAGCGAGAGAGCCCGTGCGGCAAAAGCTTATGTCGAAACCCGGGGCGACGCCATTCGGGCCCGTAGCGCAGATCCATGCTGTGAGCGAAGTACGGATAGCGTGGCAGCCTTCTAAGCTGTAGAGAGCCAAGGCTCGCAAAGGTCGTGGGTTCAAATCCCACCGGGCCCGCATTCGATCTGCGCAAGAAGGACGGCATACTCCCGCACACTTGAAGAAAGCGCAATCGTCCCATCGGGCAGGACCGTCCCCTGCGAGACGAAGCGCGTTAATTAGCGGCACTAGTAGGAGGCTGTCGCTTGTCCACCGAGTCTCGGGCCGTCGGGCTAGGTTTCATGGCATCGATTCCCACGAGGGTCAAACTTCTGATCTTCACCCAGCTACTAAACACACTGGGCTTCGGCTACTTCATGATTTACCTCAGCGGGTACCTCGTGGACGTCAAGGTCCTCGACGCGGCCGGCGTGGGGATTGTCTTTGGCGTCGAGAGCATGGTCATGATTGCGGCAGGAATCCCGCTGGGAATTCTGTCAGACAGACGAGAAAGAAAGTGGTTCCTGATCCTCGGGAACCTGCTCCTGCCGCCCATGATGTTCATCTTTGCCCTCACCCATGATTTCTCGCTCTTTCTCGTCGCTGCCCTGTTAGCAGGACTGGGCGAGGCCGCGTCCCTTTCTTCATGGAACGCCATCATTGCCGACCAGACCGACACCGGCAACAGAGATGCGGCGTTCGCACTTTCCTTCATAGTGAGCAATGTAGGGGTCTCCGCTGGCCTTGCGCTCCCGCTGGCGATGCCGATGATTGAAGCCGCCTCGGGCATGAGCTCATCCCAGGTCCATTCCGAAGTCCTGCTTCTCATTGGAGTAGCATGCATCTTCGTGCCACTGGTGCTCTGGGCGCTCCTCAGGAACTACCACGAGAAACCGAAGTCGGAAGAAGAGGCCGAAGACAAGGGCGACCTGAGACTGCTTCTCAAGTTCTCGGGCATGAACGGTCTCATTGGGTTGGGCGCTGGCCTGATAATCCCTCTCATGGCGACCTGGCTCCTGTACAAGTTCTCCGTCCCGGACACTTTCAGCGGGCCGTTCCTTGCCATCTCAGGACTGACAATAGCCTTCGCAGCCGCGGGGAGCTCGAGGTTGTCAAAGCGGTTCGGGCTCTTTAGGGCGATTCTGATGACAGCCGGAAGCTCCACTGTGTTCATGTTCAGCATGGCATTCATTCCCAATCTATTCCTGGCTGGAGGAGTCTACATCATCCGGGCTTCGCTCATGAACATGGCCTCGCCGCTCCTGGACTCGTACCTGATGGGGATCATACGGCCCGGTAGAAGGGGGCTGGCCAGCGCAATCTCGGCAATAGTGTGGAGGCTTCCAAATAGCCTCAGCACAATCCTTGGAGGTTACATACTTGCGACCGGATACAATACAGGGAACCGCTTCCTCTACGACGTCCCGTGGCTGGGGGCCGTGGCCTTCTACGTAGCCGGAATCGTGCTCCTCTATGTCAACTTCAGAAAAGTGGAGACGAAGGGGTAGGCCTCGGGAAGGATGGCAAGGCTGCCCAGACAGTTCTTCGAAGGATACACGCCGAGGGTCGCCAGAGCCCTTCTGGGAGCCGTCCTCGTGCGGGTCGTAGACGGCGAAAGACTCTCCGGGATGATTGTGGAGACCGAGGCCTACAGGGGAGCAGAAGACCCTGCCAGCCATGCATACCGCGGAAGAACGAAACGAAACGCCGTGATGTTTGGCGAGGGAGGACATGCCTACGTGTACTTCTCCTATGGGTTTCACTGGTGTCTGAATCTGACCACAGAACCTGCAGGCAGGGCTGGTGCAGTCCTGGTAAGGGCAGTCGAGCCTATTGACGGTCTTGAGACGATGCTGAGAAACAGGTCCCTCGATTCAGACGAGCATGTTACAGATGGGCCGGGAAAGCTGACTCAGGCACTCGGGATAGACTCTGGTCTGAACGGTGAGGACTTGGTCACGTCTGGCAAGCTCTTTGTGGAGGAGGGGAAGAGGATGCAGAAATCTGGATCGAGTCCGAGGGTGGGGATACGGCGAGGGGTTGAATTCAAGTGGAGGTTTTTCGTCAGGAGGAACAGGTTTGTCTCGAAGGTGAGACCATCGGCGTTCCACAGAACCCATAACTAAGGCAGAGAAGAGCGCAGGCTTTGTGGGGTCGTCGGCTAGTCTGGTCTAGGCTTTCAGCCTTGGGCGCTGAAGATCCCCGGTTCAAATCCGGGCGACCCCACCTCAGGCTCTCCCTATCGAATACTAGCTATCTGTAGTCAAATGCAATTGACACGGCCGTAGAGACTTGTCAAATCAATGTTGAAAGGCGTTTCACCTATCGCTCTTCTCGGCTGGTGTTGGGTTCTGTTCAATCAGCGGACTTATCCTCCGTATCAGGAGTCGGCTCTTCGGAGTCGGCTTCGCTCTTCGCTGCGATTTCAAAGACTTGAAAGTCTGAATACGCGAATCCAATCTCGAGACGGACTCTTGCAGTGATTCCAGAAGAAGTGAATTCAATCTCAGTTGCGCTGTGGTCAGTCTCGCTTGTTGGTGGTGCAACTCGCCCCACCAACAAACCATGTCGGTCTGATTCTTGCTGGGTTCAACAAAGGGGCTCATTCCCTGCTCCTTGAAGCGTGCCATAATCTCAGCGATTTCGAGTTCAGTCTCAGCGACAACGGCAGCCATCGCAGAAATATCTCTTCTCAATTCCTCACTCAATCTTAGCCCCACCCTCACTCACGTTCTGAACTGTTGTTAACCGTTTGTTCTCTCCTTCGACCTTGATATCTGCTCGGTCTGCTAACGTGCCCATGCAGGCCGCTTGTCGTCATCCGTCCGCCGTAGGCGAACTTGTTTTGACCAACGATCACCATACCTTGATATACAATTGGCAACGACCTTCTGAGAAGGCTTGCAGGCAGCTCCTCGAAGGGTCAAGACGATCTACAGCGTGATTGCATCTCCACAGAGACTGGAGATTCTGAGGATACTGAACATCAAGGGACCGCTGACCTACAGCGCCCTGAAGACCCTTGCCGGCTTCAAATCCAAGAAGGAATCAGGGAAGTTCGCATACCACCTCAGGAAGCTCGTGAAGCAGCTGCTGATCCAGCTCAACAGACAGGAGAGGAAGTACACAGTCACAAACCTAGGCAGACTCGTCCTCAACCTGACTCGCCAGATAGAGGAGCAGTCGCTCGTCGAGAGCGGGAAGCTGTACGTGAGAACGTCCCACCAGACGATGGAGGAGTTCAACGCGAACAAGATCCTGCAGTCATTGGTGAAGGAGGCTGGGATGCCCGTCGAGCTGGCCCAGAAGATAACCAGCGAGACCGAGTCTAGGCTCTACAAGTTCCAGACGCAGTACCTGACCGCGCCTCTCATCCGGGAGATAGTCAACGCCCTCCTGGTGGAGCACAGCATGGAGGAGTACAGGCACAAGCTGACGAGGCTCGGCATCCCGATCTACGACGTGACCCAGTTGCTTGGGAAGGCCGGTGACGATGGAGGCAACGTGGATTCGCTCCTGCGCCAGACCGGGAGACAGGTCTTTTCGGAGTACCTCCTGTTGGAGCAGCTTCCCAGAGATGTCGCGGACGCCCACCTCTCGGGAGACATTCACATCACCAACGCCGGGACGTGGGGGCTGACCCCTGACACGGTCTTCGTTGACCTTTTGTCGGTGAGGAGCGGCGGGATGAACCCAAGGGGAAGAATCATCAATACACCGATGATCCCGAGCCCGGAGAACGCGGAGAGGGCCCTCAACATCGTACTCAACATGGCGTCGATGCTCTGCAAAGAGACATCCGACGAGGTCACGTTCACGAACTTCCTGCAGTACCTGGGTCCCTTCTGCAGGTCGCGCGGGAAGAGGGAGATGGAGTCTCTCTTCCTGAGGTTCTTCGAAGCTGTGAGCTCCCCCATCGCAGGAGCTGATGGTCCTGCAATCAGCTTCGAGCTGAACCCTTACAGGCATGACGACGTGGGCAGGGATGTCCTCGACAGGACGCTCGATGCGGTACTCGGGGCATACCGGAGCTTCGTGGAGGAGACGCCCCGGCCCGACATCAGTCTGTTGCTGGCTAAGCCGAACAGGGTCGACGAGACGAAGACACTCAAAGACGCCGCTTCAATCATATTCAACGGCGGCAGGATGGCATTCTTCTCATCGGACCAGAGAAGAAGCTTCCTAGGTGTCAGTGCAAACGTTCTCCCTCAGGAGTCTCAGGCGGACAATGTCAGCGCACTTCATGGGTTGAGCCTCAACCTTCCCAGGCTGGCGTATGACTCCAACCAGGATGAAACGTACTTCAGGGCGAAGCTGGCTATGCTGATTGGCGTCGCATCCGAGGCGCTCTCAACCAGGAGAAGGCTCATCGAGAGGACCCTTAAGCGGGGCCTTTTGCCGTCACTTGCGGCTGGGTCGGACGCCATGACGTCAGACACGATGCCGCTAATCATGAACCTGGTCGGCCTCGAAGAGACATTGGCCAGTCTGATCAGGGACCCGACTATGGCTTCGCGGTCTGAGCTCGCCGAGAAGATAGTGGAGACGGCAAGCCAAGTCGCCAACGATAAGTCGACTAGGATAGACCGACTGGGCGTCGCGATGCTCGAACTCGACGGTGCGCTTAGACTGGCGACGCTCGACTCCGAGAAATACGGAAAGGCGAATCTCCAGCCGCTGCAGAAGGGCGCCTACACCCAGGCCCCTAGACTGCTATTGGCGGACCTGGAGAGTCCGGAAAGGATGGACTACATGACCAAGCTGGCAGCGGGCCTCCACGGCGGACTTTCTGTGACGCTCGACGGAAACGCGGAAGATGTCAGGGGTGTCTACAACCTGATCCTGAATGCGACGCCGAAGCTCCCGTATTTCAAGGTCGATAGGGCCATATCGGTCTGCAGAAACTGCGGCGCCAAGTTGCCACAAAATGCAGCCCGATGTAGGAGATGCAAGTCAGTAGCTACGATCCAGTATTCGACAGCCGTCTAGCTCGAGCGAACGAGGTCGATATCCTGTCAAAAAGATTCCACCGCGAATCGCTTCATGTCGTCGAAGCCCCTCGCTGGGCCTCGCGCGGTTGTCAACTGCGAGTCAGCCAAGGGTGAGATATATGTCGTCGGAAATGGGGTTGAAGCAGAGGTTATGACGTCAATAGTTGAAGAACCACCTGACTCTCCGGATGCCGGAGAGCAGAATGGAAGAGAAGTGAAGATTCCCTCGGAGACCCTTGCCGCGTTCGGAGGAGATGAACTGCGCGCCAGGGTATTCTATGAGAAGTATGCCTTGAGAGACCAGCAGGGAAGGCAGGTGGAGAAGGTCCCTGACGATATGTGGCGCAGGGTGGCGAGAGAGCTAGCCTCGCCGGAGAGGGACGAAGAGAAGAGGAAAGAATGGACCGCGAAGTTCCACTGGCTGCTTCAAGACTACAGGTTCGTCCCAGGAGGAAGAATCCTCTTCGGGGCCGGACAGACGAGGAAGTCGACTCTATTGAACTGTTACTTCTTCAGGATAAAGGAGGATTCGATTGAAGCGATATTCGACTGGTGCAAGGAGGCGGCGAGGACCTACAGCTTCGGCGGAGGAGTCGGCACGGACATCTCGGTCCTGAGGCCCAGAGGAGCCCCGGTCAACAATTCGGCGATCTACAGCTCGGGTTCTGTCTCGTTCATGGAGCTCCTCTCGACCACCACAGGGACGATTGGTCAGGCAGGAAGGAGGGGTGCCCTCATGATCACGATAAGGGTGGATCACCCGGACGTGATGGACTTCATCAAGGCCAAGAATGACCTGAAGAAGGTAAACTACGCCAACATCTCCGTGAAGATCACTGACGACTTTATGAGAACAGTAGAGGCTGACGGGGACTTTCTGCTCCAGTTCAAGAACGAGAAGGTGGAGGTCAACAGGACCGTCATGGCCAGAGAAGTCTGGAAATCGCTGGTCAGGGGCGCGTGGAAGACAGCTGAACCCGGCGTCCTCTTCTGGGACACCATAAAGAGGGAGTCGACTACCGAGTACGGCGGCATGGAGGTGCAGGGGGTCAACCCTTGCAGTGAGCAGACGCTGGAGAACTACGGGTGCTGCTGTCTAGGCTCTGTCAACCTCAGCGCATTCATCCTAGAGCCCTTCACGGAAAGGGCCAGCATAGACTGGGAATCGCTCACAAAGGCGACCCAGTTCGCCGTGAGGTTCCTCGATAACGTCCTCGACTACAACGCGGAACGGCACCCGCTCCACCAACAGAAGGACGCCTCCCTCCGTAGCAGGAGAATAGGGGTAGGCATAACAGGATTGGGGGACATGCTGATCAAGCTCGGCCTGAAGTACGACGAAGATTCAACGATTGGGTTCGTGGACCATCTGTTTGAAAGGATCAAGCATTTGATCTACGACTATTCGACGGACCTCGCCAAGGAGAAGGGGAGCTTCCCGGCTTTCGACGCAGAGAGCCACCTGGCCCAGCCGTTCGTCTCGAGGCTGGACGAGAAGGTCAAGGAGAAGATCAGGACACAGGGCATAAGGAACGCCGCGATAACGACGATTCCGCCAGTGGGTTCGGGCTCGATTCTCGCGGGCTGCTCCAGCGGAATAGAACCGGTCTTCGCCCTCTGTTACACGAGGAGAAGCAAGTCGCTCAGCGAGGGCGAGTTCAAGGTCTTCCATCCCCTCGTCGGGGAGTTCATGGCTCAGACCGGCGCGAGAGACGAGGGGCAGCTGCCGAACTACTTCGTCACCTCACACCAGATTAGGCCTGAGATGAGGGTCAGGATGCAGGCGACCATTCAGAAGCACATCGACACGGCCATCTCCAGCACGGTTAACCTGCCTCGGGAGACAACCCCTGAAGACGTCGAGAAGGTCTACCTCCTCGCCTGGAGGATGGGATGCAAGGGCATCACGGTCTACAGAGAGGGGAGTAGGGAGGGGATCCTAGAGACGACCAACGTGGCCAAGAAGGCCGAGCAGCCGGAGGCCTCCTTCGATAGGCCGAGGATGATGGAAGGCAGGACCCTCAAACTGAAGCTCCCGCAAGGAGGCCTGTACCTCACGGGCAACTTTGTGAACGGCGAGTTGAAGGAGGTCTTCGTGACCCTCGGCAAGCAAGGCGGGGACGAGAAGGCGGACGCCGAGGCTCTGGGGAGGCTGATCAGCCTCTACCTGCAGCACGGAGGAGACGTCAAGAGCGCCATATCCACCCTCAAAGGGATCAAGGGCAAGTACGTCTCGTGGGACGAAGGCACGCAGCTGCTCTCGATCCCTGACGCAATCGCCAAAGCACTCGAACTCCTGACCCTCAACCATGTTGTGAAGGAGTCGGAGGTCCGACCGCAGCCTGCCGCCTCGAGGCAAGTTTCGCAGGGAGGGACGTGCCCCGACTGCCACGAGAGCGCACTGATCTTCGAAAACGGCTGCTACAAGTGCACCAACTGCGGCTACAGCAAGTGCGAGTAGGAACGACGGGCCGGGTCTCTCCGGCCCCCCGAATGATTTTTACCACTCGGGGGCCCCGGCTGCAGGTTGGACCCAGCCAGAGGAAGAAGAGTTCTCCTCATCGTGGTCCTTGCCACCGCCTTGCTGATCACCCCGCTCGTCCTCCTGGGCGTCTATCTGGGTTACTACGTTGGGGGGGTGACAGGATATTCGAAGAGCGTCCTCGCAATAGCCTTCTCGACGGCCGGGTTTCTGGTTGGCATGGCGATAGTGATCAGGGTGATAAAATCGGTCGTTGACTGAACGGACAGACCTAGGAGCTGACCTTCTTCAGTGCGGTCGACTTCGCCTTCTCGAGCTTGGACCTGAGGTCGGCTACGGCTTGTTTGTGCTCTGCCTCGACCTTCTCGACCGCAGCATTGAACGGCTCGTCGGCTGTTTCTTCGGTCATTCCGTGGCCTTCCTCTCCAGGACCTTCTTTACATGCTTCAACCTGGTGAACTCCTCCCTCTCCCTCTCCTCGAGAGTCTGCTGGATGTAGCGTATAGAGTCCTCGTACCGCGGGATTATCATATACTCGAGCGCATTCAGGAGGCGCTGCGTCTTCTCGAGCTCATTCGCGAGCCTGAATATCGCGTTTTCGAACTCCGCGGCCCTGAAGATTGAAGGGAGAACCTTCCTCATCTGTCTGGATGCCCTGTCGACGGACACGCTCGTGTCCGCGAAGCCGTAGGTCATTCCCACCTCCTTTTCGGAAAGCTTGATTGAGGGCACCTCCACGCCGACAATCCTGCGAACAGTGAGGTCTGCCTCCACCATCGGCGGGGTGTTCACGGCGTTCCCCTCGAGCCGGAGCGGGCCCAGCTTGAGATACGCGTCGTAGAGCGCAAGGTAGGCATCCGAGAGGGGTGGCGAGATCTCATCGCGTGCTACTGCGGCCTGCTGGATTATCTCGTCGAGGCGCTTCAGGAGCACTTCCCGCTTGTCGTCAAGAACCTTCTTCACCCTGACCGCAGTCTGAAGTCTCCTGCGGGTGCTGATCAGCTCGATCTTCGTTGGAAGGACGTTGGAGCCTGATGCTACGGACATCTCTATCCAGCCGGCTTGCCCGTGATGTAATACTTTTGGATAAACTCCTCCTTGATGTTGGTGAGCTCGCTCTGAGGCAGTATCGAGAGAACCTCCCACGCGATCCTCAGGGTGTCTCCAAAGCTCCGGTTCTCTTCGTAGCCCTGGTTGAGGTACTTCTGCTCGAACGCGTCACCGAAGGCGAGGTACTTCAGATCCGATTCTGTCAGACCTGATTTACCGACTATCTCCGCCAGAGCGCGCAGCTCGACCGACCTTGCGTATGCGTTGTACAGCTGGTTGCCGACTTGTTGATGGTCGGCCGGCGCCTTGCCCTGCTTGATAATCTGGCCCAGCGCTGGGCCCATCAGTCGGCTGAGGCTCGAAAGCAGGTAAACAGGTGGGTAGAGACCCTTCCTGAAGAGATCCCTCCCGAGGAATATCTGGCCCTCGGTTATGTAGCCTGTCAGGTCGGGGATCGGATGAGTCACGTCATCGTTGGGCATCGAAAGGATGGGCATCTGAGTGATGCTTCCCTTCATTCCCTTAATCCTGCCGGCCCGTTCATAAATCGTCGCGAGGTCGGTGTAGAGGTAACCCGGGAAGCCCTTCCTACCGGGCACCTCTTCCCTTGCCGCCGAGATTTCTCTGAGCGCCTCGCAGTAGTTCGTGATGTCTGTGATTATGACCAGAACGTGCATGCCCAGCTCGAAGGCCAGGTATTCCGCTGCTGTGAGGGCGACGCGTGGAGTAATGATCCTCTCGATGGCTGGGTCGTCCGCGAGGTTCAGGTACAGAACGCTCCTCTTGATCGCCCCCGACTCTGCCAGCGTGCGCTGGAAGAAGGCGGCGTCACTGCTTGAGACGCCCACGGCCGCGAAGACGACCGCGAACTCCTCGCTTTTCCCTGCCACGGTTGCCTGCCTTGCGACCTGGGCGGCCAGCACGTTGTGAGGCATGCCCGCTCCCGAAAAGATCGGAAGCTTCTGACCTCTAACCAGGGTCAGCATGCCGTCGATGACAGAAACGCCAGTCTGAATGAGGTCGGTCGGGTAGGCTCTTCTTTCGGGGTTAATCGGCGCGCCGTTTACGTCGAGGAAGACCTTGGGGACTAGTTCTGGAAGGCCGTCAAGAGGCTTGCCAAGTCCGTCGAAGACCCTTCCGAGTAGCTGATCAGAGACCGGGAGCTGCATTGTGTGACCTAGGAAACGCGCCCTTGTCCCGCTGATGGACAGGCCGGAGGTCCCCTCAAAGACCTGGACGACTGCTTTGCCGAAACCTGTCTCCAGGACCCTCGCGAGCCTCCTCTTGCCCTCGGTATCTTCTATCTCGACCAGCTCGTCGAAGGCGGCCCTGTCGACACCATCGACCACGAGCAGCGGCCCTCTGATCTCAGCCACCTTGCAGTACTCTATGCCTGAGGACGGCTTGCTCACGCTGCTGTCGCTTCCTGCAAGTCCGACAGGCTTGCGAACTCGTCGAACATCTGCTGCACGAGCAGTTCGAGCTTTCCGAGTTCTTCGCTCTTTATCGCGAACTTCGCCCTGAGCATCGACGCGATCACCTGCATCCCCCTTATCCGGGGCAGCGGCACGCCGCTCCTCAGCGCCTTCAGCGCCTCCTGGTGGTACTGAACGAACATCTTCATCATCCTGAACTGCTTCTGCGGGCTGCAGTAAGCGTCGATGTCATCGTACGCGTTCTGTTGGAGAAACCCAATCTGAATCATTCTTGCAACGTCGAGGATCAGCTTCTCCTCGTCGGGCAGGGCCTCGGGCCCAAGGAGCCGAACGATCTCCTTGAGTGCATCTTCACGCTGGAGTATGGCGTAGGCATCGGCTCTCACCGAAAGCCACTCCTTGTCGACTCTCTCCTTCCACCACCTGCCTACCGACTCGATGTATCCCGAGTAGGAATTCATCCAGTTGATCGACGGATAGTGCCTCGAATACGCGAGCCTCGCATCGAGGGACCAGAAGGTCCTGACAAACCTAATCGTCTGAGAGGTGACTGGCTCTGTGAAATCACCTCCGGCCGGAGAAACGGCGCCGACGAGGGTGATCGAGCCGGTCCTTGACGGCGTGCCCAGCAGCTCGACCCTTCCGGCCCTTTGATAGAACTCGGCGAGCCTCGATGCGAGATAGGATGGATATCCCTCTTCGGCCGGCATCTCCTCCAGTCTTCCACTGATCTCGCGTAGTGCTTCGGCCCACCTGCTGGTCGAATCGGCGACCAGAACGGTGTCGTACCCCATATCTCGGTAGTACTCAGCCATCGTGACACCCGTGTAGATGCTCGCTTCCCTGGCCGCGACCGGCATGTTGCTGACGTTGGCGATGAGGATGGTCCTTTCCATCAGCGGCCTGCCGCTCTGAGGGTCGATCAGTTCCGGGAACTCGACCAGCACTTCGGTCATCTCGTTTCCCCGCTCCCCGCAGCCGATGTGGAAGACGACCTTGGCGTCCGCCCATTTCGCGATAGAATGAAGAGTCACCGTCTTCCCGGTCCCGAACGCTCCGGGTATCGCTCCAGTGCCTCCCTTCGCCATCGGGAAGAAAGAGTCGAGGACCCTCTGCCCAGTTATAAGCGGGATTTCTGGGTCGAGCCTCTCTCGGACGGGTCTCGGCGTCCTGACTGGCCACCGGTGATAGAGCATCAGCTCGTGCTTCTTGCCCGCCTTGTCTTCAGCGACGACCACGGTTTCGTCGATCTTGTAGTCCCCGGCCTTCGTGACGTCCTTCACCTTCGCTTTCGGCGTAGTCGGCGGAGCCAGTATTCGGTGCTCGATCAGCGGCGTTTCCTGGACGCTCCCCAGGATGCTCCCGCCCTCGATCTCGTCCCCCTTCTTGACTGAGGGGACGAACGCCCACTCCTTGTCGAACGGTATCGAATTGGCCGAGACGCCCCTGGTGATGAACGCACCGGCCTTCTTTGCGATTACGTCGAGCGGTCTCTGGAGGCCATCATAGATCGTCCCGATCATGCCGGGCCCGAGAGTAGCCGACAGAGGCTGGCCCGTGCCGAGGACGGGCTCACCCGGACGCAGGCCGCTGGTGGACTCGTAGACCTGGACGAAGGCGATGTCGCCAGTCAGCTTGATCACCTCCCCGACTAGCTTCTCTTCGCCCACCTGGATAACTTCGTTCATCTTGGCAGCCGACATCCCTGAAGCCTTGACAGCCGGCCCGGAGATCCATTCGATCTTTCCCTTGACTGCCAATAAATTCTCTTTGGCCCTCCTAAGACTCGGACTTATAATTTCTTGGGCGGAGCGAACGGCAGCCTGCCCAAGATGGTCACAGGACGGGCGGCCTCCGGCCGTCTTGGACACGGCCGGACAAACAAGCTCTTCACAGATGGAGGCGGCCTTGATCTCTAGACGTGTTGCCATTGCCTGTCGAGTCAAACTAGCGCGCGGGGAATGGGCGCTCCGGCAGGCTCAGCCGCTCGTGAGTATCGCTGAGACTTCCATTCTGAGAGTTGGTCGCATTCTCTCAAGCCTGGCCTCGAAGGTGTTGTCGAATCTCACAGACCCGTCCATGGAGGTCAATGACGACGCCTCCGATGGTGTCGATGCCCTTCTCCTCGAGGACCAGCTTAGACTGTCTGCCCCCGAGCTTGCGCAAGGCGGCCGAGACCGCAATCCTGTCCTTGGACCTGCAGCAGATCCTGGCCCCTGGACCAATCACTTCCAGCCCTTCCCTGACAAGTTGCGTCAGCGACGCCTCGTAGCGTGCGCCTGAACCCTCTTCGAGCTCTTTCATGACCGCTTCGAAGACTTCGACAACGGCCTTCTCCAAGGCTTTCAGCTGGACGTTCCGCGCCTCGAGCTCCGCCGCCCCGATGACTTGTCTCCTTAGCGAATCTCCCTGCTTGACGCTCGTCTCTAGAGTCTTTGTCACTATCACCTTCGCCTCCCGTCTGGACGACTCCACAGTGGAAAGAGCCTCCCCCCTTCCCTCCTGGAGCTCCGCCAGGAGTTCGGCTTCGAACTCTCTAGAGACCTTCTCCAGGGTGTCGGCGGTCGCTCTGCTCATCTCGATCAGACTCCCAGGATACTCCTCAGCATGGCACGATAATCGACCTTCTCCTTCTTGCTCCCTGGTCCGGGGACTTCGTAGATCAGCGGGGTTGCCCTCTGCGTCCTGATTGCAGTCAGTTGCGCGCCGAGGGGTTTCGCGACTTCGTCGCTGACCATGATGAGACCAACCTGGGGGTCCCTGACGAGCTTCTCGATCTTCCCGAGCGCCTCGTCGGGCGAGGACACGTATTCACCGCTGACGCCGGAGAGTGCGAAGCCCGTCACGAAGGCCTTGCCGCCTATGGCTACAACCTTCACGGGGCTTCACCTAGGAGGCGACCCACTACCTTCTCGATGGCTTTCGCTTTTCTTCTAGAGATGGTCGCTTCGAAGCTTTTCAATGACGATTCCCCATTCATCCTTATCGATTCGGCCTTGCCCTCACCTTCGGCCCTCGCCTTGGCCAGCCTCTCGGATACCTGCTGCTGGGCTTTCGAAATCGCGACCGACTTGGCCGATTCGGCCAAACCAACCGCGTCCTTGACCATCTTCTTCTTGACCTCCAAGGCCTCCGCCTTTATCCTGTCGAGTTCGGAATCGAATTCGATAAGAGCCTTGACGGTCGCCTCGATCAGGGAACCCATCCGAATCTGCCATTCCATCTGCCTCGGTTTGCGCAATTAAACGTATGTTCGAGTATTTCGCAAAGAAGGCGGTAGCTGGACACTCCTTGGGAATCATGATACTACGCTTACGGCAGTCTGACGGCCAGTGGGCAATGAAGGAATCAGACTATAGAAGGAAACTAGTACTTCGCTCGGCGATCCTCAGCAGTCGGGCGCATCGGCCTCTCCCTTTTCCATTCTTTCGAGAGTGAATGACCAATTCACAAAGCAATCCCACAGGAGGTCGCGACTTCGCTTGGTATCCCTGGCACCATCCTCCGCTGCCACCATTCGACAGCCCCTGACTCCCTTACCGCAGAAGGTGTTCGTTGAAGAACGCCATGGCCCTCCTCCATGAGTCCTCCGCGGCCTCCCTGTTATACACGGGCCTCGTCTCGTTGAAGAAGGAGTGCTGCGCCCCCTTGTACACCTTCATTTCGAAAGACTTCTTGTGTTTCAGCATCGCCTCGACAAGAGCAGGCACCCCTGCGTTGACCCTTTCATCCTCACCCGCGTAGAATGCCAGGATGGGGCCGCTGATGTTCGCAACCGTTTCCAAGGGCGATGGGTTGTTTCCGTAGAACGGCACCGAAGCACTGAACGGGTACATTGCAGAGACTTGATAGGTGAGTCCCCCGCCCAGACAGAAGCCCGTGATGCCCAGCCTGTCGCCTCTGGTGAAGCTCAGGCCCTTGAGGTAGTCCGTGCAGCTCAACAGGTCGCTCACCATCTGCTTCTCCATCTCCTCCCTGCCAAAGAAGAAGATGCTCATGACCTTCCTGTCTGTGGCTGACATCGTCTTCATCAGGGCCTGGATGGCGCTCTGGTCGTTTCTCCTCTCAGCCGGAAGCGACCACAACGGCCTCATTGCGCCTTCGATGTTCTTCTCCGTCATTGTGTCGCCATCCCTGGTGAAGAGATTGGGTGCTGCAGCGACGAAACCCGCCTCCGCATACCTGTGTGCGACCCCCTTGATCTGTTCGTTCAAGCCATAGGCTTCGTGAATCACGATTATCGCAGGTCTCTTACCCTCGCCGACCTGGCCTGCACCCTCAGGTCTAGAGAGATGAGCAACCATTTCGGACCCGTCGAGGCATGTGAAGGTCACGTCTTGATTGATGATTTCCAATTCCGCGCGGCTCCTCCACTCGCTTAACACTCTCCTCCGGCACGACTTATTCTTTTAACACCACCAGAGCCCGAAGAGAAAGTCACCCAAGACTCGAAGGCTCGGGCTGTCCATCACTTTGCATGCGGATTAATCCGCGTCTGATCGCATGGAAGGGCTGGAAGTCTTCGATGCGTTCACATTCGGATGTTAAGGAGTTGAGTCCCGGACCCTGAATCAGGTTATCGTTAGAACGAGCGTTCCCGCTCTCCTGATGTTGTTGGAGTCCCCGCCGTAGGCCGCCTTGACTTTGACGCTCCCTGTATGAGTCGCCGTGACTGTCACCGAACAGCTTCCTGACGACAGACCGCAAGTCGTCGAGGAGAACGTGATGCCCCCTGTTCCCGAGATTTTCGACCAAGTCACCGTCTCCGTTGGAGAATGACCGTAAATCGTCGCCGTACACGTGATTGGCGTGCCAATGCCGAAGGACGATTCTGTACATGATATTGTGGTAACTGTATACGCCTTTCTGATAGTCAGTGTCGCTCTCCGGGAGCTACCATTATTGTTGGAGTCCCCCATATAGGTCGCATTTATGATGACATGTCCACTTGTGAGACCTGTCATTGCCACGGAACACGTTCCTTTGTTAGGGTTCGCTAAGCTGGCGAGGGTGCATGTTGTCGAGGTGAAGGAGACTGAGCCCGTACTGCTCGTGGTCTGAGACCAGCCCACAGTTCCTGTCGGCAGGTAACCGGTCACCTTGACAGTGCAGGTGATGACCGTCGACGAACCGACAACAGCGGACCTGGGCGTACAGGAAACCCTTGTCATCGAGGTTTTCATAGTCACGACCAGATTGAACGTCGAAGAGGAATTGGAGTCCCTCGAGTCCCCTCCGTAATTAGCCCTGAGAATCACTGGAGAGTCTGCAGCGGTGGGTTTGAATCTCACTGAACACATGCTGTATCCCCCGTGAAGCGAGAGGGCGCAGGATGTCCTTGAGAAAGCACCCGAACTGCTGCTGGACCAAATTACAGTGCCGATTGGCACAGAGCCGTTTCCCTCGGTTTTCACCCTGCAAGTTGTGGTCATTCCTACTACGATAGAGGATCGAGAACACCCGATAATGATCGGAGGGACAAAGGCGGGCTCCACTGTGACTGCAGCGCTAGCGCAGATGATGGCTGCGGGCGTTCCAGTGCTGCGGTCTGTCACCGCGACGGAGTAGGTGGCTGCAGAGGTCGGTGATACCGTGTAGGTTCTTGTTCTCCGCCCTGGTATCGCGCTGCCGCTTGCGCATGCGGATCCGTTGTACCACTGGTAGGAATACGGCTGAGTTCCCAGAGAGGGTTCGGCTCTCAGGGTGATTGGTTGACCCCTTTGGATTGTCGAAGAAGGAGGTGAGATCGTGGCCGCCATCGTGGGGTTGACTGTGAACGGTGCAGCCGATGTCGTTACCGTGACGGGGCTGGTTTCGCTGTCAGTCACCGTAGCGCAGTAGTAGGTCGTGGAACCGGGAGCGGTCAGAGAGAAGGTGGTCGAAGTCCCGACTATGCCGGTCTTCGTACTTACCAAAGTACTGTCAGATGAGCAGGTTCTGCTCGTGCCACTGTAGAGAGTGACCGAATACGGCGAGGTCCCTCCGCCCCAAGTAACTAGGGCTGTGACGTTGGCTGTCTGTCCGGTGTCAATCGCCGAGGGGGAGAGGGTGAGAGTTGTACCGCCGAGACCGACAGTGACGGCAGTACAGATGTTTGCAGCGGGCGTTCCAGTGCTGCCGTCCGTCACATTGACGGAGTAGGTGGTCGGAGTTAAAGGCGATGCCGTGTAGGATGGATATGCGGCACCGGGTATGGCATTGCCGCTTGCGCATGTGGATCCTGTGTACCACTGGTAGGAGTACGGCGCAGTTCCGCCCGCGAACACAACCGTGATGGTGACGCTGGTCGGTGTTGAAATCGCGCTAAGGGATGACATGAAAAGGACGGAGTTGACCGTGACGATGACAGCGGTCGTGGCGTTGACGCCGAACGAGTCGGTCACCATGGCACAGTACGAGGTAGTGGATGTCAGCGCCGGCGTGGTGTAAGAGGTCGAAGCGCCAATGGATGATCCGCTCGGAGGGCAGCTGCTAGGGTACCAGAGGTATGAATACCCACCTGACCCTCCAGATGGAACGGCGGTCAGGGTGGCGGCCTGGCCTTTGTCGATTGTGGCCGGTGAGACTGAGACTGATAGAGAAGTGCTGATCGTGACCGTGACAGTAGTCGTGGCGGTGTCGCCGAACGAGTCGGTCACCTGAACACAGTAGTCGGTGGTGGAGGTCAGCGCTGCTGTCGTGTAGGAGGCATCAGTTCCGAGGACTGTGCCGCTGCAGCTGTCGCCTTGATACCAAGCGTACGAGGTGTAGGAGCTTGATCCTCCAGATGAAACGGCGGTCAGGGTAGCCATGTGACCGGAATCAATCGTGACAGGGGAGACTGAGACCGACAGCGGTGTGGTGATTTCAAAGCCCGCCGTCATTGTCCCCGAGCCGCCGATCGTGGCTGTCGTCGACTCTGAGCTGGTTGACCCGAAGGTTATCGACCCCGTGTTTGCGCTCCACAATGCGAAGGACCAGTAGGCGTTGGGGCTCGCCGATATGGATACTGCAGAACCGGAGTCGTACCAACCAGCATCTCCACTGATGGGAGGCGGTGTGCTTGTGGAGGCACTTCCTCCCTCGATTGGGCTGGCGGCAAAGGCGACTTGGAACTGGATGACGGCATCTACGTTGAGAGTGTGCGCGGAGGTCGTGGTGACTGCGGACGTAGTGTAGGTGCCGGTGGTCGACTCAGTCGTGTAGGGGTCGGAGTCCCAGTAATAGTCCTCGGCCCTCTTGCCCGTTCCGGCGCCGCGCGTGTTGATCCCGTTGCACTGAACATCAAGCGGGGTCCCCGAGTCGTACCAGCCGTCTCCTGTCTGGGAGGTCGCCGAGACTGCCGCGTTGTAGCAATCGTTGGAGATGGCGAGATAGTACTGAACGACGTAGGTGGCTGAGATCGTGACCGGTGCGCTCATGACTATTGCGCCTTCTGTGACTGTCCCAGAGCCCGACCGCGTTACGGGCGTGGTGGTGTCGCCTTTAGTGTAAGAGACTAGGTTGTTCCTGGATGTGTTCGGAACAAGCCCGTAGACATTGTTGAGAACCACAGTGACCGAAGTGCCCGAATCGTACCAACCAGTGTCTCCAGCGATAGTGGAAGGAGTTATGCTGCTCTCTGAATTAGTCGGATCGTTGTCGGTGAGGAGGTACTGCGTGACGGTGTTGGCATTGAGTTGGTGCGCGCTTGACATGTCCTGAGCTGAAGCAGTGAAGGTACCAGTTGTGGCCTCGCTCGCGTTAGAATTGCCATCCCAATTGTACGAGGTAACCCTCGTCCCCGTCGTCGAGGTTCTGCCATAGACCCCGTTCAGGGTGCAAGACACGCCGGTCGTTCCGTTATCATACCAGTAGTTGTCGCCCGCGATTGTGGGTGTCGTGCAGCTGACCAAAGCCGATGTCGCTGCCACGTTCAGTGTGAGTTGATATTGCGTCACGGTGTTGAAGGCTACCGTGTGATGCGTCGACATTGTGAGAGAAGTGGTCGTCACGGTTCCAGTGGTGGCCACGCTGTTGTCCGAGTCACCATCGATGCTCCAGGACGTCACTCGCTGCCCCGTGCCGGAGGCTCTCGCGTAGATTCCGTTCGATGACACCGTGGTGGAGGTACCCGAGTCGTACCAATTATCGCCGGTTTGGGAAGCGGTTCCGTAGGCAACGTTGTTCCCACCGCTGACAATCAGGTTATACTGTGTCGTGGACATGAAGGCTACTGTGTGGGCTGCGTCGAAGGTCACCGAGGAGGTGGTCAGTGTTCCGGAGTCCTCTCTCGTCGGGTTCTGGCTCACGCTGTCCAGCTGGTAGTCCGTGATTGCCGTCCTCGACTCTCCAGCGACAGTGTTCCAGACCCAGCTGGAGGATATCGTGGTGCTTGTACTTGCGTAGTACCAGTTGTCCGATGTGGGCGAGGGTGTTCCATAGGAGATGCCGTTTCCGCCGATCACTGTCAGCGGGTACTGGTGGTCATAGACGATGGCGTTAGTGCCCTGCACGGTGGCCGAGATCGAGAGGATCGAGGTGTACCACCTCTCGACTGAACTGCTGCCGCCAAGCGGGTTGATGAATGTAATCGAGTCAGACGTGTCGAACCAGTAACCAGTGGCGGACATGGTCAGATTTGGGGCATAGACAGTGCCAAGTTCGGCTCCAGTGGCAGTGGGTGCTGAGTAGCCAGAGCCACCGTCTGTGATTGAGTACGAAAGGATCTGCTGATACTGGTTGTACATGCTGATGATCTGTGTGCCGGACGACGTCGCCGAAACGCTCACAGGAGATGGAGACCAGCGCTCGTTCGCACCACTGGTCGGCGTACTAATCGTGATGGAGCCTGTCGCATCAAACCAGTATCCGGTGGCAGTGGTGGTCAACGATGGAACGTAAGCTGAACTGAATTCAGTTCCGGTTGCGGTTGGAGCAGTCGGAGTTCCCCCATCGATTACAGAATACGAAAGAGTATGAAGGAACTGATTATAGTAGGCGGGGCTGATTGTTCCTCCTGCGGACGCGGAGCCGGAGATACTAGCGTTGGCGTCCCACCGCTCGTTCGCGCCTGAGCCTGTCAAGGGGTTGGGAGTCACCGACCACGAGGTGCCGTAGTCAAGCCATTCCGTCGTCGCAGTCGTCGTCATCGGATATGTTGCCGCAGAGGAGCCAAGGCTAGTGTAATCAAGGGTCGGCGCAGAATAGTCAGAACCACCGTAGGATATGGAGTAGGAGACTGATTCGGACTGCTGATAGTAAACGGTCGCATTATCAGTCATTGTACCTCCACTGCCGCCCACTGTATCCGGAAAGGCGGCGGTTGTAGACAATGGAGTGAACCTGAATCTAGTGTTTGAACCATCGATCGGAACGGTCAACGTCAGTGGGCAGGAAGATCCTTCGGGCGCAGAAATGTTGTGCTGAACTCCGTCATCCGCAATTGTGGCGGGGCTAGGTGTTCCGCAGGCGTCGGTTACTGTGAATACGGCGTTAGTGGGAGCCCCCGATTCAGCAACCATTAACGTGATCTGCCAAGTGTCGTTATTTGCGGCGCTCGCTGGTTTGGAGAGAAACCCTGACAACAAGATCGGCAGCGCAATCATGAGTAGGACTAGAATGACGGTCGTCGCAACCATTGATCGCTTGTCTGTGTGGAAGTGCACCCGCAACTGTCTTCCCCTACCTCCTGTCATAAAGCGCTTCGACGAGTAGGCCAATTCAGGGAAAACGAATTGCAGGGTCGGATTCTAATAGGCATTACCCTCTTTTCCAGCAAGGATACGAACCATCGACCGGAGAGTTCTAGATTCTAGAGAGACGACACCTGCAATGCGGCCGTGTAAGATTCTCATGAATCTGCCCTCCTTGACGTAATAAGTGACAGATTAAACGCGATAATGCGGTTTGAGCATGAGGTGGCAGAGCAGGGCCTTCGTCGTGTGCAGACGGTTCTCAGCCTCATCCCAGACCGCCGAGTTCGGCCCATCGATGACCTCGTTGGTCACCTCTTCGCCTCTATGAGCCGGAAGACAATGCTGGAAGATTGCGTCCCGTTTTGCCAGGGCCATTAGGTGCCTGTCGACCCTGTACCTAGGCAGGAAGACCCTGATTCTCTCTTCTCTCTCCTTGTCGAACCCCATGGACACAAACGTGTCCGTGATCACGCAGTCCGCCCCTTCAACTGCCTCCTTCGGATCTTCGAGGAGGGCGAGGGAGGCGCCTGTGACTTTCGCGATTGATTTCGCGAGGCTGACCGCCCGCTTGTCGGGAGCATAGCCAGGCGGGGTGGCGGCTGAGAACCGGATACCTGTGGTCGCAGCGCCGATCAACCAGGAGTTACAGACGTTGTTCCCGTCCCCGACCCAGGCCACCCTCAGCCCCTTGAGCGCGCCCTTTCGCTCACGCAGCGTGAGGAGGTCGGCGAGAATCTGCACTGGGTGGTAGAGGTCGCTCAACCCGTTGATTACAGGCGCGGTGGAAGAGGCAGCAAGGCGCTCGACCTCCGAATGCCAGTTGACTCTGGCCATGATTGCGTGGACGTATCTGGACAGAACGCGGGCTGTGTCCTCGATCGTCTCTCCTCTTCCGAGTTGGATCTCGCTGGAGCCGAGGTTGATCGAGCTCCCCCCGAGCTCGCTGATCGCGACCTGGAAGCTGACCCTGGTCCGGGTGCTTGGCTTCTCGAAGAGCAGCGCCACCGTCTTTCCCTGAAGCGGGCGCTCCTTCGACCTCCCTCTGATTCCCTTCAGCTTCCGGGAAAGGGACAGGACGGAGTCCATCTCGTTCGAGTCAAGCTCAGCGAGGGTTAGGAGACTCTTCGGCTTCAACGCTTACCCAATCGAGGCAGCGCACTAAAGCGTTGAGTCGCAACCGAGTTCACTACGCGACCAGAACGAGAGGAGTTCATCTCTGGAAGGTCTACGTCAACTTCAGGATCGCCCTGGCGACTTCTCCGTCGGATTCCTCAAGGGCCGCGACTGCCCTCTCCCGGCTCGCGCCGGTCTGCTGCTGAACTAGCAAGATATCCTCCTCGTTGAAGGTCTCCCTCTCGACCTCGACCTCCTCCACATCGCCCGCGACCTGGAAAACCCTGTTTCCCTGCGCGTTCACTTCAGAGACGGATGGGTTCTTGATGTGCATCTCCCTGTCCGCGGTCCGGATTACGACCTCCTGGACGTTCGGAATCTCCTTCATGTTGATGCCCATCCGCTCCATCATGCGTCTGGCGTTCCTGTTATCCATCTTCATCGTTCTCGCCCTACTCGAATCTTCACCGCCGCCCCCGACTTAAACTGTTTCATGACCTTCCCATTCAGGACGGCCATCCCCACCCCCAGCACGTTGCCCTTTGAATCCAGGACGGCGACCTCGCTCCTCGGAAGCACGTTTCTTCCTGCAGATGTCACGAACTTGCAGAAGACCGACTTCCCCCCATGGACGAATCCCGCAGTCTCGTCAGCGACGGTCACACAGCTCTCTCGGAACTTGGGGCTCTTGGCGAGCAGTTCTGCGCCATGGAGGGAGAGAGCCATGGCCCCGTTCGACTTCACCGTCGCCAGGAGTCGTTCTCCGTGAAACACCAGCTTGACCCTGCCGGACCTTCGCGAGTAGACGAGTCGCAGGTCCTGCTTCGGAAGAGCCTTCGCCACCCCCTTGCCGAAGAGGTAATCGACCATGATCGAGAGTCTGCGGTGTTCGTCAAATAGCTGCAACGACGGCTGCGGGCCGGAGGGGTCGATAAAAGGAATGGCTCGGGCGGATTCACAGGCTGGTCGGGAGGAGCCACCCGTCCTCCTTCAGCCGCGGCTCGGATAGTTATACGGCGCCCCCGGGGGGAGAGGGAGGGAAATCTGCATGACCAGGGTTGTCCTGATTCACTATCCCGACAGGTTCGAAGCTGAGGAGGCGAACGCTCTTGCGAAGGCGGCGGGATACGAAGTCGTGGGGTCGCTCACCCAGAGGTACCTTGCGAGGGCGAAGTACGGAGTCGGAGAAGGGAAGGCGGAGAAGACCTCCGAGCTGGTCAGGAAGACGAACGCTGAGAAGGTGATCTTTGACTCGCAGCTGACCGCTTCGCAGTCCTACAACCTGCCCAAGCTCTGCAAGGTGGAGGTCGAGGACAGGGAGAAGTTGATTCTGGAGATCTTCGCGAAGAGGGCGTCTACCGCCGAAGCAAAGCTGCAGGTCGAACTCGCCGAGCTGACCTACGAGCTGCCGAAGGCGAGGGATAAGGTCCGGATGGCGAAGGCAGGCGAACAGCCAGGCTTCTTCGGGCTCGGAAAGTATGAGGTGGATGTATACGTGAGGATGATGAAGAAGAGAGTCTCCACCCTGAAGAAGAAGGTCAGAGAAGTGAGTGAGAGAAGGAAGATCTTCAGGCATAGGCGCGAGAAGACCGGTTACCCTACCGTAGCCATTACGGGATATACGGGAGTGGGGAAGACGACCCTCTTCAACCGGTTGACCGGAGAAGAGAAAGAAGTCGACGCTGGGGTCTTCACAACCCTCAGCCCCACAACGAGAGGGATCGACATCGGTTCAAGACGCATTCTCGTCACTGACACCGTAGGGTTCATCAGCAGGCTGCCTCACTTTCTCGTCGAGGCGTTCAAGTCGACTCTCGAAGAGGTCTCGCTGGCGACCGTCGTCCTCCTCCTCGTCGATTCCACCCTCCCCGCGGAAAGGATGGCCTTGAACTGTGGGAGCTGTTTCGAGACACTCTCAGAACTCGACGTCCCAGACTCGAGAATAATGACAGTCATGAACAAGACAGACCTTGTCACGCGGGAGGGGTTGGGAGAGAAGATGTGGCAGGCCGGCATAAGGGACTCGATGTTCGTCTCCGCCCAGACCGGCCAGGGGATCGCCCAACTCTTGCATGAGATCTCCTTGAGGGTCGAGGGCCCTCAACGGACCCTCCTGGAGGGTGCGTGAGAATGACACGGAGCATCAGGGTGCTCAGGGTGGGTCAAAGGTTCGTCAGAGACGACAGGACACTGACCCACCTATGCCTTGTGTCGAGGGCCCTCGGTGCCGAATCAATTTTCCTCGGAGACGCAGAGAAGGACGTGGTCGGAACCCTCGAGGAAGTGAACAGGACGTGGGGCGGGGACTTCAGGGCGATTCTCGGCGTGCCGTGGAGGAGGGTCATCCAAGATTCCAAGGCCGAGGGGAGGAGCGTCGTCCATCTGACGATGTACGGAATGCCGCTGCAGGACGAGGTCGCGGAGCTGAGGGGGCTCGAGAAGCTCCTGCTGGTGGTCGGCGGGCCCAAGGTGCCCGGCAAGGTCTACCACGAATCCGACTACAATGTGGCCGTGACTTCGCAGCCACACTCCGAGATAGCCGCCCTCGCCATCGTGCTTCACGAGATTCAGTCAGGAGAAGAGCTTAAGAGAGCGTTTGAGAAAAGCAGACTTCGCATCTTGCCTTCGCCCCACGGCAAGAGGGTCGTAGAGATATGAAGATAGAATACGAGGATACCTTCGTGAAGGTCGCAGGCCTGATAGGTGGGCCCGACTACGTCAGAGTAGCGAGGGCGCTGCTCAATAACGAGAACGCGACGGATGAGGAAATCGCGTCGGCGACCGGATTGAAGATCAAGACCGTGAGGAAGGCCCTGTACGACCTCTTCGGCAGGAGCCTGATAACAGGTGTGAGGGTGAGGGATCCAAAGCGTGGGTGGTTCGTATACAGGTGGAAGGCCCAGAGAGACCAGACCGATGGTTTCATCCAGACTCAGCGCAAGAAAGTCCTGAATAGGCTCAGGCAGAGGCTCGACTACGAGGACTCGCACGAGTTCTATCGCTGCGAGACCGCGACCTGTCAGATCAGGACCTTCGAGGACGCGATGGAGAACTTCTTCAAGTGCCCAACGTGCGGGCATCCACTGAACAGACTCGACAACGCGGAATTGAAGGACGCTCTGCGCTGGAAGATTAAGCAGCTGGACGAGGAATTGGTCAAGTGAAGCCTTCCGGAGAGGAGGCTCTGAGGCTGCACAAGAAGTACGGAAGCAATGATGCCATAATCAGTCACTGCAGGACCGTCGCCAGGGTCGCGGCCATCCTTGCCGAGGAGTTCAGACGCCAAGGGAAGGAGATAGACTCGAAGGCTGCAGTCGCGGGGGCACTCCTCCACGACATAGGCAGGAGCAGGGTCCAGACGGTCAGGCACGGCCTGGAGGGCTCTAAAATCCTAGAGGGCGAGGGGGTCGACGGGGTTGTCGTCCAGATCGTTAGGAGGCACGTGGGTGCAGGCATCTCCCCCGAAGAAGCGAAGACGCTCGGACTCCCGGACCTCGACTACATTCCCAAGACGAGGGAGCAGGTGATAGTCTGCTTCGCCGACAAGATGGTCGACGCGGACAGGATCAGGCCCTTCGAAGCGGAGGTCAGAAGGTTCGAGAGGAAGGGGCACGACGTGGAGAGGCTCCTGGCACTAAAACAGAACCTCGAAGCTGACCTCAGGAAGGACCCCGAAGCGCTCGTTCTCGACAAGATTAAAGAAACTCGGTAAGAGGCGCCTGCTTCATGGCCACCTGCATCTGCCGGACCTGCAAGCATAAGGACTACGAAAGCTGCGGGAGCTGCAACTGCTGCACATACCGCAGGTGCGCCTGTATGCCGAAGCCTGGTTCTCGACGCTGACTAAAGGAAGACTTAAGGGCAAACCGCGATGGCCCATCACTTGGCAGCGAGGTGGGGAAGCCAGTCCCACTGGAGGGGCTAGGTACATCCCGGCGGGCTCATAACGGAAACTCCGCGAGAGACCCGCAGAGCGGAGACCGTGGCAAAGCCCACGGCCGCACGTTCAAATCCTCCCCTCGCTACCTGCCATTGTAGAAGTCCTGGAGGGTTCCGCCGTTCCACCTGTGTTCAAGATCTCGACCGCTATCTAACCCTGCGACCAAATCCAGAGTATCGCGGACCCCTTTCAATCTGACCGATCGATTCCCATGGGAGGGCTGACACAGCCGCAGTCGACTTCACGATCGCCTCGCACTACTTATCTAATACTCTAGAAGGGCGAAGAAACGTCATGGCCAAGGATTCGACGCGGTGTGTGCACGATGCAGAGCCCTACGATGAGGAAACAGGCTCGGTCGTAACTCCGATTTATCAGACCACGACCTTCGCGTTTTCGAAGGCCGAAGAAGCCAGGAAGGCTGTCGCTGGAGAGAGCGGGAAGTTCGCCTACACCAGGTGGGGCAACCCGACCACCGTAAGGCTGGAGAAGAAGCTTGCTTCACTCGAGGGCGCCGAGGACGCCGCGTTCTTCTCCTCCGGGATGGCGGCGATCTCGACTTCTGTTCTCGCCTTCCTCAGCGCAGGAGATCACGCGGTTGCAATCAGGGACGTATACGGTGGCACGTTTGAACTGATGAGTAAGATTCTTCCGAGGTTCGGAGTGAAGACGACGCTGGTCGATCCCGAAGATCTGCGGGCCATGAAGGATGCAGTCAGGCCGAACACGAAGATTGTATTGATCGAGACGCCCACCAACCCGACGCTGAAAGTGGTCGACATCGCCAAGACCGCAGGGATCGCCCACGGGGTAGGCGCTCTTCTATTTGTCGACAACACCTTCGCTTCGCCGATCAACCAGAAACCCCTGGAGCTCGGCGCCGACCTCATTCTGCACAGCGCCACCAAGTACCTGAACGGCCATGCCGACGTTACCGCTGGCGCTGCGGTAGGCGACAGGGAAAAAGTGGAGAAGATCAACCATCTAAGGAGGGACATGGGAGGGACCCTCGACCCGCTGGCATCATGGCTCGTCCTACGTGGAATGAAGACTATGGCGCTCAGGGTGAGGGCTCAGAACGAAAGCGCGATGGCACTCGCCGAATTCCTGTCCAAGCACAGAAGGGTGAAGGTGGTTCACTATCCGGGACTGAAGACACACCCTCAGCACGCGCTGGCCAAGAGGCAGATGAGTGGATTCGGTGGGATGATGAGCTTCGAGCTGAACGGGAGTATGGAGGACGCCAGGCGGCTCACGGAGAAGCTGAAGATCGCCTTCCTGGCGGCCAGCCTGGGAAGCGTCGAAACGCTGGTCTCTCAGCCCGCAATAATGACCCACACGCAGTTGACGGCCGCAGAAAGGGCGAAGACTGGGATCCCGGAATCTTTGATCAGACTCTCCGTGGGGATCGAGGACAAAGAGGACCTGATCGCCGACTTCAAGCAGGCGCTCGAGGCTCGATAGCCGACGCGCGCAGCCACCCCGTGATCTGAGGGGAGGTCCGGCCACCCATCTCGCGGCCATACCGGACCAGCGGCTTCGTCAGGTGCCTGTTTGCCCTTGGGGATGCGATGTAGGTTCCGCGTACGAGCGGCCGACCTTTGCTCTTCACGAGCGAAACGACCTCGATCTTCTCGACGTTGAGAACCTTCGGATGCGAGGTCGTAGGGCGTCTCACTCCGCCGTACGCCCTGATGAAGTCCCCATCCCTGAGCATCTTGGCTACCCTGCGAAGGTCTCCGGTCGGCTCGTAGACCGCGCACCTGCGCTTCTTTTCGCGGTCCAACAGCGCGAAATAGACGTGCCCCCCGGGTCCGACCGAGGGCGAATCGACCCGCCCCTCTGCCCAGCCGGAGGAGAAGACCTTCCAGTCGAGCTCTCCTTTCAGGTGCGCGTCGGTGTGTTGATTAGTAATGTAGACCATGTATCCCTGCAGTTTCTCTTTGTACGTGACTAGCCTGAACGCCTTCAGAACAGCCTGAGGAGACTCTCCACGGAGGCCCAGGAAGACCGGGTCGGGTCCGTGTGGCGCAATGAGGACCTTCCTCTTCTGGTGGTCGTAGCTGTTGAAGGTGTGAGGCCAGGTCGTTCGTTCCATCTCCCTGACCGAGGTGGAGTCGAGGACTCGCCGAGTCCCGAACGACTCTCGGCCTCTGTACGCAATCAGTTCATAGGTATGATCGAAGGTCTCGTCGAAAGCAAGCACAGATGCGGCTCCCACGAGGCCCATCCCGTTGCCTAGCTCGAAGCTACGCACCTTGTGTTGAGCCAGCAGCCCCCTGACGCGGTGGGGGTTCACGACCCCTGAAAGGGCGCTCAGGTAGACAGGCAGGAAGAGGCGTGACTTGCGCAGGTCATCAAGGAAGACGACGCCGGAGTTTGCGCCCCCCTCGACGTCCGAGAGCTCCGACACCTTCGAACAGATGCTGTCGAAGGCCTGCGACGGAGACTCGGTCTCGACTAAGAGAGAGACCGCGGCGTTCCCTCTCGTCTTGAACGGAATGTTCGGGTTGAGTCTGACGAGCCTCGGATACGGGAGGACCCTGGCAGTAGAGGCGAGGTCCGAGGCGATCCGATAGGCGAGGTAGGTGGTGCAGTTTCCTCTTGAAGAGTCCGTGTCGTCGATGCCGACGAGGCAGCGCACGGTCTGGTCAGTCACTCGGGGATATTTCAGCTTGGGAATCCGTCGCCTAGGCTTCGACGACGATCATGGTGAGGGTGCTCCTCACCTTGTCGAGCCGACGAACGTTCCAGGTGATCGTCTCCTTCACCTTCTCCATGGTGTCGGCTTCGACCCTCGCCACGATATCGTAGACGCCGTACACGACGTAGACGTCCTTCACGTTCTGGATCTCACGGAGCTTCTTGAGGAGGTCCTCTTCAGCCCCCAGGTCCGCGTTGATCAGCACGAAGGCCATTGGCATTCCACGCAACTACCTCTCCCCATTCCACGCAACTCTGCAGTAATAACCCTTGCTCCCTTCGCCGGAAAGGGCGTCACTCCACGGTCGCAGTCCGCCCCGTGAAGGCGAGACCGTTATTACCATGGCGTCTGGCCGTAGACGAAAGAGATGATGAATATCTACGCCCTGGAGATGAACCAGGACGACCCCATCAAGTGCACGGCCCGCAAGATGATCCACATGGACCTGGCCAAAGGGGTCAGCAGGAAGTTCCATGCCTCCGACTCCACGCTCGTGCTCAACCCGTTCGCGCACAGGATGCTCTCGCCGCCAGATAGGGAGGCGAAGGGGATACTGGTGGTCGACTGCTCCTGGAACCAGGCCCAGGAGGTCTTCTTCAGGAAGCTTGGGGGCAAGCACAGGCGCGTCCCGCTTCTGCTGGCGGCCAACCCGACCAACTACGCGAGGGCGGGGATGCTGAGCTCTGTGGAGGCGGTCGCTGCCACTCTCTACATATTGGGCGAAGTCGAGGAGGCGAGGTCGTACCTCTCGATCTACAAGTGGGGCCCTAACTTTGAGACGCTCAACAAGGATCCGCTCGAGTCCTACAGGTTGTGCAAGAGCGAGGGGAAGGTCCTGCAGGAGGAAAGGGAGTACTTCCCTCACCTCTTCGCCCGATGAGAAACGGTTAACTGCCGAACCCCTGCCTGGGAGCGTGACGCGAGTCGGCGGGCGGGCCACGGGGACCTCCTGGGGAAGTTCCTCCCTCGCAGCAGGACGCACGGCGCCGAGAGACGCAGTCGGAGACGGCTGGCTCCAGAACAGAAACGAGACCCGGCCCATCAAGGGCGATGATAGGGAGACCTTGAGGTCGGTGGGTACCGGGATGAAACGGCTGACCCGTGCGGAGCAAGGCCAAACGTGGTCGATGAAACGCCTGCAGGAGACCAGGGTAGGCCGCTGAGCTGAATCCCGCCTAGAACAGGAGGAGGACTACGGCCGACACACGTCGAACATAACCCTGATGGAAGGAGGAAACTCCTTCCATTGGGGCCTAAGCGATGCTCTATCTTTGGTTTGAGCATAGATAATTAGGTTCTATCCAACTCAGGAGTCTCAGGTGCGAGTGTGGACGGCCTTAGGGCTGTGGTGAGCCAAGCCCGTTTTGTGCTTGTTTCTTCAGCAAATGCCCTACCACCGATTCTCGGCTGTGCCGATGACCCTTGCGTTGTTCTACTGGGGTATCTTTGTCTCGTCTACGCTGACTTTCTCGTGGGCGGCAACGGTTTCCGCTAGTCTCCAGAAGAACCAGAGGTCTAGGATTGGTATGATGCCGATGATGAACCACTTTAGGGTGGACTCTTTCTTCTTGTGCCTGACGGTCTCTACGCTAATGGTCGTTGGTATTTCACCGCCATCTCTTGAGAGAGAATGCTATTTGAGCATGAGTTCACGCTTGAGGAACTCGCGATTCTGAGGTGTTGGACAAGTGCTAAAGGTCACTTGGGTAGTTTCTGTCCCTCTTCTTGGTGGTCATAAGGCTGTTCCACTCCGCGTGGTGTGGTTGAGGAACGAATACGCCATCACCACAAAAGAAGCAACAATGATTGCCAACCCGATTATGACTACTGTCGGATATGGAAAAGGTTGGCAGGTAGTGAGCAGGATGGATTCAAACTTCGAGGTAGGACACACAGAAGACGGCCAAAGATTGCCCCCCAAGAGTCCGACAACCAGAATCACGATTCCGAGAACAAGACTAACGGCAGAGGCAAGCCTGACTGTCCAAGGTTTCAATTCTATGTTTCACCTCGGGGGATGGGCGGTTTGGGTTGCGTCCCGCCTTCGGTGGTCTCTCGCTTTAGCAGGGAATAGAGCAATGTGACCATAGACACAAGTGCGATTGCCGCGCTCCCGTAGTCGAGAACGTAATACCAGAATGGTGTAGGGCATGACGCCTCACCATAGTAACCGAAGCACTGCGCTGGAGGATAGTAGAGAAACCCAAACAGACTGAGGAGGGAGCCGAGAAGCAGTCCTAACGCGGATAGGAGTCTGACTCGGAAGAGATTCAATTAGCGGTTGCCTCCGTGCGCGCACGCACGGTGATGGATTCCTTGTAGGTGGCATTCAGAAAGAACAGAAAGGCAACAGCCGAAGCCACCAGTAGGACAAGGGCAAGATAGAAGGTCTGCAATTCCAATTGGGCATAGGAACCACAAGTGTATACCCCTAACCCGCATCCAACGGAGAATTGGGTGCCTCCCCACGAGGAGAGGAGGACTCCGACTCCAACAACCAGCAGAGTCTCAGAGATAATACCGAGAGTGATCGGAGGCTTCAATCTGAGGCGCATCTCATGGGTTCAATCTGGGTGGGAGGACTAATACGTCTAGTGACGAGAACGCCATGCGTGCGCGCCACCCACTTGTGTGGGCTGAAATGAACAGGGGGGGAATGCTCTGTCTTCGGCTTGAGAACAAGTAATCGGGTTCAATTGAAAAATGGCGCTACTTGGGTTGATGGTGTTGGACAATAACCAAGAACGCTGTTCGCGGCTCTGTCCAATGTCCGGGTGATGTGAAGGGCTGTCCAACCGTGGGTGATGGCCTATGCAGTTGACCCAGCTTGGCTGGTTCCCTTCTCAGTCTGCGATTCCAACCTCTTCTCTATCTCCTTGAGCGACTTCTCGATTCGTTTGATTGCCGAATAGAACCAAAACAAGAAGTAGATTTCGATGAGAAACGCGATGAGGTAGAGTATAGTGTAGAGGCCGTATGGGCTGGATGCTACTTGGCGACTCTTAGAGAAAGTCGGTTCTGCTCCCAATATTCTGCTATCCAACGCACCTAAGATGAGGCGATTGCTTTCTTAAGCAGTTCCATCCACTTGTTATCGCCCTCGACCCCTACTCCCACGCGCGCGGGTAATGGACCGCATTAGAACAGTGGTTACGCTTCCCCGACTGGATTTGAATCAGTGATTTTGATGGTGTTGGACAACGACACGCGGCTAGGTTGTGCCTTTCAGTATCCTTGGCGTTTTCCACTCCTCTCTAAGAATGCCGTAGAGGTAGCCGTCTCTGTATTCTCCCCTAGAGAACATGAATTTGCGGATGGTGCCTTCCTTCTTGAAGCCAGTCTTCTCCAAGACCCTTTGAGACGCTGCATTCCTAGTGTCCGTGTGGGCTTGGATTCGGACAACTGTAGATGAAAGGAAGGAGAAGTCAAGCAGTATGTTGATGGCTTCAGTGCAGTAGCCCTTGCCCCTTTCGTTGGGTAGCAGGCAGTAGCCGAGTTCCAGTCCGAACATACCTGACTTGTTTGGGATGACATCCCTGCTCTCTATGAAGCCGACATTCGTTCCATCTTTCTTCTGTATGAAGAAGGACTTCGGCCTGTTGGGGCGGTCAAAGTCCTTCTCCATCTCAGCCTTGGAGAACTGCTCCAAAGGGTCGTATTGGCCGAAGAACTCGGGGTCGTTGAACCAATCCAGCAGCAAAGGCAGATTCTCTTTCTCCACAATCTTCAGGTTCACAGTCTTGCCTTCAAGCAACCCGATTCACTGCGAGCCGTGTGACAGACATGTCTGATAAGTCTGCTAGTGGCTCTGACCAGCGATTCTGATGGTGTTGGACACCTTGCGGACTCAAGGAAGGAATACTTGGTAAAGGGTAGGTCTAATCGAATTGCTGTGAAAGTCAGGAGCGAGAGCACCACCGTATCCTGTGGCCCAATATGTGATTGACCCTGTGTCAGGGATGCAGAGTCCCACGCAGGGGTGACCATCTGTCCTGCATGTTAGGGGATAGCAGTCGGGGTAGACCACGGGAACGAAGAAGGCAAACAGAGCGATTCCTGTCAGGAGAATCAGAAAGACGATTCTTCGTCTCATGCCTCAGAGGGTAGTATCATGGTGTGTAAAGTTCTACTCTCTAGAACGGCCTAGCGATTTTGAGGGGGTTGGACAGAGAAGATTCTCACAGGGGGACAAATGAATTCGAATCTGTTTCTGAACCTTCATTCATATTGGCTCCGACTTGGAAAGCAGTTCGACCGCTCTGTTGTAGGCCCTGATGACATCGGTTCTGGTGATTATCCCTGCCAACCTGCCCGTCTCTTTCGAAACGACTGGGAGACGACCAATTCCGTGGTCGGTCATCATGTTCATGACATCCAGTAGCGATTCGTCAGGATACACTACCAGTGCGTTCTGCGTCATGATGGACTTCAGCGGTGTGGTTGCCATCTGTTCTTGTGGAACCCTGAGAACATCGCTCATCGTCACCATCCCAACCGCCTTTTCGGACTCGACGATGGGAATCCCTCGAAAACCCTTGTCGAGCATAATCTGGTAGGCATTTGCCGTCATGTCATTCGGAGTGAGAGTCACCACACTGCGGTTCATGGCATCGGAGACGAATATCTTGGTCAACAGGGGAACATTGTATTCGCCTCTGTGGGCAGGAGAATCTGACCGCCTTGGCACTTGGCTCCGATAAATCGTGTGAGTGGGCCCCGTCACGAAATAAGCGATTACCACCGCTACCATTGAGGGAGCGAGTAGTGAAAGAGTGCCGGTCATTTCGCTCACCATGAGAATAACGGCAATCGGAACGCGCCCGACTCCGGCGAAGAGAGCCATCATACCAACGATGACGAGCGGCGCGGGGACTAGTATCACGCCCGGAAGAGCGTAGTTCAGCACAGTCCAGAAGGCTGCACCCACAAATCCACCGATGACAAGCGAAGGTGCGAATACACCCGCACTGCCGCCTGAACCCACCGTCAGAGAAGTTGCGATGACCTTGAACAGCACTACGAGCACGAGAACCACAAAGACTGGGACGGAAAGAAAACTGATTCCTACAAGATTCATCTTGCCGTCAATCAGGTATTGCAGAAAACCATAGCCAAGCCCGATGACTTCCGGAAAGAAGATTCCGATTGTTCCAGAAATGGCCAGCCCTATTGCTGGCTTCAATATTTCGGAATTTTGAGTGACGAGAAGAACCCCCTCACGGCGTAGAACGTCGTCGTATAGCCACGTCCGACGACTCCGCAGACCAGACCGAGAAGCGCGTAGAACACTAGGTTGACAGGCTGCGTGAAGACATACGAGACGGAGTTTCCGAAGATGGGAGTGAACCCGGCGAAAGAGGCGAAGATTACATATCCGATTGGAGACGCGATGAAGCCGGGTATGAGAGCCTCAACCTCGAAGTCTCCCGCGCTGTAGAGGATTTCTCCGCTGAGCATGGCTCCGCCAAAGGGTGACTTGAAGATTGAACCGATTCCCGCTCCGATGCCAACTGCGACGGCGATTCTGCGGTCTTTCACCGAGAGTTTCAGCGCATCTCCCACAAACGAGCCCGACCCAGCCGCAATCTGGGCCGTGGGCCCCTCTCTTCCGCCGCTTCCCCCGGAGCCGATGGTGAAAGCCGAAGCAAGGGCCTTGACGATTGGAATTCGACGCCTTATCCTACCATCCTTGCGATGAAAAGCGGCGATGGCCTCGTCTGTTCCGTGACCTTCGGCTTCTGGGGCGAACTTGTAGACGAGCAGCCCCGTCACGAGACCACCTAGAGCCGCTGACAAGGGTATGAACCAGAGATTGGGATGGACGCTCAGGAGCGAAGCGGCTTCTCCCGCCGGGTTGGGTGGGTAGTAGCCCGTTATCCCCCCAAGCATCGTATTAGTCGTGAACTGGATGAGGAAGTAGAAGATTGTCGCACCGATTCCGGCTATTATTCCGATGAAGAGACCGATGACGGCCCATTTCGCAAGGTAGTTCCGCTGGATGACCTTGTTGACTCTTGAAGTAATCTCGGACAGGTCTCATCAATTCCCGGTCGGATAAATTCTATCTGTCATAGAATCATCCAAGGCGCACCTACGGCTGGCTCTGTTGAAAAGATAGCGTTGTGAGATGGTCGTTGGTTTCTTCAACTCCAACGGCAGTGGGAAGGGAAGAAGTGCTCAAAGCGTAGAGTTGGGGAATCAAGGAGAAGACTGAGCATCTTCGGTCGCCTTCTCTGTTTGCCTTTCCTTAGACCTGAGCAAGAGCAGAACGATGAACATGATTACCGAGAGCGCGACCACAATCGTGAGTAGATAGTTGATTGGGACTAACAGGTGTTGGGGACTGCCGACATCGAAGATGCTTAGAGCCGTTATGATTGCAATGCAGATGTCCAGAACCAGAGAGGCATAGGCTAGCCTGTCGAGTGTCTTCCTGATTCTGGAAGAGTTCACAAACCATCCTCAGAAAGCCCCTTAGTCAGTGTATCGTTGAACAAGCGATTTTGATGGTGTTGGACTAACCTTTTCTCAGTTCCTCTACTTGGTCAACTGACAGGACAGGTTCTGCACTGATGGCTCTTATGCCGTACTTCGTGTACTTTTTCAACGTGCGGGACAATTCTGTCTCGTTACTCGCTTCCAATACGCAGTACCCTCTTCCAATGGTGGCGAACATCCCCCAATCCTTCAAAATTCCTCTCGCAATATCCTCTTTGACAAGAGGTAAAGCGTCCCCCGAACCCTCCCAATGTTCCCAGAGGACTAGATACTTTGTCATTGATTCCGCTCTGCTTGTCTGTTTCGAAATCTGTGGCGACTAATTAGCCTTCCAGCCCACATGTGGATTCTGGTAACTTGACTGGAGGTCAGCCATCTTGGTTCGTCTCCCTGTTAACTGACTGGAGGTTAATCGTCCTCGCGGTTCTGTCAAGCGTCGGGACTTTGAGCCGTTCGGAGGACTTGGAGAAACCCTTAAGCGATATAGCCGATGTTTGGGGTCTGTGCTCAAGGCCCTTCTCATTGTTGGGTTGGTGATTATCGCCTCCGGCGCAATCATGATGGCGGAAGGAGCACCCTTCCTTTTCTCATCCATGGGTTGCGCCCCTGGCGGTGGGTGCATCGGAGTGGCGGCCCAACCCGCACGATTCATTCTTGGAGTCTCAGTCTTGGCCGCCGGAGCGGTTGTCTTAGCATCTTCAACGCTGTTCAAGCGCTCTCGCTCTCCTTGACCTTGCTCGCGTTCTGGATTATCGTTAGCCACTTGTTCTTGCCCTCGACTTTGATTCCTGTCGCCTCTGCGCGCGCTGGTTGTCCCAAGCCCCCTGGGAACATGCCCATTTCGAGCTTCATTGGTGAATCGGGGAGGCATCGGATATATACTGGCCAGTGCCCTTTAGCCGATCAGCCATGAAGTCGTCAACTCCGGTCGTTGTAGGATTGTTGTTCTGTCTCACACTGGGTTTGACCGTCTCCCCCGTGCTCGCCGCTACGAAGACCTACGACGTGACGCAGCACAATGTGACTTTCACATCCCCTTTCGGTCCTGCGACGATCTGTGGGGTCACCGGCAACTTCACGGTGGTCTCCCATCTTGAAGAGTTCCACTTTGTCATCTGGAGCGACAACCACTTTACGCTCAGCGCGATGTATCACGTCTCGGCATATGACAGCACTGGACGTCTTGTTGCCTTCGAGCAGGCCGGGAATGCCACATTGACTGGTACGCATCCCCTTCCACTAGCGAGCCAGGGCACAGGAGTAGGCATCTGCACAGGTGCGACCCCAATGCCTGGGGCTTTGTTCATCTATCATCAGGGATTCACAATAGGAAAGGATGGGCAGATTGTGGAGATGCACTTAGTCGGCAACTGCACAGCCATCTTCTGTAACATACTCTGACCTAGGGCATCTCTCCTCCAACTATTGTCGTAGTCGTCCCTTCGCCGATAGCGCGCGCTGTGTGAGCACAGGCCCTAACTCGCGACGTTAAGGGTGGTGATCCTGAAGCCCAGGATGCCGACCACCTGAACCGATGGTGAACTGAGTCCAGTGATGCAGCTGAGGTATCCTCCGGCCTCTTCCCGTGATATCTCGGACGGCGGCTGACCCACGTACAGCACGGTCGGGCTGCACGGCTGGCCGATCCAGAGCCAATAGATTCCCTGATTCGCTGTTGAGTCCACAGTAATGTTGACGCCAACGGTCGTAGTCCCAGGAAGGATTTCAAAGGAAAGGTGCATCCCTGGGCAGCCAAATGACTTCGTCCCGTTCTCGGCCATGCAGTTGAGGACGCTGAAGCTGCTGGCAGTGCTAGTAGTCTCGGCCAGTCCAATGTCAGGTTGGAATGCTGCGGGGGCCCCACCCGGGAACTGGTAATCGAGACAGATGTATCCGGTGGTGCCTGGGTCCAGCTGAAGCGCTTTGATTGTCCCGCTGGAACTGTTGAGAGAAGTGTCGAGGGAGAAGGGCCCGTCGTAGCATGGGGTGAAGACCCCCTCGATGGGCACTCCTCGGTAGCTCGTGGTCTGGGTCACGTTCTGCTGGAAGTACCCGATCACCTTGTTCCCCCAGGCGTCAAAGACCAGGACGGTGTATTGTCCCGGGTCGAACCTCCTGAAGGCGTAGGCCTGGCCTGAACCGATCCAGTACCCGCCTACCACTGATGTTTCCCTGACCAGCCGGGTCTCGTTCTCTGGTGCAAATCCGTTGAGATACGGGGCCATGGTGGCATTCGCGCTGTTCGGGCTGAAGGTGTAGTAGAAGGTAAAGATTGCAGGGCAGAAGTAGGTCGACGACGGGTTGTAGAGCAGAAGCCCCTGGGCCTCGGTCAGGTCGGTGAGGGAATAGTGCCCCGCGTAGACTTGGATGCCAGTCGCAAATCCCTGGTCACACGGTCCGTAGGCGGGGTTGTCCATGGAAGTTGAGTTCACTTTCAGAGGGTCCGGGGACGTGTTGTTGACTTCCGCGATTACCGTCAGATTCTGTCCCTCGCCCAGGTAGGCCTGTCGAATGGTGGCTGCGAGCTCTAGGCTGTTGTCTATCGGGGAGTGGACTACGACTGGCGCTCCTTCTGGATAGTTCGTCGACCTGCTCTCGCCCGGCGAGGAAGCAGCGAAGTGCACCGCGGCAAGAGACGCCACCAAGAGCACAGCAACGAACACAAACACGTAGTAGGCTGACCTGGTCCGAGCGCCGGGGCTCTCCATGCCGGCGTAGAGTGGTTCTTTGAGTGCTTAGTTCTATCCTCGAGAACACCCTTTCCAAGCGCGCGTGTGTAGGGTTTCTCGTCAGGTGGGCGAGTTCCGCGGATTGACCTTGAAACGGGCCATGACTACTGATTCTCCCGCACTAATCCGCGGCTCGACATGAAACGACTTCTTCACAAACTCTTGGAGGCGCTCTGAATCGGCGTTTTCCACTTGGTCAAGACAACCATCTCACTCTAGTTTCTTCACTTTCATGATCTTGATCCTAT
>CAWCLN010000012.1:0-8941 GCA_963796425.1 uncultured archaeon | reverse complement strand
GAAGCGGTGGGCTCGCCACAGAAGGCTGGGGGAGCTGACGCGGAACCAAGTGAACAGGTGGGGATTCAGATTCGTCGCAGATGAAGGCTTCAGGGCGGATACTGTGACCTCCTTCTGGGTCAAGGACGGCACAGCCGGGGACATCCAGAAGACGCTTGAGGAAAAGCACGGGATCGTCGTGGCCAGAGGGATCTACGAGGCTAGAGATACCATGATAAGAATCGGGCACTTCGGAATCCTCACGCCGAGGCGTCTTACGTCCGCGCTTCATTCTATGGACCAAGTCTTGGATGACTTGGGCATGGGGAATAGACGCGCGCCGACCGCCACTCACGCGTGAAACCTGGAATCCTTTTATCTTCAGCGGAGGTGCCGACCAAAAGCCGAGCAGCCCGGTCGTCTAGTGGTCAAGGATGGGGGCCTCTGGAGCCTTCGACCTAGGTTCGAATCCTAGCCGGGCTATCCCATGAACTTGTGAATCGCCGCTAGCGCGCGCTAGAAACGCCCTGGCCGTAAGCGCGCGCCTGCCTACTGCCAACAGAGAGAGAGGCGAAGGTGTGCGCTATAACTCTGACCGGAAGCCGGGGAAAAGTCTTTCGAGTGGGAGTGGGGTCGTGAGTACCGTGGAAGCAACAAAGATGAATAGAATGTCAGCATCGAACGTGGTGAGAATCTCTCTCATCATAGTGTTCTTGTTGCTCTTCACGTATTCTGCATGGCTAACTTGGACTCATCCAGCGAGGTTTCCTCCGCCTTATCCTAATTGTGGAAATCAACTCGCCTATGTTGTTGGGACTGCGAAGATTCAACTTCTAACTTACACGGTTAGTCCTCCAATCGGAGGAGGAGATCCAGCAGCTCATTGTGCTGCGGTGTACAAACAGTACAATACAATAGTTGCTATAGATACGCAACTTACCTACACCCATGAGCAGTACGGGAGCATAGCTCTGTCCTTCTTGGCGTTGGCATGTCTAATTCCTCTTGTCTCCATGAAGAGATTGAATTTTCCATGGCTTCACAAGACTCTATCACCAGACTTCTTGCGTTGGGCATTTGTACCAGTGGTTGTTGTTGGAGCAGCCATCTTCGGATTCCTTTCTGTGGTTGATGCAACATATTACAATCTAGCATTTTCTCACAATCTAATTGTCTTCATTCAAACGAATCACAATATCGGATTCGGTGTCTTATCATTTGGGGTTTGGGGGTTGACTCTTCTAGTCGCAACTATTCGGCTTGGCTTCGTAAGAGCGATGAAGTACTTCGGGTGGCCTACGCTACTCTATCTACAAATCAATTTGCTAATCTTCTTGTCTCAGTGTATGCCAATTCATGTAACTCAGTTCATGACACTTTCCGTGCGGAATGTGTACTTGCTTCCGAACATACTCATATTGACGGTAAGTGTGTTCTTTGTGATGTATCAGTATGGACAAGATGTTGTCAGGGTGATGAGGGCGAGTTGAGTAAAGCGAAGGTGTGCGGTCGCCGGGAATCTAATCCCTCGGGTTCAAATCTGTGACGCTGTGTGGTGAACCGCAAGCTTTCTCATCTTCGTTCTTCTGCCGAACATGTTCCTAACTTGCCCTTCTGTCATCGCGACCACGATGGTCGTCGGTTTGCCTTCCCAACTACTGTCGACTTCCAGTAACTTGATTTCCGACGTCAATTCACTAGCAATGTGACTGAACTCCACCACGCTAAGCTCGCCCATAAGAAAGGTCACTGGAAAGTCCTCCGAAATGTCCTCGATGAACAGCTTTTTCCCGGTTTTCTTGTTTCTGAACGAGTCCATCTCCATTTCCTCATCCTTCCCTTGGAATTCCCACCTCTTGCTAGTTAGGAACTCGCGAACTCTGGAATAGGTCATCGCTATTTTGAACACGTTTTCCACTTCCAAAACTAACGCCTCTCCCGATCTCTTTGCTGTATACTTCCTCACCAAATAATAGTATGTCGCTTGCATTACGCGCGCGCGCTCACTGGTCTGTGGGTTAGATTCTGCCCCCTCACCAGAGGCTCTGAAAGCTCTCCATGGTCGCCGAAGGTGAGTAGGAGAACGCGACCCCCTGTCCTCCGTTCGGCAGGGCCACGACGTGGGGGTAGTCCTCTCCCCACCTCCAGAGCACCTTCCAGTACGACTGGCCTCCCTCGAGTGTGCGAGCGTGGTCCACGCACTTCCAGCCCGACGCCGCCATGTATGCTGGGCATTCGAGGGTCACCAACCATCCGCCCCTGCCAATCGGGTACCGGCTCATCATCCCGAACTGGAAGAATCCGCTCATCGAGTTCCCGATGCCGCCACTGAACGTGCCGAGGTTGAAGTAGGGGTTCTCCTGAGGTTGTGTCTCAAAGCGTGTGAAGTTTCGGGCAGGCCCGGAGCCGATGGCATAGACCCAGTAAACCGTGTGGTCCCTCCATTCGAACGTGAGTTGAATCTTTGAGGACAGACTGGGACGCCCGATGTCCGAGGCGTCCAGAAACATCAGGACCTTCCAAGAATGGCCGCCACAGGCGGAGACGTAATCGCAGACCTCCCAGGCGCTGGCTACCAGCGACTCGTTCCCGCTCCTGAACAGATACACATCAAACCTGTAGCCGTAATCGATTCCGTCGACACAGCAGCCCGGGGAGTGGGCTCCGATTCCGGCGGTCAGGTAATTGTCACTCTGGATCGCGGACGTGTTCGTGCCCGCAAAGCTCACTGTCAGGGACTCGCCCTCCGTCCTGTTGAGGCTCGAGTCCATGTACGCCCCTGCGTAGACTGGCACGCCCATGCCGAAGGCGGGGGTGGATCCCGCCGCAGCTCCCTGGGGTACTATGCCTGTTACCGCGTCGGGCAAGATGACGACCACGGTCATCACTAGGACGAAGACGACCAGAAGGAGGAGCGGCTTGGTTGAGGATGAGAAATGGCGAAACGTCCAGGCCCTCCGGCGGCCCATGGCGAGAACGCCACCTGCTGCGCCCGCGACCAGGGCTACGGCCATCAGGAGAATCTGGCCGGCGATGAGAGAAAGGTACGCACTGGCAATCCCCACAGAAACAAGGATGGTTGCCGCTCCTGCGCCCACCGGCAGAGCAAAGCTGACCATGCGACCGTTCCCACCTGACGCTGCCGCAACGGTCGAGAATGACAAGAGGAAGAGGAGCAGGACGACCGCCCACGGGTGAATAGGTCCGAGGAGCCTCGTGCCCGCCATTGAAAAGACGACGGGATAGTAGGCGATGGCTACGAAGGCGGCGAAGGCGGTGGCCGCGTATGCGAAGCCTGAGGAGGGCTGCCTGGTTCTCACGTAGACTCCCACGGAAGCTCCTACCAGAGCGACCGAAGACAGGTCGACCCCCATGCGAAGAGGCTCCAGGCCGTCCAGGCCAGTGCTGTAGCAGACCTTGGGGTCGCAGATGGCGTAGACCAGGAGTAGCAGGCCCGATACCCCCAGAACCGAGCAGAGGGCCGCGGGAAGGAGCTCGCTGAAGAGAACGCCCGCAACAACCGACCCCGCCAGGATGAGGACGATGAAGAGCCAAATCCTGAGTCCCGACCAGTCGCCGAAAAGGGGGTTACTCGTCAAGAAGTAATAGTTTGTGATCCGTTCGACTACGTAACTTGGAACGAGCACGACGAGGGTGGAAGCCAGGGCCCTGGCTGCCAAGCCCACTTCATGAGTCCGGGAAGTCATCAGCCATTGTCGATGCGAAACCAAAGGTTCCCCGGTCCATGTGCTGTAGAAACGGCGTGGTCGGCGCTATATTCATTGTTACCAGTCCCTTCAAGCGCGCGCGGCCCGACTATCGAGTTCTGGACCTTCAAAGCCGATCTCGGACCGGTTCGTTACTCTTGCATTGCCTGCATAGCGCGTGCCAGCGAATCTCTAACCACCGTAATCATGCCTGGAGCTAGGAAGGGCTGGAACGGAACCAGATATCTTGCGCTCTTCGCCTTCGCTATCGCTCGGAGTCCATTCTCTTTTCGGTAGCTAGCGAGGAAGGAGTCGGCGACGAGCTTCATCCCTTCCTCCTTCACTGCACTCCTCCCGGAGAAGTAGAGGAACTCGGCGAGATCCCACGCTGTGTCACCATTCTCCACGGTCTGCTCAAGGTCAAAGAGACTGATTTCATCTTGACACACAAATGCGTTCTCTGCCTTCGTGTCACCATAAACGAGACCAGCCCTGTGCAGCTTGGCCAAGGCCCTGGCATACTTTTCGACATACTTCGTGTCTGTGCTTTTCCCGCTCGTTATCTTCTCGACGAACTTGGAGAGTGGGACTCCCTCGACGTACTTCGTAACCAGAATCTTCTGGTCCGGTGCGATACCCACTATGCAGTGAGTTCCTATTCCAAGTCCACGTAATCGTTTGGCGCCTTCGTACTCCCGCTGGAGTCTCGAAAAAGGAGTCATATTGAATTTCTTGCCAGTAAATGCCCACAGGTTGAGGAGTGCCCACTTCACGGACTTGAGATCGGGAACGCTCTTGAGGATATACTCCACACGTTTCCCATGGCTCGAAATCTCGAGCAGATGCGTGGAAGTGTAGACCTCTCCCTTTTTCTTCACTTTGAAGGTGTAAGTTCCGTGGAGCCCGGACAATCGTGCAAGCTCTTCGTTAATCTTGCTTGCATCATCAAAGACAACCCCTTCCTCAAGGCGGAGCAGTTTCTTCGGACGGTCAAGCTCGACTGGGGACTCAACCTCCCCCCTCTTGCTTCCCGTTCCGGCGCAAGCTTCGGTTCTGATGACCCCGGCTCCTGTCAGGACATCGTAACCTTTGCCGGTGGGTTGAGAAGTACTCTCCTTTGAGGGTGACAAGAGTGTGATGATCTTTGAGAGTACGTTCGTGCGCACCGCGCCGGGTACGATTCTGATTGATTCATGACTACTTTTTACTATCCCACTTGAAGCAAGAGATTCTGCCGCCTTGCGAAACCCACGAACCGCAAACTCGATGTTCTCTTTCCTGTTGGCACATGCATAGGTGCTAGCAAAGGAGTAGTTCGCCTCTGGATAGATGATGGCCCTCTTGTGCAGCTTGTCGAAAAGAAAGTACTCGTAAGGAAGAATCAGGTTTGAAGAGAAGCTACCATATTCAGACTGGATTTCAATCAGCTCTTCAACTATGATCCTCTTCTTGTAGTCGAACTCCACACTTCGAAGGAGTTCTGCGTTGATCATGGGTTCATAGACGTTCAGAAACCTGCCCACGACGAACTCCTTGGAAGATGATTTGATTGCTTCTTCACGCAGGACTGACTCGTCTACGACGAGAGCTGATGTCTGAATGGGTTCCCGGTTCTGCGTCGACCTTACTCCCTCCTTGAAGTCTTTCGCGACAATGATTACATTGTAATCAGAATCTTCTCCAGCATACCCCGCGACCCTGGAGCCGTATGCACAGAGAGCAACGATGCTCTCTCTCCTGATCAAGGATTCGGCAAAGCTGCGGAGCTTGGATTTCTCTCTGGAGGTGAGCCTGCTCTTCAGGGTTTCACCGTCTTTCTACCCTATTTGATATTCCCGTCGAATACTTAAAGCCGTAAGGAGTGCTCTAACGTGCGCCACCTATGATCCAGACCACTAGTGCGAAGGACCCGATCAGGCCCGAAACCAGGCCGGGGACAATGTAGATGTCGCTCCCGATGATGGCTCCCACAACTATGTTCATCAGGTCAAAGTAGGACAGATTCCGCTTGAGTTCCAACGACGCGGTCACTGAGTGAACATCTCTGCTATTTTGGCTTGAAGTGCCACATGGCCCGCCTCTTAGATGACCTCAGACTGTCTCTGCCGGAGTTGTCGCGTGTGCTACGACGCCGGAAGGGCAGCAGGTCTTCGTTTTGCGGGAGGCTAAGACTCGGAGTCAAGGAGAGAAAGTTCAAAACAACGGTATTCCAGTCAGGAGATACAATGAAGGAAAGCCTCACGAATGAAGATGTCAAACGGTTCTTGGCATCTTTTGATAGCGACCCCAAGAATCTTCTTGCATTGAATGCGGTGACTCAGAACGGTATCGCGGCTGTGGCTTTGAGTCGAAAAGAAGTCGATCGTATCAACTTTACATTCAGTAATCTCATAGAATCACCGGAGGCTACAAATCAAGAGGGGTCGGGGCGGTGTTGGCTATTCTCCGGGCTCAGTCTCCTCTGCCTGGAAGCTATGAAAAAGCTGAACCTTCGGACCTTTGAACTCTCCGAGGTCTACCAGATGTTCTGGGACAAACTGGAGAAGGCGAACTACTTCCTTGAGAACATTATCGAGACCAGGGACGAACCACTGGACAGCCGGACGATCCTGGCCCTTCTCTCTGATCCGCTTCCCGATGGCGGACAGTGGGACATGTTCGTGAATCTCGTAGAAAAGTACGGGGTTGTGCCGAAGTCTCTCATGCCGGAGACGATTAGTAGCAGTGATTCCGATTCTATGAACACTCTTCTGGCCTCCAAGCTGAGGGAGTATGCGAAGTTGCTCAGAGACATGCACGCTCAGGGTTCTTCAGTAGAGGAATTGCAAAAGTCAAAGAGCGAGCTACTCGAGGAGTTCTATCGAATGCTTACAATTCACCTAGGGAAGCCTCCGTCCAACTTCTACTGGGAGTGGCGAGACAAGGACGAAGTATTCCAAAGGGATTGTGACATGACACCCAGAGAGTTCTACAAGAAGTATGTGGACGTTGACTTGGATGATCTGGTCTGCTTAATGAACGCCCCATCGAAGGGCAAGCCCTACAATAAGGCGTACACGGTACAGTATCTTGGTAACGTCGTTGGTGGACGTCGGGTTCGTTACTTGAACGTCGATATTGAGACATTGAAGAAAGCTGCCGTCGAAATGATAAAGGACAACCACGCGGTTTGGTTTGGCTGTGACGTTGGTCAGATGCTGGAAACTGAGATGGGCGCAATGGATTTGAACGTGTATGATTATGACCTCGTCTACGGCGCAGAATTCAAGCTAGACAAGGCCGGAAGACTGGAATACGGGAATAGCGAGATGACACACGCTATGGTGCTGACAGGCGTGGATCTTGATGAAACAGGAAAACCGAGAAAATGGCGGGTTGAAAACAGTTGGGGGGATAAGATTGGGGACAAAGGCTACATGTATATGATGGATGAGTGGTTCGACGAATACCTTTTCGAAATGACTGTTAGAAGGGAATACCTCTCTCAGGAGCTCTTGAGTGTTCTCTCCACCGAACCTATTGTTCTTCCACCTTGGGATCCTATGGGAACGTTAGCAAGGCAGAATTGAATAGAGCGCGCGCCCGCTACGGCTAAAGTCGCCGAGTTCTCCTCCGTGCTTTGATAATTGTGGCGACGGGAGAGCCTAAGGAACGGCTAATAATGCCAGAAGATAGTCCCAGAAAACAGCGGGAGGAACAGGTTAGTGTACAATTCTCGAAGAGCATACGACCCCCCAGTCAGGGTTCTTTCCATTGCAGTATCACTCGTCTTGACTCTGGTTGAATCATAGCCGAGCCCATTTGGGGTTCCCAGATTTCAGGTTCCTTGCGGCTTCCTGAGTGCGAGCACGGCGGGAGCGTAGAATATTGTCAAAAGCAGCAAGAGCAGAAGCAGCTGCGCGATGCTTGCATGGCTGGCTACCCCCTGTATCGAATACGCGGCGATCAGGCCCAAACTTGTCACGCCGTGGGCCCTTATCATGTCCAGGTTTGCAGGCGCCAGCCTTACTGAATCTTCATAGTTCTCTCGCAGCGTCTGCATCGATCTCAGGACGAGAGGCAACGACGCGAATGCGAGCAGTGCCGTCGGAGGCAGCACTCTGGACAGCACTCCTAGAGTTATGACTATGTACGTGCAAGCCCAACTTGCAAAGTACATTCGAACGCCGGCCCGCTTTCCGTACTTTGCTACGAGTGTGAGCTTTCCCGCCAGGCGGTCCTCTCGACAGTCGGGGATTTCGTTTACGATTATCATTGAGAAGAGCATTGTTCCAAGGGGCAACGTGGCAACGAATGCCTGTATGCTCAGTTCTTGGGTTTGGACGAAGTAGGACCCTAAGCCTATGGTGGTACCGAAGTTCACGAGCTGGCCAAGTTCGCCTAATCCATGATGGGAGAAGCTTATCGGCGGCGCAGCATAGAAGACAGAGCAGAAGACGCCGACCAAACCAAACAGCAGCACGGGCAAACCTCTGGCAACCGTCAGGTACAGCCCGATCGCAACTGTTGCGGAGAAGCAGATGACGCTGGCTTTGAGCATGGCCGATGGGCGAATTAGTCCCCAGACAAGAGTGCCACTGCCTCCTGAGTAGGGATTCTTCTCCTCAGGCCTCAACTTGTCCACCGCGTGTTCGTAGTCGAAGTAGTCGTCGGCCATGTTTAGCGCCATGTGGTTGATCACAACCCCAATCAGGACGAGAAGGAAATAGAACGGGTAGAAGGTGTGGTACACAGCCAGAGCCACCGCGGCGCCCAGAGTCGCAGGAAAGATGCTCGGGGAAATGAAATGGTAGCGGAGAGCTTTCCACCAAAGGCCTATTTTGGTTGGTTCTGAACCAGGCATTCCGCAATCCGCCAAAGGTCTCGAAGGTGATTTAGCTTTAGCAGCTGCAACGGAGTCATCCTCCTATGAGCTAGCGGGGGCGAGCAGGGAGCCCGAACAGGCCTGAATCCTAGCCAGGCTATCAAAATAAGCTTGAGACAGACTTCGTTAACTCATCTGAGTAATTACCAGGGTTTTTCATAAGGCGGCTTGGCGTCTCGACCCCACCGGGCCCGTTCTTCCACGTGCTCTGGATCTCACTTACGCGTCTTGCGATTGTTTTGACGTTATTGCCATGGCGAGGGGCACCCCAGGGCAGCCAGAACCAGACCGAGGTCTGGTTCTCCGCTTTTCTGGCAGCAGCTTGCTCTGTCTCTGCGCTGATAATTGCGGTCGTATGCTTTGCCCGGACAGATGTGGCCAAGAGAATTGC
>CAWCLN010000011.1:0-23292 GCA_963796425.1 uncultured archaeon | reverse complement strand
CATCAGCAGTCCGGCCTCATTGCCTCCAATTCTGGAAATAGGCGCAGGTGTTCGTGGGCCATCTTCCGACCCTCGTTGTCCTTTGTAAGAACCATTGTGACGCAGACCCTCGAGCCGGTGGGGAGCGCTTCGAACGAGCAGTCGTTGACGAACACCCCGTTGTAGGTGAGGTAAAGAGTGCGCACTGCAGCCTCGCCAAGGAGGTCGATGCGCAGGTCGTTAATCTAACAAGTGCAGCCCACCATGTTCGCAAAGGCCGCATATTCGCAGATGGAGTCCTCCGAACTTCGCCTGGTGCAGGAAGGTTCTCGTCGATCTTAGTGAGCGAGCCAGGGGTCGGATGTAAGCTGCTCGTTGATGATGGATTCTTGTTCTTCCCGGCCTCAAAGAACCCGAGAATCACTAATGCGACCTCCTTACTCTCCTCCTCCGAATGCCACCGCGCCAACGCTCTTCGCGGGCGGACTTCGAGATCTATACTCACTAACAACGTTTTTGAGCCCATTCCGGAACCGACCGCGTGCGGCGCTGTAGCTCAGCGTGGTAGAGCAGCAGGCTGTTAGCCCGCTGGCAGATACCTGTAGGTGGGAAACCACTGGGGAATGGTCGTCGGTTCGAGTCCGACCAGCGCCGCCCAAATAGGCTGAGAATGGGTTTTGCTTTTCCAGACTAGTCAGACTCTTACTATCTACCCGGCTAGTTGCAGGACTTGAATTCCTCCAGACCATGAGGGACCAGAACGAATCGGCAACTTGGTCGAGCAAGAGAATTGGTCTGGAAGCATGGGGAGAAGCTGAGGGGCAGATGATTGAGTACTGGCTCTTAGGTCTCTCAGGAGACCCTGAGCCCGTTGACCCGGACGTCCGTCCCTCTTCTTACTGAACCGAGATGGTGGGTGGGGAAGCCGTGGGATTTGAAGACCTGGACGCACATGCCCGCCTTCGACTCGGGGAGGCAGACGCAGAGACCCACTCCCATGTTGAAAGTCCTGTACATCTCCCGCTCGGAGATGTCTCCTTCACGCCCGAGCAGAGTGAAGATTTCCGGCGACGGAGGCAGCGTGAGGTCGAACCCCAGCCTCCGTCCTTCGGTGAGCCTAGCGAGCTTCGAAAACGAGCCGCCAGTGATGTGCGCGAGGCCGTGAATCTCGCACCGCCTGATGGCCTCGAGCGAGGGTTTGACATAGATGGCGGTCGGCGTCAGCAGAGCTTCCCCGAGGGTCGAGTCGAGCTCGTCTACATGCTCTTTCAGAGAGCGGTGGCGTAACGCCTTTCTGGCCAGGGTGAATCCGTTGGAATGAAGCCCCGAACTCGCCACGCCGATCACCGCGTCCCCTTCCTCGATTGCAGACCCGTCGATCAGCTCGTCCCGCTTGACGATCCCTACCCCCATCGAGGCGAGGTCGAAGCCCCACCCGGCCTTCCCCTTGATCACGTCTCCTAAAATGGCCGTTTCGCCTCCAACAATGGCGACACAAGCGCGCCTGGCGCCTTCGACGAGACCCTTCCCGAGCTCCGCGACGAGCCCTTCGTTATCTCTTTCCAACGCGATATAGTCGAGCAACGCCACGGGCTCAGACCCCAAGCAGATCAAGTCGTTGACAGTCATGGCGACGCAGTCGATGCCGACGGTGTCGAACTTCCCTACCTCCTGAGCTATGAGGACCTTCGTGCCGACGCCGTCAGTATGCATTGTCAGGGCGTTGCCGTGTCCGATGTCGATGAGGCCGGCGTAGTGACCTATGGGTATCAACGGGGTGCCGACCTTCCCCGCCCTACAGGAGAATGTGGCTTCGAGCAACGCCCCCATGGAGCGCTGGATTCGACCAACCTTGCGCAGGTTGACCCCCGCCTTTGCGTATGATTCTTGAGGCAAGATCCTCGCGCCCTAGAGCTTCTTTCCCGACAGGCTTTCGAACACTGTCACATACCTCCTGCTCATTTCTTCCACGAGCCATTCGGGGAGTTTGGGCGGGGGCGGCGTTGCGGCGCCAGCCTTCCTTGCCTCGTCGAGCTCCGCCTTGTAACCTTCGGCGGAAAGCCAGTCCCGGATGGGCTGTTTGTCGTAACTCTCCTGAGCCCTCCCAGGTTCGTACTTGGACTTGGGCCACATCCTGAACTCGTCCGGACCTATGGAGTCACCCAAGAGGATGTCGCTTCCGTGCCTCCCGAACTCCAGCTTGATGTCGGCAAGTATGAACCCGGCGATCGCCGCCCTCGACTGAATGAGCTCGTAGATCTCAATTGAGGATCCCTTGATGTGGGAGAGCTCTTCGGGTGTGGCGCGTCCCTGGCTGATTATCTCCTCTTCCTTTATGGGATCGTCCTTCAGGTCGGATTTCGTCGTCGGGTCGAAGCAGGGCGTTGGGAGCTTTGCCGCTAGGATCGTCTCGACGGGCAGCGACACCTCCCCCCTCTTCACCCTGTCCATCAGGCTGCCGTAGAGGTAGCCTCTGACCACGCACTCTACCATTATCATGTCCATCTTCTTCACCACCATCGAGTCTTCGCTCTCCAGCCTGACCATGTGGTTGGGCACGTCGAGGGTCTCGAAGAGGTGCGCGCCCAGTTTGCAAAGGACTTCTCCCTTACGTGGGATGGCCGTCGGAAGCACGACGTCGTAGGCCGAGACCCTGTCTGTGAAATGGAAGAGCAGGTGCCCTTCGTCTAGCTCATAGATGTCCTTCACCTTGCCAGAACGGATGAACCTGCCGGGCTTGCTCATCTCCACGTCTCCCTCATCTTAGCCAGGCTAGCGGCTACCGCCTGATCCTCGAGCGCGAGAATCTCTGCTGCGAGGATTCCCGCGTTCCGGGCGTTGTCGATCCCGACGCAGCCGACCGGTACTCCCGCTGGCATCTGGGCAATCGAGAGAAGGGAATCTAGGCCACCCAGCTTGGCACTGACCGGGACGCCGATTACGGGCCTCAGAGTCATCGACGCCACGACGCCCGGGAGGTGGGCCGACAGGCCCGCGATGGCTATGAAGACCTTGGCCGGAGACCCGGCCAGGTACTGCTTCAATCCATCTGGGTTCCTGTGAGCGGAGATGAACCTGACATCGAAGGAAACGCCAAGCTCCTGCAGGACCTTTGCCGCCTCGTCAGCGACCAACTGGTCGCTCTTGCTCCCGGCCACGATCGCAACCCTCGGAGATTCAGCCACTGGAAGCCCCTCCGAAGCGCAGGACCCTCTTTTCGGTCACGATGATGTCCAGCGGGATGTCAGAGGACGTCGCTGGAAGCTGGTCGTGGCGCTGGGATTCGAACGCCAGGCCAGCGGACACCGCCCTCCCTCTGGACCTCAGTTCCCTGTCGAAGTATCCCTTCCCGTAGCCCATGCGTTGGCCCAGGTCGTCCCACGCGACAACTGGAACGACGACCAGTTGAGACTTGCTCAGCGGGACCACCCTCGACGCGAAAGAGGGTTCTGGGATGCCAAGGTACCCGGGAGCCAGCTGGCCGAGAGACTGAATCTCGCAGAAGTTGAGACTCAGGAAGCGAGGGTTGGTCCTCGGCACGAGGAGCCTCTTCCCTGATGACAGCGCAGACCGCATTATCTTCCCCGTCTGGACCTCGTCGCGCTTCGCCACGTAGCTTGCGACGACTTCGGCTTCTAAGAACTCAGGGAGCGCCATGAGGGCGTCTTGAATCCGCACGCTCAGCGATTCCACTTGCTCCGCCGAGAGGGAACGCCTCGCCTTCAGGGCGTCACGCCTGACATCCGCTTTGTTCATCATGATCCCACCTGTGAGATCATGAGGTGTTTCTGCCGCTCGGTGGCGATCAACGTATTCTGCATGAGCATGACGACCGTCATGGGTCCCACGCCTCCAGGCACGGGGGTTATGTGTGAAGCCTTCTCCGATACTTCTTGGTAGTCGACATCTCCGACGAGCTTCCCGTCCACACGATTCATCGCCACGTCCACCACGGTTGCACCTTCTTTGACCATGTCGGCGGTTACCACGAAGTTGGGCCGCCGGCCAACGGCCGTCACCAGTATGTCCGCGTGCAACGTAAGGGAAGGGAGTTCGGTAGACTTCGAGTGGCAGATAGTCACCGTGGCGTCCTCGGCAAGGAGGAGGTGGTGCAGAGGCTTCCCAACGAGCGTGCTGCGGTTTATGATGACGGCCCTCGAGGACCTTATGGGAATGTTGTAGTGATGCAGGAGTTCCATGATGCCCCTGGGCGTGCACGGTACTAGGTCAGCTCTTCCATAGACAAGCCTCCCGGCGTTCGTGGCCGTCAAGCCGTCCACGTCCTTCTCAGGGTCGATTCTCTCGAGCATCCTCAACTCGTCAAACTGGGGAGGGAGGGGGAGCTGAAGGAGGATTCCGTTGACGGACCTATCGGCGTTGAGTCCTGCGATCAGAGAGGCGAGCTCATCCTCCGTGGCCTGCTCAGGGAGGACGTAGCTCCGTGACCTGATCCCGACCCGTCCGGCTGCCTTGTGTTTGCTTGCGACGTAGACTCTCGAAGCCTGGTCGTCCCCCACCAAGATAGTCGCGAGCATCGGCTCGATGCCCGAGACCCTCATCCTCTCGGCCGCGATTTTGAGGCGCTCCTCGAGGATCGCGGAGAGCGCCCTGCCGTCCATGGGTATTGCAGTCATCCGACGACTGCCACTCTCCTTCCCTCTATGCGTAGGCGTCCCTCGGCGAACAGCTTCACTGCGAGAGGGTATATCCTGTGTTCCTGCCTCAGGATCCTAGCCGACAGCGACTCCTCATCGTCGTCATTCCTGACGGGCACTGACTTCTGCACGATGATCGGTCCAGCGTCGACCTCTGGAACTACGAAATGAACTGTGCACCCGGCGATCTTGACGCCGTGTGAGATTGCCTGCTGCTGAGCTCTCACGCCAGGAAAGGCGGGAAGGAGCGATGGATGTATGTTCATTATTCTTCCCTGGTAGGCTTCGACGAACTGTCTCGAGAGTATCCTCATGAAACCTGCCAGCAGGACAAGCCCGCTCTCAGGCTCGACCCCGTGACTCCGAAGAGCTTCGGCCAGTTTGGCGTCGTACTCCTCTCTTGGGATTCCCTTGTTGTCCAAGGCCAGCGCCTTAACCCCATGCCTCCTGGCCACGCTCAGGGCTTTGGCGGTAGGGTCGTTGCTGATCACGACTGCTACCCGGGCGCGCTTGATTGCACCGCGCTCGATGGCCCTGAGGATCGCATCGAGATTCGAACCCCTGCCTGAGACGAGGACCCCGATGGGGAGCAAACTCAGACCTTCACCTCCTCCTGCGACAACAGCGGCGGGCGGACTCCGACCTTGGAGTAGTCGCCTGTGACGCACGAGAGACAAAGGCTGTCGGCGGGTAGACCTATCGCCTCACTCAAGCCCTCGATATCGTTATAGTGGAACTCGTCCACCCCTATCGCCCTAGCGACCCTCTCGGCCATTCTCTCGGGGACCTCCTCCCCCTGCGCGACCCGGTGAGCCAGCAGCTCGTCCCTGCTCGGGAAGTCTATACCCATAAAGCAGGGGTGCCTGATCGCGGGGAATGTCACAGCCATCTTAACGCTCTTGGCCCCCGCCTTCTTCAGGGACTCCGTGATTATCCTAGAGCTTGTACCTCTCACCAGACTGTCGTCGACCACGACTATGTCCTTTCCGTGTATCGCTTCGCGTATTGGGACTATTCTCTTCACTATCTCCTCCCTCCCTCCCTGCCCCGGCTCGATGAAACTGCGGATGCTCCCCTTCCGTCTGTACCTGTCCTTCATCAGGCCCTCGTCCATGGGGATGCCGCTCTCCAGCGCGAAACCCAGTGCTGCTGGCCTTGCCGAGTCGGGGACCGGGATGACCACGTCGGCCTCTACTCGGAAGCGCTTCGCAAGAATCCGACCGACCCTCTTCCTCGCCTCGTAGACGCTGATCCCGTTGAGACGCGAGGACGGGTGGGCAAAGTAGGTGTACTCGAACGAGCAGTATGCGGTCGGCACCTTTGGAGAAAACCTGTGGGATTCGAGCGTCCCGTCAGGCGGGCCGAATCTGACGACCTCACCTGGCTCGATGTCCCTCACGAAGTCTGCCTCGACGGCCTCGAGGGCGCAGGACTCGGACGCGGCTATGAAGGTCTTAGAGGCCTCTTGCCACCCGAGGGAAAGAGGCCTGTAGCCTCTGGGATCCCGGGCGGCGAAGACCTCTCCCCCCTTCCCAAGGATAACGAAGCAATAGGCCCCGAAAGCCTCGGAAGAGAGGCGTTCGAAGGCCTTGAACATGCTTCCCGTCTCGTTCAGGTGGTGGAGCAGCCTGTACCCTGCGGCATGGGTGTCTGACTCGCATGAGATGCCGAACTCCTCGTTCACGGACGCGGCGAGCTGCTCCATGTTCACGATCGTGCCGTTGTGGCCGATCGAGAACTCCTCTTCTATCTGGATGGGCTGAGCGTTGCCAAGGACAGACCTGCCTTTGGTCGAATATCTGACATGCCCTATCCCCGACCTGCCGCGGTACGGAAGGAGCTCCCTTGCGGCGAGGTGCCAGTTCGTGACCAGCCCCATCCTCCGGAAGATAGGCTTCCGCTCGACGGCAATCCCCCACGACTCCTGGCCTCTGTGCTGGAGGGCCTCAAGCCCGCGCAGGACATTCGGCACTACGTCCGAACCCTTCGCGGAGTACGCCCCGATAATCCCGCACTTCTCCTTCACGCCTTTCATCCCATCAGCCTCGCTAGTGGCTTCTCCCATGTGTCTCTGATCGCATCAACCTCAAGGTTGGCTACGACCTTCCCTCCGGCAGAGATCCTGAGTGCGTCCCCTCCTGTCTCGCCAACCAGCGAGTAGGGTATTCCCTCTTCCTTCAGGAGGGTCTCCGCCTTCGATTCTTCTCTCGCCGAGACGACGAATCGTCCGTGCGACTCCGAGAAGAGCGCCTCGGTCGGCGAAAGAGGCCCGCCTGGGATCCTCCCCGCGTCCACCGTCATCCCGACGCCGTCTTGGATGCACATCTCGGCTATCGCGATGGCGAGGCCCCCCTTCGAGCAGTCGTGGACCGCGCCCGCCGCGCCCGATCGGATTAGCGACAGAATCGCCCTGTAGACCCGGGAATCCTCGCGAGCTTCGGGGGCAGGAACCGTCCCCCCCGCGCCTTAAGGACGGTTTCGCAGTACTCGGATCCCCCCAGTTCAGCCTTTGTGGTCCCCACAACGAAGACGGGCTCGCCCGCCCGGTGGAATGCCAAGGACGAGCGCCTGTCGACATCCTGGAGCAGACCCACCACCATTGCGATGGGCGAGGGCTTGATTGCACGCTTCGTCGATGCCTCTTCGTTGTAGAAGCTGACCTTTCCCCCCACTACAGGCAGGGGGAGGCATTTGCAGTACTGCGCCATCCCTTCCAGCGCCTCGGTGAAGGCCCAGTACACTTCCGGGTCTGAGGGGTCTCCAAACTGAAGATGGTCGACCATCGCGATCGGCTCGGCGCCGACACAGACGACGTTTCTGCAAGCCTCAGCGACGCATCCTGCTGCTCCGTTGCGGGGGTCGAGGAAGCTGTGCTTGCTGTTACCGTCTGCCTTCACTGCGAGCATTGACCCGTTCGGCAGCCTCAGAAGAGAAGCGTCGGCTTCTCCCGGCTTCAGCACTGTCCGAAGGCCCACCTCGTGGTCGTACTGCTCGTAGACCCACCTCCTGCTGGCGATGTTCAGCGACGACAGCAGGGTGACTACAGAGCTGGCCACGGAAGGCTCTCTCTGGTGATGGGTCCCCCGGTAGGCACGTCTTGACGGCCTCCTGGTAGGCCACTTGACAAGGGGAGCCTCAGCTACGGCCTTCGCGGGGAGGTTCGCCACGACGCGCCCATTCCACCTGAGCTTCATTGCGCCGTCCGAGGTTACCTTCCCTATCGCCGCGTGGGGGACTTCGTACCTGTCAAGGATTTCTACGACAGGCGCTGCGTCGTCTGGACCGAGCACCAAGAGCATCCGCTCCTGTGACTCGGACGTCATGATTTCTGCGGGGGACATCCCCTGCTCTCGTACAGCGACTCTGGTTAGTTCGACGTCGACCCCAGTCCCCCCCTTGGAGGCGATCTCCGAGAGGGCGGTGGAAAGGCCTCCTCCTCCAAGGTCTTTCATGCCGTGAATCAACCCGGTCTGAGACGCTTCGAGCAGGGCGTCGAGCAGGAGCTTCTTCATGAAAGGGTCAGGGACCTGCACCGACCTCCTGTTCGTCTCCGGGCCCTTTGCCAGCTTCTTCGAAGCGAAGGCAGCCCCCCCTACGCCGTCTCTGCCCGTGCTCCCGCCAATTAACAGCAGGACGTCCCCTGGGCGCTTGGCTTCCCCCAAGATGATGGATCCCTTCCTCGCCACCCCCACGCAGGCGACGTCTACGAGGCAGTTCTTCTCGAAGCTGGCGTCGAACTCGATGTCCCCGGCCACCGTGGGAACGCCCACGCAGTTTCCGTAGTCGGCGATTCCCCTGACGACGTTCCTGAGAAGCCACCTCGAATGCCCGCTCTCCTCGGGGTCACCGAACCTCAGCACGTCCAACAGCGCTATCGGCCTGGAGCCGACTGAGATTATGTCCCTGAGAACTCCCCCGATTCCCGTGGAAGCCCCACCATACGGGTCGATGGCCGAGGGGTGGTTGTGGCTCTCGATGTGGAGGGTCACGACATACCCCTTCCCTACGTCCACGACCCCGGCGTCGAACCCTGGGCCTAGGACGACCCGCTTTCCGCTCGTCGGGAGATGCTTCAGGAGAGCCCTCGACGACTTGTAGGAACTGTGCTCGGCCCACTCGGCGTCGATGATCGCCCACTCTGTCTCGTTCGGCTCCCGGCCGAGGAGCTTCTGGACGGCCTCGACCTCATCGCTGCTCAGCCCCAGCCGCGGCCTGGTTGCCGGCAACTCAGATACTCTCCAACATCGACTTGAAGATTAGCGAACCGTCGGCGGAGCCGAAGGGGCTCAGGATGGGTTCGGTCGCCCTTTCGGGATGAGGCATCAGGCCAACGACGTTGCCCCTTCTGTTACACACTCCGGCGATGCCGTCCAAAGTCCCCGTGGGATTGGCGGACGGCGTTGGCCTCCCTCTCTCGTCGGAGTACCGGAAAACTACCTGCCCTTCGTCGGACAATTCCCGCAGTTCTCTCTCTGAGGTGTAGAACCTCCCCTCGTTGTGCGCTATGGGAATCCTGAGGACCTGCCCCTTCCTCATCCCACGCGTGAAGCTCGTGGCGTCGGTCTCGACCCTGATCGTGACCCATTTGCACACGAACCTTAGGGAAGTATTCCTCAGCAGCGAGCCGGGCAGGAGGCCCGCTTCTATGAGGATTTGAAAGCCGTTACAGATCCCGAGTACCGGCGTTCCATGCTCTGCGGACTCTGCGACCCGTTTGAGCGCAGGACTCCTCGCTGCGATGGCGCCCGCCCTGAGGTAGTCCCCGAACGAGAAGCCTCCCGGGAGGACGATCGCGTCGTACTCTCCTATCGAAGGTTCCTCATGCCAGACGAGGTCGACTTCCACATTGCGGAACGTCCTCAGTGCGCTGACGGCATCTAGGTCGCAGTTGCTGCCGGGGAACCTCACCACGGCGACCTTCGCTTGAATCTCCGTTACACCTCCACGGTGATGAAATGGGCAGCCGGGTTGTAGATTCTCAGCTCGTCGCACATCCTGGAGACGAGCGTCTTCGCGGAGGTTGCGTCAGGGGCCGCCACGGAGACCTTCAGGAACTTCCCGCTGCGTATTCCTTTGACCTGCTTGAATCCTGACTTCGACACGAGGTCCCTGTAGATGGTGTCCCCTTCGGGGTCGCCCGCACCCTCTCTGTTGGAGACAACGACCTTGACGGTGAAGACCTTCAGCCGTTGCATAATCGCGACAATTCTGCATATTATATAAGATGGAATTGTCGTGTTGGTGCAAAGAACGGGTGAATGTGAGAAGCCTCGTTATCTACCGGCCCGAAGGCACCGGCTCCGATGTCAGAAGGCGTTGTGAAGGTTGAGACCGCAGTGCTCAGTGTTTCGGACAAGAAGGGCCTGGTCGGTTTCGCGGGCGGGTTGTCAAGCTTCGGCGTCGAGATCCTGGCCACAGGCGGGACCTATGCAGCCCTTAGGGAGGCGGGTCTTTCCGTCAAGAGCCTACAAGACGACATGAAGCTCCCCACTGCGCTGTCGGGTAGAGTGAAGACTCTGCACGCGCCTCTCCAAGCAGCGATCTTGGCAAGGCGAACGAGCGAGCACTTGGCGGAACTGAGCGCCATGGGGGTCAAGCCCGTGGACATGGTAGTCTGCAATTTCTACCCCTTCCAGGAGGCTCTGCGGCAGGGGGCGGTCGACGAGGCACTCGTAGAGAGCATCGACATCGGCGGCCCGACGATGATCAGGGCCGCTTCTAAGAACTTCGAGAGCGTGGTCGTTGTGTCGTCGCCACTGTTGTACGACCCGGTCATCGAGGAGATGAAGAAGAATGGTGGAGGGACCACGAGGGACTTCAGGAGGCGCCTGGCGGTGGAGGCGTTCTCCCAGACCTCTTCGTACGACGCCGCGATATTCAATGGACTCAGACGCGACGCGGCTGGGGAGTTCCCCGGAAGCTCCTGATATCCGCTTCGAAAATCCAGGACACGAAGTACGGGGAGAATCCTGACCGCAGAGCTGTGATCTACTCCATCGACGGGTGGAGGACCATGTCGGGTTGGAAGCAGCTCGCCGGAGACGTTCTGTCCTTCAACAACTTCCTCGACGTAGGCAGCGCGTACGACATTATCGAGGGCTACGACGGTGCAGCGGCTGTGGCCACAGTCAAGCACGGCCAGATCAGCGGCTTCGCTCTCGCCCCGGCGGTCGCGGAAGCATATACACTCGCGCACTCCTGCGACCCAGAGGCGGACTTCGGGGGGACTGTCGTGACGAACAGGGAAATCGACCTACAGGCCGCGAGGCTGATAGGCAGGAACGAAGGCGTGAAAGACGGTTCCGTGTACACGGAGATAGTGATAGCGCCGGGATTCAGCCCGGATGCTCTAGCCACTTTGGAGAGGAAGCAGAAGAAGAAAATCAGGATCATTCAGGCTGCGCAGAGGCCGGACTACCCTTACGACCTGAAGATGATTGAAGGGGCGATACTCCTGCAAGAGGCTCCCGACTACCGTGCCAAGCTGGACGCCTCCAAGGCCACGGTCCCAACGAGGGTGAAGCCTGACGCGCACCAGCTGAGGAAGCTGCTCGAGACATGGGAGGTCGTCAGGAAAGTGCAGTCGAACGGCATAGTGCTAGCGGAAGGGAGCTTCGAGGGCGAGAGGCTGACCCGATTCTGGACCTTGGGAGTGGCAAGCTTCAGAAAGAGGAACGGCGCCGTGAAGATAGCGCTGGACAACGCGGCGGAGAGGTCGAAGGGGGCGGTCTGCGCCTCAGACGGCTTCTTCCCCTTCCATGACAGTGTCGACCTCCTCGGTAAAGCCGGGGTCTCCGCTGTGATTCAGCCCGGAGGCTCCACGAACGACGAGGAGTCAATCGAAGCTGCAGACCAGTACGGGATGACCATGGTCTTGACCCACACCAGGGCCTTCAAACACTAGGACGGGCTTGCGCGACGGAGGCTCCTGAGATGATCTCGGCTTCTCCGTAGGTCAGAGGGGCTCGCGATATCCTTCCTCCACCTAACCGGCCCAACAAGAGACTCTGCCCCACGCAGAGAGGCTCGACGGGCTCCTTCCAGGGTCGAGCCGAGGCCGACGACTGCCACCGACCGCGAGCGACCTACCAAACATTCGCCCCCCTCGATTCGCACGTCCATGGGAAAGACTCTGACCCTCCCCCTGCTCCTCTCGCTCAAGCCGTAGGCCCGGGACAGGTCTATCGCCTCGTCTGCGGTGGGTGCCGGAGCCACAGTCCCGTACGAGGTGGGGACGGCACAAGTAACGACCGAAGCCGTGCGCCCGAACTTGATGCCCTTGAGTGCACCATCTAGCATGTGGTAGCATACGTCGACGAAGTCGTCGGTGATCGTCATCAGCAGATTGATGAGCTCGGTGTTTCCTCCCCTGCTGTTTCTCTCCAATACCTTGAAGCCTCTGCCGGTATGCATGATTGCATCGTACAGGACGATGCCGCGCAGGCCCGGGTTCGAGCCCCTTCCCTTCCACAGCCTGAACGCCCTCTCCTCGGCCTGCACGAGCCCGCTCCAGTCCGATTCTGTGACGAACGGAAGGTGTGCGTCAGGTCCCCTGTAGCTTCCCATCCCGCCAGTCAGAGGACCTCGGTTGCCGTCGAGGCTCCTCTTGTAGTCCCTGCTCATGGGAGCGGGGACGAAGTGCCTTCCGTCGCTGAAGGCATGGAAGCTGGACTCCTCGCCCTCGACCTTCTCCTCCACTACGACCCTCCCCTTCGCTAGGGCATTTAGGAAGAACTGTGCGGCCTCCTTGTCGGTGCTGAAATCGCTCCCCCAGACTGCCACCCCTGCGCCCCTCGCCGGAGCATCCGGCTTGATCACCGCCGGACCGAGTTCCTCGACCGCTTTCCTGAAGCTGGTCAATGCGGCCTCCGTGCCTGAATAATCATTCTGATCGAAGACCCTGTACTTGGGGTTCGCGCCTCTGAATATCCTGTCGAACAGGCGCCGCTGCGCCGCCTTTGACCCCTCCAAGGCGTACTCCTTCGAGACGCAGATCATCGGAATCCCCGTCTCGTGCTCGAGGGCATCCCGGCCTCCCGCCACCACGAAGTCTTCTGTGTCCGTCAGCCCGAAGGCGACCCTGTCCCTGAACTTGGCGGCAGTCCTCACGACTTCCGCGACTGCGAGATCGGGGACGACCACGTGAACCTTGGCTCTCCGTGCGTTGAAGGGGTTGCGCTGCTTCTCGACGACGAAGAATTCAGGTGTGTACTTCTCGCTTCTGGATATGGTATCGACGATGGCGGCCGCACTGAGACACTTCGAGACAACGAGAACGCCCACCCTGTCCATTGAGGCCGACCGCTCATCGGCTCACGGGTATTTGTCGTTTGGGTCTGGACCTAGCACTGTAGATGATTAAGGTTCGACCCGCACAGCCCGAATGGACTTGCGTCGAGACCCCGCAATCACTTCGTGCGGGCCGGCTTGTAGACGAATGCTTCCACAAGCTGTCGGATATCTTTGCCTTCCTTTCTTGATTGCTTCCAGAGCTCTTCTCTCCTCCCAGGGGCCATCTTGTTCCAGTACTTTGCCACTTCGTCTGCGACTTCGAACACGTAGTATTCACCCTGCTTGAATGGCGATTCGCGACCATTCCCCACGATTGGCTTCGAACCGTCATCCTTTACCCTAATTGAGGCCATGCGACCGCTCCTGAACCATCCCGTTAAAAGAACTAGGTTTGGCTTCAGAGTCTGCACAAGCACTGACCTCCATTCCATCCATGCAAGTCTGCATCGATGATTCCGCATCGATTTGCTATCAATCTGGGAAGGTTTTGGGAAATCAAGTAAATACCTCCGCCGAAATCCTATCAACAAAGATGGAAACCCAGGGACGTCCGGGAGTGGGCAGAACGGCCGCAGTCTTCGCAGTTATGTGCCTCGTCTTGGGCGCGACGGTGGTTTACTATAATTCAGCCCTCAGCCAGCGCGTCACAGATTCGAACTCCGCAACATCGACAACAACGTCGACAGTGATTACAACGTCGACAGTGATTACAACATCGACAGCAACAACAACCGCAGCATCAACGACACCCATTGACGGCACTGCATTAGCCATATACGCCAACACCTCGAAGAGCGTCGTCACGATAGTTGGGGTTAACGTGACGACCGGCAACACGTTTAGCGCTTGTTATCCCTACTTTCCCCCTTGCGTATCCTACTCCGAGATTGAAGGGTCTGGTTTCGTCACCAACTATCAAAGCACTCCCTACATCATCACCAACTTCCACGTCGTCAACGGAATCACCAACATAACGGTCACATTCTCCAACGGAGATGCTTATCCTGGAACGGTCGTCGGCAGCGATGTCTACGCCGACCTAGCGGTCGTCACCGTCAGTGCCCCTGCTTCTGAGTTCTTTCCCCTGAGAATCGTTGAATCGTCTGGCCTGCAAGTGGGGCAGTCGGTCTACGCCATAGGGGCGCCTTTCGGACTTTCGGGCACCTTCACATCGGGTCTAATCAGCCAACTCGGAAGAACGATTCAGGAGGCAACGACGGGTAGCTATTCCATTTCCGGCATAATCCAGTTCACCGCCCCAATCAACCCGGGGAACTCAGGAGGGCCGCTCCTCGATTCGAACGGTGAAGTCATTGGCATCACAACGGCTACCATAAGCGGCTCGGTGGGCCTAGGGTTTGCGATTCCCTCTCAAACGATCGTCCGAGAGCTACCGTCCCTTATATCCACAGGTAGCTACAAGGCTCATTCGTATCTGGGAATCAGCGGCATTGACATGACCTACCAGCTGGCACAGGCATCACATACAAACATCACTTACGGGGTTCTTGTCGAACAGGTCGCTGGCGGAGGCCCAGCAAGTAAGGCAGGCGTCAAGGGAGGGACGACGCAAGTCGACATCAGCGGCACTCAGTACCTGATCGGGGGAGACATCATCGCTTCAGCGAACGGCACGAGGCTGATCAACATGGACGCGCTCTCAAGTTACCTCGAAGACAACACAGTCGCTGGACAAATCGTAACCTTAGGTATTGTAAGGGGTGGGGTCACGATGAACGTGTCTGTGACACTCGGGGCAAGGCCCTAGGGTTGGGCGGGTTGACACCGTCAGTTGAGGCCAGGAAGCCTGACAGGAAGTACTAGTGCGAGGGGAGACCTCGGTCTGTCGCGTTCAATACAATTATTGGAGGGGATTCAGAGACCACTTGACATGGACGCCTTCGACCGCCTCCTGTGGTGGCTATTCGCAGGGAGCGTCGGGGCTCAGTCTAGGATCCTCATACTCTTCGCGCTTAAGGCACACCCGTCGAACGCGCAGCAACTCGCTGAGCAGCTCAAACTGGACTACACCACCGTGAGGCACCACCTTTCCGTGCTCGAGAAGAATCGTATACTAATCACGGAGGGCGAGAAGTACGGAAAGGTTTACTTCGTCACCGACGTCATGGAGTCACATTGGGCCAATTTGGAGGCCATCCTAGAGAAGACGCGTCTCTCGAAGAAGAGGATTGACCGATGAACGAGGCAATAACCGAGCCAGGCCAGGAAGCCGAACAGCGTTCGGAGAAGGGAACTCACATCAGCAAGGTCTGGGTTCCGGTCATTCTGATCCTTGCCGTTCTGCTCGGACTGGTCCTGGCAGAGACGATTCCATCGCCCCCCGCGTGCGATTTTTGTCCCCCTGAATACTTCTTCCTGTTATCCGTCCACGGGGCGCTCATGTTGCACGTGATACTGTCAACCATCGAGATTGTGTTGCTCGTCTCGCTCGTCGTGGTCTACATCAAAGTGTACGCAGATACGAGGGCGAACTTCTCACTCGGGTTGATTATCGTACTCGGCGCCTTGTCAGTCCATTCGTTCCTATCGTATCCATTAGTGGTGAACGACGTCTGGTCCATACTCTACGGTTCGGGGCTCTTCTTCCCGTACACTGACCTCCTCACGATAATCGCGTATTCTGTGTTCCTCTATCTGAGCATCGAATAGAACATGAAGACTGGAAACGATCCCACTGTCAGACGGAATCGCAAATAAACCCGCTGCCCGAATCAGCTGACGATCCGTATCGTCCAGAAATCGTTTGAAAGGTCTTCCTTCAACAGGTACTCGTAGGGCATCGTGAAGTAGCCCTTCCTTCCGAACCTCTGACCCCAAGAATTCCTCACTATGAATCTCCGCTCTGGATCTTCATAGCCTACAGCCATCACGGCGTGTTGACCCAAGAGTCTTTCGCCCGGCGACGGCATCTCTAGGTATCCGGTCTTCCTGACCACATCGTGGAAGTTCCGGTGGGCTAGGAAACCGAAGACGAATGGTGACCCAGCGGCGAGACAGGAGCGGAAGTCATCCAGACTCCTGTGGATCCTCTGATACTCGACGGCCCTGTACCTGAGAGCCCTATCGTAGCACTTCCGCGGTGGTCTAGCCCGAAACTTGTGCTCGATGTAGGGCCAGAGACTCTCGGGGCAATCACCTTGGCGAGCCACCGACTTGATGGCGTCCCGTATCGAGACACCCACGTTTGACCTCACAGTTCCTTCGATCTGCCTAGTGTTGTAGTATAGGAAGAGGCGGGAAGGGAAAATGACCCGCTCCCCCTTTTCCCTCATTAGGTCGAATTCAACCGCCGCCGCGACAGCGTTCGCTGAGCAACTGTTCAATCCCTTCTGGTCGTACGCAGGAGGGCATCGATTCCTCAGGTCCTTTCGCTTTGGGAGCCTTTCGAATGCGGCCTGAGAAGCGACATAGGTGTGGTCCCTGCTGTCGGGAGAGTCTGAAACCCATCCGAACCCGCGCGTGGATAGAGGGCGAGCCTCAGGGGTCAGGGACTCTCACTTGAGGTAAAGAGCAAAGAACTTCGCAGCGGCTTCGTCGAAATGCATCGGCTTTGGAGGGGACTTGAAACCGTAGGCGCAGATCTCGTTTACGGTGCCCAGCTTCCCAGTCTTCATCACGCGGTGCGTTGCCCTGAGAACATCGAGAAGGACGTTGCCTGCGTTGGCACCGTCGGAGGAGCGCAGGTACACGTCGACCGAGAAGCCCGAATTCATAAAGCCGCTGCCTTCGAACCAAAAGTAGCTGGTCCTGTCGTTGCCCATGAAGTCCACGAAGTCAGTCGTGCCGGTGATTGTCTCGAATGGGTATGGGACCTCGCTCGCGACTGACGAGGTCTTCAGTTTGCGCTTTGCCATCCTAATCGTTTCATCAATCGTATTGAGAGTCTCGGTCCCACCTCCGACGTCGAGCTGATAGCTCTTGGAGACCCTGATTCCCCGCCTCACCAACAGGCCGAGCAACCCTTTGTGGAAGACTGTGCCTCCAAACTGGCTCATCAAGTCGTCGCCAATAAGAGGGAGTCTGCCCTTTACGAAACCAGCCGCCAGTCTGTTGTTCTTGGTGACCAGGGATGGAGTACAATTCACGAAGGCACAGCCTGCGCGGAGGGCGGCGCCTGCGTACTCCTCGGACGACGCGTCTGAACCCGACGAAATCAGGTTGACGAAGACATCAGCACCGGAGTCCTCGAGCGCCTTCGCAATCTGGTCCGGAGTGGACTTTTCAATCCTCGTGCCTCGGAGATGCGGAGCTAGGTCGCCCTTGCTGATTCCCGGGCTGATTCTTACCGAAGTCCGAAGAGGGGTTTGATACCTCTTTGCGACGTTGGGGGGGCAAGAGCGGCCTTCGAGAGATTCAAACCCACCTTCCGTGGGTCGATGTCGAAGGCGGCGACGACTGACAGATCCTTGGGCTTCAAGCCTGCGACGGTTGGATGCCAAAGCCCCTTCGTACCATGATCAGAGTAGAAGGCGAGGCCCTGCAAGAAGACGGAGGCACAGTTTCCTACACCAGCTATGGCGATCTTCACGGCCATGTCGGTCACTTGAACTTCGCGAAAGCCGCGAAGAGCCCGACTATCAAGAGCAGGAGTCCCAGAGCGTAGTTGATTGTCACTATCTCGGAAGCCACGCCGGAAGCGCCAGTATTCGTGTAGTAGAGCCACAGTACCCCGAAGATGACGACGATTAGCCCTACAAGCCTGATGAGGTTGTCAACCCTCGACTGCTGAGCGGTGAAGGTCAATGTCGTCTATTCAGGGCAGAGTCCCATGGGTATTTAGAAGTTCTTGGATTCAGAGTCATTTGGGGTCGCCCACGAGAGTGTCGCCGAGCTGCGTTCGGTTGCCACTCTCTCAGTAGTTGACTAGCGGCTCTTCATCAGCTCGAGCTTCTCTGGGAGGTATTTGTCAACGATGTAGCTAAGCCCGTACCTGGCGAAAGCCTCCTGTTCGCTCTTCTTCTTGATCTTCAAGAAGATGTCAAGCTCGTTGTGCCACATCTTGTCCGTGTAACGAGGGTCGGCCTTCAACTCGTAGAGCCTCTTGATATCGATCTCTGTCAGCTTGTCCGATGGAAGTTTGTACTTCACGATGTCGGAAGCCCAGACCCCAAGCCAGACAGCATCCGGTGTCGTCAGCTCCCTGAGATGGGCGGCGTTAGCCGAGCCGCTCTTGCAGACCATCGCGATGTGGGCTCCCCAAGGGTCTGCGTCGCAGAGTATGCCTACCGGCAGCCCCAGCTCCTGGTTTAGTCGTTTGAGGAGAAAGCGCGTCGAGCGGGGAGGCTGCCCTGCGGTGTTGATTAGGAGTGCCTTGTACTTCTTGTGGACTCTCTCTTCGACAAACCTCGTAAAGAGGCCGCCCTTCTCGATTGCGAGGACCATCTCGGCGTCCGTGTCAACGAACTCGGCGGTGGTGAGGGCCGGACCTATCATGACGCCGTCAGGGTTGGCCGACATGTCTGCCTTCTTCCCTTCGTAGCCTGGGACCGTGTACTCAATCGTGAGGTCCCCAAAAATGGCGCTCCTCTCCTCAGGGTAGATGTTCATCCCCTCCCTCGCCATCTGCATCACCACCTCTAGGTCCGTGATCAGCTCGTCGGACTCGGCTTGGTCGACGAACTCTACGTCGAACGCCTGCGCTGAATAGAAGACGTCTCTGAGGGTGGACGTCCGCTTCTCGTCGACTAGCTTCTTTGCGAAGTAGGCGAGCCAGAGCAACTGCGTGAACGGCCTGATGTGCTTGATATTACTCGAAGACCTCTTCACGGTCGTAGGGCCCAGCACGAATTGCTGTAACTTCTTGTCGTAGACGATGTTGCGGACGGACCTGCTGGCGAAGGTCAGACTGGGGAACCTCCCTTCGTCCAGGTCAGAGTAGACGCTTCCGCCCAGGTCTTTCAGGAGCGCCTGGGCGCTGCTCTTCCTAGCTTCCGCCGTACTCGTCGATTTTCTTTTGTTCAATCTCTATCTCCGTCGAACCAAGGGCGTCTGTAACCACTTGCTCATGGGTCGAATCAGTCTCCTCCTCGGGCCCTCCCTCCTGGACCTGACTAGGCGAAGTGCCCTCGGTTTCGGCGATGAGCTTTCGGTACCTCGGCAGCCTCTTCTCGCCTGCAAGTTCCGTCGAGAACTTCGCGATCAATGGAAGATACTTGCCATAGATGTTGATCTTCCTCTGGACCGCATCTTTGTTCCCCTTCCTCGACAAGAAGATCCCGAGTCTCCGCAGGGCTTCCCTCGCCGCGTTCTTGATCTCCCTTTCTATCTCGGGTCTGTCCGCGATGTATTCCTTGCCGACGGTCTTGTAGGGTATGCGGGTGCTGCAGATGTGGGTAATCACCCCGACCGGCGCGTCCTGCGGGACATGGTACCTCCTCCAGTCCACTTGCTCGTTCAAGACCTCGAAGCTGACGTCGCTGCCCTCGTCATAGAGCAGCGGGATCCGGTTTGCGAACCTGAAGAGCCTCATGCCAGGCTGGAGGATCTTGCCACCATAGGCGACGGCGACTTCCACGAGGAAGGGGAAGCCCGAGTATGATGAGGGAGGCCTTGTGACGACTGTCGCGAACTCGGGCTGGAGCTCCTTGTTGACGCCGGCGAGCAGGATCTCCTCCCCGACCGGGGAGAGGACTGTCGCGTCAGGCTGGAGGAAGTCCGGAAAGCGCTGAAGCGCGTCGACAATCGAGACTATCTGGTTGTTGTTCAATCGCTTCGGCGGAAGTCGGGCGCTGACCCCGGCGAACTCCAGGAACTTCGTGGCAATCTTCTCGCCCACCCTGTGAAAGTGAGCGACCATGAAGGACTTCATGTCGTGCTCTTCCGAGAGCTTGACGATGCGCTTGAACGCCTCGACATCGATGCCATAGGGATGAGGAAGCGTCTCCTTGGGCGCGGGGGGCATCGAGGTGGTCGCACGCTCGTAGTAGGTGACCTGACCCGTCGGGTCGACGAAAGTCAGGTTTGCATAGCTGGCAACGAGCGCGGTCTGTTTGAAGTAGTCGGAGATCTTCTGAGACGCACGGAGGTAGTCCCCTTCGAGCGTCAGGTCGACCCTGGTGCCAGTCGTCCCGTTCGCGTCGCTCGCGAAGCGCTTGAGGACTATTGGCCTGTTCTCGCCGATGTCAATCATCATCTGGAATGCGTACTTGCGACGGCCGTCGGGAGAGGTGGTCACGACGACAGGTCTGTTGGTGGTGATCTGACCGTAGAGTATAGCCATCGTTCCTCCGAGGCCGAACATACCTCGCGACTGGCGCAGGATGTACTTGGAACCGTAGAAGACCTTCCCAAAGGCGCTGGGTACGTGCTGGGGGGCCACGCCTGGACCGTTGTCAATCACGGTCAGTCTGTAGGGCTTCGGGTCTGGGAGCTCCGGGTTGGTGCTCTCAGGAATGATTCTGACGTAGACGTCCGGGGGTGTCCCGGCCAACTCAGCTGCGTCCATCGAGTTCTCTACCAGCTCGCGGACGGCCATGTAGAGCGCACGCGCGGGGTTTGTGAAACCAGCCAGGTCACGGTTACGATAGAAGAATTCTGAGGGCGAGATTTCGGCAAATGAAGTCTTGCTACTCAGATACCACCACCACCACCATTGGCATCAACGAACCATCTCTCCAGTTTCTCCGATGTCGCATCCGGTTACCGACCGCAATGATAATTCATCAATTTTCGAGCAGAAATTCCAGCATCATGAGTGTCACGGGAATCGGATATATGCTAGTCCTCCATTTTCCTGAGCTTCTCGGCAATCGCCTCTGGCGACGAGCCCTCCCAGAGAATCATCCTCTCCATCTTGCGCTTAGTCCTCGCCTTCTGAAGTTCATTGTACACGGTCTTGTGCTGACTTCCCGACGCCAGCTTCCTGACTGCCTCCGACGCAAGCTGGACCTCCGAGGCTTCCCCTATAATCGCGACCGTCCTCCCGTAAACCGAGAGGTGACACTGGGTCAGTTCCTCAATCACCCGCCTAGATTTGCCCTTCAATCCGATGACGCGCCCCCTGATCCTGTCGAGTGAGTTCGCACTCCGTCCGGCGAAGTCTCTCAGGTCTATCACCTCGAACGCCACCCCCTCCTCAAGGAGGCGTCTGGCGTGCTGAGGCGAGAAGCCACGTCCGATAGCTTCGATGACCCTCACGGCGATGAATGGGTCGCCTTGGTCGACCGAACCCGACTTGATCGTGACTAATCCTTCCCTGCTGTCCACCCCGAGCTTGACGCCGAGGTCTGCCTCAAGGGACCGCTTCGTGGCACCTTCCCTTCCGATGACGGCGCCTATCCTCTCCAAGGGCACCCTGACCGTCTGTTCGAAACTCATCTAAGGTCCTCCAGCCAAGAATCCGTGTCTCTCTTGAAGATACCTCGCTTCCTAAAGAACCTCACCATGTTCGAGACGTCCCGCTTCAGATATTCGTCGGCCTGAGGGTGAGACAGAAGGACCGCGGACCCCATGTCGAAGAGGACCCTCTCAGACCCTGACTTGAAGACGTTGTATTCGGACAGGTCTGCGTGGACGAGCTTGGCCCCCCGGTGCAGGCGGGCGATCGTCTCGAAGGTCCAGTCGTAGTCCTGTTCGTCGACGTCTGATTCGGCGAAGGTGGGTGCGCGTCCTGGTGGGGTGCCGATGTACTCCATCACGATGATGTTCCGATAGAAGGCGAGCGGCTTGGGGACCCTTATGCCCGCCGTCTCGGCAAGCTGGAGGTTCTTGAACTCCTTGCGGGTCCAGAGATAGATGATCCCTCTGGAGTTCGAAGGGATGTTGGCGAACCTTCTGTCCCCAGCGATGTAGCCAAGGCGCTTTCTGAATTCAGAGGTCGCGGTCATGTAGATCTTCACGGCGACGGGACGATTGTCGACCCCCACCCCGTAGTAGACCCTCGCTTCCTTCCCCGAGTTTACTACACCTCTGAGGTCGCCCAAGTCCTTCCTCGAGATCAGCTCTTCCACTGCCAGCAGGGTCACGCGGTCGAAGACCTCCTCCATCACCTTGCGCTGGTCAGCGTCCTTCCTCACGTGCCTACCTTCGCGTTCGAACCTTTGGAGCCTCTCCGTCGTCTTCCTGGGCTCGTCCTCTCGGGTCATATCTTGCTCGTCCGCCTCGGCCACATCTTGCTCATCTGTTTCTGCTCCATCCTGAGGGTGGCTCAACCTGGCACTTCACCTCGGGTTTTGACTGTGCACGCGCACGTTCCTCGTAGTCAATCTTGACCCCACGACGGCAGAAGGTGCCTCTTGCACCTATAAGGCCAGATGGCCTTATAGATGCCTCACTACTCCGCTGATTTAGGTCACCTATTCTGGTGAAAACTTATAGATTAGAGACGGTGCATCCGGAGACAACTCAGGAATCGGGAGGTGTTGCTGGTTTGTCAGAAGAAGGACGATGATCTTTCTGGAAGGGAGAACCCCCAGGATGGAGAGGGCGCCCTGAAGGCACAGCTCGCGGAGGGGAAGGGGAACGACGCGGAACTCCTGAACCGGCTGAAGTATATGCAGGCCGACTTCGAGAACTACCGGAAGAGGACCGAGAAGGAGATGAGAGAAATCGAAGAGAACTCATCGAAGGGCCTCGTGCTCAGGCTGCTCAGCGTGCTGGACGAGCTGGACCTCGCCGTGAAGCACGCGAGGGACGACGCCGGCAGGACAGAGCTTCAGGAAGGGATTGAGATGGTGCGGAAGAACATGTACTCGGCGCTGGAATCTGCCGGGCTGCGGAGAATCGACTCAGTGGGGAAGCCGTTCGACCCGTCCAAGCACGAAGCGGTCGCGAAGGTCCAGGGCTCCTCGCCGGGCTCGGATATCGTGGTGGAAGAGCTGCGGACGGGCTACACTTTCAGGGGGCATGTGATCAGGCCGAGCATGGTAAAGGTTGAATTGGGGATGAAGGAACCCGTTGAGGAGGAGAAGGCAGATGAGTAGCGCGAGAGAGAAGATTCTGGGCATCGACCTTGGTACAACGAATTCGGCTGCGGCGGTCATAGAGGGCGGCAGACCGGTCGTGATACCCAGCGCCGAGGGAGCCACGCCATCAGGGAAGATGTTCCCCTCCGTGGTCGCGTTCACTCAGGATGGTCAGCTCCTCGTCGGCGACCCTGCGAGGCGCCAGGCCGTCACCAACCCCGAAGGCACGATCTTTGAGATAAAGCGGAAGATGGGAACGGACTACAAGGTCAATGTCTTTGGGAAACAGTACTCGCCCGAACAGATCAGCTCATACATTCTTCAGAAGATAAAACACGACGCCGAAGTCTTCCTCGGATATCCCGTGAAGAAGGTGGTCATCACCGTCCCCGCGCACTTCAACGACAACCAGCGCCAGTCGACCAAGGACGCCGGCGAGATAG
>CAWCLN010000010.1:0-56620 GCA_963796425.1 uncultured archaeon | reverse complement strand
CATCGAGCTCTGAGTTGCTGAGTCCATCATTCTTCGACAGAGAGGTCATCGCCTGGAGGAGGTGGGGCGAAGCGGCAACCTTCTGGAGGACTCTCAGCTGAGCCTTAACGTCAGAGGGCCAGACCCAGAGACCTGCGTTCAACAGTCCCGTCCAACTCTCCTTGGTTGATAAAGGCTCTGAGGTCGAAGCCGTTGCAGCCCTTTACGAATTTGTCAAGTGTTTTTTGTCAGGTATGACAAGTAAGTGGCAACTCCTTGTAATTTCGGCAACCAATGGAAGTTGTAACTGAATACGCCGACCAAAGAACAGAGCTCGAGGAGAAGATTAGGTCGCTCGAAGCCGAAAAGGCTTCGCTCCTTGCCGGCATGGCCTCATCGAAAGAGAAGATCGCCACCTATGAGCTGGAGAGGTCCGCCACAAAGCTGGAAAGCGAAGTGGAGGCACTCCGGACCGAGAAGGCTGTGCTTGACGAGAAGGCTGCGGCCTACGAAGCCGAGGCGGGATACGACCTTCCGCCAGTAGCGGCCGAAGGAGTCTAGAGCTACCGAAGCTTAGAGGCCTTCTGCTCGAGTTCGCCTTTTTCTTTTCTCAGGTAGTCGACGAAACTCTCTAGTTCAGCCAGTTTTACCTGCAGGCGTCTTACTTCATTCTCTTTGGCCGTCCGCTCCATCGCGCTTTCGAGCTCCTTCTGCTGTTCGGCCATCCCTTTGACCTTCGTGTTGAGGCCGTCGTTGTCCTTCTTCACCACGTTCAGCTCATCCTGAATTGATTTCAGTTGCTCCTCAGCCACGATTAGGTATCTCTGCCTGCTAATCACAGTGGGGAACTTTGTGTCGCACTTTGAGCACGTGTACATCCCGACCCTCCTCTCGGTCATCCCCCGCTCGCCCTTCGAGGGCTCGACGATGACTGAGAAAGTCCTGGTCGGCAGAGGTTCCTTATTCCCACACTTCGGGCAGTTTGGCAAACGCCTCCGTGGGGTGTGTGAACGTGTTAAAGGTTTACTGCTCGCGGATCGATTCGAGCTCAGAGACGGCGGACCAGAGTGTGACCCTGGCGAAGGAGGGCATGTTGGGGTCCTGAGCGACTTCGTCGAGGAGGCTAATCGCGTTTGCCGCCCTTACGGCCATACTCTGCTTTTGGTCTTGAAGCATCAGAACTGAATCCTTGACGATCTTCCTGATGTTGCGTGGCGTTATGTTCGAGTCAGTAATCTGGTTCAGGCTCACCATGGCCTTTGCGAGCTTTGCGTTGTTCTCCTCCTGCTTCTTCAATTTTGCACTCATCTGAAGGAACCCTACTTGTGAAAGTAGTCCATCGTTTGGTGGGAATAAGTGCTTTTCGTCGCATCGGCGGACTCCTACATTGTCGGGGCCCGATATTCAGGCCAGAGAGTTACATTCCGTCTGATCTACGACCGCGCAACCCCTTTTTGGGACAGTCAGAGCGCCGTCTTTTATAGAACCTGACCCCCAGTCGGAGTAATGAGCGGGGCCAGCAGAGACAAGATGAAGCTCGCCGTCGAGCTGGTGAGGAAAGGCGCGACAATGCTAGGAGAGCCCTGCACCAAGTGCGGTGGAGTCAAAGTCAGCTACCACGGCAGGGTTTACTGTACCGGTCACGAAGACCTCTCATCAGTGGTTGCGGCTGAGACGCTGTCGATGGATGTGGTTCTCGCCCGTACGAGGGAGGTCGTCCTCTCAAAGCTGAATGAAGCCGCTTCCTCGTTGGATCAAGAAAAGGATAGATCTAGGCAGGAACAACTGATGTCTCTGATGACCAGGTACTACGACCTGCTCGAGAAACTCTCTCAGAGACAACAGAGGCCTTAAATCAGAACTCGCCCTTTTTCATGGTCTTGACGCCGCGGATGGGGCTAAAGGTGCCGGAGTTCGCCCTCCCAGACACCGATAGGATAACTCGCTCTCTTAGTGAGTTCACCAAGCAGGGGCCGACTGTGCTATTGTTCTTCCCGTTCGCCTTCTCAGGCACCTGTGACAAGGAGATGTGCACATTCAGAGACGACTTCGGGATGTTGCAGACTTTGGGAGCCCAACTCATAGGCATCAGTGTCGATAGTAGTTACTCCCTCAAGGCTTTCGCGCAGACGTACAGCTTGCAATTCCCGCTCCTGAGTGACTTCAACAAGAGGGTCACAAGACTCTATGGAGTACTCCAAGACCCTTGGGTCAGTCTCGGCTTCAAGGGAGTTGCCAAGAGGTCGGTCTTCCTGATCGACAGACGGAGCATCCTCAGGTACAGGTGGGTCACCGACGTGCCCTCCAATGAACCTCCCTACCTAGAGATCATGAAAGCAGTCCAGAAGCTGACGTCATAACTCGTCTTTATGCAAGCGAAACACCGTCTGTTATGAATTGGCTCGAGAGCCGACCGTGAAGCTAATTGTGAATTCATGCTTGTCTAAACAAGCCTTCTTCTGGATGGGGCGCCGGGGGTAGGATTCGAACCCACGAGACCCGAAGGTCACGGGCTGACTGGTTACTTGATCTCGAGTTGCGGACCCGATTCGTTGCCTCACGAGTTGCCCGCGCATTAACCACTCTGCCACCCCGGCCGAACTGATGCCTGACCGAGCCTCTATAATTTCTTTGAGGGTGCCGGCCTCGCGCAGGGCGCACTAATCTCTCAACTGTGTAGCTCTATGTGACGAGGCGGTCCACCAGCTTGGAGCTTCCCGAGCGTGCCTCCAAAGAACTGTCTCGTTGTACCCAAGTTTAAATCGAATCTGCACGCGGGTTCTGAATGTATCATGAATATTTCTCTCGTCTGGTCCAGCCCGAAGCCCGAAAGGACCATCGCAGTGGCGATGAGAAGGTGTTACAGCACCAAGGCAATCGAGGATATCGAAATTGAATTGGAGCAGAAAGGCGTTGAGTACTGGAAATTCCTCCTGACCAAGTGCCTGCAGGACAAGTCGCTCGATGTTCTTGAACACTTCACTATGTCGTTTTTGGTTGAGAGTGCAGGTGAAGTCGAAGTGAGCGGGCTCATTCGCAGGTTCCCATACATACACACGACCCGCCTCAATGAGACCGATTGGCTCTTCTCGATGAACGCCAGGACGCTCGTCGAGCTCTGGAGGGACCGCGAAGGGAAGTCGTTCGCCGAGTCTATCGTGGCGGAGCTCGACAAGAAGCAGGTAAGTCCGCTCTTCAACAGATTGGTCTTTGGTGATAGAATTCATGCGCGTTAGGCTACTCTATAGCACGGACTTAGAGGCCCTCAAGGAAGTCTTGGCCGAGAAGGGAGTGCCCTTCAAGCCCGAGGCGCTGCTGGACCACGTCGTATACATGTTCGGAATTGAGGACTGCAGCAGGGTTACGACCCATCAGCTTGTCCGCCACCGGGTGGCATCCTACGACCAAGAATCGCAGAGGTTCTCAGCAGCTACGAAAGAGGGGGTTGTGACACCGCCGAGTATTCAGGCCAACGAGGCGGCCAACAAGACTTACGAAGAGGCCCTTAAGGCCGTCTACTCTGCCTATGAGAAGATGGTCACGGTCGGGGTGCCTAAGGAGGACGCTAGGTACATACTGCCAACCGCCATCAAGACGAAGCTCGTCATGACGATCAACGCTACGAGCTTGATGCACATAATCTGGCAGCGTACGGCCCTGCAGGCGCAGTGGGAAATCAGGGAACTCGTAACTTCCATGTATGACCTTGCGCGCGAAGCGACGCCCGAGCTCTGGACTAAGATCATAGAGAGGTAGCACTTGGTCAAGGCCTTTGGGACGGCCGGGGTCAGGGGAGTCTTCAATAGAACGCAGACACCCGAACAGATTTACAAGCTCGCTGAGACCATCGCATTCACTTCAGGGAGGGGGAGGTATGGGGTCGGATGGGACGGTCGCAAGACTTCCGCCCTCCTTGCGAGAACAGTAATCTCGGCTGTTAATGCGATCGGTAGTGAAGCTTATGCTTTTGGGCTTGTCCCCACTCCCGTAGTGGCTTTCGGGACCAGGTCCCGCGCATGTATGGCCGGCTTCTCTGTGACCGCCTCTCACAACTCTTCCGAGTTCTCCGGTGTTAAGATCTTCAACACCAAAGGGATGGAACTCCCTGCATCTGATGAAGAGAAGGTCGAGAGGGCGTTGGCCATAGACGTCATGAAGCCTTCCGGTATGTTCGGCCAGCTCGTTTCTGATGAGGAGGTGGTGGACGAGTATGTACGGGCGCTCGTCTCGTGTTGTGAAAAGGCCCGCGAGCCCCTCCGGATAGCGGTCGACTGCGCCAGTGGACCAGGAGGGATTGTGACTCCGCAGGTCCTGAAGCTCCTAGGTCATCATGTGGTTCCCATCAACGCCCAAGTCTCTTGGAGATTCCCTGCGAGGCCCCCGGAGCCGACCGCCTCCAACCTTGTCGACTTCTCGAAGATGATCCCTGCATTGGGGGTCGACCTGGCCTTCGTGCATGACGGGGACGCGGACAGGCTGGTAATGCTTGACGCCCTCGGGAAGGTGGTACCCGATTCAATCCTTACAATCCTAGCGCTTAGGGGGGTGAACGCCTCCGGCGGGGTCGTCGTGATATCTGAGAACACGTCCACAGCCGTAGCCGAGGAGGCCGAGAGGCTGGGCCTCCGAGTCACTAGAAGCAGGGTCGGGAAGACCTTCGCCTTGCTAGAAGCTGAGGGAGGAGTCTTCGCAGCCGAACCGAGTAAGGTCGTTGACACTCGGTGGGGCCTCTGGGCGGACGGGATTAACGCCGCCGCGATGATCTCGAGTCTTGTTTCGCGTGATAGGGGGGTAATGGGCCGAGTGACGGAGGAGGTCCGGTGGAGATACAGACAGATCAACCTCGATGTGGCAGTCAAGATGAGAGTTTTGATGGAGAAGGCGACTGAGGCCTTTGGGAAGTTCAAGATTCAAGAAGAGCGAATGCTCGACGGCTTCAAGCTGGTCTTCACCGATGGTTCTTGGGTGATGTTCAGACCGTCGGGGACCGAGTCGAAGACAAGACTCTATTGTGAGTCGAAGGATCCGCAGCTACTCGACGTCCTAGTCCAGTTGGGGACTCAGTGCATCGAATCTTCTAAATAGCTTGTTGAGTTCGAGCGACCCATGCCTGAATCGAAGGCCATAACGAGAGTCCTGGCGTCAGGCTACCTTCTTGACACAAAGGCCTTAGAGATGATCAACCAGATTCCGGCCGAGGTCGACCTAGAGGGACTCGTCGATAAGCTGCTAGAGCAAAAGGCTGGAGCGGTGGGGGAGACGAAGGTTATCACGGAATCAGACGTGGTCAAGTTGATTCCCGAAACGACCCGCCAAGGTGATGAGGAACCGGGGATTCTCGTCGGCGAGTCGGCAGAGCTCGAAGTCGTATCCGACCCGACAATGGCTATCGCACCCGCTGAAGCTTCTGATGGATTCAACAAGCTCTTCCGCGACAGGTACCAGCGACTCCGTTCGATTCTGCGGAGCCGTCTCGATATGAGGGGTATGGATATGGTTTCTTCCACGAGAGAGTTACCCCCTAATAGGAAGGTCAAGATCGCCGGCCTTCTCTCTGATCGCTCAAATAGGAAAGGGAACGTCGAACTGAAGCTGGACGACCCGACCGGCACGATGCGGGTAGTCTGCCAGGACCAGTTTGTCGAGAAGGCGGCCCTTGAAGCACCTCTTGACAGTATGATCGTTGTGGAAGTCTCGCGCGGAAGAACCGGCCAGCTATACGCGAATTCAGTTCTGTTGCCTGACGTCCCGGGGCGGAAACTGGCGTCCTCCTCTCACAGGGTCTACGCTCTCCTCCTCTCTGACTTGCACGTCGGGAGTAGGATGTTCCTCGCCGACGACTTCAGGCGTTTCCTGCAGTGGATCAACGGCGGACTGGGTGACAGGGATGTTGTGAGTCGCATTAAGTATCTAGTCGTCGCTGGGGACCTCGTCGACGGAGTCGGCGTCTATCCCGGTCAAGAGTTCCAACTCGCTGAGAAGGACCCAAAGAAACAGTATGAAATGGCCGCAGAACTCCTCAGACAAGTGCCGGGCCACATACAGATTGTTATCTCTCCGGGGAACCATGACGCCGTCAGACAAGCGTTACCGCAGCCGGCCGTTCCAGTTGACCTCGCTGAATCGCTCTATGGGATGGAGAATGTTAGGTGGGTGGGCGACCCTGCATACATCAAACTACATGGTGTGGCATTCTTGGTCTACCATGGAAAGAGTCTTGATGATATCATAGCCATGACGCCCGATCTGACCTACGACAATCCGACGAAAGCGATGAAGCTCCTTCTTCGGTCGAGGCACCTTTCGCCTACTTATGGCAAGCGGACCGCTTTGTCTCCAGAGTTACGGGACTTCATGGTAATCGATCAAGTCCCTGACGTGCTCCATTCAGGGCACGTTCACACGTTCGGAGAACTCAATTACAGAGGGACCTTGCTCATCAACTCTGGGACATGGCAGGGGCAGACAGATTTCCAGTTGAACATGGGGCTCGAGCCGACCCCGAGCATTATACCGATCATTGACCTTTCCACCATGCGAGTTCTGAGGCGCAATTTCAGTGCAGCGAGTTACCAATCCTACGCGAAGACTTCAGAACCTGAGGGGATTGCTTCTTAGGTAGTCTTGCCGAAAGTGGTATCCTCTGAGAGAGTCTTCTCTAGCGTATCGTTCGCGATTAGGAGTTGTATCCGTTTGGTTCTCCCCCGCCTTCCCTTGCTGACGACTGATGCCTCAATCAGGCCCATCAGGTCGAGTTCTGCGAGTATCCCGCTGACGCGCCTCTGTGTCAGCGCCTCAAGGCCTGCCTTCTTGCAGAGGTTGTTGTAGGCCAGGTAGAGCTCGCCGGTGTTGGTCCCGCCCGGGAACCTCGAAACCGCGAGTAGGATTGCCTTGTTTTGCACTGGAAGCGAACGTATCGCTTCCTCGACCCTGTCGTGCTCCATCTTATCTGACGCCCTGCGGATGCACAAGTCATCAATTTCCTTGAGTCCCTCGCGTTCGGCGACCTCGCCGGCTATTCTCAGCAAGTCAATTGCGCGTCTTGCGTCGCCGTGTTCCGATCCAGCCATCGCTGCGCAAAGATTGATCGCTGCTGGTGATGCTGCTCCTGGTCTAAACGCCATCTTCGCCCTTTCCTGCAAGATTTCTCGCAGCTCCTCGACCGTGTAAGGCGGAAAGACCAACTCTTCCTCGCTCAGGCTGCTGAGAACTCTAGGGTCGAGGCTCTCCTTGAATTTTAGGTCGTTGGATATCCCGACGAGGGCTAGGAATCCCGGTGAAAGTCTTTCACCTGATCGGGTGAACTCATAGAGAATGCTGTCGCCGAAGGTTTTCACCAAGTAGTCAATCTCGTCAAGGACCAGAATAATCTGCTTCTTTCCGGACTTGACCCTTTCGAAGATCCTGTCAACAACTTCGCCAATGGATAGCCCTGTGAATGGGATCTGCCTGTCCACTGGTAAGTCGATGAACTTCGCGAATTCTGCCAAGGTTCGGTATTCGGTGTTTGAGAGTCGTGTGTTGACATACGCCACCGTTAGGTTTGGATTGGCCGCTTCGGCCCTTAGCTTTCCTAGGACGTAACGCGCGACCGCCGTCTTTCCTGTGCCTGTCTTTCCATAGAGGAGTAAGTTGGATGGTTTAGAACCATGGAGAACTGGAGCCAGGACCTCGGCGACGGCATTGGTCTGGCTGTCTCTGAATGGTAGGTTCTCTGGAATGTATTCTGGACTCAGTGCATTGCGATCTGTGAATAGGACTCTTCCTTCTCTTGCTCTGCGGAAGATCTCATCAATGGTTCCTGGCAATAATTATCAGTGGAAACACTGGTTAGATAAGCCCTCCGCCCCAGCCCTTCGACTGTTTCCGGTGTATAGGCCTGCTTATTGTTTGGGTTCTTACGTTAGTATAATGGCCCGTTCTTGGTATGTGATCCTGTCAGGATATGTCTTGAGGTCAACTATAAGAGACATTGGCTTGATGTCCAATGATCTTGAAGATGGATTCTAGAGGAGGAGAACTACAGTGGAAGCATAGGGGCCGGGGGCTCGGAGTGAAGTCCAGTGAATGATCATATCATTCTGACTGAACTAACCCCCAATATTTCCACTGCAACCCAAACAGTCTCCATCTACCAAAAGAATCAGATTCCTACCCCTTTGTTTCCAATGGAACCGATAACCATCCGTTCTATTTTTCAAGGGAGTGAACTCCTGTGAACTTGCTTGGAACTCTCAAGGTGGAGTCAAGGAAACTTAGGCCTGAGTTCACAAGTTCACACTACTTGGTGATTTAATACTGCCAGAATCAAGTGGGCGGGCAACTTGCGCAAGCGGATTAGAATTGAGGTCGAAGACGAGGAAGGAACCAAGTATACGCTGGCGCTGGAAGGCAAGATTTCCCGCGACAAACTCATGAAGGCGGTCGACATGCTGGAAATCATGGACGTACCAATGGACCATTCTTACAAGGCTCCAGACCAAGAGACTTTCTTCGGGAAAGTGATGATACTGCTTGAAACCGAGTTCGCGGCCGGAGACTTCTCATCATCAGACGTGGCACGCGGGTTCGAAGAGAAATACAACCAGCCTGTCAAGCTCAGCACGATCTCTACGTACTTGGCAAGGCTTGCTGACAGACAATACATCAAGAGGGAGAAGTTCGGAAACTCCTGGGTATACAGGCGGGTCTATCTAAAAACAAGTCAACTGGCAGAAAGGTAGCGACGGCCAGTCTCCGTAAGCCGATATACGAACGGCTTCTTTGAAGTGTCTCGAGTAACAAGCCCCGAATCGAACAGGACCTTCATCAGACGTGCGGCGTGTTCCCTGGTTCTGTTGATGAGTTCTTTGATTTCGACGGAACTCCTAGGCTGGACACTAAGGAGCTTAAGCACAGACAATTCCGTCTCATCCAATATCATCCGTGATTCCGGTCGGGAGGCCGTGACACGCGTATCCATCACGGAAACCGGGTTCTCAAATGACACCGGCGGAAACGTTGGCTGCGGGGCTCGAGTCATGGGCTTCTCTGATACACGTGACTGAATCACTTCGAATCTACCCATCATATCCAAAATACGCTCATCTTGCTTCTTCAAACGCTGCTCGAGTGCTCCCCACAAATCCCGGCCTAAATCAGCAGAATCATTGATTTTCTGCGAAACCTGTTTGTATCTAAAAAGCAATCCGAAGGAGAGAGTTACAAAAAACGCAGACAAAGCAAGTACAGCAAGCGTCACGAGGTCTTCCAAGGTGCGTACATCACAAGGTCACGCAGAGCTATGTGATAAACATCACTCCTACATCACGATCTTATCGAGCAAAGTCTGTAGAATCATGACGAACCGCTCTCTGTCCTCTTCAGCGACCTCAGTGTTTCCTTTGCTGACCAATTCGAGCAACCTTCGAACTTCTTCTACCTTGACTAAACCTATCGCAATAGCAACCAGAACACTCACAATCGACTCTCTGACTTGGTTTCTCCCTTGTTGGACGGTCCGGTAATAGGATCCAATGGTAACTGGCTTCTCAGACCTCAATGCGGCAGCTTCTCTGTAACGGATTTCGCCCGCCACAACTCTGACATAGCTCATGAGAGATTCAAGTTGCTTCTCAGTCAGGTTCGACTGCTCCATCAATACGTCTGGCAAAATCATTTACTTTCTTTTAATATCAAAATGTATTAAGTTTTCCTGCTGCCGTTATATGAAATTCTCACTTCATCGAAGTAATAGTCACCATTATTTCATAATCAGACATAATAAATCAATAATTATATGAATGTATACCTTCCCACAGGGCCGCTATTTTATTTACTTCCGGAACCAAGCAGGCGGGTGAGGATACTTGGGTAGGAGACGAAAGAAGACCCTTCGAGTCACTAGGCGAACCCTGCCGAAGGTCTTCGCATGTCCACGGTGTGGGATGATCACAGTTAGGATAACATCACATGAAGATGAGACATCACAGGATACGGTCTTCCTCGTCGCTTGTGGCAACCTTGCCTGTGGGGTCAGGCGAGAGCTCAGGTACCCAACCAAGAGAGCCAACATCGACGTTTACAACACATTTGTGGACGATTTCGCACGTGTAGGGGCTTGAGTTGAGTGGTCCCGGCACTGTTGAAAAGTACCTACTACAGAGAACGAAACGAGCACCAATCTGCGCAGCTTTGATAGATCCGGAGGACCTCAGTCCAAAGGCGGCCGCAGACACGGCAGAGAAAGCAATCAAGGCAGGAGTTGGCATGATCTTGGTCGGGGGATCGACCCTTTCCGATCAGGGTAGACTCGATGAGGTGGTACAAGCCATCAAAAGGACCACCAAGAACATCACAACATCACCAGGCGCATCACAACCTGCTCCAATTGTTCTCTTCCCCGGGAACGTCACAGGCGTCTCTCGTTTTGCCGACGCGATTCTCTTTAGCAGCCTCCTAAATTCAACGAATTCGTACTTCATCATCGGAGCACAAGCGCTTGGTGCCATGGGGGTCTATAATGCTGGGATTGAAAGCATCCCAATGGGATATCTGGTCTTCGGCGACAAGAGCGCAACCAGCTTCATCGGACAGGTCAACAGTCTACCACCTTCAAAGCCGAACCTCGCTCTCATCTACGCCCTCGCCGCGAAGTACTTAGGAATGAGAACGCTTTACCTTGAAGCCGGCAGCGGGGCGAGCGAACCCATCCCGCCAGAGACCATCCGATTGGTCAGGAAGTTCTATGATGGCATCTTGATCATAGGAGGAGGCATCACATCGGGCGAAGTTGCTAATCGGGCGGCAAAGGCAGGCGCAAACATCATCGTCGTAGGGAACCTACTTCAGACTCCAGGGTACGAGATCACATTGCGGCAGATCGCAACGGCAATCAGGCATAAGGACCAGGTGCACCGAGCGCGCACTCCTCTCGGTTAATCCACAAACGCATAGGCCTGAAGAACCCATGATCCAACGAAGATAGTCCTTAAGACCCACACACACACCAAAGACCCAAATGTCATTCTCCGCCGAAACCGCATGGAATCGAGTTCGAAAACTCGCACCCTTCCCCGCAAGGCTTGACACCTACTACAAAGACATACTAGGACAATACGAAGCGGCCCACGCAACCGCCTCCAATGCAAAATCCATGGGGTTCGACCCCGTCGACATCGTGGAGAACAAGACGGTCTTTGACCTTGCCGATAGGGTCAACCAGATGCTCCGCCTAGACCAATTCGAGGGGCTCGTGGACCGCCTTAGAGAGCTCCTTCACTCCACCTCGAAGGAGCACGCGGCCCTGATCATCTCCCAGGAGATAGCCCTTGGCAAGTTCGGCGCACTCGACAAACATGAGGCCCTGAATTACGGAGTCCGTGCAGGCCTCGCAGTGATGACTGATGGAGTTACCGTCGCCCCACTCGAGGGAATCTCCAGCGTCATGATAAAACAAAACGACGACAACAGCGATTACGTCTCGGTCTCATACGCGGGCCCTATGCGGTCGGCTGGGGGCACAGAGGCGGCCTTCTCCCTTGTCATCGCAGATGTCACCGGGAAGAAGCTTGGACTGTCAAACTACAGGGCTAGGAAGGACGAAGTCGACAGGTTCACGGAGGAGCTGAGAATCTACGAAAGGGATGTCGGCAATTTCCAGTATAAAGTGTCGGACGACGACATCAGGTACTCCATATCCAACCTACCGGTTGAGATAGATGGTATAGAAACCGACCCCATAGAGGTCGTCGTCCACAGGAACCTGAAACGAGTCGCCACCGACAGGCTGAGGGGAGGGGCACTCAGGGTCCTTAACGATGGCGTAATCGGACGAGCTCACAAACTCGCGAAGAAGTTAGCCTCACTCAACATCTCGGGTTGGGAATGGCTCGCCGACGTCAAGGGAGGCACTCAGCAGACCACCAACGAGACGGAACAGAGCGGAACCCACTTCGGGGAGGTCATCTCTGGACGGGCAGTTCTTTCAAAGCCGAGGAGTAGCGGTGGTTTCAGGCTCAGGTATGGTAGGTCGATGAACACAGGTCTTTCAGCATTAGCCATTCATCCAGCCGTGGCGACCCTCCTCGACTATCCAATCGTCCCTGGGACTCAAGTCAAGGTTGACATGCCGGGCAAAGCTGCGACCATCGCCTTCGTCGACTCGATAGAGGGGCCAACGGTCCTCCTCAAAGACGGCAGTGTCAGGCGCATCTGGTCCATCACGGACGCCGAGCGGGAAAAGGAGAACCTAGAGAGGATAATAGATCTCGGAGACATTCTCATCAGCTACGGAGACTTCCTAGAGAACAACAGGAACCTGCCACCATCACCTTATGTTTCTGAGTGGTGGGTCCAAGACCTCCGGCGGGCCATGGCAACGGTCCCCGAGGCCTTCGAGAGGATGGCTGCACAGGGCATCTCACGTGGAAGGATGACTGAGCTGAGCCTCGGTGAAACCGATTTGGTTCCCTTACCGGCTGAAGCTGTTGCTATCTCTCGTCTTCTAGGAATCCCTCTCCATCCCGTCTATACCCCGCGGTTCGACCGAGTCAACGCTTCAGACCTAGCTGATCTTCGCGCGGGTAGCCGAATCGAGGGGTGTGATGTGGTGGTTGATATCACATCAAATCACAGGGAATGGGTCCTCCGGAAGTGCTTGGTGGAGCACCAGCTCAAGGGTGATTCGGCAGTCATATCAGGCGATGCCGCCTTGATTATCACCACCCTCCTGAAGCTCGAAGAAAAATCAGAGATCTCTGTTCCCTCCGACCCTATCGAATTCGTCAAAACTCTGTCAGGACTGATTCTCGGCAGGCAAACGACGACGACCGTAGGTGTTAGGGTCGGGAGGCCCGAAAAGGCAATGATCAGGAAGCTGAAACCCCCCGTCCACACCCTGTTCCCCGTAGGCCTTGCCGGCGGTGCGCACAGGGACGTCATCACAGCCTCGAAGCATGGACCTGTGAGGATAGAAGTTGTGAACAGATACTGTCCCGAATGCGAGCAGAGACGCCTCTCCTCAAGATGTGAGGTCTGCGGCTCGGGGACAATCCCCTTCAAGGCTTGCCCGCGTTGCCGCTCAACATCCTCCAACGATGCATGCCCCAACTGCAGGACGAAGACCCTTCCTTACTCTTACCTTGACTATGACCTTCGCTCCAAACTCGACGCCACTAAGACGAAGATCTCATTCGACCCTTCAAAACCAGTGAAAGGAGTACGGGGCCTCATGAGTATCTCGAAGACACCAGAACCTCTGGAAAAAGGCATCATCAGGAGCCGACACCAAGTCTTCGTCTACAAGGATGGGACCCTGAGAATTGACGTGACCAATGCCCCACTAACTCACTTCAGGCCCCGCGACATCAAGGCGGACCCGGCGGCTCTGGTGAGACTGGGATATGAGAACGACTGCAAGGGTAAGCACCTTGAAAGAGATGACCAACTCCTCGAACTGAAACCACAGGACATCATTGTTCCAATAGACATAGCAGGCGACCTAGTCAGGATGGCTCAATTCATCGACGACGAAGTGCAGGGACTGTACGGCCTGCCTCCGTACTACAACGTCCAAAGACCGGCCGACCTAATGGGGAAGATTGCCATAGGTCTGGCCCCCCATACCTCTGTCGGCGTGGCAGGTCGAATCATCGGGTTCTCATCAACCCAGGTCTGCTTCGCGAACCCGTACTGGCACGCGGCCAAGAGGCGAGACTGCGACGGCGACGGCGATTCACTCCTACTGCTACTGGACGCCCTACTCAACTTCTCACTTGAGTATATCCCGCACCAGATAGGCGGCCTGATGGACACGCCCCTCTTAATCCAACCCATCCTCCTACCGTCGGAGGTCGACGAACAGGCCCACAACTTCGACATCGCCAGCTTCTATCCGCAAGAATTCTACGAGAAGACCCGGGAATCACCATCTGCCGCGTCGGTCCAGGGCCTCATCGAGCGCATCGGCTCCAGGTTGGAAAGCGAGACCCAATTCTACGGCTACGGGTTCACTCACTCCACAAATGCCCTTACAATCAAGCGCTCGAGGGCTTCTTACTCCACGATGCGGACCCTCGCAGAGAAGATTGCGAAACAGATTGAGGTCGCCTCGAAGATAGAGGCAGTATCAACCAAGGAGGTTGTCGAGTCAATAATCAGGACGCACTTAATCAGGGACATCATGGGGAACGCGAAGAAATACGCGACCCAGGCCTTCAAATGCAGGAAGTGCGGCATGACCATGCGCAGACCCCCACTATCGCAGACCTGTCCCAACTGTGAAGGGCCCATCAAGGGGACGCTGACCCGTGCGTCGGTCGAGAAGTACCTCTCGATCGCCCAGAGATTAGCCAGGGACTATGAGGTCGACCTCTACCTGAGAAATCGCCTAGACATGCTTCAGAGGGAGCTCGACCAACTACTACACGGCGAGAGGAAGGCCGATCAGCTCATGCTGACCGACTTCCTGAAGCCTGTCCTAGCGGAAGAAGTAAGCCGGTGAATCCGAGAAGGAATACTTGACCTTCTGGAACCCCTTCCTCATCTCCGCAATCCTCTGGGTCACCTCACGCTTCTTCTCCCCTGTCATAGCAGTGTGGACGAGTTCGGCTACCTCAGCCATCTCTCCCTTGCCCATCCCGAGCCGTGTCAACTCGGCGACCCCGAGCCTTATCCCTCCGGGATTTGTGTAGTGCCTCCCGGCCTGCAAATCGCCGGGGATCAACTGTCTGTTGACGATGACATTCTGGCTCTCAAGGATCTTCTCCATCGCGCCCCCATCGCCGTACTTCGTCACATCCACAGCGACCTGATGAGACATGGTGTAGCCCACCTTCTCGCCTAAGACATTCTCGCCAAGCCCAGCGAGCTCCTGCGCGAGGACTTGCGCGTTCCTGACAACATCTTTGGCGTACTGGTGCCCGAACTGCAGGAACTCGGCGAAGAGTAGCGCCTTGGCTGCGACGCTGTGGAGGTGGTGATTGCTGGTTGTCCCGGGGAAGACTGCCTTCTTCAGCTGGTCGGCGAACTCGGAGCCTGAAACGATGGCCCCTCCTTGCGGGCCGAAAAGCGTCTTATGCGTGCTGAAGGTCATGACCTTGGCGCCCTCGCGCAGCGGATCCTGGAACATGCCGCCTGCAATCAACCCAATGACATGCGCCGCGTCGTAGCAAACGGTCGCGCCAGCGTCTTGGATGACTTGGGACAGTTCCTTCACGGGGTGGGGAAACAAGAATAGGCTCCCACCAAACATGGCGAGCCTGAGTGACTTCAGGGTCTTGATCCTCTTCTTCGTCTCGTCGACGTCGATGTTCATCCTATCCTTGTCGAACGCGTAGTACTCAATGTCGAGGGAGTGGACCAGCCCGGCCGAACCCGAAAATTCCTTCTTACCATGTGAGATGTGTCCCCCATTGGGTATCGAAAGGGCCATCATCCGGTCACCGGGACCGCTCAGCGCCGAGTAGAGGGCGAGGTTGGCGACCACCCCAGAAACGGGCCTGACATCGACGAAGTCGGCCTTGAACAACTTCTTCCCTAGGGCGATAGCTTGTAATTCAATCTGGTCGATGTACTTACATCCGGCGTAGACTCTTTCGCCTGGCCATCCTTCCGCGTACCTGTGGCCGAGATCTGAGGACATGACCTCCCTGACGTGCCTCGAGGTCACATTCTCACTCGCGATCATTGGAAGACTCTGAGAGAACCACTTCTCATGTGCCCTGACCTTTCTGATGATCGACCTAAACTCAGAATCATAGGATGGCATGAGATGAGATGAATACTGTCCATAATTATACATTTGTGACATTACATGCCAACAGGCTTGCCGGCGTCGGCGGGCCCGAGTCGCTACGCTTAAGAAGCGAGGGAGTATCAGCGGATTCAATGAGTGACAAGAAGAACAACGCGCCGATGCCCGCTTCGAGCGCAGGCCTCCTCACCTTCTTCAACGAGGCGACAAACGGAGTCAAGATTAGGCCTGAAATAGTCCTAATTGGTTCGATAACCCTTATCGCCACATCAATTGTCATCAACGTCCTCTTCCGTTGAGCAGGAACCTCCGAGACGTTCGGCGACCGAGATTCTCGCTAGTCGCTACAGGCACCTCTTTGTCCTTCCGTCCAGCCCAACATCACTGTTCTATTCAGCAGTAGCGTCCTTCCTCCTGGGCTTCGCGTCAAAGGGGACCAACGGGGTCGCCTCATCCTTTTTGGCGTTCTTCATGCTCATCCTCTCAGCCGCGGCCATTTCAAGCGCCCTCATGCTGGCCGATCCAAGGAGCATCGCCAACTTTCGACGGACCTGCGTCGTCCTATTAGCTGGTGATGCTCTATGGATCATATTCGTGGCCTGCGGGGTCGTTCTCGCCTGGCTGACCGGATCGCCAGACGCGCTCAGCAACACCTTTCTCTTCGGAGCCTTCGTGTCTGCCGGACTCGAGTTCCTGGTGATTGATGGCGTCTTCACCGAGCGTGGTTGGCTGGCCATAACCCTCGCCGCAATTCATCCTACAGCGACCTTAGTCATCCTCAGATTCGCCGAGCTCTCGCTCAAGTTCGACCCTCTCCCCGCATTCTTCGGGATCCTCGTTTGTACGATAATAGTCGCTTTCGTAATCTTGTTAGGAAGGAGGAAAACGAGTGGGGGTTACAGCGTCCTCATTCTCTTCCGGGCGTTCATGAAGACGTGGGCTGACGGCGAAGCCACAGATCTCGAACGCATAATCGCCGATCACTCAGAGGAGACGCAGGTCACTACAAAAGTGGTCAGGTTCCAGACCAAGGTCGGCGACGTGTTCCTTGTCCTACCCGGGGTCCACCCGGGTCCATTCTATCCGGTCGGTAGCTACGACCTGCCGGGGGTCATCTCCAGGGCCTTCAAGGGACAGGGAACTGTGATGACATTTCATAGGCCCGGGGGACACGAAAGGAATTTGGCTACTCGTGGGGAAACGGATAGGTATGCGGCAGATGCGAGCAGATTTGCCCAGACGATTCCTCTGACGACCGCGAAAGCCAGTATTAAGGGACCGATTCAAGCGCGTGTCGGGAAGGCCAATGTCGGCGCCCTGGCTTTCTCTACAGACATGATTCTCACTGTGTCATTTGCTCCTTTAGGGTCCGATGACCTAAACGTGGAAGTCGAGACGAAACTCTTGGGGCCGGCTTCCGCCGCCGGATACGATGTCACGGTCATTGATGCCCACAATTCACTCGAGGATCATCAGGAATCGGTCGATCCGGCTGACCCCGTCTGGAGGCAGTTGTTCGAGCAGATGAAGCTGACTGAGGCGACGCCCTTCAGGGTTGGTTACGCACACTCGAGCGAGTTGGGGTTCGGAGCACGCGAAGACCTAACGGAGAACGGCATCGGTCTGATCATGTTTGAGACGTCCCACGGAAAGTCTGTCCTCGTCTTGGCCGACGCCAACAATGCCGTTCCATCTTTGCGGGCCGAAACCACTAAGGCCCTGAGTTCTCTGGGTTACGAACTAATCGAGTTCTGTACCTCCGACAGCCACAACCTAGCCGCCAGAGGCCTGACTACCTCCCGAGGTTACAGAGCACTGGGCGAGGCGACTCCCGTCGAATCGTTGGTCAAACTGGTGGTAGATATCACAAAGCTTGCCGAAACCAGGCTTTCGCAGAGCAGCTACGGATCTGGCCTTTTCGTGAGCACGGTGAAGGTCTTCGGGGCCAAAGCACTTGAAGAGTTCGCCATAATCACCCAATCCAGCTCAGTGCTGGCGAGGAGCTACTTCAGGTTCGCCACGGTTTCTATCGCCGTTCTGCTCATCCTCTCGCTCGTCTTGTGAGAAAGGGATTTAGGCGGATGAGGAAGCAATGTGCCCGTGGACAGCGGTTCCAAGGGTTTTCTCATAGGGATCGAGGGAATCGACGCCGTGGGCAAGAGAACACAGACTTCTATTCTAAACTCGTGGTTGCGTTCGAGGGGCCATAACACTCGCACTATCTCTTTCCCTGATTACGGGACGATCCTCGGAAGGGAGATCAAGAGGTTCCTCCTCGGTGCTAGGACCTACCCCCCAGAAGTCAGACAAATGCTTTTTGCTGCGAATCGTTGGGAGAAGAAGGACGAGCTGAATTCAATCCTCGCCAGGACCGACATAGTGATAGTCAACAGGTACTCCGAATCGAACCTCGCGTATGGCCTCGCGAACGGCCTTAGGCTGGAATGGCTGGTCAACCTCGAGGCGGGTCTCCCGAAACCTGACACCGTGATTGTCTTGGATGCTCCTCCCATTATACTCCATTCACGGCGCGGGCCCAACAAGGACGAGTACGAGCGGAATATCGACCTCCAAGAGAGGACAAGGGAGGCATACCTCAAGCTTGCAGGCGACTTCGGATGGAAGGTAGTCGACGCAACTGGAGGGCCAAATGCCACCAGCCGGGCATTGATCGACGCAGTCTCGGATTCACTTAAGGCCGCGGGCCGAACCGTTTAAGACGACAAGAACTGGCTTCAAGCAGACTTGATCCTTAAGCCCGTTACAGAAATCCGGGACCCGGTCCATGGCTACGTCAAAATCACCGAGGTCGAGCGCGACCTCATAGACACACCCTTCGTCCAGCGCCTCAGGAGGGTCCACCAGCTCGCTGGTTCGTATCTCGTCTATCCAGGGGCAGTTCACACTAGGTTCGAGCACGTGGTGGGGGCAATGCACCTAGCAGGTCAGATAGCGGAGTCTCTGGCGCCGACATCAGGAATAGGCCCGGACCAAGTTCAGGAGGTAAGAATCGCCGCGCTCCTCCACGACGTCGGGCACGGCCCCTTCTCTCACATATACGAGGAGGTCCTGGCCGAGAGAGGGGACGTGACTCACGAGGACATATCGCAGAGGATCGTGCAGGGCACGTCGATACGCGACGTCCTAGGGAAGAACGGCTTCTCCGCGAAGAAGATGTCCGCCTTTGCCGTGGGCAAACAGGGCAAGCGACCCCTTTTCATGAATGAGATCATAGCGGGTGGGCTGAGCGCAGACATAATGGACTATCTGCTCCGGGACTCCTACTTCACCGGAGTCGAATACGGGAAGGTTGACATCAGGAGGGTGATAGATTCACTTCAGGTCGCCGAAGAGCGTCTCGCCGTCGAGAACGCGGCCCTCTACGCCTTCGAGGCGCTCCTGCTCGCGCGGTACGAGATGTTCAAGGCTGTCTACTTCCACAGGACGGTCAGAGCAGCCGAGCTGATGCTCGTGCAGTCCATGAAGCTCGCTGACGACGTCCTCGGGCTGACTGATCTGTCGGACCTCGACAGCTACTTGGAGTTGACAGACGAGATTGTGCTGCAGAAGCTAGCCACGCTGAGTTCCTCCACACGCGAGCTGAAGGAGGCTAGGCGACTCGCATTGGGCTTCCGGAACCGGAACTTGGTCAAGTGCGTCTTCGAGAGATTGGTCCAACGCAAGGACCAAATGGCTTCAAGCCTCTTCGCGAAGAAGAGGGTCAGGGAGCAGGTCGCGGCCGAACTCGCGGAGGCCGCAGGTGTGGACAGGATGCGCGTCTTCTTGGATGTCCCCACGACACCTTCGGTACCATACACGTCTTCGAGGGAGGCTTTCACTTCGGTCCGGCTCGTGCAGACCAAGGGCGGGAGGCGGGTTGTGAAGTCGGTGTCCCTGAGTGAGCTGCCTCTAGTTGGGTCCATCGCGGGCTTCATGGACGTGTTGCGCATCTATACTACTGCGGAGAACAGGCGCGTGGTCGAGAGGGCCACGGCCGAGCTGTTCAAGGAAAGGGGCTTCGTCACCAAGATTTCGGCCTGAGAGCGTTAGGATGGCGGTCGACTCTGGCCATTCATAGGCTCAGAAGTGGCCTAAGCCCAAACCCCTTTCAGTCAGGGCCGGAAGGAACTGATCTTGTGAGTTTTCAAAGCCTATCTCTCCAGAGGGCTTCTCATCACAGAAGCGACGAGAGGTTCAGTCCGGAGGTCATCAGGGACCTAATGCCTTCAAGGCTCAAGGAGGGACCTGGTCATTCAATTGCTCCAAGTCCAATGACCTCGGGGCGCTCACGCACGAATTCTGGGGTTCCTGGGGCTGACGATTTCGCCCTTCCGGAAGACTATCTTCGCAGCTGCACCCTGGTCTCCCTGGATGCCTCTCGCCCTCACACGCCTGACCGACGTGCCAGATTCGTCGACTATTTCGATCACCGCATCTGGGGCCTCAAGCCTTAGTGATTCGATGAGCTTGGCCGCCATGGCGAGGTTGCCGTTCCCTATCCTAATCACGAACCTTTTCGCAGATATGCCATGCACAAACGCCCCTACTCTGAGGCTGAGTCTGGCGGCAGAGCCGAACGTACTATACTCCAGACTGGTCTCTCCGTAAAAGACTGCTAGTCCGATTCTTCTCCCAGGGTCGACCCCGATTAGCACCACGTCGCTGCCCTCATTCAGCCGTGAGAGCAATTGACCCTTGAAGACCCCAGGGTTCTCGTCAAGGTTCTCCAGGGCGAGAGTCAGCCCGTCGAATTGCCCCATTTCCTCTGCGCTGGTAACGATCAGGATACAGTCTCCGCGGTCCGCACTGGGCAGCACACTACTGAAAGGAAGGCCGGCCTTCTTCATCCTTGAAACGATTGCGTAATACGTCGCTGCCTTCGAAGTCACCACGCAAATCTGGTTCATTCTGAAATACCTATGCCAGGAAGCGAGGACCCGTAGCACTAATGAGTTTTGACGCGCAGCGGGCGCACTACTTCCTCGGACCGCTCAGGGGCAAGACAACCACCTTCCTTGTCGACAGCAGACGGGTCAACCTATCGTTCTCCAAGGTCATCATTTCGCTGACCGCAATAACCAAGAGCAACTGTGCCATCTTCGACATCGACGCATTCTACTCGTCAAACTCAGACGAGATTCTATCTACCCTCTCTCCTAGCGTGATAAGATCGATTTGCGTCTACGTTCCTGAGCCGGGGTCGAACGTTGAAACCGAGCTTCTGAGGCTCTTCAGGGCCGGATCAGATGTCTTCATAGTCGACAGCCTGAATACCCTCTACCATCTGTTCTCCTCGTCTGGTATGAGCTCGAGGAGCAGGAAACTGGCGTTTGCTGTGGCCAGTCTTTCGTATGTCGCTAGGACTAGCGGGAAGGCGGTCCTCTTCACCATGTACAGGCGAGGGAAGACAATGAGGACTGCCGGAGGCAGGTCCATTTCCAACCTTTCGGACACGGCAGTCTCCGTCGAGGCCAACGGCTCGGGGCTGTTGATGAAATGCGAGCGCGGGACGGCCTGGCCCGAAGGAAGGTTCTCTCTCATCACTTGAGCAGAAACAACTGCGTTCCTGCCAATAACGAGACAACGAGCAGCAAGAGAGCGAGCCCTAGGTACATGTTGACCGCTCTCGCCCGTGTCGTCTGCCTTCCACTCATGTAAGCCAGGTAGATGCCTGCCCCACCTGTCAAGATTACAAACGAATCTATGATCGTTTCCGGAAATGTTTGTGCCCCCGAGCCCGGGTAGACCACCAAGCCTTGGTTCGGCACCCGTAAGACAACCGCGTTGACTAAGCCGCCCAGGATTCCAAGCAAAGCGATCACGTAGACGATCGTCAGAAGGCTCCCTCTTCTCAGAATCGGGCCGAGAAGTCCCCAGAAGATGCTCTTCAGGGTCCCTACCGTCTTTTCATACCCTGATTTGATGAGCTCTCTGATCATTCTAAAGACCCTCCAGCATTTCCGCTATCTCCTTTGCCCACTGGCCCGTTCGCTCGTTGCGTTTAACCTTATCCAGGTAGTCTTTCCATTCTATCTCTCCGTAAGCCTCAGTCCATAGATGGTAACTAGCTTCGACCTTTCGCTTCGCTCCCTGGTGGTAGGTGCACAGGTCCGAGACCGCTTTCCTACTACACATCACGCATTTCATGCCTTCTTCCTTTCACTCTTTGTCGGACACTGAGGGTTGACGCAGAACCTCCAGGGCACCTTTCCAACCATTACATATGCAACAGGCCAAGAGCAATGCGGACAAGCCTTGGGTGTCGTCCTGACGGTCCCTTTCTGTGGCAATGGGGCCGACGCCCGGCATCCCGAGAAGTAGTTCGAACAGCCCACGAACCTCTTCTTGGTCTTCTTCGATCTAATCATTCTCAGCTGTCCTAACTTGCAGACAGGGCACGGCCCCAAGACGTTGGACGTCGCGTCCGTCACGGCCAGAGCGGCATCGATCTCCCGACCCACCATGTCTTCGTTCGCGTTGAGCCCCACCAACTGCTGGGCTATCGAACGGACCGTCTCCCGGACAAGTTCTGCGTCCCCCCTAGCTTCATCTTCAACCTCCTCAAGCTTCTCCTCAATCTCCCGTGTCAACTTCGTAGTCACAATCGCAGGCGCATACCTGTCCACGGTCTCGATGATCGCAAGGCCCAGGTCGGTTACCCTCATGCTATCCCCTTCGACGTAACCTCTCCCCACCAGGGTCGAGATGACTTCGGCTCTAGTCGTCTTCGTCCCAATGTTCTCCCTTTCCATCTTCTCGAGGAGACTGCTCTGGTTGTACCTCGTTGGCCCCTGCTCAAACTTCTCCTCGACGTCCACCTTGACGACTCTGAACCTATTTCCCTCGGCCACGCACGGCAAATTCGCGTCTCTGGTGCTCGCGTATCTACCGTACGAGTCGATCCATCCCCTATACAGCGTTCTCCCTCCACTGAGCAAGAATTCGTGTTCTCCAACAGAGAATCTCACGGTGACCAGCTCCCTCCGGGCGGGAGGCCCGAAGGTGGCGAAGAATCTTCTAGTGATGAGGTCGAAGACTGCTGCCTCAGGCGAGTTCTGGCGCCTGCGCGGCACTTCTCCCGTTGGATGGACTGCCGGATGCGCCGCGTCCACTTTGGCTCCCTGCATCGAATTCAGGGTTCCTTCGAGGAGTCTCTTGACCAGTTGCGCGTAACGATCAAGCCTTTCAAGTCCCTGGAGGATGGCCCTGTAGTTGATTGACGGCGGGAGGTGTTGGCTGCTGGTCCTCGGGTACGAGACGAGAGCGTTCAGGTAGAGTCTCTCAGCTATCTGAAGTGTCCGGCTCGGCGAGAACCCGAAGATTCTGTATGCCTCCCTCTGGAGGTCACCCGTGTTGAAGGGAGGCGGAGGAGGCACTTGGACCTCACTCCTCACGACACTGATCGCGACGCCTTCCTTACCTCTGCAGTCATCCCTCACTCTCTCGGCTGTTGTCTTAACCCTGACCCTATCTTTCGAGTACTTAGCCGTGAACTGCATCCCATTCCTCTCAAACGTTCCAACTACCTCCCAGAACGGCAAGGGCACAAACTCGCGTATCTCTATCTCTCTTTTCACGAGGAATGCCAGCGTTGGCCCCTGGACCCTTCCCATGCTGACCGTCTTGTACGCATGTCCAGAACTCAACACCGACTGGGAGAGTGCTCGGGAGAGGTTGACGCCCCAGACAAAATCAATGAAATGCCTGGTCCTCCCCGCACGTGCTAGTCCCGATCCGATTTGGAGCTTTGCCTGACTGAATGCAGTCATCACGTCATCCTTGGTCAAGGTCGAGAACTTCATCCGGAGGGCTTCCGTCTCCTTGCCTCCGCACGCATATCGGAGAACGTTGAAGCCTATCGTCTCGCCTTCACCATCGAAGTCGCACGCGTTGACGAATCTGGCCGCTCTTCCCGCAAGCTTGCGGATTACATCAATCCTGCGAGCAACGCTGGCGTTTTTCTCTTCCACGAGATTAGATGGGTACCATTCGACATCGAAGACGGGATAGACAGCTCGCTCCTCGAAGGGATCCGAGATTGCATAGACATGTCCCTGCGCAGAACAGACCACAAAGTCTTCCCCTTGCCTGGTGAACCTGAATACCGTCACTCCGTCGGCAGTCGAGCTTTGCGCGCCTCCGCCAGATAGGGCCTCTGCAATCCGCCGAGCCGCGTCGGGTTTTTCGCATAGCACAAGCGTATAACCCGAAGCAGTGGATGCCAAACCCATCAACCTGAGTCAACGGCGGAAGAGCTTGAGTCTTCCGTCTCCGCTAGGAATATGACCCGTTTATCTTCTTGATATTAACGTGAAATTTGTCAGCAGAGAGTTTGGTCCCGCATTTCTTGCACCTGTAATCCACGGCCTTGAGCACGTCTCCCGGAGATCTCAGGTCGAACCCAGAATACAACGACGTCCCGCACGACATACAAGCGATTTCATAGGTCATCGGCGCATCTGCATGAGTCGTCTTGCCTAAAAGCGTATTCGGGTTCTAGCCCCGAGGCACGGCGCACCCAGAACCCCCGGAGAGAATCATTCATTCACGGCGTGCGCAAACCTCCGAGCCGGATATTCTGAGTTCCCAGTTGGATTTCCTTTGAAAGTCCTGACCAACACAACCTACATCCCATCATTCAATTCGCCCATCGACAGCTCCGCGGTCGAATTCAGTCTATTCGCTGTCGCCCAGACCTACTCCCAAGGCCACAACCTGTCTTTCCGAAATTGCGACATACTCACTCGATATGACGGTAACTTCTCCGTACGACTGGACGCCTCCCTTGTTCTGGAACTTGATGCTGTCGAGGGCGTAGTAGTCGTCGTTCAGCCTTCGGAACTGGCTTATCCTGTGCCCGTAGAGCTCATCCGGTCGCTCTCCGGTGAACGCCGCAAGGTCCACGTCTATTCCTTGACTCTTGGTCAGTCTGTTCCTGATGTCTCGGAGCGTCACGGGGTCTATGGCTTTGTGTTCTGATTGGAAGTGGTTGTCGCAGGCCACGTTTAGGTAGATTCCCCCACCTCTGTGCAGGACTCCCTTGAAGTATGTTATCCGGTTTCTCGCCCCTGTGACTGATGGCTTGCCATCTCGTCCGGGCGTTTCTTCGTTCGCTAGTGCTTGGAGCTTGCGTTGGAGTGCTTTCTTCGCCTGAATGTTGGTTTCGACTTCGCTGCACAAATTCGTGATTACGTGGTCTGAGTCCGTGAGTCCGAGCCTCTTGATTGTTCCTCGTAGAGCCAGTTTGGTGTTGTTGTATGTCTTTTTGCTTAGGTGCGTCGTTGAGTTGCCGTCTACGTCCTTCCCTGTGCTTCTCGCTCTACTTCTGAGGTTGTCGAAATACGCCTTTACGATTTCGTCCTCAAGGAATCGATCATGGTGCTGATTCCCTTGTGCCGCAAAGCACACTTTATCTTGATAATCAAATCATCACCTCAACACTTTCGGCCGTCTCCCTCTTGCCCAAATTCATTCGCATAGCTTCCTGCATTAAATTCCAGAGAAACTTCCTGCTCCTGTCACAATGGCTAGGCTCCACTATCTGTACGAACAAGAGGGAAGTGGCAAGGAACGCTTCGTCTACTACTGTTCCAACTGCAGCTGCGTCCTGCGGGTCAGGCGGGACCTCGGGCCGACTGGCGAAACCATCGACTCGTTGAGCGGCCGTTGTATCGGATGCGGGTGCGGGCTCGAGAACAACATCGAGTGTAGGCTAGCCCCTGTGCCCGACGACTGGTCGGACATCCATCTGACAGACACCGTCCTTATCCGAAAGAGGGCCTTGTCATTCCATTCTGCTTCGTCGTTCCCACACTTCTCTCTAGGCTTCCCGCGTTTGGATTCGTTGCTGAGGCCTTGCTCTCCCCAGCACCTAATCGTGCTCAGCGGCGGCGCGGCATCTGTAGTGGCCGAGTTCATGGCGTTCAGGGCCCAACTCCCGCTGGAGGCAGGTGGCCTCGATTCGGCCGTGCTCTTCATCGACGGAGGGAACCAATCAGACCCATACCTCTTCTCCTCTTTCGCGAACCAACGCGGCCTCAAGTCGGCGGTCGCGATGAGAAGGGTGGCCACCTGCCGCGTCTTCACGATTTACCAACTCGCCGACCTCATCTCGGAGCACCTAGTCAGGGCCGCAGAGGACTACGCGGCCAAATTGGTCGTCGTCTCCGACCTGCTTGGCACCTTCAACGAGCCGGAGCTGGAGGAGAGGGAGGCAAGGAGGCTCCTGGGCGCCGTCGAGGGCGGGATCAAACGGGTGAAGAAGAACTCACTCGTCCTTGCGACCCTGGCCTCGCCCAACAAGTACGATGACATAATCATGGAATGGGCCGATACCGCGGTCTCCCTGTCGTCGTCTGGAGGCAGGGTGCAGGCAGAGCTCGTCAAGCACCCGACCAAGCCTCCGACAACCTCCAGTTTTATGATGAACCAGCTCCTGAGACCTTCCAAGGTCAGGGTGGCCCACTAATGGGAAGGACAATCCCATCGTTCAGGATGGCTGAGGTCCAGGAGACAGCAGAGTGGAGGGCGTTCAGGAGGGCTCTCTCGAAGCATGACAGGTTTGCCTTCGACGATATGCTCAGCTCAGCCAGGCTCTACACATCAGCCTCATCGGCAGCCGTCAGGACCTCCCGGTTCGAGGGGGTGGCTATGGCCCTGGTCTTCCACCACTACAGGATACTGGCGCGTGCGCTGGGGACAATTTCAGAAATCAAACGAAAGGAGGACGAGAGATGACTCTCTCCGACGCCGAAATCATCGAGGAGCTGGACAGTTGGGAACTCTTCGCAGGTGCCCTAAGGGCCGAAGACAGGGAGCTGTTCAAGGAGATGCTGAGGTTCTGCTACGAATACTTCCCGGCGATACAGGCGAGAGAGTCGCCCTTCCCAAGCGAGGCGCTCTTCATGAGTCTCCTGCTAATGCAGCACAAGACCATCATGTGGCTGGCGGGCGAGGTGGAGAAAATGAAGGCCGAGAAGGATGCGAGGCTGGATACTTGACCTCTATCCGGGGAACCCCGGGGAGATGGTCGTCTGGTTCAAACGCGAAGACGGTCAGGCCATAAGGCTGGTAGACCACTGGTCCCCATCGATATTCATCGCGACCAGCAACATGGCTGATCTAGAGGATCCGCTGAGAATAGTGGGTTCCGAATTCGTCTGGACCAAGCCTGCCCGGAAGTTCGAGAAGGTAATCGACACGGAGAGGTCCGATGTCATAGAAGCCAAGGTCGGGGATGCCAGGAAGATTCAGCAGGTGGCCGGAAGGATAGAGCGGCTCGGCTCGTTCGGCGCCTACAAGCTCTACAACGTCGACGTCCCGCCCAACCAGAGCTACCTGTACGAGCACGACCTCTTCCCGCTCGCATACTGCGAAGTGATGCAGGTCAGGGATTCGCTGCAATGGGGCCTCCACGACGATGTCTGGACGTATGACTACGCCGTCCCCAATCTGAGGAAGGTGAAAGTAGACGTCGACATCATAAAAGCGGGGAAGATAGCGCATTTCACCGACCGAATCGGGACGATCAGTCTTGAGAGCGACACCGGAAAGGTCGTAATCGACTGTGGGAGCGAAGCTGACAAGCTGCTCGAGCTGGTGAAGACCATCAGGGAAGTCGACCCCGACTTCGTCCTCTCTACCGACGGTGACACTTTCCTCTTCCCCTACCTGATCCGGCGCGCAGAAGCCAACGGCGTCGCCGACAGGCTGACGCTCGATAGGGATGGGACCATCATGTCACTTCCTGCGAAGGGCGGGACCTCCTACTTCAGTTATGGTAGAATCCACTACAAGCCTTCGGCGATGAAGCTCCGCGGCAGGATACACATCGACGTCAATACATCATTCGCTTACTCCGAGGCCGGCTTCGAGGGGCTCTTCGAGCTGAGCAGGGTGTGTCGCATGCCTCTTCAGACGTCCAGCAGGGCGAGCATAGGGAAGGCCCTCTCGAGTCTCCAGTTCTACCACGCCTCCAGAATCGACCTGCTCGTCCCTTGGAAGCCGACGCTGGTCGAGCATTTCAAGGACAGGAATGAGCTGCTCGTGGCCGACAGGGGTGGGCTAATTTTCGAGCCAAGGATGGGCGTCCACGAGGGGGTGGGCGAGCTCGACTTTCATGCGCTCTACCCGAACATCATGTTCAGGAAGAACATCTCAGCGGAGACGGTGAGATGTCAATGCTGTCTCGATTCGAAGAACAGGGTACCCGAGCTGGGTTGGAACGTCTGCGAGAGAAGGAAGGGGATAGTCCCTCGCGCGATAGAGATCATCATAAAGAAGCGGCTCCACTACAAGGAACTGAAGAAGAACTCGAAGGGGACCGCGTATGACCGGTACAACGCACGCCAGGCCGCCTTGAAGTGGCTCGGGGTCACCACCTTCGGCTATCTGGGTTTCAACAACGCGAAGTTCGGTCGAATCGACGCCCACATCGCAGTGTGCGCCTGGGACAGGAAGGTGTTGCTCGATGCAGTAAGGGTAGCCGAGAGGAGGGGCTTCGGCGTGGTCCACGGAATCGTGGATTCGCTCTGGGTGAAGAAGGAAAGAGCGGGACGGGAGGGCTACCTTGAACTCGAATCCGAAATCAAGTCGGAGACCGGCTTTGTTATGTCCTTCGAAGGGATCTACAAATGGGTGGCCTTCCTTCCTTCCAAGGTCGATTCGAAGATACCCGTACTCAACAGGTACTTCGGTGTCTATCAGGATGGCGAGCTCAAAGTCAGGGGGATAGAAGCGCGACGCCACGACACGCCGCAGGCATTCACAGAATGCCAGATGGCAATCCTGAGGGTCATGGCGAAAGCCGACTCTGTGAAGGAGATAAGGACCAGGCTCCCCGAATGTGTCGAGATCTTCCTCAGATACGCAGAAGCGCTGGAGCGCCACGAGATTCGTGCATCCGAACTGACTTTCACGACCAACCTTTCGAAGGGACCAGAGGAGTACACCAGCAGGACAGTCCAGCACGCCGTTGTGAAGCGACTTATCGGCGAGGGTGTCGAACTGCATGCTGGTGAAGGGATACGTTACGTCATCACAGACTACGGGGGCAGAGACTCGAAGAGGGCCACGCCCGTCGACGTAATGGAAGACGAGGCCATATACGACTCGAAGCGCTACATCGAGCTCCTCGCAAAAGCCTGTTCATCCGTCCTCGAGCCGTTCGAGCCCCGATATTCGGGGGTCGGGCTACTGTCAATATATGAAGCGCACAGGAACGTACCGCTGACCTGACCGGCACCTCCCTACCACATGACGACCCTGGTCGGCCTGATCTTCAGTATCGGCGACTCGCCTTCACCCCAGGGGTTCCTCCTGTAACAAACGAACCTGTCAAAGAGAATCTGCAGCAGTCGTAGGTACTCTTTACCGCGTTCAAGGATCTCGCAATCCCCTTCGATCATCAGTCCTCGGTTGGGGCGATACTCATCAACAACCAGGGCCACCTTCGGGTTCTCCCTCAGGTTCTTCAGTTTCTTCGTCTTGTAGTCTACTGCTATGACGATGTCCTCTCCATCGAGGGCATAGACTACGGGTACCACATGGGGTCTGCCACCCTTTGAAGCAGTGGCGAGCCTACACAACTCATGAGCCTGGAGGAATCTCACTTCACGAGTCTTCAAAGTCGCCATCATTACTGGACCCATCACCCTCTAGGAAAAGGCTTGTCTACGAGCCGCGGGTGGGATTCGGACTCACGACCTTTGCCTTACCAAGGCAACGCTCTAACCGACTGAGCTACCGCGGCTCGACCGAGACCAACCGGATGCCGTTTTTAATCGTTGAAGAGAATCTCGGGGCCAGTATCTTCAGCTCAACCCATGCCGTGAGTCTTTTAATCTCCATCGAACGGCGTCTGAGTGGATGCCGGGGTAGCACAGCTTGGCCTATTGCGCCGGGCACGCTCTCGTGGGCGTAACTCATAATCCAGGCTCGGATGCGAAATCCGGAGACCGCGGGCTCGAATCGACCGACGAGAGTCCCGCCCCCGGCACCTAACTCAGTGATACTGCTTCTGTCTCAAGGAGGCCTGTATCCTCACCAGAATTCAGCGAGTGCATTGTCGCTATGAATGGCGAAATACCGGGTCAGTCTTGCGAATGAATTGGAAAAACCACAGTCAGTAGGACATCGAGGGCTGACCAGCGGAGAAATCAGGCTTTCACGCTGAGAGAGACATGGACCGCCTTCAGCGCTGCAGCGATCTGTCTTCAGCAGTTTTGGCATGAGACGGGCGAAGCCTTGCGCGTCCCCAGCAACGCTTATTATGAGACGCCGATGTGCAATCAGACAGTTGCATGTACCATTCCTGAACATTATCAGCTACTATAACTTCCTGAGCACTGCCATGATAGTGCTCTTCATTGTCGCATTGGTGGTAATCTTCGTCTACGAGTATGAGGCCCTAAGGCGCACAAAGACCTAAACGCGCTCTCGCAATTTCTCGATTACCGTAAGGTTCGACATCTGAAGCACCCGCGCTCCGAGCTTATTGATCTTGGGTGTCACCCCGACGACCCTGAGTCTCTCACCAGGCTGGATTCCCAGGACCTTCCCGGACAGCTCTCTCCATCCCACGAGCTTCATCTCGCCAGTATCGTCGCCAATCATGAGCTCTCCCCTCTTCACCATTGTGCCATCCTTCAGGTTGATGTCATCGGCGCTACCGTGGGATAACGCGATGACTTCGACCATGATCTGGGACGCTTCGTTCTTGGCATCCCGCAGCTTCGCCGCTATGACGTCCAAGCCTGGCAACGAGCTCTCGCTCACCACACTCACTGAGCCCTTTGTTCTACAGTACAATCTGCTGTCGTTCTCGGTGTCAGGCGTCACCATCACAGCTTCTCCAATCGCGGGCTCTCTCGCTTCTCTTTCCTTCTCTACGGTCCAGACCTTTCCACTCTTGTCCACCACTAACAGGACCGTCCCCGATGAGCTCGCGCTTGTGGCGGCAACCCTAAACTCCTTGGGCGGAGTCCGCTGTGCCGGAAGAATCTCGCTTCCAGCGTCTCCGTGAAGCTCGTACTCACCGTTCGGCGAACGCCTGGTCTTCGCATTGGTAATCAGCACCTTTTGGCCCTTTTTCAACTCCGGCCTGGCGGAAGGGCTCCAGACGACTACTCTTGTTTCTGCCTTGCCTCCCTCGCTAGTCACACCGAACTGAAAGAGAGAACCCGGTGAACCATCGGACCGAACGAATTCACTGTACTTGGGCTCCGTGTTGACCATGCACTCGACGGCCATGAACTGCTGTTCCTGAGAGACTTTGGTCAGCTTCTCGGTCACAGCAGACATCGGGACGAGTCTCGCTGCGACCTTCTCGTCAGCTATGACCTCAACTCTACCTCTCCTCCCGAGATTCAGGTTGGGCTTCCCGTCCAGCCCCTGCTTCACATATCCATTCACTATCCTTACGGGCACGTCGACCGCGACTCCGGACTTGACTATCTCTTCAGCCGTCTCGTCCCACACGGTCAGCTTCGCAGAATGATGATCATCAAAGAGCACCAACCTCCTGTATTTGCCCGTTCCGCCGTCCTTCTTGTTGTAAGTCGAGATGGGGTAGACCGCGAGTACCCTCGCCACCACCGTGACGTCGTTGGCTCCTATGTAGAGGTCCTTAATCGTCATGTCGGAAGACGCTTCAACTTTCCTTAGAGATACGCCAAGTTCCCCGGCCACCAAAAACAATGCCCCCTGGTCGGTGAGGTATCCTGCCCCTACTGCCTGCTTCTTCTGTTCAATCCGCCGCATCAACTCTTCCCTGTTCAGCTCTGGGCGGCTCTGGAGTAATTCACTTACTAGGACTTCGAAGTCATACATGGCCTAACCTCTGGCGACTGTCGAATTGACCTCGGCGATCCCTTCTTCCATTATGTCCAGCCCTTCAGTGAGCTCATCCTCAGAGATGTTCAGCGGAGGTATGACCCTGAGCGTGTTCCGGCCCGCCATGATTACCAGGGCCCCGTGCCTGAAGCAGTAATCCATTATCTTCCTGGCCTCCTCCTCACCCCTGGCCTTGCTCCGCTTGTCCTTGACTATCTCGATCCCAATGAAGAGACCGATTCCTCTCACATCGCCCACGATTTCGTACTTCTCCTTCCATTCGAGCAGCCTCTTCACTGCCTTCTCTCCCAGCTTCCTCGCATTCTCCATTAGGTGCTCCGATTTGATGATCTCCAACGTCGCCAGGGCCGACTCGACTGCGACGGGGTTTGCGCCGAAGGTTGACGCGTGCTGCCCGGGCTTCCAACTCTTCATCACATCCGATTTCGCGACCGTCGCGCTCAGCGGCAGGCCTGAGGCGATGCCTTTTGCAATCGTGACCACGTCTGGAATCACGCCGAAGTTCTCGATACCCAGAAACTTCCCCGTCCTCCCTACACCCGTCTGGATTTCGTCTGACACGAGCAGCACGCCTTCCTTCCTCAAGAACTCCATCTTGTGGAAGTAGTCTGGCGGCGGCACTATGTATCCTCCCTCTCCTTGGATTGATTCGAAGAAGTATGCGGCCACTTCATCAACCGGAACGAACTTCTCTAGATACTGCTCCTTGAAGTAGTCTACGCAGTAGTAGTCGCATTCTGGGAAGGTCTGTTTCCAAGGGCATCTGTAGCAATAGGGGAACGGGAAGTGAACCGTGTCGGGCACAAGAGGGAACGAACCCTTTCTCTGAATCGGCTTGCTGGCTGTGAGACTTAGTGCACCCATTGTCCTACCGTGGAACGAACCAGAATGTGCTAGGAAAATCGATCGCCTCGTGTAGTTGCGTGTCAGCTTCATCGCGGCCTCTATCGCCTCCGCGCCACTATTTCCGTAGTAGATCATCTTCGGGAAGCTGCCAGGCACCAACGAGACGAGTTTCTCCGATAGTTCCACTATGTTCTCGTAGTAGAAGTCGGTGTACGAGTAGTGGACAAACTTCTCAGACTGCCTCCTAATCGCCTCCACAATCTTTGGGTGGGTCGAGCCCGTACTGAGAACGGCAATTCCCGACGCGAAGTCGATGAACTGGTTCCCGTCGACGTCCTTTACGAGAGATCCGTGGGCAGATTCTATCACGAGCGGATAGAACCGAGAGATCGAAGGTGACAGGTACTCCACAGTCTTCCTGACTACCTCTGCGCCCTTCTTGCCAGGGAGTGTCGGACTGACGTTCACGAATCGCTTGGCTTTCATGAAGTATCTTGTCCCCCGCCACAATTGTCGTGCTAAAATACTTACTGGGGAATTGAAAGCTCTATCTCAAGGACAGGGAGATTCAACTGTTTTCCGTCTCTTGAGGTCACATTCTCACCATCGATCACAATATTCGAGATTTCGACGTTGCTCATAAAGCGCTTCTTGAGCACTTGGTACACCTCGACTGATACATTGATTGCCTCGCCTCTTGCTCTGAGTACGACATATCGTGCGCCCCCATTGAACATGGTGATGCAGGCAGTGACGTAGTTCAGGATTGGTTTCGATTGGCCGACGATGACCGTCTTTCTCTCTTCAGACATTGAATACGGAAGTTCATGTGCTCATGCTTTAAAGGCTCCTCCTATGAATCTGAAGTCGGGTCATGTTTTTGTGCGTCTCCCCCAGGGCCTTTGACAATGGTAAACAAGCCCAGGAGCAGGAAGAGGCCCAGCAATAGAAGGGCATACCTGAGCGTGGCCACGGTCGCAATCATTCTGATAGGGGGGATGGGGTACCTGTACGTTTCAGGCGATTTGCCCTTCCTCAAGAGTGGATCCACTACAACTGCTTGCTCGCCTGTCACGAAACCAGTCACATACATCACCTTGACATCATCGAACCCAATCTACGCCATGGTCAACACGAGTAAGGGTAACTTCGAGATTGAACTCTTCCCTAGATGGGCGCCGCAGACAGTAACGAATTTCGTCAGCCTAGCGAAATCAGGGTTCTACGATAACGTCGTCTGGCATAGGATTGAACCTGGGCCTCCCCCATTTGTCATACAGACCGGGGATCCTACGACGAGGTGCGGTCTTGGGGATAGGTTATCATGGGGAACGGGGGGGTCCAACATCACAGTCCCTCTCGAAATCAACAAATCACTTTCACTTCACAACTACGCAGGATATTTGGGAATGGCGAGAGGTCAAGACAACAACAGCGGCACATCTCAGTTCTACATCAGCCTTGGAAACAACACCAACACGGCGTATCTAGATGGCCGATACACGGTCTTCGGCAAGGTCATCACCAACATGAATGTCGTCTACGCCATCGGCAACGTACCCGTGGAATATATGGCGGCATCAGGCATCCACGAACCAGTGACGCCTGTCTATGTCTACAGTATCACCATAATCAACCAGTCGTAAGACGTAGGATTTGCTTAGGTCTCAGACTTATCCATCGGCTCCTGCTCCGAGTAGCATCCAGAAGGACAACAGCGACAACGACACGACGCCAGATCAACTCTGCAAGTGCGCCATTCCTTCGGGTAGTCATTAACAGCCCAAACTTCCTATCAGAGGGCCTGTGTCAGCCTCCGGGCATTCGGGTCGACATCGTTGAGAAGCTGGTCTACGTCCATAGCTTGGTTGGGGTGGTCTTCAACATTAATTGGAGCTCTGGTATCCACTCTTCAACAAACCGGCATAATCGAAGACCATCACTCCGTCGCTGTTCTGCAGTGCATATCGAAACTGGGATTGATAGTCGGCCTGGCTGGATGTGGCGACGACTTCCACACTGCCGATTATGTCTGGCTTGATAGATGACTTCTTGTCTGCAGCATACGTTTCTAGCACAAGCAGGTTCGGTTTCAGAGTGGACTTCATGTTGTCCGTAGTCACAGCTGTCTCGCCGCTGTAGTCGGCCTTCAGAGAGACCAGCAGAGACTGTTGAGATGAGAGACTTAGATTCGACATGTCTAGGCTAACCCCGTCTTCCCCCAATCCGTAGATTGACGATGGTATCTGCTGGGAGGGATTGGTTATCCACAAAGAGAAAAAGATCTTGAGGTCTTTCAGATGAGCCTGAGTGACGAAGGTCTGGAGGTCCTGTTGGCTGAATAGAAGGATACCCTTCCTGTAGATTTGAAAGAACACAGTATTGAAACCAGACGAATTCGCGTAGCCTGCCATAGGGGCGAAGTTCGTTCTATTGACCGCACCATTCCCTTGGTTCACGTAAAGAATCACAGGTTTGGTTTCCGGACCTGAGTGAGGAAGTATGTACACGTAACAGGCAACCGATTCTGTTAACTTCGTTGCACGCCTCGTCTCACGGTGCCGAATATCCCTATGGAAAGGGGTAAATCATCTCGGGAATGATACCAACGCGGAAGATGAATCTCCCCAATCTGACTCTCGACCAATGGGTTGGTCTGATTTCAGCTCTGACCCTCATCTCAATCTTTTCGTTGGAAGCGGTCGTCGCCTTTGGAGAACGAAGGCGTTTTTTAGGGAAGAGGCCGAGAAGATGGCGCATCTTCCTCGGCTCACCATCCAATTGGAGCCAGTCGAGCCTTTCCCGTTCGGCATGTCACCGTTCGGTTGGATGAAAGAAGCCGGAATCGAACAATCGAAGGCGCAGATGCTTTGGGTCACTCCTCATGGTTCGTCTGTGACCAATCTCATGGCCCAAGTCTACGTTGCAGACCAAGGCCCAAACTATCTGCAATGGAACTATCCCAAACAGGAGATGGAAGAACCAGAGATTGTTCTTGGGCCGGGCGGACATAGAGAGGTCAAACCGGGCATGATGACCATCAAAATCGAGAACACAAAGATGGACATCACGAAGGAGGACACCATACCGCTTGCGGTATGGTTCGGGTTCAAGGTGAAGGGCAAGAAGGATACCATGAACCTGAATATCCGGCCTATCACAGGTTTCAACGTTTCAACTGCGGGGATTATCTCCCCGACACCAAGACTTGGATTCGCATTAGGTTCATCGCAGACCAAGACATAGTCGAAGGTGAAGACCACTACTTCTTGATGACAGTAGGAGGGTGGGAGAATCTGAAACTAGAGCCGATTGCCAAGTCCGCTCTTGAGAAATTGAAGCCGAAGTTGGGCTCCAATATCACAGCAATGCCCAACCCCGATTGGAAACCACCTCCAGCGGAGCCTTCGGGGTGATATGTCCATATGGATATAGGCTTAAGTAGTGGCATGTCCATAGGGATATGCGCGGAAACAAACATGCCTTGCAAATACTGCCTCTCGGAAACGGTCAAGCCAGCGGGTTCGATGAGGGGAAAGAAGATGGTGAGATGCCTCTCATGCGGTAAGAGGTTCATCGACAACAACGCCCTTCCGAGCATGAGGGTCAACAAGCACGCCATAGTAACCGCGATGTCGATGTATTTCGAAGGCCTCTCGGCTCGGAAGGTCTCGCGTCAGCTTGAGAGCATCTATGGCGAAAAGGTCAGTCAGGTTACTGTCTGGAAGTGGGTCAGGAAATACTCGACTCTCGTTAGCGAGTATGTCAAGACCCTCTCGCCTCAGATTGGAGGGAAGTGGCACCACGACGAGACTGTTATTCGATGCGAGGCTCAGAACCAATGGTTCTGGGAGACGATTGATGAGGATACTCGGTTCTTGGTGGCGTCTCACCTCTCAGAGACAAGGACGCTGGAAGATACAATCGCGGTATTCAGACAAGCGGTCGAGACAGCCAAGAGCAGGCCTCAAGCCGTCTTCGTGGACGGGTCGATGCAGTATGACGCGGCTTTCAATCGCGTCTTCTATTCCCGATACAAGGTTGCCAAGGTCGAATTAGTCAAGAGAATCGGGATAAGGTCGAGAGAGACAAACAACATTGTCGAGAGGCTTCACGAGACGGTGAAGGAAAGGACGCGCCCGATGCGTGGATTCAAGAACCAAGACTCAGCGCGTGAGATTCTAAGTGGGTATGTCGTCAATTACAATTTCGCAAGGCCTCACTTAGCCTTGAAGGGAAAGACCCCTGCCGAGCAAGCGGGGATCGAGGTCAAGGGCTGGAAGAGCCTAATCGAGAACGCCATCCAGCAAGAGGCCTTGGCACCGCAAACACAAGAAGGAACAGCAGTCGCGCCTTTGCAGGTGGTTCGACAATGAGGAAGGCCTTGGTTGCATTACCCGACGAGGTATGGGACATTATCGACCGCGACCTAGGCGACAAGATGGGGCGCGGATACTCGGACACGATAAGGAGCATCATCCTAGCATGGCTTTCGGAGAACGGATACCTAGTGAAAGGAGGAATCAAACACGCCAAAGAAAAGTAAGGACGAGGAGATTGACATCTTGGACACGATGATTACTTCCCTAGTTGACTTGCTCGAAAAGAAGGGAGTAATCACCCAAGAAGAATGGGAACAAGAAATCAAGAAGAGGTTGAAGACTTGAGCTTCGCTTGCCCCGTCTGCGGATGGCCTAACCTAGATAGAGACCCAAACGGAAGGGAGGGGAATTACGACATCTGCCCATGCTGTTTCATTGAGTTTGACTTCGGCACAGACGCGTCCACAGGAATAACCTATGAGCAATGGCGGAAGGACTGGATAGCCAAAGGTATGAAGTGGGGGGGTGTGAGTAATCAGAAACTTGAGAGTTATGAGAGTTGGGTTCGGCCCAAGACTCCTGAGAATGAGCCCAAGATTAAGAAGACCGTGGAGGATTGGAAGAAAAGTCTCATTCCACCAGACAACTGGAATCCCGTCAAACAACTAAAGGATGCTGGACTTTGGGAGGAGAAGGCTTGACCCAACCATGCAACGAAGTTAACAGAATCCAGGCAACCACACAGACGACAAACACAAGCAGACCGACAGCAAGGTAGTACCTGCCAGCTCCACCAGTCCTCCTGCGGCGAGATCTTCCTCCGGGCGCCAAACTCCAGCGATTTTCTCGCGATAGGATATAAGACGAGCCCCATGGAGCCGCGGAGCAGGGGTCGTCGGCTAGACCTCGAGGCTGGGGCAGGTCCCCTGGCTTCTGGGGCAAGTCTGGTCTAGGCTTTCAGCCTCGGGCGCTGAAGATCGCTGGTTCAAATCCGGCCGACCCCACCATCAAAAACACCTTAAATCGAACGCGGGAGCCTTTCGCATTCTTGGCCAGAGTCATAGGCCACATCGACCTAGACTACTTCTATGCCCAGGTCGAAGAAGTGGAGAACCCTTCAATCAAGGACAGACCCGTCGTGGTCTGCGTCTTCTCTGGCAGGACCGAGGATAGCGGCGTGGTCAGCACCTCGAACTACAGGGCGCGGGCGCTGGGCGTGAAGTCGGGAATACCAATCGTCACAGCCAAAAGGAGACTCGAAGGCCACGACCCTGTGATAATCAAGATGGAGCACGAGAAGTATGAAGCAGTTTCTGAGAGAGTGATGAGCTTGGTCAGCGAGCGCGTGGACGTATTCGAAAAGGCAGGAATCGACGAAGCCTTCTTCGACGTAACTGCATCCTCCGGAGGAGACTACTCGGTCGCGTCGAAGGTTGCTCAAAGGATCAAGGATTCTATCCTCCAGAACGAGGGGTTGACTTGCTCGGTGGGCCTCGGCAGGAGCAAGGTCGTAGCGAAACTGGGTTCCGATTCGGCCAAGCCAAGCGGTCTGATGACAGTGCTCCCTGAGTCGACAGAGGCTTTCCTCGGACCTCTTCCTGTGACCAGACTCTACGGCGTGGGCCCAAAGACCGCGGCTGTTCTTGGTGAGATAGGAGTAAAGACCGTGGAAGAGCTCTCCCGGGCTAATCCGGCCCTCCTTGAGAGGCGTTTTGGCAAGAAGCTCGGTTCGTACCTTCTGGCGGCGGCCAGCGGAACCGATGCCGAGCCCGTCCTAGCAAATCTGGAACCTACTCAATTCAGCCGCATCGTGACTCTGAAGCGCGATACGAGAGATGTCAAGGAGGCATTGGGACAGCTCGCAGAAGGGATGACCTTTCTTCAGGCCAAACTAGCCGACTCGGGGAAATCATTCAGAACGATATCGGTGATAGGCATCCTGACTGACCTCTCGACCAGGACTAAGAGCAAGACCTTCGACACACCGATCAAAGACCCTGCCTTGATCAAGGAAAGCGCCCTCACCCTGTTCAATGACCTTGTAGAGTCGACAGACAAGGACCTCAGAAGGGCCGGGGTCCGCGTTTCAGACCTCAGCGACAGCGTAGGCCAGAGTTCCCTCTCTGAGTTCCTACAGCCGGGCCGGTGAGCCTATGGAAGAGGAAAGACTGGCGCTCAAGGAGAAGGTGGCGGAACTCGTGAAACATGGGCGCAAGTTCGAGAAGGCAATCGACACGGTTATCGCGGGCGGCGTCAAGGAGTGTCGCTTCCTCCCGAGCGGAAGGAAAGTTCTCAGCGTGGTTGGCACACTAGGAGACGAGTTCATCGACCCGGAGAGGCCGTATTGTTCCTGCAGCAACTTCTTCTTTCGCGTCATAGGTGGAAGTGAAGAGCTCTGCTACCACCTCTTGAGCTACAGGATTGCCGTCAAGACGGGCCGGGTCGATGTCTTGGAGTTCAGTGATGATGAATATGGGGAATACTTGAGTGCCACCATTGGGGATGTCTTCGAGGTCCTTACGAGGAGCGGATGAGTGCGCGGATAAAGGAGATAAGCAGACTCTTGGGCGCCAGCGTTGGGCCACGGTAGCTCAGCCTGGTAGAGCACCTGCCTTGTAAGCAGGTGGTCGTGGGATCGAATCCCACCCGTGGCTCTTCACACTTCTCGTACAGCACGAGTGAGAGCATAAAGCAAACCTAATCCATAGCCAGACGAACGTGGAATTCCGTCAGCTCGGCAGGACAGGTGAAAGGGTCTCGACCATCGGTATGGGAACTTGGAAGATTGGGGTCTACACGAGCCTTGCAGAGAGGGCGAAACAGATTCAGGCCCTCAAGAGAGGAATCGAGCTTGGATGCAATTTGATCGACACAGCAGAGATGTACGCCGACGGCAGGTCGGAAGAGGTAGTCGCGGAAGCCGTCAGGGATGTCCGCGACGACGTCTTCATCGCATCCAAGGTCTCGCCAGGAAACCTACACCACGACGACGTCATTGAAGCCTGCACGCGAAGTCTGAAGAGGCTGGGAACCACATACATCGACCTCTATCAGGTCCACTGGCCCAACCCCACGGTACCGATTGGGGAAACGATGGCAGCCATGGAGGAGTTGGTTCGCGACGGGAGAATCAGATACATTGGCGTGAGCAACTTCAGCGCCGAACAAACTAACGAAGCACGAGACGCCCTCTCGAAGAGCGAGTTGGTTTCCAACCAAGTCGAGTACTCCGTCAGGAACCGCGCAGTCGAAGCTGACATCTTGCCTTACTGCAAGAGGGAGAAACTCACATTGATTGCTTACACTCCGCTCGCAAGAGGGAGCGTGCCCGAAGGCATGATTCCCCGGGCAATCTGCGAGAAATACGGGATAACGCCCATCCAGGTGATGCTCAACTGGGTGACCAGAAGCGAATGCGTGGTTGCGATACCAAAGTCGGCCGACGTCAAGCACGTGGAAGAGAACGCATCCTCGGTCTCGGCCCGGTTCTCGGAGGAGGAGTATCAGACAATCGCGAGCAGCTAAACCGAGCTCTTCTACCTACGGGGTCAGGTAGGTCAGACGACTACATCAGTGGCCGCATTCCTATGCCCAAAGCTCCAGCCTGACCCTTCCCAGAATCACTTGGTCAGGTGGTGCATGCGCACCAGATCCTTCTCAAAATGCGTTAGACAGGCGGGAATCCTGACCTTGATCGGGTCCTTGAGCGCAAGTCCCTTGTCTTTCTTCGTCTTCCAGACCTGAGCGTTGAACTCCAGGATACTCTGTCCCACCCTCTCGCTGACGTCGAATCTCTCTGGCTTAGGCACCCTCTCCAGGTGGATGCTCTTCGCCCCGTACAGTTTCCTCCATACGCAGTCGGTGATGTATGGGGTTATGGGCGCCAGCAGGAGCAACAGGCTCTTCACGACTTCGTGCAGGGTATACCAGGCCGCCTCCTGCTCTCCCTTGGTCGCGCTGTCTCCGTAGGCCCTTCCCTTAGCCATCTCCAAATAATTCGATGCGAATACGTTCCACAGGAACTCCCTCATCTTCGTGGACACGGTGAAGACGTCGTAACTCTCGTACGCCTTCGTACACTCCTCTATCAGCTTCCCGAGCTCGTTGAGCATCCACTTGTCAGTCCAGGTCAGCTCGGCCGTCTTCGGCTGCGGGAAGGAGCTGATGAACCTGCAGGTGTTCCAGAACTTCGTCAGGAACTTGCCCGCGCCGGCAATTCTCTCCTCACTGAAGCGGAAGTCGTATCCGAGGCTGGCCTCAGAGGCCCCCCAGAACCTGAACGCGTCGGCACCAAACCTCGCCAGCACTGGCTCCGGGTCCACGAAGTTGCCGAGGCTCTTGCGCATCGCCCTTCCCTGTGAGTCCTGCCCCATCCCCCCAATCCAGGCCTGCTTGAACGGGGATCTGCCCGTCAGTTGGTAGCACTTGAGCAGGGTGTAGTACAACCATGTCCTCACGATTTCCTTGCCCTGGACTCTCACAGTCGCAGGGTAGGTGAGACTGTAGAACCTACGGTCCTTCAGGTACTTCGTAATGAAGAGAGGGGAGAGACTTGAGTCCATCCAGGTGTCGAATGTCCTCGTCTCACCGACGAACTTCATGTTGCCACACTTCTTGCACTTCTTGAACGGTGCCTCGTCCCTCCAAGGCCTGTAGTACTTGCCAGGCTTGGGTAGGTGAGGGGTGTTGCACTTGCTGCAGTACCAGACCGGGATTTCCGTCGAATAATATCTGCGCCGTGAGATTGGATAATCAGTCGTCAGCACGTCAATCCAGTCCAATAGGATTTGGCGATGCATGTCGGGATGGAAGTCGATCTTCTTCGCCAGCCTCTTCAGGACCGGCTTGAATTCCAACTGTTTCAGGTAGTACTCCTCCATCGGTATGATTTCAATCGGCGTCCTGCTCCGCTCGCAGAGAGGTGTCCTGTGCTGAATTTGCTCGACTTTCGACGCGACTCCCATCTCCTGAAGGTCTTGGATTATCTGTGACCTGGCGTCCTTCACCGCCACTCCGGCGTACTTCCCTGCGACCGCGGTCAACTTCCCGTCGATGTCTATTGCTGCGACCTCCTTCAGCCTGAACTCCCTGAACATGAGAACGTCGTTGTAATCCCCGTAGCTGCAGACCATCATCACGCCGCTGCCGAACTTTGGGTCAACGCTCTTGTGAGCCCTGATTGGGACTTCCTTGTCGTAGATGGGGATTACCGCCGTCTTCCCGATCAGCTTCTTGTATCTCGCATCTTTCGGGTTGACTAGCACCATCTGGCACGCCACCAACAATTCGGGCCTCGTCGTAGCGACCATCAACTCCTGCTTGGTCTCTTTCACCTTGAACCGGTTTGTGACCAAGTAAGTGGGGATCTCCTCGTATTCAATTTCCGCGTCAGCTATCGTCGTGTTACAGTCCACACAGTAGTTGTTGGGCCTGTTCGCGAGGTAGATGAGCCCCTTCTTCCAGAGCTCTATGAAGGACCATTGGGTGAGCCTCCTGTACTCCTCGGAATCAGTTCTGTATTTGCTCTGGAAGTCGCCCGAAATCCCCAGTGTTTTCATGAGCCCTACCATGTAAACTTCGAGGTCGTCTAGGGCATGTTTGCAGAGGTTGATGAACTCCTCTCGGGGCGTCTTTCTCATCTGGACCCTGTACTTTCTTTCCGCGAAGATTTCGACTGGTAGGCCGTTCCTATCGATCCCGACAGGGTATAGAACCTGCAAACCCCTCATTCTCGCGGCTCTCGCTATCATATCGATCTGAGAGTACTGGGTGAGCGCGCCCGGGTGCCAAGGCTTCCCGGAGCAATAGGGCGGGGGTGTGTCCATGACGAAATTCAAGTTTTTATTATTCTTCGGGCTAAATTCAAAAATTCTTTCTGTTTCCCAGACCTGTCTTAGCTCAGCTTCCAACTTGGGGTCCCAAGAGGTGGCCTCAAGCTTCGCCGAGAACTGTGGCTGCAATCACCTGCGGAGCCCCACCCCGACCTATTTGAAGTTAAGATGGGTTTTCACCAGTTTTGAAGGTCCTAGTGACGCCCGACCTTTCCACTGCTCTAAGCAAGGGGTAACCAATTATGCCTATGGGAAGCACCTCCCCCCCCAGGAAGAGCAACCAGCCCGCCCATAACGGAACGCCCGCCGGCGTTGTGATGACCACCACATAGCTCCCCACGATAACGGTCACGGTAGCGATTTCGACTAGGACCGCGGTAATCCAAGCTCCCTTGAAGCCTCGTCCACCAATCAACCAGGCCAAAGTAGCCGCAACAAAGTTTGCAACGGTACCCCCAATCACGTCTATTGCACCAAGCGAATAGGGACTTAGGAAGTTGCCCACGAAGACTCCGATTGTAAGGCCCGCTACGGCTGGAAAACCGAACAAGACTGAAAGAGGCAGCAGTGCGTCGACGATCCTGAACTGGAGAACTGCGAAACTTGCAAATCCGAACAGAACGACGTACGCAGCGTAGGTGGCAGCCAGCATCGCCGCGAGTGCTAGGCCCCTTGAATTCCACTTTCTCTTCTTGTGTTCCAATCCCCCCACTCCGTGATTTCTATGGCGGATCGGGTGGAGGTCACTCACCCGCCTTGACCCGCATCCAACGCCTGGCGATTTAAGCGATTAGCGGAAGGGGGGCTGGACTTGCCGACGAAGAGCGAGGACAATTCAACCCTTTCGAATGGACTTACAACGGATTACTACGGCACGGCCCACGATGAATTCTTCTACTTCGGCGCGGACTCAGCGGTCAGGACTTCCTTTGGGAGTAGCGCGTAGATGTCAGGGTGTTCCGTCTTCAGCGTTAAGAAGGTCGGAGGCATGAGCCCGTTCCTGCGGGCCCTGCGCACGTTGTATTCCACGAACCTCTTCAGACCGCTTGTCTCTCCGGCCACCGCAACGAATGCCCTAATCATCTCAATCGCTTCTTTATCCTCGAGCTTCTTCACGTTTACGAGGTATGGTGCGAGCACCAGCCAGACGAGCCTATGCCTTCCATCTGAGACCGGATGCTTCAGCAGGTCTTCAACGTAGAGGTAACTCCTCCCGGTCTTGGCTCTCTGGACGGGTACGTATTGCATGACTCTACTCATAGTTCCCTGGAGCTGCTTCGGGAACGAGGCCTTCCTGAGGTTCCTGACGCCTTCGGAGATCGCCACCTGGGCGCAGTCTCCGAAGAGGTCGTTGAACAGGTTGCTGCTCATGTGAACCGTCCCACCTTCCAGCGCCTGCCTTGTCAGTTTCCATTTCGGGGACTTTACCAGCTCATATCTGGAGACCAGCGACAGGTAGTTCTCAAACGGAAGGGCATATCGAGGCTGACTCTCAGCACCATCCATCTGCCGTACCTGCACCCCAAAGCACTCTGACATAGCGACAACCTTGTCATCCGGCGCCTCCTTGATGAAGAACTGTCTCGCCCTCTCGGCCTCCTTCTTCGAAAACTTCGACGTCAAGAGGGGGTCCTGGCTCGCAACCAGCGCCGCGGCGAAGAAGCTCGAGAATTCGATGAGCGCAGAAATATGGGGCTCGTACTTCGTCCGACCCAGGGCACTCAGCAGTCTGCTCTCAGTCTGCGCGACCACTTCGCGACTGGCCAGCCCCTCCTCAACGGGGATGGATTCGAAGAATTTCCTTGATTTCGGCGCGAACGGATACCTGAGCTCCAGGTCCGACAGCAACGGCCCTCCGTAGGACAACTCTCCCTTCGAAAGCGGCCCTCCTCCACCTTAAGGCTCTTGCTAACTTCGTTTCGCAGTCGAAATTATCGAAAGCACATCCCTGTCTCTCAGGACATAATTCGTCGGGAGGTGGAGCCCAGTCCTGACGTCTAATGCGTACACAAGCCCCCTGAGGAGGTCCGAGTGGACCGCCCTCGCCAGCTCTTCGACTGTGGATCCCGTGGGCATCAGATAGACGTCAGGGAGGACGCGGCCGTTCGTGTCAGTCATCTTCTCGGCGTCTGCGACTGGGTAAATCGCGTTCATCTTCAGGAGCTTGAAAACCGCGATGTTCAAGGCAAACTGAACACCAGTCCTCAAGTATTCTCCGAAGACCTTCCTTCTGATGTATGCGAGGGCGGTCTTCTGTGCGTCGTTCAGGTCTTGTGGCTTCAAGATCTCGAATCTCTCCTCTCCTGGCACGTACTTGATCAGCCCCTTCCCCTCAGCCCTCCTAAGGGTCAACTCCGCCTCGCCACTCGTCGGGACCACAATCAGACCCTTGTACTTCTCCCTCAGTTTCTGGAAGTTCTCTGCAGCGAAGGGTAGGTCCATCTTGTTGGCGATTATAAGGGTCGGCTTCGAGAACTCTCGCAGAGACCAGCAAAAGCTCTGTATGTCCTTCTCGCTCCAGGAATCAAACGGCTTGTCTCCAAGCAGGGTCTCGTTCATCGCAGCCGCTACATGCTCCTTCCTCACACCGATGCCCTGCATCACCTCCTCTACCGCGCTGGGCACTCCGTAGCCAGGGGTCTTCGAGAGTTTGGATATCTTCGGGAGATTCTGCGTGAGCAGCTTCGTGTACCATAGGACAAGCTCAAGCTCAACGTCGGCTAAGTCAGCGATGGGGTCCCCGGTCCCAGGATCAGAGATCTTTCCGTCCTTGTCGACGCTTCCCGATGCGTCGATGACGTGGAGCAGAGCATCCGATTGGGCGGCAACGCTCAGGAATTGGTTACCAAGCCCCTTGCCCATCCATGCTCCCCTAATCAGACCCGGGAGGTCTGTCACTTCAACTGGGATGAACCTCCATCCATCTTCACACCTCGAGTTCTCCGGATTGTCGGTGACACCGAACTCCTTGTGGACGCAGGGCGTCACAGCGCTCGCGATGCCGGTCTCGGGCGTCTTCGTCGTGAAGGGATAGTTGGAAACCTCACCCGAGAGGAGCGTCATGGAGTTGAACAGCGTCGTCTTCCCCGCATTCGTCTTTCCGATGAGGCCTATCCTGATCATCGGCCATCTTTCATGGTAAAGACGTCCTACTTATAGTTGAAAGTCGGGTTCTGCCATTCTTGGAGCGTTCGTCAGAGTGACGGCGCTGACCGCCACGCCCTCACCGCCTCGTACCAGAACGCGAGGGCGGAGAGAATGAGGGCTCCCGAGAACCATTCTAGGATCGGCAGAGATTGGAAGGACGGGTATGCGATGAAGCTCAGATAAGCGGCAAAGACACTGATGAATACAGCGGAGAAGATGAACCGCGGGACAATCAACGTCCCCACTCTGAGGAAGTTCCTCATCACATCAACCTTCACTTCGTTGGAGACTTCATACTCTCCATTGTCTTCCGAAACTAGGCCCAGATCTTTCAGCTTGTTGAGGTGGTATTGCGCAAGCGACGGGTTCGACATGAGAAGTGCCCGCTGGACCTCCCTCACCCCGACTTTCCTCTTCTTCAGGGCATAGACATAGACTCGGAGAGTGTTCCCCTTCAGCTCGGCATCTACTGTTCCCTTAGTCGGTCTGTCGGCTGGAACAGGTCTGGAGTCGCTCAAATGTGGTAATCGGCTGCTGCATGATTCGCGTTCAAAAACATTGGTTCAGATTCGCGGGTGCGGTCACACATGACACGAACCTACTGCCTATACCAGCTGCCTGTTACCTGTTCAAAGGAGGTCCGTAGACGCTCCTCGCCTTCAGTGTGGCTTCCTTTGGTCATCCTGACCTGTACCTGAGAATCGCGGCGATGCCGCCGAAGCTCTTGAGCATGCTCCCTTCTTCGGTGCCCGACGAAATGACCTCAACTCTAGAGCTGATCTGGAACGCCATTTCTTCGAGTATGTCCACTATGTCCTTCTCGATCACGTCATAATCCATCCCTCCACACTTTGAACACCCCGTCGATGTCATCTCCTGTTTCTCCCGGACCTTAGCTGAGGCCAGCGTCACCTCTGACTTCGATGTCCCGCACTTCCTGCACTTCGCCTCCAGCCTGACCGTGTCCAGGTCATCAGATACGAGGATGACCTCTACGTTGGCCTTCTGAAGCGCGTCGAGAATCCTCGGCAGACCGTAAATGGCCAGCCCACCAGGCTTGTTGACTTCTGCCAGAAACCTCTGGACCAGTTTCTTCTCCTCTATCAACCTGACGTCAGCGAGGGTGTCCGACGCCTTCTCCACGAGCTCCCTCACGCCCTCCCTCCCTGAGTAGGAGGTGTCCAAGACGACCAGCACCTTCTTCTGGAGTTCGTAGTGCAGATACTCGCCATTCAGGAACTCCTCCTTCGTCGGACCAGGGCCGCCAACAATCATACCCGTGACCTTTCCACCATCGATGAAGACCCGTGTTGCGTGCTCGCTGACCCTGTGGTAGTAGTACGTCAGCTCCATTTCCCTCCCCCTTTCATACCTCCTCGCCGACTGACCCCCCTTCCTCGTTTTCCCTGACACCCCCGAAGTCAATAGATCAGCGATATCAAGCCTGTCTCCACTCAAGATGCCGAGACCTGCCTCGCTGGCGTCGATCGACAGGATGCCGAAGACCTTCTCCTCACGGAGCATGTCCTTGAGCCATTCTAGGTGGAAATGGTCGTCGCACTGGTACAGGTACGCGGTCACCGGCTTCGGCGGGGCTATCTCGTAAAGATTGATCACCTCACTCCCGGGCCCGTTGGTCGGAAGGGCACCGCAGAAGATGACGAGTCCTGTTTCCGGAGGGGTTCTGTAGAGCTTGAGCCTTTGCATCGCCCTCGTCAGGGCATCTTGAACGTGGTTCCTCGTAGTGTCAGACTTGATGTTCCCGGCGGTTCCCCACTCATCACGGAGGTTTGAGATGACCTCGTGAATCGGCTTCTTGGGGGGAACATACAGTGTGACCAGCTCCGTTCCTCTTCCTTCCTTGCTCGCCAGTTCCGAGATGAGTTTCCTGACCTTGTATAGGTTGACAGAGTCGGTTTTTGTCGACAATGCAGAGCTACCCCTGAGTCAGGCGGAAGAATCTGATGCGGAACCGGAGGAAGCCCTCATTGGAACAGAACGATTACCCCTCACCCATTTATAAAACCTGTCGCACGAAGAAGCAGAGGATGTGAAGCTGCTACCAATGAGGGCTGTCTTGAGGATCGGCGGTTCGGTGCTAGGCTCACCGCCTTCGGCTAAGGTGGTCGATGCCTACGCAGCGGTCGTCTCTGACCTCAACTACGAAGGGCACTCCGTCGGGGTCGTTGTCGGGGGTGGCGCGGTCTCCAGAGACTACATTAGGTCTGCCGAGCAGATGGGCCTCTCTCCGTACCAGCAGGACACAATCGCAATCCACGCGTCAAGGCTCAACGCCCGCTTGGTGGCCATGAAGCTAGGCGGCGTCAGCTCTGTCCCCACCTCGATCGACGGGATGCTCCAGAGGCTCGCAAGGAACAGGGTAGCCGTCATGGGTGGGCTTAGACCAGGTATCACGACCGACACCGTGGCTGCGATAGTCGCGCAGAGGTGGAGGGCCGACATACTTGTCAAGGCTTCGGATAGAGACGGGATATACACGGCCGACCCAAGACTCGACAAGAAGGCAAGGAAGCTGGACCGGATCTCCTACGAGAAGATGAAGCAGATCCTCGGCGGTGAGCACAGGCCTGGAATCCACAGCATAGTCGATCCAGTCGCAGTCGACCAACTTGTCGCATCAAGGATCAGGCTAGTCGTCTTGAACGGAGCCGAACCCAGAGACGTCGCAAAGGCGATCCACGGCGAGAAGGTCGGAACGCTTGTCACCTGAGTGACAGGAAACAGGGGAGACATGTGACAGCGTCCGCCGGGCGAAGCCAGTATCGCCCTACTTCAGCAGGTTCTTGACATCGCGGGCTATTAGGTCCACAGCTTCCTCGATCCTTCTCTTCCTGGTCTCGGGTGTTCTTGCGCTGGCCAGCCACATGAAGTATCGCCTCCTGTAGCTGGGGGCGTATCTGTCGAAGTTCCTAGAGGCCTTCTTGTTCCCCTCCAACGCGGCCAGGAAGTCCTTCGGTGCCGGAGGTTCGGTGACCTTGAATTGCTCCGCGAGTGATACTCTGTCGGTTCTTCGCTTGAAAACCACCATTCCCTGCTTGGTCATCCTGCCCTCGCGAAGCAGCTTCTGCACCCTGGCGATATTGATCTTTGACCAGATGCTCCCAGGCCTGCGTGGAGTGAACCTCAACCTGTACCTACGGTCATCGATTCTCCTAACCATTCCATCAATCCAACCGAACGCCAGTGCTTCTTCGATGGCGTCTTCATACGAGATACTGGCCTTGTCGGCGTGTTTCTTGTAGAACTGAAGCCAGATCGCCTTCTTGGTCTCGTGATTCGTCTCCAGCCACCTCCGCCATTCCCTCCTTTCAGAGACACACAGGGTTTCCAAATTCAAGCGACGCAGGCCGAAGCGCCAGGCTCTATTAGTTCTTGACAATCCATTGGGAGTCCAGGGCGAGGGGCGATCTGTTTCAGGTCTGTGCCGCATCTCGGACAAAACACGCTCCTAGGAGGACACACTACAGTGGCAAAAGGCCAGCAGCACTATTATCACTATTAGCAATCGTCTCGAGTGCTTAAATGACTCTGCTCTCGGCTCGCACCTCGTCGCAGATGGAAACCTGGAATGATGTAACGGCCGGTCCGGACGTGTGAGACAGAAGAGAGGGAGTGCATGCAAACTATCAAGATAGGAACGCATTTCTGGTCTGGGAATGAAGCATGTGTGGAAGGCGCAATAGTCGCCGGTTGTCGGTTCTTTGCAGGCTATCCGATCTCGCCCGCTAACGAGATTCCTGAAGCACTTTCGGAACGATTGCCCAAGGTGGGAGGGGTTTTCATGCAGATGGAGGACGAACTCGCCAGCATCGGCGCCGTCATGGGGGCCAGCTGGGCAGGCAAGAAGGCGATGACCGCGACTTCAGGCCCGGGTTTCAGTCTGATGCAGGAGACCATAGGCTGGGGGTTCATGACTGAAACACCCTGTGTCGTGGTCGATGTTCAGCGAGTAGGACCAGGCACTGGGCAGGCAACCAGGGGTGCGCAAGGGGACGTAATGCAGGCGCGGTGGGGAACCCATGGTGACTATGCTGCCATTGCTCTGTCTCCGAATTCGGTTCAGGAGATGTTTGAGCTTACGATAAGGGCGTTCAATCTGTCGGAGAAATACCGAACGCCAGTGATTCTGCTAGCCGACGAGACAATAGGTCATGTCAGAGAGCAGATCGCGGTCCCGCCACAAGACAGCATCGGAATCGTCAATCGCAAGAAACCCAAGGCCGGGGAGACGAAATTCTTCGGGCTCAAAGAAGTGGCGCCAATGCCTTCGGTTGGAGACGGCTTCAACGTCGCGGCGACAGCTTCGACCCATGATGAGGAGGGTGTGCGATTCACCCAAGACGCGGCAGTGCATAGGAGGATGGTGGAGGCACTGGTCGCGAAGATATACAACCATACTGAGGATGTCGTTGAAACAGAATGTCACAACATTGACCGCTGTGACATTGGACTGGTCTCGTTCGGCTGCACGTCACGGGCTGCGTACGAAGCAGTCGAACGCGCGGAGGGGTCAGGGATAAGGATCGGCCACGTTCGGCTCAAGACAATCTGGCCTTTCCCGGACGGCGCAATCGCACGGCTGGCCAGGAGCGCCCGAAGGATAGTCGTCCCGGAGATGAACTTGGGACAGGTCGCAGGAGAGGTTCAGAGGGTTGCCGGCGCCACGAAAGTTGCCAGGCTGAACAAGATTGGCGGAGGCGATCTCATCACGCCGGAAGAAATCCTTGAATTGATTTCCGAGGAAATGAAACGAATTGGCTGAGGCATTCTTCTCACGCAGGTACATGAGGGACCTGAAGCTTCCTTTCTGCCCGGGTTGCGGACTCTTTTCGGTGAGTGACACATTTTTGCGGGCGGTGCACGAACTAGGTCACGAGGACCTGAGCGGGTTCTGTTTCACCAGCGGAATCGGTTGCACGTCTTGGATCCCGTCGCCGTACTTCCTGGCCGATTCGGTTCACACCCTACACGGAAGGAGCATTCCCGTGGCGACGGGCATCAAGCTAGCGCGTCCGGAATTGAACGTAGTGGTCTTCGGTGGGGATGGTGACATAGTAGGCATCGGCTTGAGCCACTTCGTGCACGCAGCCAGGCGGAACACGGACATTCTAGTCATAATGGGCAACAACATGGTGTACGGAATGACGGGGGGTCAGGTCGCACCGACGACACCATTCGGGACTCTCACGGCGACCACGCCCTACGGCAGCTTCGAGCACCCATTGAACGCCGCGAAGCTCGCCGTTGCCGCTGGTGCGGCGTACTCCGCCCGCTGGACGACGGGACACCTCAAAGAGTTGAAAGAATCGATGAAGACGGCGCTTCAACTCAAGGGTTTCAAGTTCATCGAGGTCTTGACCCAGTGTCCGACGGCCTACGGGAGGAGGGCTGGCTTCAAGGACGTGGCTGAAATGCTGAAGCACTTCAGAGAGAACGCCATTTCGCCAGAGAAGGCTGGGAAACTGGATGAAGAGGAGCTGGAGCGAAGGATTGTAGTGGGTGAGCTAGGCCGGAGGGAGCGCCCGACGCTAGTGGAGACTGTACATCAAATGATGAAGGAGGCGAAGGACGATGGCGGGCAGAATTGAGATAAGGTTCGGGGGCAGCGGTGGTCAGGGCGTGGTGTTGGCCGCGCGGATACTCGGAGAGGCAGCCATTCTCGATGGAAAGAACGTCCTGCAGACCCAGGCCTACGGCGCGGAGGCAAGAGGCAGCCTGACTAAGAGCGAAGTAATAATTGCGGACGGTAAGATAGGATTCCCTGCCGTCAGGAGACTCGACCTATTGGTGGCCATGAGCCAGGAGGCTGCCAATTCGCTTGTGAATGGTTTGAAGGAGACCGGGACGCTGATCGTAGACAGCTCGAATGTGACCAACCTGCCTGAAACCAAGGCGGTGATTCACAGGCTTCCCATCACAGAGACGGCGAAGAAGGAGCTAGGGAAGGGGTTTTACGCCAACATGGTAATGCTCGGAGCACTCACAGGGATTACGGGCGTCGTCACCAACGAATCCGTCGAGAAGGCCATCCGTGAAAGCCTTCCGGAGGAACACACTGAGATCAACGTCAAGGCTTTCAGGGAAGGTCTGCGGCTTCGGCCGCAATCATAGTCTGATCGGGCACTGAAGTTAGACCTCCCGGATTTCAGACGGTTCTCAGGCGGACTCACAAGACTGAGTTACAAGCACCCAACGTCTCTCAGCTTTCAGAATGCTGTCGACCATCTGAACGAAGTCCCGGGCAATTACCACACCGCTTAGAGGGCTTCCACCTTGCGGAGAGACGAGGTGATTTTTCGAAACTCAATCTGACCGTATCGAGTTATATCTCAAGGAATCGTGAACATGGTCTTCTTTGGGTGCCAATGGCGCGGGCAAATTCGAGGAACTAATCACGGAAGCCCAATCGCACAGATTCTCGGGGTGGGATTTCTCGTGGCTCAAAGACAGACTGGTAGAAGAGTCTCCGCCATGGGATTACAAACAGGAAGTGGTAAAGGAATTCCCTGGCGTCAAATCACTGCTTGACTTAGGGACAGGAGGTGGCGAACTTCTTTCATCACTTGGACCGCTTCCTGAGCAAACGTACGCCACTGAAGGGTATCCTCCTAATGCGACCATCGCAAGAGACAGGCTAAAGTTGCTTGGCATCGACGTCATACGAACCTACGCGGAGGACAATACAGCAAAGCCCCAGTCTGGGGCATTGCCATTCCGCACTGGAACTCTGAACATGGTTGTCGATCAGCACGAATCGTTTGTTGCTGAAGAAGTCTGCAGGGTACTGAAGAGAGGAGGCGTCTTCTTGACCCAGCAAGTCGGATCTGCCAATTTCCCTGAACTAAACGAGTTTCTGGGAGCACCGAAGGCCGAAGCCGTCTGGGATCTGCGAGTGGCCCAGCGACAGATAGATGAGGCAGGTCTCTGCGCTACGACGGGACAAGAAGCCAGCCTTGAATCGCACTTCAGGGACATCGGCGCAGTGGTATTCCTCCTACTGGCCGTGCCATGGCAGCTTGAAGGATTCAGTGTGAAAGGCTACCTCAACGAGCTCAAGGAGTTGCACAGGTTCATTGCCCGAACTGGAAGCTTCAGGGTGACGACTCAGAGATTCTACGTCAAGTCCTTCAAACAGTAGAGCGTGTGGCCTCTTTGGTTTGGTAGTGTAGGGAGTGGGATTCGAACCCAGCATGCTGGCGGGAATCCTGTTACGTTTATCAGTTCAGGTATGGCATCGCACAATCCGTGAAGGTCAGACATGAGTATAGCTGCACCTTCGAAGAGCAGAAGGTGACTTCAAATGAGTTCTCGCCGACTTATCAGGTGAGAAGCCCCACGGAATCCGATGTAGACGAGCTTGCAGAGCTGATGTTTGATTCTTATCAGGGAACGATAGACTACGATGGTGAGACCATACAAAAAGCCAAGAGCGAGGTCAAATCCTACTTTGAACGACCCGATTCGAGGCCTCTAATCTCTTGCTCATTGGTTGCTCTGTTGGAGGGCCGTATTATCTCAGCATGTCTGCTGTCAAAGTGGGAGATGAGGCCTAACCCTCTGATATCATATATCATGACCAGAAGCAACTTCAGAGGTAAGGGTCTCGGAAGAGCGATTGTCTACATGGCCCTCCAGAGGGTCCGTACCGCTGGATGCAATGGAGCCGTGGCCGTCGTGACAGAAGGGAACATTCCGTCGGAAAGGCTTCTTGTCGGATTGGGCTTCAGAAGAGTCGACTGACGAGGGCTCTGGCCTTGATAGGGAATCCTTACGGTTGTAAGGATGCGGGGGGTGGGATTCGAACCCACGAACCCCTGAGGGACAGGATGCCTCATCCGAAGCGCTGCCGGATCTTGAGTCCTGCACGTTTAACCAGGCTTCGTTACCCCCGCATCGATCCCTAGCTCTGCATCTTACGATAAAGAACCTATCCGCCATCCAATACGTTCCCCCTCCTGAACTCTCCCAGTTTACCCCTCGAAGTCATACCTGATGACCACATCATTCGCATTACTGCCAGCAGGCATTTATTCGATTCAATTGAATATAGGAGAACTTCCCTCTTTCTGCCAGTAAACCAAAATTACCTTCGATTCTGGGGGAACTCTCAATTGAAGAGGCTGAGGTATCAGCTGGGAGCCGCTCCGCCGCCTCAGAGAAATCTCGTAGCGACTTCTCTCATAAGGCGTCCGATCAAAGCTGGCGCCGCAAAGCCAGTATCGCGAATCTACGTTATCCCTGAACGCTGCAAGGAATGCAACTTCTGCTGGACCTTCTGTCCCAACGAGGTCCTCGAACTTTCAACCGAGACCAATGCGAATGGTTACCGACATCCTCAGGTGAAACCCGGCAAGGAGAACGATTGCGTCGACTGCCGGATGTGTGCCTGGATCTGCCCTGAGTTCGCGATTTACACCGTCGAGGTGCTTCCATGACCGTGAGCAACGCTCCTGGAACCATTGCTCCTGGGACGTACTTCATGATGGGAAACTTCGCCTGCGTGGAGGCGGCGTTGATTGCTGGCTGCAGGTTCTACGCCGGTTACCCGATAACGCCGTCCTCCGAAATCTTCGAGAGGGCCTGCACGAGGTTCCCGCAACTGGGAGGGTACGCCATCGAGATGGAGGACGAGCTCGGAAGCATGGCCGCGCTCATCGGGGCATCCTACGCCGGCTCGAAGGTGATGACCGCGACCTCCGGGCCCGGATTCAGCCTGATGATGGAGAACATCGGCCTCGCGTTCATTCTCGAGACCCCCAGCGTCATCGTGAACGTCCAGAGGGGCGGCCCCAGCACTGGCATCCCCACACTCGTGGGGCAGGGCGACATGATGCAATCCAGGTGGGGGTCCCACGGGGACCTCGAGGCGATAGCATACTGTCCGAGCAGCGTCCAGGAGTTCTTTGACCTCACGATTCAGGCCTTCAACACGGCCGAGCGGTTCCGGACCCCCGTATTCGTCATGGCCGACCAAGTCGTCGGGATGATGTCCGAGCGACTGCGGGTTCCGCCACTGGAGGAAGTGGAAATCGTAGAAAGGCAGGTCGCCGACCCAAATCGGTCCGCGGCTCTCCATCGACCTTCCGTTCGATTACTCCAAGGACTTCCTCCCGATGCAGATCGCGGGGACGGGCTGCCGAGTCAACATCGAGAGCCTCACCCACGACTCCAAGGGATACCCCAGCACCGACTATTCCGTCTCACAGAAGATGATTGACCACCTGCTCGGCAAGATCAGGAATCACGCAAGCGAGATCTGGAAGTGGGAGGAGACGTTCCTCGACGACGCCGAAGTAGCGGTCGTTGCCTACGGGTCGACCGCCAGGTCTGCCCTTTCCGCTGTCAAGAAGGCCCGGTCGATGGGCATCAAGGCGGGGCTACTCAGGCTAATCACGGTGTGGCCCTTCCCGGACGAGGTCATCGAGAAGCGTCAGCAGGAAGGTAAACGCCCTCGTCGTCCCCGAGGTCAACTACGGCCAGGTGGTACACCCAGTAAGGGAGAGCGCAAAGTGCCCGGTGTCGAGCGTCAACTGCGCGCCGGGAACGCTCGTCGACCCCAGAAGCATAGTAGACGCGCTGGAGCTGGCGACCTGATGGCCACCACGGGAGCGCCGGTCGGCGGACCAGCAATCAAGGTCGAGCGCCACGCGAGAGACGAAATCCTGCGGGCCGAACGCCTCCCCCACATCTGGTGCCCGGGCTGCGGCATCGGGATAGTTCTCGATGCCTACACGCGCGCCCTCGCGAAGTCAGGCATCCCCCAGGACAAGCACGCCGTCGTTTCCGGCATAGGCTGCACAGGCCGGTTCTCAGGGTACCTCGACCTCGATTCCTATCACACCACCCATGGCAGGGCGATAGCCTTTGCCACGGGAATCGCTGTCGTCAAGCCCGACCTCGAGGTGACTGTCATTGCCGGCGACGGCGACCTCAGCACAATCGGCGGGAACCACTTGATTCACGCGGCCAGGCGGAACGTCGACCTGAACGTCATCATGGTCAACAACTTCAACTACGGAATGACGGGCGGCCAGCACGGCGCCACGACGCCTACAGGCGCCAAGACCCACACTTCCCCCTACGGGAACGTCGAGGCCCCCTTCAACGTGCCGTACCTCATGGCGGCGGCAGGGGCTTCGTTCGTTGCCCGGTGGACGTCCCTGCACGTGACCCAGCTCTACAAGGCAATCAGGCGCATGATGGAGGTCGAGGGATTCACCTTCTTGGAGGTCATCTCCCCGTGCCCCCCGACCTTCGGCGAGTTCAACGGCTTCCCTGAGGCGCTCGACGAGATGAAGTACTTCAGGGAAAGGTCGGTCGTCGACCACAACGCCGACCTGAGGGACATTGGAATCTCCATGCGCCCGGACGACCGTCTGGTCGTCGGCAACTTCATCGACAGGAGGAGGGCGTCCTACCAGGAGCTCCTCAGCGAGCTGAAGGTCAAGGCCGCAGGAGGCGCCCGGAAGTGAGGTGGGAGTTCCGCATCACCGGAATCGGCGGACAGGGAGCGATCAGCATCGCGCACATAATCGGCAGGGCCGCAGTCATGTACGACTCGAGGGAGGCCGTCGTCACCGAGGGTTACAGCCCCTACATCATGGGCGGTTGGTCGAGGGGAGACGTCATAATCTCCGACGACCAGGTCGACTTCCCGTTCGTCTCCAAGCTCGACGTGCTCCTGACGATGTACCAAGAAGGCCTCGACCTGAACCTCAAACTCATGAAGCCCGACGGCGTCATCCTGACCGAGAAGAGGCTCGTCCATCCCAGGAGCGCGGGGCCGGCCAGGCGGGTCGTCGAAATCCCGGCAATGGAGGCGGCCGAGAAGATAGGCAAGAAGATCCTCACCAACGTAGTCATGCTGGGAGGCCTCTCCGCGGTCTCCC
>CAWCLN010000009.1:0-374874 GCA_963796425.1 uncultured archaeon | reverse complement strand
AAGGGGCATCCACATGGTGGTCCCAATCCCCGCGCACCACAAGAGACGTTCACAAATACCCCCCTCTTCGCTGGTGTGAGAGATGCCGGGGAAGTTGCATGGGACCCATGCTGGGAAGACGTTCACCTTCCCTGAACCGCTGAAGGAGGGAGTGATTGTTTCCAGGCCGAACAGGTTCATCATGAGGGTTCGGACCGGCGGCCATACAATCAGTTGCCATTGCCCGGCCACCGGCAGACTGGGAGATGTCTCTCTTTCCGGACTCCGATGCCTCTACTCTGATGCACACACGAACGGAAGAAAGACGGCCCATACGGTCGAGGCCATCTCCGTCAAGCCGCCAGGGAGGGCGAGGTCTTGGGTCGGCATCAATCAGACCGCAGTCAACAGGTTCGTTGAGTTCTTCATCGAGAGCGGCCAGCTTCCGAGGATGGCGAGGGGCGTCCTGAGGAGAGAGGTGAGGCTGGGAGGCTCGCCCATCGACTTTCTGGTCGGGAACGCCTATGTGGAGGTGAAGACTCCACTGACAACCCTCCCAGCACCCAAGAGCGTCGAGAGAGTCAGGCACAGCAGGTTCGATTCCTTCGACAGGATGATCAGACATATGACAGAGTTGCGCAATTCACTGTTCCTCGGAAGAAGAGCGGTGTTGGTCATGTGCTATCTGTACGACGCGAAGCCCTTCAGACCTCCCGCGCCTGACAGGATCAATTCGAGGATTCTCGACGCCGCCCGTCTGGCGGAGGAAAGCGGGGTGGAAACCTGGCAGGTGAACATGAAGGTGGACAGGAAAGGCGTCAGGGTGATTCGCTATTTCAGGAACGAAATCTTCGCAGGTTCTGCGGCAGCGTAGTTTCCCGTTTGTCGGTTGTGCCACGCCCTCCTCAAATGGACTTGGACATCGTTTTCCATGCCCCCATCCCCCCGGGACACTTGCATGCCGGGCGCGCGCGCAGAAGGAATTGGGTTCAGGGCAGAAGGAGTTAGGTTCAGTCTTGACCGAGCTCTGAGTTACGAGACTGCAGCTGCGACTGTATCTGCTGCCAAGCTTGGCGCGCCTCTTCCACTGACTCTCCCGATTCGATCGTTGATATGTCTCCCGGTTCCTGATTAAGGACTATCGCCTTCAACACCCGCCTCATGATCTTCCCGCTGCGTGTCTTTGGGAGCACTGTCACGAAGTTGATCTCTTCTATCACAGCCAGCGGGCCGAATTCCTTCCTGACCGTCTCTCTCAGCTCCGACTTGAGCTGATCGCTGGGGTAGTGTCCTGCCTTCAAGGTCACAAAGGCGACTATGACCGAACCTCGAAGTTTGTCCGGGTGAGTGGTGACGCCGGCTTCTGCGACGGCCGGATGCCAGAGGAAGGCGCTCTCCACCTCGACTACTCCGATTCTGTGGTCAGCCACCTTGATTATCTCGTCAGACCTTCCGGCGAACCAGACGTATCCGTCTTCGTCCACGTGGCCGGAATCCCCTGTGAAGAACACCCCAGGGATTCTCTCCCAGTACTCTCCCTTGTAGCGTTCGTGGTCCCCCCATATCATGGGGGTCAGCCCAGGGAACGGGCGTGTGATTACAACGATGCCCTTCTCTTCCTTGGCGACACTGGACCCGTCAGGATTGCGGATCTCGGCTGAGATCCCGGGAAGGGGGAGGCAGGCCGACCCTGGCTTGATGGGTAGTAGACAGATCCCGTACGGGTTGCCAAAGACTGGCCCCCCCGTTTCAGTCTGCCACATGTGGTCAATGACAGGAATCCTGTCGCCGAAAAGCTCCTTCTGCATCCAGGCCCAGGCCGGGGGATTTAGTACTTCTCCCGCCGAGAATACACGCTGGACCGTCCCGAGGTCAAAGCGCCTTGCCGCTTCGGTCCCGTACCGCATGAGCAGCCTAACCGCCGTCGGAGACGTGAAGATCCCTGTGATGCCGTTCTCCTCCACCACCCTGTAGAACGTCTCGGGTCCGGGATGGTCGAGCGCGCCCTCGTAGGCAACGGTCGTGGAGCCAAAGAGCAAGGGGGCGTAGACGATGTAGCTGTGCCCCACTATCCAGCCAATGTCTGAAGTCGACCACCAGACATCGCTCGGTTTCAACCCAAAGATCCACTCTCCTGCGCTGCGAATCCACACCTGGTAGCCGCCATGCGTGTGGACGACGAGCTTTGGCTTGGCAGTAGTCCCTGAAGTGGGCAGGATGAACGCAGGCTCATTCGCCTCCATCTGTTCAAAGTCGGTTGACAACCCGCTACCAGAATCTAGGAATTCCAGCCAGGTGATATCACGGCCCGACTGCAGCTGGGGTCTTTCCGTAGGGCGCTGGAGGACCACAACCTTCTTCACCGGTGAGGACGCGTCGCGGAGAGCTTCTTCGACGATGCCCAGTAACGGGGTCGCACGGCCTCTCCTCCAGGTCGCGTCCGCAGTCAGAAGGACTCCCGCTCCAGCCATTCGGATTCTGTCAGCAAGTGCGCTGGCACCGAAGCCAGCGAACACGACCAGATGCACCGCGCCAATCCTCGTCACGGCCAGCATCGAGATTATCGCTTCAGGTGTCGTCGGCATGTAGATTGCGACGCGGTCTCCTCGCTTCACTCCAATCCCCCTGAGGGCAGCCGCGGTCTTCTTCACCTCAGCGAAGAGCTGATGATAGGTGTAGACCTGTCTCTGGCCAAGCTCGTTTACTGCGATGAGCGCCGCATGACCGCTCCGTCCCTCCTGCACATGACGGTCTAGACAGTTGTAGCTCAGGTTCGTGAGTCCGCCAACAAACCATTTGAAATCGGGGATTTTCGCTTCGAGCACTTGGTCCCATCTTCGGAACCAATGTATTTTCTCGGCCTCCCTTGACCAGAAGAGGTCAGGATTCTCTTCCGCCTCCTTCTGGATAGCGCGAACCGCAGGATTGATCAGGTCCGGCATGCGACTGCCGAGTGCTTGCCCAATCTCCCAATAATAAGACTGTTGACGCGCGCGCTGCTGCATCCTGGCGGTAGCTTATGAGATCAAGGAACCGACGGCCTAGAAGGCCTGCCGCGGAGCGGGTGGGCTCCCCAGACGAAGTGCATCGAGACGATGTAGCTCACCGGGAACGAGATCGCCGCCCCGATTATGGTCCCCACAAGCGGAGAAATCGAGAACTCACCCAGGAGGGCGAGCTGAACCTCGATGAGGATTGTGTTCCCCAGAAACGCGACCAGCTGATACTTTGCCCACCTGAACAGGACTCTCTTCTCGTCTTTCGCCCTTTGTTCGCAGGGGACCACGACTGTGACGCGCTCGTTCAGGAAGAAAGATACTGTGACACCAACCCCGAAGGCGACAACGTCCAGTCCAAGGAGTATGACCGAGGTTGAGGCGATGCTGGGGACCTTCGTCGTGTGGTAGAAGGTCAGGACCTCCTCTGTCAAGATGGCTTCCGAGATTAGGAACCCGATACCGCTGACGATGGCGAACTTGCTGACGACAGGGAAATTGAGTCGCTCTCTCAACTCACTTTCCTTCTAGCGCGTGCGGCAAAGCTTGAGAACCATCCCAGGGGCAGCCGCTTCAGCGGCTACGCTTTTTCGCGAGAACGTCGTACATCCAACGCAACATGACCTCGTGATGACTAATCGTGAGGTCTACGTCCACTCCTGATCCGGCGTGCCCCGTGTCGAACCACACGACCGTCACGTCCTTCCCGAGGGACTTCGCCTTGGCTTCGTAGAGCTCGACTTGGCGGGGCGGGTCTCTGACGTCGTTCTTCCCTTGTATAATCAGAAGCGGAGCTACAAGCCTCTCGACGTAGTTGATGGGCGAGGCCCTCCTGTATTCTTCGAACTTCTCCACAGGCGTCCCCAGGTGAAGGGCCATATCGTATCCCTTCATGGTCTCAGGTTCGTCTTCGTACTCGGTCACCCAGTCTGCCACCACCACGCCGCCCATCCCTCCGGCCCAGAGTTCCGGGTAGAGCCCCATTGCATGAAGGGTCAGGTACCCCCCGTATGACCAACCTGTGAGGAAGACCTCGTCAGACCTCGCGATGCCACTCCGAACTAGCCACTGTCGGGCCGCGACCATGTCCTCCACCTCCCAGTGCCCTACGTCGCCGTTGATCTTCTTCTCGAACTCCTTTCCGAACGTCGTTGAACCCCTGAAGTTGACGCTGGCGAAGGCGAATCCGTGGTCGAGCCAGACCTGACTCCTAGGTGAAAAGATGTTGAACTGGGCGGCGGTCGGCCCCCCATGGGTGTCAAGGATGGTCGGAAACGGCCCGTTCCCGTCAGGAGTCGCGAACCAGCATTGAATCTCCTGCCCGTCGGATGAAGGAAAAGTCGTACTGCGCCAAGGCCAAGACTTCGGGACATCCTTCGGCGCAAGGTAGCTCTTGGGCGGGGTTCCGGGGTGGCGAAGGTCCAGGACCAGTAGCTGGGTCGGCGTGGTCGAGTCCTGCCAGGACAGCAGGAGCGTGTCAGTGTCTTTGAAGCACGCGGCCCCTACTGTGCCCTCAGGGTGCATGACCCTCGTCAAGTTCGATGTCAGGAGGTCGTACAACCACAGGCGGGTGGTAGCCTTGTTCGTCTGGCAGAGGAGCAAGGTCTTGGCGTCAGGAGACCAGCCCATCCCTATGACATCCCCCTCAAGGCTATGGACGTCTAGGTCCAATCTGGTCCCCCTCTTGACGTCCCAGAGCAGAGGACGCATCACGCCCGTCCTGTTGCTCATGGCAAGAAGACGCTGGTCGCCGGGGACTGGGGAGAACTCGGACGGCTCGATCTTGCTGGCGTCGTCAGCAAGCTCCAAGAGTCTCGCCCCGCTGTCTGTGTCAAATGAAATGAGGCTGAAGTCCAGGCCGCCGAATCGCTCGGTGGAAGCAACAACGGACAGCCTCCCGTCTTGGGAGAAGGTCGGCCCGAAAGCAGTCTTCTTGCTACTGTTTATCATTCGTGGCTTCGCTGGTCGCTCATCGACAATGTCGACCACATACGCGTCGAACCCGCCGGAGCCCGGGATTGTCACTCCCATGTGGGAGCTGGTGTCGTCAACGGTGGGGTCCACGAGGGTGTACTCGGGGGTGCCCGGCGTCATGTCTTGGGGTTCGCTTCCTCCTCCGAAGGGGAGTCGGACGATGTGTCCGGTTTCGTTTCCCATCTTATCGTCCATGTAGTAAATGTGGCGTCCGTCCGGTGAAATCATCCCGTATATCGTGCCCGTAGGCCTCCGCGTCGCCTGTCTGAGAGTATCAGACCTGAGGTCATAGGCGTACAGCTCGTAAGTCCCCGAGGCGTTGCTGATGACGAGGGCATGGTCTGGATTCGCTCGTGCGACCGAAACGTAGATCCGCGGAAGGCGGAACCTCCTCTTCCACGGCGCGTCTTTCTGGAGGAGCGGCCCTGATGTCAAGCCAGGGACCCGGAAGCTCCGTACTCTTTCACTCTTTCCCTGCGAGGCGCGCTCGAGTTCCCTGTCCCGCTCGCCTTCCCCTCCCGGTTACCGTCGTCATCGTGACATCTTACGTACTCGCCAGACCTGTCTCTCTCGCGCGCGCAAGAGCCATTGATTGACTGGCGATTCGATTCAGTCGAAAAGGAGGTTAAATAAAGCCCAGTTGGGCCGACCCTCGAAATCACGATGTGCAGGATGTTCGCTTACATCGGAGATTCCAGGGAAGACCTCGCTCTCCTTGTGAACGCTCTCAGCAAAGCTGCCAGGAGAGACACCATCGCAGAAGAGGTGCCCCTGAGATACATCGTTCATGATGATGGTTGGGGCTTCGCGGTGTACTCGAAACGCGGGTTGGTCTACTACAGATCGGGCGGACCTATCTTCAGAGACGACTTGACATTGCCGCCGACAATAGGGAAGATATTTGCGGTCTTTCATGCCAAACAAGCGACGCCAGGGAATCCTGTCGGGCTGAGATTCTCGCACCCGTTCATAGCCGAGACTGACAGCGGCCTGGTCCTGCTGGCGCACAATGGCTCTATGTACAAGGATAGGCTAGCAGAAAGGCTTCATTTTGCCGGTGACCTAAGTAGAGTAACGGATAGCGAGTTGGTTCTGAAGTACGCAGTGCAGAGGGGGCTGGCCGCTGCCTCGGCAGGTCTCGAGGATTGCACGAAAACAAACAGCGCCTTGAATCTTCTGGTCCTCGAGATTGGGGACAACGGCCAAGCGGACATATTTGTGAAGCACTTCTACCGCAAGGAGGGAAGACTTGACAAGACGAGATACTACGATCTGTGTTATGAAGACCTCACGGGGGGCAGGGCGGTCTTCTCATCGACGCTCAACGACTACGGTTTGTCAGGCATGTCCATGGAGCAGGATGGATTGGTGCCCCTTTCCGCGTTGAAGTGAGCAGGAACGAGACGAGTCGCATGCCTTCCCAACACATATAAACGACTGGGGAGTGCAACTTGACGAAATTGAAGGCGTACGTCTTCTTGGTAACCAAACCGGGGACCTCTAAGGAAGTACTCCAAGATCTTCGCAAGGTTGCGAAAGTCGAAGGTGTGACCCAGGTGGATTCGGTCTACGGGCGGTTCGATGCCATCGTCACGGTCGAGGCGCCCGACATGGAACGACTGGGGATCCTCATTTACCAGGTGATAGAGAAGATTCCCAACGTAATTCACACCGAAACCTCCTTGGCGCTATCTCGGCCCAAAGAGTGAAGCGGTTTGCCTGTGGTGGCATACGTCTTGGTGCGAATGAAACCAGGCACTTCACAAGAGATAGTAGGCTCTAGGAAGATTCATGGAGTCAAGATGGCGAACAGCGTCTTCGGGAGATACGACGCCGTTCTGGTAGTAACTGCGAAGGATATGGACGAGCTTTCGGCGACCATCTACGAGGTCATTGAGAAGGATGCGAACGTCGAGCACACAGAATGCCTCATATCAATCCCCTATCCGCCGGAGGAGAAGCCACACCGTCCTCCCGAGAGTTACAGCGTAATATCATATCATTGCCCCAGCTGCAACGCCCTGAACGAGCACGGTTCGGTCTTCTGTCACTTCTGCGGGTTCGTATTCAAGTGAGTCAGGGAATAGCTTCGAGGCTGACGACGGAGTAGCGGACTCCCTCACATTCGACGCCGAGACCTTCTTCACGGGCAAGATGTGTGTGCGATGGACGATGGAGGTAGTAATCGATTAAGCCGATTCGAGTGCTTCATCATTTGCGGGCGTCCGCTTAGTGCCGGACAAGAGTTCTGTACCTCCCCTAGACCAGAAAGGGAAACGACATCGGGTTCAATGACCTGATCGCGTTCCTAGGAGAAGGTGACCCAGCTTGAGTTTGCAGGCTGGCCACTCTGAGGTCCGCTGCGAAGTGAGGCAACACCTCTTAAATAGAATATCGAACATCATCGAATTCGTGCCGACAACAAGGGTGGGGAACCTCTCGATTGTCTCGATCCCATTATGTCTCTTGGCACTATCTCTGATTTCAACGTCACCATCTCACGCGGCTCACGTTGATACATGCGATGTGCCCGTGGGGACTCAATGCACCATGCTCTTCAATCTGAGCTCTGGAGACACAATATCGGGTTCAGTCTCGATTAGTGGACTGTCGGACAATTACGTCAACTTCTACGTCACCGACCCGACGGGGGCCCAAATCTACAATGCAGGAAGGGTCAGCGCAGGGACTACATTCTCCTTCACTGCTAGCACTTCTGGTGCGCATGTTCTGCACTTCGACAACAGTTTCTTGAATTCTAGTGAAAAGTATATTGTGATGAGTTACGGCATCGAGGTCACGCTAATCCCAGGCGTGAGTCCGGCGGCAAGCTACGCCATTATCGTAGTGATTTTCATCTTGGCCCTGGCTCTGCCCATCATTTTGACAGTGGCATTGGGCACACGAGGGTTTAGCGGATTGCGGGCGAAAAGCCACAAGTCGGAACCTAGCTCAAGGTGAAGCCGCCCGCTCAGACGGACAAGCCTCGGCCAGAGCGCCTCTGGGGATTGGAGTCCGTGGATTTGATATTCGAGCGAGTGGCGTTTGAGCGAGCCCCATTCGGTTCGAACCCACTCTACCTGAATAGACAAACAGCTTCAGCATGAGATGGATTCGAACCTAGACAGGTCGAAATCCCCCCGCGGGGAATGCTTTTCACATGAGACTAATCGACAAGTGGCAGTCCGCTGGGTATTGGACCGAAAAGGTAGAGATTTGAATCATGTCAAGAGCCTCGGGCGTACTGATGAATAGGGGCAAATCCAACGCACTGGAGTTCGGTGAGACGCCCACATGACAATGGAGGAGTGATTCCTTGACCCGAGAAGACTCCAAGCGAGCTCGGCCCGAGGGGTACCCCCCCTACTGGCTGCGAGTCGCCGAGGTCGTCCTTGGCCTGCTGACCGTGGCCATCGGTATCGTAGTTCTTGCCAGTCCGAGCTACGGGGCTGCCAAGTTGGTGCTGCTCCTGTCGCCTGCCCTGGGGTTCAGCGCCGCCGGGATGATTGCGACCGGCAGCATCAAGGCTCGTCTCGTGGGCCTCGAGGGTCTGGGCCTCGCAGGAGGGGGCCTCCTCGCTCTGATCATTGTGGTCGCCGTCGTCGTAGTTCCAGGCATGAGCCTCCAAACGTTGGTGCTTCTGATTGCAGTCAGCCTGACCATCCAAGGGCTAGGAAGGATTCTCCAGGCAGCCGGGAGAGGGTATCCGAAATGGATCAGAGGATCCGCATTGGCGACGGGTGCGGTGACCGTCTTCCTTGCGGGGATCGCGCTGCTAGTCCGAGGGATCGCGCTCGATACCCTGGTGGTTCTGCTCTCCGTTGTAGTGCTCTTCAACGGCGTAGAGATGGTCGTCTCAGGCCTGAGACCCACCAACAGGCGACAGCTGACCCTGCTGAAACTAATCCTGTTCTCGGCTTTCTACGGCCTCGTCTTGGTAAACTGGATCGACCTCTACGGGTCGAGCGCGCCCGCCTACCACATCTGGGTCATAATGACCTACATGGCTCCGTTTGGAGTGCTAATCGTGTTTCAGGGTTTGAAGGACTGGCAGATCGCCGTGGCCCTCGGGCTTCTCGTATCTCTGATGAACGACCTAGGGTATTACTTTATGGGGGATCTTCTGTTTGGTTTCCACGTCTCGCTGGTGCCTTGGCTCGGAAACCAGCTGGGCTTTCGTGGAAGCGAAGTGCTCTTCACCTTCGAGGGAGGGTTCTTCTCGTTCCCAGTGACTTCTATCATGATGGGAATTGCGATCTATGCGAGGATAGCCGTTGTGGCCTTGGTCCTCTACCATTGGTGGAAGTATCCGGCGCGAATCGCCCCCAAAGTCTGACGAAGGATGCTCCCAGAAACGACCCACTGACGCGCTGGCGCACGCTTCTACTAGGCGATTCACCAAGCCGCAACTTCCGGATCCAAACCTTAAGCAAATCAAAGAGGGGCATTGCACCATCTCCTCGAAATTCCTTCTCGACAATTCCGAGCCTCTCTGATGAATCTGGGCTTGATTCTCGCTGTTTACGCAACTGATTTGCAAACTCCGTTCCTGTCGAGTCCGGCAACCTGAACTAGGCCTGAGGGGCCCTTCTCACCCACGCATCGACTATTTCCATGGCGTGCCTCAGGTCTTTTGCAACGACCAGGCCGCCGATGGCCTGGGACTCTTCCCAGGACGGCTTCTCCTTGCGGAGGAGGATGGCCCTCATGCCCACCCTGGTCGGAATGAGCACGTCTCCCTCCAGCTCGTCTCCTATCATGACAGCCTCTCCTGGCCTTACCTTGAGGGCCTGCAGGGTTCTGAGGTATATCTCCGGGCCCGACTTGTCGCAGTGGAAGGTGTTCCCGTCCACCACGAAGTCGATACTGTCGACAATGCCGCGTATGTCCCGTTCATAGCGGAAGCGGGCGATTGACGTCACCAGCGCCGTCTTCAGGCCGAGCCTCTTCGCCCTCCGCACTGCCTCCTTCGCGAAGGGAAGGGAGTTCCACCTTGTCCTCTGGTATTCGTGGACCACCTCCTTGAAGGTCAGTTCGTTGGGTTTGACCCGCGCTATCTCGAACGCGCGGCCGAGGTACCTTTCCCAGCCAGGGTAGCCGTATCTCGGATAGTCGATGCTGTGGATCTGGGCCAGAGCATCCTCCCAGGCCTTGGGCGAGACTGAGAGGCCCCGGTCGCGGAGGAGCTTGGAGATTCGTTCCGGCTCGGGAGGCCCGAAGTGCAGCCTGAAGCCGGCCAGGGTTGCGTGAAGATCAAAGAGGACAGCGCGAACATGGACGCGCTGGCGAGGTGTGAAGGGTGTGAGGTGACCTCGAGGCCCAGACACGACCTGCGCCACGATGCTGGACGGTTGAAAAAGATTGCCGCTTGAGGGCACAGGTTACGGGCCAGCAGGGACTCGCGATCTGCCCTTCAGACCATCTTTTCCATGTAGAGCATGTCGTAGAACCTCCGAGTGCGCGCGCTGATTTGCGCTGAACCCGAGTACTGGTCTGTTCTCCGATGAGGCCTGAGTGCTTCCTGGAGGGTTCTCTGAGAGATGGTGCAATGTTCCCGTCAGAAGTTCCTGTCAACACACTGAACACTTTTGAATCGGCCGTACCGGCGACCGTGCCGAACATGCCGGCACGGACTCCTGTCACGAGAGATGCGATTGTGCAGGCGCTTGTCTCTTCATTGCGTCCCCTCCGCCACGTGCGCGCATTGTGGGAAGGAGGCTCGGCAGCTTTCGGTCGAGTCGATCGCTGGTCTGACCTTGACCTCTACGTACTCGTGGACGAAGCAAAGGTCGTTGACACCTTCCGGGTCGTCGAGCGCGCTCTAAGGACCCTCTCGCCAATCTCTCAGACCTATGTGGTCGAAGCGGGGTTCGAAGGCGTATCCCAGAAGTTCTACAGGCTGAGGGATGCAAACGAATTCACAGTCATCGACCTAGCAATCCTGACTCCGGGGAGCCCCGAGATGTTCCTCGCTCCGGAAATACATGGAACCAACGTCTTCTACTTCAACAAAGGGGGCGCGGCCAAGGTCAGGCCGGTCGACAGGGCTTCGCTCGCCAGAGGGAGAATGAAGAGGCTGACAAGGCTGAGGCTGAGGCTCGCGATATTCAACAACTACGTCATCAAGGAGTTGGGGCGGGGACACCCGCTGGAAGCCTTGGAAGACTACCGGGCCATAACTCTGGCGACCCTCATCGAAGCGCTGCGCATCAAGTTCTCCCCGCTACACTACGATTTCCGGATGCACTACGTTGACAGGGAACTGCCACCTGACATCCGAGAGCGGCTCCGGAGACTGTTGTACGTCCGAGACCCGCAGGATCTGGAGAGGAAGTACAAGGAAGCGACGGATTGGTGCAAAGAGGTCCTCGACCTGGCGCCTGCAGATAGAACTGCATAGCGTGGGGTCGGCCCCAAACTGACCCGCGCGCGCACCCTAGCCACCGGTCTTGGCTCTAATTTTCTTGTTGCCACCGAGAGTCTTACCCATCAGAACTAGGTCACTCTGTCTCTCGTATCCTATGCCCTCGAAGAGATTCAGTGAAGGAGCGTTCCAAACGAACACCATAGTGTGCACTCTCGGAACGCCTTTCTCTCTCATTCGGCGCTCGATCTCTAGGAGCATCTTCTTCGCGAAATGTCTTCTGCGAAATCTGGGGTCGACGGCGAGGTGGTAGATCCAACCCCTTCGACCGTCCCATGCCCCAATGATTGAGCCGACAATCTTGGAGTCTTCCTCCGCCACGAGGAAGAGGTCTGAATCTCGCTCGAGCTTTCGTCTGAGCTCTTCCTTGCTGTCTCCCGGGCGAATCTCAAGTCCTGAGCGACGCCAGAGCTGAGATACTGCTACGAAATCCTTCATGGAGAATTCCCTTGTCTTCATGGGGAGTCCTTCACAACTTTCGTGTCGTGTACCAAGAGATTGCATCGCACGTGTATCAGTACCAAAAACCCTTCGGTCCAACCAATCGTTTGCTGCGCTTTTCATTGGGGTTGGTGTCTGGGTCTCGCTAGGATCCGTCCTCAAGACTCATTGAGTGGTGAGTCCTTCTGGGTACCATTACCACAGAAACCGGGAATGCTGTATTTGCTAGGCCGTTGAGTTCCATGGGCTGGTGAAGCAGGCACTCTGGGAGTAGCAGAATTGAGTTATTGTGGAATCCTCGTAGAGATTCACCACTGCTGTGATGCCGGGGTTCACCCACACGCCCATGAAACGAGGTCCGTTCACCTGGGAGATTAGCGCGAAGTAGTCTCCTCCATAGGTCCCGTTGCCGATGGGAAACGTCGTGACCGCTTCGACGTAGAACGGAGACAAGATGTAGTCGGTCATGTTGCTCCGTACTGTGTCGTTGGACAGGACTACCCCAATCACCTGTTGCTGCTGGGAGGAGTAAGAAGCAATTGATTCGCTGCGGTCTGGGAGGGTGGCCACACTGATCAACGCAACGCTGAAGGTCGATGGCGCCGTGAACCGAACCGTCAAGTTCAGCGTCTTGATACCCGTGTATGAGACAGTGTAGCCTGTAGTCCAGTTTCCGGTCACACTCTGACCGCCAGTGACGTTAATGACTACTGTCACCAGATTGGGATCACTCGTGGAGGCGATTTCTTGGGTGATGTCATATGAGTAAGCAGTCTTGATGTAGCTCTGGACTTCGAGCGAGTTTAGAGTCGCATTGATCAGCTGACCAGAATCCCAGCCTGCGGAAGTGCTTGTGACTGTGGAGAAGGTAGTACTTTGGTAGGAGGTGGTGAACATGAGACTGGTGCTCGTCCACGTCATGATGGTCGTTGCAGCAGAGGTACTCGTTGTGAGAGAAGTACTCGTTTCGAGAGAAGTGCTCTGGGCGAGAGTGGTGGTACCCGTAATCGCGGCGGGAGCCCGTGGGATGCCGCCAACGGAGTTCGATGGAAACATGTAGACGCTCGCGCCGGCCAATGCCAGCACTCCTACTATGGCTATCGTCACTGCGAGGCTCGCCTCCTTCTTGTATTCGGCCAATCTATCTGTCGCCAGCATCACAAACTCGCAGCCGGGGATATACACCTACGCTTTAGGCGTGCCGCGTGGTTTGATGGCTAACATTTAGTATTATGCCCTCATGTGAACAACTAGACTACAGTGACCGAAGAAGGACGCACCAAGAACTCGGAGGACAGCTACGGCGATTCTCTGAAGGGGACGACCATGAAGGTCTACCGATACATGTACAAAGCTGGAACGGTCGTCCGAATCAACGACATCCAGAGAGCCCTGAACTTGAGTTCGCCTTCAGTCGCACAATATCACGTGAAGAAGCTATTGCAGTTCGGCCTCATCCGAGAAGAGCAAGAAGGCTACGCCATCGACAAAGTGATCTTCTCCAATGTGATAAGGTTTCGGAAAGTGTCGATACCCTACCAAGCTGCCTACCTGGCCTTCTTCGTCGCCTCTCTCATCATCATGCTGACCATCATACGCCCATCCAACATCACCGCGACCTACTTCTTTGCACTGCTTGTTATCGCTGTCGCGGCCCTCATAGCTGCCTATGAGGCAATCAAGACGCTTCGACGGCTCTAGTCACAATCCGCACGCACAGCTTGGAGGGGTTGAAAGGCTTCGCAAGCGCACACACGACCTGAAATGGTCCCGCCCCGGCGATCTCCAGACTGAGATTCAGGGACTCCCTGAGAACTGCGGCCGAGACTGACGCCCGAGCTTGCTCTTCGCGTCGAGCACACCGACGAGCAACAAGATAGGTCCGACCCAGTTGAGGTAGGGAATGATGATGAATATGGCGCTGATCTTAATCGCGGTCGAGTCGTACCTCGTGCCAACCCTCCAGAGGCCGAGGATCTCTCCTCCGATGACACCGATGATGCTGAGAATTCCCCCTATGGCAATCAGCGCCACAGCGGCCGTGAGGTCCGCGATTTGGCTCCCAGTTAAATGGTATGTCGTCGGGTTCTGCACGATGTTCGACAGGAGTGAGGACAGCATCCAGAAGAGCGGAATCAACCCCATTCCTGCTACTACCACCCCTGCCAACAGGAGAATCGTCAAGGTGGCTGGCGTGGAGAAGCTCGACCCGTCGAGTCTCGAGAGTCTCCTGAAGGCACTCAGCAACAGGCAGATAGCTATCAGCCCAATTGCAAACATGACCACTATGATGACCATCAGATAGGAAAGCAGGCCTTGCAACCAGCTAGCCACGTCGCTCGCGGACGCAGTCCCACCGGAGGCGATGGGGAACTTGGAGAAGAATCCCGGAAGGAAGAGGAGGTACGTCACGATGCCGCCTGCCACGCCCGCAATCTGAATAATCGCGTACCAAGTGATCCTGCTCAGGGCGGCAGATTCAGCTTGGACATCGGAGACCGTTGTCTGGCCTGGCTGGTAAGGCGTCCACGGTTGCTGGGTCAATCCTGACCGCTCCTTCATGCTCTGGCTTGATATTAAACGAGATGGCACGCTTTCAAGTCTCTACTTGCATATCATCTCGCACTTGTCTTCACCGAGATTCCCTGACCGTGGACCTGGGCATCGTTTCCTATACTCCAGTCCCCCCAGGGGCATGCCCATATCGAGCTTCCTAGAGGAATCGGGGCGCGATTCGGGTTCTCAGAATTGCTCTTTCCCTCACGAAGTCCAGTGTAGAGTGAAGAATGAATCAGGACTTCCACCCTGCACATGGGGTCAGATTCCACTAATCTACGCAGGCGTCGACTCCAAGTCGCTGCTGGAGATCAAAAGCTCCACCTTCAGGTAGTGCATGAGGGTCCTGGCCAAGTTTAGATCGGGCTTCAGCTTTGCCGTCTCGACGTGGCTAATGACTGAAGGTTTCACGTTGATCGCCCTGCCCAGGGTCTCTTGAGTAAGGCCCAGCTTCTCTCTCGCCTGTCTTACTATCGAACTGTACTCGGGGTCGACTTCGAGTTCAGGCTCTACCGATCCTCCCCTGACGAATGGGCGAACCCTTACGGGGCGGACTCTAGGCACTGTGCTCGTCAGTGGGCTCCCATGCTTGGCGCAGCTCTGGCAGACCTGCAGAGTCGCTCCGTCGATCTCGACGCGGCTCGGAGTGGTTCTTATCAGATTTCCGCAGACCTCGCAGCTAAGCACCATGGTTTCTACGACCTCTTCTCCAGATGAGCTAGGAATCGTTCGAGCCTTCTCATGAAGGCGTCTCTCTCCCCTAGACTTACATGTGCGAGCCCTTCAGGAAGATGATGAGCTGAGAGGACTTTCTTCTTGTTCAACGGAGTTGAGTCGTGATGGTTTTCTGTTAAACCTTCTCTATGAGGGCTGTGGTGGGAGTACTTTGACCAAGCTCTTCGCGGGGGAGGCCAGACTCCGTGAAATCGTGACCAGATTCGGGTCCTTTTGGCACACTCCAAACACCGGCGACGTAAGGGACTTCGTTGCCGTCAATTCCACTGTGAATCCGCATGGTGCAAGGGGCTCGGCAATCGACGTTAGGGTGATAGAAAGCGCTTCTAGATTCGTGAAGACGAACAATGAATCTACGGTTCAGAAAGAGACTCGAAGGTTGGAGCAAGAGTCACGTCTTGGAGGAACGAGGGTGTAGATGCGAAGACCTTCTTACTTAATTCTGGTCCTTAGTATGAACCCTAGGCCCCCCAGAACTGCGCCGAGAGCGGCCAGCATGATGAAGGCACCGATAGGGTTTACGAGCTGACTCAGGTACTGCACGTGAACTTGGCCTGTTGTCATACCTTCGGCAAGTCCCCGGCCCCCCATATACCCGCCCCACATCATTAGAAACATCGAGCCTGCGACTCCCACGTTCATGAGAACGTAGTGCCCCCAGGCGAGGTAGTTAGTCAGTCCGCTGTATACCTTGCCCATGACGCCTTCGATGTAGAAGTAGAAGACTGCCGTGACGGCAGTCGCGATTACACCGACGACCAAGTAAGAGATGTAACCGGTGAACAGCCAAGTGCCGGCGGAGCCTCCGGCGATCACTTTGGATGGACTGTAGTACCAGTTGATACCGAAGTAGCTCAATGGCTCCACGATCAGCACCGTCGCTATGACTGCCAGCAAACCCTGAACCACGGCCGCCCAGATGAACCTGCCAGCCCACTTTCCACTTGACGCTGCCATCATACGTATGCGTCCTTTCCGATACCGTATATATGCATTCTCCTAACCAGTGAGGTAGGCGTGCTAACGAAACCCTAATCCTCGGGGGGGGGAGGGAGTCCGTCATCGAGAGCCAGGCGCAGAATGATACCGCTCCTCTTCATCCTCTCTCTTATGATGTCGCGAGGCCCGTCGAAATGGAAATGGATTGGCTCCTCAAAGAGAGGAATGAGTTCTTGAAGAGAATCATCGGGGAAATTGACAATAGCCGCCTTCTACTCGGGCAATGTGATATCGAAGACCCATCCCATCCCTTAGACAGGAAATCTCCGAAGTGGTGATTACTTCGACAAATGTTCGCTGCAAATCGTGCGACCGGGAAGCGCCCTTAAAAGAAGGCAGCGAACGAATCTCCATGTGCGCCTCGTAATAGGCATCTCCGGAGCGAGCGGCAGCGTATATGGGATAAGAGCGCTCGAGATTCTCAGGAAGCTGGGCGTGGAGACTCACTTGATTCTGACCGAAGCTGCCCGCGAGACGATTCGTCTGGAGACGAACTACAAGATACCCGAAGTGCAGAGGCTCGCGACGGAGGTGCACCGAATTGGCGACATCGCGTCGAAGCTCGCCAGCGGTTCTTTCCGGACAGACGGGATGGCGATAATCCCGTGCAGCATGAAGTCTCTAAGCGGTGTCGCGAGCGGGTACGCCGACAATCTACTGCTCAGAGCTGCCGGGGTTACGCTGAAAGAGAGGCGACCTCTTGTGCTAGTGGTGAGAGAGACTCCCATGACGCTGATTGATTTAGAGAACATGGTCACCGCCGCACGCGCAGGTGCGATAGTCCTTCCTGCGATGCCCGCCTTCTATTCCAGGCCGAAGACGATCAATGACCTCGTCAATCAGGTTGCGGGCAAGGCCCTGGAGTTGCTGGGGGTTGAGCACAACCTCTCTCGACGCTGGGAGGGCTCTGCAGGCTTGAAGAGACGGGCTGCGCCTTAACTGCACTCGCCTACCTTGAAGTAGAAGTCGCGCTGTGGAAGGAGGGTGTTCCCGGAACGACAAAGCTCGACTCTATAGACGCACTGTTGCGCCGTCTACCCTGATCGTTGCATCAGGCCCTATCTTGTTCAGGTCGATCTTGTCCACACATGGGATTTCAGAGATTATTGCGCCCACGGCGACTATGGTCTCGCACTCTTCGTTTATTATCGCGGAAGGGGCCAGTCCATTCTTGCGAAGCCTGTAGAGTATGTAGGAGCCCACTGTAGAGCCCTTTCCGTAGGGGAAGACCAGGACCCTTCCTCTCACTGATTCACCCAGCAGCTCGTGGTCTCGCTCGATGATCCTCCCGGTGGCAGGGTCGACGCCGCCGAGGAAGGATATCGGCTGGGTCGTGACCAATGCTTTTCCCACGGCGCTCCCGCCATAGATGACCCTTCCAGTGAGCTTCATCTTGCCTTGGTCGCCTCCAGAACGCACTTGCTCAGCGGCCAGAATCGGACCTTCAGCCCGTTGTTCCTCAGATAGTGGCATGCCTTGGCCGAGTTCGTGGCGACCACTTCGTACCCCATGGATTCGATTGGTGCGACTACCATGCACGTGTCGAGGGCGAACTTGGCTCCGCTGGCCTCGATCTGCCTTGAGTAGCCTTTTTCGTCGCTCTGGCGTTTCACCGCGCGGCTGCAACAGACCCAGAACTCTCGCTTGACTTTGCGCCCCCTGAGCAGCCTAGCGATCTTCGCCAGTTCCTCCAGCGAACAGTGGGGGCAACCAACAGAGATGAAGTCAGGCTCTCCCGAGTCGTTCAACTCCGCTCTCGTCTCCCTGAGGTCGCGCCCTGTGAATGACACGGCTTCTATCCCGTTGATCGTGCCTTTCGCTTCAGGGGTTATCCCTTCGATATGAAACATGGCCACTCCGCCCGAGCTGGCCAGAGCCGCAGAAAGCGTCTTCAACTCCTCAAGACCCGCGCCTTTGACCCCTCTAAAGTAGGGCACGCCGTTCTTGACCGCCCTGCCTACGAAGTAACCCATAGCAGAGAAGTCTTCCGCAGACTTCAGGCCGGCATTCACGTTCACGACCAGAGTCGGTAGCCTGTTCTCGTCGAGGTGGTACCCGTACAGAGGGGTCCTCCCGGTGAGGCTGGCAGCCAGGGCGCTCGGTCCCCCTTCGCGGTTAGTCCTTGCCCCGAGGACGGAGTTGGCGTAGACAACTGCGGAGCTCTCGCTCCAAGCGATGTGCTGCGCGAAGCGTGGTTCGTTGCCCGCCAGATAGGGCGTGCAGGTGCAGGAGGTTTCCAGCCCGAGCTTCTCGTAGGCGTCTATGATCTCCAGCTGCTTGTGCGCAAAATCCTCTCCGATTCCTTGTGACCGCCAGTTGACAAGGTCCATTCCCGCCGGGTTGAGAGTGGACTTCACTCTCGCCTTTCCATCCTCGGCTAACTCTCTCAGGAATTCAATTCCCGCGTCTCCGAGGTTCTTGTAGGAGACGCCCGACACCTGGACGCTGGAGACTCTGATCAGCCTCTCAGCCCCGTAGATCTCACCCAGGGCGGTCAAGATTTCCATGCTCTTTTTGGCTGCGCGACCCTCCTTTCCGGAGAGCATGCCTTCCTCTGTCTTTGTGAGCCTCATCTACCGGTCAGTCCAGATAGTCTTCCAACCTGATCTCCTCTTCGCGGGGAATCCTAGCCTTTTCGAACGCGTCTCTCGGGGCCTTCAGCGGCACGGTCGCATCCACGCCTGCCTTGCAGGTCTTCCTCGTGACTTGATCCGCTGAGGGATCGAGGGAGGAGCCGTACTCGTTTGGCTTCAGCATGAGGTCCCGGTCCGTCTGAACTCTTGTGGCGAGCGCCCATTCGACCGCGTTCGGGTCGTCTATGTCGATGTCCTCGTCGACAACGATGGCGTGTTTCAGGCTCGGATGGCCCTTGAATGCTGCTTCTAGTGCGTTCTTCGCATCATTCTCGTTCTCTTTCCTTATCTTGATGGCAGCGTGCAGCCAGGAGGAACCCCCCGGGGTCAGGCGCACATCGATGCAGGTGCACACCCTGTTGACCTCGCGGTATATGGTGGCCTCCCGCGGCATGCCCATCAGTATCCTGTGCTCGGCCCCTCCGGGCAGAATGGCCTGGTAGATCGGTTCCCTCCTGTGTGTCACGCGGTTGATCTTGATGACCCTTTGCTTCCTGACTACGTCGTAGGCGCCAGTGATGTCAGGGAAGGGCCCTTCGTCTACGAGTTCGTCCGTCACCGTCCCCTCGAGCACAAGCTCACAGTCAGCCGGCACAAGGCTTTCGTTAGTCACGCACTTGACGAACTTTGTTTCTTTCAGGTTGTTCGCTATCGCAAGCTCGCTCTTCCCTATCTCGCACGAGACGGCGGAGGCAAACAAAAATGCGGGATGATTGCCGAAGGATATCCCGACCTCCCTGTTGCCTCTCTTAATGAAAGTGTCTAGGTGGCGGGGCAGAATCCTCGCCGCTATTCGGTCCTTCCCTATCAGCATCAGCCGGTGGTAGCTGGCGTTGTAGCCGAATTCCTCGTCCTTGGCGACGACGATGCCAGCTGTGGCGTACGGCCCACCGTCGCGCTCGCAATGGGTCAGGATGGGGATCTTGCGTAAGTCGACTTCTTCCTCTACGACCTCTTGGCACGGTGCCTTCTCCGTGGTCTGGAAGAGACTGGGGTTTTCAACGGCGTCAAGAATCCTCCCCAGCAACTGATTCACACTGACACCTAGGGCCCTGGCGAGATTGCCTCTGGTGCCACAGATGCCCAAAGCGACCCTGTACCCTGACTCCTTTACCTTCTCGAAGATGACGGGTTTCTCGTCCAGCTTTTTTGCGACAGCTGCGATTTCGTGTCTGGCAGAGACCTCCCGTCTTACATGTGTCAGGTCGCCGGTCTTGTCTAGCTCGTCCAGGAAGTCTCTCATGATTAGTCAGGCCCAACCATGCCCTGGCCTACCGGAGTCATTCGAATCAATCCTTCTCCTGAGGGAGTTGTCTGAGTGATGACCGATGCCCAGGAACGAACGAGCAAGGATGCTGCCCAAGGCATCCTGTTCGTTCGGCCGTAGAAACCCGTCAATGCCTTCCCCAATACACGTCTGCGCTAGCACTGTGCTCCACCAGTGGTCGCGGGGAGTGCTTGTGGATCGTCCCGCACCGCGTCAGGTGTCTGGCATACCTCTTATCGCTGATTAGCTTCCCGCATTTCGGGCAAATCGGCACGAAGCAAAACAGTTTCTCGCTCATAATAAGCTCTTCCCACGTGACGGGGGGCCAAGACGCCACGGAGGCGGGCCCAGAGGGATTTACTCAATCCTCTAAACAGGTGGAAGTGCCAGAAACTTGATCTGCAATCTGGTGCACGGTCAAGACGAACGCCATAGAGAGGAACCAGCCACAGATCACTCAACGCAAAAACAACCTCCCCGAACTAGAGAGTTGCGAAGGATGATAGCATGGCGGATCAGGACAATAGATAAATCACGAGAAAAGTCGGGCAGCCACAACCTTGACTAGCGAGGTTGTGATTGTTGCATCGTTCCTGCTAGCATTCAAGGCGGTACTGGTCGAAGGGAGCGAAGTCGCAATCCTCTCGGTGGCGACCATCAAACAGCTGGGCAGGAACAACGTGCTCCTCGGCGTTGTGACAGGGGGAGCTGCGTCAATCCTGATCTTCTTGGGGGTCAGGCAGGTCTTTCTGGAGCTCCCAGAAGCGCTGATCAGCATCGCGACAGGGCTCGTGATTCTATACTTTTCGTACAGGTTCCTCCGCGGTTTCAAGAGGTACTACTTCGGGAAGAGGTCATTCCGGGCAAAGATGGACAAGCTCGAGGCAGAAGTCGTCGATAAGGACATGGAACACTACGGGGGAGAGAGGCCGGAAGTGGTCCCCTTCTCCTTCATCAATTCGCTCCCCGTCTTCACGATAACTCTGACCGAAGGGTTCGAGGCCAGTCTCGTCCTCGCCGCAGCCGGGACCTTCAACCTCCAATGGACTCTCATCGGCGCCGGCATCAGCATAGCCTTTCTGATTGCTGTTTCTGCGGTCTCGTACGAATACCTTCTGCGTTTTCCCCGCTGGGCTTTGGACCTGCTCGCCGGTAGCGTTTTGTTTACCTTCGGAAGCTACTTTCTGGTGACTGGGATACTGCTGGTCCTCTCCGGTGGGTCCGTGACCTGAGCGCAAGGGCTCAAGATCAAATCACTGTATCCTGAGAGAGTTCCTTGGTTATCTGAATCTCATCACAGCACGCGCAAAGTACCCATCATCGTCAGGAAGATGAGCGTTGTCTGAGTTGGGTTTCCCTGAAACTGCTTCAAGACATCACGGCGGAGTCCGTGCCCATGATGAATACGGCGGCAGCCACCACGGAGGTCCACATTCCTTTGTCTCCGACTGCCGACTGCGTGTGGTTCGTAGTCCTGATTATCCTGCCCGAGGCCTTGAAAACCTGCTCCTTCTCATTCCAATCCGCATTGATGTCGAAGGGCACGCCCATCGTGGTCGCGAGCATGGAAGCCGCCAGGTCTTCTGCATACTCTCCAGCCAACTCATTCGTCTCGCCGAATGAATGGTGTTCCGATAGATAGCCAACCTCGTCTGGATTCGATGGCATCGCGAGACCGATCGACGCAGCGATAAGACGGTGGTCTTCGTTCGTAGAGTTGCGCGCAAGCACGAGAAAGACTATCTCTCCTGGCTTCAACATGGATATGCCCTGCTCACGCGTGACCTTGACGCACTTTGGCGGGATGATGCTCGAGACGCTGACAAGGTTGTACCAACTGATACCCGCGTCTCTGAGAGCCGCTTCGAATGAGGCGAGGTTCTCTCTGTCTCTCCCCACGCCCTTGGTCAGGAAGAAGTACTTCGGAACTAGGTTCACGCCTCGAGGCCTTTTGCTTGACCTTTCTAAACGTCACGATTCCGCTTTTGGATGCGAAGGCTGCTTCTTAATTTACCCTCGCCATGATCATGCACTGATCCGTGCTGGTTCTGGTCGCGGTGCTGCCGCGCATATGGGGACGGTGATCGGACACCTCTGCTTATCGCGGATATCCCCGTGGGCAAGCTCTAAAACCACGTGCAGCCTGGCAAGGAAGTCTTGGAGAAGACCCAGGAGCTTCTGTGCGAGGACCTGACCAAGGTGTATTCTGGTTCCAGCGGAAGAAGAGCCCTCGATTCAGTCAACCTTCGAATTCCCTCCAGAGGAATCTTCTCTCTGATTGGCATGAATGGGGCGGGAAAAACGACCCTCGTGAGAATCCTGGCCACTCAGCTCGAATCGACCTCCGGGAGCGCTTCGATCAACGGCATAGACGTCGCGAAGGAGGCCAAGGTACTGAGGGAGCGAATCGCATGTGTCCCCCAGGAAGCCAGAACCGTTCCATGGATGACGCCGAAACAGACCGTCCTTTCCTATCTAATGTGGAGGGGCATCGCCTATGGGGAGGCAAAGGCGAGGGCGTCAGAGGCACTCGCTCGGGTCGGGCTGGGGGAGCAGGAGAACACTCTGACTAGGCGGATCTCAGGTGGTATGAAAAGAAAGGTCTTGGTTGCCGCAGTACTCGCTTCAGATGCAGACATTGTCTTCCTCGACGAGCCGACGACCGGGCTCGATCCCATATCGCGCAAGGAACTGTGGAAGTTCCTAGGAGGTCTGGCGAAGGACCGTTTCCTGATTCTAACCACCCACTATCTGGAAGAGGCGGAGCAGCTGGCAACGACCATCGGGGTCATGCATATGGGAAAAATGGTCGGCCTCGGATCCCTTGACGAGCTCCGCTCAGCGGTCAAGCACCAGTACAGTGTCATGGTCGCCGCCGGTTCTGAACTTCCCAAGGTGTCCGGGGGTTCCGCGACCCGCGGGGAATCAGGAGAGACCCAGATTCTGACGGACGAGGAAGAAGCCTACAGCGTCTCAAGACAGCTCCTAGAGAAGGGGGCGAAGTTCTCTATTAGGAAGACTTCCCTCGACGACATCTTCTTTCATCTCGTGAACAGAAGCGATCAGGAGGCGAAGGCTAAGTGAAGTCTTGGGGGAGGCAGGTCCTTGCCTCAGTACTGGTCAACTCCATATACGAGATGAAGAACTACCCCGTAGTCCTTCTCAACACGGTCCTGTCCCCGCTCTCCTTTCTCTTGCTGATTTACTTCGTGAGTGGCGGCAAGCTGATTGGGGACGCGATTGAAGGAGGCTTCATAATGAGCATGTTCAACAGCGGCATGTCGCTTCAAGGAGATTTGGCGCACCTGAAAAACGACTTCAAGCTCCAGGACATGGTGGTCAGCTCGCCCACCGCTCCCGCCGCCTATGTGACAGGGATGGCTCTCGCGGAAATCATCTATTCTGTGCCGGCGTTGGCTGTTCTGACGGTGTTGGCTGCGATCTACCTCAATCCTGGGGTGATCCAGGCGCTGGAGTTGCTAGGAGTCTTCTTGCTCATGTTCCTTATCTCCATCGCCATCGGGTACACACTATCGACTTTCTCAAGCGACATTGTCCAGAGTTTCGCCTTTTCAAGACTGATTTCGACCCTCTTTTCTACTCTGCCTCCAGTCTACTACCCGATAACGCTCATCCCCCTCCCGTACCGGTACGTGGCCTACCTGTCCCCCACTACCTACGCCGCCGAAATCTCCCAGCATCTCCTGTCACCGAAATCTCCCAGCTTCCTACCACTCTCAACCCTCGAGGTCGCCCTTGCATGGGGTGTCCTGTTTGCCACGACTGCCATCTTGGCAGTAGTTGCGGTCAAGAAGGCAAGATGGAGGGAAGTGTGAGTTCCAAGTCTCGACGGCGCAACAAGAGTCGATCAATGATTCGCAGCGCACTGTGCAGACCATGAAGGGACTCTTGGTTGGAGCCGGGAGCATCGGCTCTGTCACAGTCGTAGACCTCGTGCTCAGCGGGTGCCATATCCTTAGCGCGCGCTCTTGAAGGGTACCTCCCTTCTCTGACGAGAATTGTCTGGGGTGCTTTCAGACTCAATAGAACTTCTTTGTTTCCATGAAGTGCTCTTCTGCTCTGATTTTCCTCTTACCCATCTCGATGAGCCAAGAGATTCACTGAGAAGGTGGGCAAGATCAGGATAGGTGATCCCACCAGGCGGGACACAGACATGGGCCCTCTTGTGTCTGAAGCACAACGCAAGAAGGTCGAAGAGATGGTCGAAGTAGGCAAGAATGAAGGGGCAAAACTGGTCTTGGGTGGAAAGCGTCCGGTCCTTGAAGGTCCCTTGAGCAGAGGATTCTTCTATGAACCGGCCGTCTTTGCTGATGTGGAACAGGACATGAAAATCTGTCAACAGGAGATATTCGGGCCTGTCATCTGTGTCTCTCAGATATCGACTTTCGAAGAGGGAATCGAGAAGGCAAACGACGTGGTCTACGGCCTCGCGGCCTCCGTTTGGACAAGGGACGTGAGCAAGGCGATGAGAGCAGGGGCGCAGCTCAGGTTTGGGGACGTCTGGGTCAACGATCACCTTCCACTATCCTTGGAAATGCCTCACGGGGGGTTCAAACAGAGTGGTCACGGAAAAGGCATGTCAGCGTACACCTTTGACGACTACACCCAAGTGAAATTCGTATACGTCGACACTACTGACGCAGTTCGGAAGCCCTGGTACCACACCGTCTACGGCGACTAGTGCACAGGCCGTCAGGAGGGATTCATGACCACGACTCCATCAGTCAAGGTCGTCGCTTTTGGTTAATAGTCTCCGAGTCCAGACAGAGGGCACATGGAGATTAGAGACAAGGTAGTCATAGTAACGGGGGCCTCATCAGGAATAGGGCTTGAGACCGCGAAAATGCTTTCGGTTATGGGGGCGAAACTCGCCCTAGTATCGCGTTCGGGAAAGCGACTGGAAGAACTCTCGAGGACCTTGCCATCGTCTTTGCCCATCCCAGCCGATATGACGAAGGCGGACGAAGTCAAGACGATGGTCAGGCGGGCTGTCGAGCACTTCGGCAGGATAGACGCGCTGGTGAACTGCGCCGGACAGGGATACGACGCGCCCGTAGAGAAGATCGACATACCCACCCTTCGCTACGTCTACGACCTCCACGTAGTGGGACCGCTGATTGCTATGCAGGAGGTCATACCGCTGATGCGCCGGCATGGAGGCGGTTCGATCGTGAACGTGAGTTCGGGTCTGGCACTCGCAGTGCTGCCCAACATGAGCCCGTATGCGTCCACGGAGAGGGCGTATTCTGCCATCAGTCTAGCAGCCAGGGAAGAGCTGAAGAAGGACGGAATCGTCGTAAGTGTCGTGTATCCATACGTGACCGAGACGGATTTCGAGAAGAACACGATCAAGCACTCTGTTCCAGAGGTCGAGGGCAAGCTCCCCTATCCTCCTGACACTGCAGAATTCGTGGCTAGAAAGATAATCGAGGCCTTGCAAGGCGGGGACGCCGAGGTTCTTGTTCACGATTGGATGAAGAGAGTGGGCCAGGGAGACTCGAGCGGTTAGCTCGAAGGCCATAGTCCGCGGTGTGATGTCCCTCCTCCGCTGACGACTGCACGTGCAAGCCCTGCGGAACGCACTGGAGTTGTCCCTGACCCACAGACCAGATCTAACAAAACAGAGGGAAGGCGTGCTGTTGCACGCCTGTTTTCCTATTCTGTGCTAGTTGTCAGTGAGGGCGTGGATGAGGAATGAGACGTTCGGGGTTCCCAAACCAGTTGTCAGGTCGTAGCCCCTGCCCGCCAGGAAACCGTCTTCGCCGCAGAGTCCTGCGCAGACGGCGTTGTTCCCTTGGGTGATGTCGTGGAAGGAACGGCTGTTGCCGATTTCGTATATAGCGGGGTTGACGAACCCAAGTGGGCGTCCATTTGCCTGGTTGGCCAGAGCCATGATCCCTGCCCATGCGGGCGCAGCTGCGCTGGTGCCACCGAAGACGGCCCATATGCCAAGGAATCCTAGGTAGGCCATCACTCCTCCGTAGATGGCCGAGTTGAATGACACGTCAGGGGTCATTCTTCCGGTAGCCTTGACGGTGTTGCCCAGAAGGGTTGTGAACTTGTGGTGGACGTCCTGTTGGTATGAAGGTAAGCCGTAGAGCATGCTGATGCCTCCTCCGGTGTTGCTTCCGAATCCGAAGACGGTGAACTCGTTCCACGTGCTCTCTCCGCCGTAGCCGGTTGGGTAGCAACTGGTGGGCTCGGCTGGTCTCACGGCTGTGCCGCAGCCGTTAGTGCCGCCGTTGATCATGACGAGACCTGTGTTGCAGTTCTGATGAGCGGCGCAAGTGAAGGTGCCGCCTGTCCCAGGTGGTCCACCGTACTTGCCTCCGTAGGGAGATCCCTGTGTCCCTCCCGCCGCTAGGACGAGTGGACTGGTTGCTGGGAATGAAGGAGTGAGCTCGCCGGTTCCGAGGAAACCTGCGTTCTCATTCGCACCGAAATCCCCTGTAGAAGCAATGACGGTCCAGTGGTTCATCTTTGCAGTCTGGAACACTTGGTTCGGGAGGTTAAGGAGAGTGGGGTCCCACGAGATGCAGTATGAGCTGGTGTTATCCAAGGTAGTGCACGTGGCCAGGTCATCGGGTTCACCGAAGCTTTGGGTCATGATGCTACCCCTGTACTGGTGCTGAGTGACAATGGCTTGTTCAGCGCCGTATAGGTTGTTGTCGTAGCAGTCGTTAGCAACGAGCAGGACTATGTGGGCTCCAGGAGCAAGCGAGTGGGCCATTGTGACGTCGAGTGTGGTTTCTTCTGCCCAGCCAGTTGCTCCGCAGACGAGTGCGTTCGGCGCCGTCGAAAGGTCCGAGATGGTGTTCACAGGACAGATGTCAGTCGCCGCTCCGGTCCATGTTGGGCCACAGAGGATTGTGACCGTTGTAGAGGGTAGCCCGAATGCCGCGTCATAGGTGTCCAGGTCGCTCTGAATTGTCGGGCTTCCGAATGCATCGACGATGACTATAGTCTGACCCGTTCCATCCAGACCATGTCTACCCGTAGAGGATGGAAAGTTGTAGGCTGTCTTCAGGAAGTTGGGTGGATAGCAAATGATGGTCCCCAGGGAACCACTGTAGCAGAAGGGTGACCCGCCGACCAGGTTAGGGTTGAATGAAGAATCTAGAAGCGTTACCACGGGGCCGACACTGGAAGTGTGCAGCACCGGAACTGTTGTGGGCTTCGTGATGGAAGATATGCTTGCGGTCGTTGGGTTGACGAAGAAGATCATAAGGAAGATTGCACTGAGAATAGGAATGATTCTGAATCTTGAATTGCTCAGATTCACGAATTTTCGTCGGAAGAAATCCTCGTCTCTTATAAAAAGCTGAACCAAGCGTAGGTTTGTCGTTCGGAACTCCGGATTCTGGGTCAGAAATCATTGAGCATCTATGGTGATCAAACCTGATTAAGGTTAGCACTTGATTCATTTTGGTAGGGATTTTCCCTCCAGGAGCTCGGCGCTGGACCAAACATCATGAAGCCATCAAGGCAGGATGATGGAGATCAACAGCTGCTCCCTCTACGGCAAGACATAAGATTGGCATGACCGAGCAGGGGCGGGTGCAGCGAGCGATAGCACCCTCTGATTTCACCCACTATGCCCTGCTCTCCGAGCCTAGCTTCTCACCTGACGGGAGAAAGGTAGCGTTCTCGGCCCGGCGGGCAAACATGGAAGACGACGCTTACGACTCGGACGTGTATGTGACTGACGTGAGAGGTTCGGTGAAAGACCCTTTCACCACAGGGAAGAAAGACTATGACCCCAAGTGGTCCCCAGACGGCGCATCAATACTATTCCTCTCCAGAAGGCAGTTCGGCAAGGACGACAAGGGGAACGCCTTGTACGTCATCAGCGCCAAGGGGGGCGAGGCCAGGCTCCTCCACAAGACGAAGGATGGCGTCGATAACCCTCAGTGGTCGCCCGACTCCAAGATGGTCTACTTCCTCTCCTATGTAACGAAGAAGCAGAAGGACGACGTCAAGGTCATCAAGAGGCTGACGTTCTGGTTCAACGGGCTGGGCTTCATCTCCAACAGGCGCAAGCATGTCTTCAAGGTGGACCTGGGGTCCGGGAAAGTCACCCAAGTCACTAAAGGAGAGTTCGACGTTTCCGAATTCGCTATTTCAAATGACGGGAAGAGAATCGCCTACCTCGCTTCGACTAACGACTTGAAGCCATACATCTCGGACGTCTACATGATCAACGTCTCCGGGGCGGAGAGGAGGAAGCTGACGAAGTCCAATATGGAGATTGGGACCCTCGCGTGGAGCCCAGATGACGGCCACATCGCGATCTCGGGCGACTACCTGCCGTCGGGTTTCGCCTCCCACAACTGCATCTGGACCATAGACCTCCGTACTGGCAGGATCTCAAGGGCCGAGAGAGTCGACAGGAACAAGGCCAACGGGCTGAATTCAGACGCTCGCTCGAAGTCGCACGGGCCGGGGAACGTAATCTGGGACAAGGACGGGATCTACTACGTGCAGGCCGACGGCGGCGCGGTCCATCTGTACAGAATCAGACTGGGCGGGGAGCCAGAGCTGATACTCGGCGGCGAAAGGAGCATCGAAGGATTCGACGTGAAGGACGGCAAGGTGGCATTCGTCGCCATGACAGCCGACCGCCTGGAGGAGTTGTACCTGAAGTCGGGACGAGAGAAGGCGCTCTCGGCCCTGAACTCCGAGGTCTACAAGGAGCTGAAGGTCCTTTCCCCGGAGCACGTGACCTTCAGGGCGAGCGACGGCGAGCTGGTCGAGGGTTGGGTCCAGATGCCCGAGGCGAAGGGGAAGGTGCCGGGCATACTTTACGTCCATGGAGGGCCCAAGACAGCCTTCGGTTATGCGTACATGCACGAATTTCAGGCCTTCGCGGGGGCCGGGTACGCCGTGATCTACCTCAATCCGCGGGGGAGTGACGGCTACTCAGAGAAGTTCGCCGACATCAGGGGACAGTACGGAACTCGCGACTTCGAAGACCTGATGGAGGGCCTCGACTGGGTTCTGAAAAAGTACCCCCAGATCGACGGCGAGAGGCTGGGGGTTGCGGGCGGCTCATATGGGGGGTTCATGACCAACTGGGCCATCGGTCACACCACGAGGTTCAAGGCCGCAGTCACGGACAGGTGTATATCCAGCTGGACCAGCTTCTGGGGGACATCCGACATAGGCCCCGCCTTTACCGAAGACCAGGTGGGGGGCGACCCGTGGGACTCTGAAGAGAAGCTCAGAAGCGATTCACCTCTCAGCTACGCGCCAAGAGTTGAAACCCCGCTGCTAGTCGTGCATTCGATGGAAGACTACCGGTGTCCGATGGTTGAGGGACTCGAGTTCTTCACCGCCCTGAAGAAACATGGCAAGGAGGCGGAGCTGGTCCTCTTCCCCGGGGAGAATCACGACCTTTCAAGGGTCGGCAAGCCTAAGCACCGAACCACTCGCCTGGGTCACTACATCCGCTGGTTCGACACGCACCTAAAGCACAAGAAGTAAGGGCCCGCCGATGGATGATATTACCGTAGGAGTCTTCGGCACAGAACAGGAAGCCAAAAGTGTCTTCGAATCCAGCGTCGCGAAGAAGAGCGAGGCAGAGGGAATCTCGGTCTTTCATCGGATCGAGGGCGGCCACAGGCTCTCTTTTCTGGACACCTCGGACTATCCCGACAGGATCCAGGGATACGCCCGCGTCGCCTCGATCTCGGATCACGCGCTGTACTTGTTCCCGAAGGCGGGGAGGCTGTCTGCGCCCGACGGCGAGCTCGCCGTCCTCCTCGGGTCCTTGGGTCTCCCTGGGACCCTCGAGTTGATGGACGGCATGGTTACACCAGAGATTGCGACTTCCGCGATGAGATGCACGGCCGTTGCCTCCTATCGCATCGAGGAGAGGTCCTCGACTTCCTCGGCGATTGACCTGTCGTACGCGCGACCGAGACAGGACTGGCCGCCGAAGGGGAAGCTGGTCTTCGTCGATCGGGCCTTCAGCGTGAAGGGCGTCGGGACGGTCGCGCTCGGATTCGTCCTCGCTGGGAGAATATCGCTCCACGACCAGCTGAGGGCCATTCCCGGACCGGAAGGGCCGAGGATTGACGTGAAGGGGATTCAAGTCAACGACGTCGACGTCGAGTCTGTCGGCAGGGGGATCAGGGTAGGCCTATCACTGCGGGGAGTCGAGGCGAGAGACCTGGAGAAGAGCTACTGGCTGGACGACGGTTCCTTCGCCCTGAGCAACAGTCCCACTTTCCGATTCGCGAAGTCCCCGTTCTACAAGCAAGAAGTGATCGGGCGTGACCTCCACCTGCAGCTACCGGGAGAAATGCTGCCTGCAAGTCTATCCGACGGAGGTTCCGGGCTCATCAGGGCCACACTTCCGGCTCCGATTCCCGTCTGGGAGAGCATGAGAGGGGCAGTCATCGACCTCAACGGGAATGCGCTGCGCGTAGCCGGGGGCGTAACCCTCATCCTTTAATCCAGGGCAACGGGAAAATGGCCAAGATGTCACGCACGGAAGTCGCAACGTTTGGGAGCGGTTGCTTCTGGTGCTCAGAGGCCGTCTTCAACGAACTAAGAGGAGTCATCAAAGTGGAGCCGGGCTATTCGGGGGGGAATGTTGCCAACCCCACATACGAGAAGGTCTGTGCCGACACGACGGGACACGCCGAGGTGGCCCAAGTGACCTTCGACCCCGAGTCGGTCTCGTACAGGGAGCTGTTAGAGGTCTTCTTTTCTACGCACGACCCCACTACACCAAATAGGCAGGGTGCCGACATGGGGTCACAGTACAGGTCGGTGATCTTCTATCACGACGAAGTGCAGGGGAAAGCCGCCCAAGGGATCATCACTGAGCTTACCATTGAGAATGCCTTCCGAAACCCGATTGTGACGGAGGTAGCGCCGTTTGAGGCGTTCTATCCCGCTGAGGACTACCACCGCGACTACTACAGGAGGAACTCGAGACAGCCCTACTGCCAGGCTGTGATTTCGCCCAAGCTGGCGAAGTTCAGGGCCCACTTCAAGTCGAAACTCAAGTCTGCGCCGGATCAGAGCTGACTGGCACCGGTGTACCAGAGATTGAGGAACTGCGTCGGGATTACCGGGACGCCCGGGACCGGCAAGAAGACGCTCGCACCGCTGGTCGCCTCGAAGATTGGCATCCCCTGCGTCAGCCTTCATGACCAGGCAGTGGCATCCGGGCTCATCAAGAAAGACGACACGGACGCCGAGGTGGATACGGCCTCCCTCGGCAGATTCCTCGTCAAACACGTGAGCAGGCCTGCCCTCATCTACGGCCATCTTCTGCCATATGTCCTCAGGGGCCAAGAGATTGGAAAGGTCGCGGTCCTCAGGTGCGAGCCAACGGCCGTGAAGCGACGCCTCCTTGCGAGAGGGTACCAGCCCGAGAAGGTCGTGGAGAACGTCGAAGCGGAGCTGATCGGGGTCATTTCGGCAGATTCCATGACCGCGTTTGGCAGCAAGAAGACCGCGGAGTTCGACACCACGGCGTCAGAACCGACTGCGGCAGTGAAAGCAATCTCGGAGTTTCTCAAAGGAGACAGAGAACCTGGCCCCAGGATCGACTGGACATTCGGCTACGGCTCGGCATCCAAACTGCGGTCCTTGCTCTCTCTGCGCGGAACCAGGCCGACTTTGACCTGAAAGAGCATTGGGCTCCGAAGAAGGACTGCAGAGCGCTCAGGAGTGAGTCCGCCTGGAACTCTCGAGCACTACTTTGCCTTGGAATCTTTGTCGAGCCTTTCGCCGCCCTTTTTGAAATGGGCGAGGCCGTATTTCCTGGTGCCGGGGCGTGAGTGTAAGATGCTATCCTTGATTCCTTCGCATCCCTGAGCCTGAGCGTCGAGATCAACCATGACATTCCCCTTCTCGTCTATCGCGACGTTCGCTGGGCAGGCTCCAGCTGCTACCTGCTTCCCAGGAGAGGGTGGGTTCTGCGGGATCGGACATGCCTCTGCGGGGCGACTCGGCGGAGGCGTCGCAATATCTGGACGAACCGGATGATTCAGTAACCTGAAGCCTGTCTTGGGTTTCTCCTCCGTCTTCGTTTCCATACCTACCCGTTTTGCTCCTCCATCGCTACAAAGGCATTATAGTCGTCAATGAGTTTATCGACGCCAGACTCTAGCCTGTCAATGGGTGTCTCCCCCTCATCAGACAGGTCGGTGTCCAGAGCATCGGAGACTCTAGCCACGAGACTCGTGATTCTCGCGTTGAGTCCACCCGCATCTTCGTCCGAGGTGTCAATGTCGTCAGCGTCATCAATCACCTCCGGTGATGGGGCTCCGAACCGCTCCTGGAACTCCTCGTCGCTGATGATGCCATTCTTGCGCATCAGTTCGACCAGGTCGAGGATGCGGTCCTTTATCGGGGCAAGCGCCTCGGGGTTGCCGAGAAGCGAGTACTCGTTGGTGGTCGCGAACCCTTTCCCCCTCCCCAGGTCGACTCGCTTGAAATCGGGATACTCGTCCGTGACATTCAGGATGAACGCGGGGCCCGCCCATCTTGAGAGCAGTTCTCTGACAGTCGTGGTCTTCCAGGCTCCCGACTCGCCAGTTATGATCACTGGTTTCGTACCCAGCTTCTCGAAGACGGCCGAATACTCGACTGGTGGAATCAACCCTTCCCTTGTGAGCTCCAGTACCGCGTAGTTGAAGAGCGCGTTGTAGGTCGCAAACCCCAGCTCCTCCTTCAGAAGCTTCAGCTTCACGCGGATCTCCTTGTTCAGTACGACTGTGGTTCTCTTGAGCGCCTGACTATCACTTACCGACATACTTCTCTGCCAGATAAAAAGAGAGTTCCCAAACTTCCAAAGTGAATCCAAACTTGAGATCTCCCCACCTTCTCCTGCATGGTGGGATTTATGACACTCAGATCTGGAGGCATCGGTGATGCCTCGAGACTATCATGGTTCGACCTTCTCGAAGGTTGTCTTCGTAATCTTCATTCTTGTGGGTGGAGCGTTCGTTGCAGGTGCGGCTTACTTCCAATTCTTCACCGCACATGCAGGGAGTACTCCCAAAACTCTCAACTCAAAGGGAATCTTGATCTTTCCCCTGCCGGCTTCAAGTCATATATCCAAAATGGAGTTCGCCTTCAAAACAACCGATGTATTCGCTGCGTTCCATCCATTTATCATGAACCTGACATTCTCTCTCAATGACACCAGCCAGATCAAACAACTCTACGCGGCTCTAGTTCCCACGTCCTTGAACTCGTCATTGATTTCATCGAACGAGGGAATCAGGCAGTTTATCCAAACAAGCGAGGCGGCGGGAACCTTGTTCAATGTCACTGATGGGGGCACTTTCGGTGCTGCGGCCAGATATGGGGCTAACTTGAGCGTGTCTGAGGACGGTCAATATACGATCATGACCTTTGTCCTGCTAAGCAATGGGGTCTACGAGGAGGGCTACATCCACCAGGCAGCCCTGCCAATAGAACCATACTCTTCTTACTTGCAGGCGAGTACGGCGAGGCTGACCGCCCAAAGCATAGCCTTCCAAACTACCACGACCTACCTCATCATCGGTTTGACCTTGGTTGTGATCGCACTGACCGTTGCGCAATTAGCAAGACCGTGGCCTTAGCAATTCTTGCTTCAATCAAGAGGCCCCTGAGGTTCGCGTCTCCCCCAAAGCTCTGTCGATTTGCACTAGAAGACCACTTGGAGAGCTTTCACGGCAAGAATGATCCCCGCAGCTGAGAGACTTCCTGCTGAATGGTCTGTTGAGGGATGGTGAAGAAGTCAAAGACTTCATAGAGTGGCCTGGTGATACTTCCAACTAGCTCTGGAAGATTGGGGCTTATTCGGCCAGTAGGAACAGAAAGCTCCGTAGTAACCGAGTCTTGACTAGCGCGTCTTGTCTCGAAGAGCGTCCGCCCGGGGTTTGCCCAAGCTACCAGAGTCCTTCCTCTGAGTCCGTCCCAGGTGAAGCGGAACACCACGGATGCATCAACTGCGCCCAAAGCTCTCGACAGCCGCTCGGCGTGCAGTAGGCACTCCCCTACCCTCCAAATCGGAAGTGTCAAATCAAACGCGCCCCCGGGTTGTAGTCTGCTGGAATCCTCTTGATATCCGCGAAGAAGGAACAGGAGGCCTTCGGGAGAGGCTCGCCAAAAGTCCGAATGCCCGGCATCCGCAGATTGAACGTCCCTCATCCAACACTCAACTGTGCCATCATGAGGGTATGGCGCAAGGCTCTGCCGTGTTGGGACCCACCAAGGTGGCCATCCCGTTTCGTGGCCTCGCGCTTCGATTAGCAATGCTAGGAGGTTCGAAAGTGTTGCAACGGCAGGTTGGCCTTCAAGCGCATAAGCGGCCATCCACGTCCCGTGCGAATAACGCGAAGCAATTGATACATTCTGACCGAGAAGCTCCTGAAAGCGGCCTCGAGAGCTTGAGACCCACTGATCTAGCCTAGAACGAGCCACGTCGGTCGGATTAGCTCGTGGAACCCCGACAGACTCGACAAGCAAGTCCCTTATGCTCGATAGCATTTCTTCCCGAGCAGCCCTGATGCAGCGATCTATGAGATCTGTCCACTCTTGTGATGACTGAGGGGGTTCGCTCTTTGGACCCGGGCGTCTGATATAGTAACTGTTCTGGTGCACATGCCGCCCATTGGGTCCATCCCTTCTTGCCCTTATGGGTACCTTATGCTTGCCAGGTACTTCAATGACGGGATGAGTTTCACTGCTTTGAGGATGAGGCACATGATGAACTTGGCATTGGAAGGGGGGGTCAGCATATCGATCCACTACGCCATTAACTGAATCTTGTGTGTAGAGCAGGTTGTAGTTTGTCGGACGGGGGATGGCGGGCTGCCACACACCACCATTTTCTGAGAATCCAAGGATGACATAGCCGCCACCGAAATTTGAGAGGGCGAGCAGAGCCTGTGCCAAGTTCGCACGGTCGTCTTCTGAAGTCAGATCCAACCAACTCTTCAATTCCGTATTCAAGTCCTCTTGAGGATACGCGAGCAAGTCTTGCAGTCGTCTGAAAACCTCTGGACTGCTTCCGTCAGACCCACTCAATTGATCCGCCCGGATAGTCACATCTTGCTCATTTGAAGGTTGCCGGACGCTGTGGTCACGCGTTTCTGCCCAAACTCCGACGCCACAAAGTGACAGGGCAGACATCGGGGTTCTTTCGGGTTTAGGCACGGTCTAAGGCACTACTCGCTACCGTGGGGTCACCGTGGGACCATCGGGTTGCGTGCCCAAACCATCCAGGGCGTACGACTCTGCCATCTCCTTCCCATGCCACCCCGCGCGCGCATAGGCGTATAAGAAACAACGGTACAAACCATTGTTGCGATAGTTCTTTGTGCTATGGCGAGTGCCCAAGGAAGTGACAGGCGCATGCAAGGGCTCATTCTGGACTCGATTTCGAAATCCTACGACTCTGACGAGATCCTCAAGAACGTCTCACTGGAGGTGAGGAAGGGCGATTTCATTGCTGTTGAAGGACCATCGGGGGCAGGGAAGACCACTCTTCTGGGCATAATGGGGGGTCTCGAGAAACCAAGCTCAGGTCGGATAGAATACGACGGGGAGGACCTGGCAACCTTCGACGACGAGAGACTGGCCGAATACCGCAACAAGTGCGTCGGCTTCGTCCACCAGACATTCAACCTGGTGCCCTACCTCACCGCCAGCGAGAACGTCATGGTCCCGATGATCATAGGAAAGAAACCGATTTCCTTCGCATCGACCAGATGCTTGGAGCTACTGGAGTTCGTGGGGTTGAGGGGCAAAGCCAGGATGCTGCCCAGACAGATGAGCGGGGGAGAGCAGCAGCGGGTGGCGGTGGCGAGAGCCATCAGCAACGAGCCTGAGGTCATACTCGCAGACGAACCCACGGCCAACCTCGACGAGCGCAACGAGGGAATCATAATCGAGTATCTCCAGAAGCTGGTCGACGGCGGTAAATCTGCAGTTCTGGCCACGCCTATTAATGGATTCCAATGGTCTATTCATCATAGCTGATACCAGCATAGCGCGCGCTCGGTCTCGGCCACGATTTGGGCAAGGTGTTCTGCATTCAGCCGATCAATTTCACAATCAACTGAAGAGCGAAGGCCCACATTACGAGTCCGAATCCGGTCTTGACCCATCCGGAACTCGACTTCACCATGAGTCTGGCGCCTAGAGTTCCGCCAGCGGCCACGGCCAAAAGAGTCGGCAAGATCAGGGTGTAGTCCAAGTGCCCGAAAGCAGAATGACCTAGGACGCCAAATAAGGAGGAGAAGATCACGACGAACCCCGCCGTTCCCGCCGACTGCTTCGTTGGAACCTTGTATGCGAAAATCAGGAAAGGAACGATGAGAATACCGCCACCGACCCCTAGGAGCCCTGATATGATCCCCGCCCCGAAGCTGAAGAGCCCTATGACTGCGTACATGAGCAGTGATGGCCGATTCGGACGGGGTTCAGCCGTTGACGACTTCTCCCAGTGCGTGTAAACCATCCTGCTGCCAGCGCCGACGAGGAAGGCTACGAAAAGCCACATGAGCAAGCCCGTATCGGTGAAATTGCCCAGCACCCCACCAAGGAAGGAACCCGCTACGATCCCGGGGATGAATGCGGAAGCGAGCCGTATGTCGACCAGCTTCTCGTGATAGTAGATGACTGTCGCGAAGAAAGCCGTCACGAGGTTGAGCACAAGAGAGGTAGAGACAGAAATCAGGGTTGCGTACCCGAGCAGGAAGAGAGTCGGCGTGTAGAGGGAGCCGCCACCCTGTCCGAACATGGAAAAGACGACCGAAATGAGGAAGACAGACACGACGGCGATTACGGGAACGAAATCCGTGCGGTTCGCCTTCTCATTGGTCACCCTTCAGGGCATCGAGATACGACTCCACGTAGCCAGAGCATGGGATGCAAAGCGTCTTCCCCTCTACCATGCGAACGTATCGCTCAAAGACATACTCCCCGCAGCGGTTGCACTTCGTCTTCGCGAAAGAGCCCTTTGGACGACTGAATTTGAAGTCTGGAAGTCGCTCGACCTTGAACATCTGCTTGTCCGTCACTCCAAGGACAAGTTCGACCGCCCGTTGCGTTACGTCATCGGGAATCTCAGAAGGCTCGATGCCCCGCTTCCTGTAAGAGAAGAACTCCTGTGTAGCGAGTTCATCTTGGAATTCAGAGCGAAGGTAGACCCGCACTGCACCCTTCGCCGGAGCGTAGAGGATCATGGCCATCTTCCCGTATCCAAGACGTTCCATCAGCAGCTTGCCGTAGGTACAGCCCGTCGAGGACATCACTCCGTCAGCCATGCAGGTCTGTGGGTGCCCCACGCCTATCTCGACCAAAGCAAAGACCCCGTGGTCCTTCGTGCGTTCTACGCCGAGCTCCTGCATAGCGACCAATCCCATTCTGTACCCAATAGGCATGAATGGACATCGGTGGCCGTGGTACTCCCATGTCCAGGCCGGAAGCGCCGGCCGCTTTGACATATCGTTCGACAAACTTGATCGCTCTCGGGCAATACTACATAATTCGTAGCATTTATATTGTAATCTTCGAGGTCCCAAAGCAACTATGAAGAGCCGAAGTGAACCCGAGGAGGTTTGCATGTGTGCTCTGGATGGCGCCATGGACCTGCTTGGGAAGAAGTGGGTTTTGTTTGCGATAAATTCCATCGGCGGTCGTGGCACCGTAAGATTCACCGAACTCTACGAAGAGTTGCGCGGCGTATCCCCTTCGACCCTCTCTTGGATCCTTAGGAAGCTGCGAGACGCTGGCGTAATCGAGAGGAAGCCTTTCGCGGAGATTCCACCGAGGGTGGAGTACAGTCTGACGCGGAACGGAGAGGACCTGCGGCAAGCGATTCAGCCTTTGCTTCTCTGGGCCAGCAAACAGGACAGCTATCCCGAGCGACTGGAGAGCTGCAACCCGAAGCGCTACGTAGAGATCGGCATCCGCACCCACTGACAAACGAAATCCTCCAGTTTATGCCATGCCCGAAAGAGTCCAACCTCCCCAAAGCATGACATCGGAAATGCTCCTCCGACCAGGCGTCTGACGCCAATTGTGAATCCCACCTGGCGAGATTGAAGGGTTTCGGAGCGTCGGAAGAGCCAAGGGTTGGTCAGTTTCATCCATCTCTGCCGACCAACGACTAAGAAATTGGTGTTCGCTTTAGAATCAAGATAGCCATCTGTCGCCATCGCCTGTCGTCCTCCCGAAATCATCGAAAGTGGGATTCTGCATCTCTTCATGACTGGAGTGACCAGACCATCACCTCTAATGGTTGTTTCCATTCTGTCTCTCTTACCAACTACGCGTAGACCTGAACACGCGCGCGCACGCCAAGGGAAGGATCTTCGAGGACCTGAAAGCATACAGAGGGGAGTTCTCTAGGATCGATTACTCCGAGCTCCTGGGGATGAAGGTCAGGATGGGGCTTGAAGTCGACTTCTCGCCGCATTACGAGGCGAGAGTAGGAGAGTATGTCAACCAGGAGGAGTGGGACATTCTGCTGTGCTCCGTCCATGAACTCAAAGACGGGAGCGACATCGAGAAACTCAGAGCCAAGCCGCTCGACCGTGATGAAGCTCGGAACGCGTGGGGTGAGTACTTCAGGCTGGAGCGGATGGCTCTTGAGAGTGATTTCGTGCCTTTCAACGTCCTAACCCACCCCGTCAGGATGTCAAGGGGAACGGACCACTTGCCCGATGAGGTTGATGATTCGCTCCCTGATCTGGCAAAGGCAGCGAGGAAGCGCAACAAGGCTCTCGAGCTCAACGGAAACGACTTGGACTACCAACCAAGACTCGTACGCAGACTTGCGAAGGCGTGCTCAAGAGCTGGTTGCAAGGTGAGTCTTGGTTCAGATGCGCACTATCCAAGGGATGTCTTCAGAAACATGACAGAATCAATGGCTCTGGTAGAAGAGTTCGCACTCCAACTCATGTAAAGAGGGCACAAAAGAATCGCGCTTGCGAATGCGACCGCGGCGCATGTTTATCAAACGGACGAATTCTGCGGACTTCAGTGCTCCATCAGAAGTCTGCCGCAACGAAACGAGAAGATTTCAACTGGGATCTTGCACGTCTGACTGCCAGAGTGGAACGATTTTGCGAGAAGCAATTCCTGGCGTCGCCGAGGAGGGAATCGGACGAAGCCTGAGGAAGTAGCACTAAAGGACGGCACCGTCGTTCGCATAAGGCAAGCAAAGAACGACGACAAGGCGAAGCTGGCGGACCTCTTGGCGGGATTGTCTCGAAGCACTTTGAAGTCGCGTTTCCTAGGTCGACCCGGCGCCAGGGGCGGCCTCGTCGAGGAGCTTCTCCCCGGCAAGAGGCGGTTCAGTCTAGTCGGAGAGCATGAAGGATCCTTGATAGCTCAAGCGGATTACGACGTTTCGGGCACTGACACCGCGGAGGTTGGCATTGTCGTCGCCGACGCCTATCAACGCAGGGGCCTGGGAACTGCACTTCTGAAGAGGCTTGCACAGTCTGCCTCTGGCTCCAGCATAAGGACATTCGAGGTGACCGTGAGGGCAGAGAACTACACGATCATGGACCACATCAAAAAACTGGGCTTTCCAATCAGGCCCAGCATCCTGCCCGGAAAGATCAGAATAGTGTTCCCCACTTCCTTGACCCGCGCGGCACTTGAGGCATTCGAGCAGCGAGACGCTAAGACAACGACAGCTACTGTCGGGCGCTTCTTCAGGCCGAGAAGCGTAGCCGTCATCGGCGCGTCCAGAGAGAAGGGTTCCATAGGCGGGGAACTCTTCAGGAACCTCATCGAAGCAGGGTTCAGCGGTCCTGTCTACCCTGTCAACAGAGATGCCACTGTCGTCCAGTCTGTGGCGGCGTACAAATCGGTGCTCGAATGTCCGGGCCCGGTGGACCTCGCGTTTATCGTTGTCCCTGCCAGGTTCGTGACGAAAGTCGCTCGGGAGTGTGCCAAGAAGGGCGTGCGCGCGCTCGTAGTCATTTCATCTGGGTTTGCCGAGACCGGCGCGGAAGGCGCGGCGCTTCAAAAGGAGCTCGTCAAGACTTGCAAGGATTCTGGCGTGCGCATGATAGGCCCCAATTGCATGGGGATAATCAACACGGATCCGAAAGTGAGTCTCAACGGACAGTTCTCACCATACAGCGCGATTCCTGGGAGGATCGGGTTCTGGTCCCAGTCTGGCGCCCTGGGTATAGCAGTCATCGACCTGGCGAATAGTCTCGGCATCGGGCTAGCCGAGTTCGTTTCAGCTGGCAACAGGGCAGACGTGTCCGGAAACGACATTGTGCAATACTGGGAGAGCAACGACAACATCGATGTCATCCTGCTGTATATCGAGTCGTTCGGGGATTCGAGGAGATTCGCCAGGTTGGCGAGAAGGGTCACGAGGAAGAAACCCATAGTGGCTGTAAAGAGCGGTCGGTCTGCCGCGGGCTTTCGAGCGACACAGTCGCACACCGGAGCCCTGGTGGCCACGTCCGACGTCACCGTTGACGCCTTGTTCAGAGAGTCGGGCGTGATCAGGACAGACTCACTGGACGAAATGTTCGACGTCGCCGCCCTCCTCTCTACACAGCCCGTGCCTGAGGGAAACAGGGTCGCGATAGTCACCAACGCCGGTGGTGCTGGAATCCTCGCCGCCGACGCGTGCGAGAGCCTGGGACTGAAGGTGCCTGAACTGTCCCAGAAGACCCAGAAACGGCTCCGAAAGTTCCTCCTGCCCATAGCGAGCACGAAGAATCCCGTCGACATGAGCGGCGCAGCCACTCCTGTGGACTATGCGAACACGATTCAGGCTGTGGCAGTCGACGAAGGAGTCGACAGCCTGATGGTGATATTCATCCCTCCGCTGGCTGGGAAGGAGGGGGAGGTGGCGTCTGAGATACTGCAGGCGGTGCGAGGGATGGGTCGGAAGTTGCCAATCGTAAGCACCTTCATGGCAAGCAAGGGCGTTTCGGGCGAGCTCTCTGACGGAACCATCCGAATCCCCTCGTATCCGTTTCCCGAGTTGGCCGCACAGGCCTTGGCGCGGGTCACGGACTACGGCAGCTGGCTGAGGAGCCCTCAGGGCGTCCGGCCGAACTTCACGGTCAGAAGAAGCGAAGCCAGCGCGATCGTGGCCAGGGCGCTGGGCGCTAAGGAGGATTGGTTGAGCGCATCCAGCACGGAGGCATTCCTAAAATGCTACGGCATTTCTACCGTCAGATCGGTACAGGTCAGCAGTCCTGAGCAGGCGGCCGACGCCGCGCGTGCATTCCCCGGGAAGGTCGCCATCAAGGCAATCGCTCCGGGGCTTCTTCACAAGACGGATGTGGGAGCCGTGAAGGTCGACCTCGCCGCCAGTGAAGTGGAGCAGATCGCGAAGGAGATGTCGGACCGCCTTCGAAAGAACGGCTTCGTGGTCAGCGGTTTTCTGATCCAGGAGATGGTCCATGACGCAGTCGAGATGTTCGCGGGCGTCACCCACGACCCGACCTTCGGGCCGCTGATTGCATGTGGAGCGGGCGGAACCCTCGTCGAGATGATCAAGGACGTCTCTGTCGGGCTCACGCCACTGACGGAGCAGGACGCGGAGCGGATGGTCCGTTCGCTGAAGACGTATCCTTTGCTCGAGGGTTATAGAGGAGCGCCAAGGTGCGATGTCGGGGCACTAGAAGAAACCATACTTCGATTGGGACAGATGGTGGAAGAGATTCCTGAAGTGGCAGAGCTTGACCTCAATCCTCTCATGGTGCTCCATGAGGGGGAGGGAGCGGTGGTCGTGGATGCGCGAATCCGCGTCGCAGGAAGATCATCGCCAACACCCTAGATCTAAGACGAGGAGAGGTCGCGACTGTCGGCATCGCCCCTAGACCGCGCAACGAGGACAGCCACTAAAGTGGAGCAACATCACCATTCACGATGAAGTGAAATGCCGACCTCCGGGATATCTGGACCAGATGGTCCGTCGTCCCTCGCCAGCACTTCGGATTCGGACCCGGTGGAGGCCACGCCTACCCTCCTTGGCGAGGCCCACCCGATGACGATGCCGCATCCTCCAGATGCCCCAAGACGATATCGCGCAAAGCTTCGTTGAGGATGGTTTCAGCCATCGTCTCGTATCCTCTCGTACTCAGATGCAGCCCGTCGTTCGAGCATTCCTCCCTCAGTCTCCCCGTGGAAGGGTCACACGTGGCCGTGAAGAGGTCCACGCAGACTTGGCCGTTCTCCGCACTGTACTCCTTGATGAGCCGATTCAACACGAGTCTCGGTGGAATGCCTTCGTCGAAGCCGAGTACCGACGGAACCGTGCAAGCAATGGGTGATATTCCCTGTCTGGCAGCTTCGCGATACATCTCCATGAGGTTCTCTGCCACGGACTGCGGCTTGACCGCCCAGCCCAGGTCGTTGGAGCCTCCTAAGATTATCACGAAACCTGGTTCAACCCTCACGACATCCCGGCCAAAACGGCCGAGCATATCGTCAGTGAGTTCACCCACGACCCCCCGGTTGAGGAATTCGACCTTGGGGGCACCGGCGGTGTCGACGTTGTACAGCTTCTCTATTCTCTCCTTGAGGAACTCCGTGTATGGGGTGGGTCGGGGCAACTCGTTCCCCAGTATTGGAGATTGATAGCCCACCGTAAGGCTGTCCCCGAAGGCCACGAAGACAAGCTTCTTTGCCATGATCCTCTGTCGTTGGTAATCAGGCCTCCATCTCTAGATAAGAAGGTTGATGGGTCCTTTTGGAGATACGCGCTTTTGGGCGATGCATACAATGGAGGCAAACGTGGCGTATCAAAATTCGGAGCCGCCGAAGCAATGGACGGGCTAACCGCTGAACGTCTCTGACGGCTCGGGATAGACGACGCTGGTTACGAGTGTCTTTCCGCAGTTCACGCAGTTCGCCACCGTCTCGACGCAGTTCCTGTGATACCTGGAGTCACACTCGCATTCGATGTAGGGCTCAGGCTCCTCCCCCTCCAGAATCGACCTGATTTCCTTGCTGCAGTACGCGCAAATCCTCATGTGCCTGGCGACGTCCCTAAGGGTGAAGATGCCTATGATCTTGTCGTTCTCGGTTACGAGCATCCTCCTGACCTTCTTCCTGTTCATCACCTCTATTGCTTCGCGGAGCGGCCTGTCCTTGTCGATTGTTACTGGAGGGGATGTCATCACGTCCTTCACCTTGGTGGATTTCGGGTCCAAGGCCTTGGCGACCACCTTCTTCATTACGTCTCTTTCAGTAAGTATCCCGATGCTCTCGCCTCCCCTCGTGACCACGATGCTCCCCCTGTTGTTCTCGACTATCATCTTGGATGCGTCGTAGACCGACTTGTCCTCGTCGATCTTGATCAGGTCGCGCCTAGCTATTTCGCCTGCCGGGAGGTCAAGAACCATGGCACTCCGCTCTTCCGGATTTATTTAAACCAGAGACTCATCGGTTCTACGGAGTCTGCTGTCGAGGGGCTGTCGCACCTGGCGCAAGTGTGACATGAATAGGTCGCTTGGGGAGTATGAACTAGGAGTCTTCGGTGTACAGGGGGTCTGCACCTGGCGCATTTGAGAGCATCGGGGGCTTCGTGAGAGACTCTCGCACGTTCATCTCTCGGGGGTTTAGAATTGAGTGCCCAGTGCTTCCGAGTTTACGGAAGGTCTCCCTTTCGGGCGTCTCTGTTCTGGTTGAGACCACACTTGGGTAGTCAACCTCCACTCTCCTCCCATAAAAACCCTTTGGTCGCAGGCGTACAGGTGCCCAAATCTCTGACTCGTTCCATGTCTCCTGTACATTCTCGTTGTTGGCCCTTCATATGAAAGGCTCCCCCAGGAGGGATATCGGAAACATGATGCAACTCCCCCGATCGAGAGGAAAAGGACAGCTTCCCCAGGGCGTCAGTCCGAGGGGAGGGAACCTCTCAGACGAACCTAGTCGCTATAGCGGCCACAACGACTGCTATCCCGGCCACAATGGCACCACCTTCTGCAGTTGCGGCTACCTCTGAATGCCATCCCTGATTCGCAGCTATCCCGACAAGCGCCCAGATGACGACCAGACCGTATGCAACGTCTCTTCTCGTCCCCAACACCGCGAGCGTGATTATCAGCGCGAGAACGATGACTACAAGAGCCCAGGCAGTCGGACTGACACCAAAGCCGTCCCAATTCATCGGCATGGCGGCCGCGACATCTGCGATGGACGCTATCGTAATCCAACCGAGGTACACGCTGAAAGGAAGATGGACGCTCAGCTTCTCCTTGAGAGGCACCTGAGACCTGCCGATGTGCAGGCGAACGTAGATGGCGATCAGCGATGCCAGTAGCGCAAGAATCATCGGCACTGAGGCAAGGATGTAGTCGTACTGCCAGAGGAACAGCCATACGATGTTGAAAACACTGCTGAGAATGAACAAGTAGCTCACTTGCGAGTTGAAGGGGTCTTCTCTGTGTCGCGGCAGCAGTTGAAACACGATGAAAACGAAGAGCAGACTGTAGATTACACCCCAGATTGAGAAAGTAAAGCCGGCCGGGGTGACGAGCCTCGAATGAGAGGCAGAGACGTCGGCCGTGTTCTGGCCGTTCAACAACTTCGTGCTTCCCGCGATGGCATTGGTTACAATTACCGCGAGGAACGCTACCGCGTTACCTACTTGAAGTGCAAGTAGGTTCTTTGTGCGGGTCGTGGTTTGGTGCTTCTCCAACAATTGTATAAAAGCCAAACCGGGGTCCGCCGTCAGCTGGGACCAAGGGTCGGCATGTCGTAGTGAAGGTGCTCAGATTAGAGCAGATGGGTGTTACAAAGACGCAACAGAGTCTGGGATTCACCTAGGTTAAATACCGTGATGCTGTCCTCGTTCGATGATGAAGTCGACCAAGAAAGAAGCTTTGGGGTTGTACTTCACCCCAAGAGTGAAATCCTTTCACGTCGTGGTAAGGCTCAAGGACGTGCCTGGATCTCTCAGCAGCGTGCTCGGCCTCCTACGCGAACGCCTGAATCTCGTAGGCAGCATCAGCTACAGCGTGGAAGGCAACGGCGCGATCTGGAGCGGCTTCGGGAAGTCGCTTTCGAAGAGTGAAACCGAAGGGAAGCTGAAGAAACTGCTCGAACGTTTGCCCTTGGTCATTGAATGCGAAGTGAAGGGGAGCGACAACGGTCTGCTAATCGACTCCTTCCATTCCGGACTCGAGGTAGCTCCCGACAGGCCGGCAGTTGTGCTTCCACTCGTCGGGGTCTCCCGGATCTACGACCACTTGGCGAGAATCCTCGGAAGCGGGGGCGAAACGCTGCTGTTTGAGGAGGGTTCTGAACTCGGCAAATCCAGCGGTCAATACCTAAACGCGAAACTCGGTCGCGACCGACTCGACTGGAAGGTCGAGGCGCTGTTAGGCACATACAGAGTCATCGGCTGGGGGTCTGCAAGTCTGAAGGTCGAAGAGCCTCGCGCCCGCTACAGGGTTAGCATCCATGATTGTATGGAGTGCGCAGGAATGGGGAAGGATAGAAGGGCGTGCAACCTCGTGAGAGGCTGTCTCACAGGCGCGGCTTCAACGCTCTCCGGTAGTGAATTCAAGTGCGAAGAGACTAGGTGTCGATTCCGCGGAGACCCCTTCTGCGAATTCCTGCTGTCCAAGAAAGAAGCCTAGGCAGTATCGAAGAAAGAAGACCAAGCCAAGAGAATAAAGATTCTTCCTCCACGGGGCCTGCGGCTGTCTTGTCGGCGCATGGACGGTCATCGACGCCGACAGAACTCCCTCAGAGGTCGAACTCGAGATTCGCGAGCACCTCCGATTGGAACCAAGCCCGGCTGGGCCCCCTCTCGCGCATCGCTGAGTCATCGCCATTGCGACTCACCAGAGTGCGCAATACTCGAGGCCTTCGTTGATTTGTCATTAGCTGGAAGGAAAAAGATGCCAGTAGAGGATACTCCGCTGGTGGGGAACAAGTCGTGGGGAGGGTACAGGGAAGGTGCGTGGGATACCGACTTACATGGACTGATCGTGGTTCGTGATCTTCTTCCTTCTTAGGTGGACCAAATCAAAACGAAGTTGGCGGAATTGTGTTCTCCCAAGAGTTAAAAACGACGAACGAACTTGCAGGATTCTAGTTGAAACGAGTCAGGCTTAACAAGGTCGAAGATTTTCATGCCCTCGTCTCTCCTGATATCGTCAGGCTTGTCGACAGCATGGGCCGTGGAGGAGGCTTCATGGCGAAGAACCTCGCTGACGCCGCACGACTCCTCGATTCGATGTATTCAAAGGAAGATTGCACGAAGTTCCTCTCCTTTCCTGCTGCGATCGTAGCTACGGGGACCCGTGGCCTGCTCATCGACCTTGTCCGTGAGGGAATGGTCGACGTGATCATCACCGCCAGTGGAACGCTCGACCACGACGTCTCGAGGACTCTGGCCCACTACTACCACGGGAGCTTTGACATGGACGACACCGAGCTCCACAAATCCGGTTACCATCGTCTCGGCAATATTCTCGTGCCCTTGGACAACTACGGCCCTCTGATCGAGAAGAGAATGCAAGTGCTGTTCAGTAGGCTGTATGAGAAGGGCGTCAAGTCGCCTACGACCGAGGAGCTCTGCAGAGAGATTGGTAGAGACCTTGACTCCGAGAGGTCGCTTCTCTACTGGGCCCAGAAGAAGGAAGTCCCGGTCTTCGTTCCAGGGATCATGGACGGGGCGGTCGGGAGTCAGATCTGGCAGTTCGCGGAGAAGCACCGCGACTTCAGGGTCGACGTCATCGGAGACGAACGCAGGCTAGCCGAGATTGTCTTCGCGTCCAAAAGGTCGGGCGCCCTTGTGATAGGGGGTGGGATCACCAAGCACCACGCGATCTGGTGGAACCAGTTCAGGGGCGGACTGGACTACGCGTGCTACATAACGACAGCGGTGGAGTACGACGGATCCCTGAGCGGGGCGCAGGTGCGCGAGGCGATATCCTGGGGAAAAGTCAAGGCAAAGGCGAAGAAGGTCAACCTCTACGCCGACGCGACCACCGTCCTGCCGCTACTGGTATCCTATGCCCTCACTATCAAAGAGAAGGGGAGGGCCCCGTCTTGAATGCTGGCTGGAATGCCTCGTACTCTCGCAAAATCCAACGAACTACGGCGCAGACACAGGGGCTTCGGGGCCGCTCGGTCCCCTTGCCGCCACCGTGATGTAGAAACAGATCATCACTGCCAATAGAATCGCCCCCACTAGGCTAGCCGAGAGGAAGGCGCTTTCCATCACCCCGCTGGTGGTGACGGCGTCTACTGGAAGAGATTGTCTGATTACATTGGGATATACGAGGGGCTGGAGCGAGAACACCGCGATGCACATCACCAATATGAACACCGCCTTGTTGACCAAGATCCCCGTGGTCCTAGGCCACAGGTAAAGCAGTCCTGCCGCTAGGGTCAGGAGGACGGGGACGATCATCCACCAAGTCAGTAGTGCTGATGACATCATGTAATATGAAAGGACGGAGAGGGCTATTCCGACTCCAGTGAGGGGCAGGATCAACCTGCGAAGAGGAGCGAGATCGAAGAACGCCGGTGCGAGTCCCGCGCCGAGCAGCAGAGTTCCTAGGATGAAGACGACGCTTCCTGCAGTCGCCCAAGAGGCAAGGGAGAAGGAGCCTGATACGGCCCCCGTCTGCGCGAAGATGAGAGTCACGCCTTGACCTCCGACCAGCGCCGACACGAGGACTAGCAGGACGAGGCTGAGCACGATTGTCGAGACTGCGTAGGCCTTGTACAGCTTGACCTCGTCCAGCCAACGCTTCTTGATTATGAACTCCCCGAAGGCTATGGACGCGTTTCTCGCAACGAAGAGAATCAGGAAGACGGTCAGGAGCGGCGCGAAGAGTCCCGACACGGGAATCAGCAAGTTCGGATAAGCGAAGTCTCCCGTCACCACCCAGAACGCCCCGAAGGTTCCTGTGATTTCCCAAATCGGCACGATGTAGTCCAGGACTCTCGTCTTGGTGGTCTCCCAGGCCGTCAGCAACAGCACGGCGCCCATTATCTCGGTGATCAGGAGCGTGGCGAACACGGCGAAGATGGCGTAGTTCACCTCGAAAACCCAGTTGATGGGTCACACCTCCCGCCTGTCGGACTGTCTGAATACCCTCGCGTAGAAGTAGAAGCTGGCGGGAAGAATCAGGGCGTAGAAGAGCATGATGAGAATCCCGGGGACGAAGAGCGCGGTGGACGAATTGGCCGCCTGATCCACCGTCATGACATTATAGACGATCCATGGCTGTCGTCCAATCTCGTCTGTCGCCCAGCCCAGCAGGTAGACCAGGGCAGCGATGATAGCGGCCGGGACCTGAAGGTAGAGGAAGAACTTGGACTCGTAGGGCCTCCTCTTCAGCAGCAGCGCCACAAGGTAGAGGAAGAAGAACGCACCCAGGGCCATCCCTCCGACCACCATCGCGTCGAAGGTGGTGTGGACCAGCAATGGCGGCCAGATGGAAGTGGCGTACTGGCTGAGACCCGGGAGGGTCGCTATTCCTGTCTCGAACTGCGCGAGGAGCGACTGCGCCCCTGGTATGATGATTCCTCCCGCGAAGGTGGGCGGAGTGCCGCTCACAACGCCACCAAAGAGCTTCTCCGGCAAGTTCGTGCCGTTGATCGGGTTCGCTTCGAGTGCGGCGAACTTCAGAGGCTGCGCGGTCAGAAGACCCGCTATCTCGTTCGCGCCTGTGACCGCCGCGAGCATGATCATCACGACGCCCATGGCGCCGAGGATCTTCAGGGCCTTCCCGAACATCGCCTTCTCGCCCGCGTCCCGCGACCTGAGGAACCAGTAGGCGAAGAACGAGCCGATGATCGTCGAACCGGCCAAGACAGTTGTTGGCAGGACATGGAACACCTCCGTGACGGTGGAGGGCGTCAGGAACACGGCCCACGGCTGAACCCCCAATACCAATCCACTGCTCTTGAAGGCCGCTATGTCGAAACCGTTCGGCGTGTTCATCCATGCGTTCACCATCGTGATGAGCACGGCGGAGAGAAGCGTGCCAGTAATCACGAATATTGAGGCTGTCCAGTGAGCGTACCTGTTTCTGAAGGAATCCCAGTAGTACACATACAGCACGAGAGCCAAAATCTCAAGGAAGAACGCGAACATTTCTGTATAGAGCAGGATTATGACTCCCGTCTGCGAGACGAGAGTCATGAAGGTAGGGAATAGCGTCACGAGCTCGACTGCCATGACGACTCCGCTCGCCGTGCCAACGCCGAAGGACACAACGAACACCTTGGTGAGCTTCCGAGCGAGCGCCTCGTAGACTCTGTCACCCTTGCGGATTGAAACGAACTCGGCCGCCGAAATCAGGATGCTAAGGGAGATGCTGGTCGAGACCAGCAGGATGTGCGACCCTATGGTGAACGCAAAGAGGAATCTTACGAACGACGGCATGGTCGCCGAGTCGAGAATCAACCGGGTTTACGCGGGTAGGAGGATTGAGACTAGGGAATAAAAAAGCAACGATTCTCAGTTGGGAAGATCATGCATGCGGTTGCAGAAGGGCCAGAGTGCACGCCAAGGACCGAGCGATGCTTAGAAAACGATCAGAGCAACAAGGAAGAGGGGTATGAAGACGAGGGAGATCGTGTTCAGCAGCTTGATCAGGATGTGCAGCGACGGCCCCGCCGTGTCCTTCCACGGGTCTCCCACTGTGTCTCCCACGACTGTCGCGGCATGCGTCGGCGTCCCCTTTCCTCCCAGGTTGCCAGCCTCGACATACTTCTTAGCGTTGTCCAGCGCCGCACCTCCCCACATCATCATTATCGCTAACGGGACTGCCGAGACGGTCGCGCCTATTACGAGCGCTCCGACTGCGGCCCAACCCAAGACTATGCCTATCACTATTGGAGTTACGACGGCAATCAGGCCAGGCGTCACCATGAGGCGAAGGGCTGTGCGGGTGGAAATGTCCACTGCCTTTGAGTAGTCGGGCAATGTCGTTCCCTCCCTAAGACCGGGATTCTCCTTGAACTGCCTCCTGACCTCTTCAACCATCTTGTACGCGCCGATGCTCACTGCTTCTATCGCGGTTCCAGAGAAGAGGAACGGAAGCATCCCTCCAATCAGGACGCCTATTACCACTGCGGGGTGGTTGAGCGCTAGGTCGACGCCGAGCCCGTTGAGCTTGGTCGCTAAGAGAGTGGCCTGGGCCGGGGTTATTGTCGATAGGTCGATTATCTTGGCCTGGTATCTGGCGACCTCTAACACAAACGCCTGGAATAGGAGGAGCGAGGCCAGTGCGGCCGACCCCATGGCGTAGCCCTTTGTGAGTGCTTTCGTCGTGTTTCCGAGAGCGTCGAGTGGGTCGATTCTCTCCCGCACTTCTGGAGGTGCACCTGACATCTCAGCGATTCCTCCAGCATTGTCTACAATGGGTCCCAGACCATCCATGGTCAAGACGACGCCCGCGATCGATAACATACCCATCGCCGCCATCGTGGTTCCGTAGACGCCACCGAGGAAGGGATTGCCGAGGTTCGCGAGCGAGGCGAACTTCTCGCCGAGCCCGAAGGAGATCAGCATAGCTGACGCGACGGTGATTACGGGAAGCCCTGTCGACATCATACCTACGGCAGTTCCGGACATGACCGTCAGCGCTGGTCCCGACTGCGAGCGTTCGGCAATCCGAATGACGGAACGAGACCCCGTGCCCGTGTAATACTCGGTGTAGAAAACGATGAGAAGACCCGCTGCAAGTCCTGACAGCACACATCCATAGAGGGCAAAGGCGGCGAACGCGCTCCCGTTAGGGGTGAGACCCGCAGGACCGAAGACATACCAGATGGCCACAAAGACGAGAACCGCCGCGACGACGGCAGAGACCATCAGACCATCCCTGGTCGGCTTGATTGGGTTCTTGAATTTCCTTTCGTATACCGCTACCACGAGCCCGACGAGCGTGGCTATGATCCCCAGCGACCTGACGATTAGGGGCATTGTGACGTAGTAGACGTTGATATGTTGAAATATGATAATCGATACGATGAGGCCGATGATCATCCCTCCCAGGTTCTCGGCGGTCAGAGACTCGAAGAGGTCGGCCCCTCTCCCTGCTTCATCGCCGACATTGTCCCCGACGTTGTCAGCGATTGTCGCCGGGTTCCGTGGATCGTCCTCTGGGAAGTTCTCTTCGACCTTCCCGACGAGGTCGGCTCCCACGTCAGCTGACTTCGTGAAGATGCCGCCGCCTAGCTGCGCGAAGAGCGCGGCTAGAGACGCGCCAAAACCGAAACCCGCGAGAACTCCTGGGTCTCCGAAGGCGGCGTACAGAAGAGACAGACCAAGCAAGCTCATGCTGATGACGGCGAGACCGAGGGCAGCCCCTCCCATAGTGGCAACCTTGAGCGCCTCGTAGGTTGACTTCTCTGCCGCGGCGGTCGTTCTGACGTTCGCATTCGTGGCCGAGTACATAGCGATGTACGCAGCGGTGAGGGAGAACGAGACTCCAAGAAGGAAACTCAGCGCGATTTCGGCGCCCAGTGTGAAGCCGAAGGTCGCTCCGAAAGCAACAACGATTAGGACAGCGAGAACGGCGGAAATCTCTCCAATCGTAGTGAACTGGCGCCGCAGGTATGCGTTTGATCCCTGGCGTATCGCCTTCCAGACTACGATCATCTTGTCATTCCCCTTCGGGTATTTTTGCACAGAATAGACGAGCCAGATAGCCATCAGAACTCCGACTGCGGCTATCGATGTTGTGAGCAGGAGTGGATCAAACGCCATGTATATCCTATGGCCGTTCAGGGCCTTCAGAGAACTCATTATAAGCTATTCGAAATTGCTCCGTCATTTCACTTTCACCCGCGCCGTCGTCTGAGCCTCGACAGAGAACCGGAAGGTGAGGGTGGGATTCGGACCCACGTGAATGCGCTCACTGACGGATTCCACTGCAGGCGCACGCGTAACCGCTCCGCCACCTCACCGCATTTAGGCCTCGACCGTCTGAAGTAATTATGGGTTCTGGGAAGTCGACCGTCGCGGTCCCGCACTAGCTCCCGAATCCTTCTTTCATTAGCAAGAGGGGGATCACGAAGAGGGCGCTCAGCGCCGCGCTCCCGAGCCAAGCCGAGGAGTAGCCCGCCACCTCGACCAGGTACGAGTACACGAGAGGCGGCCAGAACGACCCCAACAGCTGGATGCAGTTGACCCAGGCGACGGCGAGTCCGTCGTATTCCTGTTCTACCTTGTTGAGGTCTTTCGCACCTGCGAACGCGGTGGTGTAGCCGAACCCGGCCGCGACTCCGCCAGCCACAGAGCACGCCAGTGCAGCCAGAGGGCTTGGAAAGGCTCCTACCAGCAGGGCTCCGCTGCTCACCACTAGTGACGCGACAATCATCAGCTTCGGCCTGGCGGTCCTGTCGTAGTGTCTCCCGGCGATCACTGCCGTGAAGATCGGAAGGATCACTATCATGCTAGTAATCGCCTCCGCAGTCGAAGGGGACAGGCCGTAGGCGGCGACGAGGTAGTACCCCATGAAGGTCTGGATGATTACGTTCCCGACCGCAAGACCGAGAGTCCCGAGGCCCAGAAGGACCAGCTGTCTGTCCCCGAAGATGCTCGCCAAGGCCTTCGGCCTAACCACAAAGTCGACCCTCCCTTCGTCTCTCAGAACGCAGAGCAGTACGAGCATCCCGGTCAAGACCCCGAGCCCCCCGCTGATGGCGAGGCTCGGGCGCCATCCAATGAAAGTCGCGATGACGACCCAGCCGAAGAGCCCGACGAGTCCCCCGGCATCGTAGGCAGAGTTGTAGAGGCCGACCCCCAGCCCGGACCTGCCTCCCCTGAAGAGTCTCGCCATCAAAACGACCGCGGGGGCGAACACCAGGGCCATTCCCGCGCCTACCACGAATCTGAGCGCAGCGATTTCGGGGACCGACGAAGAAACGGAAGTCCCCAAGACGGCAAACGACGATACGAATGTTCCGAGCGCCACTACCTTCCTCGGGCCCCACCTGGCTGCGAGGAGTCCGCCCGGGATCTGCGCTAGACCGAGCCCGACGTAGAATAGAGAAGTCAACGACCCGAGCTCGCCTACGCCCGCCCCGAGGTCTGGGCCCATCAGGACGAAGATGGCTCCAACGTTGAGCCAGTTGACAGCGTAAACGATTCGGGCAGCGACCAGTGACATAACAGCGTTGAATTCCCGCTTGGAATCGAGCAACCGTAGCCCGCATCTTGAGCTCTGTCTATAATCGAATCGGCTATCGGTCTCCATCTCTTTGGAATTGGATTCCGGCCCTTCTGGCGCGTCAGGGCAAGATTCTCGCCCCGAGAGTTCAAATCGGCGTAGAGTCAAGCGCCGCGTCCCCGACGATTCGCTGTCGCACTTGCTCGGTTTCCAAAAAAGGCAATTTGGAGACGGTAGCGTGAATCAATCGCTGGCGATTCTGGAAACTTCTAGGTTACATCCACCTTACGGAAACGCCGTTCTGGGTGAAAAAACCCCGTTTCGAGCCGCGATTGGTGGGTTTATATATCAATTCGAGCGAATCAGGCGCGAGGAAACTCGCAGTTGGTCACAGGATACTGCGTCTACGAGAAGAAAAAGAACAGGGAGATTAAGAACCCCAAGCAAATCAAACTGAAGAATGGCAGGCCGGCCATCAAGGGCATTTGTGCCTCATGTGGCAAGGCAATCTTCAGGATCGGCAAGCTCACGAAGTAGTTCGCAATCTCCCGCTCCTTTTTATTTTCCGGTGATTTGAGGGGCAATGACAGAATATGCTGAAGCTCTACAACAGCATGGGCAGGAGCCTGCAGACGTTCAAGCCGATAAGGGAAGGAGAGGTCCGGATGTACACGTGCGGTCCCACCGTGTGGAGCTACGCCCACATTGGGAACTTCAGGACCTTCGCGTTCGAGGACCTGCTGAAGAGGTATCTAAAATTCAAGGGCTACAAGGTCACTCACGTGATGAACATCACGGATGTCGAGGACAAGATAATCAAGGGAATGAGGGCCTCCGGCAAGACGCTCAAGGAGCTCTCTTCGTTCTACGAAGAAGCGTTCATGGAGGACCTCAACTCGCTCGGCATCGAAAGGGCGGACTTCTATCCAAGGGCCACAGAGCACATTGCAGAGATGGTTTCTCTGATCAAGGTCCTACAGAGCAAGGGATACGCGTACTCCTCGCAGGACGGCTCGATCTATTTCGACATTTCGAAGTTCAAGAGCTACGGGGCACTATCAGGAGTGAAGCTGGAGGCCGCCAAGAAGGGGAGCAGGGTCTCCCAGGACCACTATGAGGAGAAGATGGAGGCCGTTGACTTCGCTCTGTGGAAGGCATGGGACCCCGACGACATCGACGTCTTCTGGGAGAACGAACTCGGCAAGGGGCGACCCGGGTGGAGCCTCGAATGTTCCGCTATGTCGATGAAGTACCTCGGTGACTCCTTCGACATCCACACAGGAGGGATGGACAACAAGTTCCCGCACCACGAGAACGAAATCGCCCAGTCCGAGGCTGCGACCGGCAAAAAGTTCGTCAACTACTGGTTGCACTCAGAGTTCCTCAATGTCAGAGGCGAAGAGATGCACAAGTCCCTCGGGAATGAGGTCTTTCTCCGCGACCTTTTCAAGCAGGGCTGGGACCCGCTCACAATCCGCCTGTTCTTCTTCTCGGCACGCTACAGGGACGCGATGGACCTCACCGAGACTGTTCTGGAACAGGCGCGGTCTCAGAGAAGGCGCCTCCAGGATTTCGTGGACCGGCTGGGGTCGGTACCTGCAGCCTCCGCTTCGAAGGTCAACCTCACGGAAGACCTCCTTTCTGCCTTTGAAGAAGCCATGGACGACGACCTGAACACGCCTGAGGCCCTGGCTTCCATCTTCACCTTCGCCAAGAGGGCGAACGCCCTGATTGACGCCGGGGACTTGGGGAAGGACGCAGCCGCCTCCTTCCTGGAGGCCTTGAAGAGAATCAACTCAGTCTTGGGCATCTTCAAGTTCGAAAAAGAGGCGCTCCCACCCGACCTTGCTGCCTTGGTGGAACGCAGGGACGCCGCGAGGAAGAGGCGCGACTATGCGGAGTCGGACAGGATTAGGGACATGCTGCTCGCGCGGGGGATTGAGGTCGAGGACACGCCGTCAGGGACGAGGTGGAAACGGACGGCCAGAGGTTAAAGGTCCGAGTCCACTAGCTCAACTTCGGTAAATCCTCCTGATATTATGTGGATGGCGCCCGCCCTGGAATCATGGGCGCCACCGTTGAGGCGCTTCCGGGCAGGACATCGGGGCTCCGCTCCTCTGCCGTCAGGAAACCTCTGGCCCTGCGGATGCGCGACTACAGGATTCTTCTTGACCCGGACGGCACTCTGAGGTCGTTCGATTCTCTTCCAGAGCGCAGGGCCGTCTTCGGGTTCGAGCGCCTCTCGATTTACAAGGTCCAGGCAGGGATCGTCGTCCAGGGACAGAAGCCTGACTGGGCGATACGCGTCACGCCTCGCCAGGCTCAGATGGCAGGCCGAGTCTTTGACTCTGTCGAAGTCGCGGAGTCGGTCGAGTTCTTCCAGGGGGCCTCTTCTGGCTACCTAAGGAGGGTGAAGCTAAAGAACGTCGGGACCGCCTCGATCACTCTCAGGCTCATCGACGTTCTGGACCCCACCGCCTCCCAGCTGAGCGAGGTCTCGATGGGATGGGGGGCCCTCGGGATCAACGCCTTCAACAGGGGGAGCCACGTGGCCATGGACGAGGTCTCTGACCTTCCGAGCGCCCGGGTCGTAGGCTCGCTCCCATCTCCAAAGAAGCTCTTCATGACGACCGACAGGGCGAGGGTTCGCGACATGATCAGTGCAGGGGAGATCGGCGAACCCACGGCCGGCATGTCCGGCCAAGTGATAATCCTCACGCTTCACGAGCTGGACCTCGCTCCTTCGGAGACAAAGGGCGTCACCTTCGTCTCAATCTACAATCCTGCAAAACTCGAAGAGGCTCTCTCCGACTTCGGCCGCATCCAGGGAGACTGGAAGGCCCCCCGCCGGCAGGGTCCGCTGATTGCGGCCTCGAGCCCTTCACTGACCGAGTCCGCAGCTTGGGCGGTCGCCGCCCTGGAGAGCGCGCGGCACGAGCGCGACGGTCTCGACAGGCTCGAGTTGCTGAAGGCCCTCTCATTCGTCGACAGGGAAGGAGCACTTTCGATCATTGAGGACGCAAAGCACCTCCTCCGCCGGGATGGCTCGATGCCCCACTCCTCGGACAAGACGGAGCCCGGGACCCTCGAATCGGCGTTGCTGCTCCAGGCCGTTTCTGTCCAACTGCTCCTGGCCCGCGACAAGAAGCTGACCAGGTCCCTGTACCCACTCGTGAAGAAGCTCGCTTCCTTTCTGATGGCCTCCTCGAAGGAGTACACCCTGCGAACCGGGCCCTCCCTCCCTCAGGGTTGGCGCAGGTCACTCGGACGAGGTTATCCTGCGGGGGAGATACCGGAGGTCTCTCTTGCGGCGGTGGGGGGACTCGCGGGAGCCGCCCAGGTAGCAAGGCAAGTCGCGAAGGCCGATGACGCAGGAAGGTTCCGCGAAAGGGCGGAGATGCTTGCCGAGATGGTCAGAAAGAGACTGGTCGACGAACGGGGCTTCCTATCGCTCTGCCTCGACCCCTCAGGGAGGCTCAGGGGAGATGAAACCATCGACATGGCCGTAGCCGCCTACAGGCACGGATTCCTCATCTCGGCTGAGCAGGCCGCCGTCCACAGGCTACTCGAAAAAGACTTCGAGACTCCGTATGGGCCCAGGACAGTCCCGAACTCTAACCGATTGTACTTCAACCCAAGCTACGGCCAGGGACAGCTCGGCGGTTTCTGGACCCGAGCTGCGCTCGCCCACGCGCTCTTATGTTACAGAGTCGGCCTTGCTGGAATCGGGAGCCTCTCGCTGCAAAAGGTGGCCAATCTTGTGGTCGAGGATTGCGTCAGGCTCGGCGGGTCTCCATGCGAGTTTCCCTACTGGGTCGACGTGGAGGGTCAGGAGGCGCACGGGGAGGACAGCGATCCAGTCGCAGCTGCCAGGCTGGTCGAAGGACTCCTGGAGGGCGAGCTGGGACTCGAGTTCGCTGCTGGCACGGTGTCGCTCTCACCCGCTCTCGCCTCGAGTCTAAAGTGGGTTCTCGCCTCGGAAGTCTGGGCGGGCGAGTCGGTCACGGTCTTCGTGGGCAGGGGAGGCGGAAGAGCTCACACCTTTGCTTCAGGTTCGCGGCTCGAGGTCAAGCATGGTATCAGGTTTGCAAAAGCCGAGCTCTTGGAAACGTCGGTCAGATGGCTCCACGCAGTCTCGCTTCACGGTCCGGGCCAGGCAATTTGCCTCGGCAATTCGTCCGCGGTCCCGGCTCGGACTTCGGTGAGCTTCGCTCCCCGGGCCTCGGAGCTCTCGAAGCGCCTCAGCACGCCCCTCGAGGAATTTGATCGAGCGAGCGGCTCGTGGGTCAAGGCCTCCACTCTGCGCGTCTTCCCGACCATGACCTTCGAGGTCTCCCTCGGTCCCAGCGAATGGAAAGTCTTCAGGGTCTCGACACCTTGAAAGAATAACTATGATTCGACGTTGTGAGAATCAGCAGGCAATGCCCAAACTGCGGAGAGCCAACAATGCTGCTTGGGTATGGGGATTCTTTCGAGTTTAGGCAGAGTCCAATGCAGTATCCATTACCGTAGGGTCACCGTGGGGCATTCCAACTGAGTGCCCAAACAAATCATGTCCCGCCGAGCGTACTAGGTCGATGGCATGGGGGAAGCACGCGCTCGCTACTTGGTCATACCGCTGCGACCACGGCTACCACGCCGAAGCTCAGCACGGCAGCAAGGCTGAGCCAGTACGCCACCTTCCAATACCTGCTCGACGCGTACACTCCCATTATCCGACGGTTCGACCCGAGCAGTCCCATCAGGACTCCGGGACCGACGAGCACGAAGACGAAGACCACCATGAGACCGAGGACCAGCGAAAGAGGCTCCGGATAGAGGATAGGGATGACCACAGCTGGGAGCGATTCCGCCAAGTAGACCCACAGGAAGCTGCTCTTCTTCCAACCCATCGTATCTACCACAGCCCACGAGCTGCCGAGAGAGATGACCACAAGCGCGAGGAACGCTGCTGCCACCAGGCCCACTGCGAAGACGTAAGGCGCATAGGAGCCGGCGATCGACGAGAGGGCGAGGGAGAGCGCCTTCGGATCCGCGAAGTTCAGAGAAGAGCTCAGACCGGAGGTGGCCATGACAATGACCACCATCCCGACCTCGCTCGCGATGGCTCCCACCAGCGTCTCCGTCCTCATAGTCCACAGACGCGTGGCCCTCTTCTCGGCGGTGGCCGAAGCCTGGTAGAACAGCATGAAGGGCATCACGACCGCACCCGCGCACGCGGCGAGCAGAAAGAAGTACTTGGGTTCCGCGCTGAAGTAAACTGGGCTTGACGCGACGAAGCCCCTTGCGAAGAGAGAGCCGGCGTAGGCGATGATCAGCACGGCTGACACCGCGAGCAGGGCCTTCTCGGTCGTCAGGTACTTCCTCCTGACCACCACAGCGGCGTACGCCGCGTAGGCAATGGGTACGGAAACGATGGGCGGGACGCCGATGAGTTCCATCCCGACCGCGATCCCTGCGTACTCAGCGATGTAGCTCACGATGCTCACTACGGCCATCGGAAGGCTCGCGAGGAGGGCGATCCTCTTGGAGTAGTTCTCGCGAATCACTTCACCCAGCCCCTTTCCCGTGGCCATTCCCACTCGGCCGCTCGCTTCCTGAATCACGAAGAGGGGGACGATCAACAGCAGGAAGAACCAGATCAGGCCGTAGGAGTACGTCGCCCCGACCGTCGCCGCCGTGAGCACGCTCGGGGCATCGACATCGGCGATCATTACGATCCAGGCAGGCCCGAAGGATTGAAAGAACTCCCTGAGTCTGCCCGAGACCACGACAGGCGGTGGCCCTCTCACCTCTATAATAGACCATAGGCTTTAAGGCTCCCAAACGTTGACTGCGTCTGTGGTCAGTGCTGCCTGATTACCTGCCTCTTGTAACTGCCGTTGTATCTTTCGCCTTTTTCCTCTCGGTGGCCCATCAGTACGAGCGCCGGCGGAAGACTCACCAGCTGCTCTGGTCGGTGGCGCTCCTCTTCTATTCCGCGTCTGCCTGCATGGAGTTCCTGATGAACGGCGACGTGCTAGGCGCCAGTCCGCTCCTTTTCAGAGTGTACTATGTCCTCGCCGCCCCCTTGGTGGGCCTCTTGGGCGCTGGGGTTGTGTGGCTTCTAACAAAGAGGGTCTTCGCCAGGCTCTTCCTGGGGTTCGTTGTGGTGTTCTCTCTAGCCCTGGCGGTGACGGGATTTTCCGCGTCCATCGACGCGCAGTCCCTCGCCAGCAGCTTCAGCGGGCCGCTGGCAAATGGCTTCATGGCGGCTTCGACCGCCCTCCCCATGTCCGTAAGAGTCTATGCCATCGTCTTGAACTCCGTCGGCGGCCTCGCCCTGATCGGAGGAGCTTTCCTCAGCTTTGCGTGGGACAGGAGCAGGAAGTACAACGTATTCCTCGTCATCGGCGGCATACTTCCGATGCTGGGAGGCTCCATGCTGGGGTTCCTCAACTATCCCGACGTCTTCTTCGAGTTCGAGCTGGGCGGGACGGTGTTCCTGTTCCTGGGGTTCATGTTGAGTGCTAGATACATAGCCAGACGGGATGGGGTGAACGCAGCTCATCAAGCCTCGTCGGCGCCTCCGGGGTCAAGCACAGTATCACGTTGACAACCCGAAATAAGCTCTCAGAGTATTCTGGGCTGGAATCCACTTCTGGAACCTACTTGGGGGCGGATCCTTCCGGGCCCGCTTAGCAATTGGGCGTCGGGCTTCAAAGCCTGGTCAGGCCGAAGCCATCGGGAATGATGGCTGCGCGGGGGAGATCTATCAGAAGCCATCCTTGCGACGATTAGGGAGTGATTTGGGAACGTTCTTGGAACAGGGATATTACTGCGACTACGCTCGGCTCTGTCGAGCTGGCATCTTTGGGAAACAAGATCCACGCCCTTGGGGGATCATTAGTTGCGCTGAGTTCGCTGATGCTCGTGGTCGCTGACAGGCTGATGGCTTGGACACCTGGCGCTTGGTTGAACCTAGGCGGGCTTGCTCTATTCTTCGTAGACAACCCGGCCCTGAAGCCATTGCAGCCGGCAAGGTCTCTTTCGAGAAACCGTACGTTGAGTTTAGAATGCCCGTCTCTGGCTGTCATGCAAAGAGTGCATCCGAGCATCAGGAGCTGATTCGACACGTCATCTATGAGCATAGCGATCAGAAACCTCAGGCACCGGAAGATGAGGACTGCCCTGACAGTGAGCGGTATCGTTGTGGGTGTGGCCATGATCCTCGTACTACTCTCGCTTGCGGCCGGAACATCGACGCAGACCAGCGGCCTCCTGAGGAACGTAGTCGGCTCTGAGATTACGGTTGTGAACTCAACTACTCCGACCTTTCCGGGAGGTGGATTCGTTTTCAATGGAACCTTCCCGGGTCGCGGATCCGGCGGCGGTGGCGGGGGATTCGTCACCACCTTCGGCGCGGGAAATCCGATAGACCAGAGTCTCGTCAGCTCCATTGAGAACATGAGCGGTGTCTTCGTGGCTTCGCCTCAGCTCTCAACTTCGGGCTACGTGGACGGTGGGAATGTGTTCCTCTACGGCATAGACCCCAGCACGTACTCGCAGGCAACAAGCGGTCTGACTATCACGCAAGGCTCGGACCTCTCCTCGAACGGCCAAATCCTACTGAACAGCGTGACCGCGACGAATCTGGGCGTGAAGGTCGGCTCGCAGGTCACGGTCGGGGTCAACTCCACTGGAGGTATCAAGTACACGGTCGTCGGCATCTATTCGAGTGGAAGCACGTTTGGACCATTGGCCCGATCAGGATACATAGAGCTCTCGGACGCGCAGAATATCAGCGGCCGGGAGGGCTTGGTCACTGAAATCTACGTCAAGACGACGGACCCGTCGCTCGTCAATCAGATTGCGTCAGACATAGACTCGATTTCAGGTGTCACGGCCAACGTTGCCAGCGCAATTGCGGGCTCCGCAACGACACTGTCGAACACTATGACCACTTTCTTCATCGTGATCGGCTTAGTCGCCCTCCTGGCAGGGGCCTTCGGGGTGATCAACACCATGATGATGTCAATCGGTGAAAGAACCCGTGAGATCGGGACCCTCCGCGCAATTGGTGCGACGAAGGGACAGGTCCTGAAGATATTTCTGAGCGAGGCATTCCTGATTGGACTGATCGGAGCGGTCGTCGGGGTCTTCATCGGAGTCGTCGTATCGTTCGCTCTCCCATCACTCACCGGCGCGGCCGCCTCGAGCGGAGCCAGAGGCTTTGGAGGTTTTATCCCGGGCAGACTTTCACCGACGCTGACATCGTACAACCTCGTGCTGAGTTTTGCTCTGGGGAGCCTGGTTGGAATCGCCGCGGGGGTCTACCCCGCTTTCCGTGCGTCCAGGATGGACCCGGTGGAGGCCCTGCGACATGTCTGAAGCGATGGTGACGACCGTCGATCTGCAGAGACGGTACAAACGCGGCAAGTTCCCGGTGCCTGCCCTGAACGGAGTGAACCTGACAGTCGGAAAGGGCGAAATCGTGGGCATAATTGGGCCCTCCGGGTCGGGGAAGACGACTCTGCTCAACCTGATAGGTGGGTTGGACAGGCCCACCAAGGGGACCGTCCATGTGAATGGGGTAGAATTGGACAAGCTGAGCGACGCAGAACTGACGGCTTACAGACTACACAAGGTCGGATTTGTCTTCCAGTTCTACAATCTGATCCCGACACTGAACTCCGTTGAGAACGTCGAACTCCCGATGGTCTTGGCGAAGGTGCCTGCTGCGGAACAAAGAGAGCGTGCGCTGAACCTCCTAGAAGCCGTGGGACTGGAAGCAAGAGCCGATCACATGCCAGACGAATTGAGTGGAGGCGAGCAGCAGCGAGTCGCCGTCGCGCGTGCCTTAGCCAATCATCCATCCGTCGTGCTCGCCGATGAACCGACGGGGGACCTGGACTCGAAATCGGCGAAGAAACTGATGGAAGTAATGAAGTCACTGCGAAAAGAGGAGCACTCAACCTTCGTCTTGGTTACTCACGATCCGATTGTCGTGGCAGAATGCAACCGCGTATGTGCGGTCCGCGACGGCAGGATCACGCGAGAATCACGGATAGGAGAGGACGGCAAAATCCTTGATGGCAGCAGGTTCATTATGGACGCATTGTTCTAGAACTCGCAAGGCGGGGTTCTACGATTGTCTCGAGCTCCTTGAGACAGATTCGGAAATACACTTCAAAGCAACCCTCAGATGCTTGTTCTGAGCGGAATCCACTTTTCGGACCCATTTGAGGGCGAGTCCCACCGGGCCCGTTTTCCCACCTGCTCCGAACATACCTCCCAAGTCCAATGATTGTTCCAAATTTATAACCATGACAGGCCAGTGTCCTAGGATATGACCGTGCTAGTCAGACGGCTGGAGAAGCCAGGAGCGCTTGTTTCTCGCCCAGACAGCCATCAACTTCATTCAGGCTACGTGATCCTGGAACCTGGCAAAGAGGTTGGAGAACATACGACCGAAGGCGGAGAAGAGTTGATTGTAATGGTCGAGGGGAAGGCAGAAATCATATCAGGCAAGCACTCGGAAATGGTCCAGGCTCCTTGCGTGGTTCTGGTACCCGCGCATACGGTTCACAACGTCAAGAACACGTCCAAGACCCTTCTCAAATACGTGTACGTCGTCGTGATCATAGACCAGCCAGCCGACAACTAGAGGCCCGCGTCCTGGCTCCGCTCCAGTGAGGGCCCTGACAAAACCGAGTTTGGGCGGGGCGCTACCAAGTCCCTACCATGAGCCTGATTAGCCCACGCCCAACCGGACCGCGCCCAAACTCGAAAGAATCCCCACGTCAGGGCGTCATTTTGGGGCGTCAGCGTTTGGGCGTTCTCCTCCGGGCCTTCGGAGTCCGGGAGAATGCTGAACTTCTTTGATAGCCCTCACAGCTCGCCTTTCTTGTCCCCTGTCTTTCGGGAGAGAACCCAAGCGGAAAGTCCTAAGATTGGCACTTCCGTTCGTTTCAACACCTTGAAAGGCTGCGCGCACGCGCTTGAATCGAGCCACTCTTTCATTTCCTGACTTGAGAAAAAGGTGAGTCATTAAATCAAAGTTGCCTTTGCCACCAATGGTGCTTCATCGAGTCCTCTGGTATTGCTATGAGCTTTCGAGAAACCAGTGGCTCGGATCCGTCGAGCTAAAGCAACTTCAAGAGAAAAGATTGAGAGACATCACCAACCATGCTTACAATAACGTTCCTCTCTACAAGGAAAAGTTCGACGCTCAGGGGATTAGGCCAGAACACATCAGATCGTTAGAGGATGTCCAGAAGCTTCCATTCACAACAAAGCAAGAAGTCCGAAATGGCATTCCTGATAGGAGCATGGCAAGAGGGTCTGACCTCGGGGACTGTATTCGAGCATCGACCTCGGGAACAAGCGGTGGCCCGATGGCCGTATTCTATGATAAAAGGTTCATGGACTACTGCATGGCCGCCTGGCGTTTTAGAAAGCGGCTGGCAATAGGAGTCAAACCTTGGCAGAAGGTGATGGTGATAGGATACGGCGGGCTCATAGCTCCAAAGAAAGATCAAGATCAAACCGGAGAGATGGCTAGGATGAAACGCAAATCGCAGGGAAGGGAAAGTCTGGGGCCAATCGTCCATCTACTGCGAGATAGAGAAAAGAGGGTCACCGTTGGAAGTGATGCGAACGAGGTATTGACCCAAATACTGAAGTTCGATCCGAAGTTGATTCGAGGTACTCCTTCATATCTCAGGTTGCTTGCTGAAGCGATGGCTGAAAGGGGGATAGAAGGCCTCGGTGACAAGGTCGTAAGGACCGAAGGGGAGGTCACGGACGAAGAAACAAGGAAATATCTCGAGTCCTCATTCAAATGCAAGGTCTTCGACGAATACTCCTCCTGGGATTTTGGGAACGGCGCTTGGCAGTGCACAAAAAGAGAAGGCTACCACATCGATGCGGACCTGCTCATATTGGAGGTGGTAAGAGGAAATGAACGGGTCTCACCTGGTGAGAGGGGAGAAATAGTCGTAACTAATCTTCTGAACTACAGCATGCCTCTGATAAGGTACCGGGTAGGGGACATAGGTGTTCTTGATGACAAAACTTGTTCCTGTGGGCGTGGTCTACCCTTGCTGAAGTCCATCGAGGGAAGAGAGGCTGACTGCTTTACCCTACCTGGTGGTCAGCTAATTACCCCAAGGACCATAATGACCGTGATACAAGGCACCCCTGGAGTATCAAGATACCAGGCGGTGCAGGAAAGCATGAACCGGGTCAGGATTGAACTCATGAGGAGAGGAAATGAGCTTGAAGTCTCCAAAGATGAGCTTGTAGCCAGATGTCACAATATTCTAGGCGAGGACATAGAAATAGAGGTTTCAATCACCGATAGAAAGAACCTCAAGGCAAAATTCAGACCGGTAATATCAAAACTCACGGTGGCAGAGGAGCCTCGTTGGACAATGCCAAGAGGATAGATTCCGTCTCACCTTCTGGCGCGCGCGCACTGGTCCCGGCTCAGCCTTTGCGGAATACGGAGGCTTTGGATTGGCGGGTCGGCCCCCGACAGCGAAAGACCTGGGACTCTGAGCGGAGGGGCAAATTCTAAGATTGGCATTTCCGTTTAGTTCAACACCTTAATAATCGAAGCCGTCCCTCGGCGCGGAGACTTGGGGAGCGTTAGGGTCTCATCGAACAGCGGGATTCAGGTCGACGTCGGGGAGACCCGTTTTGTCTTGGACCCCAAGGCCGCGGTCCACGCGGACTACACCTTCGTTTCCCACGCTCACATAGACCACATGCACAACCCGGTCCGGAACGAGAGAATCATCGCCTCGAAGGAGACGAGCGACCTGGCCAGGGCCCGCGGCTACGACCTCGGCGCTACTACGGAGGAGGTTGAGGGTGTGGAGCTTCTCGATTCAGGCCACATACTGGGTTCGCGCGCCATCAAGATCGCTGACGAGGTCTACTACACTGGGGACGCATCAGGAAGGGAGAGGGCCTTCCTGGGAAAATGCAGAACGAGGAGCGCGAGGATTCTGATAATGGAAACGACCTACGGCAGCCCTGAGTACGTCTTCCCCCCGACCGCGAAGTTGGTCAGAGAGGTGAACGGTTTGATAGGGTCGGCCTTCGACCGCGGTACGCCGGTCGTCCTGATGGGTTATCCACTCGGAAAGGCGCAGCTCCTGTCGTACTACTTCTCCAGTTGGGAGCCACTCTTCTTCCATGACAGCGTGGCGGTCATGAACAAGATCCATGTCGACCATGGCGTCCCGCTCAAGGCCGGGCGCGGGTTCAACCCCTTGGAGGACGCTGACAGGCTCCCCAACGGGCCCTGGGTGATGGTCGCGCCGATGTCGAGCGGCAGGAGCCGCCTGATGTCACACCTCAGGAGCAGGTACGGGGCGACACTCGTCGCATTTAGCGGCTGGGCAATCAAGGGAGGGTATAGCGGTTCTCTGGCCGCGGACTACTCGTTCCCTCTCAGCGACCACTGCGATTACTCCGAGCTGATCAAGCTTGTTGAGGCCGTCTCTCCGGAGACGGTGTACACGACGCACGGTTTCGCAGCAGAGTTCGCGAGCGACCTCCGCAAAATGGGTTTCTCGGCCAGGACCTTGTCGGCATACCAGTCGTCCCTCTCAGACTACGTGAAGAGCGGGTAGACCCTGATGTCGCGTGATTGACCTGACCGCTTCACGGACTTCACGACTGGGAGATTTCTGCTAGTCCTGACCCCGCCCAGACTCTGCGCCCTCTCGAAGAGGGCTCGAAGGCTCCCTTATCCCACGTCGAGGAAGACCGGCCTTCCGTCGAGGTCGGCCTCCGACCACTTCCTTCCTTCCGAGCGGTCCTTCAGCAGCTCCACTTTCTTTGCCCTCACGAAGAACGCTATCTCCTTGGTCATCGGCTCGAGCAGGGCCAGATCCTCGGTCTCTAGGCCGGCGACGGCGGCTGACTCGAGCATCGCAGTCGGCACGAACCCCCTCTCCTTCCTTAGGGCCTGGATCCTCCTCGATATGTCCCTCACCAACCCCTCCGCCATCAGCTTGTCGTCCCTCTCCTTGTAGATTGCAACGAAGACGCCCCCCTTCTCCCCGACTTCATACCCGTCGTGAGGTAGGACATCGAGCTCGTACGCCGCCGCCGGGACCTCCACTTCACCCGAATTCGTCCTGACCTTGACCGGCCTGCCGGATTGGTACGCGGCCACCGCCAGAGCCCCTTCAAGCGGTCTCGCCCCCGCGAGGACCTCCCTCGTCCTCTCCTTGAAGAGCGCGCCGACCCGGGCCCCGTTGATTTTCATCGAGAACTCCGCGGGAAATCCCGACGCCAACTTGGACACCGCGACGGTCTTCACATTGCAGAGTGATGCGATCGTCGCCTTCGCGCCTCCCGCGAGCTTCGCCGAGCCGGCGGGGACCAGGAGCTGCACCGACCTGAGGGGCCACCTCCGCTTCAGCCTTGCCAGCATTCTGGCAGAGTTGCACGCCTCCTCGACCTTCAGAGCGAAGTCCACGGTCGCTTCAGCGCTGCCGCCTGCCCTCGGTCGTGCGACCGGGCCGTACCCAGTTCCGAGCAGGGGCGTCTGCCACCTTCGTTCTGCGAAGACCTCTTGGTACAGGAACTCGGTCGCGAACGGCGCGATTGGATGGAGGAGTTCGTCTGCCGACCTCATGACGTGGCCGAGCACCGCGTAGATCGCCAGACGCCTTCTCCTCTCCTTGGGGTCGTCCTTCCAGAGCTCGTTCCTTACGAGCCTCACGTAGGTCTGGCTGACGTGGGTGATGACAGCTCCTCGAGGCTCTTGGCTGCCTCGTTGTACCTTCCCTCTCGGTAGGCCGAGCGGACCCTCGACCTACAGGCCTCCAGCTTGGAGAGGAGCCACCGGTCGACGAGGGTGAGGAGCCGCCTCTTGGGAAGCCCAAGCCAGAGTGTTCTTCGCGGGCGTCGTACCCGTCAACTCTTCCGTTCTGAGATAGGTAGACGTGGAGATGGTACAGGGTGTTCAGGACCTGGTAGGGCCTGCCCCCCATCTCCTTCAGGTCCAGGCTGACGGCGTCATCGGGCGAGCTCTTCCAGATGACGTAGAACCTGGATACGTCTGCCGAGTAGTTGCGGAGGACGTCGAGCCCCTGGAGCACGTTTCCGAGGCTCTTGCTCATCTTCCTCCCTTGCTCGTCGAGGACGTGCCCCTGGAAGAGGAACGCCCTGTAGGGGGCCAGGGGCTTCCCCGACAGGATCACGTTCAGCACGAGGAGCGTGTAGGCCCATCCTCTCGTCTGGTCGATCGCCTCGGTCAGGAACTCGACTGGGACGAGCTTCCTGTACTCGGCGTCGGTGAATGAAGCGTAGGGTGACGGATCCGCTGTTGTGCCAGGTGTCCAGGACGAAGGGCTCCCTCAGCGCCCTGCCTCCGCACTTCGGGCACTTCAGGACGACCCTGTCGACCCAGGGCCTGTGAAGCTCGAAGTACGGGCCGTCGGGGAGCTCGACTGCCAGCTCGACTATCCTCTTCCTCGAGAACGCGACTACCTTCTCCCCGCAGTCCTCGCAGACCCAGACCGGGAGCGGCGTCCCCCAGACCCTCTCTCTCGTGATGCACCACGGTGGCGACTCTGCGATGAAGGAGAGGAACCTGTTCTTCGGGGGTTCGAAGAAGTACTCGACCTTCTCTGCCGCCTTCAGAAGCTGGTCCCGTATCCTGTCGACCCAGTAGAAGTACTCCCTGCGTGCGAGCCAGACCAGCCTGTGCCCCGACCTCCAGCAGACCGGGTATTCGTGCGTCAGTTTCCCCACCGATACCAGAGCTCCCCTCTCCTTCAGGCTCTCGACGACGACGGGGTCAGCGTCCCTCGCGAAGAGCCCTGAGAAACGCCCAGCGTCGGCCGTGAACTTCACCTGGTCGTCGAAGGGCGCGAAGACGAGGATTCCGCGCTTCGTGGCGACAGCGAAGTCGTCCTCGCCGTTCGCCGGCGAGATGTGAACGAGGCCTGTCCCCGTCGTGATGTCGACGAACTCCTCGGCCACAACCCTGTGGACCTTGGGCTTGAACTCGGCGCCCCGAAGTCCGGGGATCATGTCGACCAGAGGGTGCACGTATGAGAGGCCCTCCAGCTCCCTGCCCTTCACCTTTCTTGAGACCTCGCCGAATTGGATTCCGAGCTCTCTGGAGAGGGCCTCCTTCCTTTCCGAGCCGACCACCCAGGTCTCCCCGCCGACCTTCACGTATTCGTAGTCGGAGTCGGGCTTCACGCCCACGAGCTCGTCGGTGACGACTGTGAACGGCATCGTGGTCCAGAGCGCCAGATAGGCGCCGTCTTCGGTCTCTGACCTTGTAGTACAGGCTCGGGTCCTGCAGCTGCTCGTACCCTCCCTCGACCACCTCGGCATGGCTAGGCAGTCTGGCAGCTCGGGCAATACGGAACGACCTTGAATCCTTCACCGAGGAGCCCGCGGTTCCACGCGGTCTCGAGGTACTTCCACTCTCGCTCGATGTACGAGTCCCTGTACGTCATGTAGGCCCTTTCCTGGTCGATCATCAGGCCGAGGAGGCGGTCCGCCTCGACCCAGTCGCGCTTGTACTTCTCGATGAGCCCCTTGCAGGCCTCGACGAGCTTCTCGACACCGACCTGTTTGAGGTTCTCCCACTTGTTCCCCGAAAGGCCCATCTCCTTCTCAGCCTGCAGCTCGACCGGGAGTCCCTGAGTGTCCCAGCCCCCCCTGAATACGATGTTCTCTCCTTCGAGGGTGCTGAACCTGTACCACAGGTCCTTCATCGTTCTGCCCCTGACGTGGCCTATGTGGGGCTGGTTGTTGAGGGTCGGGGGTCCCTCGACGTAGCCCACAGGCCTTCTCCGGGACACGCGATGAGAAATCTGAGCTCTTGTCTCGGGCCGTTCATAAAACGCGCGGACTTCTGACTCAACCTTCTTCCAATCGTAGCTCGCGCTGAGCGTGCGTTCGGTGCTAGATCGTTTCGCTAATTTTACGACATGGGAACGGTTAGTGCGTTGTGGTTTCATGCTTCTTCCCTTCCCCAACCGCGGATTGAGCTCATTTTGAACGATTCTTCATTATCATAACTGGTTAAGTGTCTTAGGAGGGTCACACAAGTTGCAGGTCGGCACGGATTTCTATCACTGGGCGTAGAGCAAGAGGGAAGCTCTGACCGGAGTAATTTTTGAATCACCCATCTTCGATTCGATTCTCCCTCGCCCCATCAGTTCTTTCCAACTCACTTAAGCGTTTGTCTGCCTGCGCGCGCTACGACCACTCAACGCACCCGTGTTTTCGGACCCCAGTATTCTAACGCCATCAGACGCCCCAGCGAAGCCTGTCGGCGAGTTGTTCGGGAAGGCCAGCCGCCCTGATCTTCGACGCCGCAGCTTCCCAGTCGTACTCAACGCGGAGGTCGTCGACCTTGACCGCCGCTCCGGCCGCAGTTACCACCGCATACGACGCCCGTCTGTCGCCATCCCTTGGCTGACCGACCGAGCCTGGGTTGAACACCGTTCCTCCCGCCTTGTCGCTGACGAAGGGGACGTGCGTGTGCCCCAGGCCTATGAACTGGACCCGCAGCCTCTCAAGGTAGTGGCCGAAGAGTTGCCCGTGCGTCCTGGGGTCGACGTACTCCCACAGCGTGTCGTCCGGGCTGCCATGCGTAACGTACCCCTCTGCGTCCCCAAGCCTCAGTCTGCGCTCCCTCGGGAGAGCCCTGAGGTATGCGAGGTTGGAGGGCTTCAGCACCTTCGTGGTCCATATTGCGGCCATCGCGGCCCTCGCGCTGAACATCCCTGTCTCCCCGGTCACGGCCGCGTGGTCATGGTTTCCCATCACGGTCAGCACCTCCCTTTCCCGCAGCGCCTCGACCACCTCGTTGGGGTTCGCGCCGTACCCTACTACGTCCCCCAGGCAGTAGACCTCCATGCCTTCGACGCGGGAAAGCACCTCCTGCAGCGCCTCGAGGTTCGAGTGGATGTCGGAGATGACCGCGATTCTCGCAGCGGGAGGCGAATCCCATCTTTCGTCAGCTGCTGACCCACCCAATTGCCCTCTCTCCAAGGAATGGTGATGCAAAGAACAATTCTTAATGCTGTTGTGAACTTAATTATACTTTCCACCACTTAGAGAATTTGAGCCCGCTTGATATTCGAAGCTATCGATGTCTGCGTTCGCAGGTAAATGGGAAAAGCAGAACAACCAGAGTTTCGGCGGCAGGGTCAAGGACTCCGTAAGGAATCCCGGACCTCTGAAGCCGAGGCTCGATCTAGCAGTCCGACAAATCCAAGTCCAAGTCGCCAAACTCGACTCCACATCCACCAAACTCAGAGAGAGAGACAACTCGATCTTCGGTAAGGTCGTAAGCTCTCTACAGAAGCACGACACACAGCACGCGTCTGTCTTCGCGAATGAGCTGGCCGAGATCAGAAAGATGAACAAGATGGTCACACAGGCCAAGCTCGCTCTCGAACAGATAGTGCTCAGACTCAACACCATCACAGAACTCGGTGACATAGTCGTCACCCTGACTCCGGCGATGGCAGTGATACGCAACGTCAAGCAAGGCTTGGTGGGCGTCCTGCCTGAGGCGGAAAGCGAGATCGGCGAGATCTCTGGTTTGCTGAGTAGCATCCTGGTAGACGCAGGGACGGTCGGTGGGTACTCACTGAACTTCGAAGCTGCAAACGAGGACGCGGAAAGAATCCTATCCGAGGCATCCGCGGTCGCGGAGCAGCGCATGAAGGAGAAGTTCCCCGAAATACCCTCCACGCTGCCCTCTGCGGAAGCCGGGACGGAGACCAGCTCGTATTAGAGACGGGAACCACGAGTTCCCGGACTCTTTTTCTTTTGTCTTCCAAGAGCGAAACTCTTCGCAGCCGACCGAAAAATACGCCCCCACACGTCGCTGCGCGCGGCTCTCTGCGACTCGACGGCCCGATCGGCTGAACAACCACAACTTTTCACCCGTTAGTATTGATGTTATTGACTAAGCCTGTGATTATGGAGCCGCACCTTTTGAGCCCCGTAGTTGCCTGCACGCGACCCTCTGAAGCTTATTGGACTCAGGAAGGAGGACAACGTGAAGCCGAAGATCGCCTCCACGATCAAGGAGATCGAGCTTCACCGGAGGGAACTCGAGAACCTGAGGGTCAAGCTCGACCAGAGGAGGAAATCCCTCTTCGAGACGACGGTCAAGGCGATGATGGCGAAGGACAAGTCGAAGGCCTCAGTCTACGCCAACGAGTGGGCCGAGCTCAGGAAGGTGGGCAAGGTGGTCTACGCGAGCGAGCTGGCCCTGACACAGGTCGTCCTCAGGCTTGAGAGCATAGTCGACGTCGGCGACGTCATGTCGCACCTGGCGATGGCGTTCAAAGTCCTCCGCAAGGTCAACAAGACCGTCCAGGGGCTGGTGCCTTCGCTTGACCAGGCCTCGGACGAGATCAACAACGCGCTGACAGAGACGATGGCCGAGATGGGCAATGTCTCCCCGTCGATTTCGCTCAACATCCAGACCGAGAGCGGAGAGGAGCTGATCGAGCAGGCGAGGAAGCTCGCCGAGGAGAGGGCCGAAGAGATGAAGCGGACGATGGTGATCTCTCCCAGCCAGATTCGGCAGAACGCCGACGAGCTGGGGAGGAGGGTCCCGCTGCTGGCAACCGGCGAGGAGGAGGACGAGGAGTCGACGGCCCTGGGGACGCTCTACCGGGCTCCGTCGGGCGAGGACATCGAGGAGCAGGTGCTCCAGTACGCGGCAATCCACAACGGAAGCGTAGACATCACCGACGCGTCGACGATACTGAAGATGCCTTCAGACGACCTCGAGCAGGCGATGCTGAAGCTGCTGGCTGAAGGCAAGGTCAAGGTCAACCAGCAGGAGGGTGCCGGCAAGTGAGCGTGGTCGCGGCGAAGGAGCTGGAGGATGACGCCAAGAAGTACGCCTCGGAGGCGATCAGGCTCGACTCACAGGGTGCGCACGGCATGGCCATCCAGATGTATCAGAAGGCAATCTCCACCCTCATCAAGCTGGTCCACCTCTACCCGGACTACAGGCTGAACAGGCAGTACACGGAGCGCGCCATGGCTTACCAAGAGCGCGTGAAGGCGATACAGGCGGCCCACGGTCTCCTGCCGCGCGACGAGGCCCCGGAAGCCGACTTCTCTCCGGGGGATGTGGGTTCCAATCGGACCAACTCGGCCGGCGGGCCGGCGGGGCCGCAGGTCGTCCAGCAGCTGAAGGCCTCCTTCAGCGAGCTTGTCATCAAGGAGAAGCCAGAGGTCAAGTGGGACGACGTCGTCGGTCTTGAAGACTGCAAGCAGGCAATCCGCGAGTCTATCGTGTTCCCGTTCCTGAGGCCCGACCTGTTCAAGCTGGGCTGGCCCAGGGGGATCTTGCTCTATGGTCCTCCCGGATGCGGCAAGACGATGATTGCGGCGGCGACCGCTGCCGAGATCGAGGGTTACTTCATCTCCGTCGACGCCGCGTCGATAATGAGCAAGTGGCTGGGCGAGGGCGAGAAGAACGTGGCCAAGCTCTTCACAAACGCCCGCAAGATGCTTGCGGACAACAAACCTGTGATAATCTTCGTCGACGAGATCGACTCCCTTCTGGGGACGAGAGGTCAGGAGGTCGGGGGCGAGGTCAGGGTCCGCGACCAGTTCCTAAGGGAGACGGACGGCCTCAACGACAAGGGGAAGAACCTCCATCTCTACGTTATCGGCGCGACAAACAAGCCGTGGACGCTGGACCCTCCGTTCCTCCGCCGCTTCTCAAAGAGAATCTTCGTCCCCCTCCCCGACAACGAGGCGAGGATGGCGCAGTTCAGGATGTACACTGCCCCGCTGACCCTCTCGGAGGACGTCGGGCTGGAGCTTCTCGCGAAGCTGAGCGATGGCTACTCAGGGAGCGACATCAAGGACATCTGTCAGAGCGTCCAGCTCAGAGTCGTCAGAGAGCTCTTCCAGAGCGGAAAGGCCCTTGACAAGGAGACGACGACGAGGCCCATAACGGTCTCCGACTTCAAGGAGACGATGCGCACCAGGCGCCCTTCGGTCTCGAACGAGATGGTCAACGCCTACACTCAGTGGAGCGACAGGTTCAAGGCGCTCTAACCTATTTATCTCTCAGCATCGACCCGCTGTCGATGTATCAGCTGTTCTCGCCCTCCGAACTGAAGGCGATGGTCGGCAAAGAAGTCGCGCTGGCCGGATGGGTACACGACGCAAGGGTCCTCGGCGGCATCAGCTTCGTGCTGGTCAGGAATTCGAAGGGAATCGTCCAGGTCGCGGCCAAGAAGAAGGATGTGCCGCCCGAGGTATTCGAGAGGATCGCCACCCTCCACCAGGAGGACGTGATCACCTGCAGGGGAACGGTGAAAGAGAGCAAGGCGGCGAGGATGGGGTTCGAGGTCGTTCCGAAGGAGATCGAAGTCCTGAGCAAGGCGGCTGTGCCGCTTCCTCTCGACCCCCGAGGCGTCACGCCCGCCTCTCTGGACACTAGGCTCCAGTGGCGTTCTCTCGAACTCAGGCGCCCCGAGTCCTCCGCAGTCTTCAAGGTCGAAGACGCCATCGTCCAGGGCTTCGAGGAGTACCTGCGCGCCAACGGCTTCATCAGAGCATTCACGCCTAGCATACTCGGAGGGGTCTCGGAGGGGGGCTCGGAGGTCTTCAAGATTGACTATTATGGGAAGCCCGCCTTCCTGCGGCAGGACCCCCAGCTTCACAGGCAGCTCACGATAGCCGGAGGGTTCGACAGGATATACGACCTTGGGACCAACTGGAGGGCAGAGCTTTCCCACACTCCGCGCCATCTGAGCGAGCACCGCACGATCGCGCCCGAGATGGCGTTCATTTCGGACGAGAGGGACACTATGAGAGTTCAGGAACAGATGGTGGCCCACGGGATCAGGAGTCTCATGAAGAACTGCAGCGCCGAGCTCGCAATTCTCAAGGTTGACCTTGAGATACCGAAGATGCCTTTCCCCGAACTGGACTTCCCTGAGGTCTATGAAACGATGGCAAAGCTTGGAAGGAAGCTGCCGCGGGACCAGGACATAGACGACCCCTCCCTGCGGGCCCTGGCCGGGCACGTGAAGAGGGAGACAGGGTCAGACTTCTTCTTCCTGAACCGGTTCCCATCAGCAGCCAAGCCCTTCTACGTGATGAGGGTCGATGATGAGCCCGAGTTCGCCAGGTCCGTCGACCTGGTCTACAAGGGACTGGAGCTCTCGTCAGGAGGTCAGCGGGAACACAGAGAAGAGAAGATCGTCACCCAGATCAGAGAGAAGGGCTTCAGTGTGGAGAGCCTAAAGTGGTTCACGGAGCCCTTCCGCTACGGAGTTCCCCCCCACGGGGGGTACTCATTCGGAATCGAACGGTTCGTGGCATCTCTCCTTGGACTCCAGAACATCAAGGAAGCTGTGCTCTTCCCCAGGGACGCAGAGACGCTTCAACCCTAGGAGTACTGGCTGAGGGCAGCCTCGCGCTCGGTTTCGACCAGAAGCTCGATGCCCCTCGCCCTCCTGACGGCCTCTCTGAGCTTGTCGAAGTCCCCGATGCGGCGCTCGCTCCGACGCGCTGGAACGATGACCTTGGTCTTCTTGCCACCATCCGGGAGCCACACGGTGTTTACGGTTAGGACCTTCGCGGGGAAGAAGATGTCTTCGAGGAACTTACGGTCGGAGCCACCCGCAGCGACGACCCAAACCTTGCCCTTCAGGGCTACCTCGAGCTCGGCGTAGATAGAGGGGTTTGACCTGATGGCTGCGAGGTCCTGTTGCTCGAACTCAAGGACATAGGCGCCCCCAACCTCGAAGGCTCGCCTCAGAATGGCCCTGCCAAGCTCGGGAAGTCTATCGGCGAGCCTTACGACCGCCTTCGATGCCTCCACGTCCGCCTTCGATATCTCTCCTCTGCGGAGCCTCGATTCGCAGTTGGCGCAAAGAATCCCAGTCTTCGCGTCGAAGGTGCAAATTGGGAGCCTGATCGGCAATTCCTTGCCAACCCGTGCCTTCCCAACGGATAAGACTATCGTCGAGACGCACCCTGTCTCTGAATCTTTGGAACGTCAGCTACCGCTAACGGAGCGGGAATCTAGCCGCGGCACCTACCTAATTCAACGTGCTACTTCTGGAGCTCGATCTCTATCGAGGAGACGTTGCGCATGTCGCCTGTCACTGTGCTCTTGACCTGCTCCGTGTTGATTGAGACGCGTTTGACAGTGATGTCTGTGGCCATCCGCTTCGTGACTATCTGAGCCACGTCCACCGCTCGCGAGATGGCCATTCCTCTTGCCTTCACGGTGACGATGTTCGTCCCATTCTGGATCTGGGTCAGGCAAGCCAGAACATAGGCCATCACTGGTTTCTTGCCGACGTAGATGGTGTTCGGTTCTCTCGGTCCTCTTTGTTCGATTGGCTCTTCCGTCATACGAATGAGAACACCGACTCCCTCGGGGTCTATTTATCCGTGATGGCCTCCTGATCAATACAACTCAAGCACGGAAACGCTAGGTTTATCGCCGGACCCAAGGCGGGCTTCGGCATGAGGCTCTTTGAATATCAGGCCAAGGTGCTATTCAGGAGCTATGCGATCCCAGTTCCGAATTCGGTCCTGGCCCCTGACGTCGTGTCCGTCGGAGACGCCTTCAAGGCGCTTCGTCATCCGGTCGTCCTCAAGGCTCAGGTCCTCGCAGGAGGAAGGGGAAAGGCTGGCGGGGTAGTCGCCGTTGACGACGAGGCCGCGGCCAGGCGGGAGGCGGCGAGGATCTTCGATCTCTCAATCGGCGGCGAGAAGCCTGCCTCGGTTCTTGTCGAAGAGTCGTATCCTCATCAGTCAGAGCTCTACCTATCGGTGTCGCTGGACAGGGGCGAGAGGTCGTTCGTCGTGATAGCTGCATCGGCTGGAGGGATCGACGTTGAATCTCTTTCGGGCAAGGTCATCAGGAAGATTCCGCTCGAGGGAATCGATGAGAAGTTCGCGCGTGAGGTCGCAGTTTTGGTGGGACTCAAAGAGCCGGGCGCCGGACGGTTCGTTGCGATACTTCTCGCGCTGGAACGACTCTCGCGTGAGAAGGAGTGCGAGCTCGCCGAAATCAACCCTCTCGCGGTGGGGATGGACGGAAGTCTTCTTGCTCTCGACGCGAAGATGATAGTAGATGACAACGCGCTCTTCAGGCATCCAGAGTTCGCGAAGCTACATCCCGGGGACGAGCTTGAAGGGGAGGCCTCTAAGCAGGGTTTCGCTTTCGTACGACTGGAAGGGGACATTGGGGTTGTCGGGAACGGGGCGGGCCTGGTTCTCTCCACCCTCGACCTCGTGGGCGATGCCGGGGGGCACGCAGCGTGCTTCTTGGACTTGGGCGGAGGCGCCCAGCAGGACCGAGTCGAAGCGGCACTCAGGCTGGTGAACAAGCTACCCGAGGTGCAGAGGATCCTCGTCAACATCTATGGGGGCATAACTCGGACCACAGAAGTGGCGGAAGGAATTCGGACGGTGCTGTCGGAGGGCCCAGTCAAGCCGCTTTACGCGAGGGTCAGCGGCGCGGAAGAGGATTCGGCGCGGAAGCTCCTCGAAGGGACCTCGGTCAGGCTATTCAAGTCCGCTCCTGAGGCGGTGGCCGCAGTGGTGAAACCCTCTTGATCCTCCCCCGGAAGGGCGACCCGATAATCATTCAGAACATCACCGGGAAGTACGGTCGGTTCCACGCTAGGCTGATGCTCGACTACGGAACGAACATCGCAGCCGGCGCGACCCCAGGGAAAGGAGGCCAGACCGTGGAGGGGATTCCCGTCTTTAGCAAGGTCGCGGAAGCCGTCGATAAGACAGGCGCGAAGGCTTCGGTCCTCTTTGTTCCTGCCGAGTTCGCCTACGGGGCAGGCGAAGAGGCAATTCTTGCAGGCATCAAGCTACTTGTAATCATAACTGAGCGCATTCCGGTCCGTGACACACTCCGACTGGTACAGCTCGCGAACAAGAACGGAGCCTCGATCGTCGGGCCGAACTGTCCAGGGCTGATAGTCCCGTCGGCGCAAGTCAAAATGGGCATAATGCCGGTGACTTCGTTCGCGCCAGGGAACGTGGCGCTCTTCTCGCGGAGCGGGACCCTGATGTACGAGATAGCGGGGCAGCTCACCAAAAGTGGGTACGGGCAGTCGGTGGCCCTCGGAATCGGAGGGGATCCCGTGAACGGCACCAGCGCCACGGAGTGTCTCGACTTCGTCGAAGGGCTTGAGAACACGAAGGCGGTCGTGGTGGTGGGAGAGATCGGGGGCGATGCGGAGGAGCGACTCGCAGCGCACATATTGAAGTCGAGCAGAAGGAAGCCTGTCGTCGCATACATTGCGGGAAGGCACGCCCCTAAGGAGAAGAAGCTGGGCCATGCGGGTGCAATCATCTACGGCAACTACGGGACCGCGGAATCGAAGATCAGGGCTCTTTCAGGGGCGGGCGTTGGGGTGGCGATGACTCCCATGGAGGTTCCTTCCCTTGTTGCGAAGGCTCTTCAGTGAGGGTGTCAGGGTCAACACGTGAGCAAAGCGAAAGCTTCTTAGTTGTCGGGGGAAGGGCACTAACACCAAACCGGTAGAATCGATATGCCAATCGCTGATGCGACCAAGAAGCAGATAGCACAGAAGAGACGCCTGTTCCTTCAGGTCTGCCTTCGGTGCGGTGCCAGGAACCCCCTGGACGCCGATCGGTGCAGGAAGTGCAAGTCTTCTGACCTAAGGCTCAAGAATAGGTCAGTTGGACTAAAGAAGTAAGACAAATACCTGTTCGTTTCACAGCCAGGAATTGGGGCCCGTGGTCTAGCCTGGTTAGGACGTCAGGTCGAATCCCGTCAGGCTCTCACACGGCGAATTGAGCGCAGCGCAGGGCGCTCACGCCAGAATCCCCGGTTCAAATCCGGGCGGGCCCACTAAATAAGCCCAGAGTGGGTTCCGTTCGTCTAGACTAGCTAGATTCGAGCTGTTTACGTGACTGTTCGTGGGTTCGAATCCCACCGGGACCGTCCAAGTCGTCACAACATCCCATCATAGGAAGAATGTAGGGCGGTCGCCGGGACTTCCGACTAACACATGTAGTCTGAGATTCTCCGGAAACCATGCGGCATCTCACGTTCTCCAGAATGCGTATACTGACGAAGCATGATCTGAGATTTAGGTCTAAATACAGTCTAGCTGAAGCAAGTTGACGAAGATTCCTACGGCCACCAATCAAGAAGGCGGAATTTACCGTCGTTGTGGACCATCTTCGAAAGCAATACGGAAACACGGTGGCAGTTGGCGACGTCTCCTTCTCGATAAGTGAAGGGGAAATCTTCGGTATTATCGGGCCAAACGGTGCCGGCAAGACCACCACGGTAGAATGTATCTCCGGACTTCGCACTCCTGACTTGGGATCAGTCAGTATTTGCGGGCTTTCTCCGCAGAAAGAAAGAAACAGGATAAGACAGTTTGTCGGTGTTCAGCTACAGGAAAGCCAGCTTCCTCTATTCTTCATGTACCTTAACCGAATAGAATCTGTTCAACGGTCCTGCTAACTTGACGGCTCGTTGACTCGGATTCTGTCGCTGTTAACCGACGGCTCATAGGACTTGGATTCTCTTTGGAATGGGTAACACTAACCCTATTCTCAAGGCACAAGCGACATGGTATCTCCTATGATGACCATTGGTGCTGTGCTTGGCAATGTAGGGGTATTCGATTATCGTCTTCTGGCAAGCATCACACGACGCTGGTAGACGCACGGAACGACCACTGGCATCCTCGACAAGTCTGACGGAATGACTTGGGAGCGACAAGTCGGAGTAGGCCACTCTCTCGAAGCTGATTCCACAGTCTTCAATGGGACGTCTTGGCACGACTGACCCTAGAAGGGGCCGTGCCTCAATTTACCTTTTACTCGGGGGTTCTGATCAGTTAGCAGGACACGGCCCAGAATTATGTCCCTGTTGACTATCGGTTGATGACTAAGCATAGGAAAGGCAGCGTGCGCACGTCGAGCAGAAGAGGAGCCGTTATGTCAAAAGCGCGTGACGGAAGGACGGGCGCACGGGAACGGCAATATCAGAAATCGTATATACGCTTGATGTCTCTTTTCGTGGATTCTCTCAATTCCTTGACTCATTCTTCCGTAATCTTCAGTTCTCGGCTCGCGTTTTGGATGATTGTGAACCACTTGTCCTTTCCCTCGGCCCTGATCTTCGCTCTCTCAGCAGCGCGCGCGCACTTGCAGCTAGGGCGTACGGCTCGACAGGGCTGGAATTGGTCAATTTTCACCCAGCCGCGGGTATATCGAGATAGCCTCGCTGATGTTTATCCCTCGTATCAGGTTGAAGTTGCGATGACTAACGCATACTGCGTGAAGGAGAAGAAGAACAGGGAGATGAATTCGCCCCGGACAGTCACCATGAAGAATGGACGAAAGGCGCATACTGGAACCTGCTCGTCCTGCGGTACCAAGCTGTTCCGAATAACGGGCAAGTAAGCATCTCCCTCCGCTTTTTTCACGCTTCTCAGAGTTCCACAACTCCGGTGTAGTCGGCTGGATGTCCGCCTGATAGTGTGCCAGCGCGCGCTAGCCAATCACTGAAGGGGAATTCGTCGGCTTTTCTGTTGGTTCGTCTCTCATGATTTTCTGGATTGGGATCAGAACAGTGAGATTGTAAAGGAGCACCAATACCGTGAACAGAAGAGCACCGAGTGCTGGTGATGTACTGGTTTCTATCGAAAGGGCCTTTAGAATAGTTCCACTGAACAACAGAGACAGAATAATCGAAAAGTAAATAGCCGCCATGAGTATGAACTTGGTACTCGATTTTTCTCTCGACAATATTTCGACATAAACAAAGAGCGAATACGCAATGAAGACTATTAGCAGCAGAACGAGCACTGATTCACTGGGTAGACCAAAAGGAAAATAGATGCTATTGGTAGATACGAATGCGATTAGTAGCCCCGCTATGAGTCCAAGAAACTCAATAAAACGTAGTCTGTCAGTCGTGGCGAGAGGCATTTTGCATCTATCCGAGGTTCCGTCGTGACGCATTCTTTATTATAATTACCCATTGGTTGATATCAAGCGGAGTAACGATCACGTCTGAACGCTTCGCTGTAGGGAGACTCAGTTGAGGGCGCGACTTTTTTTGTCTTCAGGTGCAATCGTGTGGAGATTTACCCTTGTGTCCCTAACCGAACATGATTGCTGTGTGAGATGATCACCTGTCTGTCTGACCGATACATCTGGAAAGAGTCCTAGGAAGCGGGGAAACCTGCGGCGTCAGCGAACCTTTCACCATCGAAGGGTCTCACCTCGCGGTCATTTCTCCGCGCTCAAGGGCTCCTACCGAGGAGACGAAGCGTGTGTGGAGGGGTTCCGAACACTACTCCCCTCATGCGATAGACACAATTGCAGGAGATGTGGACCGGGGGAGTCCATTTGACCTGTTAAGTGGAACATCTACGGAAATAATCGTCCGAAGGGGACTGGCCGTGTGTTAGGCACCGCACAACCCTTCTACTCGTTTTCCACTCCATGAGACGATTTGATCATCCAAAGCACAAATCCACGCCTGGACCTCCCAATTCGACCCTAGGATGGCCTGCGGTTCGACCTTCAGTGGAGTTTCTCCCTATGGTCGTCCAGGCTTCCCTTGATGTAGGCCTGTACAGCGTCGTCGGCGTACACCGATTCTGTGATGAAAGGTTTGATGCCTGACTGGCTCATCGCCTCATGTATCCCCCACCCCATGCCCCTCGCGATGAGCGCTGCACAGTCGCTGACGTTGGATAACATGCTCTCATGTGTCGAGGTTTCTTCCGGGCCCTGATGGTGACCTGGGCCTACGCCATGGCGTTCAGTCCCACCGCGGTGTTCCACCCCTCCTTGGTGATGCCCCGCCTTGGACCTCATCTCCTTACCTTTCACAGCCCCGTCCTCTATGTCGTACACCAGGTAGTACTGCGCCATTCCGAAGTGCGGTGATATGGTCTTGCCGTCGTCCGTTACAACTGCTACTCTCATCTCTTTCACCTAGGCGCCGTCCCCCGGCGCCGCCCGTCCCCTGACATGGTCTTGGCGAAGCTTTCTCTTGTAGTATGACTGGTGGTTGTACAGCGCAGCAACTGGATTGTGGCCGAGTAACCTGTCTTTTGCGACAAGCGTAGTCACCGGCGCTTTAGAAGTCCTGTAGAAGATAGAATCGTGACCGACACAGAGGCCTACGACAATGCTGAGCCTGGAACCAGCTGCGTCAAGAAGCATCGCCTGGGCCACGGGGTTACACATGGCCTCAAACCCACCGGGATCGACTTTCTCGCCGTCTTCGAGACCTATTCTTTCTTTGGGTACTCCTCCGGTCTTGCAGATAGCTGACACGACTGAGAATCCGTTGTCCTTGAGGACAGACTCCAGCACAGCCGCCTCTCTCTTCAGGCCAATGCATGAGGCAATTCCGAGCGTTCTGTAGCCCATCCCGTGGGCAAATTCAATCGTATCTTCGACTCTGGTCCACTTCATGTAGCCTGTGGCCTCAACCCTCGCTGCTGCCTTCGCGAACTCCCTGAGCTCTCCATTGTCCTCGTAGGCCCTTAGAGCATGATCCAAGACTTCATTCTGGGAAGTCATGGGGCAACCTTCGAACCGTTCGTTTGGCTCTCCTGTGCTAGAGCAGGAATTGATCCCGCAGGCTAGACAGTCTCGTCCCCGTTGCCCGTTTTTCATCCGTTGTCCGGAGGGAACTCGGGTCCAGGAGGTATAATTTGCTTTCGACGGGCATCCTGACACAAAAGCAACTGAGCAAGCTGCCGAAGCCCGCGCCCTGCGCTAGTGTCAGGGCGTTTATGTGGTAGCTAGTTGGTCAAGAATCTGTGGAGAACTCTACGATCCACCCGTGGGAATCGGCCTAGAAAAGCGAGACTTAGAAGGAAGTTTCTCCGCCACTTCCTGTTGTCGAAGAGTTTGCGAATCGATTATCTGTGCATCCAACAAGGATGGCTATGCTGACATCAGCTCTGATAAGCAGGCCCGTGGAATCCATTAATAGGTGCGGCCAGAAATGACTACCGATTCCATTGGTCAAGATAGGCATTATGATTTGCGACAGGAACCGCACCTGCACCGGCAACAAATGTTTCAAATCCATCATAGAACGTGACGGCGCCTTCACCATGTACCCGAAGGATGAGCCCATCGAGGTGGTGGGTTGGATGACCTGTGGAGGCTGCCCTGGCGAGCGTCTGGAGACGGCTCCCGCAGATATGAAAAAGTACGGTGCCGAGGTCATCTATCTCGCGAGCTGCTACTTGGCCGGCTACCCTATCTGCCCCTATATCGAGAATCAGAAGAGCTACATAGAGAATGTGGTCGGCCTTCCTGTCAAGGTTGGGACCCACCCGATGCCTGCGAACTACATCAAAGCTCATGCGGCGGTCGGGGACTGGCAGAGGGACGAGGCCGAGAGGTGGCTCACGGAAATCAAAGGCGACCAGAACGACGCAGACAAATACGACTCGACGAACCCCAACTTCCTGAAGAAATAGAATCGTTCCTGTGGTTCGCTCACCGTTCGAAGCTGCTCACATATAATAGGGAATAGGGCCGCCCCGATGCTCACCCGCTGATGTTCTACAAGGGAGAGAAGCTCAAAGGATTGATGGGTTCCCATGCTGACCTCCAGGGCTTGGGGCCGCACGTGAGGAAGGAGCTAGCGAGCCGTCTCCCTCACGACGACGTGAAGGTCTTGAACGTCGGAACCGGCTCCGTAGAGAACGCCGAGTTCCTGGCTCGCTCCCTGTCAAAGAGGGGCAGAATCTGGACCCTCAACCCCTCGCAGGAGGTTCTTGCCGAGGCTAGGAAGACATTGGCAGCCAAGGGGTTGAGCTCAAGAATCGAGTTCGTCCGAGCGAGCGCGAACGAGACCGGCCTGCAGAGTGGGTTCTTCGAATGCATCGTCTCAGTGATGACTCTGCACCAGATCGAAGACCTCAGACCGGCAATCGGGGAGATGATGCGTGTCTTGAAGGCGCACGGCAAGATCTTCTTGGTCGACTACAGACTCGAAGCTGCCGACAAGTTTCACTTCGCGATCAGGCATGCAAAGTCCGACTTCCTCGCCTCGTCGTTGGTCGCTGACATCCTGAGAGACGAGCGGGCAGGGGTCGTGACCCACGACTTCGATCTTTGGTACCTGGTCGAATCGACAAAATCAGCCGCTGATTGATTCGACCTCATTTAGGGGCATTCATCTGGGAGATGCTCAGTAGCGCCCCAACTGGGCTGCTGGGATGCCCACTAATTGCAGCATAAGTATATAGTCCATATCTGGGCGCGAAGTTCGCGCGCATTTTGCAGAATACAGGAAGCGAAATGGTGGCGGGAGTACCGATAAGCAAGATCAAAGAGGACTTCCCGACCCTGGTCAACACTGGAGTCACCTATCTGGACAGTGCAGCCTCGTCGCAAACGGCCCGTCAGGTCCTAGATGCAATGAGGGAGTATTACGAACGGTGCAGATCCACTGTTCACCGAGGACTGTACGACATTGCCAACGAAGCCACGAAGAAATACAATTACGCGCATGTCGATGTGGCAAAGCATGTCGGAGCCGAAGCAGTCTGGAATGAGATTGAGAATGACGTAGAATCTGAAATGATTTTCACTTCGGGAACTACTCAGTCATTGAACCTCGTGGCAGAATCGCTCGCTAGAGGTCAAATAAAGGCAGACGACCGAATCGTAATCACTGCGATGGAGCATCATTCGAATCTGGTTCCTTGGCAGCGCATCGCTGTGGAGAAGCACGCCGAGCTCAAGTATGTCGAGTTTGATGATGAAGGCAAGCTAGATCTTGCTCAGCTAGAAGAGCTGGTGGATCAGCGTACCAAACTGGTTTCTGTGACGCACGTGTCCAACTTCCTGGGGACAATCAACGATGTCAGGACGATAGCCGAAATAGCTCACAGGCGAAATGCCTACTTGGTGGTAGACAGCGCCCAAGGTGTACCGCACTCTCCCGTCGACGTCAAAGAAATGGATTGTGATTTCCTGGCGTTCTCCGGACACAAGATGCTGGGGCCAACAGGAATTGGAGGTCTTTATGGAAAGAAGGAACTTCTAGAAAAGATGGAACCCTATGAATACGGAGGGGACATGATGTTGAACGTACGGCGTTACGAGACCACCTGGAACCACTTGCCTTGGAAGTTTGAAGCAGGGACTCCCAAGATTGCCGAGGGCATCGGACTCGCAGCTGCCTGTAGGTACCTTGAGTCATTCGGAATGGAAGAGATACGGCGTCATGAGATTGAGATAACGGGTTACGCCCTGAAACGGCTTTCGGAAGTTCCGAGGCTGAGGATATTCGGACCCTCCAAACCAGAGGAGAGGGGCGGACTAGTCTCCTTCATCTTTGGCGAGAAGGAAGGTAAGGATTCCTATCCCCATGCGCACGATGTGGGCGACGGACTCGGCCAGAGAGGAATATGCATCAGAGTCGGTCACCATTGTGCCATGGTTGCCCACGCAGCGCTGGGGATCACTGCATCCGGGCGTGCCAGTTTCTACCTGTACAATACTAGGGCAGATGTTGACCGCTTGGCTGATGCGTTGATTGAATTTGAGAAATCCCCGCCAATCTAGAAGCTCACATTGTCCCTCCCCTTTTTGCCGACCTCAAACAAAGGGGACCTGCACTTGACCGGCTCCGAATCATACAAGGAGAGAGTCCTGGATCATGACAAGAACCCGCGAAACAAACGCTGGCTGGAGCGAGCCGACATTGAATCCCACGGCTCGAACCCCACCTGCGGAGACGACGTGTTGATACAGATCAGGCTCGAGGGCGACAGACTCAAGGAAGTTGCGTTCTCAGGTCGTGGCTGTGCTATCAGCCAAGCAGCTGCTTCAATGCTAACCGAGTTGGCTAAGGGCAAACATCTGGAATGGGTGGAGCAATCGTCAGAGGAGGACATTTTCAGACTACTCGGTCTGGGTGAACATCGAAGGGCAAGAGCATCGTGTGAACTCCTCGGAATAAAGGCTCTAAGAAACGGGGTATCCAAGTATCGCAATTCCAAATCCGAGATCACAAGATGAGACCAAGAAGCGACAGCCCGAGAAAGGCTTGAACACCTTGAGGTCTTGGTACGGCTAGAGCGATTTTGACGGCTCTCGCCTCAGTTATCCAAATCGGCTTGAGGCTACAAAGACTGAAATCCGTGTGCAAAACGGTGGCAATCGAAGTCTAAGTGAGGACGCGCGTCCCGATAACGATCCATGAACTACTGCTCTGCGTTCCGGTCAAGCTGAATGGAAGACCTCAGATGGCTCAGTTGGATACAGGTTCTCCCGACATCCATGTGACCCGGCATGTCTCAAGTGGCTTAGAGGTTCTTAAGCTTGGAAAAACGCAAAGTGCATTTCAGCAGATAGAGACTCTGGTTGTGAGACTTCCCAATCTGTCCTGGCTAGGGAGGTCCTATCGGAATCTGACTGCCATTGTGCGGCCGGACCGGGAAGAGAAGACACCCTTCCCAGTTGAAGTAACCCTCGGCAACGTGCTGCTCCTCGAACGGCCACTCTATCTGGACTTGCGGATGATGGAAGCTCGTTCTGTCGCTCCGGGAGGTTACCTACCCGTTACCAGGATCCCCATGCACCTTCGCCAAGGCATCCCCTTTCTGGAGATGACCCTAGGCGGGAGGAAAGTCCACATCATCTTCGATACTGGAGCAGGGTACTCCGTTCTAAACGCGCAGCGAACGGACCTCCAAGGGAGCGAGGTCCTTTCATTCGAGGTTTTCGATGCTACTGGCGCATCGAGGTGGTTGAAGTTGTACCGTGGTCCTTCTCTCTCCTTAGGCGGGCATGATCTCGGCCCTCCTGAATACGCAGTGATCAACTTGCAGGATCAGGAAGCGCTCCTAGGTTCTCCCATCGACTTCATTCTCGGAGTCAATACTATGCTTCGGACCGGAGGGATTTGGGAGCTCGACACCCAGAGCGGTCAACTCAGCTGGGGATGACCGGTCTAGCAACGGCGTAATTTCTTAGCGCATGCGCTCAGGTTCGCTCATATGCGTCTTCGTGGCCGACATCTCTGCGACTTCCTTCCCCTTCTTGGTGATGCTCACCACCACCTTCGTGTAGTCATTCTCCTGTGCCACCTCCACTATCTTGTTTCCGCTCTTCCTTGCCCAGGCTTGCACATCTCTCTCTATTGTGGGCTCTGTCGCCCAAAGCTCGATTACGTCGCCGATTTCCGCTACACGCCACGCCTTGAACAAATCTGTCAGGGGTGTAGGTGGGCACCAGCTACCACGTGAATCAACGACCCTGCGACTATTTCGGCGAGGACCGCTCTTCATCTCAATCGGGCTGAATCTCCCATGGCATCCTTAAAAGGCATAAGCAAGTTTTCCATTTTCGGCAGTTGTCCGACATTTCGCATTCACACGCTGCGGAGAGGAGGATTGCAGACTTGGCCAGACAACTCGTCTTCGGCCTAGGGCACGGTTTGATTTCCATCCTCGGTCTTTCAATCGGCGTAGCCTCGGCAACCGGGAGCTCACGGGATGTCATCATAGCAGGCGTAGTCGGGATGCTGACGGGACTTGCCACGCTTGTGGCTCTGCAGTTTCTGTCAGCGACTACGCAGAGGGAAATCTACGAACATATGATAGAGGGAGAGAAGAAGGAGTTTGCCGACCGCCCAGATGTAGAGAAGATGGAGATGCGAGACTATTACGTCGGAGAGGGCTTCACCGCCGAAGAAGCCGAATCATTCGTGAACCGCCTTTCTCTGAACAGGGATAGGTGGCTCAAGGCGCATGTAACGCACGTCTTGGGGTTTATCCCGACTAATCCTGTGAGTCCACGGAAGGAGGCAACAACCCTGGGTCTGTCGCATCTCTTGGGTTCGGCTCTCACGCTGTTTCCCTATTTGTTGCTCTCGAACCTGAATTCAGCCGTTTCCGCTTCGGTAATCGTTGCGTCGATCACACTCCTGGCCATTGGAGGCCTCAAGACTCTGTTCACAGGCGGAAAGTGGTACACGGGTGCTGCAAGGTTCTTCGTTCTAGGAATGCTTGCGCTCCTCGTAGGCTATCTGGCGGGTGTTGTCTTGAAGGGTTTCGTATGACGCTCGGTCTGAGCGAACATCATCTTCGATAGCCGGCAACCGCTGGTAGAATCCGTATATCTACTCACAAATCTCTCATGCTCGGTGATAAGCCATGTATGACGAAGAAGTAGAACGAATCAAGCAGAAGAAACTCGAAGAGATGATGAGAAGGGAGCAGTCGGCACTCCGGGACGCTCCAGCGAAGCCCGCTGGGAAACCCATCGACCTGTCAGACGCTGACTTCCATCGCGTGGTAAAGGAGTACCCTGTGATGGTGGTCGACTTCTGGGCCCCTTGGTGTGGGCCCTGCAGGGTGGTCTCGCCTGTGCTCGAGGAGCTCTCATCGGAGATGGCCGGAGTGGCCACATTTGGGAAGGTGAACGTGGACGACAACCCTGCAGTCGCCTCTGAGTTCGGCATCCAGGGCATCCCGACAATCATGATATTCAAGGACGGAGAGCCAGTGGACAGCCTGGTGGGTGCTGCACCCAAAGCTATGATAGAAGCGAGGATCAAGCCTCACGTTCGCAGAGAGGGGCCCGCACCCTCGCCCTATCGCTGATTCGGGGCTACCTGTCCTTCGACGTAGTGTAGGCAAGCCTCGCGTAGGGCCTCACGGCCTGCAGTATCTTGAGTTCGGCCTTTCTCAGGTGCTCCTCGTATGTCGAGCGCTTCATCCCCTGTCTTGTGGCCATCTCCTCTATCGTCGTACGCTTGGGGAGACTGTAGTAACCCATCTGCATGGCCGCAATGAAGGCACCGAGCTGCTTGCGGGTCAGAGACCCCAGAAACTCGTCGACAGGAACCGTGATCGCACCTCTTGCCGACTCCCTGGCCACGACCGACTTGCTCTGTATCTCGAGCTTGGATATCTTCGAGAGCCTCTCTATGGCGCCGTCCAGGCTGTCTTTCGTGAAGGCGAGCAATCTGCAGTACTCGAACCCTCCCTTGTAGCTCACTGGCATCACAGGTATGCAACCAGCCCACTCAATCATGGCCACTGACGAGTTGTTGACGGCGCATTTGCAGCCGACCACTGCCTCCAGAGCCTTGGACGAGTACCTGTTGATCCGTATGAGCCGGGCGCCGAGGCTCTTCACCATCTGCCTGAGCGTCGCTTCAATCCTTGCGGTGTCCTCTCTCGTTGACTCAATCTCCAGTATGTCGACCTCGAGGTTGCACCACCTCTGGATGTTCGCCGTGGGGAATGTCTTCGAGAGGTTGCTGAACGGCAAGACATGATCAAGCTTCAATGAAATGTCGAACATTGGCGGACCCGGGGCAAATGACGGTCAAAAGGATTGCGCGCCCGTGCCGGCAGGCGCTGGTAGAATCCCTATACCAAGTCGGGGAGTGATACTGCCCATGAACACGAAAACATTCGTCGTGCAGCATGAGTGGGACAGCGCGAAGACCAGCGAGGTGGTCCCGGTGGTCGCTAAGATCATCGAGAACTCCAAGGCCGGCAAGCTGCCGAAGGGGTTCAATCTCCTTGGCGTGATGCTGTCGAAGGAGACTCCGAAGGCCTATTGCGTGTGGCAGTCAGAGAGCAAAGCTTCGCTTGAGCAGCTCCTGGCATCTGTCAACCCGCCTACGAGGCACAGCGTTTCCGAGTTCGACACCATCTACGGAATCGCAAGGGCGTGAGTCCTACCCTCAGCATTTTTGCGCTGCAGCCCAAGTCCCTGCCCCTCTCCTGAGACAATTGCCTCAACATACCCGGTCAGGAATCTGCAAGTCCAGCTAGTCCACGGCTCCACAGCCTTCGTGTACTCTTTCTCCTGTGCCTCTCTGCTTGAGAGAATGGAGAAGAAGAGAAAGGGATGGCGCCGTTCTTCTACTTGCTTGCCTCTGCGATTCTGGCTTCGATGTCCTTGAGTCTCATTTCCAAGAGTCTCTTCTCATCTTCCAGGTATTCACGTCTCGTCTCTGGCGTTGGTTCCTCATAGAACCTAGGTGGACCCTGGTAGTACTGTCTTGGGTAGTAGTGCCCGCCGTAGCAATCCCGATCATCATGGCAATGACCACACATTCTTCTTTCACCCCCCAAACTGATACCGAAGCAGGGGCTGAACTTAACGGGAGTAGTCAATTCTCAAGAATGAGAATCGACAGATATATTATATAACATATCTACCGATATAAGCGACGGTCTAACATGGAAGGACACGAGCACCACCATCACCACGACGATCATGAACACGGACACGAACACGAACACCACGGCGGTTTCGAACCCATGGGTAGAGGAATAGGCATGGGTTTCGGCGTAAGGCGCGGGGAGTTCCGATTCCTCGTCCTGATCGCGCTAGGCAAGAAGCCCATGCACGGGTACGCCTTGATTCAAGAAATTGGAAGGACATACCAGCGCCCTGTCAGCGCGGGACTTGTCTATCCGACGCTGCAGGAACTGGAAGACATGGAATACGTGACCTCCGGAGAGAAGGAGGGCAAGAAAGTCTACTCGATAACAGCTGAAGGTAAGAAGTACCTAGAAGAGAACGGAGGTATTGTCAGCCGGTTGGAGGCGGGGCAGGAGTACGCCGGGAAGGTCGGGCAATTCAGTTTCATGAGGGACCTTCGAGACATCCAAGACATGTTCATGATGAATGCAGAATACATCGACGAAGTGAAGATGAAGGAAATACAGTCATTGCTGACAGACACCAAGAGGAAGGTGGCCGCCATTGTCTTTGGGTAGGCGGGTTGGATGTTCCCCGCATAGGGGAATGGGTCGTCCCCTCAAAGTCGGTTGTGTATCAGAGGCGATCTCGTCAAGAGAGAGCGGTTGGCAGCTGATGACTTCATACAAATTCATCATCTTTGTGGCGCAAATGCCAGATGGAAAAACCAAGGTTGATTGACGTGAACCCACTCGCACCATCCGGCTTAAGAAAGAGCACCAAGAGAGCTTCAACTAAGGGAGATCGTGCTTGCGTGCCAGGATGAAGCATAGGCAGACTGTTAGGAGGCTCGAAATCATCGCTGTTGTAGCCGTGGTCGCGGTCATCGCTATGGTCGGCGTCTATCTGGCGATGAACACCCAAAGCACCAACGACACTTACATTGGCAAGCCCGTCTCACAGAAGGTCTACTCCTTACTTTACCAGGCGTCGGAGGCTTCCTACGGCGCTTCAGGTTCGGCATATCTGACGGCCATACAGAGCATAAGTGGTCAGTCCTTCTCCACAGACGGGAAGCCCATCTTGGTCTCCGCCACCGGCGAACACTGTTCCCCCTGCGCCCTTGAGAGGTGGCCCTTGGTTATGGCGCTGATGCGATTCGGCAACTTCACGAACCTCAAGTACATGACCTCCAGCGCCAAAGAGGGCGATTACGCCACCTTCGCCTTCGCTGCGAGCAGCTATCAGAGCAGCTACCTCGTCTACCAGCCCTACGAGGTCTATGACAGGGGAGGCAATTCATTCGAGACGCTGCCGGCCAACTACTCGTCGGCCAACCAGCAGTACGGGAAGTCAAGCATACCCTTCCTCGACTTTAACAACAAGTACGTGATTTCGGGGGGCATCCTGCCTGATCCTGGGCTCCTCGGAACGAAGAACTGGACCCAGATCATCTCCTCGATTCAGACTGGTGACACCCTGGGGAGCCAGATCAAGCAGGCGGCGAACGTGATCACTGCCGTCATCTGCAAGACCACGGGCGAGAACCCAGCTTCGGTCTGCGGTCAAGGTAGCATAACCACGTTGACTGCCTCGCTGGTTTCATACACTCCTCCGTCTACGAGCTCGGGCTCTGAGCTCCTCCTGACCGGCGCCTCCTTCGCTGTGTTCCCAGCCACCTTCATCTCCGAACGAGACTACAGCGGCTGGAACTAGATGAGAGCAAGTCCTCTGAAGCTGCTGATTCTGGTGGCGATGTCCATCGTGGGGCTCACCGCCTCCTCAATCACGCTCTACCTCTATTACACGCTTCATCAGCAGTTGCCCGTCTGTACCTCTAGCCAGACCTTCTGGGGGATAAAGATAAACTGCAACGATGTCCTCGGGAGCTCCTACAACTCGATCTACGGTCTCAACCTCGATGTTCTGGCCGTCACATATTTCATAGTCAACTTAGCCCTTATCTTCCTCGTCGCCTTCGGGAGTGATTGGCTCTACGGGAAGGCATTCAAGGTACTGTTCGCGTGGAGGTTCGTAGGACTCACGATAGTCCCCTACCTGATGACCGTCGAATTCGTCATCCTGAAGACCATCTGCATCTACTGCACGATCATGCACGTGTCGATTCTGATAGATTTCGCCATCATCACCTACTTCATCTTCTACAAGAAGAACCTCAGGACCTTCCTCACTTCGAGTCCATAGTCGAGGAGAGTGGGAGTCTCGTGCCAGTCGTCAGTCTTTCGCTTCCCGAGTCCATGCTAAAAGACATGAACGAACTCGAAAAGTCCTTCGGCTTCACTGGAAGGTCTGAGCTTGTCAGAGCTGCAATACGGATGATGCTGGACCAAGAAAGAGAGCGGTCTACCTTATCGGGGGAAGTGAGTGGCCTAGTCGTGGCGACACATAATACCGAGGAAGAAGAGTCCGTGACGAAGCTCAAGCACGAGTTCGGCCAAATCATCAAGATTCACATCCATAGCAAGCTCACTCCCTCAACATGCGTCGAACTCTTCCTTGTCAACGGGGATGCTGAGCGTGTGTCCGCGATGAGCAAGGTATTCAGAGCCCGGGACGAGATTAAGAGCTTCAAGTTCGTGCAGGTCTAGACGACGATTTGATTTGGCGGCATGCGCGAAGGATAGCGCGTCAAGTGGAACGTTTCCTAAGGGCCCTTGAATTCTGTGAAGTGACTTACACCGATTACGAATTCCACACAACGATTGTGAAGCAAATACAATCTATCTCCCTCCGTCCCTTTCGTTTTAAGCGCGTAAACCCTTTTATCGGAAACCATCGGCGGGGTTTTATTCTCGAACAGGGTTGATGGGAATCAGTGGAAAGCCTTCAGGACAAGTACTCGCCTAACGCAGTCTGCTTCGGATGCGGCCCCGCGAACCCCGATGGTCTGCACATCAAGAGCAGGCCTGAGGGCGATCACTTGGTCGCTGACTGGCTCCCCGGGCCCCAGCACACGGCGTTTGCCGACATCACTAACGGTGGCATAATCGCGACCCTGCTAGACTGTCACGGCAACATGACCGCAGCCTATTACTTGATGAAGGCCAGGGGTCTTGAGGTTCCTCCTGGTACCGTGACCGCAGAACTGACTGTCAGGTTCCTGAAACCCTCTCCCCTAAAGAAGGAACTGCATCTAAGTGCACGGTGCACCGGGATAGAAGGAGACAGGGTGCGCGTGGAAGGGAGCCTGGAGGTTGATGGCGTGAAGACAGCGTCCATGTCAGGGCTGTACGTCGCAGTGAAGGAAGGCCACCCTGGTTTCCACAAATGGGAGTAGAGCCACCACGAGGGACTTGGGTCGTGAAGGCCTCTGAACAGGTTCAAACCTCAGCCGGGCTCCATCAAATGCTAAGTGGATATGCGCACTAGACTGGTCTAGTCCGGGAGGTCAACCTTCGTGTCTGGGTTCGCCGATTCGCTTCATTCTTTCCTGTGCTTCCCGTAGGCTATTCGGGAGAGGAGGTCTGCTTCCCCGTTCTGTTCCCTAGGTATCCATTCGAATGTGATGGACCCAAACTCCTTCAGAAGGTCCTTCGCCTCCTTGAGCTTCTCCAGGTACCCGCCGCCCTTGGCTGCCCATCCCTTGGACATCTGCCCCACGAGTAACTGGGAGTCGGAGCGAATCACAATATCGGCCTCTGCCCCCAGTTCTTTCAGTTTCTGGAGTACCTCCACGAGGGCCGTGTACTCTGCATAGTTGTTGGTCACTTCGTATCCTGCGAGGCCTTCCCCTTCCGCGAGCTTCCTCCTGCCTTCGTAAATGACGTAGCCGTAGGTCCCTGTCCCTGGGTTGCGTGGCTCCGCGAGCCCGTCGATGTTAGCCGTTATCACTGTCTGCCTCCTGCCATCTGCACTCCGTGCGCCTCCTCGCGGGCAGGTTCGCGATTCTTCCGCTGCTCACGTTTGCAGTGTCGCCCAACGGTATAACCACTTGTGAACCCAGTTTATTTACTCTCGAACAATTCGGCACCTTCACGAGGCTTGGCCCTGTTCCAGAGGCCAACCTAGTGCTTTGTTTCAAAATGAAAACGGAGCGGCCGCCTTTTGAGAGGCCGCCAGTACGGAAGAAGACCCAGATGGGCCCTACATTCCTGCGTCGCTTGCTGGAGCGCTGCCGCTGCTTGCGGGCATGCCCTCAGAACCGCCAACAACTGTGCCTGTGGCAAACCTGTTGGCTACCTGAGTGACCTTCACCTTTCCCTGCCAGCCCTGCTTGGCGCCGGCTACGAAGATGACGAAACCGTCAACCTTCGCAATGCCGTCACCGCGCCTGCTGATCTCGGAAATAGTAACATCATACTCTTTTCCGACCTCAACCGGCTTTGGCTTGAAGGACCTGAATCCACTGCCGCTGCTACCGCCGCGGTTGTAGCTCCCTCGTCCGAAACTCATCTTTTCACATCCTAGCGTCTATCGGTACCGCTGATTTTTGCCTTCTGTTTCGGGTTATTAAACCCTGTGCAGACGGGTTCTGTGGAGTTCTCGGTTGATGGCAGGAATTCTTCTTGCTGTGTAAAGTCGGTTGATGCGTCATGCGACAAAATGGTCGCATCTGCATCCCTTCATGTCGCATCCGTCTTTGGCCAAGCCGTTCGCCCTGTTGTGGGACGACCGGGGGTGCCAGCAACGCGAGCAAGTATCTTTGAGGCTTGCCACGAGTCAGATGAGAGAATCGCCCCTGCTTTCAGGCTTTCTGGACCTATCAACGCCGATTCTTCACGGGACGCGGGCCGAGGTTCAGGAGGCACTAAGAAATGGTCGAGCCTCAGAACGACACAGGCGGAGGGGTCGAAAACCAGTGACGCCGTGACGTCATTCCGGCTGACCGCGCCTCAGACTTCATAAAGACCATTCCAGTCGGGTAGGGTGTGCCAAAAGAAATAGCGAACAAAGAGGATTTCACGAAGTTGTTGGCCCTGGCCACTGAGATTCGGATAGTCCGGGCTGACGATTCTGCCAAGGTCAAGCTCAGAACCCGGGATGCCCTCTACACCTTCAAGACGACTTCGAAGGACGCTGACTCCTTGACGAAAGGCACCAAGGTGCCCATCCAGGAACTCGGTCAGAAGAAGAAGTAGAGGGCCAGGACCAGAATCCCGAGCATCATCGGGATCGGCAGTCCAGGCAAGAGCCGCTTCTTCGATAGAAGGAAGAGCGTCGCGACGACTCCGACGTCCATCACTGCCAGGGTCGCGAATGCCCAGGCGAGTGACGGTTATCGACGGAGATCCCGCCGCAAGCTGGGCGAGAGGCAGGGACGGAAGCATGGTGTAGAACACGACGTCTCCGAGCCCAAGCGTGAACTCGCCCGCCCTTATCGACATCCCGACCAAGGCCACCTTCTCGCCCGTCCCTATGAGCGACTTCAGGGGTCCCCTGAAAACGGCGTAGATGTCGTAGATCGCGAAGGCAATCGGCAGCAGGAGCGCGGTCTCGAGGGGTAGGGTCGCGAAGAAGCTTCCCACCTCCGCTCCGACGAACGCGATGACAATCGGTGGACAGCCACGGGCGGTTCTTCACGAAGATCGTATAGCCGATCAAGCGTGACGACCGCCAGAGACACTGCGATGTCAGCCGCGAGCTCAGCCGTCGGTTGGAGGTAATGGTAGAAGAAACCGTCGCTCGTGATGAAGGTGAGGGCGAACGCCGAGATCGCGAGCGAGGTGAAGATCAGGACCCTGAACGAGGAGACCATCTTCCGCCTCAGCAGCCACAGGAGAAGCAGGGTTGCCGCGAAGGCGAGCCCGACATAGATGACCACGTTGACCGCCGAGCCTGTCGCTCCCGAGCCCCCGGGCAGGGCCGGAGGTCCCGTCGCCTGATAGGTCGGCAGGTTCTGGTAGGTTATCAGGAGCGCCGCGACCTGGATTACGACTACGACAAGCAGCGCCTGAATCAGGTTGGTGGGGGTGACCCGCTTCTTCCCTTCAGACTCGTCGCTCAAACCTGGAATTCTTGGCCGGGTATCGCCGCGGTCGCCTCGACTCCCATCGTCGCGTGCAGCTCGTCCGCCAGGGCCAAGCACGATGCCTCCTCGCCGTGGACGGTGAGGAATCTGGGCGACCCGCCAATCCCCTTCAGGTCGCTCAGGAGCGCCGACTTTCCGCTGTGAGAGGAGAAGTCGAACCGCCTCACCTCTGCCTTCACCTTCGTAGGCTTACCCCTGTAGATCGTGAGCCCCTTGTCGATGAGAGTCCTTCCGGGCGTCCCAGGCACCTGGAAGCTGACTATCGCGACCCCGTTCTTCTCGTCCATGGATAGGTGTTCGTTGTAGAAGATCGAAGAACCACCAACCAGCATTCCGGCTGGCGAGATGATCACGCCTGGCCTCCTCACGAGCCTCCTGCGCTGGGTCCAGCTCGTCACCTCTTCGATCGACTCGAGCATCCGCCTCAGTGAAGTCGCGTCGCGCAAGTACTCCTGGTAGCGAAGCAGTATCCCGTTCACCTTCAGAGCCATCCCGTCCATGGCCACCGGGTGCCTGAAGCCGCTCTTGACCAGCGTCATCGCGATCTCCTGCGCCCTCCCAACCGAGAAGGCCGGGACCAGCAGCACCCCTCCCCTCTCGACCACCGCGTTCGCGAACTCCACCAGCTCCGTCTCGGCCTTCGACCTGTGAGGATGGTCTGCAGTTGCGTAGGTGCTCTCGGTGATGACCATGTCGGCTTCTCCGAGGTTCTTCCACGAGCCGGCGAGCAGGTTGGTCTCCTCCCCGTTGATGTCGCCGGTGTAGAGCAGTCTCTTGGAGCCGGCCTCGATGGCGATCACTGCCGAGCCGGGGATGTGCCCAGCATCGTAGAAGGTCACCGTGAAGTCTCCGATCTGGAACGGCTCCATGTACCCGTGGTTGACAGTGTTCGAGTTCATGGCCATGAGGTCGAGGAACTCGAAGGGCAGGTACTGGCCCGAGATCTTGATGAAGTCTTGAATGAGTAGGTTGGAGAGCTCCGACGTGACCGGGGTCGCGTGCAGCTTCATGTTTCCTCCGAGGAAGTGCAGCGGCGCGGCGCCCGAATGGTCCAGGTGTGCGTGGCTCAGCACGATCCCCTTGATGTCCTTGGGCGGGACGTGCATCGGGAAGCCCGGCACCTTCGTGGTGAGGGCTCCGTAGTCGAGCAGGATCTTGCTGTCTCTGTGCGTGACCAGAAAAGCGGAGCGACCGACCTGCCTGGCGGCTCCCAGTACCTTAATCTCCAATAACGAAACTCTTTGAGAGGCGCGCCCTCCTCTCGGTCTTTAAGCCTTTCCTTCGCAGGCTATGCAAACTCTCTGTTTGTCCGAAGTCTCTCTCCTCAGCGGGAGCTCTCTCTTGACGGGCCTGGCCTTCCCACGACCTCATCCCAGATCGAGTATCCCGTCAGGACCGTCCCCACCACGAGGAGGATGAAAGTCAGAATAGCCAGTGGTCGGAGATCGGCGTACGAGGCTGCTAGTTCATTCAACACGACCGTCAGCACGGCTGAGACGAACAAGAGGAGCAGTCCCAAGACGAGTGCCTGCTTGCGCATAAAGAGAGCGCTGGCGAACTCGATTAAAAGCCGATGCCCTAAGGTAGATCAACGAGTTCCCAGGCCTCATTAGCCTGAATCCGTTAATCACTTCTGGCTCCCCAGGAGGTGATTCAGCTTAAAGACCTCCGGGAGGAAGGGTCAGCAATTGATCTTCAGAGTGCTACCTGAAAGCTCCAAGCTTGCCGGAGGCACGCTGATTGCGGGCTTCCACGGCATCGGGGCAACTGGTTACTGGACCGTCAAGTTCCTGATTACGGAGCTCAAGGCTGAAAGGAGATTCTTTATCGACTACGCGCACACTCCGGCCGTCGCGTCCCAAGCGGAGGGTCGCATCGCAACCCCGTACGAGGTCTTCGTCTCGGGCGGGCTCGCGCTGCTGAAGGCCGAGGTTTCTCCAGTGAGGGAGAGGGAGAACGAGTTCTACAGGGAGCTCGCAGAATGGATAATGGGTTCGGGGGTCGACGAAGTCGCCTTGGTAGGCGGTTTAGACGAAGCACTCAGGAACGACGAGCACTCCTACAAGATCGCGATGACCGGCGCCTTCGGTGCACGAGGTGGATTTCCGGGCGAACCCCTCTTGGAGGAGGACAGGATGATAGTTGGCCCGGTCGCCTCACTGCTCAACACTTTCGAGATGCATTCGTTCCCGGCCTATGCAGTGTTGGCCTATTCGAACACTGAAAGGGTAGACCCGAGGGCCTCCGCCTCTGCCGTCGAATTCCTGTCGCGTAGGTATGGTTTCAAGGCCGACACGTCTCCTCTGATCAAGGGCGCCGAGGTGATCGAGGGCGAGGTGAAGCTGATCGAGGAGAAGGAGAAGCACCCAGCCGATTCCGTTTATTCGTGAGCCTCCGCGAACGGTTCCTTCTTCTCGCCTTGGCCTTCGAGACCTTCACGGACCTGTAACCCAGTCTTCGAAGCCGAGCCACTGCCTCCTTGACGCTCATCCGGTCTTCGATCCCCGCGGCGGTCACGAACTGCGTGAACGGGTACACGAAGTCAAGCTCAACCGGGTAGACCCCCAGCGCTGGGTGGATCTTGTAGGTGTCGGACTTCCCTGGCGAGCTCGCGCTTCCGCGCCTCTTTTTTCCGACCGGGACGGAGTCCCACGACGCGAGGAGGACCGCCTCTCTCGACGTCCTCTTCAGGATGCCTTCGAGCCTCTTTCCTGCCAAGACGAGCTCAGGCCTCTTCAGGTCCTCGGTCGAGCGCAGCATCAAGCCCCTGTCCTTCATCGGGGACGTCCCATCAACAAGCAGGTTGCTGCGCTTCGAGAAATCGAGGAAGGCGTCGCGAAGCTTGGGGTGAGCCATCGACTTCTCCTCCACTAGGTCCCAGAGTCTCCCTTCGGCGATGGCCTCCTTGCAGGCCTCGACTTCCTCCTTCAGCATGAACAGGTTGTGGGCAGCGACCAGCTTCACGATCTCGCGCACGTCAAGATCTAGCAGATCCCTTACACTGGTCCTTGCGCACACGGGGCAACTGCAGGGTAAGTACTTCATCTTCTCGAGGCTCAGGACCCCGCCGTGGCTCATGTATCGGCCGTTCCGGGCGAACAGGGCGTAGCTGGCCGAGTCGAAGGTGTCACAGCCGAGCGCCACCGCTAGGGCCATGGTGAGCGGGTGCCCGGCCCCGAAGAGGTGGAGCGGAACTGAGTAGGGGACCGCTCTTCTCGCCGCGACGATCATCTTCAACAGATCTGCGAACATGTAGTTCTCCATGATCTGGACGGGGCTTCCCAGGGCCAGGAACTCGAAGCCGGCCTTCCAAAGGGTCGCCGCTGACTTCGAGATGAGGTCCAGATACAGACCGCCCTGGACGGGGCCCATCCACACTGTCTCCCTGTCCCCGTATTCTCTCATGGTCAGGACAGCGTTCCTCAGGCTGTAGTCGACGGAGTCTTCTGCAGCACGCCTCGACTGAGGGTACCCCGTGGGTCTGTCAAGGGTGACGGCCAGATCGGAGCCTATGTCAGCCTGGAACGAGGCGATCTCCTCGTAACCGATCTCCAGGTCTCCGTACTCGAGGACCTGGTATCCCCCAGAATCGGTCATTAGCACCCCGTTGAAGTCGAGCAACTTGTGAATGCCGTCCCTGAGTGCCTCGTCTTTCCTTCTCGACCTGATGATGTATGAGTTGGTCATCAGGCCCCTGAACCCCATCGCACTCAGCTCTTTGGTCGAGACGGCCTGGTTGACGGGATGCACAACGGGCAGCAGACAAGGTGTCTCGAGAGTCTCTGCCTCCGACCTTGAGGATCCCGACCCTTCCGAGGAGGTCGGTTTCCTTCACTTCAAACGAAAAGGGCAACGGCGCAGCGTCCGTCCTTCCTCAATCTTAAACCCCGTTACCCATCTGCGCTTCGTCCGGGTCTGGTCCTGGGTGTTGACGCCTGTCGATTTTCGACTGACAGGAATAGACTGATTAACACCGCCTTGCAACTCTCGCGCTAAGCGGGCATGAGCAGGGTAGCGGACGTCAAGACGAGGGTTTCCTCAGTTGAGCTGCTGGCGACGCTGAAGAAGAGCTACAGCTACAAGGACCTCTCTTCGGTCCTGGACCTCTCTCCCCCGATTCTCAGCAGATACGTCAGGGGGCACGTGCTTCCCAGTGCGGCTCGGTCCGAGAAGTTCATCGCGACCTTCAGGGAGAAGCTCCTCAGGAAGATGATCTTCGACGAGGTCAGGGTCAGCGCCGACGGCTCCTACGACATTAGTTCCGTCGTGTCGAACGTGGGACTTCTGAGACAGATCGCCAAGGTCGTCTACAGCGAGTTCAGCCTGGTATCCGTCGACAGAGTGCTCACCATGGAGGTTGACGGGGTTCCCCTGGCCACAGAAGTCGCGGGCGAGTTCAACGTCAGTCTGGCGGTCGCGCGGGACGAGCGGGACCTCGGGGTTCAGGATTTCCTGGAGCAGAAGGCGGTGTACTCGCCATCGACTGTGAAGTACCTCTACCTCGCGAAGTCCGCCATCAAGAAGGGCGACCACGTCCTAATCGTCGACGATATGGTCCGCTCAGGGACGACCATCGAAGCGCTTACAGTACTCGTGGAGAGAATGCGGGCCAAGATAGTTGGGATCTTCGCTATCGCTTCGGTCGAACAAGCAATGCCCAGGCTGAAGAGCAGGCTCGGCCTGACATGCCCCATCGAGTCTCTGGTGGCACTCGAACAGAAGACGAGGCGGTACAGCTACTAGCCGTGATGGCCATGCGGACCTTCGCGATCGACGAGGCCTTCGTCTCAAAGGTCATCCCCGCCAGACTGAAAGATTCTCACAAGAGAATGAACGGATCCGTCTGCGTGGTCGGTGGGAGCAGGCTCTACCACGGCGCCCCCTTCCTTTGTGCGATGGGAGCGATGAGATCAGGAGTTGATCTTGTCTATGTGGCAGTCCCGGCGTCCATAGCTTCCCCAATCAGGGCTCTCTCTCCAGACCTCATAGTCGTGCCTCTCCCCGATGCGAAGTTGACCCGGGGCAACGTCTCGAAACTCCTCTCCTGGGTCAGGGAGATTGACGCCTTCGCGGTCGGACCGGGCTTGGGCCCGCAGAACCCCCAAGAGGTGGCCCGAGCGATAAACGAGTTCAAGGGCGCCGGGAAAGGGCTTGTCGTCGATGCCGATGCACTTCGCCCTGAGGCGCTGGCGTCGATGAAGGGCGCCAATACAGTGGTGACTCCGCACGCGATGGAGTTCCAGAGGCTCTTCGGGAAGGCGCTGCCCGCGGACCTTGGCGGGAGGGTCGACGTTGCGACTTCGTGCGCCAAAGAGGCGGGTCTGACCGTTCTTCTCAAGGGAGCGACGGATGTCGTGACCGACGGCAGCAGGGTAGGTCTCAATGCAACCCACTCCCCGGCCATGACAGTTGGGGGGACGGGTGACGTTCTGACCGGAATCACGGCGGGCCTGCTCTCGAAGGGAGTGCCCTCCTTCGAGGCCGCTTGTGCCGCCGCATTCGTCAACGGGTCAGCTGGGGCCGAGGCCACTAGGCAGTTCGGGCTTCACATCGTGGCGTCAGACGTTGTAAACAACATTGCAAACGTGATGAAAAAGTACGACAGAATCGTGTAGACTTTCGCTTAAGCGAGGGTCAGAAATTAGCAGCCGCCATTTTCGCGCGCGCCTGACAAGTGCTTGGGTGGGCTCAGTCAACTCTCGTCGGATTTCTAGCATGCTGGAGCGGCGCAGATTGGCTCCAGAATCCACCTGCCGTCTTCGAATGAGTTTGGCCCAAAGCTGACGCCAATTCGAAAGACCGCACAACTCGGCGACTCATACCTGGGGAAGAAGCCAGCCATTTGGTACTTGATTTGACAGCCTGACGCAGGAACGACTGGGACAAAGAAGAATAGGACAACTGCTGAGATGACTACGACTCCTGCCACAAATGCTTTTCGACTCGCCAAGTTCCAATCGGGGAAAGAGGTAGGCTGCTATTTGGTCTTTCAACTTGCGTTCTGAATCAAGGTTATCCACCTGTTCTCCCCTTAGTGCGCGCGACTCGTCAGCCCGGAATGCAAGACCTAAGTAGAGAAGAGGACGGCCCGTTTTACCAGGGGCCATTCTTCTGTCAAAAGCCGACAAGGGCGACCGCAAGACCGTTCTCAAGACAATCAGAATCTCAGAATCGTTGGTGCGTTCTCTTAAGAAGGAAGCCACCGATGAAGGCACGAGCGTCAACGCAGACATCAACTCGATCATCAGCCGGCATTTCGATTGGGACAAGAAAGTTCGGGAGTTCGAAGTCGCTCGACTTCCGAAGTCGATGCTCATGAGAATACTTGAAGTGTGCGATGACGAGGCGCTCGCTCGAATAGGGCGAGAGTCAGTCCAAATGCAGAAAGAGTTGGCGGAGTTCTTCCTTCAAGACTCCTCTCCAAAGGGGATACTGGACTTCTTGGCGCTGCGATCCAGGTTCAATTCCAAAAACCAGATAAAAGTATCGCAAGAAGAGGACGAGTATACAATCGTCATGCGCCATGATTGTGGTCGTAAGTGGAGCATCATTGACAAGAATTATCTCGAGGAGTTCGTGAAGCAGGCGTTTCACATCGAGCCGCGAATCAGCATGGGGGATTCAGTCGTCACGGCCCGTTTCAAGGTCCACCCGCAGAAGTTACCCACCTGACCGGAAATCGCGCGCGCCCCAAACGGCGAACCCTTAAGACAAACGACCAGATGGACGCGTTTAGGTATGGAGAATTTCACAAATCCGCAAGTTGGTGGTGAAAGCAAGTATAATGAACGCCAAAAGCCGTCTGAGTCGATTAAGGCAGCCAAGTGTGCAAAATGCGGCAAAGAGATTCCTCCAGGTCAAGAAGTGAAGAAGGGCTTCTTGATGAAGAAGAGCTATCACAAGGAATGCGCTGCGTAAGCGCTGCGCTCAGCTTATGTTTCGACCGGATGCGGCGACCTCCGGTTCAAAAGTGAGCCTGCTGGACCATACACAAGTCCTTCAAGAACTCTCGAAGATGATAATTATGAATGCAGCAAACGAGGGAGCGCCCTCTGTTCGTATTACAGACATTCAGTGAAGGTTCGGCAGGACTGAGTAGCAGTCTCCGGAAGCGTTTATCGCCTGCACGGAATGACAGAGGTCCTTCATGAAGCGCAGGAGGCCAGGCCTTCAGGACAGGTGGGCCCACGTGGTGAACTCGCTACAGGAGATCATACCGTCTTATGAGGAGGCTTCGAGCAGGATCGCCATCCATGCGGACGGGCGTATGAGAGCCAGGTCCGTGGCGTTCGCGGTGCGAAGGGGCTCCCTTGTCCTCGACCTGGGGGCGGGTCCCGGAGAGATGTCGAGGCTGGTTACAGCAAAGGGCGGTGAGCCTGTCCTTCTCGACGTCTCCCAGGCGATGCTGGCCGCGTCGCACTTCCCCAACAGGATCAGGGCTGCCTTCGAGTTCCTTCCCTTTCGGGAGGGCCTCTTCGACGCCGTCGTCTCGGGGTTCGCCCTTAGGGACGCGCAGGACCTCCCGAGGGCCGTCGGGCAGCTGTCGCGAGTCTTGAAACCTGGAGGGAGGCTCGGCTTATGCGACCTGGGGAAGCCCGACTCCGCGGTCGCGGTTCTGGCCGTGGCCTTCTATCTGAGGCTGGTCCCGAGCGTTGTCGGCCTCGTCACCGCAGGCGCAGTGGGCCTTCGGTACGGGTCGCTCTACGACACCTATGTTCTTCTGCTCCACAACTCTGAGCTGAAGGCCCTCCTCTCGAGCCCCTTCGGCAGTGTCGAGATCGAGGAGACACAGTTCGGCGGCTCGATAGTGGTGAAGTGTGTTAAGAGAGAGTAGGCTAGACCTTTTTCGACAGTTCACTAAGCATTGCGTCAGCCTTGGAAACTGGGATGCTGCACCCTGCCGCCTTCCTGTGGCCTCCCCCGTTCCCGCCCAGCCTGGCCGCGATCCTGTCGATCATCCTTCCGAGGTGGACCCTGCACTCCGAGGTTGACCTTAGGCTCACCTCGTACCATCCCGGCCGCTTCTCCTTCAGCGCGACTCCCACTGGGACTTCGAAGGCGCCGACGAGCAGCTTCGCGACGTTGCCAGTCGAATGCTGGTCCGTTATCATGTACGCCAGCCGGCCCATCTTCACCCCGCTCTCCTTGACCTGTTCGCCCAGCCTCGCGACCTCGACCAGCTGGTCGACCGCGAGGCGCGGAACGTCAGCGATCTCGTGGGGATGCTTCATCTTCGACAGCTCTGAGACGACTTTCTGCGGGAAGCCGTCCTGTCCGCCCTTCCTTGCGACTGAGTAGGCGAGCATCGTCGCTTCCAGGAGCACGAACTGTCTGTCCGCATGCTCCATCAGCCTCCTTGCTGCGGGCGAGTCGTCGGTATAGTCAGTGACGGCGCCGCAGAGGGCTATGAGGCGAGCCCGCTCCGGCAACGAGCCCTTGAATGTGAGATAAGCAAGCATGCTCGAACACTCGTCTTCATCGTGGACGAGCCTCACGCCGATCCTTCTCACCCTCCTCTTCGTGGCCGATGTCATGAAATGGTGGTCGATGTAGGTCACCTCGGCGCGTTCAGCAATCTTCTTCAGGCTCTTCAGGAACTCTTCCAGGTTGGCGTTGTCGGCCCCCAGGTCGCAGAGAACGAACTTCTCAGTGCCTGGCGGCACCCCCGCCAAGTTCTCGAGCAGGTCGTCGTAGTCCGAGAGTAGAACCTCGGCTCCGGTCGCGGCGACGACCAGCGCGGCCGACCCCAGTCCGTCGACGTCCTTCACGTGCGAGATGCAGAATGTCTTCAATCAGGCAGGGCATCCCATGCGAGCGCGATTTAAAGAGAACTTGGCACCGCTAGCAACTCGGCGGCTGCCCCCCTCGTGACCAAGAACGAAAGCGGGTTCCTGACAGCGCTCCACAACGAGTGAAAGATCAGGACGTCTCCATTTGACGAAACAGGATTCTCGATTTGCTCACGCTACGGTAGGCCGTGGTTGTTCTTCTTCTTGGCCCAACAATGGATCATCAGACGGAACGGGATTCTCAGATCTGAACGACGGGCCTGTCCTTCACTTGGTCGTACCAGGCCCTGCCCATGGCCTCCGTGTTTAGCGCCACCCCCACCCTGCCCTTGAGGTCCACTGTGATTATCCCCGCCGTGCCTTTCCCGCTAGCTCGCGTCATCAACTCGATTGCTCTCCTCGCCGCGCCGGACGCATCCGTTCTCGTAAGGTATTCGCATGCCTTCAGGCAAAGCGAGTTCTTGATTATCTCTTCTCCAGTGCCGGTGGCGCTGGCGGCGCCTGCCTTCGAGTCCGCATAGATGCCCGCTCCGATGACCGCCGAGTCGCCGACCCTGCCGGGGAGCTTGAGCCACATTCCGCCTGTGCTCACCGCAGCTGATGGGACACCCGCGGCGTCGAGCGCGACGGCGCCGACGGTACTCCCCTCCTGGAGCCCGAGCCAGAGGTCAGTCTTTCGTCTCCCCTCTGTCCCCGGTTCTGTCATCGTTCTGAATCTCAGTCTGGCCGTAGGTGAGGGCCGCAGCCTCTCCGCAGCAAGCCCAGCGGCGCGAAGGTAGTCCTTGCACCTTTCGCCCGCGATCAGGATGTGCGGGGTCTTCTCCATCAATCGCCTCGCCAGAGTCACGGGGTGGTAGGTACAGGTGACGGCCCCGACTCCGGCCCCCCTCCGGCCTTCGCCTGACATGATGGCTGCGTCCAGCTCGACCTTTCCTTCGACTGTGAGGCACGAGCCCCTTCCCGCGTTGAAGGCCCCGCATTCCTCCATGTGCCGGACGGCAGCCTCGACACAGTCGAGTGAAGATCCCCTCTTCATCGCGGCCCAGCCTACCTCGACGGCGTTGAGGAGCTCACGGAACCTCCTGTCGTCCGGCGCGTACTTCCCGCTCCCGGCGCCCGCGTGGACTATGATCGCTCCTCTCAACGGGACTGAGACTCGACCAGTCAGGGTATTTATCCCAGATTCTCTTCGTCGGCTTCCCTTCCAATCGGCCGGAGAGCCCTAATTAGCTGGTCCTGTCCAGGGAACGCGTTGATCAGCGCTCCAAAGGGCGTGCTCCGCCTGGCGGCCCTGAAGATGCTGTCGGAGTCCTCAATGTCGGGGACAGATCTCGCTGAGGAGATTGGGAGGGCGACGGGGGGGGAGTGGAGGCCGGGGCCGGGTTCGGTCTACCCGATTTTGGGGGAGCTCCTCAGGAAGGGCCTGATCACGGAGCTGACCAAGAGGGAGGGCAACGTCAGACGGTACATCATCTCCGGGAAAGGGAAGGTCGAGCTGGAGAAGATGGTGCGGGCAACCGAGGGAGACATCGCCAGGCAGCTCAAACTCCTCGCAGTTTACTCTTCTCTGACCGGCAAACAGGACCTAGAGAGGAAGGTACGGTCACTCGTCGAGACTCTGGCCTCCTAGGCCCAGCCTCTGGAAAGGCTTAGAACAGCACGGGAGGATGGGGAGCCTATCGTGGCGGACGAGCCTGTAAAGGTCGAACAGCTGGGAATCGAACACGTCCCCGAGGACCTGCGCCACGGCTCGGCCAACCGCACCTTTACCCTGTGGTTCGCCGCCAACCTCACAATAGCCGACTACGTCGTGGGCGTTATCACGACGAGCTTCGCCGGCTTCACCATGTCTCAGGTGATCCCCATCCTACTGGTGGGTAACCTGCTTGGCGGATTCTTCGTGGGCCTCGCGGCGGCCATGGGCCCCAGCCTCGGCTTCCCTCAGATGCTCTCTTCGCGAGCTTCGTTCGGCAGGCAAGGCAACTACATCCCGGGCGCCCTGAACTGGATAAGCACGGTCGGCTGGTTCACAGTCAACACGATCCTGGCCGTAGTGGCCCTCCGAGTGATCTTTCCGGGCGCGAACTTCGTGCTTTCGGCGGCCGCCTATGTCATCATCCAGGCGATGATCGCCATCTATGGCCATGACTTCATCCACCTTTTCGAGAAGGTGATGTCCATCGTTCTCGGCCTCCTGTTCCTCCTCATCTTCGTCCTGACGATACCCGACCTCGGGAAGGCCTTTGCGTATCAGCCCGGCGGCCCCGGGAGCACGCTCTCGCTGGGGTCAGTCGGAATTCTCCTAATCATTTGCTTCTCCTATCTCATGTCCTGGGCCCCTTACGCCTCTGATTACTCGAGGTATTTCGCGCCGTCGACTTCCAAGACGAAGGTACTCTTCCTGGCGCTGGGCGGAGGCGCCATCTCATCCTTCGCCATAGAGGCCCTGGGCGCCCTCGTGGGCAGCCTGACTCCGTCCGAGACTGGCTCCTTTGCCTATTTCAACGGGCTCTACAGCTACGCAGGGTCCTTCGGGGCGCTGACGATGGTCACACTGATCCTGGGCGCCTTCGCGGCCGACGCGCTGAACCTCTACACGAACTCGCTTTCCGCGTTGGTTCTTGACGTTAAGGCGAAGAGGTGGATGACAGTCGCCGCCGGTGGGGTCGCCGGCTTCATCATCGCGGTCGCCGTGCAGGCGAACTTCGAGAGCTTCTTCGAGAACTTCCTCCTGGCTCTCTCCTACTGGATAATGCCCTGGCTCGCGATAGTCCTCGTCGACTTCTACGTCGCCAGGAGGACGAGCGTTGAGGCCAGTGCGAACCCCGTCAAATGGGACTGGCCTGTCCTCGCCATCTACGGGTTCTCGTTTCTAGTGTCGGTACCCTTCATGGTACCACAGCTTTCTTTGGGCTACCCTGTGGGCGCCCTCTCTTCCTGGTTCAGCGGCGCGGACTTTAGTTACTTCATCTCCTTCGCTGTCGCCCTTCTTCTGACTGCGCTTCTCCGGATGGGGGGAGCCCGGAAGCGGCTGTAGATCGACTCAAGACAAAGAAGGACAGGCCAAGAGCGCTCTCGTGAATGCCCATGCTGACCTTCCGCCGGCCAGAGAGCAATTGATGCCCGGGCCACTGCACGCTTTTATTCTCACTCCGCCACGAGCCCGCCGTGTCGACAGAGACCAAGTTCAAGGTCAAGATCTACCAGCCGCCGAAGCCAAAGAAGGTCCCGAAGGCCGTCAGCGAGGAGTTGAAAGGCGGGGCCAGCCCGAAGGCGATTTCGCGGATGAAGAAGGAGAGCGTCGACTGTCCAGTCGTCAAGAAGGAGGTGGCCTTCCTTGTCTGCTTCGCGTGTCCGTCCTTCCTTCGACGAGTGACGGGCGTCGTCGACTGCGCGGGCGGACAAGGCCCGCCTCAAGAATGGCTGCTGAGCTGAGCCGCCCTCAAGATGCTGCTCCCAGGCCTCTGCAGGGTGCAGGCTGTGTTGAGAGAAACGACTGATGCTCTGTGCCTTGACCGTCATCTGATCGGCGCTGGGCCTAACCCTTCAGGAATCCGATGATCAGTCCCACGATGAACGTGAGAGATGTGTAGGGCAAGTAGCCCGCCAGCCGCTTCACCCAGTCAGAGACGCTGGAACTCGATTTCAGAAAACCAAGAAGGGGCTTCAGCACTTGGTCGGGCGACAGGAACCCCGCGATGATGAGGAGTAGAAGGATCGCAGCTATGATCAGGCCGATCTCGAGGACCTTCTTGATCAGCAGACCGACGACGAAGCCGATGACCAGCGGCAGCAGAGCGGCGATGATGAAGGTCGTCGAAAGGTCGGGGGGAGGATTGCGGCCAAGGGAACCTATCTCGCTCTCATATCTTATGAAGGTATCCACGAAAATGCCGCGCGGGTGGGCCCATTCCTCGAGGCAAGTCAGCAACCATCCGCTTCAAACGTTTTAAACGAATGTCGGCCTCGGGCCTCTGTTGCGGTATCGGAATTCGCTGATCGCGGCTCTTTCTGCATCGTTCGCGGCGATGTTCCTAAGCTTCATGCTTCACTCTCCGTGGTCCAATCCCAACATCTACAGCGACATAGGGTCGTTCTGGGGAAAATCGGTCCAGCAGGGATTGGTCACCCAATATCCAGTCCAACAGGGATGGGTTCCCTACTTTCAGTTCTTCTTTGAGTATCCACCCATCTCCGGCTACATACTCTACTTCGCGCGCATCGTCGGGGGTGTCTACAACGGATACTACTCGGTTTTCGGCGTTGTGAGCCTGGCCGCCGCCCTGGTGCTGGCGTGGTCCTGCTGGCGTGTAGCCAACGCCCTAGGGACGAGGCTCAACCCCCTCTACTTCTTTCTACCCAGCGTGTTGGTCTACGGGGTCTACAACTTTGACCTCTTCAACGCGCTGTTCATCATCCTCAGCCTCCAGTTCTTCCTCGAAGACCGAAAGGGAGCCTCCGCTGCCGTTCTAGGCCTCTCGATAGCGACCAAGCTGGTGGGCATCGTTCTGCTTCCGATCTATCTCCTGGAGATCAGGAAACTGAAAGAGCCGAAGAGGGAGGCTAACACGGTGATCCGCTCTGACTCCCAGCTGCTGGTGGAACAGACGTCCAAGGGATGGCGAGGCAAGGGCGGCTACCTTGGGAGGCTGAGGGACCTCCTGAGGAAGTCCCGCTTCACAATCATCGAATGGGTGCGAAGGAACAGGCTGAGGCTGAGATACCTCCTGATCGTCGCCGCAGTCGTAGCGTTCTTCTATCTGCCGATCGCACTTCTCAACTTCAAGGACCTGTCCCAGTTCTACGTCTGGTTCAGGGACTGGGGGCTGGAAGACGCGTGGTACGTCTGGATCTTCCAGAGTCCCTTCAGTCCTTACGCGAAGTGGTTCGGAATCGCTGTCGTAGGTCTCCTGCTCCTCAGGGTCTATACGCTCAAGGTGTCTCTCGCCCCTCGCGTCTTCCTGGGCCTCGCGGCCTACCTGCTCGGGGCTACCGTTTACTCGCCGCAGTTCAATCTGATGCTTATTCCTCTGGTCATCGTGCTCGCATTCGATGACCCTTCGCTCTACGCCTGGGAGGTCTTCAACGCGCTGATCATCCTGACGTGGTTCTCGGTCACCAACCCGACCTGGCCCTGGACCCTGCCCCAGGCGATGGCGCTGCTGCGCGCCGGGTCGCTCGGGTGGCTCTGTCTGGCCCTGCTGTACAAGAATGGAATCAGGCCAGTGGAGCTCCTGCCCTCCTTCCTGCGACGTCCATCACTTCAGGACTTCCCTTCGAGGGCCAGCGAGAAACAAGTCTCAGAACCTCGGACATGAGCGTCGCCACCACGACTCGTCACGAAACCCACCGACATTGACGCGCGAGCCGTTCCTCAGCCAGAACGGCTGCGCCGGGACTCCGGTGCAACGTTCCAAGGGAACGGGACCAGTTCGGAAAGCCTGACCTTCTTCGACTCGCCGATGCTTCCTCCGACCTGAAGGATCACGTAGGGGTTCCCAAACGCCCTCACGAAGTCCCTGCACTTACCACACGGAGGCAGGATCGCGTATCCATTCTTGCCGCTGTCGGTGACTACTACGATCGTTCTGATCGTCTTTTCGCCACTGGAGACCATCGTCCCGATGGCAGAGTACTCGGCGCACACGCCAACGGTAGCCGTCTTTAGGTCGATGCAAAGACCGAAGAATTCCGTCCCCCTACTGGTCCGCAACCCAGCGGCCACGCCGGAGATTTCAGACCCGTGCTTCTTCAGGTGAAGCCTGGTCTTCTCGACCAGGGATTTGTCGTCCTCGTCAAGCTTGAGGAGTCGCATGGCCGTCAAGCACCGCGTGGGAAACTTTGGGAGATAAGGCTGCTCCCGCGCACGCAGTAGACAGCGAAGATGAAACAAGACATTGGGGGCATCACCTTCCGATCAGTGCCCGGAGCCAGACTGGTAGGAATGCCTTGTCCGGGAAGAACAAGAAGAAGAATACGAAGGCTCCTGCCACGTAGAGGAGAGCGGCATATCGAGGCACCGATTTCCGTGTCAGGAAGTAGCTCGCCCCCATCGCGACCGCAGGCAGCGCAGGGATGAAGTAGAAGGGATAGGTCACCCTTCCGGCGGCGAAGAGAATCAGATAGGGGAAGTAGTTCCACGAGAACCAGATGAGAGACAGCAACGCCAGCTTGGTTTCGCCTGAGAGATTCCTTGAGGTCGTGTCGACGAACCCGAACTGCTCAAGCCCCCCTCGTCGCGGTCTGAAGACCGCCCATATTGCGAGGGCGGCCAGGGGCACCCACAGGTAAATCGTCCAGGTCTCGATGAGGTTGGTCACCCCGTAGTATGCGACGCCCGGGTAGCTCGTGCAGACAGAGCCTGCGCAAACCGAGAAACTGGTTCCGTAGTAGGTGATGGGTTGATAGTACGTTATCCAGCTCAGCGGAGTGATCTGGGTGCTGTTGCCGTGGGGCCCGCCGTAAGACCAGCCCGGGCCTATCAGTGAAGAGCCGTAGGACAGCATGTAGTGTATCTGGTCGAGGAAAGTCGGGAACGCGGCCCTCGCGAGGAGTGTGTCGTACACCTGAAGGCCCAGGACGAACACCCCGGCTGTCACGACAACGATCTCCACGGCGCAGAGGACCCGCAGCTTCTTGCCGCCCTCCCCGGCGATGAGGTGATAGGTCGCCAGGGTCGCCAGGAGGAAGATCGCGGTCTCTTTTGAAAGGACCGCCAGTCCAAGCAGGATCCCGGAGAGGGTGAATGAATCCAATTTCCAGAACCGGACCTTGTAGAAGTACAGCACGAAGGCCAGAAGCGCGAAGAAGACCATCGGAATGTCAAGCAGCGCGGCGCTCGAATTTGAGAAGAACATCACGTCGAGGGCCAGAAGCGTCGTCGACAGGTAGGAGGCCGTGCGGCTCTTGGAGAGCTTCAGGACCAGGACGAATACCAGCGGCAGGGAGAAGGTGCCCAGAAGGACGTTGAAGATCCTCCACCCGGCCGCGTTGTCTCCGAGGGCTTCTATGCCGGCCGCGATCAGTGCCTTCGAAAGGAACGGATGCTCGGTGTTGCAGTTCGGGACCGTCGGCCCGCACTGAGTCCCCTTCAGCAGAGTCTCTGCGGCCGGCACGTAGTATGATTCGTCCATGATACAGCCGTTGACGTTCTTCTGATTATCGAAGCAAGCGGGCAGCGAAGGTGTGCTGATTGTGTAGAGATGGGCGGCCAGCGTCGACGCCGTCAGGAGCACTATGAACACGATAGGTGTCCGGTACTTCGGGTAGGCGAGGTACGCATAGACGACGCCAACGAAGGTCGTCGCGATCGCGAAAGTAACTCCGAACGAGATTCCGGTAAATTCAGCGATCTGGGCCAGTGCTGAGTAGGGCAAAACCGCGTGAACGATGACCAGGACGACAAACAGTCCCACCTCGGCCAACGTCACGGTGAAAATGATCTTGAAGAAGGAATAGAGGGAGGACCACCGCTGCTTGGTTTGGGTAAGCTCCACGGCGCCGCCGAGACGCTCTGTCTAAAAAGATTGAAGCGATAGGTTTCTACATTGCCGTAGGGCCTTGGCTTCTAAGGGCCCGTCATTGACGGGTTGCCAGAGCGACCATGAATCAAAGATGGATGAATCATGCGTAACACTAATGTGCTGAGACCACGACCCCCTAGGTATTGCGCCTTGATGATTTGAAAGCGCGAACCGCAATATCGACCGTTTTCATAGTAGTTGTCCTGGGGGCGATCGTCATAGTCGCAATTGGAAGTGCGGCGGTCCTGCTGTCTCCCAATCCGGGCTCGCCAGGCTCAACCGAAACTACCTCCACGACCACGACACTGACCTCGAAGGTCACCTCGACAGTCTTCGAGACGTCGACTCAGACTGGCCAGACCAGCACTACAGTGACTATTCCAGTGACGCGCACCGCGACCACTACGGCAACGTCAGGTGAGACCGCGACTCTGACGATTCAGACAACGGCAACGAGCCTCACAACCTCCACGGCGAATACTACCACCACCGTTAGCATTACTGCTGCAACAAAGACGACGACCGCAAGTACTACGGCGACGACAACGTCGACTACCGTGACAACCTCCCCGACCACGACAACCTCAACGGTCCTGGTGACTTCAACAACAGACTCGACGTCCATCCTCACGTCAACCGAAACAACAATCACCACCATCATCACAACATCCTACAACGCGACTGTTGCTACGACTGTGACTACGACTGTAACTACCACCGTTGCTACGACTGCACCTTAGGCGTCAATTGCCCAGACTAGGGTAGTATGCGATTGAGAGATGGAATGACTACGATGCCTGAATCACGAGAGGTCTTCAGTAACGAACCAGGGTAGCCCAGATGACGGAACGAAGCGACCGCACGAAACCGAATGCGTCGCTCAGTGATGCAGTTCCCGCTGAGACACTGTCAACTTCGAGGCTAGGCCCGTAGATCTCCCGAAGAATCCTGCGCTTGACCACGGTCCAGCCGATCTCGCCGAGAAGGTTCGTAAGAGATTCCTCCAGCTTCTCTGGGTCCTTGCTGGCCCTATCCAGTGTGAGGCTGTACTCCTCAGTGAGGTAGAAGAGGACAGTCTTCTTGCCGTCCTCTGAAAAGACTGAACTGAGGGCGGTTTCGAGCTTCTCCTTGATCTGCTCGTGGGCGAGACCCTGACCCGAGCCTGTAGGAGACTCTCTGTTGGCGAAGACCCGCACGCGAGAAATGCTGTGGTACATCCTATTAGTGGTTACGGAGTCCAGATTCGAATCTGACCGCAATGGTTTGCCCTTGACGATGTGGGCAGGATCAGCCCACGCTCAGAAAAATGGATGACTAATCTATAATGCATATATAGAACAGAGGTCAAGGAAGCTCGAAGACGAAAAATGTCTTTCCCAGAAAACACGATCGCGGTTCAGGTCAACGGGTTTGAGCGAAAATCCCCTGCAAGGAGATCTGAGCTGGAGATAAAGATGGACGTGCTACGCGTCGTCAGTTCGGGAATCGACAGACCCACTCAAATCATGTACAAGGCGAACCTGTCCTGGATCGCACTGCAGTCCAACCTAAAGTCACTCGTCAAGAGCAGTTTCCTCAGGGAGGAAGACCTGGGGAGCAGGAAGAGGTATGAATTGACTCAGCACGGGTTCGAAATCCTAGGCACATTCCAGAAGGTAGTCGACGCGATGAGCGCACTTCCGGCAGTGCAGAGACCGGCTTTCTGAGAAGCCCTGGCATTCTGACAAAGAATCCAGCCTAGTGTTTCTGCACGGCCATTTCTTTCTGAAAGAGTGAAAGAGCTATCCGGCCTTTTTGAGTCCGCTCGAGTCGTAAGACAACTGGCTGCTGAACAGGCTTCGCACGACGCTCTCGTCCCTTTCGCTGTGCGCCCCTGAGGTAAGGATGAAGACCGCGGTAATCGCGTGGCTGCTGGTCATCTCGATCGTCTGCTTCAGGAACTTGTAGGTCTTCTCCAAACCAGAGGAGAGTATCAAGTCGGTGATGCTGTCGAAGACGAGCCCAAACTTCAGGTCCGGGTTCGATGTGATCGCTTTGTCGAGGACGTTCAGCAGGACTGACTGGTCGTTGGCGGGGACCAGCATCTCAGTGGGAAGGTCGCCTGGCTTCGGATAGGAGACTCTGGTGGTCATCGTGAAGAACTTGACGTTCTCCACCGCCGAGAGGGAGTTGTACACAGGACTCCCCCGTGAAGTGAACGCGAAGAGCAGGTACTGCTTCGTTCCGAGTTCGAGGGCCAGGTCCTTGATGCTCTCCTCGTATCTTACTGAAGGGTTCACCTCCAGCAAGAACTCCTTCCCTAGGACCTGGTTCGTGGTGAGTCCTAGTCGGCCGGAGAAGGTGGTAACAGGGGTGACCGATGGCGTCTGCGCCGGCGCCGTCGGCTGGAAGAAGGCACTCAAGAGGGTGGCGCGCCTGAAGGTGGCAGCCGTCACGGAGAAGACAGCAGCAGCGACCAGATACCCCACCGCCGTGGCGTCGATCCCCTCGTTCAGTAGATACCCGTTGAAGAACAGCAGGTCAAGACCGATCGCTACCCATGCTATCGGGAGCACAGTAAAGGCGGCCCTGACCTCTGAATCGGATGACCTCGACCTTGCCATTATTAGGAGGCTTGAGGGATAGACAATGAATATCAGCAGAATCCCGAGCAGCATCTCCAGGTAGAAGCTTGCGAACTGACTGGCCATCTGGCAGCCCTTCGCGAGAAGAGGCAGGCCCTGCTCGCAGGTCGTCTGGTTCAGGCCCTGAAGATAGCCAACGATGTTCGGCACAGCCTGTGCCTGTTGGTCGAAAGTCCCTGATACGAACAGTAAGCCGCAGGAGATTGCGATGAAGATCGAGTACAGTAGGAAGAACGTAGCCTGCGTCTGATGCCTGAATATTTCTCTGACGATGCCTAGGGACCCCTTCCCTTTGGGCCTGTAGAAGATTGCGAGGGCGACCAGGGTCAAGAGGAACACGTCGGCCAACACGAAGCTGGTTCCGGATATGGTGTATACCGTCATGAAGAGGCCGTTCTCGACGATGAAGTCCCTGAGAAGCTCGAGGAAGACGACCCCCATGAAGAATATGTGGACCATTACGAGCAGGTTCCTCACCTGAAGGTACTCGGTGGTCTTCTGCCTGAGGACGTAGAGGGCAGACATGCCTGTGATCACCAGGGTGATCAAGTGAATCGCGGGAATGAGAAGGGTAGTCGGGTCCGAGCCCATGCCTACCACTTCACACTAGTTCTTATGACCGTTTCTGGAAGCGCGATCAGCGCCTGCGTCCCTCCAGCCAGCGCGTCAGCTCCTCCAGTATCTGCTTAGCGCCCGTATTAGGAAGCGACTTCAGGCGCTCCCGGGCGATGGAGGCGTGCTTCAAGCAGGACTCTGAAGCGAATTCGACCGACCCGAGGTCGTCGAGGATCCCCTGAACCTCCAGCGCGTCGGCCAGACCGTATTCGCTTCTAGCCATTAGCCCCCTGATCTCGTTTCTCTTCCGCGGACTGGCGTTTGCCATAGCATGGATGAGGACGATGTTGCCGGCGTTGTTCTGCATATCCATCAGCATCGGCTTCCCCGTCGTCTCGGTCGTGCCTGTGATGTCAAGGACGTCATCCATCATCTGGAACGAGATTCCAAGGTTCCTGCCGTATTCGTAAAGATCCGCGACTATCTTCTGTTTCGCTCCGCCGACTATCCCGCCAGACGCCGCGGCCGCGCCGAAGAGCGCCCCGGTCTTCAGGCTGGCCAGCTTCAGGTAGTCCTCGACGGAAGGCTCTCTTTTCTTTGACAGCTGCATCTCCAGGAACTCACCCTCAGCCGCCTCCTTCGCCGCCCTCGCGACGTGCCCAATCAGGACCGCCACCCTCTTCGGGGACAGGTCGACCGTCGCGTACCTGCTCAACTGCTCGAAGATCTCAAAGATCAGCATGTCCGAAATCAGAATGGCCGTCGTGACGCTGTACTTCGTGTGGGCCGTTGGCTTGTTGTGCCTGGTCGGCGATTCATCTATGATGTCGTCCTGGGTCAGCGACGCCGTGTGCGCCAATTCGTACGCGAGGGCGATCGGAATCGCCTTCTCGTAGGACTCGCTCACTGCCTCGCAGGTGAGCAAAACGATCGAAGGGCGCAGCATCTTCCCTCCGCCTACGACGTACTCGTAGGCCACTTCTGAGAGAGTGCTGTTCTTCTCCTTGACCTGCTTCAGGCCTTCCTCTACTGCCCTTCGGTAAGGCGCGAGAAGAGAATCGACAGTCCCGTCGTCGATCAAGTTGCTCCCCATTTCATATCAGTCCAAGGTATGTTACGAATCCCCAAAGAAGGTATTCACCGTCCGCGGCAAAGTCTCTCAAGGAATCCTTGTGCTTCGTTGACCTCTGCGAGAGGTACCTGTAAGCGAAGGAATAGGGGATGAAGACCACAAGCAGTCCTGCGAATGCCGGAAGGACCCCAGACAACACCAGCAAGGCTACGTAGAGCCCGGACGAGAGATCGACCGCGTCCATCAGTTTCCGCGAAGTATCCGTGCCAAGCGAGACGGGAATGGTCTTCACCCCGTAAGCGGCGTCTTCTTTTACGTCACGCGCGTCGAAGAAGATCGTGTTGACCATCAGCCTGAGGAAGATGAATGGGCAAAGGGCGACCATTGCGAGGGGAAGCTGTAGGTAGTAGAGGCCGACGAGGAGCGGAACCAAGGACCAGCCAAGCGATACCGTCAGGTTCTTCACGTACAGGCCTTCCTTCAGACGGGATATTCCGAGGGCTCTCCCCATCCTCTTCGAGCCGACGCTGTACGCGACCGCGAGTGCAACTGGGACAAGCAGGCCGGCGAACAGGGCCAGGTTCCTGAGCAGTGCGAGGATGTACCCAACTCCGAAGCTGACAGCGACAATCGCTGGCAGCAAGCGCTTCCTCCCCTCCAGGTAGGTTGTCCTGTCCAGGTGGGAGACCCTGTCCTGGTCGAAGTCCGACGAGCGGTTGATCATGTATGCTCCGTAGGAGAAGAGGTACGCCATCAGGAGCAGGTCCCAGGTCGGGGTGCTGCCTAACACGAAGGCAGCGGTCGCGGTTATGCTCGCCGTCCCGAGCGCCAATAGGTGGCCTCCGTAGACCAGTTCCTTGTACAGCCGCGCTGCCGCGGTCATGCGCCTTCCTTCTTGATTTCCCGCCGCTCGACTTCGATTTCGGAGTAGAGCCTCCATCCCCTCTTCTCTTCGAACATCTCGTCAGGAATTGAGAGCGGCTTGGTCTTGGACGCGTCGAGCATCATGACCTCGTACACCTTTCCGTCCTGCATCAGATGCATTTCGATCTGCTGCATGCACGTCTGGAATTCGGAGAGCGGGATGTCGATCACGGCCAGATAGTCTCTTTCCTCGGTCCCAGCCTCTAACCAGGTAAAGGGGAGACTGTTGCAGAATTTCCTTATTTTGGACATTCCGTCCTCGTCAAGCTTCTGGGCCATTATCAGCGCCTGCATGACCCCCCCGGGGTTCCCCTCCTGCAGAGGCCTGACCCACCTGATGTTGTGGCTGAGGATGAACTTGTTCTTCTCCACGTGCTCGGAGTGGTGGTAGCGGACTGTCCTGGGGTTCACGTCCATTTCCTTCGCCGTCTTGGCCAGCGGCGCGGTTGGGTCCCTCAGGAGTGCGCTGAGTATCTTCAGGTCGATAAAATCCACTGCCGAGTCCCTGTTGACCGAAATGAAGGATGACCCGATCTCCCCCATCGTCATGTCGAACCTGTTCCAGTCCATCTTCCACTCTCGCGTCTGAAAGTCGTAGAATTCAGGCCTGAAGGGCGGGTACCTGACCCAGTAGAGCTCCCTGTATTCGTAGTCTTCGATGAGCCCTTCCTGCTTTATCTGCTCGAGAGCATCCATGTACTTCTTCTTCAGCCTGAAGGGAACTGCGGTCAGGCACATGTATCTGTTCGACCCAATGCATTTCGCGACAAAGACAAGGTAGCTCATCCGATCGAGCCACGACTTCCCTGACGCCCCGCTCGGCTTGACGACAACGTAGCCCATCGAGAGGCCAAGCTCGCCGTAGTTCACGTTGATGGTCGTCGCTAGGCCCAGCTTTGTCAGGTGCTTGTTGACCTTGTATCTGATCGTCTCAGCGTTAAGGCCGGTAAGTCTGGAAAGGAGCGAGTAGTTCTGGACGCCCACCCTCTTTATGGTCTCGAGCAGTAGGAAGTCTTGGTTCCTCCTCTGCAGATTCTGTACGGAACCCATCAAATCCGATCGAAGGTCTTCGAGTACTAAACCGATATGGATTGCGGGTCCACATTTCGGGACTCGCATATAAGCTTCCTCGACTCGTTTTCCCAATTCCGTCATTGCCGGCTGACAGCGCGTTCGGACAAAAAGCATATAGTGGACTCGCCGGTTGGTCTGGCGCAGAACTACTTGCCGAATGGAGAAAGGATTCAAACGGGCGTCCCTGGGCTCGATCCGCTGATTCAGGGCGGCCTCACGCCGGGAGACTTCGTGCTTCTGGTCGGAGGGATAGGAACGGGCAAGACGATCTTGTCTTCGGAATTCGCCTACTACGGGGCCAAGGATTTCAATCAACCTGCGGTTTATGCCACCTTCGAGGAGGACGCGATGAGCCTTCGACGCAACATGCTGAAGTTCGACCTTGATTTCGAAGCACTGGAGAAGTCCAAGAAGGCCAGGCTGCTCGACCTCGAAGCACTGGAGGGAAGGGGGATGGGTTCGAACATCGACACGATTCTTTCTGCCATCGACGAAGTCAAGGCCAAGAGGCTCGTGGTCGACTCTCTGACCGCGTTCCTGAGCGGCGCCACGGGGAAGTTCGATTACAGCTTCCTGATGCACCTGATCTACAAGACCCTCAAGCGGGAGAAGATCACGACCATAGTGACGGTGAGCAAGTTCGACCAGCAGACCGAATACTCTCGCGGCCTCGAGGAGTTCGTGGCGGACGGGGTCTTCTACATGGAGAACTATCTCGCAGATAATATGGAGTTGAAGACCAGGTTCATGGTGAGGAAACTGCGAGGTACTGAACACTCCAGGAAGTACCACACGGTGGTCTTCTCATCGAAGGGTGTCGAGATCCTACCGTACACCGTCTGATGCCCTGCGGGCGCCTTTTTCTGCGGAAACGGACAAAACCGAAATATGCTGAAACGAAGATATGGCTAGATGACATGCGATTGAGAATGGCCTGGTTCGCGGTGGCGATCGTGTTCCTGCTCGGCACGAGCGTAGTCTATGCAGCACCACCCTCGAAGGTTCTTGACGGGAACGCTCCCTATTCGACGTCAGCCTCGACTGTTTTCGGCGGGAACGCCGCCTACAGGGTACAGTCACCGACTGCTTCGCTTAACCTGGCTGGCGGTGTAGTATCTCCAGGAGTTCAAAGCTACTCACTCCGGGGTGGTCAACTTGTCGCTGCCTGGATCTTCGGCACTCCGGTGAATCGAACGAACTCAGTTCTCCGTTATAGCCTCAGTGTCGTCGTTTCTGGATTGATGGCGACGGGCACTGCTTCCTTTGACCTCAAGACCAGGACCTCCCATTGGTCGTACACGGATGTGGCGGGGACGGTCGAAATCGACAGCATGACCCCCGCTGTGCTCTTCCCGCTTGGATGCACGCCATATTTCAACTGCACTAGCGCGATTCCGGCCCTTTTCAACGGGACCGGGACGGTCACTGTCTCGAGCGGCAGCGGCGTGACTACCATGAGTCTCAGCATGGGGTTCGAGTCTGCTTACCTTAATCCGTTTGGAGGGCCGGTCTTCTTTATGTCGAATTCGAGCGAGATCTTCGTGATAGCGGACTATTCGCAGGCGGAGATTCAATGGACCGGCGTTCAGATGGGCGGTGCTGCGGCTGGGACGTACGGCGGAACCCCTGTCTCCGGGAGCTTCGGGATGCTGGTCAATTCGAGCGAGGACCTCAGGACCGGGAAAGAGACGGACCAAGGGGCAATCTACTTCTTCGGAATGAGCAACTCGGCTCTGAATGGCCTTGGCACCTTCGTCGGACACTCCACGATCCCGACGGGGTCGTCAGTCGCCTGTCCTGGGTTCCCAGCGGGGACCTGTAACCTGACAGGCCTCACGTCGTCAGGAACCTTCACAATGACCTTGGAGTCGGGTGGAGTGTTATCGGGACGATACACCACGGTCTGGGCGACCCCTGCGGTTGTATTCTCGAGCAACATCTCGACCTACCAAAGATGCCAACATCATCATCACGGTCACCGTTAGACTTGAATGATGCTAAGGCCATGGCCAAATCACAGGAATCCCAGCGTCGTCTTTCGGGCTAGGTCGCAAACCATTATATCACTTGGGCTCGTAAGAGTGAGGCATGAGTGACATGCCCGACGCCTATCATTGTCGGATTTGCTTGAAGTCTTTCTCGGACAAGACCACTCTGGTCGAGCACTTGCGGCTGGAGCACGAGATTCTCGAGGTAGCCTCCTATGCGGCATCTACCATGATGCAGGAACAGGATAGAGACAAGATAGCGCGGGAGTTCTTCAGACAGCTCGAGCAAATCAAGAAGGAAATTGCGAGCGGGTAGCACCGAAGCCAGAACTTGCGTGATTGTTGACTTTGTCATATGGATTCTGCATACCAATGATTGAAATACCGATTGTTAGAATCCAACGGAGGAGGCTAGATTGAGTTTCAAGGGAGCAGTGCTCATCGGCGTTGTGTCGCTCCTCCTTGCATGGCAGGCCATCCCTCTTTCGGTGGCTGCTTCCTCCGGCGTTCCGTCTGTGGCAGTAGGTCTCGCGCTCACGATAATCCCGCCCAAACTGCCGGCCGACAACGGCACCTATGGAGCTGTAGTGATCTCCCTGGTAGATTCGAGCGGCCTTCCCTCGGCGGCCATATCCGATCTAACGGTCTTCCTGACATCTTCCCAAACGAACATCGCCAAGGTGCCAGACAGCGTCACAATCCGGGCTGGCAGCGAGTATGTCGTGGCTAACGCAACCACCACCCCGACCCCTGGCTCTACGACCATCACAGCTTCGTCGCATGGCCTAGGGTCAAGCTTCGCCCAGCTAACGACCGCTACGCCCAGCGGATTCCCGTCGATCCTCAGGGTTCTCGTTTCGCCGTCGAGTTTCCTGAGACGGCCGGATACGGGAACCGTAAGAGTCGAGCTGGTTGACAGCGCCGGTTCCCCTTCAAAGGCGATAACCTCAGTCACAGCGCATCTCTCTTCGTCCAACGCCAGTCGCGTCAGCCTCAACCAGAACTCGTTGACGATCAGTCCGGGGCAGATCTACGCCACAGGCACCTTCAACACGAGCGTAAACTCTGGCCAGGCTGTTATTACGGCATCCTCAACCGGATTCGGCTCAGGGGGAGCGATCGTTACAGTGGTGCCTCCCAACTACTGTTCAAGCTCGTGTGCTCCCAGCAAACTGCTCCTGAAGCTCGTCCCTGGCACCCTGCCGACCGACGGCAGGGCATACAGTGCGCTGGAAGTCGACCTCGCGACCAGCACGGGACAGCCCGCCGTCTCCTCTTCAGACACCATCGTCCAGCTCTTCTCCGACGAACCAGACGTCGTTTCCGTACCCGCCTTTGTCGCAATCCCAGCAGGCAACATCTCCGTTCTCACCATGCTCACGACGAGCTCACTCCAAGGCCATTCAAGCATAACCGCGTCCTCTTCATCTCTCCTGTCGGGCAACGTGAACGTGACGACGGTGATTCCGGCTCCATCGAAACTTCAAGCCTATCTCGCCCCCCCCTCGACATTCGTCGCAACTAAAGACAATCGTCCCATCTTGGTAATCCAGCTGCAGGACGGCAGCGGCAATCCTGCGCGGGCACGCGTCCTGACGAACATCACCGTGACGTCGTCAGACAGCTCTATGGTGAGGGGGCCGCTCCACGTGGGCGTAAAGGCAGGGCAGGACTATGCCTACGTCCTTCTCGTAGCTTCAGGGTCGGGTCAGAGTGTCCTCACCGCCAGCTCCCAAGGACTGAGCTCCTCTCAGGTCACTCTCCAGCTCGCAGTGAGCCCCCCCGTCGACCAGCTCAGCGCCACCCTTCCGAATGGGCTCTTCTACTCTAACGATACAGCTACACTGACTCTGACGGTCTCGTTCTTGGGTCAGCCTGTCCAGAACATGAACGTCTCCTGGACTGCCACAATGGGCTCCATCTCACCAACCACCGTCCTGACGAGTTTGTCAGGGAGCGCAACAACGAAGTTCACGCCGATCACGACAGATCTGCTTTGTATGGTGGTCTCGCGTGGTGTGTGCTATTATGGAACCGCGAAGATAAACGCGTCAGCCTCGTCTCCAGTGACTGGTCCCATCAGCGTGACCTATCCGATCGCGATCTATCAGACTCCGCCTCCAGTGACATACTCTTGGTACCAGAATCGCTTGGTGCAATACCTCATTGTAGCTGCGGTTGTGGTCGCTGCTGTCGCTCTGTACTATCTCTTCCGCATGCGCAGGAAGAAGCAGAGAGCCGAGATAGAAGCGGGCTTCGAAGTCGTCTAAACAGTAGGCTCGACTAGCACTCACAAGAACGGCTTTTCGTACAGCAAGAAATTCAAGTCCACTTTGCTGAACATAGAAATGCGGGAGGACTTAACGGAGAAGGCTGTCTCGTCAGCTCACTCGGGGGGAAACAGGAACGGGTCCCCAGACACGCGTGTTGATCCGGTCCATTACGAACTTTGAGCCAAGCTCCCCCAGAAGGTAGTAGAGCGCCGTGTGAAACGCGCCTGGACGCCTTATCGCGTCGCTGGGCACGACGTCGTATCTCTTTGACAATTCTACCAACAAGGCTTGTTTGCCGGAGTCTCCAAAAATCACTTCGAGCTCGGACTCCACATCAGCTACAGCCTCCCGACCCACGCCGGTCCCCACAGTCAATGCCAGTTTCTCCATCTCTTCCCTGAACTCCAGTGACATCATCTGCAAAGAGACCACCGTTCTCTAATAAGTGGTGTGAAGGCCTCATCCCGATTGAAGCTCCATAATTGGAGCACCGCCACTCGCATCGCTCCCCCATGGATCAGCGGGTTCAAGCCCTGAGGAAGGACGGAGGTCGGTTGCATGAGGAAACGTGTATGTTTTGTCTTGTTCTAAGATGACTTGTCAGTACGGAGTTCGGCTCGACGCGCCGTGACCCCTTCCCGCAAGCCTTGAAGGAAGAACTGTGGCCATGATTCGAGCTGCCGTGACTCCAGAGACCAACGATATCAGCGCAGGTACCGGGACACCTAGCCAGACGCCTGAGATGAGAAGAATTGCCGACGAGAGAAGGCTCGCGACGAAGGTGGGCGCCAGGTCGGTGAGCAACATGCCGTAAGTGAAGAGCACGACCGCGGCGACGTACTGAACATATTCGAGGTTGACCAAATAGCTCGACCCGTAGAAGGCGAGGAAGGCGAGAGCGACACCTACGCCCACGGGACGCAGGTAGTGGCACAGCAGGACTCCGCACGCAAGTCCGCCGGCGATAGCGAACCAAGCGGCGGTCGGGAAGACCATGAGGGAGATGCTCTCTCCGATAAAGGCGCCCGCGATTCCTACAGCGACGAAGGACGCCTTCTTCAGGTACCTCCTGCCCGTGAAGAGGAGAAGCAAGCAGACCTGCAGAAGCACCGCGACAGTCAAGAAGCTGAAGACTTCAGGCAGCGTCTGGAAGATGATCGGGCCCATACAAAACAGTTGAACACTCTCGGCGATATAAATCGAAGGAAGCCAGAATCTGTATGCCCTGTCCAGAAGGGCCCATTCCTAATATCCCGCTGTCGCATGGATGTCAAATCCTTATTACTGGACCTGATCGAATAGGTTCGCGACATGACCCAGGCTGAAGAAGAGAGCGCACCGATCCACTTGCTCCTGGCAAATGATCGGCTCCAGCGGCTTCTCACGTTCGGCCAAGAGATCAACGCCCTCAGGTCAAAGATAAGCATCGCCACCGATTACATCAGAAGTGCGAGCACGACAGACGATACGGGGAAAGTCGTCCTAGCCAGGGAATCCCTGAGGAGAGACCTGGAACGAGACTTCGACGAGGCAAAAGAGCTGCTGCCCATCGTCGATGAACTCGTGTCAAACTTCGAGGAGCAGCTAAAGTCGATAAAGGAAAGGAGGAGGGTCCACGAAGGTTTGGCTAAGATCGAGAGTCTTTCCGGAAAAGGCAGAAGACATAGCGAACCCGAGGCGGCAGCAATCAAGGACAGAGAGCAGATTTCCGAGCTCGAAAGCCTGATCGGTACGCTCGACGACCTCGAAAAAGACCTGTCTCTGAGGAGGGAAGTCGTCTTGTGTCCCAGATGCTCTTCGCACGCGATATCCTATCAGATTGCTCCCACTGAGACGGGGTTCTCCCTCTACAGGTGCAACGAGTGCGGGAACGCGTGGCGGATCAGGCGGTTTTCGATGCGGATTGGCTCGCCCGCGCAGTAAGAACCTATTGTCTAGTCTTTGACCCTAGTCGCTTTCCTCCTGTCCCAGAGGCTTTCCTTTCTCATGGAGATGCGAGTGTGTTTCGAGCACCAATGGGATGTCTCAGACCCGAAGGAGACTAGCCACAGGGCCACCTCGTAACAGCCTTGAGCCTCGCACTTTTGCCCCATGACCAGCCGTCGTAGCCTTGCCTGGGACGTCGTACTTCGCATGGACGGGCTTTCGCTCTCCACCCTACTTCTCATTTTTCGAACTTTCCCGAAGACAAGTCGTTCCCACCCTTTGGAAATGAATGGAGCACGGGTTCAGATCAAAAGAGGCTCGCACGCCGCACTCACGTGAGATCAGAGCGAGTTGTTCTTCAACCGAGATTCATACCACCCGTATGTTTTCCCTATTGCTTCTTCGTGCGGAGTGTATGCCATGGATGGGAACGCCTCCGTGAACTCGGATCCGTCCAGGATGAATGGGTCATAGTAGTTGTAGGGGAGTTCAAGGAAACCCTTCGCGTCCGAGCTGAGGAAACGTCCGGTCAGCATCACGCCGCGACCCCAGTGCCCCACCTGTGGTTCCCTACCGGCTGCCCTGTAGGCATACTCGATGAAGGTCCTGCCGCTGATGGGTGCCGGTCCGGAGAGGTTCCAGGCGCGTCCGTGGGCCCACAGGCTCCTGCCGAGCAGAATCATCTTCGATGCCGCGTCACCCACGAAGAGCAGGCTCCGGGCCACCTCGGGGTCTCCCATCCAGTGGGCCTTCTTCCCGACGACAGCCGATTCGAAGATGTTCTGCCAGAGCCTGTTCACCACTCCGGGCCCGTAGAGTTGTGGCATTCTTGCCACTACCGTCCTGATGAGGTTCGAACGATGGGCGTTCAGAAGATCATTCTCTGTGCTGGCGTTTTCGCGTTCCTCGGCTATGAGGTGGTTCGCGAGTACCAGCTCTGCTCCGGCCTCTATCGAAGCGAGCAGTATGTTGCCAGTTGCCTCACGGAAGGCCCGTTTCCAATTCGAATGGCTCGGCTCGAAACAGTCGTAGACCACCTCTCCTCCCCCGCATACATGAACCAGATCCCCCGGATTCAGGGGGTCTGCGGCTACGGTTTCGACCGAGTCGGGTAGGGGATCTTTGACGGTGGTCGCGTCAAGGGTGACCCCCCTGACGCGCGAGCCGCCGGCTGCAAGCTCTTCAAGCAAGGCCCTCCCCAGTGGGTGGGCAGCTCCCATCACGACCTGCAGACCCGCTCCGGTCACGATCTTCTCTAACCTGGCTGTCGCTCCGGGCGAGGTCTCCGCCCGAGACTCTTTTTCTCCCACACTCCCCCCCCGTTGGCCTCTGATTTCAGGGCATGCCTGAGGGCTAATTAGCAATCTGCAGGTTCCCCAAGCAAGGGGGCCCGGTTGCTGTGGGTAATGCCGAACCCTTCCCTCTACGGGAACAACTGCCAGGAACCGAGCGTGTTGCTATAGGGTCCAAGAGATGCAGGTTCAACGTGGGCCCTGAGGCTTGAGAGACCCGGGCTCCTGCTTGGCACGAAAATACAGATTCACAATTCACAACCCTTTAAGAGAACAGAACCCCAGATTGGTCAAGATGGACTTCGAAGAGGCCATAGTTACTGCCCTTCTAGCAGTGGGGATGACTCTGCTGGCGGCAGTGACGATCATGATCTTCTTCTGACCGCCTGTCTTTCCTGGTCAGGAGCGATTTCTCAAATTGGTCCAGACTGTGGTCTGGATGCGAAACATTTTAGTCCGCCGCCGGTGAATTGAATTGCTCCCGGGATTGACGCACCGTCGGAGGTTGCGACTCTGATTGACCACAGTTGGTTTTCGCGAGCTTCTCTAGCATGATAGGGCACAGGCTTAATATCAGTTGGGCTGGGCTTCTGTTGTGCCCCTCAAGTTGCAGCCAAGATCTCTGGCTACGACCCTGAGCATTAGCCTAGTTCTGTTGGCAGCCCTATACTACTTTGTAGCGCCGACCAATGGGTCCGCGATGTGGGGCACAGTCGATTGCAGCACCACCACCTCTGTCCCGACTATTGTGACATCAGTCACGACACAGACCACAACGGTGCCGACAACGAAGACATCGACTACGACGATGACTCAGACCGTGACTACGCCGTCAGCCACGACTACAACCACGACTGCAACCACGTCCGTTCCGACAACCGTGACATCGACATCAACTGGCACCCAGACGTCAACTCAGACACTGACCACGACGGTTTCGGCTACGACTACCCGGCCTACAACAGTCACCCTGTCCACGACTCTGACGGAGACGCAGACGCAGACTACTGTCCAGCCCACAACGAAGACTCAGACAGTCACAGCAGTAATCTCGGACACCGTGACGAAGACCGCGACCAGGCAGATTGTCAGTGCTACCACTCTAACGGAGACGACAACTCTGACAACCCTTGAAGTCAACGCAACCACGATTACACAGACGCAAAGCGTCATTTCGTCCTACACCGTGACAACCACGACCACTCTCACGCACACTCAAACCACAAGCTCCCAGACCAGCACGACAAACACCACATCGACAGCCGTTTCGACTACGTCGAGCACGTCCTCAACCGGGAGCGCCAGGGGAGAACAAGGTGCAGCGGGAGCGTTATGGGTGATAGTTGTACTGGCCGTCATAGGTGCCTACTCTGTCGCGGCCTTGGCGTTGCCACCCCGGAAAGAGTAGTTGACGATTCATTCGTGTGCAACATGCTCAGATGATCATCACATACTGGCAAGGAAGGACAGCAGCGCGGCCGCCGTGGGTCCCTCAATGAATGGCGAAAGACGGATAAATAGTGGCGTTTGCACTTGTGGCTGTTATCGTTGGATGCATCAAGTCCAGGCCAACGAGAAGAGAATCGGCGAACGCTGCTTAGGCTCTACTCTCTCTACACCATCCAGTACGCGGCTTTCGCGATCGTTCTCGCCCTGGCTGTCATCGGAGAACTGACACTGCTAGGTTCGCCTGCGCTCCCCAACTTCGTGGTCTACCCTCTGATCCTTGTGACCGTGATTCCCGCAATCATATGCTTCTACTTCATGGTTCACTGGTGGAGGATACAGAACTACACTCTGTCACTGCCACTTGATGCAGTACAGGGAGATTCTCTGGCCGCTCTTCATAACGCATACGAGGATTATGGGGATGAGCGTTCTCCCAGGTTCATCGTCGAGGGGATGAAGAAGATGGACGGTCGAAGGGTGGCGCTGGTCATCCTCGTTGTGTTCCTGCTGGCGCTGCCGCTCTCCTACTTCTCAATGTCTAGTCAAGGCTTTGCGATCGTTGTTCTCGTGGCTGCGGTGTCGTTCGCTGTCGGAGCCCTGGTGGTTCTCCTCATTCCTCCACTGGCATCGAGACGAGAGGTGCGTCGCATGACGGACAGCAAGGCTGACCATGAGCCAGAGACTGCAGCGAAGGGTAGCAGTGGCTGGAGCTTGCCAGATGGAGTACTCAATCTCCTTTCGGATCAGGCCGAACGGCTCAGGCTGACTTCCAACGAACTAGTGCAGAAACAAGCAGTCAACCACGGTCAGACTCGGACGCGACCCGACTTGGGAGACTTGCCGGACAAAATCGTAGCCGAGATCAACAGCCTTGCTCCGTTCAAGAACTCGTTGCTTCCAGGCCAGAGGGACGCCCTGAGCCGAGCAGTGTCATCCCTAACTTCGACTGTCATTGCTCTAGGCCTTCCTGCCGAGGCGGCTAGGATCTATTCCGCATATCGAATGATAGTTCCCCAGTAACCGCGAAGCCCTCCCTGCAGCGCAGTCGGGAGCGCTCCATGACTACCCGTCAAGAGTCTGGCTACTCTTCCACAGGGTTCCTCTCTAGACGTCCGGGTTTTGGACTATGTCAGCGGTCCGCTTGAACGGATGGCCTTCAGGGCGCCAGCTGTTGGAAGAGACCCGTCTTCTCACAGCGCGGATCGGTCATCCTCGCCGGAACAGCGCCACAGCAGCGCCTAATGCCAATGTGATGCCCCCTAGCCAGAGGAACCCCTGGGCATTTGGCACGTACCAGGAGATCGCGATCAGAAGGATGCCCAGAAGCCAGAGGAAGATGTATGGGGGGAACTCCACGGCGATTCCACCGAACTGGCTCCAAATAACCCTTCAGAGTTTTCGACACTTCCCGGACCAGGCGCGATCAGAAAGAACCCTTGCGGACATGGCGCCAGTCATTAGATGCTCTGAATCATGGATTTCATCTGCGAACTTATCTCCTGAATCGAGAGGGCTGCGCTGCAGTACTGACACTTGATGAAGCGGCCAGTAGGCAAGGGTAGCGTGGCTCCACATGCGGGGCACTTCAACTGCGCAATCTCAAGACTGGCTTTGTATTCTGGAGGAGGCTGTCCTGTCTGCCAAGCATTCTCCTCTTTGAGGATCCTATCCGAGAGCTCCGAGACCTTGGCGTCCACTTCCAGCTGGAGCTTGTTGATCTCTTGGGCCAGCTGGGTCCTTTCCTCTTTCTCTGAGTCTCTGCCAATCTTCGACGCCAAGCGCAGCAACGCACTCCTCTCAATCCGGTTGTTCTCCCCCTCCAGCAACTCCTTAATCACTAGGAGGTGTCGCTGCATCGTCGCGAGATTGGTTATCGCCTGTCTCGTATTTGGAGTCAGGTCCGCTTCGTTGACCGTGAAGCCGACCTTGGAGTAGATCCTTTCGAGTACCAGTCGCCTTGAATTCTGGGAGAGCATTTTGGTCTACAGGAATTGCATCATCTGCTGGTAAAGCGCTTTCATCTCTTTGGCCGAGCCCTCCAGATCCATTCGGGTCTTGCCTTCTATGCGGATCTTTCCCTTCCTGTCGATTATGCCTTCCTCGCTGTACTTGATCCCTTGCAGTTCATCGAGCTTTTGGCTGATGACATCGTCGTTCTTGATTAGCACCCCTCTCTGCGCGTAGAGCAGAAGGCGTCTGTCAGTCAGTATGACGTGGTATTTCTTCACTCCATAGCGTACACCCCCTGTGCTGTGGAATCGTGTCTGTTCGCCTGGAATCAGATAGTCGTGCAGAGGCAACCCGTGTCGTTTTCAACGCGTTTGCTATTTAAGATTCTCCAATGAATTCGGGCTCAAGTGCGAGAGATGCCGGACGGATTACGAAGAACTCTATGCGCGCGCGAGCCAACTTGGCAGAAGTGTTACAAGGATGCCGTCTAGCGCAGCACATTAAGTTGAACCGGAGGAAGGCCCTATTGCTGTCGCTGGCCGTGACTGTAGCTCTGAACGTGCTGGCTGGCGCTTTGACAATCATCTACGCGAATGGAACGACCATAGTTGAGACCAACCCGCTCAGCAGTGCCCTCCTCGGGGAATTTGGCCCAGGCGCATTGCTACTCCATGCAGTCTTGATAGCCTTCATCTACTGTCTCGCTTACTTGATCTCGAGGATCATTTCCTCGACCCATTGGCTCTTCAGGTCGAAGAGGATTCTTCTCTTTGCTTTCTCGCTAGTGATAGTTGTCCTCCCGACGGGAGCTCTTGTCGACTTCATGAGTGATGCGCTGGTCGTATCACTCACTTCTGACGTGCTGGTCGGTGCGCAGAAGACGGTGAGCATCGCCCTTCTTTGCTCGATCCCCCTCGCGCTGATCCTGGTCAAGCGCAGGTGGACGCTCGAGACGCCTGGTTGACCAAGTATCCAGTTTGAAGATTCCTGTCGGGGGCACTCCGTGTTTCGTCTGGTGAGCGTATCTCGGCGGCATTGGCGGGTCGCCCGGCCTCGATGAATTTCTGCTCTGGACCGCGGATTCATTGAGATTATATTCGGAACCGAGACCATCGTGGCTAGGGTGGAAATCGAGACGACAGCGACCAGACCTTTGCTCCTCGAGGAAGACTGCGATGGCCACGCGGGAGACCATCGGATTCTGGTTAGAGCCGGGAGAAACGAATGGAGATACTACGGCTTGACTTCAACGGAGCTTCGATTCTGGAAGGGGCTAACGAAAGCCGAACGGAATTCCCTTGTGCGCGAGCAAGAACGGCGCTGTCTCGTCTGCGCGTTGAAACAAGCCATCAGGGCAAGGAAGAGGCTCGCCGACAGGTTCTACTCTTCCATGATGGCGTCCCTCCTGACCGCTGGAGGAAGCGTGCGATGAGTAAGAAGAGCAGTTCTGAGCGTTTGGTGCTGGAGACAATGACCTTCGGCAAGAATTGCGGAAGGTGCGGCGTCTACTTTGTCACGAGAAACAGAATTGAGGATCTCTGCCCCTGGTGCATGCGGGTCCAGACGGGACAGTACCACGAGGAAGTAGCGGAGAGGGTGGACGATCTGGATTTCGCTGGCCTCTGACTTTTCCAGAGAGGCACCCGGAGGTGTACTCGTTGACTGGTCTGCGCCCTTTATGCGGGTGATGGGCAACTAGACCTTTGCCGTGGTTCACGGGCCTTCCTGCCTCAGCCTTGCTAGGTCTTCCAGGGGTGGCCGCATGCCCTGCACCTGTATTCTCCCATGTATCCAAACTTGCGATCTACGTTCTTCGAATCACACTGGGGACAGCTCATTTCACTCTCCGCTTCGGACGGGTCCGGGTGAACGTACTTGTAATACACCTCTTCGAAAGGATCGCTCAAATTAGTTCTCCCAGAAGCGGCAGTTCGTAGCTGTCAGACGAACGGGGAACTCGTTGCCGAGCCTCGTCACACATCGAGGCTCGTCGTATCACCCCATGTTCATGTGAGCGACCTAGGGAAATGTCATATGAGGTGTGAGGCCTCGCTTCATGAATCGGCCACAGGGACGGCCCGAAGGTCCAATCACCTGGCCGTGACCTACTTGACATTCGAGTCTGGCATTTCATCTCGGTATCTGGCCAATCCGGGCAAACGTCCCTGCTTCTGCGGATGTGAGCCTGCCAACTCCTGATTCTTCCCCCAGCTTATTGCGTTCCAGAGTCTTTCGAAAACATAGTAGACCGCGGCTCCACTTACGTTGAAGACGACGGAGATCACCGTTGTCTCGCCCGCGTTGCCTGTGTAGTAGTAGGTGATGGCCATCAAGAGTGCGAAAATGACCACGCGGTAGGTCACCGTCTTGGCCATCGATCTCGTGACCGTTTCCAAATGAAGCTCCAGTGCATTGGCCGTCTATTTGATTGATGTCGACTCCAGGTAGGTATTTCTAATCAGTTCTTCTGCTAGGCAAGCCTTATCATTCCAAAACAGAAGAAAATCTCACGTGGACATCGACGGGCTCATCACCGAACTCCAGATTCGCGGGTTTGATGAGGCCAAGATAGATTCGGCTCTGAAGTGCCTCGTCCATGTCCACGCGGTGCAGGACTTCACGAATGACGACGCTGGCGGGGTGCTCGCGAAGGACATTCTGAGCAGCTATCCCTTCGAGGTTACGAGTGCCGCCTCGGAGCTGTACTTTGAGAGAATGACGGTCTGTGGTCAGGACGTCTTCAGGGTGAAGTGGGGCTACGACGCAGCAGCGCAGCAGCTCGAGAGGCAGCTGTGGCAGAACGGTTCGGACAGATGGCAGGAGTTCGTCGACGGCCTGGATGAGAGATACCTGGGCTTCATCCTTCCCATGACCTACGAGAAGGCGAGGATAGTCGAGTTCTGGAAGACAAGGAAGGACCTGAAGTGGTTCGGCGTTGAGCTCGAAGGGGCCGGTTGGAATATCCTGAGATTGATAGACGACATCGTCGCGGTGGGGTGGGCCCTCGACCTGGCCTTCGGCTACAGGAGTTTCGGCCCTAGCGGTATTGAAGGGAATCGGACCCTGCTGCACAAGAAGGCGTACGAGTCCCTGAAGAAGCGGGCGGTCGTCCCGTCCGACTCCATCATCACCGGAATCAAACTCTGGAAGTTCTTCACCCAGTTCGAGCCAGCAGAGACGAACGTCGTGGCGCTGATGAAGGAGTGCGGGGTGACGATCGAGGAGGTTCAGCAACAGGTCAAGGCGTTCTACGAGATGGGGCTGACGTCTCCCTACAGAGATACCCAGTATCCCCCCTATCTGGTGGTGGACAAGATGAAGAAGCGGTACCAGGAGGAGGTCAGGGGCCTCCTGAGCCCGATGGAGATGTTCCTCAGGAGGAAGGAACCCGGGCCTGATGCGCGACTTCTGGAGGCACTTCGAGTTCCCCAGGAAGATCAGCCTGACGAACTCCAGCTAACCCGTGGGGGTTAAGCCGTCCACCCTGAGCGAGATCCTCCGGAGCGCGAGCATCTTACGAGCCAGTATGGCTCGTCAACTTCATAGCGCGCGCGCGCTAATGGCGAAGGATGGAAGCAGTTTACGACCAATGTATTCGCTCTCTTCGGAAAAGCCGGTACTGTCCCTGACAGTGTTGCAAAGCTTCTGGACAGACAGTCCCAGAATCCAGATGACTTCGCCTCTACTGTCCACGAAATTGAAGAAATGATGAAATTAATTGGGGTCGAGGATTCAATCGCGAGTGGTTGGCTCGGTCTCAAGAACAGTAGCACGGTCGTTGAAGAAATAGAGCTGACGAGCCTCAATCATTTCTTCCTGCAGCTCTCGTGTACCTCTCTACCAGTTCATCCTTGATTGTCTTACCGATTTCGAGGACGTCCCTCTCTCTCAGCTTGCTCCTTTTCGTGATTTCGTCTACCAGCTCAAGCCTCCTCGCGTATTCCCACATCGCCTGTCTTGCCACTTCGCTCCACTTGATCTCCGGGTGGCTCTTCATTATTGTATGCAATTCTTCCGGGACAGCTAGTGTCACGTTTGCCATTTCCACGACTATGTGAGATGTGTGTGTGCACATATTAATAAGCTTCGCGAAGCTGGTTAAGTCTCCTCCGTGTGGCTTGGTTGACCACCTCAAGCGGCAGATTCAGGAGTACGCTTCGAAGCGTGGCGACCGGGTTTCCTAGATGTCCCTACGCCGACCTCATAATCTGAGCCTTGATCTCTTCCTTGATCTCCTGAGGAAGGAGCAACTCTAGCCCGAGAACCTTACCATCTTTGTCCAGGTCGATTGCCATGTTGTCTGCCAAGGGCTCAGTGGACGAGACCTTTCCCTTCTTCAACCTCAGATACAGGGCGTTGATTCGGTTGTCAAACTCCAATGAAGCCAAATCTTTCCAACCCACCCTTGTTCACCTTCAGAACGGTGACAACTATTAAATCTTCATCGTGGCGTTCAAAAATCACCACCAAGTGCTTTTCAGCCCCGAGTTTCCCGCAAGCCGCCTTCCTCCCGTACCTTGTGTCTCTCGCTTGGGGAGGTTGCTGCAACGTTTCCTCTACTTCCTTCCTTGTTATTCCTCTCTCGCGCATCCTGCTCAGGGCATGGTCGGAGTAACTGATCAACCCGCACGGGCTATCCGGAGGGGCGACTTAAGTGACTTGACTTCCGAACTATGCTTGAGGATTGCGCTTCGCGACCGAACGCCTGAGCTCTCTGATCTCCTCTAGCCACTCCTTCAACTGAGACCGCGGGACTTCGACGGTATCTCCGTCTTGCTCTTCGCTCAAGCTGTCATCTCCGGTGGTAATTCGGTAATGGGCCTCAACTGAGGGTGGAGCAGCACGAGTCGGTTGATTACGTTCTCCGCTAGCTGCCGCCGGACATTCTTCGCTGTCGCGAGGCCGGGGTAGCGGGCTCGGAACTCAAGGACTTCTTTGATCACTAGCCTACCCGCCTCGTCGGTTATTGATTCGCTAGGAAAGGTCCGCTTTCTGTATCACACGAAATCGCGAGGGCACTTTACGGGACGCGGACCGAGATTCATGAGACGCTGAGAAGTGGCTGCGCGGCAGGCTTCGAGGGGCGAGTGAGCGTTGCCCTCGTCCTCACTCTATTTCATTCTCACCCTCCTGCCGTTTCCTACATTAGGCGGATGGTTGGTGGTTAGACTGTTGGTAAGCAGAACGCTCAACTGACAAAGGGGGGAGAAGACCCACGAATAGACCATTCCTTGTCGTAGGCATCGTCATAGTTGCAGTCGGTCTCATTCTATTCTATGTTTCCTACTCCACCTATGCGCCGTGCATGAATCAACAGCTTCTCTCGTGCGAAGTCCACCCGTTTTGGATGTGGCTCCTCCTTATTCCTGTTGGAGTCGTGGTGATGGCGCTCAGCTTTCGAAAAGTCCCGGGATACAACGTACATCTGTAACTTCAAGGGGCTCGAAAACCCTAACTGAGACATGTCTGTAGCATCGGTCGTTGAGCCGAATTGTCTCCGTTCTCGGCTACGCTATCTTCATACTTGCCTTGTTAGGGGAAGCAAGCTTCATCGGCCTGGTGTCGCAGCTTGTGATGCGTTGTGGGCTGAGTTTGTCCTGCTACAACCAGTTCTACTACATCGGCGGCGGGATACCATCAACGATCTACAACCCCTTCATCCTATGGAACGCCTTCACCTATGCGGTCCTGGCACTCGTCGGAATCGCTCTGATACTCTTAGGCTCCAGAGAAGCGAGAACACCAAGCTCGGCTTAGGTCCGGGTGCGGATTCGCTCATAACCACCAGGCCAGTTACACTGATGACTTGCCCTAGGCGTGGTGTTACGCTAAGGCTTTTCAGGCTCACGGAGCTGAAGTGGTGTTGGACGGTACAAGGCCAGGGGCATCACTTGGGGCTTCTCGGGCTCCTCGGCCAACGGCTGGGGTGTGCTTTGAGGCGTCACGGGCCCTACTACCGCCGCAGCAGCGTCCGCCTTCTGTGTGGCGTCCAGCAGGGACTTGTAGGGCGGCTCCTCAGGGGCCTTCTTCTCCAGGAAGCTCGGCTGGTCGGTGAGCTTGTTGATGCTGACTATCACCGAGCGGGCGCTTGGCCCCCACATCTTGGTGATGGACCGGACGAAACGCTCAGGGCTGCGAATGCCCTTCTTGCCAACCCAGGACCTGAGAACGTGAGCGGTGTCGTCCCCGAAGAGCTGCGGGAGGGCAGAGTTGACCACTCGGCTGAAACGGACGCCTGCCTTCTCGAGCTCCTTCATCCTCTTGATGAAGTCCAGCTCCCAGGCGTTGGGTATCCGTCCCCACTTGAAGGTGAGGGCAACCCTGCGCAGTGCAAAAAGAAAGCGACGCGGAAAGGAGCGCGGAGCGGCGCATCATGGAGAACGCGGTCGGCGTTCCCTTCCCGGAAGACTAGCCTACACTGTGGTTAAAGGGGATCGTACTCTTCTCCTCCGCTCTTCTCCTGTGGCACTAGCGATCATGCCTTACCTGTGCTCTGGTCGTCGCGTGGGACGTGAGAGTCCAAGACCTTCTCAAGTTTGACTCCTTTCAATTCGAATTCGGTGGGCCTGTCTGCAGCTTTCAACTCTCGACGGGACAATTACCGTCGTGGCGAGAAGCTATTACGGAACAGCCGGACTGGTCTCATTGTCCTTCGTGACAGAAGTCAGCGTATAGCTAACCTTAGGAATCGTGCTTCCCGGCGCAACGGACGTTATCCTCCTCACATCCGCTAGGAAGGCATAGAGCTCTCCCTTAGGCACGCGTGGAATCGATCCTTTGAGATTCGAGATGAACGCAGCGAGATCCGACTTGTACGTCCCTCGTCTGTTCTCGATGGAACGCCACCGCTTCAACCTCACTTCCTTGTCTTGCTCCCATAGGCGGCTGATATTGTGCATCCACATCTCCACGTTATCCTTGAGGTGAGGGGCTCGCTCCAACCTGTCTCGAAGACCTTCAATCGCCAATTCGCACAGGCTACCGGCATAAGCCTCCATTGACCTCTCGGAGTGCTCGGCCAGCGCCAACAAATCGTCCAATTCAGCGTTAGCCCTGCCGAGATCGATCATGTCGGGGGCTTCAGCAACTCTCTGCGGATATCGTCTCGAAGGCTTCTCACAGTAATCGCAATGCTGGTAGATCCGTTTGCCGTGGCCCACCGCTCTAGCCGGTCGGCGAACCTGGATCCTATCGCCAGAACCTCCTCCGTGGTGCCCGCGCCCGTATCGAGGAATTCAATCCCCGGCCTCAGAGTTCCAAGTTTGCCTATCTTTTCTCCGGTCTGGTAGGCCTTGGTCGAGGTTTCGTCCAGGTTACGCGCGAGGTCCGCAAACGATTTGGTCGCTTCCTTGACGGATGTGTCTACCTTCTTGCTGTGCGACTCCAGCCGGTCAATGGCCTCGTCGGTGATTGTCTTGATTGACGCCACGAGTTCCCCCTTGTTCGTCTCAAGCCCCCTGATTTCGGACTTGAGAACTCCTCTCTGCTTCTTCAATTCGTCCAAATCCTTCTCCAGCTTGCTGTAGGTTTGCGTGAGGTCCCTGTACCTGTAGAGCTCCTTCGCCACGAGCTCTGGGTCCAAGCCAGCCTCTGCGACGACCGTGTTCCATCTGACCAAGGTGTCGCCGCTTATTTCCCTCTTCGCTAGGCTGACGAAGGCGTCCCATTCCTTCTTCCTCGACCTGTACTGGTTGTCGAGGACCCCGAGTCTACCTTCCGCTCCCTTGATTCGTTGGTTTACGTCGGCTTCACGAGTCGTCAACGCCCGAATGTTGGTATCCAACCCGAGCAGGGCGTCGTAGTTCTTGACTATGTCGCGCAGGAACAGCTCCATCGCCCGTTTTGAGGTCATGGACTTCCTTGCCGAGATCGCGACGACGGTCTTCCTGACTTCTGCGATGCCGGAAAGATCGACCCCCGCCTTCCCCAGCCTCCTGACCTCCAGAAGCCACTGCCGCTTCTCTGAGATCTCACCCTCAATCTCGCTTAGGGTTGTCTTGGATGTCTCGATCGACTGGGAGAGCCGAGCCTGTTCACCTTTGAGAGCGGCGATGGAGCCCTCAAGGTCGTTTATCGAGACCAGCTTGGCGACCGCAGCCGCCGGCTTGTACTTGAGGCCCTCCAGGCTCTTCAGGAGCTTCGTGGCCGCGGCGTGGTCCCTCGTATCCATGCCGATCGAAAGGAGGAAGTTCTTGTCTTCGAGGAAGGTCTTGAGCTCGTCTTCTGTTGTCCGGTTGAGCCGAAGGAGCCTGCCTTTTTCCTTGTCAAGCCCTTCCACTTCCTTCCCCAACTTTTCCCTGCTGCGTTCCATGTTCGACACCTCCTTGCCGAGTACTTCGTGCCGCTGCTTAATTTCGCTGAACGGCATATGATATTTCTCTTCTAGGTCTCTGATCTCCTGGCATTGTGCCGCCACAGTTTCAGGAGGCCTGTCTCTGGTGAGTTTGTAGACCGGAACGACGTGCTCTCGAACCTCGTGCAGAGGGACCCCCGCCTCCTTCAAGTCCTTCACCGGCCCTGCTCCCTCGAGCACTTCATCGAGCTGGAGATTGTTCTCCCGTGCGTATTTCCTGATGGCTTGGGTCTCTTTGATTTCCTCGCTCACCCCGAACTCCCTTGCAGCGGCTTCGATCCCGTTCCTTCTAACTTTTTCATCGAATTGTGCGGAGACCCGTGTCACCGTGCCCTCTCCGCCTTTCATCCCGGACCCAGCCAGGATGCGAGCGATCTCATTCCTGCCGAAGCTCTGCAGGTGGTACCGTACTATCGCTCCCCTGACTTCTGGAGGGACAGGTTGCCGCACGAGTGTAATCACGGGCGGCGATAATTAAGTCTGGCGTCAGCTGGTCCAATTGAACAGGATCTAGGTCCATGCCTGGTCCATTTGGTGGTCCATATGGGTTCTAGCTGGTCCGGATGGCGGTCCAATTGGGCGGCATGGTCAATTTGGGCCGTTTGGGCCAATTGGTCAGGCACCCTATGCCATTGGCTATGCTAGCGGCGCCAGACAGGCAGAAGACAGCGAGAGGAATAGCCGAGCTTTTGCCGGCCATCTCTTCTGGAGGGGTACCACTATCAGTCGAATCGACATCCTGCCCGACCCATTTGGACCAGGATAGCCCGGTTCCCGCCCGGAGGTCTTTCTATGACCCAGCACTTCCGAAAGAAAGGCGGGCCCGGTGGGGTCCGCGACGAAAGCGTAGCAGGCACCCCTCCCCTTTTCCTTCCATATGGACTCCGGGAGGGGATTGCGATTCCATGAGCGCGCGCGCAGAAGCTTCGACTTCACGATTCTCAGGACAGTCAGAGTCGTTCCGTACCGTCGTTCGGCCCGCCATATCCTTATAGAAACCTCACAACCACTTCATGCTGGCCTGAAGCACTGATGCGCGATAGAATAGAGCTGTTACTCAGCAAGAACCCATCCAAGTCATTCAAGGCGAGCGAGATTGCTAAGCGGTTGAAGATGCCGAAGGGCGAGGTCGAGAGGCGGCTGAAGGGGCTTGCCAGACGGGGGAGGGTGTCAGTAAAAGGAGGTAGGTACTTCGCGCCTAAGGCAGTGCCAGCTGAGCCCGCCATCTGGTCGACCCGCAGGCTGGAAGAGATGGCCCGAAGTGTGGGAATAAGCGCCCAGAGCCTTCAGAGGTGGGTGGAAGAGAAGAGAAGACGCGCTTCGAAGGAAGAAACGGAGAAACTCCTCTACGGAATCTTGCGCGACGTCGAAAGATCGAAGGGAGGAATGAAGGCAAGAAACGTCGGCCAGGAAGGTTAACTCGCAGTCAAACCAGACGAATTGACCCTGTCCGACCGCTCGTCCATCAGACGGAGATGAATGTCGCCCCCCCGGACCTCTTTGTGAATCGGCTCTCCTTGTAGAGTGAGCGCCAATTCCATAGTGCGGCTCCTGATGAATCTGGATTTGTGCTGAAAGTAGTATATTCGGTATTCCCCCTGAACGGGGAGTATGTCCTCCCTGGAGGGTGGTGACCCGAAGACGAAGTACCAGTTCAAAGGCAAGTTCGGACCGCCGCCGAAGGCTAATGCGCCGGTTGTAGAGGCGTCAAAAGAGGAGATAGACGCCTTTGTCCAGGCCATCCTCGGTCTGACCAAATCGAAAACGGAGTGACCGTCGCTCAGTTCAGCAGGGATGGGGAGCTAGGCGATTCTCTCGACCGTCCTCGTCCGTGACCGACTCTTGTTGACCCGGGAATCAAGGCTATGCGAGCGCGGCCGTTAAGAGCGCCGCAGTCGATTGGAGGTCGTGAGCGCCTTTTCCTGGATCTTCGGGATACTCAGGTTCGCCCTGAGGGTGGTCGAAGTGGGGATCCTGTCCCTGCTCAGGACGGTCCGATGGCTGTGGAGTCGACTCTGACTCTGATTGCTCTGAACAGACCTTCATCTCTTTCAGAATGAGAAAAAGAAGAGGTTGGGGGTGTTGCCACCCCTCAATTGTGCAGGCTTAGGTTGCCCGTACGACTGTGCTTGCGACTGCTTGAGTTCCCAAGGCCGTTATGACGTACTGTTGGAGGGGTACTACCGTACCTGAGATCGACTCTTGGAGCAGCGGGTAGCCAATGACGATATGGCCGCTGTAGGTGAAGGTGATCGAGGATCCGACCGTAAGGTTGTATCCGACCGCCGTGAATAGGCTCTTGTACAGGGTTTCTCTGGCCGTTTCTCCGGCTGACCCTGACATCAACGCCTGGGCGGCGAAGGTCCTCAGCGGAGCCAGCGAGCCGTTCTTCAGGATGAGGAAGGTCGCCGAGTTCAGGAACGAGTCAGTGAGATGGCTGTCGGGACGGTCGCCTCTTCCCATCAGAGGGCTTACGAGGGGGGATAGGAGTACAAGTCCGAGGACTGTGCTGTGGTTGCCTGTGTTCTTCACCGTCAGGGAGAGGGAGTTGGCCGTTAGAGACGCGGTCGTTATCTGAAGGTTGGCGGTGTAGCTTTCCCTGAGGGAAGTCCACCACTTCAGACCCTTCAGGTCCTGTCTGAATCCCCTGTGTTGCATGTTCACAGTCACGTCGCTCGATGGCACCGGGTAGGCCTTCACAACCGGCCGTATCATGAACTCCGGGTTGGATTGGCTGCCGATGTTCATCACTGTGGTCTGGAGGTCTATGATCGCCGCGCTGGGCTTGGAGTCGGTCACTTCGACCCCGCCGATGATCGGGACCTTCAGTTCTGAGGAGGGTACGAAGGCCGTGTAGTTGACACCGTTGTAGGTGACCTTGGCCGAGGTTACGTTGAATCTGATCAGGTTGTAGACTCCGTTGGCCACGGTGACCGTGCCCAACGTCTGGCTGAAGTTGACCGAGCCGAGCAGCTCGATGGTCCCGTGAGAGTTGACCGGGTACCAGCCGCTCTGGTTACCGGCTCCGGAAATGTGGACCGAGAGGTTGCTGTAGGAGACGTATACCGCTGTCACGCCTGTCGGGATGATCGGGGGGTCCGTCAGCATGATCGACAAAGTCCCTGTTCCCGCTGAGGTTGTGTTCACGTTCTGAACGCCTGGGAGTGATCCTGTCAACACTGCAGTCGCGATGAGCGTAACCGCCAGTAGGAAGGCGATTGCGCCCACCAATGTTGCACGCTTTGCTGTGCTCACTTTTTCTTCGTCTGATGGTTAGCCAGAGGGCGGATATGACAGAGCAGTTTTGCACGGTGCGTTCAACGAAATTTCAGCGGTTCTGAAGCAGAGAATGTGTAAGATTTCCATTCTCCTTGGAAGGAGTTGGTGTCAAGAGGCAGGCGAATCCCTCATTGGCGGACTTGTGTTGAAGATGGCATGCGCGCGTGAGTAGATCGTGGCGTCCGTCAATACGCCTGATGCGTGTTCACCTCGAGAGTCTGCGTCACTTGCTGCGGATCACTCGCTTCGCTTTCCCACCACACTTCAAGCACGTATCCCTCAAGGAGCGGAACTTCGTCCCGCAGCTAGGGCAGAGGTACATCTTCCTCCTCCGTATCAGGGAGCCATAGTACGGCACAGAGGCGGCGCTGATCTGCTTCTTCCTGAACTTGCCGTCGTCATCGTAAAAGTAGACGTACCAGTGCCTCCTATTCCCCCTGTAGGCCTTCTTTCCCTTCTTTGTCAAGACGCTTCCACTTGTTCGCGGCCTTGATACGCCGACGATGTCGACCATGTCTTTCCCGGGGGCTGTGTTGCCTTAATGTTGCCTTAAGGATTTCGGCATGATTGGTTTAGTGTTAGGAATTTGACTTGAAAACTGAATTCAAACTCCACACTGCTTAATAAGAAAAGGCGGAAAAGAACGCTCAACGATGAAAATCGTACAAAGCGGAAAGAAAAGAAAAGCCATCTCACCAGTACTAGCAACAGTCATCCTCATCGCCATCACGCTCATCGCAGCCATAGCAGTCGCTGGATTCGTGTTCGGCCTCTTCGGCACGTTCACGAGCACCGCGACAGTGACAGCGAGCGTAACCAGTTGTAACCATTCCACCAAAGTCTGCCTAGTCCGACTATACAACTCAGGCTCCGGAACCACATCAATTATCGGATGTAGCATTGCGGGTGTTACTGCGACAGCTAACGACACCGGTACAACAATCGCAGGCGGAGCGACAATCTTCGGAACATGCACAGGCACAGGCACTTACACAAACGGGGCAATGGCAACCGGCGCATTCACCTTGGGCAACTCTGGTCAGGCTTCGTTCTCTGGCGTCTGGTCCTAAGCACAAGACAAGATGGCAATGACTTCAAGACAAGCGCACGGCCCGAAAGTCGTGCGCTCCCTTTTTCTGATTATGAACAGTCCAGCGTCTGGACTGTCCCGAAAGATCACAGGACCCCGCTCCTGTGCTACCTCGACCCCCCTGGAACGACAGAACCTCTTCGCTGAGATCCGGGACCAGGTGAACCTGCGATGAAGAGTGTAATGAAACGGGAATACGAGATCGACGAGTCATCCTGGCTCGTACGGAACTCTCGCTCTTTTCCACACCGAGCTTGCTTCACACTTCGCAGGGTCGCTCTCACTGTCAAGTGGGGAAGGATCCCCAATGTGTGGGAACTCTCCTTCATCGACAGGATGAGACAGCTCGAGAAGGAAGGGCTACCCTTCAACGAGGTGCTCTGTGCGACTCTCCCGAAGCTCATCGGCGTAGACACCTCTCACGTTCTGAGGACATGGGTGGGCAGGAAGGCCAGACACAACCCCGAATACTTCACCAGGTCGATCTCTGACATGTTCGGACCCAGCGCCCGCAGCGTCCTCATCACCCTCGACATAAGCGTCGACAAGCAGAGCCTCTTCGAGGCGAAGGTTCCGAAGGTGCCGCCGGTTCAGTCCCTTCTGGTGGCAATGCAGAGGGCGAACACGGGAATCGTGGTTGCGCAGCCCAACATGATTCAGGTAAGACCGTAGTCTTAGCCTCCTTCGTCTCCATTCTACCAACCATCGATTAGACTGCTCAAACTCTGACGCCCCAAGAGTGCCGTGAAAGCGGGGGGATTCTTTCGGGTTTAGGCATAGTACGGCTGACCGTGGGCTAGGTCGGTTCCCGTGTGGACCAATGGACTCATTTGCCCAAAACACCTTACCACACAGCGGCCGCCGGGACTTCGCGTTCTCTCGAGGGTTGCACTCATACTAACGGCGCATCGTTTGACATATCGATATGAATATACGATATGTCATTCCTAGATTGTGTAGACTCTAACGTCAATCTCCCCGCGTTTCATATCGGCGTACCCTTGCTCGACACCTTGAGTTGAGTTCAACCATGCAAACTCCTTTGAGCTTGTCCGAAAGGTTACGGCTCCTTTGATGTCGTTTAGCCCCTTCTCCTTGGAATCCGTAGCGAACGCCGAGACCTCAATGGAGATTCGATCGCCCCTGTCTGTTGTGATAATACCATGAACATGCAGAAGGCCTACGCCATCGGGACGAATCAAAACGTAGTCTACTCCTTCGAGTTTGCCGCTTATCTTGGGCCCACTTACACGCCCTGCAAAGGGATAGTTGACTATCTCACCCTCAGGCATGGGGCCAATTTCGACAGTGGGCAGTAGCTTCAGTTTCTCTTCATAGAGGAGTTCTGCTTCCATCCAACCCGCCCACATAAGCTCCATCTTCGTGACTACGTAAGAGTATCTGTTTCATTTCAACTTCGAATCTCTCAAGGGCCTATTTGACATCATATACATACAGAAAAATGAAACTGGCGCGCGCGCTCTTGCTCAGAAGAAAGAACCCATGTAGATGCTAACCCCTCCGGGCCCAAACCTAAATGCGCTACCTAGGCTAGTTTGGGCATGGGATGTGATGGTCTCACGGTCACCCCACGGTAGCGGGTACTGCCTTAGACTATGCCTAAACTCGAAAGGACCCCCATGCCCAGGAGCCACTTTACGGGCTTCACAGTTTGGGCGTTTTATCATGTGTGAGCTCGCAAGTCACGATTTGCTCGAAGTGCGGCAAACCCTCCTGGGCCCCTTACGTCATGTCAGTAACTGGGAAGTACGGCCAGGTCTACAGATACAACGTCTACAGGCACCCGGACGGCAGACGAAGGACGCCCCGGAAATGCACGATTAGAACCCTATGAAGGGTACCACCTATGGTAATTTCCCTTCAGCGCACCCCACTCTCGCATCCGGTCCATGTACACGCGATATGCTCCTTCATCCGATGTCTCATCCAACCATTCACGGCGAGCGACGTTTGCGGCCTTCCTTGCCTCTTCTAGCTTCTCCCACAATTTCATTTGGGTCATTCTGACGTAATTACGAGGCATGGGAATCGCTCAGTCCTGTCTAGGGGCGATTCCCACTCGCTGATTTTTGCCCATTTCTGCCGGACAGCGATTCCCACCCTCTTTTGAGCGATTCCCCACCGGAATCTTAGTCAAACTGAGGCACTTTTGACCCTCAATTTCTGCTGATTTCTGCCGATGGGCGATTCCCATACTACCGAAATCTACCGAATAGCGATTCCCACTCGTTTTTGAGCGATTCCCACCCTGCCGACATCTGCCGAAATCTGCCGGACAGCGATTCCCATCCTTTTTTGGGCGATTCACAACATCAAAAACTGTGGTCCTTCCGCTCTTCAGAGGGTGCTAATTCTCTAGGCGATAGGAAGGGGAGAGAAGGCAGGCATAATATCAATCAAAGGTCCAGGGTCGGCGGTTACTATCACGAGTTTGCCGATGAACTTCCGGGCCTCGAGGGCCAGATCCTTCAAGTTAGGGTCTAGTAGGAACCTGTGGGCCTCTTCCACGCAGATTAGCCAACTTCTGAGGACCCCGGTTGAGCGCTGCCGAACCAAGTCCCTAAAGAGGTAAGCCCCTTCAATCTGCGAGTATTCGGCTTCGCCGCTCGGCACGATCCTGATCCTGCCGCTTTCCTGCCAGTCTATATCCCGAGAGTCAGCTACTTTCACCAGGTCAAGGTATTCGTTCGACACATCCAGGACCAGGATGTTCCCGGTCCATGAAGGCAGGGCGTTCCTTATCGAAGTGGTCTTGCCGCTGGCACTTGGCCCGACCACCAAGCACGGTCGGGAGTCTGCAAAGAGGTTCTGAGGCGTGGCTGGAGCTCGTCCCTCGTTCTTGCTTGCCAGTCTTACGAGCGCCCTGATCGTGGACGTCCGCGAAGTGGTCCCGAACGTCGGCTTAAGTCCATCCAGCTCTGCGATCAGTTCAGAGTCGGCCTTAATGTCTTGGCGTGGTCGCCTAGTGGTCGCCACGCTAACTAAAAGATGATTAGAGCTGGGCATGACCCTGACCCCTCGGCTACATTCAGAAGGGAGAGCATTCATCGGAAGCGGTGTCACCTCGAAAGACGCACTCGAAAAGAGCAGAAAACATCGGCGCAAGACGCAATCGGCCAAATGTTGCATAAGCGATTTTTGCCTATATGCTATGCAACAATTCTCTTTTTGGACTTCACTCGGGGATTCCCCGCCTCTAGAGCCTCTCTTTGCCGTGTTCGCTTTGCGCATATCTACCAACATTGTCATGTCCGCGCGAGGCTGAAAGAGTGGAATGTGGTCACGGATTGATGGTAACAGCGAGCTATGCTGAGCCGACATATCTCAAGAGCGGCTGCAAGTGCGGCAGTCACGCCGAGCATTTGATCTTTAGGTGGTTGTGGGAAAATCCCTCAGGCTCTCTGAGGGACGCGGCGAAAGACCTGCATATTTCACACGAGGCAGCGAAGCAAAGGGCCAGCCGGGTAAAGAAGAGGCTCGACATATCGCGGCGCTGCCCCGAGTGTTTCAGGCCGAGCCTCGAGGGCCTGACCTGCCGGAATTGTGGGGTAGAACTGGACGCGCCGAAGCTGCCCGACGGAATAAGGTTTGAAGAGACTTCGCCAGTACACACGATCCAGCCGTTGGGCGGCCTGGGCGGCTCGACCGATTACCGAAGCCTCGGTTTATCCTATGGGGCTCTGAACGTGCAACACCTGGTTGAAAGGCCGACCGATTCTTTCGTTGAGACGTGCAAGAGCAAACTCTGGCAGGAATTGAAGGGAACCATGCCGCCCGACTCCGTGACAGAAGAGGCGACCAGGCTCTTGCTGAAGGAGATAGCTGAGTTTCGCGCAAGATACCCCGTTCTGACGAGGGCAAAAGGGGCGGGTGATCAGCTAGTCCGGAACGTTGTCAATCGGTTGGCGCTCCGATATCCGACTTTGAGGAAGGGTGACGGAGTGACATGAGCCAGGATCGGGGAAAAGAAGAGGAATCCGTCGAAGTCCCACGGTCTCAGTTGCAGGCTTGGCTCGAGGAGATCAGGGAGCTCAGGCGGTCCGTTTCGAAGCGCAGCCCTCCATAATCATGAAGAGCTTAATACTGACTAGAGCCCCGGACGGTTGCAAATGGCTTCCAAACTCACCGAACTCTACAGGGAAGTGAAGGGACTCAGGAGAGACGTCGAAGAGATAAAGGAAATGCTGATCCCCGAAGTCTCCCCTAGCGAAGAGGACAAGAAAGCCGTGGCGAGAGGCAGAAGAGAATACTCACAGGGCAAAGCAGAAGAGTGGAGCGAGGTTCGGAAGCGAGTCGCTGAACAGTAGTTGTATCGCGTCATCCTGACGAAGCGGGCAAGCAAGGGTCTGGATAAGGCGCCTGAACACATCAAGAGGAGGAGCATAGAAGCGCTGGACGCGTTGCAGCAATCGTTCGCCCCAGTCAAGCTCTTCGACGTTAAGAAGCTCAAGGGCTTGGAGGGAGTCTTCAGGATCCGGATAGGTGACTGGAGGATAATCTACGAGGTCCACATGAAAGAAAGCATGATGGTGGTCCTGGAAATAGGTCCTAGAGGCAGGGCCTATTAGCCCATTACTCCTCGTTCCTCTAGGCTCATGGCACTCGCTCATTCAATGCTCGGGCTTCTCTTCGTGGCGTAATCCTGAATCTGCCTCTCAAGGCGCTCAAGACGACCCTCAAACTCCGCCTTGACCCTCTCCTCGACTAGAACCTCCGAAGGATTCAGGCTGACGTATGGCTCCACCTTTGCATACTCCTCCTCAAAGTCGGCAGGGTGAAGCTGGTCTCGGTTGTCGTAGGTCCACGCGATTCCCTTGTTGTGGCCCATTAGGAACTCCACGATTCCACTCTTCATCCCCGCATGCTCGGCCTCGGTCTTGAAGCTGTGCCGCAGAGCGTAGATGTGCCAGCAGTCCGGGTCTCCATTCGAGATGAGCCTCTCCCTGTAGAGTTTTGCGGCTGTCTCCTTGAAGCACTCGTTCAACCAGCCCGGCGAGAGGGGACCGTGCTCCTCGCGCTCCTTCCGCTTCTTGTTGAAGAAGATCAGGTCTCCGGAGGCTGGCTCACGGCCGATGTTTTGGGACCACTTCTGCCTCCAGATCTTGAGGAGAGTGATGCTGTCCTTCCCGGCCAGCGTGAAGTACTCGTTCTTGTGCCTCTTTCTGCCTGCGAACTCCAGTTTGATGTACCGTCCCTCCAGGTTCACTTCTCCCCACTTCAGGGCCAGAATGGCGGCAGGCTCCGCAGCCGTCTGCCACATGAGGACGAGCGGCGCCCTGTGATAGATCGGGAGAGCCTTCAGGACCTCTCTGATATCGTCGGAGCTGGGGGTCTTGGGTCGCTTCTCCATCTTGCCGTCGGCGAGCGTGAAGTCGCCGTACAGGGGCGCGTTATTCCTCTTGTAGAACTCGCGGATCGCGGCGACCGTCCTGTGCCTCGTGGAGTAGGACAGCCCCTTCTCGACGAGGTAGATGTTCACGTACTCGTCAAGCATGTCGGTGTGGGTTGTCTTGACTTCGACCTGTGTCGCACCTGAATCGAAGACGCAACTTAGGTTGCCGTGAATGAGTTCGTCCGGATTCATCACCACCCCTGTCGCGAGCAGCCAGTCGAAGTAAAGGTCGAGGTCGGCCAGGTATCCTCTGCAGGTGTTCAGCTTCAGGTGGTACTTCCTGACGAATCGCTGGACCGATTCGTACCCTCCCCACTTCTCCATGAACCTGGAGATCTGGCTCCTGAGTTCTCTTTCCCTGTAGGTCTCAGCCTCTGAAACCTGCATTCCATCATCTAAAACCGCGTTATCTGAGGTCATTCTCGCCGCTAATGACTGTTACCCAGGCCAACCGTTACCAAACGGTTAAGACAGCGACCGACAGTCATCCTCATTGCAATCACACTCATCGCAGCCATAGCAGTCGCCGGCTTCGTGTTCGGCCTCTTCGGCACGTTCACGAGCACCGCGACAGTGACAGCGAGCGTAACCAGTTGTAACCATTCCACCAAAGTCTGCCTAGTCCGACTATACAACTCAGGCTCCGGAACCACATCAATTATCGGATGTAGCATTGCGGGTGTTACTGCGACAGCTAACGACACCGGTACAACAATCGCAGGCGGAGCGACAATCTTCGGAACATGCACAGGCACAGGCACTTACACAAACGGGGCAATGGCAACCGGCGCATTCACCTTGGGCAACTCTGGTCAGGCTTCGTTCTCTGGCGTCTGGTCCTAAGCACAAGACAAGATGGCAATGACTTCAAGACAAGCGCACGGCCCGAAAGTCGTGCGCTCCCTTTTTCTGATTATGATTAGTCCAGCATCTGTACTATCCCGAAAAATCGCAGGACCCCACTCTTGTGTCACCTCGACCCCCCTGGAACGACAGAGCCTCTTCACAGAGGCCCGGGACGAGGTGAATCCACGATGAAGAGCGTAATGAAGCGGGAGTACGAGGTCGACGAGTCATATTGGCTCGTGCGGCGTACCCGGTCCTTCGCACGTCGAGCCCACTTTACGCTTCGTAGGGTCGCTCTTACATTCAAGTGGGGAAGGATACCTAAAGTCTGGGAATTGTCTTTCATCGACAGGATGAGAAATCTCGAGAAGGAAGGGCTGCCGTTCAATGAAGTGCTCCGTTCGACCCTCCCGAAGTTCTTCGGTGTGGATCCCTCTTACGTCCTGAGGACTTGGATAGGTAGAAAGGCCAGGTGCAACCCGGAACGCTTCACCAGGAGCATCTCAGAGATGTTCGGAGCCAGCGCCCGCAACGTCCTCATCAGCCTCAACAGGCACGTCGATGAAGCAAGCATGCTTGAGAGAAAGACTCCCAAGGATCCACCCTACCAGTCCTTGCTGATCGCCATACGGAAGATAGATGAGGGTATGATGGTCCCCCAGTCCAGCAGGCCTCAGCGAAGACGATAGTCACGCGCGATGCCAATAACTTCTCACCTATCCCATCTTCGCAGGTCGAGCCCGAACCCAGGCTTGCCATGCACGAGCCAGTCCGAGTCAACTTCCCGGACCATCACCCGGAGGCGTAGGGGAGGAGAGATTATTCACAAGTGATGCGGAATCATCGAGATCACTTCAACGGATAAATAGTGAGAGTTCAGTTCCGCTTGCACGGAATACAAGTTAGTCTACAAGGCGTACAGTCACACTCAGCTCATGGGAAGACAGGGAGTGATGAGAGAGCAGGACCAATTCGAGGCGAGAAGCGAAGCTCAGTATGCAAGCGAGGCACAAGATTGGAGCAATGTCTTGAACCAATCCGCTAGAGAGGGGTTCGCGGTCAAAGACAGTGGTGCCCTGCAATTTGCAGAAAACATCGTATTCTGGGCCTTGTTGGAAAAGCGTTAGATGATTGGGATGTTGGATGACGCATAGGACGACTGCCTCCTGTGTGCACGGACAAGGTCGAGAGCGGGACTACGGACACCATGATGTCATCCTCAAGAGTGGGAGATGGACGCTACAGAGAAGAGCAACTCTTGTGGACCTCAGTCTTCACTCTGCAGTCTTCACTCTGGAGAAACGTATCGATTTTCTTTGCAAGTCGGACTGTAAACCAGCGGCAGTTGTGATTCTGGAAGGGAAAATAGAGGCCGGCGAAGAACTATCAAGTATTCAGCATCCTGAACACGTATAAATGCCAGATACCTCCTCTTGTATGAACACGTGAATCAGGTCGTTGAACAGGGATCTCCTTCTGGGTGCGGCTCTAGTGATTGCCATCGTGGCTCTAGGGGGGAATTTCCTCGTACTGCAGACAGAGAACATCCAAATGAACCAGAACAGTATGACCTTGTCTTCTCGCATTACGGAGTTGCAGAATTCCCTCATCGCCCTACAAACAACCGCGACTAAGTTGGAAAATCAGCTCAATCGGTCGCAACAGGCGCAGAGTACGCAAACACAGCAGATCTCTGTTCTCGAGAGCAATCTAACGAACGTCCAAGCCAGGTTGGCAAGCGTGATCAAGGAATTCAACTCGAATATGTCGAACAACCTCGCATTCCAGGGACAGATATACTCCCAGCTGCAAGGGATAAGCACTGCACTCAAGACACTGACCGACAAGTTGAACGCACTCACACCTCAGGTCCCCCTATCAACTCTCGTCGTGATCGGAGACAGCTACGACAGCACAACTGGCACGTTCACTTTCAGCGTGCAAAACACACTGAACATCACGGTGTATGCTCAAATCAGTGCCGTGCTGTATGGCACGACTAGTTTGGAGAACTGCAACTCAGTGGCAGGATCTTACATTTCGCAGGTGTACTCGTTCCTGCCGACGTCTGTGACGGTCACTCAGCTGAGCCTTGCTTCAGGGTTGTATAACGGATGTGCGGGCAATCCAATCACGAGTTTGAATATGTACTACATGGTGGCTCAGTCAACCGCAGTCAGCATGACATACACCTTCAACATCATCCCAGGATTCAACCAGAGCTCCAATTAACCAGTGGTCCCGACCAAGGCTTGTCCTTCCGCTTGCAACGGTCAATCCATTCTCAACCGTGCTGCAATACCAACGTGAAGCGTCTCCTGCAGTCGCTTCTATGGCTCTTGGGCCAGACCCCACCCTTTTTGGCCTTTTGTCGAAATCACAGATTCAGAATTGTGTTCTACAGTCCATAAACGCTAAATATCAAGAAGTGAAAGAGCGCCTGTTCATTCATGGCGATGGGCCAGAGGAGGTGCCGATTGTGACCAAGAGAATGTGTTGGTTTGAATTGAGTCACAGGATTTGCCCGAAGGGCGTGGACTCTGCGTGAACATTACAAGACTCGAACGGGTCAGAAAGAGGAGAGCAATATCAGCAGTCTTGGCGACGATCATGATGTTCACGATGCTTTTCAGTGCTGGCATTGGCTTCTTCGTCTTTGTCAATACCGGTTCGCTTCAAGTCTTGCAGGCGAATCAACAGCGACAGCAGGCGCTGCAGCAGGCTTCCCAAGAAAGGTTGTCAATGACAGTGGGGCTTTCGACAAGGGCCGATCCGTGGGGGAATTCGGGCGACCTGTGGTTAAGAATCGCGAACGTCGGAAGTACACCCGTCACAGTGATAGACGTCTTCGTTACTAACACAGTCGCTAGCAGAATCATGTCGAATTCCCAGTCACTCCCAACTCTCAGTATCTTTCGACCTTCTCGCTCCCCAAGGGAGGGGACCTCAACTATTCCCTACCTCTCACAATTTTACCCGGATTCTCTACTGCTCAGATGAGCGGGTGTAGCTCTGGTCCGGGCTGTGATATAGCAATCAGTCGGAACTCATACCGATACACGTCAGGAGGTTCTCCGGTTGCAGTCAGTCTTCTGACGTCGACAGGGAATATCTTCTCCGCCCAATACCCTCCTCCTCCCGGAGCGAGTACGACAACAACGACCAAGACTTCTTTCACCGCCTCAACCTCGACTATGGGGGGCGGCAATCCTGGAGGTAATGTTCTTGTCGTTCAGATGGTCGCGACTCCCCAACAGACCTTCAAATGCGGTCACTGCCTCAACGACACGGTCACAGTCTACAATTACGGGAACACTACCGTGACAGGGGTCTCGCTCTCTCCTGCTGTGCCGCTGGTCTCCCTTACCGGGACCGCCACGGTTACGTCCCCGGCAAGCTGCACTCTGATTAGCGGGAGCTCGAGCATCCCAGGCTATCCTGGCTACGGTGCATTGCCGAAGACAGTGTACCTCTGCACGTTCGGTGCGAACCCGAACGGCTTCGGAGGTTTCGCATCCTTCACGGGACGGGCGACAGGCACATTCAACGGAGGCCCGTAACGTCTGGTCAGGCAATCTCCAACGCCGTCCAGATAGGCGGCCCGGTCAGTGTGCTCAACCAGGGGCCTTTCTCCGCGAACTTCTTCTTCTTCAAGTACAGCGCGTGTACGATCCTCCAAGCAGCGGGAATACGCCGATGCACCACGACCCCGAGTCCTGTGACTTTCGCCAACCTTCCGACCGCGAGCCTGATTCATGGGGAGCACAGCTACTACGTGGCTTTCTACATTGAGATAACCAACAACTTCAACGTAACCCTCCCAATCCTCCCCTACACGTACTTCTTTACCGACCCCAGCTCCGGTGGAGACTCCCCGTTCTTCATCGTCGGTGACCCTGGAAACGTAGGATCTGGATTGCAAATCTGCCAGTACATCCCTGCAATCTAAACCTCCCCTACATCCCGAGCTACAGCCCAACCGACCCTGACGGCATACCCATCAACCTGCATTGCCACGTCGACCGCCTCCTGCATCAATGTCCCTTCTGGTGGGAGTGCAGTACTCACCTTTGCCGCCTGTGATATCGGTTCGACGTGGTGGGACTGGGCTGGTTACTCTTATGGATCGACCAAAGCGACTCCAACTGCACGACAAACCCCCAGACCTACCAGCCGAACGGATCAAGCTACCTTGCGATAATCATCACTTTCGTCTACAAGGGCCAGGTGTACACACAGCAGATTCCCTTCGTGGGGCAGACGGTGACTTGATCATGACCTTGCCGCATGCGACGAAAAGTGATTCCCGCTCCATATGTTCGATTCATAATTGCCATATACCATTCAGGAGGTTTCGAAACAGATCTTGAAGTTTAGGGGAAAGAAGAAACGTCTCGCTATCGGCGAAATCATGGGGACGCTGTTCATGGTTGCAATTACCCTAATTGCAGGTGCCGCGGTCTTCGGTTGGATTAACGGCCAGGCTGGATCCAGCGAGAACGCGTACGGTCAGAGCGTCGCGAACAACGTCAACTTCCTGAACGAGCGGTTCGTTGTCGTCTCCCAGACATTCACAGAGTCCGGCGCTGGCAGTACCTGCAGCGGGGGCACCTCTCCAACCTTCAATGCACAGGTGCGAACTTCTGGATGTACAACAACGGGCAGCTGGAGTTCACGCTCTACATGATCCAGATCAGGAACTTGACCGACATTCCCACAACCGCCGCCAATCACAGCCCGCTGAATATTCGATTCTACAGTGTTTGCACTGTCACTTTCCCACATGCGGGTTTGCAGCCTACGACAAGGCTGGCACTTCCACGGTTTGTTCGAACAGTGCTGCTCTTTCAGGTCTGCCGAGCAATGTGTACAACGGGTTCTATCAAGGCAGCGGGGTGCCCTCCGTGCTCTCGCAGAGCCAGCTGTCTGCTAAACCGTACCAGATAATGATGCCCACAGCTCTTACTTGCTCGGCGGGTGCCATGTATCTCTATGACAGCCTGGTCTACACTTTGACCTTCACGGGCCTCTACGGCAATACCCTCCAGACAACGCTCACGGTGAGCGGCTGAGGGAGACGGCTTGAACATCGGCAGAGGAGGCAGCCGGCGACGTGCGGTTGCCGGTGTGGTCGTGATGATCCTCATATTTGCTATGCTCTTCACAGCTGGCACAGGCTACCTGCTCTTCCAGGCCAGGAGCGACCTGACCTCCAATCAAGCGAACGTCCAGGCTCTTCAGCAGCGCGCCCAGATCAGCCAGGAACAGCTTGCCTTTGCTGTCTCTCTCACAGGCTCCAAAACCTCAAAGTTACGGTGAACGACACCGGAAGCCTCCCGATAAGCATCGTCAGCACTTTCGTCAAGGACAATACTGGCAAAGTCATCACTCCACCGGTGTAATGACTCTCGGAGTCTCAGGAACGAACGCACTCTGGTCCCCTCAACCTCAACGTGGGATGGACTGGAAGTTTCACCATCACGAACTATACCTACACACCGACATCCTTGATTTACGTGGCACTAGTCACGTCGAGGGGGAACGTTTTCACCCAGCAGTACCCCCTCAAGACGTCCGTCATCGTGTCGACGACGACTTCCGCTACCACAACTTCGTTGACGGGACCTGGCGGTGGCGGGGGCAACTCGCTTGTGATCTCTATGTCAGCCACTCCGATTCAGGTCTTCAGTGGACCCTGTCCAGGTGCAGCAGTGCATCACGAACAACGTCACCCTCTACAACTATTCACCCACCTCCATGACAGGCGCGGGTCTGTACCCGACATCGCCTTCGTCGAGCGTTACTGGTACCGCCACGCTGACCAATCCCAGCTGCTCCGGCCCCTACACTCCCCCGGGCAAGATTCCTGATCCGAGTGGACAAATTCCGGGATACATTGGTGTCGGCGTCGCTCCTCACATCTACTTCTTATGCACCTACGCCCCCCAGACGGGCGCTGTCGGGGGCCTCGCTTCCTTCTCGGGGTGGGCGTATGCAACGCAAGGCACGACAGTCGTAGAATCCGCAAGCGTGGAATCAAATATCGTGCAAATCGGGGGGCTGACTAACGCCCTTACGCAGGGGGCCTTCTCCACGAATTTCTTCTTCTTCAAGTATAGCTCGTGCACCAACGCTCCGGGCGGAAGTCGTTCCAGGGTTACTCGTACTCAACAACGTGCACCACCAACACGCCAATGCCTCCTAGTTCGCCCAACAAGCTGCCTGAGGGTGCTGTAATCAGCGGAGGAAGCAACTACTACGTCGCCTTCTACTTCAGATAACCAACAACTTCAATACAACCCTTCCGCTGCTTCAGTACACCTTCCTCCAGGTGGACCCGTCCAACGGGGGCGAAACTGACTGGTTCATTGTTGGGACGAATACAACAATGAGTAACGGGGCGTACTATCCGAACTACAACCCTGGCGCTAGTCCCTTGCTTCCCACTCTGACCGCATACCCTTCTGACTGTAACTCAGTCAACTCGAAGAACATGCCTACCGACAGCAATTGCATCTACGTTAATCCCGGACAGACAGTCACGATCACGCTTGCGGCATGCGGACCCTCGTCATCCAACTGGGACTGGGGCGGTACCCAACGCGGAACCTATTGGGATAGCAGCACAGGGTGCCTAAGTGGGGGTTCGACGCCGAGCATAGGCTCGACTGGAGACGCGACTGCGGCAACCACCGTAATATCATTTCTTTACAAGGGACAGACACTGACGGAGGACATCGCCTTCAACGGAGTCGCATTCATGTCCTAGGGGGAAATGACTTGCAAAGTCCAGCAGAGAATGCTCGGGCGAAGTCAAGGCGCAGGGCGGTAGCCGGGGTGCTTGCCGCAGTCATTCTCTTCGCAGCGATCTTCTCCATAGGCGTCGGCTTCTTCCTGTTCGTCAGCCAGAACGTCCATTCTGCAGACCAGGCGAATGCTGCGAGGGCGAATAACCAGCTGCAGGCCAGCCACGAGAAGCTTGCTCGTCACGGCAGGTGTAACATCAGGAACTGACTCTTCGTGCAAGAACTGCATATGGGTCAGGGCAAACAACACAGGAGGCGTGTCTTCATCGATCATCGACGTCTACGTGACGTGCATGTCAAACTGCGGCGGCTCGTACCAGCAGGGGCAGCTCCTCTCCAACTCTCACTTCTTGAATGGCTCTCCCTCGGGCTCCCACTTCCTGAAACAGAACCCGGACCTCAACGTCACCCTTCCCATCACTTTGGGCGTAGGCGCATCCACAGAGTACCTTCCCTCATGCCCAAGAGCTGAGTGTAGGGCCTACATCACGATCAACGACTCGACCTTCCACTACTTGGTATCCCCCCTGGTGAGTACGTTGTAGTCAGCCTGCTCACCTCCATGGGAAATGTCTTCTCTGCCCAGTATCCTCCGCCCCCCAATCCCTTCACGAACTACACCGTAATCAAGTCAGTAAGCACGCACGCGGTCCTGACCCAAGTCGGAGGAGGTCCTCAGCTCTCCGTCATGATGCAAGCCACGCCCTACCCAGACCCTCTCCTGCTCCAATGGGTGCATCACTCTCAACGCCACAGTCTACAACCAGGCTCCTTGGACCGCAGCCGGCGTCTCAATTTCGCTCAATGCACCCTCCGCTAGCGGTACTGCGTCCGTGAGCGCCTTTTCCCCATGCTCTCCGGCTTCTCAGGACATCGCTTCAGGCTCGTCGGAGAGCTTCACCTGCGCCTTCTCCGCCACCACAGGAGCCGTAGGGGGGTTCGTATCATTTTCAGGCCACGCCAGCGGAACCTTCAGTGGAGTCTTGGTCACTTCGGCAGATTCTCTGTCCAATTCGGTCGAAGTCGGGGGCATCGCGAGCGTCACGACCCAGGGCGCCTTCGCGGCTAACTTCTTCTTCCTGAGGTACAGCTCCTGCACCCAGAGCAGTGCTACCCAGCATAGTTTCGTCGGCCCTTGCGTCACGAACGTTAGTCCCGTGACTCTATCGAACCTTCCAAGCGGGAGCTACCTGGCTGGAGGGTCCAACTATTACACGGCCTGGTACATCAAGATCACAAACGTATTCAACACGACACTGCCTATCATGCAGTATTCCTACCTGTTTGGAGACCCGGACATCTCCGGAGAATACTTCAACTTCCTTGTGGGCACCAACACTTCAAGCACAAACGGGGTCTATTACCCGAACTACGGTACGAAACCACCCACATTGGTGGGTTACCCGACGGATTGCAGCACAGTAGGTACCAACAACAGACCTAGGACAGCAAGTGCATTTACGTGAACCCAGGGCAGACTGTCACGCTTACATTTGCAGCCTGCGGGTATGGTGCAACAAACTGGGGGTGGGGAGGACATGCAAGATGCGAGTAGCTTCGATAGCTCCAGTGGGTGCACCTCGAGTGCGCCTAGCCTCTCCGTGCCCGAGGGTATGTCCCTTGGGATTGTGGTCTCCTTCGCTTACAAAGGCAGCATCTACTCTCAGCTAATGCCTTTCGAAGGTTTGGCCCTCTTGCGCAGCACCTCCACCGCCGTCAGCTGCTCCCCGTCGCCTGTCAGTTCTCTCTGGGTCTACGACATGCACCGCCACGGTGACAGACACGGACGGAGGTTCCTTCAGCCACGGCCCAACCGGAACGGTGACCTTCTCTGTTGCACCAGCAGGATATGGTAGTCTCAGTCCGGTCTCGTGCACTCTCGCTGTCTGCGAGCTGCTCGGTCATCTTCACTCCCACGGTAGCGGTGCTGGAGCGGTCACGATCCAAGCCAGCTACGCTGGTGACTCCTACCACATGGCGAGTTCTGGAAAGACAGCGGGATTCGACGATCGTCAATCCCACTTCGACTTCAGTCAGCTGCATCCCCTCATCCCTCCCAGTCAACACGCCGACAACCTGTACAGGTCACAGTCACCGACACAAGTAATAATCCGTACACCCCAACCGGAAGCATCACCTTCACGCACAAGTCCTGCAAGCTCCGGGACGTTCCTTCCATCCACTTGTACGCTGAGTGGATCAGGTGTCAGCGCCACTTGCACGACTCAGTTCACGCCTTCGTCGGGCAAAGAGGGATCAATCACGGTTACGGGCACCTACAGCCGGACTCGCTGCACGCCGCGAGTGCTGGCAGCGCATCAGTCACCGCGACTAAACGGACGTCATCGATCAGCGTGGTCTTGCTCCCCTGCCTCAGTCGCTGTTAACAGTCGACCACCTGCACCGCCACAGTAACTGACACGAGTTCAGGCACCGGTCATCCTACGACCGGCACAGTCACCTTCTCCCAGAGCCCCAGTGGTTCGGGCACATTCACGCCAGTCGCTGGGACCTGCACTCTCGCCTGCGGGTACCTGCACAGTCACCTTCACACCCAGCGCAGGAAAGGAGGGCACCATCAGCATCACTGCGACCTACGGCGGCGATACTGACCACAGCGGCAGCGGGCCTTCGAGTCCCTTCTCGGTGACCGCTACCAAGCGCACCACGTCCATAGCGGTCAGCTGCAGCCCCTCGTCAGTGGGTTTCAGTGCGCCTACGACCTGCACGGCGACCGTCACAGATACCAGCTCAGGGACGGCCATCACTCCGACCGGCACAGTAACCTTCGCCCAGAGCCCCAGTGGATCGGGCACGTTCAGCCCGGCCACGGAACCTGCACTCTTTCGAGCGGTACGTGCTCCGTCACTTTCACTCCCGGCTCTGGAACCAGGGGAACTGTAACAATCAGCGCGACCTACGGCGGAGACACTGACCATACCACCAGTGGGCCCTCGAGCACGACCATAACCGTCACACTACGCACTACATCCATAGCCATCAGCTGCATCCCCTGCCTCAGTCGCTGTCAACCAGCCTACCACCTGCACTGCGACAGTGAGCTGATACCAGTGGCGGGACCGCGATAACTCCTACGGGCGGCACAGTAACGTTCTCCCAGAGCCCCAGCGGCTCGGGAACGTTCACGCCAGTCGCTGGGACCTGCACCCTTTCTGCGGGTACCTGCACGGTGACCTTCACACCCAGTGCAGGAAAGGAGGGTACCATCAGCATCACCGCCTCCTACGGTGGAGACACTGGTCACAGCAGCAGCGGACCTTCGAGTCCCTTCTCGGTGACGGTCACCAAGCGCACTGTCTCAATCAGTGTTTCATGCAGTCCGACGAGTGTTGCCCGTGGAGGTAACCACGCAACATGCACTGTAACGGTGACTGACACCAGCTCAGGCACTCAAATCACGCCGACAGGGACCGTTTCCTTCGCCATTACGGCCTGGACTGGCAATAGTGGTCATACTCCCACCATAGGGGCCAGCTGCACACTCGCATCTGGGACCTGCACCGTGACCTTCACTTCAGGAAGCAACAACTCGGGAAGCGCAGGAGTCGCGACTATTACCGCTACCTACAACGGTGACACAAACCACAACACGGGCACTGGAACGACTACGGAGACAGTGACATGAGTTGAGGCGCGGAAACGGTGAAGTGCCGAGCGCCTCTGGCGAAGCCTCGCAAGCCCGATCAGTGTTAGGATCGTCTTTATGGGACACCTCGGGTCATTCGCGCGCATCTAAGGCCGAGGTCATGCCCCCGGGATTCTCGCCGCATTCTCCGTGGTGGTTTGGTATCGAACAGCCGCCCTGTCACGGGTGCAGCGCTGCCGAAGTGAAAGAAGGACACCGCAGTCCAATGCACACAGCGGCAATTTCGCCTTTGCGGGATGGATAGGAAATCCATATGGGTTATAGGCGAGAAGAGAAAAGGAGTGTGGAGGTCTAGGAATGTCTGATGAGGAAAACGACGAAAATGAGCATGATGGTTTCTTCGGTCGCTTGTACCGCAGAGTGCATCGTAGACTGGTGAGGGAAAAGGAAGTAGAACCGAGCAGAACCCTGGATCCCACAGCCAAGGAGCTGAAACCCGAACCGCAATCGCCTTCTAAATCAGCGTCCCCTCCTGGGACGGCATCCTCTCCACCAATACCGAAACAGACACCGACACCAGCATCGCCGCCAGTTGCACCGTCCGCACCAAGACCTGTGGAGTCAAGTTCGCTGCGTCCTACTGGAGCCATGCCGTCGGCGTCGAAGCCGGCTACATCAAGCATCTCCACCCAGTCCCAGCAGACCGTTAGACTGCAGAAACCCGTCGAGAGCGCACCGACTGCAGAGATGAGCGCAGCGGAGCAGGACAAAGAGCTGGCCCAGCGCTTCAGGTTCTTGAAGAACGTCCAGGTGAGGTTCCCTTTCACTGGAACCGCGATTCCTCCCTCATGGAAAGTCATGGAAAGGTATCCGGTCAACAGCCCGTTCGCTTACGCCATAATCGCGCAAAGCCCCCTCCAAGCGCAGAGGTACTTCCTGGACGAGGTTCCCCTTACAAAGACAGAGGCAGCGATCTACTCCTACCTCCTCGACGCGTTGGAGGCAGAACTGACAGTCCCCAGAGAACAAGTCAACCCGAGGCAATACTTCGCCGACCAGGCCAGGAAGATACTGCTGAAGTACTCGATCAGAGTCCCTGCAGCCTCCTGGTCCAAGATCATCTACTTCGCCGAGAGGGACCTGGTGGGCTTCGGGGTCTTGGACGGTATGATGCGGGACCCGAACATCGAAGACCTCTCGATTGACTGCTTTGGGTAAGCCCATCTTCATCTATCACAAGGGCCACGAGAGCCTGGAGACGAACGTCATGTTGAGCGACGAGGAGCAGCTGGACAACACTGTCACGAGGCTCTCCCACATGGCAGGGAAGCACGTCTCAACCGCGTTCCCCATCGTGCAGGGGACCCTCCCGGGCAGGCACAGACTCGTCGCAACGTTCAGACGCGAGGTCTCGCCCCAGGGAAGCTCGGCCACGATAAGGAAGTTCAGGGAGGACCCGATGACCATAGTCGACATGCTCAACGTGGGCCTGCTCGATCACCACATGGCAGCATATGCTTGGTACATGATGCAGAACAGGGCCACCGCCATAGTCGTGGGAGCCACGGGCGCTGGCAAGACCACTCTCCTCAACGCGGTACTGACGCTGACCCGGCTGACCACGAAACTCGTTACGATCGAAGAGGTCCAGGAGATCAACATTCCGCACCTCAACTGGACTTCGCTGGTCTCGAGAGAGAGCTATGCGGCCACGGAGGAGAAGTCCGGCGAGGTGGGCCTGTTCGACCTCGTCAAGGCGGCAATGAGAATGAGGCCTGACATCCTCGTGGTCGGAGAGGTCCGAGGCGAAGAGGCATACGTCCTCTTCCAGGCGATCAGCACGGGCCACGGGGGTCTTTGCACCCTCCACGCGGACGACGCTGCATCGGCGCTCCAGAGGCTCGTCTCGGAGCCCATGAATGTCCCCAAGGCCTTCATTCCATTCCTTGACCTGACCTTTGTGGTGAGGAGGATCTCGGTCCCGGCACCAGGAGGCGGCTTCAAGGCCGTGAGGAGGATCGTCTCTATCGACGAGATTATCAGCGACCAGGAGCTGAACAAGGTATTCAGGTGGGACCCGAGGGCGGACACGTTCAAGGCGAGCTATGACAAGAGCCCCAAGCTCGAGAAGATATCGAGGGACACGGGGATGCCGATGGAAGAGATTCTGAAAGAGATCGACAGGCGCGCGCTCATTCTTAGGTGGGTCCAGCAGAAGGGCATCAGAAACTTCAAAGAGCTGTCACCTATACTGGAACTCTACATCGCCAGACCGCAGGACGTGTTCAATACGGCCGCGAGCGAGCTCGAGGCGAAGGGGATCGCCGTCGCCGAGATAATTGGAGACTACAAGCCTGGCGGTCAGCGACAGTGAGCTTCAAGGTAGTTCTTCCCAGCCAGCAGAAGAAGAAAGTCCCTCTGACCTTTTTCGACAGGTTCACTTCTGTCGCCTTCAGGGTTTTCTCTCGACCTGCGACCAGGTTCACCCGTTCTATTCCCCTGTTAAGGGACGACATCTTAAGGTCAAACCTCAGAATAACACCAGAAGGCCTGGTCTCTGTCGCCTTCTTCTCAGCGCTCATTACAGCGATATCGTCCGCAATCGGGACCTATCTCGCGGCTTCTCGGCTCGGTGCCCTTTGGTTCTTAGGAGTATTCATCGCCATCCCTGCCATCGTCCTAGTCTTCACGCTCGTCATCAATGCCCCAAAGATCAGCGCTTCAAACCGCGCTGCCTCGATCAACACAGAGCTTCCGTTCGTCATCGGATACATGTCCGTTCTGGCAGGCGGCGGGGTGTCTCCTCTCACCACTCTCAGAAGGATCAGTCAGATGAACCTATTTCCCGCATCAGCCAAGGAAGCGAGGAGGATACTCGTAGAAGTGGACGTCTTCGGCCAGGACCCCATCTCCGCGATCGAGACCATAGCACGATGGTGTCCGAGCAAGAAGTTCTCTGAATTCCTCTTCGGCTACACAGCCATCCTGAAGAGCGGTGGAGACTTCATCGCGTACGTCGGGATGAAGCTCCGCGATACCATGGAGGCCAAGACCTCCGCCGTGAAGAGGTCCGCAGACACCACGGGCACGCTGGCCGAAGCCTACCTCACAGTAACGGTGATACTGGGAATGGTGCTCTACACTCTGTACATGGTCCAGACCCTGCTGAGCAACGACCTGTCGGGCCTCAACAACCTGTACCTCTTCTCGTTCGTGATAGTCCCCCTAATCTCAGCGATGTTCATCTGGTTGATCGATGCCGTGCAGCCGAAGTGGCCTTACGTCGACTATAGGCCGTACAAGTACTTCATGTACACTGTCCCCCCTGCGATGGTATTCTTCTTCCTCACTCACTTTCTTGATGCTCCACCTCTCTTGCCGCTCTACCTATTCGGGAGCGTGTCGGGAACGCTGATAATTGCCACATCACTGCCCGCGTTCACGGCGATAAGGTATTCGAGAGAGCGCGGTCGTCTCGAGAAGGCCCTGCCCGAGTTTATCCGTGACGTAGCTGAAGGCAGGAAGACGGGCCTTTCGCCCGAAGTTGCGATTGAGAGGCTTGGCGACAGACACTACGGAATCCTCTCTAAACACGTGAAGAAGATGGGGGCTCAGCTTTCGTGGGGAGTTTCGCTGGCGAAGGTCATCTCGACGTTCACTGACGCAGTTGGGAGCTGGGTCACGAGGGCGATTGGTACTCTTCTGATCGAGGTCGTCGACGTGGGCGGAGGGACGATCCGGAGCTTCTCGGAGATGGCGGAGTTCACACGGAGCATCAACGACATGGAGACTGACAGGAAGGCGGCGCTGAAGCCCTTCGTCTACATCACCTACATCGCCGGGATCATGGTCGTCGTCACGACGTTCATCATGGTCTACCTCTTGACCGCACCTGCATTGGGGACGGCGACCGCCTCCTCGACTCCGAAGGTCGCTGGTAGCACAATCGACCTGCTCCTCACCACGGCGGTTTTCGACTCTTTCGTCATCGGCATCGTCGCAGGGAAGATGGGCGAAAGCGGGCTTTCCGACGGTTTCAAGCACGGAATCATGCTGTTGATAGTCAGCCTGATAGCCATCGCAATGGCCCATTATCTCATGGGGTTTGCACTCTAGAGCGCTCAGGCGGGCGAATTGATATAAGCAAAATTCGTCCGAGGTGGAATGTGATGACAGAATGAAAGCCAAACCCAAAGCCCCGAGGACTGTGATCACACCGGTCACTGCCAAGGGCAAGATCGGGTATGGAATTGACGAACCCAGGTCTATCGTCGAACTCCTGATCGCCGGAGTCCTCTCCATCATCGTCGGATTCGACATAGCGGTCTACACCACGCACACCGATCCCTCTCTGGCGCGCCTTGGTCTGCTCATAGGTGGGGGTGTCGGTTTTCTAGTCCTTGCGGTCGGGGCCGCTCTCTACTGGAGCAGCCGACAGGGGAAGGTCACAGAGATGCTGAGGCTGGTCTCGGACATTCCCTGGGGCGGCAACGAGGTAGTCCTGGACCTCGGCTGTGGCAGAGGCCTCGGCATGGTCCTCGCAAGCAAGCGTCTCGAGAACGGGTACTCCGTGGGGGTGGACCTCTGGCAGAAGAGCCACCTCTCTGGGAATGACCCTCACTCGATATGGGCCAACGCAGAACAGGAGGGCGTTGAGAAGAGGGTCGCCCCCGTGAAGGCCGACACCGTGAGCCTCCCCTTGATGGACTTGTCCATCGATGTAATACTCTCAGCCCTTTCGCTCCACAGGCTGATCAAGAAGAAGGACCGGGTCGTGGCCTTCAAGGAGGTCGCGAGGGTCCTCAAGCAGGGAGGAAGGATCGGAATCATCGACGCGGGCAACGGAGGGGAGTACTCGAAGGTCCTCCGCGAAGTGGGCATGAGCGACATCTCCGTACGCCGCATCAGATTCTCCAGTTTTCCACCGTTCCACGTGGTGTTGGCCAGAAAGCCATTCCGGGGCTAACAAAATTGGAAAACGCACAAAACAATCCGGAAAAGGAGTATAAGGAGACCATATTCGAGGGTAGAGGAGGAACAGCCATTGTTTAGAGGTCCCAAGAAAGAACTCCCGAAAGACGACCTCTTCGACATAGACCCAGTGCACGGGACAATCAAGAGGAAGTCTGACGGTATCAGGGTTTTTACGGTGGGATCAGTCGGCTGGGCGTCACTCGCGAAGGAGTTGACAAGCACCTTCGGCTCTGGGGCTTCCGTGATCCTGCAGAGGATGGGTTACAGCTACGGTAGGTATCTGGGGAACACCGCTAAGGCACAGGGGACGTCAGAGGAGGGGATGCTGGAATCGCTTCAGCGCTTCTCCAGAGAGTCGGGATGGGGGGAGCTCGTGCTGAATGGAGGCGACTTCTCCAGCGGGCAGACCCGGCTGCTAATGCGTAACTGCATCTTCTGTCTCCACATCGAGGGGGCACAGGATCCGGTCTGCTACATGCTCTCGGGCCTGATCCAGGGGGTCGCCGAGGAGATCATCGGAGGAGACTACCGCGTTCTCGAGGAGAAGTGCGTCGCCAAGGGGGAAGCCTTCTGCGAAGTCTCGGTCGAACGTGTCAGATAGGCAGTCCGAACTCCTACCCTTCTCCGAGTCTGGCATCCCACCAATTCCACCGTGGTATGGACTGACAGAGTAGCCCAATCGCAGGCTGACGATTTCTGTGGAATGACGAAAAGTCTTAACTCAAATTCCAGGCAATGTTTCCCACTTGAACGGGCACAGGCGCAGGGACTCCGGGGAGATCACATATTCGATACTGAAGGCCGCAGTGGAGGGACAGAGGAAGACTAGGATAATGTATCAATCGGCGCTCAACCTGAAGCAGCTCAACCAGTACCTCGAAGAGCTGGTCCTGAACGAGCTACTCGGATACCAGCCTGAAGGCCGCTACTACCAGACCACGGAGAAGGGGAGGACCTTCACAAGAATGTTCGAGAACTATAAGGGGACAAAGGACCTCCTCAGCGAACAGGAGAAGACGCTCAATCGGCTCCTTACGTCCAGAGCGAAGTCTTACGTGGTTCGAGCATAGATGCGTCTTCCAGGATTTGGCTTACGCCTCCGTCGTTGCTTATGTTGACGGTCCCCTTCAGACTCAGCCGCAGCCCATTGTAGAGCCGCAGGATCGACCTCCCCTTCACGGTGAGGGTGTAGAGGCTCCGCTTTCCGCCCTGGTCCTCCTTCTCGATCAGGCCGCGCTTCAGGAGGAAGTCCAGGTAAGACGAGAGTACCCTCCAGCTCATGTTGGCCCTGTAGAGGATGTGCGTCGGCTTGGTCGGACCTTCCGACACGACGCCGAGAATATCGCAGACCATCTCCATGGGCGACCTTCTCACCTGACCCAGGGGGTCTTCAGGTGAGGGCAGTCCGTACATCGCGTTCGTGTCCATATCCTCGATAATGCATAGCATAGATATAAGACCCTTTTCGCCTTTTCCAAAGAATATGCCTTCTTTTACCTATTCCAAGACTGGTTTCGGAAAATGATCCCCTGATGCATACTTGGGCTCAAGCACCGCGAGGACGCGGAAGAAGGCGGTCGCCTTCAACCCGGTCTGGTCGGACTCAGAGTCACTTCTTGGTTGATCCTGAAGTCTTCAGGAGAGTAGGGAGAGGATGAGGCACCCTCAAGGACCCTGCCAAGAGGTATACCAGGCCGAAGATCCTCTCGTAAATGGTCGTGAGGATCGGCGGTGGAACCTTGTCTTCCGGCGCAGTGATCGCGCTCTGAATCTCATCCTTGGTCCCAAGCAGGGTGGCGATGCCAGACACCGCGAGCCGCGCGAGCTGGGGTTGGTCGGTCAGCTCGAGCGTGAAGCTGAGAACAAGCAGTTCGGGGCCCCTGTCCTTCTCCGCCATCGACACGTTCACACTGTAGTTCGAAGGGGAGTTCTCGTTCGCCTTGTCGGAAAGGCGCGCCGCATCAACTCTTTCAACGAGAACGTTCACTTCTAGCATATTCTGCGCTTGGGTTTGCAAACCTGTTGATTAAAGGTTATACCGAAACGTGATACCGTTCCCTAATCCAGTTTGGGTTCCTGCCCGTTTACCAAGGAAAACAGAGACGCAGACAGGCGGGCGAGTCTATTCGGTCTTGAACTTGCCGTTGAGCAGGAACTTCTGGGGCCTCGTTTCAATCGTGTCGACTATCAGCCTCTCGGGGACCCCCCCTCTGAGGTAGAGCAGAAATGTGGCGTCCTCTGGGATCGGCAGCCCTTCGACCGCGTCGAAAGACTTCAGCACGGCCTCCGTCTTCGCGACTCTGGGTTTCATCTCCTCCACGATCTGGAAGACGACCTCCATCGATCCCTTCTCCGAATCGACCATGTTGACGAAGAGGTTCCCGACCTTCGACCACCCCTTCGACATTATGACTTCCATCGACTTCCCCCCGTCCGACCTGAGCAGTGAGCCGATCATGTTGGAGGACTTGTCATTCTCCCTCTGGTACTGGTCCAGCAGCTCTTTTAGGTACCGCCTGACGTCGGCCAGGTAGTAGAACCTCAGGACCCCAGAAACGGCGGTTGTCCCGGTCTCAGGATTCACGTTTTGTCGGTCGCCTCTTCACCGTTATGAAGGTTTCCAGGCATTTCTCCTCAACTCATGACGAGATAGTAGGATGCGAGAGTCTTGAGGTTGGAGCCCACCACGACCAGGTAGAAGATGTCTGCGGCGACCAGGGCCACGAAGGCGCTGACCTTCACGATCCTGATGGCGAGCGGGCGCGAAGAACTCTCTCCCACGTACGTAGCGTAGGCCAGCGGAACGATCGGCATGTATTTCAGGACGAGCGCGGCCACGAATCCCAGGAAGTTCAGGTGAAAGAGGCTCGCAGCTATGGGGTTCAACTCCACGAAGCCCGGGCCAGCATTGATCGCCACCAGTGTCGTGAGCGCGTCTAGACAGTTCAACGCGATAAAGACGGACAGCAGTACCATGAGCCTCCCGTTCAGCTTCAAGCGATCGAAGGACATCAGGAACCTCGTCTCTCTAGCCTGTATCACCTGGCGCCTTTCCTTCATCCTAGATCTCAGCCTTTCTAGCAATGCCAGGAGATGATCCCCCAGGGCTCCAATAAGATCCTTTCAGGGGTCGAATCCGAGGGCTCAAGGGGAGATGCCGGGAACTTCGCGCTTCTCCCCGAAGCTGCCCTTGAACGCGAAGCCGTCTCTCGACGGCCTCGGCTGCACAGTGACTTCGGCCTGCTCCTTCTGGAGGGGCTTCTCTTCCTCCTCCTCATCCTTCATATCGTCCTTGGGCTCCACCTGCTCCTCGACCTCATCCTTTCTTTGTTTGAAGGTCGCCTGAGCCTTCTTCAGTTCTCTGAGGACCCTCTCCAGGGACCTGACCCTGTTGCCTTCTGTCTTCCGCTTCTCGAAGAGGAGGCGCCTGAGCTCCGGGGTGCACTCTTCTATAACAGACACTATCGTCGCGGCAGGGAGCTTGTAGAGAGGCCTGGAGATCCTGTTCCCGTTGTGGTCCACTAGGACGACGACCGCCTCAGAGACCAGAAATGCCTCGCTGCAGCCATCGCCGATGGCTTCGGGCCTGATCGGAATCGTGGAATCGACTTCGCCCTGCAGGGCTTTCATCATTTCCGCGAGCTTCTGCCCGTAGCTCTTCTCCTTCTCGTAGAGCTCTGTCAGCATGATGTATTCGCCCTGAATATCCCTCAGATTGTCCGTAAAACTACCGGATTCCTCTTTCCCCTTTTGCTCTTCTGCCATTGTCTCTCAGTGGTCCTCTTCCGCATTAAAGACATTGTGAAGTCCTAATCTGTTTTCATGGTTCATTGGCCGTAAGATGTGAAAACTGCGATTCGTGGCAGAATTGGGTAACCCGCTATGCCCGCGGAGACGATGCCCTAGCCTCAATGGCAACCAAGGTCTCCGATTCACGCAGTTGGTGACGCGATGTTGGTGCCACTATGGAGTTGAGACCGTCTTCATCGAAGACTGTCGTCGAGTGGTCGTTGCTTCTTCTGCCCTAGATGCTTCTGGATATGGGGCGCGCCCGCTTCAAACCGTAGAGAACGGGCAGCATGAACAGCATCAGTATAGCGAAACCCATCCGTGCTGGGGCTGGGAACTGTGGCACTCCACTAGGTGGGGTCGTTCCGCATCGCGTGCCAACCCAGACGTGGTTGATCTGACCAGCAGTGAGGTCGTAGCCAGTTGTTGGGCCCATCCTCAGTGGGTCAGTCGTGCAAGCCCCAGTGAAGCTCGAAGTGAACACCGCTTCGTTGTTCCCGTTGCCGCTACCGTCCGTCGTGATAGTCAGCGACCCGGTCAGCTTCGATGCCGTGATCGTGTAGGCTGTGTTCGGCGAAGCGCCGGTCAGAACCGCGAGGGTTTGAAAACTGCAAACCGTGAGCATTTCCGTTCCAGAGTGACTTCTCAGGCGCCCTCGCCTGCAACATGACGTTCCAGACACTTACGGGCTCCTTAGAACGTCCTGTGCCCGTCGACTGCTCGCGGTACGCCACCAACCAATATAGATTCTGAGTCCGAGTTGTCTCTAGGCAAAGGCTATTTGTGGGAAGGGTGCCCTTCCGGATTGTATGTCCGAGAAGCTTCTGAATCCGGCGACAGAGAGGTCTCTCCATCGTTCGGAGCTCGCAGAGGGGCGCAGGTCCCTCCTTCAGATCAGAGTAGACATCCTGCGTGTAGTCATGCAGGGTTATGGAAAGCCGACCCAAATCATGTACAAGGCGAACCTGTCCTGGAATGTGCTGCAGAGTCAGCTCAGGGCCTTCCTAGAGACCGGACTGCTGAGTGTCGAGGTGTATGGAAGCAGGCACAGGTACCAGATAACCGAGAAGGGAGCAGAAATGGTCCGCTCCTACCAGAAGGTCGTAGACGAGATTCTCGTCTAACGGGCGCTTTCGGTCGAATTTTGGCTGACGGCAGTCCCTCATTTGGTGCATTTAGTACTCGGTCGTTTCGCTAAGGCCGCCTCAATTTCAGCGCAGGTCGGCTGACTGTTTTCCCCAGCGATTCGTCAGCAGCGGCTTCTTCGACTTGAAGAACTCGCCTATCTCAGCGGGGTTGAGGATTGTCACTCCAAGCTCCACCGCGACCTTCCCAGCCTTTTCGCTCGGCCTGCCGCTCAAGCAAACTAAGACCCCAGAGATCCCGGTGTCCATCTCCTTGATGAACGTCCGGAGGACCTGTATCTCTCCGATCTCCGGATATAGGTCAAAGCCGTACAGATTTCCAGAGTCAGACGAAAGAAACGTGAACCTGTGCTCAACCCCCGACGTCCCCATGCGCACCGGCGGCTCGATGACCTCCCACCCTGCCGTAGTCGCGTTTACCTCTAGGGCCAGCTTCTCGAAATACACAGGCAGTACATATTCACATGAAGTAGTTAAGCCGTAATCCGTATTCCGACGAATCCGTCGCGAGTTTCCTTCCAGAAGGACAAGGCGATGGATTCCTGATCCATATCGGTCAGAGCTTGGTGTCTTTCAGCCTGTCCACGTAGGGTTCGATGAGGTTGTGAGCCGTGTCCCTCACGTAGGTCAGATTGTCCAGCCTGAGCGTGTGAGCGTTGGGGAAGGCCGCCGCCGGCCCGAAAGCCAGATCCTCCTGCCTCCTTCCCGCCCTGTTGACACTGACCATGCTGAGGTAGACCTGTTTTAGCTCGCCCGCGATCTTCTTTGGGATCTTCTCCAGCATGCCTCCATCGGCATACTCACGAAACGCGCGTACCCTGTAGGTGGGCATCGGGGCGACGCTGGTGCTCCCGGACAGCTGTTCGTCTGCGTAGGCCACTAACGTCAGGGTCACTGCCGCATTGTTGTCGAGTTCTGCCCTCAGCGCCCTCTTGAGCGCCCGCCTCCTTCTCCATCCTTGCAGAGCCACCGCGAAGCCCGTCGTCAGGAGGGCTATGGCGAGAACCACAAGGTATGGATCGATGACCCTCCGGAGAAGGTCGATCACGTTCTGGATTATCTGTTCGTATGACCCAGCCATTTCCCAGCCTCTTGAACAAGTTCGGAGGTATAAAGACTAGCAGTGTCGTGAATATAGATTCCTGGTCGGAGATAGAGTCGCCTATTTCTTGCCGTACATGTCTCCGTACTCGGCAGACCTCGTGACTACTCCCGCCAGGACCACGGGGAGGCTGGAGAGCAGCTCTTCTAGCCTGAGTCTTTCTTCGAACGGCCTGGTCGTGTCGTTCATCGTCCGCTTGATCGTAAAGCAGCTCCACGCCGTCGTGAGGACGCTCGACATCAGCATGAAGACGAGGCGATAGTCGCCCGCGACGCCCGTCTCTGTTGCCAGGCTGGCAGCTTGCTTCGTGAGGAGTTCTTCAAGGCGCCTCTTACCCACTTCCTTCTCTCCTTCCGTCTTTCCAGGTCCGACTTCCTTGATGATCTTGGTGAGTTCGTCCTGGAGCTCGTTCACGTACTTCGAGAGGTTGACCTTCCCAAGGGACACGTCGAAGGTGTCGCTCAATTCCTTCCGCATCAAAGTCTTCGTTCGACAGTCTTAAACCTTTGAGTTGTTCTAATCGATATTTGGAGGAGGTCTTGTGTACAGATGGCCTCCAGTGCAAGCGAGGGCGATGATCCCTGACCAGTTCTCAACCAGTTTTCCAACCAGTCCTCAGCCAGGAGTTTCTGTCGTCGATCCGAACTCTCAGCCAACGACTTCCAAATCGCCTGAATAGTTGAGCACCAGAAGGATAGTTCCATACTATCACTGGGACAGAACCGTCTGAGCTCCGTAAACCCTTAAGTCACTTTGACGACAGGCATGTAACGCTTGAGGTTTTTCTCGAAGGCTTGGCCCATGCCCTCACCCGTCGGGATCACACGGGGAGCAGAGATAGCCGCGAAGCCCACCATCGAGATGAGTTACGGCCGCGTCAGTTCCCTTCCGGATGACGCCCTAAGGGCACTGGAGTCATCATCCGGCATGAGTCCTTTATCCAGTCCGTTGGTCGTGACCGGAAAATCAGGCATAAGACACAGTTTCACCATCGGAATGAAGGGCCCTGTATCAGTTGCTCTTGCGTGCGATGTCGTTGTCTCTGACCCACCAGTCCCGATCGATGAGACAAGAGTCCTCTCCCTGTACATTAAGGTCTATGACGTGAACGCCAACAACGTGATTCTTTGCGCAGTCCCCTCGCTCACTCCTGAAGCGGAAAGGTTAGCATCCCAATACAAGATGATGGTCCTCGAAGCCCCGGACAAGGAGCAGATCTATGCCAAGCTACCGGACGTCCTGCGCAAGCTGTCCAAAGAGAAGTAGGTTCATTCTCCGATCCGTGCGCTTCTCGCATCTCATTTCGCACGCGCCGCCATTCATGGAAGGCGCGCGTCGCCAGTCCTCCCGAGCAGCTTGACATCGACGAACAGGTCCACGGCGAGCATTGCCGAAGAGAGCAAGAGGACATAGCCAAGAATGCCCACGGCCGAACCCTCGGTCAACCCCAGAAGACCCAGCACGGGACCTGTGTACCCGGCTCCGGCTGAGAACATGGCGAGCAGCACCACGCAAACCAGGTCGAAGACCGTGAGAAAGAGGTTGGTTCCCAGCACTCCCAGCTCCGAGATGTCGAATATGAGGTACGTGAACGCCACCGCTACGATTCCGAAGACCACTACACCGGCGTCGATGAAGTATATCGCTGTCCCTGCCACCAGACAGCTCAGCCCGATGATCAGAGGCAGGGCATTCTGCCTCGTCATGGCCGGACCCTTGCGCAGCCAGACGGCGGAGAGCGTGATGACGCCCAGGCTCAGCAGCACGAGAAAGTCAGTTATTTCGACCAGGAAGTTCGCGTCGCCCAGGGCGAGAATCGCGATTGCCCCCAGCGTGAAGACCCAGGACAGGTTTGAGATTGAGTGAGGGATGTACCCATCCTCGCCCAGCGCCCCCAGGTGCCTCGAGGCGGCCAAGAAGGCGGGCACGAACGTCGTTATCGTTGCCAGAAGGAACGCTACCGCCATGAGTAGCTCTTGGCCCGACCCGAGGTAGCTCTTGGCTAGGTACAGAGCTGGAATCTGAGCATGGGTAAGAGAGGCAACTGTGGGATGGACAGAGTAGACGGCGAGCGCGTAGATCACGTTGATCGCAGCAGCAACCCCCACGCTCAAGACCATCGCCATTCCCAAGTACTTCGACTTCTTCATGGTGTATCCCTTCCTGATTCTCGAGACGAGAGGGATCTTCGACTCCGCGTGGGCATCCCGTTCGAGAGCCTGGATCTCCTGGAACCCGAAGAAGAGAAGGTACAGGTAGCCCGTATTGATTACCAGCGCCGTAGCCCAGTTTCCTGAGCCAGTGTAGTGCGAGATTCCGGCGAGGTTCCACGAGCCGGCCGCCCCGAGCAACAGGCTGTGGTAGACTAGAATGACGATCATGATCGTGGTGAGGACTATCTGCAGGTATCCGACCGACTTCATGATCCTCCTCTCGAACACGGCGTTGATCACGGACCAGCCCACGAAGACCACGGCAATGAGATAGACCACCACATCCGCTGGGAGGCCCGTCAGACCGTAGCCTGCCAGTATTGTGGGCAGAATCTCGATATCGAATACCACGAAGACGAGCTTGGAGTAGGCGGCCAGAGCCGTATTCGCGATCCACATTGAGACCCTGGCGAAGAAGTACCTGATGCTCTTCGTGCCGGCCGCGAGCCTTGTGAACGATGGCCCCCCTACTGCAGGAAGCCCCCTTCTCTCGGAGTCCACGTACATGTCCGCATACACCTTGGCCATCAGAACGGACAGAATCGTCGCCAGAGCCAGAGAGCCAAGCGAGACGAACTCGTACTGAACTATATTGAGTGGGATCAGCACGAAGAGGGGCGAACCGAGCGTGGAGCCGATCCCGACAGCCAGGATCGTGATGAACCCGTACACCGGCTTCGCCTGGACCAGCCGTGGTCGCCGTTGGAACCTCGTTCTTATCGACTCGGGCAAGGAAGCGACCAACGCGATCGAAGACATCAGGGCTGCGAGCGAGCTCAGCAGGATAACCACGGCGCCCAGGTGGGCGTTCCCGCTTGCTGCGACGTTGGTCGTTTCATCGTAGAGATAACCCATGGAAAGCGCTACTCCAGCCAGGCCGACCACCGTTGCCGCCCCCTTCAGCAGCAGCGCGGTCGTCCTCACCCTAGGCGAGTACTGCAGTGCCCCTTCACCGGCTGGCGAATCCTTCTTCCTTGAGCGTCAACGAGGCCTTTCTCAGAGCGTAGAGCGCGGACATGAGCAGCACAATGGACAGTAGGACGACTAGCTCCGGCAAGACCGGGAAGAACGCCGGGGAGGTCGCCAGGCTCTTCATTGATGTGCTGAAGTATTGGACGAGTGAGTTCGGGGTTGATACGCCAGTGAGGAACGGAGCTATGGCCACCAGACCTCCGACCATCAGAAAGGAGGCCAGCAGCAACTCGCCAATAGCGATCACTACACTGCCGCCGGCTCTTCTGGGCCTTCTGACCCCCAGGGAATCGATCACTCTTGCGACCTGGTCGTCGTGCGACGCCAACAGGCTCCCGTCCACGAGCGCCTGGAGGTCAGAGTCGGAAGGGTGCAGGAGTGCGAGGGCCTTCATGTCCAGCAACAGCCTAGAGGCAATGTAATCCTGTCTCTCGTCTCTACTAGCCATGGGTGAACAGAACCAACGTCAATACATAAGCTTCTGCGGCGAAACGGCTTAATCTCGCCTCGACCAGACTCTCAGTCAATGGCTGTGAGCCCGGCTGACGACACAAAGGCCGCTGACTCGCTGGAAGTGTTGGTCACACAGTTGTTCGACGCTGTTCGATATTCTGAGGAGGTCGTAGCCCTGGAGGAGCAGAAGAAGAAGCTTGAGAAGGAGTCCAACGAGCGCCTCGCCAGACTCGACGGCTTCCACCGAGAGATCTCGGTCCCTCTCGAAAGGCTGAAGGAACGGGATGATGCGGACTACGTCGATCGGCTCTCCACTCAGGTGAAGGAGTTCGTGGGTGCGGCTGTGGAACAGGCGAAGTCCAGGGCCTCGGAGGAGGATGCAAAGGAGCTCTCAGAGGTAGCATCCCGAATGACTTCGGAGAAGACCAAGGCGCTGAAGAGCCTTGAATCCTATCTTGTCTCCAGCCCGATTCCCCTCATGGAGAGGACCCTAACCGTCAGGCTGGGCGATTCAGGTTACGAGGCGGAGGTCCACTACTCCTGCAAGGGGAACATCAGCTATAGGTTCACCCTGGCCACGCAGAATTCAAGGTTCTTCCACAGGGGCTTCCGTTTCTCGGCGCAGGGCAAGAGGATCAACCTCCCGGTTGGGCTGCAGAGGACCTGGATCAGGAAGGAGCCCACTCCTCACTACGAGAAGCTAGAACGTTTCTCACTGACCAGTGCAGAGGTCAGCGAACGTCACATCATCGCCGAGTTCTTCAACGAAGAGACGCAGGCGAAGGTCCGAATGGCGGGAGCTGGTCCCGATGGAGAAGGAATTCCGTCCATCGAATACTCAGAAAACGGCAAAGTCACCAACGTCACAAACGATACCGGGCTGAACAAGTACATCGATTCCATGGCGATGGCAGAGGCAATAAGGGACCTTAGGTCCGAATTGCTCTCGCTTGAGAAGAACAAGGCCGCACTCAAGGAGCTCACCCTAGATGGGGAGGACGTGCTCGAAGGCCTCGAATTCCTACGTCTCCTGAAAGCGGTCTTCGGGGTGATGGGGTCAACTTACAAATCGCTGGTCCAGAATATGGCTGCCAGGCCGCTGAAGACTAGGAACGGAGTGCTGACCCTCTCCCAGATCCGAGAACGGCTTGCCCTCCTTGGCCCCAGCTCAGTGATTGCACGAGACGGTCTAGCGATGCGTTAGCCCTTCATTCTGTCTAGAAGGGTGGCAGCGAGAGGAATTGGTACCGGAGACCCCATGTCGACATTGACGAACCACAGGGTCTCCCTTCATCTGGACATACGGGCGAGTCGGTAAGCACGTGGCGGCTCAGGGATCACGATATCTGCTGATAACCCGCCGTCGAACTCTGATAGTAAGTGAAGTCCCAACTCGAGGGAGCGTCAAGAATGAATGGCAACATGTAGCTGGCAGTAAGGAGTTGAGGCGTCCCACCCCTCTGACTTGTCTGCATTCCATAGAGTTCGCCCTTGAACCCGTAATCCTGGATCGGGAACTGGTTGCAGCACGGCTGGAACTCGAGCTGCGTGTATGTCCCAAAGAACTGAGTATCGCTGCTGTGTATCAAGGCCCTAAACGTGGCCGACCGTTGGAGCGCTGGGCTACTCGCCACAATGGTGAGTACAATCCCTCCCTCACTGGTGTCATAAGCAATGGACAGGTCGAGGTGCGTATTGGGCCCAGTGTAAAGCCCGGGCTGTACTGCAGGGTTCATTGAGGAGGTGAAGTAGTGTGCCACGCAGTTCTTGCCTGGCACGTACCAGGGCGCGATGTAGCCATTCGGGTTGAGATCTATGCCGAGCTGGAAGAACCCGACACAGGTGGAGCGGGTCGTCCCGTGGTAGTCCATTGCATTGATCTGGAAGGTCAGAATGCCTGCCTGCGGCGTATCCCAGCTTTCCAGGTTCATCTGGGCGCTGAGGTTCGTGAATGGCTGCAAGAGGTTGATGAGAAGGCCGGAGCCCTGGCCGTAGCCCTCCATGTTGTTGTAGCCAGGGATAGTGGTGGCTATCTGGTAGGTCGAGACGACGATGTCCGTGTAGTGGACGGTCCCTTCGGTGGTCTCGATCATGGCCCCCGCATAGCCGGACGCCTGGGGGACGCTCACCGTGAGGTTGACGAGCATCGTCTGGTCCACGAAGACCTGCATCACCCAGCCCGCGGTCGGGTTGGAGTGGGTGCTTGCGTAGTAGACGTTCGCAGAGATGTAAACCCAACCAGCGGGGTAAGCCGTGCCCGTTGGCACTGGACCCACCTGCTGCATGCTGCCAATGTTCGGCCCCGCAAGAACCTCCCCGTCTGAAACACCTACGACGGCAACGCCTGCCAAGTGGCTCGCCTGATCCGAGTACAGGCCGAAGTAGCCGGAGCCTTTCCCTGCGGCTATCGCCACCTGGAACGAAATGAAGGAATCGCCAGTGACGAAGCCTCCGTTCGCAACGTCGATCTGAGCAGACGAAGGCGATGCGGTCGACTCCAAAGAATACTCCCTGGAGTAGGTGATTGAGGTAGAAACGACTGGGTTTCCGCCAGAGACCGACGTCCAGCCATCGAGCTGGCCGTCCTCGAAGTTAGAGCTGAAGGCAAAAGCACCCGAAGTCGAGCCGACAGGCTCGTTCCTCGGGACTGGAACATGTACAGCGGGCAGGGCGGTAGCAAATGAGGATAGGGGGATAGCTGCAAGCAACAGGGCAATTACAGGTACAGCCAGCAGGCGCATCAAGGTCTAGGCGGCCCACCCGGGATTTAAGCTATCCCCGGAACAGCGTTCATGCGGTCTGATATCACACGTCCGCAACTATGCCAAGAACCAGATCAGAGAGAAGGGCTTCTCAGGCTCTTGAGAACGTCGAACCTGGCAGTTGGAGCCTGTTCGGAAGAGAGGGCGAAAGCCTAAACGCTCGAGTCCGGAGACCAGTGAAACGGAAGAATGAGGCGTTGTCATGACTGAAAGGATGCGTAGGCTATTCATGCTCATCGCCCTTCTCCTCTTGGCCCTCTCTGCAATAACGAGCATACTAGTCTATCTCATCTAGGAATGATTTCAATGTGATAGGATTCGGGCATTTGTCCCTTCGCAGTCAACCCTGCTCGGTCGGGCCGCGTGCTTCTTGAGCTCGACAGGTAGACTGTGGGGACGACTCTCAAGTTCTGCCTGCTCGCAAGGCGAAGGCGAGCGGCGTCTGCGCGTGGGGGACTAGAGTGTGATGAGTATGAAGACCAGCACCACTAGGGGGACGAAGAGTGCCGCCCATCTGGGCTTGCTCCATCTGAAAACCTTCGCGCCGTCCAGGGGCATTATCGGAAGCATGTTGAAGGTCGCAAGGAACATGTTGATGTAGAGCCCTACGAAGCCAAGGACCTCCCAAACGCCGCTTCCAAGAACCAGAATAGGCAAGAAGACCAACCCCACGCCGATATTGGTCAGGGGTCCCGCGATTGATATCACCCCGTTTTCTGATTCGGAGATGTTGGTCCCTGAGATGTAAGTCGCGCCAGGTGCTGCGAAGATGAACCCGACGACGGAAGTCGCAAGTGCTATCACGAGTCCCAAGGGCCACATTCTGAACTCCGCCCAGAACCCATAGTGCTCAGCCACGAACTTGTGGCTCAGTTCGTGCAGGACGAACCCGGGCCCGACCGAGAAGAGAGCAATTAGGAAGATCTGGGAAGCAGTCGGGTAGTAGTTCTTGCCCAGGATTGGAAAGAGAAGCCTAGCGTTAGAAGTGATGATGCTGAGGTCGAAGACCGCCCCCGTCTCAGCGAGAAAGAATGCGACGCCCAGAGCGAACCAAGCTATCAGTATGTCTCTCAGTTCTATCTCGGAAAAGATGCTCGCACTTCTCGCTGGTGTGGTCACGGGTGCCGTGTAGGTGGAACCAGACCAGCTGAAAGTCGTGGCTGGGGGAGCGACCACTGCCCTCTTCTGGGAGAGGTCACCCTTGCACTGATGCGTTTCTGGGAGTCTGTGGTCCCCACAGTAGACGCCGCCGCAATAGTTGCAAACGAAGGGGAGAGACTCTTCGATCCCGCAGTATTCGCACTTCAAGTCAGGAGCTCAACCCCAAGACTTTCCTGCAGCCCCTCGGAACTCATTTTAAAGTTGCTGGCCTTAAGTCCTTCAAAGGCCTGATTTGCCTGTAGGGGGCCTGCTTCACGCCCCCAAAGTGGCCATCAGAGAGGTCGTCTATGAGGTTCAAGACGCCAACACGCTAGGTACCGACGTGGCCCAGGGAGAGCCTTCCAGGAGTCTCGGGCCACCAGACTGAAAATCGATCCTCAAAGCATGAGATCTTGGCTTGTATAACTCCACGAACCAGTCTGTTAAGACAAGTTGGGCTCGTGGCCTAAGCACTCGTCGTATCTTAGCCTAACACATCAAATGTCCCCATTCCAGCAGACCGGGCCGGTGCCAGTCCTTACCGAGTGGGCCTCCTCAATGGGGGCTTTCCGGAGGAACAAGCTGCCTTCGACGAAGAAGGTGGTAGCGGCTGCACTCTGCAACGCGGGCTATTCCTACCGGAACGTCGCTTCGATGGTCGGCGGATTGTCGTACATCGCAGCGAGAGACGCCTACCTAGCGATGCTAACCAGTCTTCCGGAAGATAGCAAGAGGTTCCGGCGGGAGGTTGCCATCGACGGCGCAGAGGTGAATCTCGAAGGGCGCAACTTCTACATCTGGCTCGCCAGGGACGTCGACGCCGGCGACATCATGGCCTTCCACGGATCTCCTGGACCATCGGCGGAAGACGGGGCCAAGTTCCTGGCTGCCGTCGCCGCCCAGTGCAGCAATAGGCCCTTCCTGAGGCAAGGCGGCGGTCCCAACCATCCGAAGGGATTGATCAACCTGGACCTTTACTTCCAGCCTGCCTCTCCGCCGTCGATCATAGGACGAATAGGAAGGCTATTCCTCGGGAGCGGCTGACCGCATCCGAATGCAGGAAGCAGAGGAGTCGAGTGCTGAAAGCCAAGAGATTCCGGCAACTCCGGCCACGCGGCTCGAACGACACTTCTGATTGAGAATGAAAGAGGAGGCGCATCGGGGATCTTGCCCCCGATACGCTCCTTACCGTTTCTTGATGTCTATGGCGTCTTTGCTGGCTGAGTTGACTGTGGCATCGCGGCCTTTGGGGCTTTGTCGTCCTTCATCATCCACCACGCGGCGCCGATGATGAGTACGATCACGCCGAGTATGGCGATGTACATTCCATCGGTTTGGTAGTAGTTGTCCGCGTACATGGCCCCGCCTATGATGGCGAGGAGGATGCCCAGAATCGCGATCCACATTCCCATTCCCATTTTCATGGACTCAACTCTCTCAACTGCGCTATTTAGCCCTGAGGTACGCTCTGAGCGCGACCAGGAAGGGATCCAAGATGGCAAAGGACCCCTCGCTTGTCGGGTCGATGGGCCCTCAGAGTGATCTTCGGGCGTGTTGGAAGAAGTCATCGCAGTTTGGCCACGCCCTAGGTCAAGAACCAGAACGTCCTTCAGGGAAGGGTGAGCATCCAGACCCCTGCCCTGGTCTCGCTAGCCCCTCTGACGCATGTTCAATCCTTCTGGGCCCTGCTGAACCGACTATCACTCGACGCTGGTGGCCCGGTCAGGTCAAAGACCCGTGTTGTTCATCCTTGAGGTGACCCCGCGTATGAGCTGAACCTGTCGATTGACGACCCAGGCTTGGGAGGCCGCAGGCTTAGGCATGGTGACGTCTAGGCTGGCTTCGCTGGCTGTGCAGTCTGAGGGATGATAGCCGCCTTCGGGGCACTCTTGTCCTTCGTCATGTACCACCAGGCACCAACGACGATTAGGATCAACCCCAGTATGGCGCCGCCTGTCCCTACGGTCTTGTGGTAGGGGTACAGGTACATTGCCCCGCCTATGATGACGCCCAGGATTCCCAGGATCACGACCCAAATTCCGTATCTCATCTTCATGGACTCAACTCTCTCAACTGCGCTATTTAGCCCTGAGGTACGCTCTGAGCGCGACCAGGTGGGGGCTCGAAGTAGCGACAAGCCTCCCTCCTGTCTGATTCTGATTGCTTCGAGCGATCTCGAGCATGGCAGACGAGTGCCATTGTAGCTTCCTGAGTGGTGATGCAGGAGTCGTTGTGCACCCTGCTGGGCTTTCAGAGCACAACTGAGAAACAAGGCGTCAGTTCAGGGTTGGCACCTTCTGCCAGGCCATGGTGAAGAAGTCGGAGCGTGGTCTTCGGCCCAGCCATGTCGACGTCAATATCGAGGTAGACAGAGCGGATTGGTTTTTCAGATGACAGAGTCAGAATGCGGATAGGTCCCTAAAGCTCCAGTCGCCCGTAACACACAAAGAAGGATGGGCCGTGACCTTCCGAACGGAATCCATCCACGACATGCATTTGTGGCATAGAGACACCATGGTGTCACGCCCTAAGAAACGCCGACCCGCGGCGGGGTTTTGTTCTTGGCTGTTAGCGGCGATGGCGCTGTCGAGGGCGACCCAATCTTGTTCTCCTCCAGGGACACCCGCTGACTTAGAGAATTGACCACCCGACGACATGAGGCCTCTTTAGTGCTAGGGCCCTTCTTGTTCTCCTGAAGAGTACACTAACGATTTCGACAGAACCGGATTTTCTGGACCCTAGAAGGGAACGCGCCGCACTATAGAGATATTCCCCTTCAGGGACACCAATCGGAGAAATTCGAAGTCCGGTCAAAGCTCTTCCCTCCTGTGTTTAGGGGCCCTGGCGACCCTCCAAATCTTCATGCAATTTAGCTCGAGGATGTCCCCCTCGGTAATGTCCCAGACCTGGGCGCCCGCCTTTGGAACGTGCAGGTAGATTACGCCGGAGTGCTTGACTACTTTGACCGCACCCATATTGAAGAGGGGCTCTTCTGTCATGCCGACGCCTCCAAAGACCATTCGCCTTCGCGGTCAGACGGAAGGTCCTCAGGTCCATCGTCTAGTAGAGGTCCTAGCGGACCCTCCGGCTCACGCGAGAACGGGAAGTACTCAACACTACGCTTAAATTGCCGTTGCGTCTGCGAATTCATTCCGGTACTACCGAGGGGAGGAGGCTCAATCGCCTCGCGGGGTCTGGGTCGTTGGATTCCTAGAGCTTCGACCTGGACCCTTCCCTTTCTCGGTGCCTAGCTCAAGCAGTTTGACCGTGGTTAGACTAGTTCTACATGGAGTATCCTATCGTCATCCTCGTACCAACGGGTCCTTCCGTAAGCATCCTTGACCGTGACTAGGCTGGTATGCATCATCTCAGCGACTGCTCCGAGTTGATTCAGGACTTTTTCCGGCTCGCGGTCGCGTTTCTCGTTCTCACGCTTCAGACATCCTAGGAATACTCCAATATCGGGTTTGGAGAGATTCTTCCAATCCCCTATCGAGAGCGCGGCTTTCTCCCAATCGAACCCTCCAAATGCTGAATGAGCACTCTTCACCGCACCGAGTACGAAGGGTGAAGCACTCTCCGGCTCGGTAGGCTTGTGATGTCCAGGAGGGAGTTCACTAGGCTCTCCTCCCTCATCGATGCGTACACCATTTTGGAGCGTACCCCTTTTGAGACTCTCAAAGAGTACTTCCTTCATGGTCTTTCCTTCCGCCTTTGCTTTCTCCTCTAGCTCGGCGTGTTCTTCATCCGTCAAATTGACCGAAAACTTCTTGGTCATGGATTACCAAATAATCTAAGGGAATATTTATTGTTTCGCCCATGCTTGACGGTCAATCCATGCTAGCCACTTCGGGCCCGTTTCCCCAAGGGTAGTATGCACAAAACCACGGTCACAAGTCCAGAAGTAGGCGTTCTCTCTGAACAATCGCTTCCATTCCTTCTCAGCCCCTAACGGTAGCCAATCCCTGGACGAAGTGACGTACTCGCTAACCCTAGTACTGGCTGTTGCATTATGGTAGCGATTATCAAGCCCTACGGGGCTGGAAGCGCCTTCGGCGCTATGAGCCCCTTCGGGGACTGAATCGACATCAGGGCCGGATTCGTCAAGCGTCTTTGAGAGGTAGGCACCCAAGAACTTAGAGAGGTAGGCCGAGAGCTGCCCGACATCCTGCACCCGAGAGCTCTCCAATTCGAAAGACGTTCCATAAGTCGCCGCTGCCCATGCGTCTTTCATCTCGTGTTTCGTAGGCACCTCCCCATAGACAGCCATCACTAGGTTAGCGTGATTCTTCACTCCGGACTCGTTCGGCTCCACGACTCTGAGGTACTCGACCCTCAAGCCTCCCCTTCGTAGTTTCTGAATGAATCTCTGCGTTGAGTATCGGAGATTTCCCCTTAGCCTCCCTGTCAACTGGTCGTATCGCATCGCAATCACGACATAGAGGATCCTGGCCCCCCTGCCTTGGTGATACTGGATTCCCCCTTCTAGGTGCCTCCTGAATCGTGCAATCCTTCGCCCTGCTATCGACGCGACTGGATGAGGCCTCTCCCTGTCAAACGTGCATGGGTAGGTGCCGAACCTTACCTTCATGCCTCCGCGTGAAGGGTCGTTCCAGAATCGTTCCTCTGTCTCGAGTGGCGCGAGAAGCGTTCCCTTCACGCCTCAGACCTCCATTCATTGTAAGATTCTCGAAGTACTCTGAAGTATTCAGACGGAACGCTGTTTCGAAATGGCCTTCCTGGGGGAGCGTGCTTGTTTGCTCCTAGACGCCGTCTGGTTACCCTCTGAGGACACTATAGGTGTGGAGGGGTCGTCTTCAGTGGTCCCCCTCAAAGGGAACTGGCCGCGCCGCTTGCACACGATGCCTGCCGCCCATTTCCGCCTTCTTCTGTTGCTCGATCAGGGTTGACGGGAACTCTCAGATGAAGATGCCAGCATGGTTGAGCGTACGCTGCCGATTCCGACCCGCACCTCCCTGGTGTTCTGTGTTTGGCCGTTCTAACAGCTGCAGTAGCCTTCGACGGTTATCGTAAGCGTCACAGTCTCCGCGAGGTCGTGGTCCGCAGAAGCCGCGAACCCAATTCTGAAAGTCTGGGCCGAAGCGGGGCTGACAACGCAGTCGTTCGTGCAGAGGGGCAATGAGACGAAGGTGACAGTCCTGTCACTTGAGGTCGTGCGAAACTCGGCATGGTAAGCGATGTCCCAATCGGTGTTGAATACAAGCAATAACAGGTACCCAGAAGTGTTCGCAGCGATTCGGAAGCCACACGCGATTACGGGCGGATTCTGCTGGTTCAGAGCGACGATGCGGTCGACCCCGAATCCGCTGAACCCCGAGCAGATTGAGTAAGGACAGCAAGACGACTTGTACCATCCGCCGTTGATCGCGGGCCCGTTGACCGTGACGTAGTCGACTATCAAGCCTGAATAGCCAATGGGAGTTCCGGAGGGGTTCACTTGGCTGGATATCTGTGGATAGAAGAGCCCTCCAAAGAAACTCGCGATCGCCACGATGATCAACGAGGCGGCGATGGCGATGTTCGTCCTCGTGGCGTGCCTGCGGGTGGAAGAGCCTCGTTCGGACTCCAAGAAGGATTGGCGCCTATCACGATTCGTATAAACACTGTTACCATATGCGTGACAGGACTCGGCCTGCGGCAGCGGCAAATGATTTTATCGGATGGGATTCGAGGGCGTTCTGTCTTTGACCAAGAGCATCAAGCTGTATTGGAACGAAAAGAACCTGAGCAGCGGGGATGTTCTGGCGCTACTTTTCGGCGACAGGAAGGAGACCCTCAAGGCCGCGAAGCTAGCCATCGCAAGGATGAAAGAGGCAAGCACCCTGTCAATGACCAAGCGGGAGATGAGATTCTTCGCGAAGGAGCTCCAATCGGGGAAGCTCGGTGTCAAGTACAGCTATCACAACTTCTATACAAAGCTGTTGAGAAAGCTCCTCGACATGGGGTTCGTGGAGAAAGACGTCCTGATCTGGGACCAGAAGAGGCGGAAGACTGTGGCGGTCTACCAGCTTAGGCTGCAGCCGATACCGGAGCGAGCCCCTCAGAGCGGGTTCGTCAGACAGACATGGCAGGTGGCCAAGGGTTGGAACGACCTGGTCCAAAGCTAGACCCCCGCCTCCGCTGTGTGCGACCTGACAGCATCGAGATGAGCTCTTCCTGCAGCATCGATATTGATATCAACCACGATATCTGCCTTGGGAAGGCGGCAACATGAGATCTGTCGCTGTCCACATCGACTGCAGAGAGCTCACGATGGACGAGGAGCTGGCGCTGGCGTCAGAAATCAGCGATTCACTAAACGGTGAGGGGATCGCCCTGGTGGACGGAGAGAAGATCGTCTTCGATTTCTTCGGTCGAGGGCGGCTGGATGAGAGGGCGGTTGAGTCGGTCGTCTCGGCATTCGTAGCGCAAAGGAAGGGGCACGAGTTCTTTTCCGTCGAGCGTGTTGGCGACTCCCTCGTGATACACTCGGCTGACCCCGTAGTGGCGATGCGGAGGAGGACCACGGAGAAACTCCCTCCCAACTTGCTGAGATTAGGCGATTCTGTCCTAGTGAACTCATCTGATCCTGCGGTGTCACGGAAAAGGGCCGCGGAAAAGCTCCCTCCCAATCTCTTCAAGTGCCCATTCTGTTCCTTCGTCACGCCGTACGAAGAGCTGTATGCAGTTCATACGAGATCGCACGGTTCCAGGTAGCCGGGAGGAGACTCGCCACAAGACACCTTGGCGAGCTCACGTGGGCTAGAACGACTGATAGTTTCTCGTCCTGAAGGCGCCTATGACCAGGGCGATTCCGGCTATCACCAACAGCGCAGGCAGGAAGGGAAGCTGGACCTCGAAGAAGACGACCGGAGCGTAGATGATGGTGACGAGAAAGCCGAGACCTATCGTCAGCACGCTCAGCCTCAGCCTCAGCAGAGACCGCGCGAGATTCATCAGGATGAATAGGATTCCCGTGCCGAGAGCGAATACAGGGTGGTTGACGCTGCCGACCGGATTGCCGTTGAGGAAGGCCGTGACGACACCGAACCAGATAAGAAAGATTCCCCAGAATATGTTGGTCAGAGTTTCGTTGCGCACTTGAGTCTCATGCAGATACGGTCCATGTCTCTTTAAACTTGACAGGCGAGTTGAATCAGCCCGATTCTGCTCGCCTACGCTCACTCGAGTGATTTCTTAAATAAACGGAGCCGTCGACCTTCGAACTTCTGGGGGTAGGGTTCGGCGAACAACTGGGTTCTGGGGGTACTCTTTGGAGTGATACAGGGAGTCTCCGAATGGCTCCCCATTAGCAGTAAGACGCAGATCATCATCGCGTCATCCTACTTCCTACAGTTGAACCTCAGACAGAGCTATGCCCTTGGGCTATTCCTCGAAGGAGGAACCTTTATCGCTGCAGTCGTATACTTTAGGAGGCAAGTCTTCGGGGTCTTCAAGGCCCTGATTGGGCGGGGAGACCAGGTTGAACGCATGCTCCTGAAGTTCCTCTTGATCGCTACGGCAATCACGGCCGTGTTGGGAATACTGATTTACAAGGTGGTTTCGGATTCGGCAACGGGACCTGTCCTCGGGATCCCAATGATAATCCTGGGATGTGTGTTGGTAGGCGACGGGATTCTCATAACCTTGGCACGTGGGAGGCGAACGCCAACAAGGGGTCTTGCCGACCTAAGAAATCGAGACATTGTGATAATCGGAATAGCACAGGGGATAGCGGCCTTCCCGGGTGTGAGCAGATCGGGGGCAACCATCTCCGCGATGCTACTGATGGGAATCAAGCCCGAAGATTCATTCAGGCTGTCGTTTCTGGCCCTGATACCAGCATCGATAGGCGCTGCCGGGGTCACAGTTCTATTATCGAGAACCAGCATCGGCTCTGTGGTCGACACCCTGACGCTTCCCGTAATCTTGCTGACGATCCTAGTTGCAGCCCTAGTCGGCATCGTTTCGATCACTGGACTTCTCAAAGTCGCCGGGAGCAGGCGGATTGCGCTCCTCACCTTCATCCTTGGTGCGCTGGCATTGTTCAGTGGAATAACCAGCATCTATTTCGGTGCGTAACTACGAGGAGCAAGTACTGTGACCTCGAGACGCACGAGCCGCGAGACATCCTGTAACTGAAGAAACCCTCATCCATTCAACGCAACTCTGCGCCATTGGTCGACCTATTCGGGTAGAGGTAACCTCGTCAAAGATGCCGTTAAGACTACGACGCACCCGGCCCGGACGCATCAAGAGGGCGTATCTTAACGCCCCCGATGCAAGGACAAGCCATCTTGGTGACACGATCAAACGCTAAGCGTACAGTCGTTGGAGGCAGGCTCCCACCTAATCGCCAATGCCCATAACTCGTTAAAAGACCACCAAAAAGCCAAGCAACCCTGACTACAAGGGCGACTGAACAGCTTGCATCGCCAACGACTTTTCGATGCTCACGCCTTTCGGGTTCTCTTCCTTTCGTTTCACTAGGTCTGACAAAGTGGTTCGTGATCGGAAGTCCCATTGACTCTAGGATGTAGTAAGCTGACGCGATGCAGTCGGAGCATTGTTTTCGTGGCAGCGGTCTCCCTGGTCTGTTGAGTTTGGCTACGTAGATCTTGAAGGCGGGGTCGTTTTCGATAGACTTCCTTTCGAGGCGTGTTCCTCTTTGGCGGCTGATTCTGTATCCTGGTGGCCAAGGCTTATTTGCCTCGCCCTTCACGCCTTCATGGAGGGCCAATAACGGATTATGCCCATCAAGATGCTGACCCTGGAGGACCTTGAGCTCGAGAACAGACGGGTCTTCCTACGGGTTGACATCAACACACCCGTCCATCCCAACACTGGTGTCTTGATTGAGCGTGCGAGGCTGGAAGAAGCTGCGATGACCATAGGGGATCTCTCTCAGTCGAAGGTTGTCGTTGCCTCGCATCAGGGAAGGGTGGGCAGGTCAGACTACATCAGCCTTGAGCGCCATGCAGACGCTCTCCAGAGCATTCTTGGGAAGCCGGTCAAATTCGTCCCAGACGTCTTCGGGCCTGAAGCGCTAAAGGAAATTGATGAGCTTGCCCCTGGAGAGGTTCTAGTCCTCGATAACCTGAGATTGACGGCAGAAGAGAACCAGGAGTATAAGCCAGCCGACGCTGAAAAGACTTTCCTTGTTGGTCGGATTCAGAAGCACATTGACGCGTGCGTTTTGGATGCCTTCTCGACCGCTCACCGCTCCTCTCCATCGATAGTGGGTTTCGCCGGCCTCGTTCCCACTTGCGCCGGAAGGACTGTTGGGAAGGAACTCCGCATGCTTGACAGGATCGTTTCAGTCGAAAAAGGACCCTATGTGACCGTTCTCGGTGGGGCGAAAGTGAACGACAGACTCGAAGCGATTGATGCTTTGATTGCGAACAACAGGGCCGATAAGGTGCTCCTCTGCGGGGTCGTGGGGCTCGTGTTTCTGAAGGCGGCTGGAAGGTACAATGGAGACCTGAAGGTTGACGGAGAGGACAAGTTCCTGCTGAAAGCAAGGCAGTTGCTCGACGAGGATTCTGGGAGGTTTACGATGCCTATCGACGTCGGTATCAAGGTCGATGGCGCCCGGAAGAACCTAGGCGTCAAGGAGGTGCCAGCTCAGGCTCAGGTCTTGGACATTGGGCCCAAGACGGTCGAGGAGTACGAGAAGTACATCAAGGGCGCGGGAACGGTCTTCATGAGCGGGCCCCCTGGAGCTTTCGAGTGGGATGAGTTCAGTTACGGAACCGAGCATCTGCTGAGAGCCATGTCATCCTCCTTAGCCACAACAATCGTCAGTGGAGGGCACCTCTCGTCCGCCCTGCGAAAGTACAGCATTCACGAGCAGATAGACCACGTAAGCACTGCCGGCGGCGCCCTCGTTCAGTACCTAGCGGGGAAGCGGCTCCCCCTCATTGACGCACTAGAAAGGGCAGCAGAGAAGTGGGGTGTCAAGAGGCCGGGAACTCCTTAAGACGAGGGAGAGTCGTTCCATGGTGATGATAAGAGTCGGCGTCAACGGCTTCGGGACAATCGGGCGTCGCGTGGCCGACGCAGTGAGGAAACAGGGGGACATGGAGCTGGCGGGAGTGACGAAGACCAAGCCAGACTACAAGTCGACAATCGCAGAGATGAAAGGTATTCCTATGTACGCCGTGGACATGAAGAGTCTCGAGACGTTCAGGGCCGCCGGGGCCAATGTAAAGGGGACTCTCAACGACCTTCTGCAGAGAGTCGACGTGATTGTTGACGCGGCCCCTGAGGACACAGGCGCGGTCAACAAGCCGATCTACCAGCAGGCGTCTGTGAAAGCGATTTTCCAGGGAGGGGCCGGCGACGGCCTCGCCGACGTGTCATTCGTGGCTCAATGCAATTTCGAGGAAGCCATTGGGAAAAGAATGGTCCAGGTAGTCTCTTGCAATACCACCGGCCTGTGCAGAACGATCAGCGCGATCGACAGAACCATCGGAGTTACAAAGGCACGCGCCGTCCTCGCAAGGAGGGCGACCGACCCCGACGATGTCAAGAAGGGACCGATCGACGCCGTAGTATTGGATCCGACGACCCTGCCCTCCCACCACGGGCCTGACGTGCAGGCCGTCCTGAAGAACCTCAACATCGTCACCATGGCCTTCAAAGTTCCAACCACGCACATGCATCTGCACAGCCTGATACTCAGCCTCAGGAAGGCGGCGACCAGGGAGGACGTTGTAGCGGCGCTGGAAGCAGCTCCGAGGATTCAGTTGGTCGACGGGAAGTCCGGCTTCAAGTCCACGGCTGCGGTAATGGATTTGGCGAGAGAAAAGGGCCGGCCAAGGAACGACACCTATGAGGCAACGGTCTGGAAGGACTCGGTCAGCGTGGTCGATGGAGAGGCGTACATGTTCATGGCGGTTCACCAAGAGGCGATCGTCGTGCCGGAGAACATCGACGCAATCAGGGCGCTCTATGGAGGATACACGCGCGAAGGATCGATGAAGCTAACCGATGCTTCGCTTGGCATAGTCCACCGGTAGCTACTCGAGGACCTTCGGGAACGATTTCAGGACGTACTTCGGCTCCTGGTGCTGCTTGACGAGGCTCCTTACTCTCTTCTTCACGAAATCAACGGGCTTCTTTCCGAGGACCGCCAGACATATCAGGTCCGCGACTTCTTCCATTTCAGCCGTGTTATAGCCAAGCCGCGTGAGTTCAGACGTTCCGAACCGCCCACCGTTGTCGGTGATGATGTTCGCCTGTTCGAGTTTGGCAGAGTAGAAAACCAGCCTGCTCGCATCATAATCAAGGAGGACCTGATGGGACTTTGTGTAGCCGAAAGGTGCGCCCCTGACCTTGACCCCGCCTGCTACCAAGGCTTTCGCGAGAGCCTGCGAGTTCTTTATCACCGCCTGGGCGTAGGGCTTCCCAAACTGAAGCATCTCGAGCAGTGAAACCGTGAGCGCCGCGACTCTGTTCAGATGAATGTTGTCGACGATGCCCGGGTGGATCTTGCCCGAGACTGCGTTAAAGACCTCCTCGTTGTTCGAGAGGATTATCCCCCCTTGCGGCCCAGGAAGGCTCTTGTGGGTCGAACCAATCAACAGAGAGCATCCCTCTCTTAGTGGGTCCTGGAAGGCACCCCCAGCAATGAGACCGAGGACGTGCGAACCGTCGTACACGCATGTCCCAGACGCCCCACCAGCGAGCTGTTTCGTCGGATGCGGAAACGGAATGAAGCTCGCACCGAAGAAGACAACTTTGGGATTCTGGGACCTGATAACCGAGATTGATTCCTTTACTCTTATGTTGACCGCGCCGTCGTCGTATGGGAAGTAGAGGTTCTGCAGCCTTAGCAGTCTTCCGAGACCAAGGTGGGTAATCCCAGGGTATCCGCCGTTGTCCGGTGAGACTGACATGATCTTATCACCGGCCTCAGTCAGAGAGAGGAGGACGGCCATGTCCGCGGTGTGCCCGGAAAGGGGTCGGACGTCGGCGTACCTGGCGTTGAAGACTTTTCGCGCGACCTCCTCGGAGAGAGCCTGGAGCTCATCGACGAACCTCGTGCCGCGGTAGAACTTGTCTGGAGCCGAATACCTGTTCCCGAAGTCTGTCGTGAGCATCGAAAGCATGTGGTCGCTCCCACGATTCTCGGAGGGAATGAGGTTCAAGCACTCCTTGATCCTCCACTCCTCGTGGTCCCTGACGGTTCTGTTCAGCCGCTCTAAGTAGTTGTAAGTCAAGTCGCACCGGCAGCACGCGGCCGCCCCCAGGCAGTATTATTGCTTTGTCGAGGAACTTGCTCAGCCGTAGGCATAGCGGACTCCGTGACCACTCCTCTCGTGTCCGAAGGAAACCATCTCTGGTGGCCCTATCGCGCCACACGTTCCGCAGGCGACGCAAGCCACGTAGTCGAACTTCAGTCGGCCCGCGGCTACGTCCTGCTGGGTCTGGGAGAAAGCCTTAGCCCTCAATGTGTCTGCGTTCCCGTCGGTGACAACGAGCGAAGCGAGATTGTGTTCAAAGAGGTCCTTGAATGAAGAGAAGATTCCCTTTGGAGTAAGCAGGGTGTAGCAGTTCGTAGGACAACCCGGAATCCATGGCTTGCTAGTCGACTTCGAGGCCGCAATTTGGTTGACCCTTATGTGTGCATAGTCCTTGTCCTCATCATAGTTCAGCAAGCTAGTCCCGCACTGGACCCTTTGCGTGGCGTCTCCCAATATCTTCTTCTTGGAGTGGGGCTCAAAGGTGTAGCTGTTGGAGATCAGACGAGTCCCGAAGATCAGACGCGGGAGTATGTGATAAGTGAAGGAGCTCTCAGTGATGAAGCTATCCCGACCAGATCTGCTCACGTCCTCGTAGATGGGAGTGAGAAGGTCTCTATACCTCGACAGGTTCGCGGCGCGGAAGGACCCGGAGGGGCCTACTTCTAGATACGTCCTTGCTGCCATTACGCCGGAGGCGATTGCCCTTCTCATACCGTCAATCATCGGCCCGATCTTGACGAATGCTCCGAGGGCATCCCCTGCTACGAGAAAGCCATCCGTGTAGGGCGTCTCCAGGACCGACTTGAACCCCTTTGGGATGTTGTGAGCGGCGTATTCAAGTGGCTCAGCCCCGTCGAGTAGTTCGGCGACCATGGGCTGCGCCTCGAACTCATCCTGGACATCGATAAGTTTCCCGACTTGGTCGAAATGCTCAGTCGTCACCCGGAGCAAGGATTCCATGGATACGACCAGGCCCACGGAGAGGGTGTCCCTGTTTGTGTAGACAAAGGCGCCCCCACCCACTCCCTTCATGAATTTCCCGAGGAAGAAGATTGAGCGTCCTTCTCCGGGTGCGACCTTGAAGCGCCTCTCAATCATGTCCGCGTCGAGCTTGTACACGCGCTTGATGCCGTGGTAGAGTTGTCCCGGCAGCAACCTGCCCCGAAGCCCTGCCTCTTCGACCAGTGTCGAAGTGACACCGGATGAATCGATGACTAGTCGGGCCCTCAGCTCCTCCTTCGTGGTTCTTACCCCTACGACCGAGCTGTCCTCCCTGATCAGGCCTTCCACAGTCGTCTCAGTCGAGAGCATCGCCCCGGCCTGGACTGCCGTGTTAGCAAACCACCTGTCGAAGTCGCGCCTCAGCACGGTGTAGTCGTGACCTGTCCCGAAGTTGAGGTTGAAGAAGCCGAGCCTTGCAGCCAGCGAGGTCCTGGACAGCCTGAGGTAGCGAGACTCTCCCTTCTGGTAATCGGTTGGTCCGAGGAACACCACCTCGTGCGAAAGCATGTGCCTCTCGAGAGGGGCAGATGACTCGAAATCTGGCATGAGGCTGACGAAGCCGTATTCACCGGGTGAGTCACCGTAGAGCACTCCCCCGGTCATGTTCCTCTCGCCAGGAATCTTGGCCTTTTCAAGCATCAGGACATTGACCCCCTTCCTCGTGAGAGCCAGGGCAGCGGCAGATCCTGCAGGCCCTGCACCTACCACTATTACGTCGAATTCAGCTCGCATGCTCGGTCTCCTCAATTACCTTGATCAGTTTCGGGAGCTCCTCGTAGAGGTCACCCACGATTGGATAGTGCGCGATCTTGAGTATAGGCGCGTTCGGGTCGGTGTTCACAGCGAGGATCTTCTCCGACCGCAACATCCCGACCCTGTGCTGGAGGGCTCCGCTGATACCTAGAGCAAAATAGAGCTTCGGGCTCACGGTTGTGCCCGTCTGCCCCACCTGATTGGCCTTTGAAATCAGGCCATCCAATTCCTTCATTTCTGCATAGACTAGTGCCCTGGACGCTCCGATGACGGCCTTCAAGTGGTACCTTCTCTGAATGGCATCTCTAAGTTGCTCAACTAGACGGAGGGCCTCCCTGGGGTCTCGGGGGCGACCTGAGCCGTCCTTCAGTATGCCCAGACCCAGGCTTATCACGACGTCGGCCCCAGCAAGATCGAGTTCAGGAGGCGGGAGCTCCACGACCTCTCTGACCCTGGCCGGGTAGTCACGGTCTTCGAACTCGAATCTCTCGAGTTTTCCCTTCCTCTTGGGGTCTGGCTGTAGCTGAACGAAGTTGCCAGGACGGACAGTGGCCATCTGCGGTCTGTGTCTCGGGGTGTAGATTCTCGCGAGCCTGGTCCCGAAGTCCGGCCTGATCTGAACGAGTAGATCCTTGAAACTGCCGAGCGCTGGGTTGGTGTAGTCCTCGACCTCGAGCTGGACGTTGTCTGTTGCGAGTCCGGTGACAGCCCTGTACGCGATCCTCGCGGCGAGGTCCTTGCCTAGTTCGTTGGCTGCAAACAGGAAGGCGTAGGGGCGCCTCTCCTGAACCATAGCGTAGATCGCATCTATGTATCTGAGGTTGAAGTAGGTCCCGAAGGCGGGCGAATCGACATAGAGAACCGCGTCAGCACCGTACTGGATTGCCTGCTTGGCGAGTTGTTCGACCCCGTCGCCCAGAAGGACACCCACGACTTCCTGTTCCACCTTGTCGGCCACTTTCCGCCCTGCGCCGAGGGCCTCGAGTGAATCTTTGGTCAAACTCCCCCTGCTGTGCTGGAGGTACACCCAAACATCCTTAGCTTCATCCGTCAATGAAAGAGCTCCTCTGCAAGCATGTTGTAGCCAAAAACGCCAACCGAGCCATCCTCCCTGAACCGGGTCTCAAGCCCCTGGGGGATGTCTGCGGCTAGCTGCCCCTTCTCGAACGGCCCGTACTTCTTTCCTTCAAACTCGACCTGCGGAACCGCCATCAGGAATGTAAGACTCTGGTTCAAGAACTTCTGGACTGGGGGCTTACCCACGTCGATCCCTGTCCCCACTATGGTCGGGGAGCCGGCGAGACCCAGCAGCTTCACATCAGCGGCGAGGTCGTCGGCGGTCCACTTTCTCGCCTGGAGGACCTTCCCCCTGTAGTCGTTGTAACGCGTCTCGGGCTGGAGGGCCGCAGGGTACTCACGAGACCTGTATTCAGTCGCAATGGTGAGAAGGGCAGGAAGAGTCATCTCCAGCTTCTGCAGCAGTCGGCCGATCCTCCTCTCGGAGACGACTGTAGTCGCAGCGTCGTCGATGTCGAAGTGCTCGACGTAGGTAGCATGAGGGAGCACTTTGCCGAGGAGCTCTGAAACGCCCTCGGCGACTTGGGGGCCAACGCTCCCAGTCTCTCCATCTGTGGTTTTTATCCCGGATAGGATTATGAATCTTGAAAGCGAATCCTTCACCTTGGCAAGTTCCTGGATGGCCTGTTCAGGGGTGATGGCGCCTCCGATGAACCTCTGAACGATGCTGTCTCGGATTGGAGGAAGCTCCGAGTAAACCCTGTTGGGGAGCAGGTTGGCTCGGTAGAGGGCTGTCGCCTTGGTCATCACAGCGTTGGAGTAGCCTGACTTCCTGATCACCTCTGCCATCTCGTCGATGGGCGTCGCGTGCATTTCTAGAAGCTTCCTTACTCCAAGGGAGACCGCATACGCCGTGGCCCATGTGTCCGCGCCCGCCATCTTCCTGTCGCTGAGAACGTACTCCTCGTCGACTCCCATGACCCCGGCGTCGTAGAGGGGCTTCATCAGGGGGATGAGCTTCATGTCTGGGCCCATCGTCAAGGCGACAGTCTTCCCGCCAATCCTGCGTTTGAGGAAGTCGGCTGCCTCAATCGCCTTTGAGTCGTGGGGGTTGAGAACCAGATCCATAGCCTCCCTGTTGAGGACCCCGCCAACCTGCGAGACTTGAGTGGTGCGGGCCGGGACCCCCTTCAGAAGCGCAATGATCAGCAAGGCGGTTTGACAGCCCAAGTGTCCGTTCTTTAGGGTTATGACTAATGCGAGAACTTGGTTCTCTCAAAACCTAGGGGTTGATGCATCACACGATTCGCCCCACGCGCGCCACAACTCAGAGACAAATCACTACCTAACCCGCAAGAACGACGATTGCCACCAGTCCCTCAGCCCCCCTTCCACTTACACGGCTTGCGTGATTCTGACCACCGCCTTGAATGCGGTATTGGTCGCAGCTGCCTCAAGAAGCAGAGGACTCGGGTCGAGAATCCAATCGCGACCGAAGGGACCATGTTGTCCTCCTCGAAATCTCGCAGCGAATGATCCGCAGCGTCCGACAATGATAAATCGGGCGGAATAGGCTCCGATGGATGGCTGTTGAACCTCTTCGACCTAATCATTGGATTGTGGCTTCTGGCGGAGTCATTGCTGCTTGGGATCTTCGGACAAGCCTTCCATCTGATAGGACTTGGTGCCGCCCTTCTCCTCCTTGTTCTGGCTTGCATCTTCATCTATGCGGGTGCGACGGAGACGACAGTGCCTCGAGTGGTTACAACAGAGGATGAGGCCCGACCCCAGAGTCCTCGGACTCAGCTCATCAAGGTTACGTACGCGCCAACGACGGAACTAGTTGTCCATGAGGTGATAGAACAAGATCAAACATCATTCTTTCAGGACATAATCACGCAGATGCCCTCCTCCCAGGTCTACGTCGAACCCAGCGTTAATTGGGTGGATGGCCTTGCTCTACTTACTACTCAGTTCCCACGAACAAATGATACAATCGCGGAGAACCTTGCAGGGAAGATCCAGTACCAGACCGTCGTATTCACCAGGATGCTCTTCCACCCTAAGGTCAATATGAAGCTGAAAGACCAAGAGTTCAGTGTGAGACTCAGGAAGGCTGACAACGACCCAGTACTGGCCGCTCTAGGAGCTTTCCTCAAGGGGCTCAAACCAAAAATCCAGAGCCATGTGTCGGACCTGTCAGCGCAGAATTTTTAGCAGTAGGTACAAGAGCGACGATGCAATCCGTAACTTCATCGACGAGATTGACTCTAAGAGAATCGACTCTCTTGTTGAACCAATAGCAGTCCTGCCTGACAGTCTGGTCACATGGATTGTTCTTCACGCCTCCGCTTCCCGGTTTGACAGGGACGCCGATAGAGTCCATTCAGGATACACCCATCTTCCTAGCCAACATGGCAGGCACGCACGAAATCCTCAGCAACTGAAGTACAGACTGACTCAGAAACCTTGACTGTGCGGACGGACTATGAGGCGATCTTCAGAGCCTGAGCCCGAAGGACTGGGCGAAGTCCTCGAACTGGTAGTAGACTGCTAGGAACTGAGTACCTTTCTCTGATATCATATACTTCGAGATCTTGTCGCCGTTCAGTTCCAGCAGGAGACCAGAGCCCACCAGCTCAGAAAGGAGCTTGGACATCCTGGAGTATGACATGTTTCCCCTGCGGAGTAGCGTCGTTACTCCCACACCATTGCCCTCTGTGTTCATGTCCTTGGCAGTGCTGAGCACATCAGCGATTATCCTAACCTGTGTTCTATACTGTACCATCCAGCCTCACTTTTCCAACGGCGAAATTCAAGACAGGTGTGAACAGGATAAGCAAACCGATCTCTTTCATAATAATCTGCAGGAGTGAAAGAACATCAACGTTTAGGTACAATAGAGATAACCACTGGACGAAGGTCCCGAGGCCTATCATGGCCAATCCGACGGCTATGAGCAAAGTGTCGGGTTTTCTCGTCCTCGCATAGGAATAGCCTGTTTCGACAACCCCGTAGAGTACGAAATAGAATGATAGGGTGCTCAGAATGTCGACCAACTGCGCGCTCGAGAGGCTGATGACCGGGAAGATCAGCAGCGCGACACCTATCCTCTTGGACATCATGACATCCAAGGCGTGGGAGAATGCGAGGAAAAAATACCCTGTAGTTTCTAAGAGGAGGCCTGCGACTACTGCAATCGTCGAGAACGGCAAGTTAGGTATGACTTGGCTTAGCCCCACGAACCCCTCCACGGCGAACCCGAAGCCAAGGAAAACAAAGGCGGCCGTGAGCCTGAGCAGCGACGAGCTGTGAATCCGTCTGACTCCGCGGTAAGCCACGTAGGCAATCGAAAACGAAACGAAGACGCCTATGAACTGGAGCACGTCATCAATCATTTCCATGCCCACAGGTAAGGCCAAGAGTACAAGACCCGAAGATGGGTTTCTGGTATAAAAGTGTGCCGCGCCCAGGTGCTGTTACCTCTCCGTCTGGTAGGCCAAAATCGTCTCGGTGTTTCCTTTCGTCGGGTGTTCCGTTTATTCCGTTCACCAAGTCGAGAATCTGTCTGACGCGGTAACTCAGGGCATTGTCCAAGACGGGAGAGGGTAGCCCATTCCTTCGGCAGTAATCTCTGACCTCTCTCAGCATCTCAAGATTGGCATGCAGTAATTCGTTGTTTAGGTCACATAGCTCCTGAGCCTGATGCGGGCTCATGCGATATACGCCTCCTGAGCCTTCCGAGCCGCTTCCATTGCCTTTACCCATTGGTCTAACGCTTTCTGAACATCCTTCTTGACATTGAAGGTCACGGTCTTGTCCGAGGCCAAGTCAGCGAGAGATGTCACCGTATCCAAAAGGAATCCTATCATCGCCATGCTCGCTATGTCGTGGACGCTCAGTGACCAAATGAAGTCCATCAGGTTTTCTGCCTGTTGGGGAGTGACCTTCCCATCTTTTGAAACCGAGAGCTTGATTCCGCGCCCGATTCTTTCTGCCCTGTCCGGCATTAGATTCCAATGGGTGAGATTGTCTGCCACCCGCCTTCGCATCTTGGTGACCTCTTCGCTCATCATGCTGGCTTGGCCTATCGTCACTTGACTCTCACCCTCTCAAGTTCCTTCTTGATTGCCCTCTCCATGAAGGTCGAGACTTCGACATCTTCACGGATGGCCTGTATCTTCACCTCTTTCCATAGCTCAGGGTCTATCCTGATTGAGGTGTATTCCTTCTTTGGTTTGTCAGGCATCTACCATCACAACACCACACCACCACACATGATTTAAGGGTTCTGTTCTACGCCACGCCACCACAACACTCATATGCCAACACCACCACACCACTGGTAGTGGAAAGATGCAAATCCAAGACCAAAGGGAACAGCGTGGCAGGCTCATCTGCGACCTCAGGACTGAGGTTCGCAGAGTAGACGAGAACGAATACGCCGTTAGGTCGCAGTCGGGGAAAGGAGAGTATCAGGTCAGGGCTTTGGAGTCGGGTTGGACTTGCTCATGCCCCGACTCGACCTACCGAGGGCAGAAGTGCAAACATATCTGGAGCGTCGAGTATTCCAAGAAGCTCAGGAGCGCGGTCGAGCTTGGAGTCCTCGCAGACTTCAGCACGACAGACGCCTGTATCTTCTGCGGGTCGAAGCACGTCATCAAGGACGGCTTGAGGCACAACAAGTCGGGCGTGATTCAGAAGTTCAACTGTCTTGACTGCCTGAGATACTTCACGGTCAATATCGGGTTTGACAAGATGAAGCACAATCCCAAGGCGATAACGACCGCGCTTCAGCTTTACTTCTCAGGAGAGAGCCTACGCAACACGCAGAAGTCCCTCAGGCTCTTGGGCGCGGAAGTCTCGCATAAGACCGTCTGGAAGTGGATTCAGAAATACATTGGCCTGATGGACAAGTATCTCGACAAGATTACGCCTCAGGTGTCGGACACTTGGCGAGCCGATGAGGTCTTCGTGAAGTTCAGGGGCAACATGAAGTATCTTTTCGCCATGATGGACGACGAGACCCGCTTCTGGATTGCCCAACAGGTCGCGGATGGGAAATTCACGGCAGACGTTAGGCCCCTGTTCGCGGAGAGCAAGCGGGTCGCGGGCAAGAAGCCAATGACGCTGATAACAGATGGTGGGATGCACTTCACCAAACCCTTCAAGCGGGAGTTCTACACTAACACCTACCCAAGAACTCAGCACGTTCGGGACATCAGGATAAGCGGAGTGGTTCACAACAATAAGATGGAACGCCTGAACGGAGAGTTCAGAGACCGCGAGAAGGTGATGCGCGGGTTGAAGGTTGTGAATTCGCCGATTCTGAAGGGCTATCAGCTATACCACAATTTCATCCGACCGCATGAGGCGTTGAAGGGTCGGACTCCTGCAGACTTGGCAGGAATCAAGGTCAAGGGAGAGAACAAGTGGCTGACGATAATCCAGAACGCGTCGAAGAAGAGATAGTAGGATTTTACATCCAGATTCGGCTTATAAGTCCACATAGTTTAAAAGTCAAGAAGCCCGCATAGGTCGATAGGGCAATCGCAGATATGAGCTTCGAAACTCTCCTTGAGAGAGTAGAGGATTACGGAATGAAGAAATTCGCGGAGAAGACTATCAAGCGCAGTAAAGAGGTCTTCGACCGACTCGCTAGAATGTAGTTTGAATGGTAACCGATTGCCTGCAGACCCCTTCATCTATCCCACCCATGATGAAATAGAGACCATCCATCGAGTCATAATCCAACAGAGAGGAGTGAACGGTTGGATGTCCAAAGGGATGGTGGACGCATGTATCGAGTTCGCTAGGACGGACACTCACAGAATCATACCTTTTCCTACCTTCTGCACACGAGCGTCGGCAATTCTCTATTCCTTCATCGCGTTCCATCCCTACACGGATGGGAACAAACGGACTTCTCTAATCGTGACATCGCTCTTCTGTTTCATGAACGGATATGCACTCAGCATGCCTGACGATGCGCCTGACTTTACAAAGAGCGTGGCGGTAAGATGTCTCGATAGTGTAGAGCATTCTGCGGGCGAGGAAGTAAAGCGGATTGAGGAATGGCTCCTACCCAATCTAAGTCAGAGCAGAACAATGCGGTTGTTCTACCACCTGTCTCACAAACGGCAAACAAGCCTATCCGCTCAGGTGATTTGGGTGTTTGGATTTACCTTCTGGAATTAAACAGCCTTGGCAAGAATGAGAGAACTAAGGAGAGAGAAGCACCTGACGAATGCCGATAACTGAGGAATCGGAGGTTACCCGACGGAAGGTAACAGGCTCACGCAAGGCGAGAACCCGACGGAGAGGTAACAGAACCCGCGCCCAGGTTCTGGGAACCTGGAGTCATATGGTTGGTTAGTAGGGAGTGCAAGCCTGAATCCTAAAATAGCCCTCACGGCGTTTCCGCGCTAACTGAAGATTCTTGACCGGCATCGAGACCAACGCGTCAGAGTTTCTCAAAGGTCACTTGTCGGCCAGGGACTCCGCCCGCCTCGAGGCGATCCGCAGCAACGACGTCTTGAAATTCGTCTCGGAGTACATCCAGCTCTGCAACCCCGCGAGTGTCTACGTCTCTGCCAGCACGCATGAGGACCTAGAGTTCGTCAGGGACGCGGCTGTCGCCGACGGGGAAGAGCTCCGACTTTCGATCAATGGCCATACAGCCCACTTCGAAAGCTACTATGACCAGGGCAGAGACCGTGAGCACACCCAGATACTGATCCCTGGTGGCGCAAACCTAGGCCCCGGCATCCGAACTGGAGACAGGTTAGAGCGAATCAGAGAGATGCGGTCGCTCCTCAGCGGCATTATGGCTGGTCGCCGCATGTACGTCTGGTTCTACTGCCTTGGTCCCATTGGCTCGGTCTTCTCAATCCCATGCGTCCAGCTGACTGACTCCAGTTACGTCGTTCACAGCGAGAACATCCTCTACCGTCAGGGATACGAGGAGTTCCTCCGTCAGGGGGCCGCCGTCAAGCCTTTCAGGTTTGTACATTCAGAGGGAGAGCTTGACGCGCGTAGGACTTGCAAGAATCTGGACAAGAGAAGGATCTACATTGACCTCGATGCAGAGACTGTCTACAGTGTCAACACGCAGTACGGAGGCAACTCCATCGGACTGAAGAAGCTCGCCATGAGGCTGGCCATCCTGAAGGCGTCAAAGGAGGGATGGCTCACCGAGCACATGCTGGTGATGGGTGTAAACGGCCCCGGAGGAAGAAGGACCTACTTCACAGGCGCATTTCCGTCGATGTGTGGAAAGACCTCCACCGCCATGCTCGAAGGAGAGAAGATCGTCGGTGATGACATCGCCTACCTCCGCAGGGTGGACGGATCGGTGCGAGCCGTCAACGTCGAGAAAGGCGTGTTCGGCATCATCCAGGGGATCAATCCGAAGGACGACTCCGTTCAGTGGAAAGTCCTCCACAACCCTGGAGAGATCATATTTTCGAACGTACTCGTGACTCCCGATGGAGGCGTCTTCTGGGACGGGAGTGGCGAAGCGCTGCCGCCCAGGGGGAAGAACTTCAGCGGCGAATGGTGGCCAGGGAAGAAGGACGAGAAGGGGAAGGAGATACCTGTTTCTCATTTGAACGCCCGCTTCACAGTCTCGCTAGACCTGTTCAGCAACCTAGATCCGGTCATGGACGACGCCACTGGTGTGCAGGTGGGCGCCATCGTCTACGGAGGCCGTGACTCCGACACCTGTGTCCCCGTGGAAGAGTCGCTGGGATGGGACCATGGGATTGTCACCTTCGGCGCGTGCCTGGAATCCGAGACCACCGCTGCCACCCTGGGGAAAGAGGGTGTCCGTGAGTTCAACCCCATGTCCAACCTCGACTTCCTGTCCATACCGGTGGGAAGGTACGTCGAGGGCAATATCAAGTTCGGTCAGGGTCTCCAGCGACCTCCAAGAATATTCGGAGTGAACTACTTCCTCAGGAGCAAGGAGGGCAAGTTCCTCAACGAAAAGACGGACAAACGCGTCTGGTTCAAGTGGATGGAGCTCAGAACCCATGATGAGGTTGGCGTCATCGAGACACCGACCGGGAGGATGCCCCTCTATTCCGACCTGAGGAGGCTCTTCGCCGATGTCCTCGGGAAGGGCTACGCCTTGGAGGACTACGAAGTGCAGTTCACGCTCCGGGTGGCGGAAAGGCTGGCAAAGCTGGACAGGATAGAGCATGCGTTCAGGGGCATGGATCATGTCCCCACGAGGCTCTACGACATCATCGGAGAACAGCGCGCCAGGCTCCTCGACGCCCGCTCCAGGCATGGTGACTACATCAAGCCTTCACAGCTGTCCCGATGAAGGTCTGACTCAAGGCAGCGCAGATCGTATTGTCAATTCTCACATTTTGAATTTCACGTACACGGGTCAAGATTCCGGCCAAGTTTTCTCTATCTAGTCGACCAGCCCTAGCCCGGCCGCGTTTCTCTCTACTTTGTGACTATCGTCAAAACGTCTTGGTCCATCAGTGTGTGATTCATTCCGACCTTTTGTCCGCCAAACCGAACACTCTTGCCCCAGACCTGTGCATATCTGAAGTCGTCTTTCATGTTCCTGTGGACCTTGTCACAAACCTCTAGTATGGTGGTGCCGTTCTTGACTATCATCGGCTCCTCGAAATCCGTTTCTCCTGTGCGCCGGCGCATGTAGATTCTGACGAAGTCGAGCCTCCTGTAGATCTCCTCCCTCAGCGCGTCGAGGTTGAGGTCGGCCTCAGCCGAGATCGGGATGAACTCGTAGGGGAGTTTCCTGGTCAGCTCGTTGGTGAAGCCTGAATTTACGAGGTCAATCTTGTTCATGACCGTAAGCGAAGGAACGTAGGTTCTGTTTCCTGCTAGCACATCAAGGAGCTGCTCGTCACTGACGTCATCCCTGATCAGCACCCTGCCACTGTTGATATCGTACACTCTTAGTGTGTCCTTGATCAGCGCCTCACTGATCTTAGTGAGCTTCACCTGCGTCGACACTGCGAGACCACCTGAACCAGTCTTTTCGATCACGATATTGGGAGGCCTTTCATCCACCCTGATCCCGGCGCTCCTGAGCTCCTTCTCCAAGATGCCCCGCGCCTCAGGCTGGAAGACGTCCAGGATGAAGAGAACGAGATCTGCACTCCTAGCCACGGCGAGGACACGCCTGCCAAGACCCTTGCCAGATGAAGCTCCCTTGACTATCCCGGGCAAGTCGAGGACCTGGATGCGCGCCCCCTTGTGCTCCATTACCCCGGGGACGACCTCCAGAGTAGTGAACTGGTAAGACGCAACCTTCGACTTCGCATTTGTGAGCCTGTTGAGCAGGGTGGACTTGCCTACGCTTGGCAGCCCGATCAGCACGACCGTCGCGTCCCCCGATTTCCTAACGTCGTAGCCAATTCTGCTTCCTGTGCGTCTCGACTGTTGTTCCTCCTGCTCAGCCTTCAGCCTAGAGAGCTTCGCCCTCAGCAGTCCGACGTGGTGCTCTGTCTTCTTATTGACCTGAGTTCTGTGGATGTCATCCTCAATCTTCTTGATCTTCTCTGGCAGCCCCAACTGCTGGATCCCTTTTCCAATCGGACATGGTCCTAGGTTTAAAGTTAGAGCCACGGAATCTGGATTGCAGTCACACTGCACTCCTGTAGAACTAGAAGAAGAATCTGCCGCAGTCGAGAGTCTCCCTGCGCCGCGCCGGTTGAGGCAGAGCAAACTCATCATGTTGAGGAAGAGATATAGATGAACTACCCCTGTCAGACTGAGCGGTGGTATTGGTTGCTTGAAGGAAAGAATGTGAACTTGAGAGTGATGGAGAAGGAGGACTTGCCTAAACTTGCGGAATGGCTCAACGAACCGGAGTTCCTTGGTGAATATCAAGGCCTGCGACAGGCATCAAGAGCAGAAACAGAGAAGTTACTTGAGAGTCCCCTTGAGTTGAAGCCATTCTTCATAGAGAAGAAAGACGGAACCAGGATAGGTTTCATAGTCCATTTCTACGTCCTACATGTCGCGGGCAAGCAATTGGAAATCGGCTACAGTCTGGCACCGGATGGGAGGGGCAAAGGCTACTGCACTGAAGCTGTCAAGTTGATGGTGGATTACCTATTTCTCTCCAGGGAGGGCATGCGTATTCAGGCCCAGACTGACACGAGGAATGTCGCTTCTCAGAGAGTCTTGGAAAAGGCTGGCTTCAAGAGGGAAGGAACGCTCCGCAAGAACTTCTTCATGAGAGGGAATTGGACTGATACTCTTCTCTACAGCATTCTCAGGGAAGAATGGAAAGAACCAAAGATACTAACAAAGACCGCTTGAACCGCGCGCCCTGGTTTTCGCCCCGATCGCTGTCAGGCAAAAGCTACTACCGCCAATTCCGGGTGTTGTTCGCTTATATCCTCGGTCCGACGCGCAACGCATTGATAGCGAATGAAAGCCGTCCTCTTGAGGACGTCTGAAGCACCGGACGTAATCGGTGCCGTGGTTTCGGAAGTTCCCGTTCCGGAGATCGGTGCAGGCGAGCTCCTGATCAGAATGAAGGCGTGTGGCCTCTGCGGCACCGACATCGAGAAGACTCGAGGCGAGTACACCGCAGCGCTGCCAATCATTGGGCATGAAGCAGTCGGAATCGTAGCTTCCGTGGGTGAAGGCGTCATCAACATTCGGGAAGGAGACAGGGTCTTTGCACACCACCACGTTCCGTGCCACGAATGCTACTACTGCCTGCACGGGAACCAGACTGCTTGCAGGGAGTTCAGGAATAGCAACATCCATCCCGGCGGTTTCTCTGAATTCTTCAGGGTCCCGCGGTGGAACGTGAACAAGGGCGGAATCCTCGGCCTGCCCTCCTCCCTTGGATTCGAGGAAGCCAGCCTGATCGAGCCCTTGGGGTGTTGCGTCAGGGCCTTGAACAGATGTAATGTGAAGGAGGATGACGCTGTCCTAATCGTGGGAGCTGGTCCTGTTGGGATTCTTCACTCCATCCTGCTCCTTTCGAGGGGCGCTAAGGTGATGATCAGCGACATAAGTGAACCTAGGCTGCAGTTCGCTGAGAAGTCGAAGGTAGAATGTGTCATCAATGCCGGGAGGCAGGACGTCGCCAGAGAAGTCAGGCAGAGGACGGAGGGCAGAGGCGCCGACCTTGCAATCGTCGCCTCGGGAAGCCCGAAGGCGGTACTTCAGGCCATGAAGTCCGTCAGATCGGGCGGCCGACTCTGTCTCTTCGGGGTCCCGGCAAAGGGTTCGGTCCTCGACTATGACCTCAGCGACGTATACAACTCAGAGGTTTCGCTGATACCCAGCTACGCCACGACCGACACCGAAACCGCAACGGCGCTCAGCCTAATTGCAGCTGACAGTGAGAAGTTCAGGTCCATCGTCACTCACACGTTCCCGATTGTGGAATTCGCAAAGGCAGTCGAAACAGCCATCTCCGGGGCGGGAATGAAGGTCGTCATTACCCCTTAGAGACCGAAACCCAGTCACACTTAAAATGCCAGCCCGCTCTCGTCGGCCCGTAGGGTGAAGGATTAACAGTGGACTGGGGCAAGAAAAACAGGCTCTCCCGAATTATGAAATCTGGGAGGACTGTTATGCTGGCGGTGGATCACGGATACTTCCAAGGGCCGACGACCGGGCTAGAGAATCCGAGAAAGACAATAGCACCGCTCGTTCCCTATGCTGACTCGCTGATGCTGACCAGGGGAATCCTCCGGACATCGGTAGACCCGGAGAATAACATCCCAGTGATCCTGCGAGTTTCGGGAGGTACGAGTGTTTTGAAAGATATGTCAAACGAGGGAATCACCACCTCCATCGAAGAAGCAATCAGGCTCAACGCATCCGCGGTCGCCGTCTCCGTCTTCGTCGGATCAGAGCATGAAAAGGATTCGTTGATGAACCTCTCTTATCTAGTCGACGAGGGAGAAAGATTCGGGATGCCCGTGCTCGCGGTTACTGCCGTCGGGAGAGAGATGAACAGAGATGCTAGGTACCTCGGACTAGCCTGCCGCATAGCGGCGGAGCTTGGCGCTCAGGTCGTGAAGACCTACTACTGCGAGGACTTCGAGAAGGTCGTCAACTCATGTCCAGTTCCAGTGGTCATCGCCGGAGGGAAGAAGCTGCCTGAAAGGGATGCACTAGAACTCGCGTCGAAGGCGGTATCGAGTGGAGCAGTAGGTGTAGACATGGGAAGGAACATCTTCCAGTCATCTAACCCAGTCGGGATGATCAAAGCCGTCCGCGCGGTCGTCCATGAGGGTGCCACCGCCGATCAGGCCATCTCGATCTTCAACAATCAGCCTAGCGACTAGCCTGATCTGAAGCGCATTGGATGAAGAGTGCTTCGGCAAGCGAGACGGGAAACGCCCTAGAAGAGTCGATACATCTCGCGGCCTACAGAAGCGCAACCAGGCTGTGGAATTCGCAAGTCTAAATCCTCATCATGGTGGACTGGCAGAAATGACAATTCTCCATCCAGTCGTCATGTTCAAAGCCATCTCACCGAGGTGCGCCCAATGAAGTCGTCATTTCTTTGGAACGGTTTTAAGGCCCTGAGAGTGAATCGATACCAACGTGCAACCTGAAGGCGATCCGGACGATGACCAACCGAGGCTCGTGAGGAAGAACCCACTGAAGCCCGCGCAGAAACTCTGTCCACGCTGTCTTCATCCTGTCAGAAACGCGAACAAGTTTGGAGGTTGGTTAGTCCCGATGACCTACCACTGCACGAACTGTGGATATAGAGGAACCGCTTTTCTTGAGTGGACGCCAGACGAGAGTCGTGGAGAGCATTAGGTTTGGAGCCCAGTGTGGAGCCGTTGCCAAACCCCCTAAGGTCAATCCTTGCTGCGCTTTTCCTAGTTCTGCTTTCATTTACGGCGCTTCTGGTGGTGCTCTCCTTCCCGGTCGGTGTGTACACGGTCTTTTTCACCCACCTATCCAATTCGACGGCCGGCACCCTCGGCCAGCCGTTTCTTTGGGTCGGTCCGATCGCCATCCTACTTCCCTTCCAGATCGCGTACGGAGTGGCATTCATCGTAGTTACCACCATCTATCTGGCGATGCTAGTCCTGACCGTCTTCCAAGGGAAAAGCTTGCCCTCTGCTGTCGTCTCAGGACTCAGGAATGGCTACAGAGAATTCCTATCCAACCGGGGGTTGCTGACACTCGTGGCCATCGGGTTCCTAGTCTTCACCGCAGCAATTCTGGATGAAGTGGTCTCGATCTTCGGGGCGCCAATCGGAAACCCCTTCGGCGGCGGTGACGACCTGCATGCTTTCATCGGGTTGACGCTCGCGCCACTCCGAGAGGAGTTTGGGTTCAGAGTCCTCCTCGTAGGGGTCGCGACTGTGATCGTCACGCTATCACGACCTGGAGCTTCAGTCTTGAAGACATTGTGGCGCCCTTCCTTCGCCTATGAGGGCGTTGACAACAACACCATCATTCTGATTGTGATTTGGCTCGCTGGTGCTATCAGTGCTGGAACCTTCGGTGCCTGTCATGTGGCGTGCGGTGGCGGGGGGTGGGATATCGGGAAGCTGCCGGAAGCGGCCTACGGGGGCATCGTGCTCGCATACCTCTACATCAGGTACGGGTTCCACGTCGCGGTCTTGGCGCACTGGGGCATTGACTACCTCCCCAGCGTCTTCGCCTTCTACGGACAAGGAGCGTACGGCATCCCCTGGACGTCGGCCCCGGGGTATCTCCTCCAACAGATTGTCGTGGTGGGCTTGTTCGAGGTCTTTGGAGTGGCATGCCTGCTCGGGGTTGCTTACATCGGGGCAGTCAAGCTCCTGGATAGAAGACGGGAACCGCTCGCTCCCCCCACTTGAAGTTCATAAGCCGCCGACCTGGAGGAACGACGCGGCAGGTATGACAATCCTAGGCGTTTCGATACTGAAGGATCTCGTGTCTAAATACAAAGTGATCTATCCGTCAGATCCGGGAGCTTTTGACGGAGACGGCTATGTGCTGACCGTCAGAGAGAACAGGACACTGAACTACCTGGAGCACAGGAACATGATCTCCCGCGAAATCGTCTTTACTCCCCCTGACTGCGTCGCCCACCTGACCTCCAAGAGCAAATTCGGACGGCTCGGACTCTCATTCCTGAATTCAGTCAAGGTTCACAGCGGATTCGTCGGGAGGTTGGCTCTCGAACTGGTGAACCTGAGCAACGAGAGGACTCCGATTACGATCAAGCAGGGAGACCCGTTGATTCACATCGAGTTCTTGCGCAGGGAGGGTGAGCCCTCTCCCTACACAGGCAGATACATGTTTCAGTTTATGAACGACGAGGAGACCGACATCTACATCAGAATCCTGTCGGAGAACTTTCCGGCCCAGTTCCCACAGCCGATATTGAAACAGAAGAAGAAGGAACGGCTCATCACGGAAGATTGACGTCTAGATGCCCAGGGCGGACCGGAGTCCCTTGTACCTGTTCCTAATCGTGACTTCAGTTACGCCCGCTGCTTCCGCCAAGTCTTTCTGAGTCTTGTCCTCGCCTTCGAGGGTGCACGCCACGTATAGAGCAGCCGCCGCCAGGCCCATTGGGTCCTTGCCCGCGGAAATCCTGGTCTCCTCGGCCCTCTTCAGAATCTCCAAAGCTCTCCTCTTAGTCTTCTCGGAGAGGCCCGCCTTTGAGGCGATTCTTGAGACGCATTTTGTTGGGTCGACGACCGGCATCTTGATGTCCATTTCTTTTAGAAGCAGTCTGTAACACCTTGCAATGTCCTTCTTCTTGACGTTGCTCACTGCTGCCAAGTCCTTCAGCGTCCTCGGCGTCTGGGTGTCCCTGCAAGCTGCATAGAGAGAAGCAGCGATGATGGCAGAGATCGACCTTCCTCTGACCAGCCCCCTTTCAAGCGCCTTCCTGTAGACGTAGGCCGCTTTCTCAACCACGGCGTCGGAAACCGAGAGTTTGTCGGAGAGCCGATCGAGTTCGCTGAAAGCCTGTCGGAGATTCCTGTCGACCGGCTCATGCACCTGGCTGCGGGAATCCCACGTTCTGAGCCTATCCACCGTGGCCTTCATTGAAGCCGAAAGCGATTTCCCAGAAGCGTCCTTGTTTATCCCACCGATAACGGTCGCTAGCCCCATGTCATGCATTGCAATGGAAGTCGGGATGCCTCCCCTGCTCCTGTCGTCCTTTTCTTCCTTTGAAAACGCCCTCCATTCTGGACCGACGTCTTCAATCTTCTCCTTGACGACGAAGCCGCAGGCCCCGCAGAAGAGTTCTCCCCCGGCGGTGTCGACTAGCATCGGTCCCTTGCCGCATCGTGGGCACTTGTCTAATGCCTTTTGCAGCTTCATCAGCCTAGAAAAGTCCTTGTCGCCTAGCATTTCTACCACTAGCGAAATCTTTACAAGGAAGATCACCGCCGTCGCGTATATATGTGTTGCGGACGAATCTCATATAACTCAAGGCCATATGCAAGATTTGCAAGAAATCGAGCCCTTCGAACCGTTTGCAGTCTGTTAACAAATGGTTTCAATCCCGCCTTGATGAGATCGAGGGTGAATGTAGGAGTGGGAGTGTCATGAGAAGTGCTCAGGGATCAGCCGCAGAGCTTCTCCGCCCGATTCTCGACACCTACAGGGGCTCTGCCCTCGCGGTCGTTGGGTGTCATGCCCAAGGGCTCGAGCGCACTTCGTGCGAGCTCGATGTCGTAGTGGTTACAAGCGAAAGGCGCCCTAGTTCGACGGTCAGGATCGGCGAAGTCTTCCTCGACCTCTTCTTCGCGTCGGAGAGAGAAGTTCTGAGGCCCTCGAACCCAGAGCATTCGGTCTCGTTGGCGCATGCCAAGACGGTCAGAGACACTTCGCTAGTCCTGTCCACTAGCCTGGCTTCGAACGCGGCCATCCTCGCCAACTCGGCGAAGAGGAGTTCCAGTCAGAGACTCGCCTCGGCGTTGAAGTCGCTCGGCAGGGCCGAGGATGCGCTCTCCAAGGGTTCGGCCATTGATGCAGACTACTGGCTGCTCTCTGCTGCGTACGACTACGCCTATTCCCTCCTTTATTCCGGAGAGATCTCTCCGTCTCCCAGCCACCTCCTCAGCCAGCTCAAGGACCAATCGAAGGCGGTGCCGAAAAGCTTCGAGTCATTCACGACGGGTGCGGGTCTAAGGAATTCGTCGCGGATGAATTGCGAGTCTAGACTCGACGGCGTGGCGGTGCTGTACGACGTGCTTGGCGGAGGGCATGAAGGGGCGAAGGCAGTCAAGCCGAGATGGTCTGCCACCCGACTCGAGTGCGTCAGTTCGAAGGCTCGTGAGCTGAACCAAAGAATCGAACTCGCAGAGTGCTACTCATATCTTGGAACGGAGATGCTTAACGCCCTAGGACAGCTATCCGCGCGTGAAGGACGGGCTATCAAGACAGCCACGGGTCCAAGTGCCCTTACAGGAAAGAACAGATTGTTAGGAGAGAGGCTACTCAAGGAACTAGGTCTGACGCGAGAGCGCGACCAATTGAAGGAAGCGCAGGAGTTGGTGAGAGCCCAAGTAGCGAAGTTGGCGAGGAAGACCTGAATGTGCGGTTGAACCTAGGTGCAGTTCCACAACTATTCTTGAGTTGTTCATCTCTGCATTAACCTGCCTATGTCGTTTTCCGAGCGTTCTCCCACCATCGGACCGTCTCTGTGCTTATGGGAATTGGAATGCTGCTCTCCAGTGCTAGACACTTGCCAGGACATGGAATGCGAGGGAGAAAATGCAGATTGTTTCTACCTGACCCGACGCGGCAAACTCAATCACTTGCTCACCCACCCCTTCCAGTCACCGTCTCTTGCTCCATGGATCTTGATCACGTGCGACTCGAGTTCGTCCTCCGTCTCGCACATGAACCCGCAATAGCACTTCGCCATCGGGAGACCACCATGGCACCGGCGAGTAATACATGTTGACTATGGCAGATAATCCGCCATTTACTGCACAGGGAATGTCTGTCGAAGATGTCGCCGCTACCGCACTCCGGCATCAGCTCGAGAAGATAGGGCCTAGCGTGAGCGTGGACCGCTTTCTCAGAGGTTATGGGAACTCCCACGCCAAAGCAGCTTGCGCGGGGCGGCTTGCTGCGTTTCTTGTGTGGCTGAAGGCTGAGTAAGGGATTGCCATGTCATCCGACGAGCTGATCCTGGACAATCTGCGCTGCATACCCTCATCAGACCCGATGGACGTCATCACGAAAAGACGGCAAACGGACCTCATGGGCGAATACGTCGACAAGTACCTGATCGAAAGAGGGGTCTCTGACTCGATGAAAAACGTGACCAGGGCTGCGGTCAGGCAGTTCTACCTGACAAACGACAGCCCACTATTCGGTCATTTCAAACAGGCGCGCGCGCAGGTAGTCAACACACAGTATCAGAGAGAATCGGGACGCCTGCCGAGAGGCTGGCGTCGTCCTCCTTTATTCACGGAAAGAGCTAGAAAATGATCACGACATCGACATCGGAATCGGGAAAGCGTTTATCGAATTCGACTAAAGGGCCGGGTTCAAGTTTCCACATGGGTCGGCCTCTTCAGTTTGTCGGCTGCCAGTACACCCTTGCCTTCGCCTACCGGACGTAGGCAGCATTTGCAGACCAACAGTCCTTCGGGCGGTCTAGCCACTGCAATTAAGTCCAGGCGCGACAAAAGGAGTCTTCGACTAGGAGCTAAACCGTCTAGTAGTTTACCTCTGAATGACATTGAACACTAGCCGGAAAAGGGAGGAGCCAGGATCCTAAAGGATCCTCATCTTCTACGGGCAGATGTGCGAGTGAGTTACTTCCTATTCCTTGATGGTCGCGGTCGGAGCATTGGTCTTCACTGATTGTATTCCATCCATGCATGCCTCTTTGGAATTGTAGCCCTCGCCCGAAGCGATTATTTCGCCGTTGGCCGCCTTAAGTCGGAACCGGTATTTGCCCTTGGCATCCACGTAGACTTCGAAGTGTCCTGGCATTGATGAGACTCAGGCTCAAAGCACTATTAAGTCTGTTGACTTCGTCTAACCATGATCTTGGGTGTCACTCGCCTCTAGGAGACATGAGCAAGCCTTTGAGATGGACGGGCTCGGGCCGAATCATTGGGGGTCAAAGTGCTCGGAGGATTCTGACTATCTCGCTCTCGGGAATCCTATGCCTTCCCGAAGGCAGCTTGACGACCTTGATCTTCCCGCCCTTGATCCACCTCCAAAGCGCCTGACGACTGACGTTGAGCATGAACGCCGCCTCCCTGACCTTTGGAAGCCTTCCGCGGGTTGACATTCGATAAAGAAAAGCAACCAAGTTGACGAGAAAGTGCCGAAAAGTGCCTGTCTGTGCATGTAAGACAAGTCTATTTGGTGGGAGGAACACATGTTCTTGGTCGGTTCAAAGCATCCTTCAGTGATCTAGGCCCATTTCTCCTCGACCCTTGCCCACGCCGCATGAGGTGCACTTGCAGTTGACTCGGCACGGACCGACGGAGACCGTCCAAGACTAGGGCTGTATGACCCCTCAAGTCAAAATAGTGGAGATATCCACCCAGGGACCGCGTCGTTGGAACTCAAGCGGAATCTGTCCTACTTTGACCTGATGAACATAGTTGTGGGAGCCATCATCGGGAGCGACATCTACATTGTCCCCGGACTCGTTGCGGGCCTGATCGGGCCATTCGCATTGGTGATCTGGATCATTGGTGGGGCAATTTCAATGGTACTGGCGATGGTATTCGGATACTGCAGTTACTATGTCCCGAATGTCGGAGGCTCGTTCGCCTTTGTATCAGAAGCCTTCGACGATTTCTTCGGGTTCATCGCGGGATGGAGCATGAGCATCGCGGAGATCATTGCACTTCCCGTCTTTGCGATAGTGTTCACGAGTTACCTCCAGTACTTCGTTCCCTTGTCATACGGGGAACAGCTGCTGATCAGGGTCATCTTCATCGTGGTGCTCACTACGGTCAACATTGTCGGTGTCAAGGCGGCGGGACGACTAAACGACGTCCTGACTCTCGCAAAGCTCGCCCCACTCCTTCTCATAATCTTCCTAGGTATCGGGTCCATCGTGCTCAGACCCACACTGCTCGGGAATTACACACCATTCGCGCCGGCAGGCCTGAGCAACTTCGGCACTGTCTTGGTGCTGATCTTCTGGGCCTATGCAGGATTCGAACTTGGTGTCCTTCCTGCAAGCGAGGTCGTCGACCCAAAGAAGAACATCCCCAAAGCAATGATAACCGGCATGGCGATAGTGATATTCTTCTATGTTGTAACTAACGCTGCGGTCTTTGGCGTGGTCGGGTCAGCCGAGCTCGCGAAGAGTCCAATACCCCTTGTGTTGGTCAGTACGGCCCTCCTCGGCTCAGCGGGCGCCGTCATCACTGGGGTCGGCGCCCTCGCTTCGGTGTCGGGGACGGATGAGACGGAGGTTCTCGGGACGGCCCGTTTGCTCTATGCGATGTCTAGCGAAGGATTGCTCCCGAAGGAGCTCGGCAAGATCCACGCGCGGTTTCAGACGCCCTATGTCGCAGTAATCATCGAGGGTGTGATTGCTTTGGCGCTTATGCCATTCTCCGGAATCTCAACACTCATATCATTTGCAGTCTTCAACCTCGGAGTCTGCTATCTGCTCGTTTGTCTTTCCCTATCCGTTCTAAAGAAGAATGATGAGCACGGTCTTCGTGGACAAAACGTACTTCCGTGGCTGGGGGTTGGAATCAGTGTCTACCTGCTCTATTCCACTTCTCTCCTAAGCAAAGTTGTTGGGTCGGCAGCGATCCTGCTGGGGATTCCAATATACCTCTACTTCTCCAAGAAGACAGACGTTCATGAGCTCAAGCGCGAATTCGTATCAGAAGAGGCTGTTCTTTCTGGAAACTTGGAGAAGCAGAACAGATTCTTGGCGAACCTCATAAGGATGATCGAGGCAGCATACAGAAGGGTTAGGCGACGGTTAGACCGCCCCAGGTCGACATGACCTCAGCGGTCGAGGCGCTCTTGCGAATTGTGTGGTGGTCTAGTCTTACATGAGACGGCCCCATCCACAGCCTCGATTCTCCCTGCGAGTCAGACTGTTTGTTTACTAGAGCCAGGTTCGTATCCGATCATTCATCATCGTCAAAAACTTAAAATTCCATTAGCCAAGTGCCTAATTCGGTTGGAACCTAGCGAGACTGACGCGCTCGAGAAGATCGCGGGCAGCGTTGTTGCCAGCCCAGACCCAGGGAGAGCAATGAAGGCCTGGAGAGCCAGACTGAAGATAAAGCAGGTGACGCTTGCGAGGGCGTTGGCCATTTCGCCTTCGGTCCTGAGCGACTACGAGAGTGGGAGGAGACCATCGCCCGGTGTTCAATTCGTGAAGAAGTATGTCTCGGCCCTTGTCAAGCTTGACGAGGGCCGCGATCGGACGATACCAAAACTGGTTTCTAGCGAAAAGGACGAGGCCATCCTTTCAATAGGCGAGTTCCAAGGCCCAATCGAAGCCTCGACGGTCCTGAAAGCGGTCGATGCGAAAGTGGTCGCGGGCGATGAGAAACAGGTAAGACTGTACGGTTACACCGTAGTAGACAGCATAAAGACGATCTACGCGCTGTCTGGCCTCGACTTCTACAGGATTTTCGGGGCCACGACCGAAAGAGCGCTGGTATTCACAAAGGTTGGGATGGGACGCAGCCCCCTTGTGGCTATCAGAGTCTCCCAGCTCAAGCCAAGGGTCGTCGTAATACACGGCCCGAAAGACCTTGACCCGCTCGCAGTAGATCTGGCGAAGCGAGAGGGGATTGTCTTGGCGCTGTCGGGAGCGCCCTCCGAGGATGCTCTCATTTCAGCCCTAAGAGCGGTCACCCTGTCAGGACGATCAGGATCCTCGTAGCGTTCCTCAGCGCTTTCAGGCTGATCCCGTCGAACACTTGGAGCGCTCGAATGATCAGGCCACGGCCCTGATGCGTAATGGCAGATGGATAGAAGCTTGCAACCCTTTTTTACACTGACCAGGAGCGCGAGGAATGACCGTGCTGACCATAGTCCCCGCGACAGTCGAGTTCTTCACCGTGGTCGCGTTCGCGCTGGCGGCGGTCCTCCTCAACACTATCGACGGAAGGGGCTTCCTCGCGAGCGCGGTCGTGGGTTTCTCGGTCATCTACGGGGGAGGGCTCTCATGGTTCGTCATGGTCGCGGTCTTCTTCACCCTGGGGGTAGTCTTCACTCTCTACAAGTACGGATACAAGAGGAGGCTTGGGAGCGCGCAGGAGAAGGGTGGCGCGCGCAGCTGGCCCAATATTCTGGCAAACGGCGGTACGGTCTCGGCGATAGCTCTGCTCAACCTCACAGGACCCACCACGGGCCTGTCTGTCATGTTCCTGGGAGCCATCTCCACCTCCGCCGCGGACACGGTGGCGACCGAGCTGGGTCTTCTGAGCCACAAGAAGCCGAGGCTAATCACTAAACTAACTAGGACTGTCACGCCTGGGACCTCCGGAGGGGTCACTTTGCTGGGCGTCCTGGGTGCCGTCTTTGCTTCACTTGTCATCGGCTCAATGGCGTTCTTCCTCGGTCTGATGTCGACTCAGCTCGAAGTCGTGCCAATCTGTGTCATAGGCGGAGTTTTCGGAGCCATCTTTGACAGTTTGTCGGGAGCGGTGGTTCAGAGGAGAGGATACTGCGTCATCTGCCACAAGCCTACTGAAGCGCTAAGACACTGCGGAGAGAGCTCGCACGTGACGGGAGGAATCCGATACATCGAAAACAACGTGGTCAACCTCCTGGCCACTGTTGCAGGAGCGGCGACTTCCCTCGCTGTCTTCCTCGTCCTCATCCCGATAATTTAGGGTACTGAGTCGCGGCAGCCAGCCTTTCCATAAGTGACGAAATCGGGACTCTTTGCTGGGAACGGTCGTCGCGATTCCTTAGGGTTACCGTCTTGTCCTTCAGAGTGTCGTAGTCGGTCGTGACGCAGTACGGTACTCCTACTTCGTCTGCCCTGGCGTATCTCCTTCCTATCGAGCCCGACTCATCGTAGAAGACGTCGAGTTTCTCTTGCAACTCCTTGAATACTTCTAGTGCGACTTCCTGGAGGCCGTCCTTGTTGACCAGCGGAAAGACTCCCGCCTTCATGGGCGCCATGTACGGCTTAAGCGCCAGGATGCGCCTTTCTCCATCGGACCTCAGCGACGTCTCGAGAAGCGCATAGAGGCTTCTGTCGATGCCCATCGAAAGTTCGAAGACGTGCGGAAGGACCTTCTCGCCCGTGTCGTCGACAGTGAAGTCCGTCCTGCTCACGGTCGAATGGCGCCCCAGGTCGTAGTCGCTTCGGTAGTTACAGGCGACCAGTTCAAGCCATCCCATTGAAAGGTCCACCTCCAAGTCATAGGCGGCCTTCGAGTAGAAGGCCCTGTCTTCCTGAGAAAGGATCCTGAACCGGAGCTTCTCCTCCGGTAATCCAGCACCACGGTAGAACCGGAGTAGCAGAGCGAGATAGTAGCCGACAAGTTTGTTCGGCACCAACCCCTTCTCGATTGCTTCTGAGACGGTGACCCTGCAGGAAGAGCCGTCCGAACTTTGTAGCGTCAGCTCGTCGCCCTGAACCCATTCAAACCTGTCAGCGTCCGTCCGCTTCGGGTTGAAGAAGACCTCAACTTCGGCCTGGATGAGTTCCCGCAGCCTGATGAGCCCCTGTCTGGGAGCAATTTCGTTTCTGAAGCTGCGCCCCACCTGTGCCACCCCCACCGGAAGCTTGACCCTTTGCGTCTTGAATAGCAGCGGAAAGTCCACGAAGATACTCTGGCAAGTCTCGGGTCTCAGATAAGCCTCCTCCTGCATGGGACCGATTCCGACTCTGAACATCATGTTGAAGCGACCCGTCCCTGAGAGTGTCGAGCCGCACTTCAGGCACTTAACCCCTGCGTTCGCCATCAGAGAATCGTATTCAGAATCCTGGAGCTTCTCCGGCACTTGCTTGTGAGTCTTCTCTTCTATGAGCTTGTCGGGCCTGAAGACGGAGCCGCACTTTGAGCATCGGACGAAGGGATCCGTAAAGCTGGAAAGATGACCGGATGCTTCGAAGACGGCTTTGGGCAGGATTTGCGACCCGTCGATCTCTAGCATCCCGTCCCTCTTGACTATCATCCGCCTCCACAGTGCCACCAGATTGTTCCTCATCGATAAACCAAGGGGCCCATAATCCCAAAAGCCGGCTGGAGAGTTTGGGTAGCTGTCTGCCGACTTGAAGAAGAAGCCCTTTTGCTGGGCCAAACGGGCTACATCGTCGAACGACATCGTCGACGCAATGCTCGAAGCCGTCGGGATATATGCTATCCGCGCCCTCTTGCGGGGCAGGTTAGATCGCAACTCCTGAATTTGTTCAAGAATCCCGACTTTGGGGCAGTGTCCGACTAGCGACCCCATTAGTTCACCTCCATTGAAGAGAGACTGGCATGAAGACTTATCTGACATTCGACGCCAACGGCAAACGTGGATAAGTGGGACTGGTGCGTCGCTTTGGGTTTCGCACTAATCGTTCTAGCGATTGCAGGGTCACTAGAAGCACAACATCTTGAGAGAGTCTCCTTTCAACAAATGGGTCCTTACTTTTCGGTCATCGCTGATGCTGCATTTCTGGCCGGGGCCGTGCTGATGGTGTATGGTGCCGCAACAGCGCCATACGCCGAAGGCTCGACGAAATCGAGGTCATTCGTGCTCAGAACGTGGTTCTCCTCCTGGACCCGGAATCCGCTGGGGCGCCTACGAACTCAACGCGGAGCTGACTCAGAAACTCGATGCGTTACAAAAATCGCCTTAAAGGCAGGCCTCTCTGAGAAGACCAGTAGGAGGGCTATGGTGATCCTGAAGAGTGCCGAGGAGAGAGGGATCTCAGCAAGTAAGGACCCGATGGGCCTTGCGGCAGCAGTTCTCTATGCAGCGTGCATCCTCGAAGGCGAGGACAAGACTCAGAAGGACTTAGCAGAAGCGGCAGGGATTACGGAGGTCACGATCAGGAACAGGTACAAGGGCCTCCGGGACGCCGTGGGCATCTAATTGAACGCTAGGAGAGCTACAATCTGACGCTAGGCGCAGTAGGGGGACACGCGGAGTACCACCAGGATGAACGACATCATCCCAAGGAGTGCTCACAAGAAGGGGCTGATTTCTGAGGGAGTACGGTTCCCTAGTGAGCGAGGATTAGTTAGACTTCCCCTTCCTTCGCCAACTCGATACTGCCACGGCACTGAGGAAGTCTTGCCAAGCAGGCCCAAGCACGTTTGGGTTGACCTTGTGCTTCTCTGCGATAGCATCTACAGTCCTCTTGGCCACAACTCCATCTTTGCTTTCTACCCAGAGTCTGAGCACTTCCTCTATCGCACCAGCTAAGCTCTCCTTCTTCTTGAGTTCTTTGTCAATCGGAGTCTTGGAAGGTGTCATGGCGAAATCACTGCCTCGAGTCATGCGCGCTCCTTGTCCATCTTTGTCAGCTCAACTATCACTCTACCTACGTCAGAGGTCCGTTTGGTCGCCCCCCTAGATTTACGGAATATGGAGTACGAATCTATGAAAATCTTCGTATTGCAGAAGTCGCCCCAAGTCATTCACCTTTTTTGGACAAAACGCAAAGATACCGCTAGGCCATCGTTCGTAGTAGTATGGCGTCGAGCGAAAGCCTGACGGTGGAAGACGTACGAAATGAGGAGCTTCAGGAGAACGCGGATCCGACCATGATAAACGTCCGTAGTGAGGGGCTGAAGCTCGACCTGGTTCTCCTCCAGAACAGAGTCTCGGGCCTCACGATAGACTACCAGGGTGTCTCGAAGAGCGGCGAGCTGCAAGAATGGCTTGGGATCATCGACAGTATGCTCTCAGACTCCACTCCATTACCCGAGGGGTCGATCTCTCGAATTCTTGGTGGGGCGGCCAGGCCTCCAGTCTCACAGCAGCAACCTCTGAAGATGTCGGAGGATGAGCTTCAGGAGAACGCGGAGCCGACCATGATAAACGTCCGTAGTGAGGGGCTGAAGCTCGACCTGGTTCTCCTCCAGAACAGAGTCTCGGGCCTCACGATAGACTACCAGGGTGTCTCGAAGAGCGGCGAGCTGCGGAAGTGGATCAAGATCATTAAGGGTATGCTCTCCCAATCTGTTCTATTACCTCAGGGGCCAATTCCCCAGATTCTTGGCGAGGCGGTCAAGCCACCTGTCTCACAGCAGCAACCTCTGACTGAAATGCAAGAGGAGCCTCAGAAGGAGACTGTAAAGCAACAGGAGCCTCTCAAGCAACAGGAGTCCCTGAGGAAGAACGACTACCATGAAATCGTTCTTCACGCCGTAGATGTCAGTCTGGATACGCTGGGTCGCGACGGAAAACACGCCGTGCTCAGTCTTCTTGAGAACAGGTACGGCCTTCGTGAGAACGACATACCTGACCATCCCAGAGGTTTCGTCATGCTTCTTGACACGCTACTGGGTCCGTCCGCCCGAACTCTTGAGAGGGAGATCATGAGCAACATCAGGCTGGTCTCGGCGGCCCCCGGCGAGAACCTAGAAGCGGTCATCAGGTCACTCAAGGAGCAGTTTCCAGCTGAGGCTCCTGCCGGGGCAGCCGGCGAGGACCTCAGATCCGTCGCAGCCGACGCCAGTACCTTCGGGTTCAGGTATGGCGCCACCTACTCCAGGCAGAAGGATTGAGCGAGAAATGGTGGATTCCTTCGCGTTCGTCTTCGTGATTCCCGCGATCATCTTCTGGATGATAGCGGTCCCCCTCGTCGTCTTGGTGCAGCGCCGACCGCACCCGCGAGCCTATTGCGTGAAGGAAAGGGCGAAGAGGGAGATCACTGGCGCTCATTATGTCATCCTCAAGAACGGCAGAAAGGCGCTGCAGGGAAGGTGCAGTTCCTGCGGGACTACACTCTTCATGATCAAGTCAAACCGGAACCTGGCATTGGTCACTGCCAGGGAATGGGGAACAATGCTGAGCGGACGGCTTGGAAAAGCCGTGCGTAGGCAACACCCACAAGCGTATTGCGTGAAGGAAAGGGCGAAGAGGGAGATCACTGGCGCTCATAATGTCATCCTCAAGAACGGCAGAAAGGCGCTGCAAGGCAAGTGCAGCTCCTGCGGGACCACGCTCTTCAGGATGAAGTAACGTCCTGTCTTCGTCTCTGACTCACCATGCGTGGGCTGGAGGGCCAGGACCCTAGCTCGTTTGGGGTTGCTCAGTCGCCCTTGTATTCGGGGTTGCCTGCTCTTTCGGTCCGCTTAAGCCGTTCCTCAGACCACTCGTGACCGCAATGCTTGCATTTGTAGTTGCACCTGAATTCCTTAACTTCTTCAATCTCGGAAACCTCTACGGTTACAGGGTGTTCCCCTTCGAGCATTAGGTTGCTCTCTCTCCGACCACTCATACCCACGGCTGCCTTCCCTGTCTTCCAGGTCTCGCTTTCTTCCCCTACCTCCCTCTTGGAGATCAGCCTGATTTCGAACCTGCGTCCGCATGAAGGACAATGACGGAAGAAGGTCCCAAACCCAGACATTGGCAGTACCTTTGTGAGTCATCTGTGTCATTTATTCGTCGATTCTCGAAGAGCGCGCGCTCGGACTACAACAAATTTGTAACCGTACATCGGCTCAAGATAGCGAATTGACAACCGCAGGGAAGGTCCAGACTAGGCCAGACTTCCTGAAGAGACTTGATTCCACCCCAGACATCACGAATTCGGAACCCCATTCGGCTGCAGTACGGAGGATTCTGGAGCTGCCCAAACTGCGCGGCCTCCAGAATGAAGGATGGACATGGGGATTCTTTCGAGTTTAGGCATGGTCCAAGGAAGTACCCGCTACCGTGGGGTGACCGTGGGACGATCGAGTTGAGTGTCCAAACCAGCGGTAATCGACGCCTAGGTTCGAATCCCACCGGGCCCGCAGACAAACAGGCTAAGAATGGACTCTCCGTTAAGAGGAGCGTAATCTGGGTTGCTCGGTAGAATCATCATCCTCGCTTTAGTTCTTATAGAGTCTTCCACCGTCCCAATACATTGGGCATCAACTCCGACGCATGGTTCCTTAGGAACGCCGCTGCTCTCAAAGTTGCCGCCAGAGTGGTCTTCGGGGCGTTCTGGCTGATTGACGGGGCTCTGAAGTTTCAGCCTGGCTTCGTCGATGCATTTTCGGGGATGGTCTCGGACGCTGCTGCGGGCCAGCCCTCCTGGCTAACGGGATGGTTCTCATTCTGGGCGTCGGCTACGTCATCGAACCCTGCACTCGTCGTGTACTCCACGGGCGCACTTGAGCTCGCCATCGGGGTATGCCTGGTCGTCGGCTTGGTGCAGAAGCTCGCCTTTACGGCAAGCTTCTTTCTGAGCCTAGTCATCTGGTCAGTGCCAGAGGGGTTCGGCGGGCCGTACGGACCAGGTTCAACAGATGTAGGGACAGGAGCTGTGTACGCACTTGCGTCAGTCATGTTCCTCGCCGCGATGGCGGCATTCGGTCCTTCCCGGCTCAGCTTCGACTTCGCGATCGGGAGGAGGTGGCCCCGCTGGAACAAGCTGGCTGAGTTTCGGAGCTGATGCGGTGTTCTCTTGTACGAAGTTTCGACTCTCCAAGTAGAGCAAAGACGCTAGGAATTCTCGACGCCGTCCTTGCCCGCTCCTGCGGAATCCACTTTCCGGACCTGTTTGGGGGCGAGTCCCACCGGGCCCGCGCGCGCGCGCGCGTTCATGCAGTCCCTTGCGCAACTGAGGCCCTCGGCAAGGACCTCTGAGCCCGCGAGCCATACACAAGGAGAGTAATCAAAAGCGTCGATATCATGCCTTCACGGGCTCAGAAGTGGCTCTCGGACCATCGAGCTCCTTCTTCCGTTCCCGGTCCATGTCCTCGACAAGTGAACGCAGCTCCTTGAACCTGGCCTCCCATGACGCCTTCTCTTCCTCGAACCGTTTCTCAGCCGCCTTCAGGTGGGCCGAGGGCTTGTAGATTCTGAGGGAGTCGTACGCCTTCTTGTATGCCTCCTTGAACTGATGCTCTGAAGGCCTAGAGTACGCGGAGGCAGAGGCGCCCCGGGGTATGTGGCCTAGCAGCATGTCCACCCAGTTAAGCGGGACGCCCGACCCTTCCAGGATCGTCTGAGCCCTCTGCCGGAACACATGGGGATGGAAGAGCTTCAGGCCAGTCCGCGACGTTATGAGGCCAGAGGAATAGGCCGCGTTCTGAATCCTGAGTATGGTGGTCGTCTTGGAAAGTGGCTTCCCGTTTCGGCTCTCGAAGAGGTATGACTCGTCAGTCAGCGGCCTCCCCTTTATCGTCTTGGCCCTCCCCCTGATGTCCTTGCTCTGCCTGTCCTTCGACCGCCAGGTCAGATAGTCCTTGAGGACTTCGACCCCGTCCTGTCCGATGAATCCGACGTACGGCCTTCCTCCCTTGGTGATCGCTGCAGGGAAGTTCACGCGGCAGGGGAGAGCTCCGGATTCCAGGTCTGCCTTCACCTGCCTGTACTGAAGCTTGAGGACCGAACCGATACGGGCCCCCGACTCCGCGAGAAACAGGATCAGGGCCTTCAGCTGCTTAGTCCCGGCTGCGTTCACCAGTGCGATGAGCTTCTCGTCGTCGGGGAGGCCGGCGGGCTCTCTCTGAGGGGGAGGCCGGACCAGCTTGAGGTCCAGTCTTAGGTGGTTCGCGGCATAGAAGCTCTTGACATAAGCGGCGTACACGCTGCCTCCCTTCACGTTCTTGGCGAACCCCTTCAAGGTGTCCTCAGTCTTGAACGGGAGCTTTGGGCTTGGCTCTACCAGCTCTGCTTCCTTCGCTCCGACCAGCTGCTCAGGGTCCTTGCCCGTATGCCTCGAGAACCTTAGAATCGAATAGAGGGCTGTGGTCCGCGTGGCTTTGGAATTGCTCAGTCCGTTAAGCCAGTTCTGCACAGAAGGACATTCTGCCAGTCGTTCATAGTCAGCCTTCAGGGAGACCTTGCCCATGCCTTCCCCTTCTCATGAGCTGCTAATAAGTTATCTCTCTACAATAAACTTGTATCCGTAAATGATTTGCCCCGAATCTCCGTCGACCTTAGCTCTCCGCACCGTCGCCCTCACCCTCGCTCCTGTCTTGACGGATTCATCGGAAGAATCCACGATCTGGGTGAGGACTCTTGCTCCGTTGTCAAGCATCACCACCGCTAGGTAGAACGGCGCTTGCGCCTCAAACCCCGGTAGTGGCTCGTGAAGCCGCGTGTAGGTCATTATCTTACCCTGCTTTGGCATCTCCTTGTCCCTGATCCTTTCCGAACCACAACTCCGGCACCTGTACACGGGTGGGAAGAACTCGGTGCCACACTCCTGGCACCTGCTGCCGATGAGCCTGTAGTAACGGTCCTTGATCCTCCACGCTTGGATGGCCATCTAGCTGGCCCTCCCGAATACGTGGACCACGCTCGTGGTATCTACTCCCCCGATGCTGTGAGTGATTGCATAATCGGCGTCCTCAACCTGGTTCTTGCCTGCCTGGCCAGTCAGTTGGAGGAAGGTCTCGGCGATCTGGTAGACCCCCGTCGCGCCTACAGGATGCCCCCTCGCCTTTAACCCCCCGAAGGTATTGATTGGGGTTTCTGACCCCATGCTGTACTTCCCCTCCTTAGCGTCTTTTGAGCCACGACCCCTCTTCGACAACCCCATTGCTTCGAGGGAGAGGGCCCCTACAACAGAGAACGCGTCATGGATTTCGATGAAGCCAAGCTTGCGGGGAGAAAGCCCGGCCTGACCCATAGCGCCCTTGAAAGCCTCCCGTGTGGCATTGAATTCAAGCATGTCCTCCCTCTGGTAGACGCTGAATTCATTCGTGACAATCCTCCCGCCCAGGACCTCGGCCATCTTCTTCTTGGTACCGGATGCCGCCCTGTCGTTGACCAGGAGGATCGCGGCCGCCCCGTCCCCGATCGGGGCGCAGTCGAAGAGCCTCAGCGGGTCGGCGACCATGCTCGACCGGCTGACTGCGTCGGGCGTGATTGCCCTCCTGAACTGGGCGTGTTCTGCAGTCACTGCGTTCGCGTGGTCGATGACGGGGATAGAGCTGAGCTCGTCTCTCGAAACGTCGAGTTGCTCCATGTAGTATCTTGCCAGGAGGCCGTTGAGCGCGGCAAAGGAGGCACCCACGAACTGCGTGTACTCGGCCGACTCGGCCATTGCGACAGCCTGCGAGACCTCCTCGGTTTCCAGGTCACGCATCTTTTCGACCCCGACCACGAGCGCCGAGTCGAGCGCCCCTGATTTCACAAGTGAATAGGCCACGTTAAAGGCCGAGCCGCCTGACGAGCAGGCCGACTCCACCTTCAAGGCTGGAACCCCTAGAAGACCCAGAGCACTCGCCAGAAGAGCACCGAGGTGCTCTTGTCCTGCGCCAGCAGCGCTAAACATGTTTCCCACGAAGATCTGCTGCGGCCGAACGTGTGGCGTCCCCTTCATTGCACCGCGCGCGGCCTCGACTGCCAGGTCAAGGAGCGACTTCTCCCAGTGGTCATCAATCTTGGTGAAACCGACTGAAGAGATGTACGCCTTGGATTTTGACAATTTGCCCCCTACTTGTGCAGCTTGTCCCTGAACTTCGAGTAAGTTGAGTAGTCTATCCTCGAGCCACGTTCAATCATCGACTTCACAGTGGGATTGATTCCTCTCTTCTTCTTGACACCATCGAGGACTTCGATGCAGAAGGCATCTGACCCCGCACCTGAGCCGAAGCTGGCGAGCAGAATCTTGTCACCAGGCTCCGCCTCGTCCAATACTGCTGCCAGTCCTATGGGTGAACTTCCGGCATAGGTATTTCCGATCATCGGATTGAGCAGACCGGTTTTGACCTGATCCATGGTGAATCCTAGCCTCGTGGCGACTTCGACGGGGAACCTCGGGTTGGGCTGGTGAAAAACGGCGTAGGCAAAGTCGCTCGGCTTACGGCCAGTCTCCCTGAAGAGAGTCTCTACCGAGCTTTCGATGTGGTGGAAGTATGCTGGCTCACCAGTGAACCTAGAGAGGTGCCGGGGATACTTTTCATGGGCCCTCCGCCAGAAGTCCCCAGTGTCAGAAACAAAGGACGTACTGCAGTCTATCACAGCGATTGCGTCCTTCCCCTTCCTTCCGATGACATAGGCTGCTCCTCCGCTGGCTGCGCCGTACTCCAAGTCGTCACCGGGCCTCCCCTGAGCAGTGTCCATGCCTATCGCAAGGCCAGCCTCAATCATTCCTGAACCCACCAAGCCTGTTATCACCTGAATTGCCTCGGTTCCTGCCTTGCAGGCGAACTCCAGGTCGGCGGCGAGTGTGTGGTGCTGCCCGAGAGCCTGCGCAACCATGGTGCTCGTCGGCTTCACAGCGTATGGCTTCGACTCGGTGCCGACGAAGACCGCGCCGAGATCGGTCGTGCCAGCCATCTTCATCGCGTAACGGGCAGCTTCTATCGCCATCGTCACAGTGTCCTCGTCCATCGAGGCTACCGCCTTCTCGGCATTGGGACCTGAACCGCCTCCCTTCCAAACCCTCGCGATCTCCGTCGTGGAAATTCTGTATATTGGGACGTAAGCGCCGTAGCCCAGTATGGCGGAGGGCTTGCTGCTTCTCATGAGATGCATCGAGGTGCTGTCCGAGCGGGACCTCACCCATACATAAACGATTACGCAAGAGGGGATGTCGCGGTTAGTCTCTTGTCGAACTTCTCAGGTCGCAACAGCCCAGGATGACCGGCCGGAAGAGCTGTCCTGCCACTTCAGAGGAAGCGGTCGCGGGCTTTGTATGCTTCTCAGTCCTGATGTGTCAACCGCAGAAAGCCTAGACGGCCTTGATCTGTTTGACCACTGACGGCCTTGCCTTCTTGAAGACACGGTACCCGCAGATGCACTTCACTTCGGGTAGTCTTGAGAGCTCTTCCTGTGTCGTCTTGGTGCCGCATCTCACGCACTCGTACACAGCACCCGCGAAGACCTTCACGGGCTGCTCTTTCGGTGCTTCCGCTGACAATCTACCGCTACGCCGAGATTCCCCGTATTTCTGGCTTTCCCATAACGCGAACGATCGAAGGGAAAAAAGACTAGGCCAGGCTCAGGTCACTGAGACCTTGGTTCGACTGAGGGCGATCCTGATTACGGAGAAGAAGAAACGGACCATGTCGGGTAGCCCCATCTTAGACCTGCCCGCAGTTCTGGCCACGAAGGTGTAAGGCACCTCTGTGAAGCGTGATCCTTTCCTCAGCAAGTAGAGGGATGCGACCTGGAACTCGAATCCTCTTGCGGGCAGGGCCGAGTCGGCGACTTGCTCTGCCTTGGCCCTCGTATATGCACGGAAGCCTGAGGTCGCGTCCCTGACCTTGATGCGAAGCATCGTCCTTGCGTAGGCGTTCGCTCCTTTGCTGACCGTCCTCCTCCAGAGGCTACAACCCAGTACTCCTCCATCAGCCACGTATCTCGACCCGACCGCCACGTCGGCACCAGCCTGGACTGCCCTAACGAGCTCCCCGATCGCCGACGGGGGATGCTGGAGATCCGCATCCATCTCGATGATGATGTCAGGTGCGATCGACGATAATGCTTCCCTGAATCCGTCTTGATACGCGCTCCCGATTCCGGTCTTCGCGTTCCGCTCGAGGAGCTTCACTGAATGATCGTGGGAGGCGATGCCCCGTATCAGCTCGCTCGTCCCGTCGGGACTGGCGTCATCGACAAATAGGAGTGTTAGGCCTGGGACCGCGACCCTTCGCACCTCTTCGACCAGTCTCTCCACGTTCTCTCTTTCATTGTAGGTGGGAACGACCGCACAGAGCTTCGGCTGTGCCTGCAAGACAGTAGCCCTTAGAGAAGCTCGCCTGCCGCAGTAAGGAAGGCTTGAGAAACCCTCTCCATCTCCTCCAGGCCCAGCCTGGGATGGACGGGCAGCGATATCACGTGGCGAGTAGCCTCGTCGGTGTTTTCCAGGTTTGTGCGGCCGTATCCAAGCTCTTCGTAAAGTGGGGTCTTGTGAACCGGGGTCTTGAAGTAGACGGCGGCCCCAATACCCTTGGCTCTGAGGCTGTCCAGGACCTTGTCTCTGTTCCTACGCAGGAAGAGGGTGTGCAGGTAATGGGCGTGAGTTCTATCCTTCCCGTCCTGCGTGAAAGACGCGCCTTTGACGACCGAAATCCTCTCCTGCAGGAAGGCGACATTCCTTGCTCTAGTTCTTAGGAAACCGCCCAGCTTTTCCATCTGGACCGAGGCTATCGCGGCGGCGAGCTCAGTGAGCCGGTAGTTGAACCCGAGGCGTCGTGAATCATACCCGTGAACCATCCCATGGTTCCTGATGAGTCTCAGCTTGTCGGCCATCTCGTCGCTGTTGGTCGATATCGCCCCCCCCTCTCCTGAAGTGGCGACCTTGGTCGCGTACATGCTGAAGCATCCTGCGTCAGAGAGTGTCCCCGTCTGCCTTCCTTTGTACTCGGCCCCGAGCGATTCCGCTGCATCCTCAACTATGTGGACCGAATGCGCTGATGCGACTTCATTGATCTCGTCCATGTCAGCCGGGTAGCCGTAGAGGTGAACCGGCATGACCGCCTTCGTACGCTTGGTAATGGCCTTCTCAAGGAGGACAGGATCGATGTTGTAGTCAGCCTTTGTATCGATAAAGACGGGCTTGGCCCCACAGGCTAGGACCACGTTAGCTGTCGCTACGAAGGTGAATGAAGGCAGCACGACCTCGTCACCAGACTTGATTCCGAGTGCCAGCAAGACCGAGTGCAGGGCGGCCGTCCCTGAGTTTACGGCAACAACATGCTTCACTCCAAGCAGTTCCCTCATCTTCGACTCGAAACTCTTCACCCACTTGCCTCCCTCGTAGGAGCTGTCTGTCAGCATTCCGCTCTCGATGACTGAAAACACAGCCTTCTTCTCATCCTCCCCCAACAGTGGTAGGTTAATCGGTATGAAGTCCAATTGCCTCGGGGGCCCCTCAACACGAGGGTATTTGAGATTCATGCAGAAGCATCCGGTGGAATAGGTTTGGGGGCAGTAAATCGCCAGCCGTTCGTCGCCATTGCGGAGACCCTAGGTCGTCGAGAAGGCCAAGAACTCGACCGGTCTTGAAACCTTAGAACATCCAGTCGTGGCCAACGCATGGTTTGGCGGCCACGCGCGCAAGGGGCTTTCGCAGTGCTTTTTGTGGTAGAAGGTTATTCCGTCTTCTTCCTGCACCGCGTCAATCGCTCACGCGTTATCTGGCTGGCTCGCTCTTCGGCGAGTACGCCAAGTAGAGCAGTACAACGTGGATGAACGCAAATAGACCGAACCCGGCCAGCGTTTCCACGCCGACCGAGGAGAAGGTGCCACCGACGAATGGAGCGGCGAGAAAGGCCTGATATGCTGACACCAGGAACCCAAGAACCGCAGATGAGGTCGCCCAAGGCCACGTGATCCTTGTCGAGGGCAGGAACCTAATCAGGAGCCCTGCGACGAGGCACGTGAGTGCAGGCCATAGAACCAAGACAAGACCCAGTCCCAAAGCTACGACTATCCATGCGATCCCTACTGCCATGAATTCATACGCCAGGTTCGACTTTAGAATGCCAGATACCTTCGGCAACACCGCAGCCGCGCGCGGTTGTCGATATAAATTGTGTTATCAGGCTCGATCTCGCACGGTAGGCTTATCTGCAGTCGGGCGTGATGTGGGCCGACCCAGGCTTGTCGACCCAAGCGCTCACCCAAGCCAAAGAAATCGCCTCTAGGCTCGCTGAACTGACCAGGCCTGTGACGGAACTGGGAGAATCGCTTCTCGTATCCGCGTTGTACGACGGGGACCTTAGATTGGCCGTCCTGAAGTTCTACGACCAGAAAGCAGGGAGGTTCTGGCTCTGGCGCGACGACACCGGGCACAAGCCCTACTGCTACACTCGTCTGGGACTGGACGAATTGGCCGAGGTCAGGGCGAGGAAGGACGTTATCGACATCATAGAGGAGGAGAAGCGAGACCTCCTCAACGATACCAGAGTGAAGCTAAGGAAGATCATTACCACCGACCCGCTGGCGATAGGCGGCGGGAACAATAGCATAAGGGACATGATCAAGGCCTGGGAGGCCGACATCAAGTATTACGAGAACTACACGTATGACAGGGGCCTCAGAATGGGGACGTACTACCGCATCGCGGCCGGAAAGATCGTGCCCGTGGAACAGCCTGTCCCAGAGCTTGTCGCTCGCTCGTTGGACCAGATCCTGCTACGGAACCCATCGGAGTTCGCGCCCTACCTCAAGGAATGGGCTGAGCTACTTGGCGAGCCTCTCTGCACTTTCCGACGCGTAGCAATGGACATAGAGGTGGCCAATGAAGCAAGCCGACTTCCTGATCCAGAAGACCCCAAGCAACCGGTGATAGCGGTCTCGTTCTTCAGCGATGAAGAGAAGATCGTGTATCTTCTCAGGAGCGGAAAGGACCAAGCTGGGCTCGAGGGGAAGCCATACGCCTGCCGAGTCTTCGACGACGAGGCCGACCTCTTGAGGGCGGCAATGGCGAAAATCCTAGACTACCCCGTTCTTGTAACCTTCAATGGGGATGACTTCGATCTCCGCTACCTGAGGCACAGAGCTGAGAAGAAAGGGATCACGGAGGAGGAGAACCCCATCCAGCTCGAGCGTGTCGCGGCTTCTCTGAAGCACGGCATCCACATTGACCTTTACCAGTTCTTCAGGAACCGTTCCATACAGGTCTACGCCTTCAGCAATAGGTACACGGAACACACCCTCAACGGCATTTCGGAGGCGCTTCTCGGCAAGTCGAAAATCGAGTTCGACGGCGAGATAGGCGAGTTGCCCCTGCCTGAGCTGGCAGGCTATTGCCTCAATGATTCCCAGCTGACCTACGAGTTGACGTCGATGGCTGGTTCAGTCGTGATGAAACTCCTCCAAGTGATTTCCAGAATCGGAAAGATGCCGATCAACGACGTTTCAAGGCTAGGAGTCTCTAACTGGATTCGCAGCATGCTCTTCTACGAGCACCGGAAGATGGGGGCGCTCATCCCGAGGCAAGACGAGCTGGCCGAGAAGGGCGGGGCGTCATCGCAGGCCATAATCAAGGGGAAGAAGTACAAGGGAGGCCTGGTCATCGAACCGAAGCCGGGTGTCTTCTTCGATGTGTCGGTTCTGGACTTCGCGAGCCTCTATCCCAGCTTAATCAAGGTCCACAACTTGTCTTATGAAACGGTCAACTGCCCTCATGAAGAATGCAGGGACAACAAGGTTCCGGGCACGGCCTCCTGGGTCTGCAAGAAGCGGAAGGGGATAACGAGCCTCGTGACCGGCTCGCTCAGGGACCTGAGGGTCAGTCACTACAAGCCACTGACAAGGGACCCAACCCTGTCGAAGGAGGACAGAGAGCTGTACAACGTCGTGACGCAGGGTCTCAAGGTGTTCCTCAATGCCAGCTATGGGGTCATGGGGTTCGAGACCTTCGCATTCTACTGTTTACCCGTGGCAGAAGCGACCGCGGCCCTTGGGAGAGATGCCATCACCAAGACCATCCAGAAGTGCGCCGAGATCGGAATAAACGTGCTGTACAGCGACACTGACAGTCTCTTCCTTCAGAACCCTTCAAAGGAGCAGGTCCTCGCGGTCACTCACTGGGCGGAGAGGGAGCTGGGCGTGGAACTCGACCTGGACAAGACGTACAGGTACGTGGCATTCAGCAGCCGCAAGAAGAACTACTTCGGGGTCCTGCCTGACGGGACTGCAGACATTAAGGGTCTGACCGGCAAGAAGTCGCAGACCCCCGACTTCCTCAAACAGACCTTCTATGACGCCCTGAGTATACTGAGCAAGGTCCAGACCGAGTCAGATTTCGAGAAGGCGAGGGCGGACACAAAGGCGCTCCTCACCCGGATGATCATCCAGCTCAAGAACCGTCAGGTTCCGGTCGAGCAGTTGGCGTTCAACGTGATGATGGGCAAGCCGACGAAGAATTACGGAGAGACCACTCCGCAGCACGTGAGGGCGGCCATGCTGCTCGAGGAGAGAGGAAGGGAGATCAAAGCGGGAGAGATCATCGCGTACGTGAAGACGAAGAACCCACCCTACGTCAAGCCCGTCGAGCTGGCCCGGGTCGACGAAATCGACTCAGACAAGTACATCGAATACGCCCACTCCATGTTCGACCAGATGCTGGACGCGATGGATTTCAGCTTCGACGAGATGCTCGGCGCGACGACCTTGGACTTCTTCTGGCCGGACTGACTTAGCGCCCGCGCCGAGGGCAAAGTAGCGGTTTGTCTTTGTTGTGCGCCCGGTCGATTTTCCTTCTCACGGTCGCACGTATAGGGTCACCAACGACAATTCGCCTGACTGAGGGTCCCGAATGAACCTAGACAGGATTTCGTTCTTCAGATGTCCCCATTGCCGTGGCTCGCTGGAGGTGACAATACGGCCGCGAGGAATATCAGTGTGCTGTAGTGTCTGCAAGACCCCTCTATGGGCCCGTAGGTTGCGGGAGTCTATCCGAATTCAGACCCCTCCTTGATTTTCGGAAGCCGCAACCGCGCGCGCGCGCGTTCATCATTAGAAACGAAGATAATCTTCTTCTGGCCGTCCTAGAATTCGAGTTTCTTCTCAAGGCGTGCTTTCGCAGTCTTGTTGATGATCGGGCCAGCAGCCAAGTTGCTGTTGCCGATGACCGATATCACACCTTCGCTCGTTCTTATCCAAGTCGTCCTAAGGGATAGCTTGACCACCTCTCCTCTGACCGTGCCGAACTCGATTTCGTCGCCGAGTCTCAGGACACCGTCACTGAGCATCAGGACCCCGGCAATGACGTTCGAGAGCGTGGTCTGCAGGGCCAGGGTCAGAGCGAGCCCGCCAATCCCCGAGAGAGTCAGGATCGTGAGCTGCGAGGAGATGCCAGTGAGACCGAGAACGGCCGCGACGCCCAACATGATCATCAGTACAGCGATCCATTGCCTGACCGAGTTCGCGACACCCCTCGATGCACCCGCTTTCTGGGATATCCGAGCGACTCCCCTGGCCAAGAGAGTGCCAAAGACCGCGATTATGGCAATTGCCACTATTACTTCGACGGTCGTGAACAGAAACGGTCTGTCGCTAGTTGGAATGGATACCAAGCTGGGTGAGCCGACCGAGCCCGAAACACTGTGAAGAACGCTTGTTGCAAGACCAATCATTGCGACGGTCGCTGCGAGAGAATCAGCTCAGGAAAAACGTATCGGAAGCATAACAATCTATCTCCCAGCAGAGTGACCCAGGAACGTCTGCTCGAGAAGTAGCTCTTGCGGCTTAAATCGTACTCTCTTCTGGCTATGGGATTGTCATGGTGCTCGTCACCAGAGACCTTAGGCCCTCTGACTTTACGGACCTTGTAGACAACTACTACCGCTTCTACGACGAGATTGTGGAGAATCCGTCATTTGGGATAGTGCTTTACCGCAAGAAGCCGTCCCTCAGTGATGAGCTCAACTGGTTTTCTGGTCTCTACAAAAGGGTGGTTGACGGAGACGCAATCGCCATTGTGGCAGAGATGGACTCGCACGTAGTCGGATTCTGCGAAGTTTCGAGGTACCAGCCGGGTTCCGATGTCTCCCACCGCGCTGGACTTGGGATATGGGTGAGTAAGGAGCACAGAGGCAAAGGGGTGGGAAGAGCTTTGATACAGGAAATGCTTCAGAGATGCAAGGGGAGGTTCGAGATAATCGAACTCTCTGTCGTTACAACGAACATTCCTGCGAAGAAGTTGTATGGCAGGTTCGGGTTCAAGGCATTCGGCTTGCGACCTCGCTCGATCAAGAGAGGAGACAGGTACTTTGACTTGGAACTGATGCAATTGAACTTGGGGCGCACTGAATGACTTGACCACGCCAAGGGTCTGCTAGCTGCAGCCGCATGATCTCTGAGGCCGGCCATCGGGTTTATTATCCTTCGGCATCCACTGACGAAGAGATGCGGTCCCGTTGGCGTACGTATGCGGACCAGGCTCGGTGAGGAACGACTGAGCTACCTGGACCTCTTTTCGCATGTCAACCCTCTGGTCGGACCCAGGGACCTCAAGGAGCCTCTGCTGACGGTCTTCGGAGTGCCATATGATGGGACCACTTCATACAGGCCCGGAACTCGTTTTGGCCCCAACGCCATCAGGGAGGCATTCCTCAATGTTGAGGCCTACTCGCGAAGGTTGGGAGTAGACGTGGAAGGACTCGCTATCCGGGACGCTGGCAACTTGGCGAAGCAGAACGATCCTGAGGCGATAGTAGGAGCCGTGTCCAAGGTCACAAAAGAGCTCATAGCGACGGGGGAGCGGTTCTGCATGCTCGGGGGCGAGCACTCACTGACTGGCGGGTCATTCATCAACGCTCCCAGAGGAACGGCGTTGGTCGTCTTTGATGCCCACTTCGACCTTAGGGACGAGTGGGAGGGCTCGAGACTCTCTCACGCCTGCTACCTGCGAAGGATCATCGAGAAGGTGGATCCTTCTGTCGTGGCTCACATTGGAGGCAGGGCTGCGACAGAAGAAGAGTGGTCGATCTCTAAGGGGCTGGGCCTCGTGCTTTCGTCCAAGGATGCTGGTACTCCCTCGGGGATGAAGCGGTTCTCACGCTTTCTCTCCGATTTCAAGAGTGTCTATGTCAGCATTGACATCGATGGACTCGATCCTGCTTTCGCGCCCGGGACGGGGACACCTGAAGCGGGAGGGCTGACGACGCTTGCGGTTCTTGACCTGCTGTACGCCCTCGAAGGTCGAAGAGTCGCCGCCTTCGACATCATGGAGGTGAGCCCGCCGTATGACAATGGCTCTACGGTGGTCGCCGCCGCCCGATTCATGAACGAGCTCACTGCCCTCTGCGCGAAAAAACGATAGGGGCTCTACTCGAGCCTACTTGACCGCGTCTTCACGTCAGCCAGGAACTCTTCGAGCTTCACATTGAACTGCTGCTTGCCGTCCCTGGCCCTCACGGCAATCGTGCGGGCTGCTTCTTCCTTCCCCCCCACCACGATGACGTAGGGTATCTTCTGAAGCTGGGCGTTTCTGACCTTAGCGTTCAGAGTCGCGTGTTCGAAGTCGCCATCTGTCCTTACCCCGCCGCGGAGCAATGAAGACAGGACCTGTTTTGCGTACGGGACTTGGTCGTCTGTGAGAGTAAGGACCCTTGCTTGGACGGGCGAGAGCCACAACGGGAGCTTCCCCTGGTAGTGTTCTAGGATTATTCCGATGAACCTCTCCAGAGACCCGTAGATCGTGCGATGGAGGACAACAGGCGTGTGTTCCTTGCCGTCTGAGCCCGTGTAGGAGAGGCCGAATTGCTTCGGCATCTGGAGGTCCAGCTGGAAGGTTCCGCACTGCCACTCCCTTCCGAGAGAGTCTTTGATGTCGACGTCGATCTTCGGAGCGTAGAAGTTGCCCTCCTTTTCCTTGACCTCATATACCAAGCCCCTCTTCTCGACGACGTGGATCAGCGTCTTGGTGGCTCTCTCCCACTCCTCGTCGCTTCCCATGCTCTCGTCAGGCCGGGTTGAAATCTTGACCTTGTACTTCAGACCAAAGACGCCGTAAAGTTTCTCCATGAGGTCGAGCATATCAGAAAGCTCGGCCTCTGCCTGGTCCTCGGTAGCGATGATGTGCGCGTCGTCTTGGGTGAGAATCTTGACTCTGAAGAGGCCTGTCGCGACCCCGCTGAGCTCGTTACGATACAACGCGTCGAAAATCGCATACCTAACGGGCAACTCGCGAAAGCTCCAGCGACGTGACTTGTAGACCAAGAATGTGGAAGGACAGTTCATGGGTTTCAGACCCATCTCCTCGTCTCCGAGGTTGGTGAGGAACATGTTGTCCCTGTAATGGTCCCAGTGGCCGCTCACCCTCCAGAGCATGGTGTTTGCGAGGGCAGGACTGCTAATCTCGACGTACCCACGCCCCGCAAGTTCGGCCCGGATGAAATCGGTGAGGAGATTCTTGAGCTTCAGACCCTTGTCGTGCCAGTAGACCATTCCGGGAGACGGTTCCTGGAAGCTAAAGAGATCCAGCGTCTCCCCGAGGCTCCTGTGATCTGTCTCTGGCAGCTGCCCGAAGTCGCTCTTCTTGACCCTCGCGAGCATCTCGTGCTCAGATGGCTCGCGTTTCGGTTTCACAGGACTGGGCTTCTCCTGTGCTTCGTGAGAGTAACTACGCGACATCTCCGCGAGTGGGTGTCCTTTGACCTTGATCTGTAGCGCCTTTGTCCAGCCGAAGGGGGCTCTCATAGTCTCAAGCCCCTGTCCTGCAGCCTCCTTCTCCATGGACAGCAACAGGGAGAGCGCATCTGAGGGGCGAGCCAGGTTCTGACTGATATGGGCGAAAGGGTATATCATGACTCTGTTGGTCCCAAGCTTCGACAGGAACTCACTGGTTTCGGAGACAGCCTTCTTGACCAGTTCCTCGTCATCTCCTCTCTCGAAGGCGGTGAAGAGAACTACGAGCTCCTCCTCTTTCACTGACCTGGGTTGAATCTCCTCGGCACCTGCAATTTCCTTCTTGATCGGCTTGTACTCAATGAAGTCAACGTGCATTTGGAGTATCTTCGTGCAGGTTCAGCTCCCGCTTACCATCTCGACCTTTCCAGAGACTTTGATTTCTTGGTGGCCTTCTTCCAGGCCTTATAGTGGTCGTGGCAGAGGTAGGCCCGCCTGCCTTCTCCGCCCACGCTGAGTCCACTCCCGCCCATTTCTGATCTGCTCAGCGACCTGATAGCCTTGTTGCTGCAACCGGTCACACTACAACTCACCCCTTTGTCGACCTTCCCCAAGGACGGGTCGCCGAGCACGTCTCACTATATATAATCTTGGCCGAGAAGGTTGTTGTGCTCGACAGGCTTAGAGGAAGACTCGAAGCGCATCTCGGACTCATCGGAGAGTGGTTCTCACGGGTAGAAGCGTCGCCCACGGCGTGGACCATCGTGGGGCTTGTGTTCTCAGTCCTGTCAGGTATCGCATATTCGTATCTGGGCTATCACGGTCAGCTGGTTGGAGGAGTCATGATTCTGGTTGCAGGGTGGTTCGACCTAGTGGATGGTGCGGTCGCCAGAGCGACCGCGAGGGTCTCAAAGCGGGGGGCCTTCCTGGATTCGACGCTCGACAGAGTGGCCGAAGTGGCGATTTTCATCGGGATACTGGCTGGCGACCTGGCGCCTCCCGTGCTGGTCCTGATCGCCCTGTCTCTCAGCCTACTCGTCAGCTACACAAGAGCCAAGGGAGACGCGCTGGGAATCAGGCTCTCTGGCGTTGGAATAGGGGAAAGGAGCGAGCGTCTGTTGATCCTTGCGGTCGCCTCCATAGCTGGCTATGCCATTTGGGGCGTCATCTTGGTTGCTGCGGTGGCAGGATATACTTTCATCGAGAGAACACTGAGGGCAGTCAGAAATCTAGGTCAAGTCTGAGCGACACTCTTCTGGACCTCGCGCGCTACGGCTTTGAAGGATGTCCAGATTCGGGAGACCGCGAAAGTCCTTCTGTTTAGTGTGCGCCGGACCGCTCGCGTGCTAAATCATCAAGGCGCGTTCCGACGGAAAACTACCAACCGCGCCTTTCGGACTGAGCCCGCACCTTCACGATTCCGTAGTGAACCGCGCAACTGATACAGTAGTAGCGGACAGTCGTCGGAGACGCAATGTATGCTCCCGCTGCCCTGAGTTCCCGGGCGAGTGTCGGTTCGACGAGTGACATCCTCGTTGTCACCTTCTTCGCTTTGTCCCTCGGGACAGAAGCTCCGCAGTTACTGCAGTATATCGTGCTGCTCCTTCCCTTTCCTCCCTTCGAGCGTCCTCGGCTCTTCCTCTTCTTTGTCAAATGCGACTTGCCACCAGCTCGCCTGTTCCTCTTTAAACCTATGGTGGATACCTTGCTCCTACCCCCATTGAAGAGTGGGTGTACGACGGAGTAGCCTTCATAAGAGAAGACTTCGAAAGGCGAGCGTTCCTTGAGAGTCGTCGTAGCTGGGTTCATCACAATCGATTCAATACAGCTTCCTGTCCGTCAGGTCACGTCCGTCGGTGGCCCTCCCTGCTACGCTGGGTTGATCTGTTCCAGGTTCGGACTCGAAGTCACTGCGCTTACAAAGGTCGGAAACGACTTCCCTGACGAACAGGCGGTCTGGCTGGCAAGGAACGGCATCCTGCTAAGGGCAGTCGACAGGAGCGTCTCGAAGCCTACGACCAGATTCCGGATAGTAAATTCCGAAGGCAACAGGTCACTCGTCCTGGTTAGCAGGTGTGAGGACATCTCGGCTTCGCAGATACCTCCGGGCGTAAGGTTCGACGCGTCTCTCATCAGCCCGGTCGCAGGAGAGATCTCCCCATCGGTGCTCACAGAAATCTCCGCGAGATCTGACTTCACCTTCCTTGACCCGCAGGGTTTCCTTCGGAGCTTTGCCGCTGACGGGACGGTCTCCTCGAGAGGGCTGAAGGACAAGAGTATCATCTCCAAGGTAGACGCCCTGAAGATGGACCAGACAGAGGCCGAGGCCCTGACTGGAAAGTCAGACCCGAGAGAGGCCCTACAGAAGATTGCATCTGTCGGCCTCAGGAAGGCTATCGTGACCAGGGGTGGTGAATCTTGCTTCGTGCTCGATGGGACGCGGATCTACGAGATCTCCGTGCCGTGGTCACAGGTCGTCGACAGCACTGGCGCCGGGGACATACTCAGCGGGGCTACTGTTGGGTGGTACCTGAAGACCAGGGACTTCCTGCGCAGCGCCTGCTTCGGAATCGCTGCCTCCTCGCTCTCCCTTCACATGATCGCTCTCGCGAAGGTCGACCTTCCGATAAGCGTAGACGACAGCGCGGCGAGGCTCTTCTGTCTCGCGAGCCCTGTCGCAGGAATCTGATGCGACCAAACAGACACGGTAGGTTAGTAAGAGCTCGCGTAGTTGACGGTCATCACGGCTTTCTCCCCGCAGGAGAGGCAGACCTCCTGTGTCGGCTTCTGATCGAGGGGGATGTTAACGATCTTGCCGCCTCCTTTCTCCTTCAGCCTCTCCTCGCAGATCCGTTTCCCGCACCAAGCGACCTTCACAATTCCTCCCTTCTTGTCGATTATCTCCTTCAGCTGTGCGAGCGAGCCGGCCTCGAACGTGTTTGCCTTTAGGGACTCCTTCGCCCTCTCCAGGAGGTCTCTCTGAATGGAGTTCAGCTCCTTCCCGACTTCCCTACTGAGGGAAGCAAGCGGCACAACACTCTTCCCTCCGGTGTCCCTCCGCACAAGGACCGCCTGTCTTGACTTAAGGTCCCTCGGACCTATCTCGACTCTTAGGGGGATTCCCTTCAGCTCCCACTCGTTGAACTTCCTCCCCGGAGTGAGATTGTCCCTGTCATCAAGCTTGGTTCTCCACACTCCCGCGAGCTCCTGGACGATCTTCGCGGCCTCCTTCAGTATGATGGCCTTGTTTTCATCGTTAACGATTGGTACCACCACGACTTGAATCTCAGCGAGTCTCGGAGGCACGACTGCACCCTTGTCGTCGCTATGGACTGCCAACATGACCCCAATCTCTCGCGTTGAGATCGCCCAGGTGTTCTGCCAGGCGAATTGTTTCTTCCCGTCCTGGTCGATGAAGATGATCTCGAAGACCTTTGAAAACCTCTGACCGTCCGAGTGGAAGTCGGGCCCCTGTATCGCCTTCCCGTCGGGGAGCAGATGTTCAACGCTGTAGGACGCCTCGGCTCCCGCGAATTTCTCTGAATCCGTCTTCTTGCCTACGTAGCCAGGAAGGGCCAAGAATTCCTCCGTGATCATTCTGTAGATGTCGAGGATCTGGTCCCGCTCGGCATCAGCCTCCTCCCTCGTCGCGAAGAGCGTGTGCCCCTCGTTCCAAAGGAATTCCCTGGAGCGGAGGAAGGGCGTCGGGTGCCTGAACTCCCAGCGGACCACGTTGTTCCACTGATTGAGGCGTAGTGGCAGGTCACGCCAGGATCTGATCCAACGTGAGATCACCTCGTACATCACCGTTTCTGAAGTGGGCCTGATGGCCAGTTTCTCGTCTAGGGGCGTGTCTCCAGCCTGGGTAACCCACGCCACCTCAGGCGAGAACCCCTCGATGTGCTCCGCCTCCTTCTTGAGCAAGCGCTCAGGAATAAACAAGGGAAAGTAGGTGTTCTGAATTCCAATCTTCTTGAACTCGACGTCAGTCGCCTTCTGGATGTTCTCCCAGATGGCGTATCCGGAGGGCCTGTATGCAAGGCAGCCGGAAACGGGGGTGTAATCCGCTATTTCCGCCTTGAGGATCACCTGCGTATACCATTCGTCGAAGTCTTCGGTCTTTTTCGCGGTCATGCCTTCTTTTCCGGGTTCGGACATGTAACGCAGAGCGTCCGTCGCTTCGGCTTAAAGAAGATGCGCCTAAGGTTCGCGTCGAGAGTTGACGGGACCTAGAGGACCGCCGCCTCTGAAGGCGTTCACTGTAGTCTAAGCATCCTAGAGCAGACTCGAGACGATGATGAATGTGCCAAGGACGAGAAACACGATCATTGAGATATATCGGATCCTCTCAGGCGTGAACATTCTGCCCAACCGGTTGCCAAGGACTGTCTCGAAGGCTGTAGCGGCTATCAGCCCAGTACAAACAGCTGAGAAGACCAGAATCGGGTTGGAGTAGCGGGCCACCAGAACTATGGTCAGTACTTCGGTTGCATCGCCTGCTATGTCCAGTGCGGCTAGCGCCCCGACCATGCTGAAGAAGGCCATCCAGCCATCGGACTGCCGTCCCAAGCTCCTCTCCTCCTTCTCCACGCTCCTGTATCTGACGATTCCTCGTGCTTCCCAAAGGCCATAGCCAAGCATGAACCCTCCTCCGACCAGCTTGACCCAGAGAATTGGAACGACCGCACCGATCAGAGTCCCGATCGTAACGAAGATCGTGGTCGTGATAACAAAGGCGGTCACGCCTGCGAGAAAGACGATCGCCGCGCGGCCCTTCGTGGCCAGGGCAAGCAGCAACAAGGCATCCTTGTCGGTCAGCTCGGTCACGAATAGCGCTGAGGCTATCGCTGCGAAAGCCACCGGAAAGGGGTCGACCATCGGTGGTCACGGACGCGACTCCACTGAATCAAGCTTCTCATTTAACCACAAACAGAAGCCTAGATGTCGAAGCGTGCTCCGCCTCCGTGTGTCAAGCTTGGGTGGGTCTGCCCCTCTACCAGTATGCCCGGAGACCACGAGAGTGCGCACCAGATGAAAACTGTGCAAACGGGCGTACCAAGCCACGGAACTGCTAGGTGGCGCCGCGGCCCTTGCGCTGGTCAGCAACGTTCCTGTTCGGCATCAGGAGCAGGCTGAGCCCGACCACCATGAAGACCAGTCCGACGGCCAGACCCAAGACCGTGCTCCTTCTCCCCACCTCGTACAAAGAGACTGGGACAAAGAGCATTGCAATGATCCCAAGAATGGTCGGCGTCCTGAGGGACATGATGTCAAACCGAGCGGTAACCAGAAAGCTGAGGAGAAGCATCATGAGTGGGAAGATTAGGCTGAACCTGCCCAAGAAGAGGTCGTTCGCGGTTCCGGAAACGCTAGAGAACCCGTTGGCGTAGAAGGCACATACGAGCGCTAGTATGAAACCGGTTACAGCAATGGTCTGCAGTGTGCTACCCACGGAACCCAGCTTAGTGGGTCTTCCCGCGGGACCAGTAGAGGAGACCTCAAGCACAACCCCCAGCATCACGCTGAACGTCCCAACCAAAAACAGAATGGGGTCTCTGGCGACCGTCAGATAGACGGAATTCGGGAGGACCGACGAAATCCCACTTGTCACCCAGAGATACAGCGCATAGACTCCGCTCGCGATGAATGGTACTGAGTAGAGGAGTACGACCGCGTCATCCGAGGATACCTTCCTGCTCATCGATAGGGGTGTGCGACCGAACATGGCTTAAAACTGTTGCTTCTGAGAACTCAGTGCGAGGACGTCAGGAGCTGGAGGTGCTCCGCCCGAAGGTCAGGTAAGCAGTGTGCCCGACCATGATATTGGAAGGCCTTGTCATCCCGACCCGGGCCTCTAGGTGCCTCATGAGGATCTCCACCGTCTCAATGAAGACAAAGCCTTCCTCGACCATCTTGGCCACAAGCTTCTCTGCTTGATTGGTCGTCGGAGTGATGGCCACCATAGGGGCAGCCGGCTTCAAGCTCTCCCTCATGCTACTGACGACCTCCCATGGGTCTCCCACGTCCAAGACCCCCGCGTCCATGCCTTTCTCCTTGAAACCCAGCCTGGAGTCCCCCACGCTGAAGGTGACGAACTCTGAGAGACTCAGCTTCTCGACATTCTTCCTGGCCACTTCCTGGAATTCAGGCCTGATATCGTAGGTGTAGACCATCCCCCCCGGCTGGACAAGGTAGGCCATCAGGGCAGTCGTGGCTCCTGTGCCCGTCCCGGTTTCGATCACCCGTGAGCCCGAGTGGATGCCTAGTTTCACCGTGATTAGGCCGAGGTCCTTGGGGTAGATTACCTGGGTCTTCCTCGTTAGTTTCATGACAAGGTCTTCGATGGTGGGCTTCAGAATGACCAAGGCGTCGCCCAGTGTTGTGGTGACCGTAATTCCATACCCCCTGCCGACAAGCGAAGAGACGTCGAGGATCCCGAGATGCGTGTGAAGCTTCGGGGTGTCTTTCGGCCTGATCAGCCATCTTCTCCTTCGGTCCCTGTACACGAGGATCAGAGAGTCCTCGGTTATCGTCTCGGCCTGACGCTCCCCCGCTATGGCGTCGCCTGCTCTAAGGCTCACTCCCCTACGCCCGCCACCAGTCGTACCTGAGGAACTCGACTGCCTTCTTGTCGCGGTCAGGGATAGCTATGATGAACTGCTTTCGCACGGTAGTCGCGAGCCTTCCGGACCTGACCATCGAGGTCGCAGTCATGGTCGAGCTGGGCCCCATCACCTGGACAATGTAGGGAGCATGATCGATCCCCGGCCCGTGCTCGTAGACGGCGAAGTCTGAACCGAACTTGATGCCAGGAGTGACGACGTAGCCCGCATCCCTCAGCTTCTTGTAGACCATGAGTTTATCGCTGAAGTCGGTGTACGAGGATTCACAGACCTCCTGAAGCTGCTTCAGTGACAATTCCCTGCCCGACTGGTCTTCTATGGTGATTGCCTTCCTCATCATCAGGTGGTAGGCTTCCATGAGGTCGAGGACCAGGGGAGCGTCGAATTCGAAGTCTTTCGGTTTTGGTATGCCAAGTGGCTTCCCGTAGTATCCGTCCTTAAAGAGGCGCCTTGAAGCTTCGATGTCCCAGACCACGATCCTGTTCTCGAAGAGCCTGCCCTTCGCCTTCTGCTTGGGCATTGCTAGATCCCAAGCGCTAGAATTGTGCTCGCGTCCGCGGCGCCCAACACGGCGTCAGCGCAATCTTCAATCGATTCGAGGACCTCCTTGACAATGATCAACTCCTTGACATTGGTTGCGGTCCTCATCGCCATGGCGACGTAAACCCTGTACTTTGAGTCAATCGAGCTTTCAATCTGCTGGACCTGCGCGGCCATCTGAATCGACTGCTCAGAGTTTATTGAGAGAGCCCTGACGCTTTCGTTGAGTTTCGAAATGCTGTCGACTAAAAGACCGAGCAGCTCGGTTATTGCTTCGCGATACTTCTTGTTCTTGGCCGATGTCCGAGGGAGCTGCGACATCCTGAACGCAACGCCGTTTACGTGCCCGAAGATGTCTTCCACCGAGAAGGCGGCTCTGAGCATATCCTCCCTGTTTACGAGCAACGTTCCCACCTGAGAGAGCTCCCTGATCAGGGCGCTCCTGAGCATCACGACGTCCTCTTCCGCCTTCTTGACCTTCTCGAGGGCCGAGGCGACCTGCATCTTGTCTCCCTTCGCGAGAGAAGCGTACTCATCAAGGAGGACCCTCGTCGCGTCCAAGACTCTCCTCATCTCGTCTTGAAGAACTACTACAGTACGCCGTCTGGCTTGAATCTCGTTCTCTGGACCAGACATGAAAAGCGCTCGCTTCAGGCCTTGAGAAAGTCTGGATATAAGACTGGGCCTTCATCTGGCAGGGCCATGGACCGCCACCGACCCAACCGCGCTGCTATTTGCTCGGGTCCGCGCGTTTGCTAGCTCTTGCGACAAAGCCTTGTGAAAGACCGTCAATTCCGGGCTGTGAACCCTTACGTCTTACTTTCAGGTTCGTTGACCCACTCCTCTTCGAAAACAATCGGTAACCATGGCGGCCTTATTCGTTGGTTCAAATCCGGCCGACCCCACACCTTTTCCGTAGCGCGCGCGTGAGCGTGCGCTCGCTAAACCAGTTCTGTGTTCAACGCGTGAGCCATGTTCCACGCCTTACAGTCAGATATGCGTAGAGCGATATTAAGGGGTTGGTTATGAGATTGAATACAGACCACAATAGCATCGAGGTTATAGAGTAGTTCGCCCGACCGCTTTTACAATATATCGAAATCCCGAGCGCTGTCAAAGCCGCTCCAACAAGATATATCCCAATGAGCCCCCACCCGAAGAAAACGGGCAAGACGAAAACCCAAATGATTGTAACAAATGGGGATAGAATTATCGCAAAATTATTGGCGTAGAAAAATATCGATGCCCCCATCCTTCTTTGGTACATGAATTTGGAGCCTAGAATTGCTTCACGAAGAAATCCGCGCCTCCACCGAATCTGTTGTTTTACATATTTGGTGAACTTCTCTGGCACATAAGTCGACGTAATGGCTTTTGAAGTATAGACAGTCGAAAAGCCAGAGCGCAATAACATTGTAGTCAATCCTCTATCTTCGCTGTCTCTGCATTTTGCCCCCAGAAACTTCTGATTTTTCCATTCGTCAATCAACCCATTAATTGCGCTCAGTCTATAGGCAGCGGCACATCCTGAAATACATACCACTGTATTGTATAGCGACTCAGATTTGCGAGTGATGTAGAATGCCACAAAATACAGAGCGGCTTGCATACGTGTCAAGATGTTCTTGTTTTCGTTGATAACATCCACATGACCGCATACGCCGCCAATTTCAGGATTAGAGAACGGACTTACTATGTTCATGACACAGTTAGGGTCAATCACCGTGTCGCTATCTATGGTGACGACAATTTCACCAGTTGCCAATTTAAATGCGGCATATAGGGCTTCACGTTTCCCTTTGTTTTTAGGGAAATGGATGACCCTTAGATTCTCGGCTCGGATGCTGTCCAATATCTCAGTTGTCCCGTCGGTTGAGCCATCATCTACGGCAATTACCTCTAGTTTTTCCTTGGGGTAATTAGATGACAACGCACTGTTTACTGTCGTAAGTATGTCATCTGCCTCATTGAGCACTGGGATGACAATTGTCACTTTCGGTTCAAAATCTGATTCGATTAGCCTATACTTCTCGGCCAAGGGGACGCGAATGAAAGTCTCACCAAGAAACGACAAGATGATGTATACGAGCAAGACCACGAATGCGACGTTGAGATATGTTGGAAGCCCGAAGAAGTAAGCTCTGTATGCTACCAAGGCAACAGTGGCGAGTGCAAATAATACTAGCCCAAAGAATCTTTTCCGATTCATTGCTCATCTAATTCACAAATGGCCTCTGGAAGCCTATGACTGTTGAGTGCCAAAGAATATTGCTACAACAACGCTTATTGCTGCAAGAACCAGCACAATCACAAGGCCGACTAATCCCTTACGCGACTTGTTGCTCTTAATCAACAGTAGTGTGTGGGGTGCTCTCTTTATTTACGCAGTATGGAGCACAAATCTATTCCGTTCCCACCGCTCTTTGAAACTGGCCAACCAGAGACCTACTTGAGTAGCCCTTTCAGTTTGTCAGATACGTCCTGAGTGTATACCTGAGACCCACAATGCTGACACTTGGTGAGATTCCCTTCTTTCGACAACTTGATACTACCATTATACTGGGGACACTAGCGCGCGCTGGATCTCGTCCGATTCAGCCCTACTCCGTGGCTTCTTTCATGTAGCCAGGAATCTTCGAAAATATCTGCGTCAGTTCCATCGGGAAGATGTACTTGGTTGACGGGCTCGCGCCGAGAGCCTTCAACGTGTCCAAGTACTGAAGCACCATCGTCTTGGAGTCAATCCCCTTTGCAGCCGCGAAGATCTGGTTGAGCGCCCCTGCGTAGCCTTCCGCTCTCAATACCGAAGCCTGCTTGTCGCCCTCCGCTCTGAGGATGTTGGACTTCTTGTCACCCTCGGCGACCAGTATCGAAGCCTCTCTCTTCCCGTCCGCCTCCGTGACCGTGGCCCGCCTAGTCCTCTCCGCAGACATCTGCCTGACCATCGCCTCCTGGACGTCCTTGGGCGGTCGGATCTCCCTGATCTCTACGTTGGTCACCTTGATTCCCCATCTCTCCGTGACCTCGTCAAGCTTGGTCCTGAGCACTTGGTTGATTTGCTCCCTCTTTGCGAGCAGCTCGTCGAGCGGTATGTCTCCGACTACGGCCCTGAGCGTGGTCGTCGCGATGCCTATCGACGCCCCTTCGAAGTGTTGCACCTGCACGACGCTCTGGGCGGCGTCGGTCACCTTGTAGTAGATCAGGAAGTCGATGTCGGTAGGTGCATTGTCCTTCGTAATGCAGGTCTGGTGGGGAACCTCGAGATACCTTTCTCGGAGGTCTATCTTGTTTACGCGGTTGATGAATGGGAAGACAAAGACGACCCCAGGCCCCCTCGCCCCGGTCAGCCTTCCGAGAGTGAACTGGACCAGCCTTTCGTACTCCCGGACAATCTTGACGCTGTAGCCGATGAACCCGATGACTATTATTATCACGAGCGCGTAGATCACGTAGTTGATCTCCTCGGCTGTTGTCTGCAGCGCAATCGAACTGAGGGGGATCATTCTTCCAGTTTCTCCACTTTCAGCTCCAGACCGTCTACTGCTATAACCTTTACCGCGTCACTTCGCTTCAGATCGTGATTCGACGTGACACTCCACTCCTCCGCCCCGATGCGGGCGACACCCTTCCCGCCGGCTACAAGGTCAGTCTTCATTTCGCCAGTCTTTCCTATGGTCGCCGATGAATCATAGACCTTCGGCTTTGCCATCAGTCCAGCCCTGATCCTTCTAAGGTAGAGGCTGCCTATCACTATCGCTGCCCCGAGAGCCACGATGAGCCCATACGTGATTTCTGGGATGCCAGAGAAGAGGAATGGGGGCAAATTGGAGTTCGAGGCCGAGGCTGGTGGGAACTGGAATATGAACAGGAAGCCCACGATGAAGACTGTCACACCAATCAGGGCGCTGATGCCGTGCTGCGTCTTGACCTCGAGGAAGATGAAGGCGGCCCCGATTACCATCAGTGAGATTGCCAACGGGGAGGCGCCGAAGACGCCCAACCCGAAAAGTGCCAGGGCGATCACAACCACGCCAACGAATGAGAGGACAAAGGTTGGATGGAAGATGTCGACAAGAATGGCAAAGACGCCAACCAGAAAGAGGAGGCTTGAAACGTTCGGGTCGCTGAAGATCGAGATGAGTATGGAACTGATTCCTGGCGTGTTGATTGGGGTAGATGCACAAGCTTCTTGAGAGCCACAGACTTTCAGCCATTGGAGAGCCTGATCAACGGAAGTTGCGCTTGTGGCGTTGGTGATGACGTTGTACTTGAGAGCCTGAACATCGGTGTAGGACTTCCCTCGCGAGACCATCAGGCCAGTGGCAGTCTCGTTTCTCCCGTTTGCCCTCGTCAGGGCTTGCATGTAGGTGGTGAGGGCTGAAATGTCCTTAGTCATGGTTGTGTTCTCCTCTCCTGTCGGAATCCCCGATACTATGGGCGTTGCCGAGCCGATCGCAGTCCCGTTGACCATGTAAATCTCATTTGAAGCCTCCGCGATGTAAGAACCTGCGGAGAAGGCAAATGCCCCCTTCGGAGCCACGAGGGTCATGAAGTTCCCGCCCCATTGCTGGTAGCTGGAAATCGAAGAAATCATCGATTCCATGCTTACTCCGTCCCCGCCGTTGGTGGACAGGATGAACACGATGTGGCCGTCACAAGCTGATTCGGCATTCGCCACCGTGGTAGACATGAAATTGGCCGCGCCGGGGTCGATATTTGCGCTCAATGAAGCAACATAGTACCCGGCCTTGGAGGAGCACCCTTCGGCGTGCGTAGGAGCGAACCCACCTACCACTGCCAGCAGGAGAGCAAGGACGAGGAGAAGCCTTAGCGACTTCAAGTCATCTCGACACTCCTAGCTGGTCTGACATAAACACTGTGGAAGCTGCCGCGCGCGCAGTTCGAGTACTCGATCTCAATTGCCGCCAGATTGACTTTGGGGCCGTGAAGGAAGAGCTGGACTCCCGCGGTCCGATGTGATGCCTGCGCGTGACTCACCCGACTAGTAAAACACTGACAAGAACCTAATTGCATTACTCTATCCGCTTAACCTGACTCTGATACATCTCCACAATCTCCTGCACAGTGGTGGCGTCCTCAGCACGCTTGTCGTCTCTAATCTTGCCTGTGAACTTGGGGAACCTCAATGAAATTCCGGACCCCGGCCTGATCAATCCCATGGCCGCAGTGTGGATCGGCGACAGAGTCAGCTCGGATGCGATCGTTTCGATTACCAGATGTGGCCTGAACCAGACATCTGGCACCATCTTCGACTCGACGTTTTGGGGTTTCACATGCGCTTCCAGCGGTTTCAGGAGCCTCGGAATCTTCTCCAGGTCTTCGTCAGAGAACCCGGTCCCGACTTTGGCTATGCTGGTGAAAAGACCCCTCTTGTCGTCGTATGCCCCCAGGAGGTAGGTCCCGTATCTACCCGTCCGTCTTCCCTTGCCGTGGAAGGCCCCTATGATCGGAAGGTCGATGGTGTCGGTCAACTCGCTTCTGTACTCCCTCTTGAGCTTGATCCAAGCAAACTCCCTGGCACCTGCCCTGTACGTCGAATCGGGATCCTTGACGACAAGGCCTTCGCAGCCATTCTGGATTGCCTCCTGCATGAAACTCTCGATCACCTCGGGGTCGGCCGATGTGAGAGCGGGTACGAGTCGCGTCCTCTCGGTCGTCTCCACTAGCTTCTCCAACTTCTTCCGCCTCACGGAGTATGGCTTTTCGGTAAGGTCGGTCTCTCCGGCCAGCAGGAGGTCGAAGAAGTTGAGCGCGACTGGATACTCCACTACGGCCTGGTCGACCCCGTGCTTCCGCCTCCTGTGCATCAGCTCCTGAAATGGCAGGTACTCGCCGGTCTCTTCGTTGATCGCCACCACCTCGGCCTCAAGAATCGCCCTCTTCGCCAAGATGTGCTCGCGGACCAGATCCACGGCATCAGGATAGTGACTCGTTATCGCCTCCAGTCTCCGAGAGAAGAGCGCGACTTTGAAACCAGACTTGTGAATCTGCAGGCGTTCCCCGTCGAGCTTGTATTCTGAGACGACTTCCTTTTCGCCCATCTTTTTGACGATTGCCTTGGCTGAGTCGAGCCTTTCGGCGAGCATTGGCCTAATGGGAACGCCGACCTCCACCTTCGCGGCCTCGAGTCCCTTGAGGCCTTTGAGCGCGGCTTCCTCGACAACGAAGCCGAGGTCAGGATGGACATTGTACACGCGCTCGACTCTTGCCCTCTCCTGCTTGCCTCCCAAGAAGGCCGCAGCGGCCGCGTCGAGGACCGTGTAGTCGGCTGCGCCAAGCCTGAGCTGGCCTGTCACCGTCCTCATGATGAACTTGGCCTCCTGGGGCGACGCGTCGTTCAGCAAGCTAGCGAGCTCCTTCAGCTTAACTTCAACCGAACCAGCTCCGCTCTGGCCCGCCATCCTCAACAGGGTCGAGTAAACTCGCTCCAGCGTAAGAGTCTCAGAGTAGAGCGTCCCCTGCGACCTCTTGCGGAGGAGCTGCTCGGCAGCGGTGCCTATGTCCCCGGCCTTGATGTACGCGTTGTAAACTGTCTTTGGAGGGAGTCCGGTCGCGGTGCCGATGGCCCTAAGCGCCATCCTCTCGGCCAGCCCGAGTTCGACCCCCTCGTAGTCAGGGCGGAGTTTCCCTTGCGTGAGATACACCAGCTTCCTGAGCTCGCCCTTCGGGGTCGTTGTCAGCAGTGCCGCTATGACCTCAGTCATCTCGTTTCTCCCCGAAATGGACTCAAGCTTCGCGTATGCTTCGGCCACCACGGAGTAGTCCAAGGCCTCACCTTGGTGCGGGAGGTGGTTAAACTCCTTTTGACTGTCGGCAGCGTCGCCTAAACACGCGCGCTCTGTTCCTTCTTTCCGTCTAAGCCCATTCATGGTTCTTACCCCCAGGGCTCATAGGAGAAAGTGTAGCCGTACTTCAGGCGTGGGTGCCGGTCGAAGTATCTCCTGCCGAACTCCTTGTTGGCCACTTCGACCTCGCCGATCATCTTCGCCACTTCTTTCTCTCCCTCGTAGGGGTCGAGCGAGCGATGACCAAGCCTGAGATGGGCTGCCTCGTGGATTGCGAGGTTATCGATTTCGCAGTCTCTCGCCATATCAGCCGCACTCCGCCTGATGAATGCGACCCCATCCGCCTCGTGATGTGTCACCACGTTCTTCAGACCTGTCTGCAATACCGCCCAGAGCGGGAGGCAAGCAGCCAGCGTGAAGCTACCGATTGGCTCCGGGAACGACTTGTGGTCGAACATCTCATCGTCCACGACCCAGACCTCCACCTTCACTTCCTTTCCCTCCAAGACGACATCCAGCAACTTCACTACACGAACCCTCACCCACAGGTCCTCCCCGATCTTCTCTGTCGTTTCCCTTCCTTCAGGCGTCATCGCGTCATCCCGCCTCGCATCCCTTAAATCGTCGATGACCTGTTTCGAGCAGGACACTTGGAGTCTAGACGAAACGCAGACTCCCTTTCAGGGACCCCTCTCCACTTCAAGAGTGATTTGAACCGAGCGCGCGCGCAGTAAGGTGTTGGTGGGCGATGGCTACAGGCTTCCGAATCCCAGCAGAAGCATCCCGAGAACGAACAGCAAGAACCACACTGGCCCCCCTGAACTTTCCATAGTTGGCCTCTACCTCTCCCCGCGACCGATTGCGCATCAATAAGACAAGCAGGCCGAGGAGGACGAAGAGGATCCCCGCCCCTTGAACGCTCGGTGTCATGCTCGGCTCCTCAACCCCCGCATTTCTTCCTATCAACAACGGTCCTGGCGTTCAGGTATTTGAGATTCATGCGGAGCGTTCTGAATTAACGTCAGCCACCCGCGAGGGACGAACCTAAGGCCGACCCCCTCCCGTTGTTTTTCCCTCGACCCATCCTTTCCTATTCCTTTCGCTTAAGTTAAGATTCGAACGTTTATTGCTTAATGCCCGCGAGGATGTAGCGATGGAGATAGAAGACGTTGCGGTGGAAGAATTAGAACATGACAAGGGGAAATTCGTATTCTTGAAGCTCAGGGATGGGAAGGCGGTACGTGGAAAGCTTGAGGACGTGGACAAGCGCATGAACATTACGCTAAGCGGTGCGGAGGAGATTTCAACCGACAACAAGACTCAACCCCTTGGCGTATTATTGGTGTGAGGCGACAGCGTCATCATCGTCTCTCCATCGTAGCTTTCCGTGCAAAAGACGCAACAGAATCCGCAACGAACAACCCCTAAGTAGGACAGAGATCGGCTCTTTCTCTCAGAGGCTGTTCTCCTGTCAAAGGTAGGAATGAAAGAGCGCAAGACCCGTCTCAGGACATTCAGACTCCCAAAATCGTTGAATCATTCTCTTCAGAAGGACGCCGTTCTGACTCAGAGCGACTCTGACAGGCTACCGAGAACTCAGCAAGACCCCCCGACTTGTCAGGTGGAAAGACAAACCCAATATCCTGCCAGTCTTGATTCGACGACGGCATGGTTGTCTTCGTCCAATTAGACGAGCCTGAGTTTGCGAAGTGGCGAGAGTCATCGGTAAGAGAATACGCCGCTGACAAGGTGAGGGCGGGCAGTAGCGACGAGGAGCACTCGATTGGAAACTCAGAGAAGGAATACAATTCGATTCTGCCCGATGGGCTGGAGACGAACGGGCAATACCTCTATTCTGTCGTTGACGAGCGAGACAACCAGCGAGTCGGCATCATCTGGTACGGCGAAATCCGAGGGGATAGGAAGGACATCATCTTCATCTACGACATTCTCATTGATGAACGCTTTCGCGGACGAGGATACGGCACGGCTACGCTCAGGCTCGTCGAGGAGAGGGCGAGAGAACTGGGCAAGAAGAGGATAACCCTGCACGTGTTTGCGCACAACGAGCGAGCGCGGAAGCTCTACGAAGAACTCGGCTACAGGCCCACCAACGTCATGATGGCAAAAGACCTGTGACTGGATAGACTGAACGCCGTCGCAATCTGGAAGGGTCAGCAGGATCGAAGGCGTGATGCAGGCCGTGCACTTCTTCTTTCAGAGATGCGTCCCCCTCTCTCCACTAACGGCTTGCGGAACACTCCTGCCTTTTATCCGGAACACGGAGAACAAGCTCGCATGCAAAGAGTCTCATGCGACTATCCTTTCGGTATTCCCGGGCCTGCCAACCATCGTTGCATGAAGACAAAGGACCACCCGTCGAGGCACGTCTGCTGGTGCGGGGCTCTCCACGACGGAAGCGCGGACTACACCGGGAGATGGGAGAGCTACGTTCCGCCAGAGTTCAGGGGAGAGAGCCTCGGGAAGGCAGGCGACCAGGATTCTGTTTAGTCTTTTGTCATGGCCGAAGAGGAATGGGTTGAGACGAATCCGGGGGAGCTACCGAGAAACAAACAGAACCAATTGTGCACCGGAGAGTATAATGGGCGTGCCGTCCCCTCAGAATTGTCCTTGTCAAGGTATCCCGCTGAGGAATTATCACTGCCAAGCCTTTCGGTGGCGCTTGTCAAGAATCACAGCAACCGTTCGGCACATCTGCCGATACCATGTGATGTCTGCGAGAACATGATAAGCGAATACCCCTTCATTGCCAAGCACAGCAATTCTGGTCGTCATAGGATGTACCATGTCGCCTGCGCCTTGAGAATAGGGCTGGTACTGAGTGCCCCGACGCCTATCACGGAAGAAATCCTTCTCGCGTGAGCCGACAGCCAACCCAAACAACTACGAGCCGTCGCGTCGTTGTACTCCAGGAAAGACTTCACCGCAGCTGCGATGATTCTGTGGTATGTGACTCTCTTGTGGGCAGAGAACCAATCGAGCAGGTATCTCTCGGCGTCTCTGGGGTCCTTCAGCGCGAGGTCCAGGAAGGCATCGGGTTCGGGTGCGACTTTCAGGATCACGCTCCGGTAAGTCTTCGCGGTCTGGGTGGAGCGCCTCTTCTCCAAGAAGTCCTCGAATCTCGGGCTGTCAGAGAGCAAGACGGTTAACGCCCCTTACCTGTGCGGTGTTTATCTACCGATAGAGAACGGATAAACTCCTCTTTCCGTCAGCTTGGGAAAAGCCTTATCTCCACTCGACTCTTGCTGTCGCTGAAGTTAGTTGGGTGGAGTCAAGAAGAAATCACTAGCCTCGATGGAGAGGAAACAGGATTCTCAGGACACAGAACAGCAGACTGGAGACGCTCAGAAGGGCAAGAAGGGAACTGAGCAGAAGTCGGCACCGCAACAGCACAAACGACTGCCATTCCTTGCTCCTAAGATGACAGAAGTCGATATGATGAAGAGTCTCGCTCCTCTGAGAGCCATCACCATCTACACCGCTTCGAGGGCGCTCGGGGTTAACGCGTCCATCGCTACGGGGCTGCTCCGCGACTTAGAAGGCAAGAAGATGATCTCGAAAGCAGGGGGCTTCAGCGGGCACGTGGTCTGGTCAGTCACGCCAAGGACGTAATCCGGTCTAGCCAGAACGAACACGCGGCCGTACAGTCAATGCTGACTGTGGAAGTGAGGGGAAATTGCAAACCCCGCCGTCTGAGATCCCTGTTTCTCAGCGCTCGCAAGCGCCCTAGGTCTCTTTCTGTCCTGTCGAAGGCGGCTCGCTGAGTGAGAGCCGCACCGAGTCGCCCGGCCTCATCTCTTCGAAGAGCCGTAGCCCCTCGTCGACCTTTCCGAGCGGGTTGAGCGGGCGATCGCTCCTAGCCTCCTGCACGAAGACACAGATGAGACCCCCGGACGCGAGGAGTGCGACGTCTCCTCTAGCGAATGAAGTTCGGGGCTTCTCGACCCCGACCTTGAGAGGGGAGAAGAAGCAGCGCATGCCCGGCTGAACGTTGACCCTGCTGTCGATGGGGAGGATTCGTATGATGGCGTTGATGGAAAGGGGAGAGAGGTGTCTATAGAGAGAAATCTTGGCCTGGCCGCCACTGATGAATGAGCCGACACACTCGACCCTTGAGACCGAGCCCGCTGAAGGTTCAGTGGACAATTGTCAGACCCCGTGACCGCCGCCCTTAAGCGCTTTTCCTGCTCTCTTCGGCAAAGACTTATCTGATGACCTGAGTGGGCGAGACATCTCCGAGGATTCCTGTTGTCACCTGCGAAAACACAGAAGAAAGCTAGGCAACCCTCACTCGCGGCGTTCGAGATCAAGATTGGGCCCTCCAAGCTGACGAGGTTCGAGAAGGCGAGGATAGTCGGGGCCAGGTCCCTCCAGATCGCGATGGGAGCGCCGCCCTTCATTTCGACTGAGGGTGCGTATCGGGGACCGATCGAAATCGCAATGGCTGAGCTCGAAGAAGACGCGCTTCCTATCTCGATCAGAAGATCGCTTCCCGACGGGACGATCCAGGACATACCAATAAAGGCCCTCGTCAAGTAGCGGGCGAAAGTCGGTCTTGAAGATTGGGATCTTCGTCACTGCGACACTATCTGACCAAGCAAGAAGCATCCTTGAAGGCTTCGATGTCTTCGAAGGTGAGGCGGACGATGTGACGCTGGTACAGTGTCAGGTCCTGATAGCGTGGCCCACGCGCGTGGGAAAGGAGCTCTTCGATAAGATGCGGAGCCTGAAGGTGATTCAGGCCCTGTCGGCCGGGGTCGACGGACTGGATTTCGCTTCCCTCCCACCCGGAATTCAAGCCTTCTCCAACGCAGGGGCGTATACGGAGTCGGTCGCCGAGCACGCATGGGGTTTGCTGTTGGGCGCGGCCAAGGGACTGCACGCAAGGAAACAGAGGGTAGTGCCGAGGAAGTTGAGGGGCAAGACTCTCCTTGTTGTCGGGTGCGGAGCGATAGGTTCGGAGATAGCAAGGCTAGCGAAGTCGGTGGAGATGAAGACAGTGGGGGTCTCCAGGTCATTCAAGAACCCTGACCTCTTCGACGAGAGACATGGGACCAGAGACCTCCGAAGGGTGATCGGCGCTGCTGACGCTGTGGCAATCGCGCTTCCCCTGACCGGAAGAACTGCGAAGCTGGTCGACTATGACACGCTGATGCTCTCCAACGAGTCTGTTACCATGGTTAACGTCGGGAGAGGCGAGACCGTCTCGGAGGAGGGACTCATCAGGTGGCTGCGCGAAAGACCTGAGAGTCGTTACACAACGGACGTATTCTGGAAGAAGAACGGGAGGGAGACGTTCGATACCGAAGCATGGGCTCTCCCCAACTTCTCGGGCACCCTCCACATATCAGGGGTCCCTCTCGGGGACAACCTGGAGCACCCTATGATCGAGGCAGCAAAGAACGTCCGGAGGTTCTTAGAAACAGGCGACGCCTTGAATAAAGTCGACCCTGCGGAATACCTGCCCTACCCTCCCTCCTGAGTAAAGAATCGCCCTGCCTTCGTGTTCTGGTGAGCAGTGACGGTCTGAGACGACGCGTGGGGATCCAAGACAGGCAGATGGCTTTGACTGTGGGGACTTGTCACCATAGTATTAAATATACGGCAAAGCGGTCGTCGCGAGCAAGGTCAGACACATGCCAAAAAAGAAATCCGACCCAGACGAATCAGAGGAACACACCGAAGAACAGACGCCATCACCAGCACAGACGCCATCACCAGCACAGACGCCATCACCAGCACAGACGCCATCACCAGCACAGTACTCGGGTGCACCAACTCAGCAACCAAGCGGCCAAATGCAGAGGTCCTCACCGCCCAACCACATTTTCGTCGGCAAGAAGCCCGTCATGAGCTACGCTATGAGTGCGCTCATCCAGCTTACTCAGGCCGGTGAAATCGTGGTGAAGGCAAGAGGAATGGCAATCAGCAGAGCAGTCGACGTGGCAGAGATTGTCACGAAGAGGCTCGGCAACGGCCAATACAAGATCAAGGACATCGGAATCAACACCGAAGTCGTTGGCGAAGGCGCAGAAATGCGGAACATCTCCTCAATCGAAATAGTCGTCAGCAAGTGAGAACAGCGACACCAGTGGAGCATTAGGTGGCTCGTATTCGCTAGCGTGGGCTATGCCCTAGCTCAGGCGAAGATTCAGGCGAAGATCCGCCGCAGAGAAGGAGCCTAGAGCTCCTGCTCATCCTTTTTATCTGGAACTCCCGTCTGAGCGCATCGCTTCTCCGGTGGAATGTCTCCTTGAAAACGAGCCTCACTGGCGTCCTTGACCGTGTGTACTTCGCTCCCTTGCCTGCATTGTGTTGGCGAAGACGCCTGTCGACATCGGTCGTGTAACCCGTGTACAGAGTTCCATCGGAACACTGCAGCATATAGACGAAATGGAGTGCCACGCCCAATAGATCACCGGCCTCAGATTAGAAGACTTCTCAGAGGCGGACCCCACCGACGTGGGCGCCTCAAATCTGCCCGGAACCTGTGAGCGTCGAGAAGGAACCGTAAGGCAAGTCTCAGAGGCGCGTGATAACAAACAGGTCGACCGGTGTTCGTAACTCGTTCCAACTTTGGGGGCAGCGACGACGAGGTTCTCGGACAGAGATCTTCACAGCGAGAGCTAACTCCACAAGAGTGGAAACATTCAAGGAAGGCGTGGAAAGTGCCCGATCCGATGAGACCCGGGCAAGTCCATGCCGCATTCACAGTAAGTGACGGAACCCAGGTTACGCTGCGGGCCCTCCAGAGCACAGATCTGAACGGACTTCTGAAATTCGCGAACACCATTGTTAACGAGAGGAGAACGAATCCCGAGTTGGGAATAACCTCTCTTGACAGGAGACTAAAGAGGTTAGACGAGAGAAAGTTCCTTGATGGGATCCTGCTGGGGATCAAGAAGAATGAGGTGGTCAGCGTCGCCGCAATAGTAGGTGGAAGGATTGTTGGCCATTGTGACGTTTCCAGACGAAGATCGTCGGATGAGAGACACACAGGGCTTCTTGGCATCGTCATCCTGGATGGATACCGCGGGAAAGGGATTGGCCAGATGATGGTCAAGACGGCATTGGACGAGGCACGCCGCAGTGGGGTCTGGCTGGTAGAACTCCAGGTCTTCGCAATCAACGAGGTCGCGATTCATGTATACGAGAAACTCGGATTCAGGCGGGTCGGAGTTGTACCGGGCAAGATGCTCAGGAATGGAAGGCTGCTGGATGAAATCCGGATGTACACCGACTTGAGACGACTGACTACGCCAACGACGGACTCGTAGATGAGAACTGCAAGACAGCGCCAAACCCCTTGCCGCGCTCAGCGGAGCGCTGGCAGGCCTGGTTTCAGGCCGGATTCTTCGCGATTAGACGAAGAACGTCCCTCCCCCTGACAGTCCCGAGTGAGCCTTTCCTAGCACCTTTCTCAGTAAAACGCATCCCATCGCCCTTCGAATCCGTGCTGATCAGAAGGGGAACCGGGTCACGCGCATGCGTTCTGATGGTGCACGGGGTCGAATGATCACAGGATACTCCGATTCTCGCGCTGCCGACCAGGCCGGTCACGGCAGAGAAGAAGTCCCTGTCGATCGATTCTATCATCCTCTTCTTGCCTACGGCGTCACCGTCGTGACCGTACTCGTCCGGGCCCTTTATGTGGACGTAGACCACTGTTCCTTCACGCAGCTCTCTCTTGAAGAGAATCGCCTTCTCCTTCATGTCGTTCCGGTCCTTGACGGCTATCATCTTCATCCGTAGGATCTTCGCGATGCCAACCTCGGCAGGCATCTCAACGAGGGCCGTGCCCTTCATTCTGTACTTCTCTTCGAAGGATTCGACCTCGGGCAGGTGATCTCCTGCGTCGCGCAGGAGCACGCAGTTAGCCGGGAGTTTCCCTTCCCGCACGCGCTCCTTGTTGACCGCGCTCTCAGACAGCACCCTGGCGCTTTCGGCGGTGAACTCGTTGACCAGGTCCGCTGCTCTCCTCGCTGCCGTAGTGCGTGACTCCGGTCTCGCAACCAGTACGCTCTCGCCGCTGGCTGTGGGCTTCGCTGTCCCAAATCCCATCACCTTCGCGTATGCCGGGTCCGTGTTCGAGATCTCTGCCGACAGCGGCTGATCAGCCTTGATGACCAACACGCCTCGATATGATATCGTAGCACGAAACTCCAGCTCTGCCCCCTTCAACCTGATGCCATTCAGGCTCTCGGCCAGGCTCATTGCCTCCTGCTGTGTGAGGTTCCTACCCGCCCTCCTGTCGACGATCCGCCTCCCCTTCGCTGAAGCCAAGTTTGCCCGGAGAGCGAGGTCTCCTGGACGGACATCTAGGCCTGACCCAATCGCCTCGATGACGCCTCTACCAGGGTACCCCTTATCAAACGAGTAACCGAGCATGTTGAAGACCGCGATGTCGGACTCTGGGGCCACTCCCCGTCCTACAGTCACGACCCTGCCGAGTACAGACCTGCATGCGACCTCGTCCAGGTTCGGCGTATACGCTGCCTCGAGCGGAGTGGTGAAGTTCAACTGCGGGCTTGGTCTGTCAGCACAGCCGTCGAGAAGAATGTATCCTATTTTCATCTGCGCGCAGCTGTCTTCCGACCGTCGCATTATCATCCTTTCGGGTCCCGACCCTTCCAAACCCTAATATCGGGAGGGCGTTCTCCACCCCGCCGATGGTGGAAATAAGAAAGGACTACTTTACGAACAGACTCTCCATAATCCTCCCCGACAGGGGACTCAAGTCGGGCCAAGTCATCCCGCAGAAAGCTGAGAAGTGCAACTACTGTCCCGGAAACGAAGAGATGACAGCCCCAGCCGACCTAGTGCTCGTAAAACGGGGCGACACGCTTCTGAAGCAGACAGACTCAGAAGGAGACACGATCAAGAACTGGTCTGTGAGAATTTTCCCAGCAAAGATTCCAGTCGTGACTCCCAACGCCCCTCCCTCATACGGGGAGCCCCCGCACTACAGCGAGCCAGCCGTGGGGTATCACTACGTCCTTGTGGCCACTCCCAAGCACGACCAATCCTTTCCAAAGATCGACATCGAACAGTGGACAAACATTCTGGCATCCCTGCAGGACAAGGTGAGATGGCTGTACTCGCAGAAGGGGGTAAGCTATGTCCTGGTCTACGCCAATTCAGAGAGAGACGGGAGCTCCACGACCGTCCACCCGAACATTCAGATTGTGACTACTCCCAGGGTCCCTCCCGCCGTAGAAGAGGAGGCCGACACCGTTCAAACCTCCCTAAACGACTTGGGCATCTGCCCAATGTGCCAGGTCGTCGGGACGGAGACGGGGGGCCCCCGCCAGATTCTGGCGACAGATTTCTTCATCGCCTTCGCTCCTTGGGTCTCCACTCACTCCTTCGAGTTCTGGATATACCCAAAGAGACACATGACCAGCCTTCTGAAGTTATCGCAGAAAGAGATGATGGATCTGGCACTAATGCTCAGGTCAACGCTCGGCGGGCTTTCTAGGGCGCTCGATACCCCAGACTTCACTATGGTCTTCCACAGCTCCTCGGAGAAGAAGACGACCAAGCAGATCCACTGGCACATAGAAGTGTACCCGAGGAGGCCCACCTGGTCCGGACTCGAGCTAGGCGGCGGCATCTACGTCAGTGATGTATCTCCCGAAGGCGCCGCACAGGTCCTAGGGGCGAGCTCGAGGAAGGAGCTGGCACAGCTCGTCGGAATAAAGTGACGCCTAGCCTTCTTCTTGATATGGTGCTACACCGAAAGTGTGGCCCTTAGAAGGGTTTAGATGAATTTTGCAGGTTTCGGTTTGGTCTTCTGATTCGGTCGTCATGGTTTTCGTGGATTCCTGGAAGTAGGACGTAGCAGACAAGGATTCCACGCCTGATTTGGGTTCTGTTCCGTCTTTAGTTGTCGGGCAAGATCGTTCCAGTTTAGTTGGTAATCGGGCTCCGAGGTCCTGTTCCTGTCATATGGGCAAATCCCGTGGATTGACCTTGAAACGGGCTGTAACGACTGATTCCCCCGCACTGATTCGTGGCTCGACATGAAACAACTGTCTCACGCCCTCTTCGACGGCATTCTTGATGATGATGCTCCACTTGGGACCAGAATCGTGGTGCATGACAATGATGTACGTGTCCTCTTCTCGCGTTACTCTTGTCTGGTTGCCGGGATTGAATCTGGACCGCGTCGTCAGGAAGTCCATTATCGCTTTCGGGGAAGAGTCTCCAAGAAAGAACTCCATCATCTCTTTCCACTCGACGTATGCCTCCAGTCCTATTCGGGCGAGTGTCTCGTCACTGCATCCTTCGACCAAGTTCTTGAGCATCGATTTCGGAACCTCAGTGATTCCAAACTCCCGTACCTTCTTGTCCCAACCGAAGTGCCGACTGATGATTGAATTGATGTATGCATTGACGGTCGTACCTTCTTCGTGGGCTCCCTCCTCAAGAGAACGCACCAGCGATTCTGGGATTCTGATTGTTTTGAGAACGGTCTTTCGCTCATCTGTGCTAGCTTCTGACAAGAGAGCAGCCTCTGAACAGGAAGGACCGTCCCCTCGACACTTAGGCTTTGTTCGTTGGGTTAGCGCGCGCTAGGAGAGATTGCACAATTCGCTTCACAGTGTGTTTTGCCTGAAGTAACCCCGATTGGATTTTGCCTTGGACAGAATGCAACCCTCCAGCCACTCTGGCAATCGTGCTCCAGTGAAGGGGGACCTGAGGATCGGTCTCGTGAGGGCCGTCGCCGCTGGCAGCGCGGTCACTTTAGGCGCCCCCTCTTCACGCCGGCCCTCCTTCTTTCTACAGATGTATCCTCGAATGCCTTCCGGATCAGTGCCTCCTCGGCCCTGGTTAGGGCCTTCCCGCGCCTCTCCACCATCCTCCGCTGCGTCTCAACGACTGATTCAACCAGGAGTTCAACCATTCTGCCCGAGCCGTCGGAGTAGGTGAAGCTCGGGACGTTCCTGTTGGCAAGGCCAGAGACGTGGCAACCTATCCCGAGAAACGAACCTGAGTATACCAGAGCGCCAATTGACACCTTGGACATGTCCCCCACTATCGGACCCAGCTTGAGCATCCCAGAATCTACCAAACCCCCGCCGATGTTCAGCCGGACGTTCCCGTAGGTGTTCTTCAGATTACTGAAGGTGCTGCCTGCCCCGAGGTTCACCCACTCTCCGACGTATGAGTCACCCACGTATCCGTGATGCGCCTTGTTGGTGTGAGACATGATTATCGAATTCTCGACCTGCCCCCCTACCTTGCAGTCCTCGAAGACGGAAGTTCCTCCCCCCACCAGAGCAGAGCAAACCCTGACCTTTGGCCCGATGTAGCACGGTCCCATCACTCTGGAGAAGCTCTCTACAGAAGCGCCCTCTTCGACTACAACCGGCCCCAGCCTGGTGTCAAACGTGACGTGCAGCTCGACCTCTGCTCGACCACCAATCCTCAGACTGGAGCGCGGACCTCTGACCTCAACGGTGCTTGGGAGCGAAAGTGGGTCTTCAAAGCGCTTCGCCTGTGCAGCGATCGCCAGCCCGTTGCTTTGAACCAAATCCCAGTACCCGGAATAGAGGCTGTCGGCCGGGGCCTCCAGCTTCTCGACGCTCTTGCCAATCCTGACGGTGCCTTTCTTGCCGATCGGACCCGGCACCATCCCGGCCCCCTTGACCCTGGCCGCAAGCACCAGCCCCCCGGCCACTGCTACGAAAGGGGTCTTTCGAGAAGCAAGGGCCAAGAGCAGCCTCCCTGGCCTTGCCCTAGCGTTGATGAAGGTCGTCAGACCGTTGGCCTTCTCGTTGTAGCGCTTCCCCAGCGACTCTCTGCAGACATCCTTCAATGCCGCTCTTCCCCACACGATCAGATCGGCAGTGTCAGCAACGCTCTCCTGGACCGCTTCTATGAGGGTCTTCGTGCCCATGTTCAGCTGGCCCATGTGTCTGAGCTTCGTTACGGGACCGAAGCCCGTGGTGGCGTCGTCCTCGAAGACAACTACTGTCAATCCACTAGACCACCTTTCCGATCTTCTTTAGGTAGGCGTCATTGGCTTCCTTGTACGACCTCCTATCCCCGATGTCTATGAACTCCCCAGCCAACTTCACAGCGTACAGCCTCGCCCCGTGGGCTTTCGCATCCTCGAAGGTCTCTTTCATGCCATAGACCCGACCCGCCGGGATATACCTGAGGAAGCTCTTCTCCATGATGTAGCACCCGACGTTGATGTACCCCGAGATCACGGGCTTCTCCCTCCATTCTGTCAGCCTTCCTTCCGAGTCTGTCTTCATGAAGCCGTACTTCATTTCGACGCTGTGCTTCATAAGGACCATCGTCGCAGCAGCCCTTTTCTTGTCGTGGAAGGCGATCGCTTCATCAAGGTCGAAGTCCAGCAAGGCGTCTCCGTAGAGGCAGACGAACCTCCCCTTGATTCTACCCTCAGCGGCCTTGAGCTGCCCAGCAGTCCCGAGTGGAAGACGGGAGGTCGCGTATGAGATGTTGACCCCCCATTCTGCGCCGTTCCCGAAGTAGTCCTCGATTCTCTTGCCAAGATAGCCCGTGGAGATGACGACCTCAGCGATGCCCTTGGCCTCCAACCACTCGAGGATGTGCGCCAGAATTGGTTTAGTGCCGACCGTGAGCATCGGCTTTGGAAGGAGGAGGGTGTACGGTCTCAGCCGGGTCCCGAGCCCCCCGGCGAGAATCACGGCCTGGATCTTATCGCTCTTCAGCCATCAGTCGCCTTGGGCTCAGGCTGGCCAGCTCGTCCTTATACGCTTCATCAGCCCCTGAGAAGATACAGGGGTCAACGACCAGACCCTTAACGCCCAGTTCTACCACCTTTGCGATGTCTGAACGTGTGAGCCTCTTTTGGGTCCTAAGGAGCAGGGGCTTGTTCGAGAGTACTGCGATCACGCCGAGTGTCGCGTAGTCGAGGACGCTAAACGGAGTCCCCCTGGCCTGCGCAGGCACAGTTGCGACGTCGACGGCCTCCACACCTTCCATCCTGGAGAGCTGACTGACCTGTTCAAGAATGTAGCCGGTTGATATGGCGCAGATCTTCTTCACTCTGGCGTCAGAGAGCACGAAGAGCGGCATCAGGTGGGCGTACATCTCGACAAAACCGAAGGAGCTCGACATTATTCTCTCCCAGTATTCTTCGGTAAGATGTCTGCCTCCTCCGACGAACAGGCCACAGGGGACAGAAACTGTGGAGATGACGTCGTTGATGTACACGTCGTGGAGATCGTAGCTCCCATAGTGGTTCTGCGCCGAGCCTTCATCGCCCTCGATGTTCAGCATCACAGCGTCGGCACCGGCCTCCTCTGCCTTGACGGCGAGCGAAGAGCTGTTCTTCGGTAGACTGGCAATCATCGTGTACTCTTTCATCTGGGATATGATGCCCAGTGGCCTTCGCAGCTGGGGTACGGACTCCATTCTGCTCGGCGTTGAAGGGCCCTCGGCCACTTACAAGAGAACTGCTCAAATGTGACAGAGGGTTTGGTATTATTGTTTTAACAGGTTCTAGACCGGTATTTGTCCGACCTTTGACTTCTCTTTCCAGTCGTGCGTCTTTGGTCGAGGGTGAGCGTGCGCGCCTGAATCGAGATACACGGCTGGAATTAAATCCAGACAGTCACGGCGAGGACTAGAAAGAGCAGCATCAGATAGGGACTAGTGATTTTGAAAAGGGTCCAGGCAGCACTCTGGGTCCGGTCGACGGCTACCTTGACGCTATAGCCCAGCACCAAGCCTCCGAGAGCAATGACAGTGATGACGTAGAATGCGCTTACAGGAGTGACCAGGAAGATGAGGACTGACAGGACCGTCAGCATGGTACTTGCGGCGGCCACGCAAACTGCGGCGATCCTGTCGCCGAAGACGACCGGTAGCATGGGGACGTGGGCGGCCTCGTAATCCTTCCTGCTGAAGATTGCCAGACTCCAGATGTGAGTCGGAATCCAGAACATGACCAATGCTGACATGTAGAGGGCTATTGGGGAGAAGGGGTTCCCGACGGCCGAGTAGCCCACCAAGACGGGCATCCCCCCGGAGAGGCCTCCCAGGACGATGTTGAGCCAGCTCCGCCGCTTCAAGAGGAGGGAGTAGATCACGACGTTGTCAAGTAGCCCCAGTAGCATGAAACCGGCGGCTAGGGTATTAATCATGAGGAGAGGGATGACGACCGAAAGAGCGGCCATCGGAAGGCCGAAGGCGAGTGCTGCCCTGGGAGATATGTCGCCCGCGGGGATCGGCCTCTTCATCGTGCGCTTCATCATAGTGTCGATGTCCCTGTCGTGGTAGTTGGTGAGGGTATCGGCAGATGCGCTCCCCAGGGTCAAGGCGACCCCTGTGATGAACATCAGTAAGGGGGACAGAGTCGACCCAGGGGTTTCGTGGTATGCCACCAACATCGCCACTATGCCCGTAAAGACGAGAAGGCCCCAAACCCTTGGCTTGGTCAGGCGCCAGTAGTTGCTTACCGAACTGCCAAAGCCCATCAAACGAATAGTCAATGACAGCGATAAAACGTTATGCTTCTCGAACGAGAGCCCCAGAAGATCCAGACTGAACTTCGTTCAAGGCACTATCTCTCTGTACCTCAGGGGGAGTCCTGTCCGAGCAGTTCTTCCCTTCGGCGCGCGCGTCTGGCCAGGATGAGTCGGAACGGTGTTCAGATGCGATAGCTGTGAGGGTTTCTCATCCTTGGAATTCCAATCGGTTCAACCAGCGTCTACATTGATGTGAACTACAAAGCCGAGACTGTACCTCAAACCAAAACAGTCACGCTGAGATTGACCACAGCCACGACGACCACCCAGCTTACGACGACTATGAGGACCACTTCCTTACACCACTTGGCAGTAGTCGAAGCACTGTTGGGGCTTGCAATCCTGACCGTGTCGAGAAGCTGGGTGACTCCTTCCTACTGATTCAGGTTGTCAATAATGCGGGATTTCAATCCTCTTCAGCGTAAGTAATCGAATTGGAATTACAGACATTGTAGAACCCCCTACTTAATCCCGAGAGAGATTCTGGATTTGGCCAAATACGCTAATGTTTGGGCAAGGGCATCGACTACTCGGTATCAGATTGAACGTGGGTCCAGCGCGAGTCTACAGGATGACACTTGCCAGACGGCACCATTGGGAAAACAAGGGACGAACCAGCTGCTGTGTATGTTCGATGCCTCTGGAAGTGGATGATTGGGTCCTGGCGAAGGGAGGGAGAAGCCATGAAAGGGTTAGGCATCTCGCTTGTGCGGTCCGGCTGGGTATCTGTGACCTGTATGAGTTGCCTGAGGATGCAAGAAGCAGCCTACTGGTGACCGTTAGTGGGCATCGCTATCGCGCTTGAAGACCTCGTCTGCCGTATCATGCTCGGGTAACTCTCTCTGTAGAGAGAGGTGCAAGAACCTGATTGTACGGATTGAATGAACAACGCCTACTCGAGGCGATGTCTCGAGGCTACATAGGACCTTTCGAGGCCCTATGAACCGGGCAGGACAGCTCGACCGAGCGAACCTCGGACTCTCTTGAGACCTCGAACCCCACTGGACGCGCCTATGACAGCTTCTCCTCGGGCGACACAATTCTGTCCGGCTCAAGATCGATAATGAGTTTTGGCGTGCGCTGCCGTGTTCAGACTTACATCGTCGTCCGTTGGAGGCTTGGATGGGAGTAAATCAGATGGCAGCGAAGGTCAAGGGCGTCTTCAGGTTCTACGTGAACCGGCTCTCAATAGTCTATGCGGGGACCGGGGCCGTGAATGCTTTGATGATTGACGGGTTGCTCTACATCCTCACGCAGGACCTGCTTCTTCCTCTCCCGGTTTCGACCCTCGTTGCCGTGCTGACATCTATCTTCACGGACTTCGCCTGGAAGTCCGAGGTCGTATTCCACTCCCCGCTTCTATCTCGCAAGCGGTTCTACAAGTACTTCCTCAATGGCTCGGCGGCCACGATCATCCAGTATGTGCTCACCCTCCTACTCTCGACTGCGATGTCCTATCTAGTGGCCTACCTGTTAGCCGTGACTGTTGGTTTCGTCTTTGCCTACACGATCTCAAGGCTGAAGATATGGAGACAGTACGTCCCTCAATCTTCTCAACCTGCTGGATGAGGCGATGCTTCTCTCGCTCGCGTGAGAGTTGGACTCGCGCCATTCTTCTTCATCTAGCCCGGTCTCGAGCGAGGTCGAGGACGTAGTGAAAGAGATTCAGATTGGTCTCGCACTGAAGTAGAACCCTGAAGAGTCCGGGATACTCGCCGCGATGAAGGAGAAGACGAGGGTGACTAGCACCGCCGACGTGCCACTCACCCGCTCGAATTCTGGCCTACGGACCGCCTTCGCTCAGCCAAATCTCGTTTCCGTCTGGGTCAGCAATCATGGCGAATGTGCCCCACTCCTTCTTCGTTACAGGCGTTGCAAACTTGACCCCCTTCTTCCCTAGCGCGGCAGCCATCTTCTCCACGCTCTTGCAATAGAGGCTAATACCACTGTTCCCAGGCTCCAATCTGCCTTCGCATAGGTGGAGCTTCGCGTTCGATCCCTTAGGCCAGACGGTAATCCAGTGCCCTGAACCCTCAGTTGAGAACCCGAGTTTCTCCTCGTACCACTTCGCAGACTTCTTCGCATCGGCGACCATCAGTGCGACGCTGAAACTTCTCGATAGCATGCCCTGACGTATGAAGACGCTTCCTTTTCCGTGTTTCTATCCGGCTTCAAAGAGCGATTACGTCATTCTGCCATTCATGCGGCTGAGCCCTTGCGTGAGCGTTCCTTCTTCCCGCTCTCAACCTTCCTCAGCGTTATCTCACTTTCCGTAACAATCAGGAGTATCTGGTCTTTCCTCTTCCACCCGAAACCCTCGACGACAGGGTTTGGGATAGTTATCCTGAGGCTGTTCCCGGTCTTGCCAAGAGTGACCCGGAATATGACGGGCACAGTCGAACTCCGGTTCTAACGGTAATTTAACCTTAGTTTAGTGAACGGAACGCAAAGCACGGGTCAAGTTTGGCAATCCATAGCCGATATCAAGGAATGTTAACACGTAAGTTCTAACATGGCCTCGCTCACTGAGTTGCATCACTTGATGCCAAGCAGATTCCGATGGGAAGACTTGGGTTTGGAACTTGATAACATCGAAGAAGGTTTTGACGATGAATGGTCCAGATAGTCGAGACGGTTTTCAGAGAGCCTTAGACGACCTCGTTGACGATGCAGTGACACTCCTAGAAGGATCCCCGGTCCATGAAGCCAACGAGCGTAGAGATGAAGAGAGGCGAATCAACGACGTCGAGCTGATTGAATCGTCGACCTGCGTCACGTTCATAGTGCACGCCCCGGGCTACAGAAGCTGCCAGTTGAAGGTCTCACTTCTCGGCGGGGACATAGTCGTAACCGCCCCTGACTTCATGGTGCGCAGGCCGCTTCACTCCTTGGTCGACGAGACGAGCCTGGTAAGTGCTTACATCAATGGCGTTCTGAGTGCTAGGCTCCAAAAGATACTCTGAATCGAGGACCGTTCTCTGTTTCACTGCTCAGAGGGATTTAATTACTACCGGCCGCAGTTCGTGCAGAGTGAATCAATCCGCCAACAGGAGGATTCTCGCTCACGCCGAAGACTTCGACGCGATCTTCGAGATGGTGAAAGCGGCGACCGAGAGGAGCCTCGGCATGCACAGGGCCGGTCTCACTCTGGTCCTGGGAGACATCCCCAACAACGTCGGGGCGTATCACCAGATGGGGTCGAACGCCATCGTGATGAACAGGAACCTCCTCAGGATAGTTCAGAAGCTCTCTAACTCGAAAGCCAGGGTGAACTCATACCTCTTCATGATTCTGCTTCACGAGTATCTGCACACGCTTGGATTCGAAAGCGACAGGCAGGTGAGAGACCTGAGCCGACAGATATCGAAGGGGTTCTTTGGGGGGAGGCATCTCGCCAGCGACATGGCTATCATGCCCCTTGATCGCTTCTTCCCAGACCTGCCGAAGTTCGCAACACTCAGGGACAAGGGAGAATACGAAACCGTGCGCAGGTTCGATTCATCGAGCACTCCATACATCGGCTGACCCGAGAATCCGTAAATACGTCCGCGGTTCGACGCGCCTTTCGAAAGCTCACGGCGTCCCTCGAGTTTGGCCTGATCGCCGTCGACATCGCCGCCTCGTGGATTAGGATGATGCTCGCGCTCGGGCTGAGCATCCTCTTCGCCCTCGCCATCGGCATCTCCGCGGCGAGGAACAGGAGGGCCGAGGCGGTAATCCTCCCACTTCTCGACATCTTCCAGTCGATTCCCATCCTGGGATTCTTTCCGTTCGTCATCGGAGCGATCTATGGTGTGATCCCGAACATGATCGGGGCGAATTTGGCCGTCATCATTCTGATCTTCACCAGCATGTCCTGGAACATCGCTTTCGGAGTCTATGAGGCCGTCAAGGCGATCCCACGGGATTATGCTGACCTTCTGAGCATATCTAACGCCAGCGGATGGCAGAGGACGAAGTCGCTGTACATACCGGCTTCGCTGAGCCGCATTGCATACAACACGCAGACTTCCTGGTCGGTCGGCCTCTTCTTCCTAGTGGCGAGTGAGATAATCGCGGTGGGGAACAATACCATCCCCGTCACATACGGCATAGGCATCGGTGCGACCAGCTTCTTCAGCTCCTCAGACTTCGCGGACTACACCCTCCTGATAGTGGCTCTGATCCTCGCGGTGGTCGTCTGGAGGTTCGTCTTCCTGAGAGAGTTCGCGCTCTGGTCAGAGAAGTACAAGATGATGGAGGAACCACGCGAACAACATCGAGACCCCATAATGAAGTTCTATTCATGGGTGAACCAGCGCGCCGTCTCGAAGCTCTTTCTCCTGACCCAGGGAAGAGGAGTCAACCGATTCACTTCTTCGATCTCGAGGTTCAAGAGGGGGATCACGTACGCTGTCCTGATCTTCCTCGGGCTCTTCTTCTTTTTCGTATTGGAGACTGTCTTCAGTACTGGTGCGATTGGCCTCGGACACCTGCCGTCGTTATCGGCATTAGGCTCGGTCGAAGGCTCGGTCCTGTACGCCCTGGCAGCCTCGTTCGTCAGGATCTGGTACGTCTATGCAATCTGCGCAGCTATCGGACTGCCTCTAGGAATCGTGATCTCCCTCAACTTCAGGCTGTATGATACCGTCTCACCAATCCTCGAGGTGATATCGTCGATACCAGCACCAATCCTACTGCCCGCTATCGTCCTCATCCCTATCCTGGGACACGTGCCAGAGGCGGTGGCGGCCATCGTCATAATGCTCGCGATAATCTGGTACATCATATTCAACGTCATGGCGGGCGTCAGGACGCTGCCTGCAGAAATCAAGGAGCTGCCGCGCGTCTTCAAGGTCGGCAGACTCTCGGCGTGGAGGAATGTGTACATCCCTGGAGCCTTGACAGGATTCGTGACTGGTTCTGTCACCGCGATCGGTGGCGCCTGGAACGCGCTTATCATTGCAGAGTACTTCAACCCTAACAGCTCGATGACCCCCCTGACCCAGATAGGAGCAGGAATCGGGAAGAAGATAGTAATAGCAACCAATGGTGGCGACTACTTCACGTTGACTCTGGCTGTAGTGTCGATGACTGTTCTGATTGTCGCGTTCAATCTGACTGTCTGGAGGAGAGTCTATCACTACGTTACGAAGCGGTACACGTACAACAGGTAGCTCTGGCGCGCGCGCTTGTATCAGGGCTACGTGGGAAGTGCTTATTACGAGCGGGCGACCGTCTTGCTTCGTGCCGATATGTCAGAAATGCGGAAAGCTGATCAGCGATAAGAAATACGCTAGACACCTGAGGCGGTGCGGGACAAGGCACCTGCACCACTCGAATTAGTTAACCTCTACAGGGCTGATGGCCAATCGTCGTTCGCGTTTTCGGCTCTTCTGACCCTTTCTGATTCTCCGTTCCCATTCTTCTGTCTTTCCGACCAGACTCTTCCGAGAGCCGCCCCGACTCAATCGCGCGACGAGAGGTGTCTGCAGCGGATGGCATCAACCGCGAGTTAGGAGAGAAACGAATCGACCGTCAAGTTGGCAGAACCAGGGTTCTGCTTCGTTTCTGGGGGGTGCGACCCCCTGCTTCGTTTGGGGGGATGAGCACGGTTATCAGACGCGGGTTTGGAGGCGCGGCTTGCCCGATTGCTCCACCACTTCGGCGTAGGACTACCTCACTTCCTCGATCATCTCGTCCCAGAGCTCCCTGTCTTCCTTCCTCAGGGCCCATGGGAAGCCCTTCCAGCTTTCGATCTCTTCCTCCAGCTGTGAGACCATGGAGCGACCGACGGCTATCCTGCTTCAAAGATGAAGGTCAGCTTCTGAATCATTGACAGGGAGAGGGAGAAATGAAGGTGCCACTGTTGATTGTGGGGAGTGCCATCAATGGGATTTTAAGCCGATGACGAATTCGTTCAACTCGGCAGATGAACTTCTGTCCCAAATGCGGCAGTCGCATCAAGCCGATGGTTGGCAAGAGGTATGGCCCGCCAAGGTACTGCACGAAGTGCGGCGCTAGTCTCGCGGCGAAAGTCACGCCGAGGGCTCAGGGCTTGGCAGGCAGCTTCCCCCTCAAGTCCATGAGAAGGTCGCAAAAGGAAGCTATAGACCAAGTTGAGGCTGCATTGGCAGCCAAAAAGAAGTTCATTATTCTCGAAGCCCCTGTGGGATTCGGCAAGTCTGCAATTGCGGCTTCGCTGTGTCTCTATCTCGGGTCTGCTTACCTGTTGACTTCAACAAAGCAGCTGCAGGACCAGTATCTGGCCGACTTCGGGTTTCGCGTGGTAACGGGCAAATCGAACTTCACTTGCTTGGTTCCTACGAGTTCGGGGAAGTACCTCCCGTGTGGAAAGGGGAGGTGCGAGGCAGACTGGAAGTTGTCCGAATGCCCCCACTACCTGACCTTCGAGCAGTTCGACGAGCATAGACGGAAGCTCTGCGATGGGGACGCGAAGTGTGAGCGACTGAAGAGCGGGAACCTGTGCCCATACTATCAACAGAAGTGGGATGCCTTCGAAGCACCCATCATGGTCGCCAACTATCCCTTCCTGTCGACCGAGCTCCACCACACCAACGACGTCAAGCACAGGAAGCTGCTGGTTTGCGACGAGGCTCACGACCTGGAGAAGCAGATGGTAGGTTCGGCGACCTTCTCTCTCAGTAGGTCTGTTATAGAGAGTTACGAGGCCGGGAAAAAGAGAAGCAATGGCCCATCTTCAATCCTGATCGATAGAGGCATTGAAAATGCGTCGTCATGGAAGGCAAATCTACTTGCGGCGAAGCAAGTGTTGGAGAGTTTCATCGACACCTATCTTCATGCCCCGAGTATGCAGGAGCGGGTGACCTCTTGTAACAATACCCTCGAATCCCTAAATGACTTCCTCGACGATCTGAGCGTCCACCCTTCAAACTGGATCGTAAACAGCATCAGTAGGAAACTGACCTTGGACGAGAAGCAGGGGGGATCAGTGGTCGAAGAGGTCGTGTTCAAACCCCTCCAGGTTGGCGCCTACACATCTGACCTTTTTGAAAGCGCGGACATTGTGCTCTTCATGTCCGCCACCATATTCTCGAAAGAGGTTTTTTGCAGGACGCTTGGCATCGCCGAGAATGACACGTACTTCATCAGGGTCAGGGAGTCTACCTTCCCGGTAGAGAACAGGAGGATTCACACGCTCAATACCGCTCGGCTTAGCAAAGCCACAATGGAGGCCTCGTTGGAAGCCATTGCCCAGGCCGTGGACAAGATAATGACCCATCATGCGGGCGAGAGAGGTGTAGTCCACACTACGTCCTACCAACAAACCAGATACATCATGGGACATGTTACGGAGGCGAACCAAGCCAGGCTTACCACCACGGAAGGAGCTTCCTCGCGGTCAGCTCTCCTGCGCAGGCACGGATCAACCAATGAGTCTGTGTTGATATCCCCAAGTCTCTACGAGGGGGTGGACCTAAAGGACGACCTGTCGAGGTTCCAAGTCTTGGTGAAGGTGCCCTATCCCGATCTATCAGAAAGGCGCACTAGGATCAAATTGGAAAGGGACCCAGGCTGGTACGATTGGCAGACCGCACTCAGGCTTGTTCAGACCTATGGTAGGAGTATACGGAGCGAGACGGACTACGCAGTGACCTATGTGCTCGACTCCAACTTCCCTCGTTTCCTTGCCAGGCACCGCGATCTCTTTCCGGAATACTTCATTGAGGCTCTAGTGGGAGAATAGGGCCAAGTGTTCGGAGCAGGCTGGCAGTATTACGTTCTCTCTGTCGGACTTAGGCCCTATGTTTGCCGGTAAGCATAAGAGTGGGTGCTGGTCATACGTGGCCGAGTTAACATGAAGTCACCACCCGACGACCTAAAGAAGATTCTGGGGCAGAACGAGCAGATCCAGCAATACGTCAAGGAGAAGATCTACCACCCGACAATCAACATCGACTCGGTCGCCTTTACCAACGAAAGGATAATCCTTAGGCATCCGCATGCCATGGGGCTGAAGAAGGACTACACCGACTACAGCTACCAAGATGTCGCAAATGTCGTCCTGAAAAAGGGGATCAGGCGCTCTTCCCTGAAATGTACCTTGAGGCTTGGAGGAGAACCGCTCTCGCTGGACGACCTGCTCAACTCCGATGCTGAGAAAGCCTACGGCATCATCAGGGAGAACCTCAGCAGGAATAAGACGCCCTCTACCGCAGCCGCTTCCGGGGAAACTCAGCATTAGAGCACGCGGTAATCAGAAGGAGATGCGACAGCTAGGTATCTCCACCACATATGCGATTCTACCGACTTGCAGTTTTTGCCTCGAAAATCGTTTAGCAGTTTAGCCTAGGGCTCCTCGATACACATACAACCGTTGACTCTGGCAAAGCGCGTGCGCTGGCAAGGACGTGAGGTCCGGAGGAGAGGACGAGAACCGGGAAGAGGTCTTCACTGAGGACCCGCATGAACAGAGGAGCAAGAACTGAAGCGACTGCACTTTGGTCCTCTCCTTCTTCCACCTGGTAAAACGCCCAAACTGAGGCGCCACTATAGCGGCGCCTGGGCATGGGGATTCTTTCGAGTCAAGGCGTGGTCCAAGGCGTCAGCCGTTACTGTGGGGCAACCATGGGACCGTCGTGTCCTGTGCCCAAACCAGCCTCGGCGGTGCATTCAGGTTCGGGCTCTGTGAAATCTTAGGCATTTCAGGCGCACCTGCGACACTCGTTTGTGTACTTTCCAAGTAATCAGCAACATTCAGGGTTTGGACTCTGTGCTTGTCTCTCTTTTCGAGTTGGGAGAGCCCGCCCCGTAGGCCAGGAAAGCCGCGCCAACGGCGGCGATGAGTATGGCACTATCGATCGCACCCGTCATTGCATCAGATCCGAACGGTTGCGCCGCGACATAGTAGGGGATGCCGAAGACGGCGAACAGAGTCCCTGCGACCAGGAGGAATGCCCCGATCGCCATCACGTATGGTTCCATCAAAGACCGGTCGTGCCGGTTCTGCACTTAAGGCTGATGCAGGCTGCATCAATGGCACCACCGTGTGACCGCTATTGCACTGACGAGCCGTCAGGCCAGCTAAAACGATGGCCAGCATCGGAAAGGTGACGGTGTCATGATACCTACTGACTCGACAGATCCAGGTGGAACTCAGACCCAGTTTTGATCCCAGTTGATTGACCTTGTTGAGGATGCCCACCCACGAAGGGTGAAAACCCTCCGAGTCTAGTCGACTCTCTCCGAAATCTGTTGGCATTCCATGCCATGGAGGCTCGATACACGTATAACCGCTGAGGAAGTCGGGGCGCCCCAATGTCGGGAGGCTTCATACAGCTCGCTTCTGGGGATCCAATTATCACCGTCGAGAATGTGAGCCTCGACTACCACAAGGAGAAGGAGCCGCTGCCAGTCCTCGTCGACATCTCGCTGACAGCAGGGAAGGACGAGCTGGTGGCAATAACAGGACCGTCGGGCTGCGGTAAGTCTACGCTCCTCAGGATCATAGGCGGTCTGAACAAAGCCACCGCGGGTACTGTGAGGGTCTTGAATTCTGAGGTGACGGGCCCGCGCGACGACATCACCATGGTCTTTCAGAACTTCGTGCTCCTTCCGTGGCGGACATCGTTGGAGAACGTCCTGTTCGGCCTGAGCTCGCGGAAGGACCTCACCGTAGGCCAGAAGAGGGTGAAGGCTGAGAAGGCGCTCGAGGAGACAGGGTTAATGGGGTTCGAGAACGTCTACCCGGGAGAGCTCTCTGGAGGGATGAAACAGAGAGTAGGGGTGGCGCGAGCCCTCGCAACGGACCCGCAGGTCATGCTCATGGACGAGCCATTCAGCTCGCTCGACGACCTCACCGCCGAACGGTTGCGGAAGGAAATCCATGAACTCTTGATCAACCCCTCGACTTCAGTTAAGACGGTCGTCATGGTAAGTCACAATGTGGAGGAGATCATCGAGCTGGCGGACAAGGTCGTCGTGCTCTCACAACGACCAGCGCACGTTGTCGGCGAACTGGAGATCGACCTCCCGAGACCAAGGAACAAGAAATCCGAGGAGTTCTTCACATGGGTGGATAGGGTGTATTCACTTCTATCATGACCGTCCGACATCTCCTTAAGTCGCAAAAGGGCGAGTGGAGCCGCAGAAAGACTTGGTAGAACCAGGAAGGCCCCTCCCGATAGCACTAGTAATGCCTGGAAATGTCAGGGCTGGGCAGGTCATCAGCTTGGTCGAGGTCACTGGTGGACTGGGGCCTAAGGTGAATGTGACCACGCTCGCAGACGAGCTGGACTACGACATTGCGGTTTTGTTGAGCACATTGGATGCAGCCGAGATGCTCGGTCTGGTGAGGAACGAGAAAGGAGGAGTCTATCTTACGGAGTTAGGGCTCAGATTCCAGAAGACATCAAAGGACAAGGTCAGGATGCTCAAGGACAAGCTTGCTGCAATCGAGCCGTTTCGTACGGCGCTGGAGCTTGCATCCAAGGGCAGGCCCGTGACCGCAGAACAAGTAGCGGAGTCGCTCTCCGAGATAGGTATCAAGTGGCACTACCAACCAGAGCTCAACGAGTCGCTGATCAACGCCCTCTTGGTACACTGGACCATCTACGGCGGGCTCATGAAATACGATGGGAAGTCGGGCAAGTTCCAGAAAGTCTACCCATCAGCACCGGCAGACGAGTAGACGGGCCTCCCACCCACGAAGGTCGCTGCGATTCCCACTTTCCTGACCATTGCCGGGTGCATACCCTCAACGTCAGAATCCAGCAGCGTGAGGTTTGCGTCGGCACCTTCGGCCAGTCCGGATCCGGCCTCGTCGAACCCGTTGGAGCTGGCATTCGACACGTAGAGGTTCAAGGCCTCGTCGAGGGGGAGAGACTCCTGGGGTGCGAAGCCGCCTCTGGCCATTGCGGCCCAGACCCCCAGCAGGGGGCTCATCTGCTCAATCGGAGAGTCCGAGCCTCCTGATGTCACGATTCCCCCGGCCAGCATCGATTTCAACGGATACAGGTCGTTGACCCTGTCGTCTCCGAGCCTGCTAGCGGCCCAGGCGTCGGACGTGATGAAGAGAGGCTGGACGGCGGCCCTGATGCCGTACTTCACCATCTTCGCCAGCAGGTCCCTTCGAAGCAGGCTCGCGTGCTCGATCCTGTGCCTTCTCGGGTTCTTTGCTCCACTCACGCGTGAAAGCGCCTGAATCGCCTGCTCGATCGCTCTGTCTCCGATGGCGTGGATGATTACCTGAAAGCCTGCCTCGTCAGCCTCCTCGACGATCGACTCAAGCTCCTCGTCGGTGTGCCTCAGGATGCCGCTGTTGCCTGGGTCATCTGCGTAGGGCAAGCGCAGGGCCGCGGTCCTCGCCCCAAGGGAACCGTCGCCGTAGACCTTCACGCCGTTGATCCTGACCGAATCGTCGCTAAGCTTCGAACGGAGCCCCTCCTCTCTTACGTACCCCATCGCCTCCGCCGGGATGTACACCCTGTAGCGCAGAGAAAGAGCACCAGCGGAATGCAGGCTCGCGAGGGCCTCGAGCTCCTCGCGGTAACCCGCTGGCGATACGACAGAATGAAGGGTCGTGATCCCGCACCTCGCAGCCTCTGCCTCTGCAGACAGCAAGTCGTCGGTGCAGACTTCCGCTCTTCGAGGAATCCTTCCTTGGACCTCCTCCAGAGCTCCCTCCTTGACGATTCCCGTGAGCCGCCCCCCATCATCCCTCATGAATTCAGGCGCCTGCCTTTGCTCGAAGGCCAGCGTCTTGATCGCGACTGTGTTGAGGAGGGCAATGTGGCCGCAGACCCTGGTCAGGGCGACCGGGTTCTGGCCTGACAGGTCGTCGATGTCCGACCTGTCCGGCATCCTGCCCTCGCTGAAGGCCTCCTGGTCCCAGCCCATCCCCGTCACCCACTCACCGGGCTTCGATCGCTGCACTCTCGCGGAGAGACGCAGGCGCAGGCCGGCAATGCTGGCCATCCCTCTGAGGTCGACGCTGCGCTTCAGCCAACCGAACTCGAAGGGGTGGCAGTGGGTGTCGGTGAAGCCCGGAAAGATCGCGGCCCCGTTCGCATCGAGCCGCTTCACTCCGTCTGGTACATTCGGGCTCACACTGTCGGACAGCTCGACGATCTTCCCGTCCTCGATCATCAGTGAGCCGATCCTTTTGCCGTCGAGCTTGCAGTTCTCTATCAGTACGCTCATTTCTTTAGCGCCTCCCTGGCGAATTCCGCGGACGAGGTCCTCCTTCTCGTGCGGGCCAGCGTGTGCAGGTCCTCCGGAGTGTCTACGTCGAACAAGACCCCTTCGCCGCAGCACACGGCGAGCGAAAGGCCTTTCCTCGCCGCCCCGCCGACGTGGCTCCAGAAACTGTCCGAGTCGTAGCTCAGAGCGGGCGCGGCCTTTCCTGAGAAGACGAGCAGGTTGGTGCCGTCGAAGGAGCGGGACGGGGAGATGACGCAGTCGAAGCCGCGCTTCAGGGCAAGCGCCGTCTTGACCTCATCAGGGACAAGCAAGGGCAGGTCCGACGGCGCGATCATGAAATCACGATCCCGTCCGAGCGTCCTCATACCCACTCTGACTGCGGCATTGACTCCTTCGTCTCTGGGTTCGGCGATTGTCCGTGCCCCCAGTCTTCGCACTACTGCAAGCACCTGCAAGTCAGATGATACGACGTAGCATCTCGGCAACAGGCCAGCCCTCTGGAACACCTCGAGCACGTCCGCAAGCATCAGCCCCGCCAAGCGGCGCCTCTGGTCTGCGTCAAGGACCCCGGAGAGCCGTGATTTACTCTGGTCGGCCTTGAAGGGGATCAGAACGGATGTCCGGTTCAGGCTTCCAGCATCTCCTTCGCGATCCTCTTCTCCTCGGAACCATTGCTCATCAGGGTGTTTGAGAGTACGCATCTGATTCCGAGCCGTTCGATTTCGCCCGCGACGCCTTCGTCGCTTCTGTCGATTACCAGTGAATCAAGGAATTCAGAGTACCTCTGAGCCACCCCGACAGAGTCAGAGCGCATCCCGACTGCTCTCATCAGCTTGGCTGCGGGGCCGCTGAAAGGGACATTGCCAACCATTGGAGAGAGCGCTGCCACCCTTGCCTTTGTCCGAGAAAGCATCTTGGAGAATCCCGGGACCGCGAGCATCGGCCCGATGCTGGTCACTGGATTGGCTGGACAGATGATGACTCTGTCGGCCCTCTCGATGGCCCTCTCGACCTTCTCGGTGAGCTTTGCTTGGGAGGATCCCTTGTAAGCCACACCCTTGACCGTCGGCAGGCCCCTGTCTCGGACCCAGAATTCCTGAAGGTGCACGTGACCCGTGGGAGTGAGGATATGCGTCTCGATCGGGTCGTCCGTCAGAGGCAAGATCACGTGAGCGACCCGGAAGGCCTTCCGGAGCCTGTCCGTGACCGTGGTCAGCGTCCGACCTTCGCGTAGCAACCTGTTTCTCACCATCTGGGTGGCGATGTCCATGTCTCCGAGCACAAACCATGTAGGCTCGCCGATCTGGCCCAACTGGGCGAGCGTCCGGAAGGTGTCTCCCTCGACGCCCCAGCCCTTCCTCCTGTTCGCAAGGCCGGCCAGCGTGTACATCGCGATGTCGAGGTCGGGGCAGACGTAGAGTCCATGCACCCAGAAGTTGTCCCCGACATTCACCACAACGGTAAGGTCCGCGTCCAGCCTGGACAGCCCTCTCAACAGCTTTGCCGAGCCGGTTCCGCCGGATAGCGCGACTACCCTCATCCCCTCACCTGAAGAGGTCTCTTTCCCTCTGCATGATCAGGGACTTGACCCCGCTTTCCCCTTCGGCGTACCTTACGCCGCGGACCACAGCCACGGGGACCCTGTCGAGTTTGCCCATCACGAGTTCAGCTGCGGCTGCGACCTCGTCGACAACCGCGGGCTCGGTCACCTTCAGGGCATAGCCGAACTTGTCGACCTTCCCCCTGAAAGAAACCAGTGGGTCTATCCCCGAACACCCTATGGCTACGTCGGTCTGGCCCCTCCTCCACGGCCGACCGAAAGTGTCAGTCACCACGACGGCCAGGTGCCTTCCTGTCCGGTCCTCGAGAATCCTTCTGATCCTCCGTGCGCTCAGGTCCGAATCCGCTGGAAGCAGGCTGGCAAATCCCTTCCCCATGTTGGACTGGTCGACGCCTGAGTTCGCACACACGAAACCGTGTTTCGTCTCGGTAATCACGACGCCGTGTCCGGACCTCACGACTCTGGTCGACTCCCTCAGGACCAGTTCCATGAGCCGGGGGTCCTTCCCTTCCGCCTTTGCCAGACCCTTAGCGCGCCTCCCCGGAACCACTTCACTCAGCCCGACTACTTGTCCTTCAGCTTTGGACACAATCTTGTGCGTGACCACAACGATATCTCTGTCTTTCAGTCGGATTCCTGAGCGCCCTAGCGCCGCAATCACCAGCCCTGCCACGTCCGACCCCTTGCCTATCTCAGGCAGGCCCTTCAGAGGGAAGACCTCGACCTTTCCCAAGTCGCTCCGCCCGACCAGGCTGCGACCGCGCGATAAACGCTACCCCAGCTGCAGCCAGATCAGAAGGCTGGGGTTGACCCTCTGTCGATGCAGGACTAGGAGGGGTGTGGGGCATTTTCGAACTCCCAGGACAGCCTGGCTTCAGCCTATTTCGAATAGCCCAGCCAGGGTTCGACTCTACTTGGGGCTTTTCGAACCAAATCCTGCTGCGACGCCCTGGCAGAGCATTGTCATTCTAGACAAGCTCTCCACCGTGGAATGCGTAGAGTGAGACCCTCCAAGCAACCGAGCGGCCGACATCAGGACTGCGAGCGGCGATTCTGGCTTCCAGCTGAAACGGATTGACCACCTCTAGAATTGCACAGACAGCAGGAATGCTTGGACCGGAATCAGAAAGGAGGGGAGCCCGTGGGTCTCCGAATTCTCGAAGAACCGCGGGTCACTTTACTGTCAGATTGCGAGTCTTGTAGCTTATTGCGTTGTTGGTGTCGCCGCTATAGACGGCCTGAATGGTGACCGTTCCCGTGGATGCTCCTGTCATGGTGATGAAGCAATGTCCTTTCACGAGCGTGATGAGAGTGCAGGTGCTAGAGCTAAATGTGAATGATCCACCGTTGGTACTCGCTTCCGACCATGACATTGTGCCGCTTGGCTTGTAACCTGTCACGATTGCCGTGCACTTGACAGTCTTCCCGACCTTGACGGAAGTCCGCGAGCAGGAGAGAGTAATCTTCGAAGTCGCTTGAGTCACTGTGAGACTGAAGGTTCCGGAAGAAGCACGGTTACCCTTCGTGTCTCCTGAGTAGCTCGCAGTAATGTTCACTGGAGAGCTTGCGGATGATGGAACGTACCGCACTCTGCAAGCGCCGTCGTGGAGCCTGCATGTGAGCGCAGTGAACTTGCCCGAGCCGCTGCTGGACCAAGTCACCTTGCCGCCCGGCAGAGGCGAGCCGATTACTACCGCCCTGCAGACAGTGGGCTTACTCACTACTGGCGTAGGAGTGCACGTGACCGTGACTGAATTGACTGTGATGGCTACGGTGCCGTTGCTCGGGAGATTGTTGGTGTCGCCGAAATATGCCGCGTTCAGAGTGACGGAACCGATGGATTTCCCTGTGATAACGACCTGACACTGGTAGGAAGCGGAGAGTGTGCATGATCCGTGGGAGATCGTGACAGAACCTGTACCTCCCGCTTGGGACCAGGATACCGCTCCCGTCGGATAGTAGCCTGTGACTGTGGCAGTGCATATTGCTGAAGTGCCTATGAGGACCGTCGATGAACCGCATATCACTGCGGTGCCAGGTGTTGCGGGGTTCGCTGTGATGCTAGTCGTGCCACTGCTCGGAAGGTTGTTGGTGTCGCCGCTGTAGGTTGCCAGGATGGTGACGTTGCCCGCGTCGGCACCCATCACGGTCAGAGAGCACGAACCGGAAGAGAGAGTACAGGTCGCGGGGAAGGGGAAGAAGATGCTGCTGGTACCTGACGACTGCGAAAATGTCACGGTACCGTCTGGTGATGACACGCCCAGAACCGTGGTCGTACAGGTGCTGGTCGCACCTACGGTGATGGATGTCGGGATGCAGATGACAGCGGTGTTGGAAGTGGCCTTGGAGACCGCGAACGTCAAGAGTAAAGCGGTGGAACTGGATGCGTGGTGTGTGTCGCCAACGTAAGAGGCAGATATCGAGTAGCTTCCTTCAGTCGTAGATGCCGGAGTCCAGGAGGCATTGCATGTATTGCTGGTGCCCGTGCCGCTCATCATAGTACACGAAGTCAGCATGCCAGGCGGAAGGGTGCCGCCGAAGTTGACAGTACCGGCGACCTTGACCGTGTACCCCGAATCGCCGTTTGTGACCGTCGCTGTGCATGTCTCTGACACGCCGACAGTGCCGGTCGCCGGGGAACAGCCTATCGTCGTCGTAGTTGGAGTGTAGATGGTCAGGCTTCCAGTGGCGGAGCTGGCGTCATGCGTTGAATCACCAAGATAACTGGCCGTGATCGTATAGGAACCCTCTGTATTCGAAGCTGCGGCGTATGCTATGGAGCGACTTCCACCCGAAAGCGAACAACGGCCTCGGAATCCACCTTCAGAGTATGTTCTGCGCTGCGGATTGGGTTATCGATCGTAAGCTCGTCCGGGTTTAGGGTCAGGCCACTAGACTTCAGCCAAGCGGAAAACCACTTCGGGATGCTAAGATAGAGCGGTTGGTCCCTGTATTCTCGCACTTCGTGGCGAAGTGCCTGACCGCTTCCCCCCTCCCAAGGGCGATCAGAATGCTGGTTGCCGACCTTTCCTGACACATCTTTGCACTCACCCCTGCATCATTGATGGAGTTCATTCCCCACTATGCTAGGATTTAATACGCGGAGGAGGGCCGCGCCTTCAGTTTGCCGAGCACGGAAGACGTGATCAAAGCCCTTTCATCGGTCAAGGATCCTGAGCTAGGCAAGGACTTGGTGTCCCTGCGGATGATCGAGGAGATCACCCTGGATGACGGAAGAGTGACTTTCACACTCAACCTCACGACACCGGCCTGTCCGCTGAGGACCCGGCTCGAGGACGCCGCGAGAGAGGCAGTGAAGAGCATCCCGGGAGTGACGGAGGTGCAGATGAAGACTGGCGCGGTAGTCTTCGCGACGAGAGACGCCTCCCAATCAGAGATGCTCCAGGGAGTCAAGAACATCATCGCGGTAGCGAGCGGAAAGGGAGGAGTCGGGAAGTCGACAGTCACCGTGAACTTGGCCGTTGCGCTCGCTGCCTCGGGGGCCAAGGTCGGGATACTGGATGCGGACGTCTACGGGCCCAACATACCGCACATGATGGGCGTGAACCAAGATGCAGAGGTCAGAGACGAGCTGATAATTCCGCCCGTAGCCCACGGAATCAAGGTGGCCTCGCTGGGCTTCTTCTACAAGGACGTGACGCCCGTGATCTGGAGGGGACCTCTTGTCGCGGGTGCCGTGAAGCAGCTGCTGACGCAGGTCGATTGGGGGGAGCTCGACTACCTGATTTGCGACCTTCCTCCCGGCACAGGCGACGCGTCCCTGACGCTGGCACAGACCGTCCCGCTGACCGGCGTCGTGATAGTGACGACGCCCCAAGAGGCAGCCCTGAGCATAGCGGCCAAGGCGCTGGCGATGTTCAGGAGGCTCGACGTCCCCATCCTTGGAGTCGTCGAGAACATGAGCTATTTCGTCTGCCCTCACTGTGGTGAGCGCTCTCACATCTTCTCGAGTGGAGGTGGAAGAAGAATCGCCTCAGAGCAGAACGTCGACTTCCTAGGGGAAATCCCGCTGGTGGTGGCAGTCAGGGAGCAATCTGATATAGGAATCCCCATCACAGTAGCGAGGCCTGAGTCGCCGGAAGCAGGCATCTTCAGGGAGTTCGCATTCAAGGTCGCGGGCATGGTCAGCATCATGGCCTACTCAAAGATGAAGAAGTGACTGGCGAAGAGGACCGCCTTCTCGCCAGCAAGGAACGAAAGAAGAAGGCTCGAAAGAGGCGGCGCGGTCCCTACAGAAAGTCGCACATCAGAATCGCAGTTTGACGTCAGCCTCAGGACTTGAGCATCGTTTCCCATGCCCCAATCCGCGCGCTTGCGGTGCCTACCAGTGTGGAAGTGAAACAGCGACTGGAAAGATGGAGATTTCCTGGTAAGATTCCTTCGTGAGAATGGGGGGCAGCAGTGTGAGGAGCGCGTGGCCAGACCTGGTGGCTCTGTAGTGCTTCTCCCCGGATCCTGACCAGGCGACTTCCACAAAGCCCTGAGCTTCGAGCTCTTTGATTGCTTTACAGACATGGCTGACGTACTTGTTCTCCAGCTTGCCGATTTCGGTCGGTGTGCGAGCGGTCCTGGAGAGGATGGCCAGCACCCTAGCCCTCATCTCGCTTTGGGAGACGAATTCTAGGGTCTTGGTAGTTATTGCCATAACAGACCTACCAGCCCAACGGCCACCCAGCCTGGCTCCATGCTTGGTCCAACTCCTGCCGGTCATTCAGACTGACTTGGTCCTTGGCTCCCATGTTTTGGTCGCTCGACTTATACTCCGATTGGGGCTTCAGGACTCCGACCAAGTAAGGGATCATCTTGTATCCAGTCGAAGTGTTCATCACCACTGGAGTGAGCTCAACGAGCACCGTCGCGTTCCTATCCAAGGAGACGGGATGAATCAGGGTTGCAACGAGGGCGGGCGCGTGCGCGGAGACCTGATAGACGGTTCCGTTGATGTTGATGGCTATGGACTTGATCTTGAAGCCGATTGTGTAGATCACAGATCCTGTCGGTAGGTTGGCCGAGGCTATCGTTTGCGAGACGCTCCGCAGGTGGAGGAGGTCCACTGTTGCTGAACCCCCCGACGGCGTGATCGAACCGAAATTGATCGTCACCTTCCCGCTGAAGGCGGGCTCGGAGACCACAAGATCCGCCGCCGAGTAAGTCAGATTGAGCGAGGACGTTCCCGCTGGCACCACCGGAGGGTCGGTAAGTTGGACGACCAGTACCGACTGAGCGCTCGCGCTGGAGGTTGTCGGAGTTGATACGTAGTACATCGAAGACCCTATGATTATGGCTGCCAGTACGACGGCTACCGCCGAGTACTTGATGGTCCTTGTTCCTGCTGACATTCCTCTTAGGTGGTAATTGGGGAATGCGGGAGATAATCCTATCAATTTGAAGGCGCTTTCAATACCCTTGAAAGGAGTCTGCTACTTCCAGGAAGCTAGTCTGCGCCAGACTCTGACGGTCTCGTACCACATGACGGCCACAAGCGCGACAGAGGCCGCAACAAGCAGCCGAACATACCCGGGATTGGACAATGACATCAGCCCGAAATAGACTATGAGTGCCGTGAACAGGATTGAGAAGAATGTCAATTGAGGCACGAGGACTCCGCCGACCCTGGTGAATCCCTCGAGGATCTCCACCGAAACGTCCTTGGCAGAGCAATATTGCCCGGCCGAGTTCTGATTGGCATAGCCAGCCTCGATCAGCTTGTTAAGGTGATAGGACGCAAGGGAGGGTGTCGAGAAACCGAGAGCCCTCTGGACGTCGCGAAGCTCGCATGGTCCTTTCGAAAGAAGGAGAAGGTACACCCGAAGGGTATTCCCTTTGAGCTCTCTCTCGCTTCTGGCACTGTCCGCGTTGGTCATGCCATTCGCACCTTGCCTCGTCTTAAGGGGCCGAACTTGTTCGACCCCTCGACGACTGAATCGCGTTCGGCCCGGTGGCCGCGGTTGTACGCCCTGGTTGAACTCGCGGCAACCCGCTTCTCTGAGATGTGCCCGGACCCAGTCCTCCCATGGTGTCCTCCATTGATTGGCTCTTGAGCGAGCATGCAGGTTGAGGTTCCTCAACCAATCAATTAAGCCTAGCCGCATAGAGTCTATGGTGGCGACCACCCCCTTTGGAACGCAACTTTCGAGGTTGATGCGAGCACTATCAAGGTTGGTAGCTTTCTAGTGCTCAGGAGGCTAGCGCTACTTTCGAGGTTAGTGCGCGATTCCTTGAAGCGCGGGCCCTTTCAAGGGTATTGAAAGCGCCTTCAAATCAGTCAACTCATCTTCCACACCCTCCATTGGTTACTGATGAGAATTCTGACTGCGAATAGGAGACTCATAACCATTCTTGCGATATTCTTCACAGCTTGTCTGGCCATTCCATACGCTATGGCGACATCAACTACGCACTGACCACGACGATGCCCAGCCAGTGCACGACCACGCTGACTACTGGCTGGTCAAGCACTCCAATAATCAATGTGAGGATGACTGTACGTAACTACGAAGACAGTGGCGTTGTGGGATACTGGGCGCTCGACAACTTCGTGGAGAGCTCCATCATCTGGCAGAACAATGGCACGGCCCCCTACACAATCTGTGCACTTGACCAATACTCAGGAACCTGGAGGACCTTTAGTGGAGCACTCAGCCCACAGAACGGCGTTTCAGAACCGCTCAGTGGTTCCGGCCGAATGATGGGTGTCATCGTCAAGACCTTCACAGGCACTTTCCTAGGCCCCTATTGTAGGGTCACGAATACACACACGTGCAGCGGGACCTATAGCACCAAGCCTACGACTGGTAACATCGGGGTGCACAACTTGGGCGGCAATCGGTCACAAATAGTGCTGGGCAACTATGCCAGTCAGGCACCATTCAATCCCACCAGTTTCCTCACACACTACTTCACGACCCCATCAATCACTAGTGAACCAGCATAGTCTTGGACCTACTTACGCGGGAATGGTGTGGGTTACGGAAACATGTGGGTCAATTACCTAACAGGAAGCTTCGGCGAAATAGTCACTTGGACTGGGGCGCTAGCTTCTTGCCCCCGCGTGCGCTGGACGCTCGATATGTATGAAGAATACATAACGCAGAAAAGGCATCTAGGCTACCTGACAGTTCATGCCCTTTGAAGACGTGTTGGAAAGAGAACCTAAGGGCCCAGAGCCAGGACCGCTTATCCCGCCCTGGGTATCGTAATCAACTTACCTTGCTTCATCATGCCTATTCAGGTTGATGGATTCAAACCCGAACATGCCGGAGCCTTTCCCCGGCACATGACTTCAGGTTCGAATCCCTGCGGCCAACATAGGGTAGAACAGAGACAAAAACAGGGCGCTACTTCATTCTGAAGAGCGTGGTCCCGCAGGAGCTGCACTTTCCTTGTAGCGCCTTTCTCCCGTTCTTGAGTACGACTGTATGAGCGCCAGTGATCTCCCTCTTCGCACGCTCCTTCACACAATACGCTTGCAGGTGCGGTCTATGAACCAAGACGGCGAGGGGGACTGCTATCATCCAGAAGATGATCGTGGGAATCACGAGGAAGAACGCGAAGGGATCTGCCATTCCTCATTCATTCCCTGTGTCTAGAGTACGTAGCGCGATACCTGAACCCGGCCTTGTTGGCGTCGGTTGCAACAGACCCTAGGTCCTCTGCTGCTGCCTCGGTAGGGGCTGCAGCCGGAAGGTGCTCTTTGAGTGACTCGACCACTGTTTCCAGGTTCTCTCCCGGGGCGGCCCAGACCTTCCTGATGTTGCTAATGATCTCCCTCTCAAGACTTTGGGAAGACATGCCCAGCAGCTCACCAAGAAGCTCAATGAAGCTTCGGGGATAGTCAGGTATGTCGTTCTCTCGAAAGCCGTACCTGTTCTCCAGGAGGCTGAGTATGGCCTGCTTTCCGTCATGGCCCAGCGTATCTAGACTGACGTCCACTGCACGAAGGACGACCTTGCGGTAGCCGTTATCCTCGGGATGCCCTTCTTGCTTTTCCCTCTCCCTCGGAGGCTCTTCCTGCCCTCCATTCTCCAGAGACTCCGTTTGTTTCTCCATCGTGGGTTCCTCCTGCTTCTCCATCGTGGGTTCCTCCTGCTTCTCCATCGTGGGTTCCTCCTGCTTCTCCATCGTGGGTTCCTCCTGTCTTTCGTTCGAAGGTTCCTCCTGTCTTTCCATTTGATGTCGCGGCCGTGGTACCGGGGCCCTCGTTGCATCGTTGAGGATCTGTGGGATCGATTCCTCAGGCAGTGGAGCGGGTCTGGAGGTCATGCCTTCGACGATCCTGATCCACTTCCGCAACTCATCGCTCTTCGAGATATTCTGATAGTCTATCGTGAGACCCGAGACCTTGTTCTTGAGCAGAACGAGGTCGAGCTTCAACCCCTCGCTTCGGACGTTTATCATGGTCGGTTCCGCGTTCTCCTGAGGTTCCTCCTCCGGTCCCTGCACAGTCTGCGGTTGCGAAGCTGGAAGGCTGGTCGCCTCACTAAGGATCCGAGGAATCGACCCTTCGGGTGACGGACTTGAGTCAGTGAGCATCCCGTCAACGATCCTGAGCCACTTTTCCAGTTCGTCACTCTTCGAGATATTCTGATAGTCTATCGTGAGACCCGAGACCTTGTTCTTGAGCAGAACGAGGTCGAGCTTCAACCCCTCGCTTCGGACGTTTATCATGGTCGGTTCCGCGTTCTCCTGAGGTTCCTCGCTCTGCACTTCTTCCATTGCTAGGCCTGGCGAACCCTCAGACAATGTCTACCCTCCTATTGCTCCTTTTGGCCCTGCCCAGAGGGAGACCTTCCAGAACTCTGGGGCCGGAATCTTGTCATGTCAGTACACCTAGATTGCACATCTGGATTGCATGGTCTCCAAGGATAAGCATGATGAAGTCTCGACCTAGATTCCTGCTCTAGTAGAAGGCCGGGGCAACAGCGTTCGTCTCTCGCGCGCAATTCTCATTAGACTTCGGTTTGGGGTTATGCATTAGAACTAAATGACCCACTTTCAGCTGGGCCCACGGCTGTAGATGCTGGAGGAGTACAAGGGAATCCCTCGGGAGGCTAAGCTTCTGGTCTACCTCAGCTTCCTTCCGGGGCTCGCAGTTGGGTTCATCTACACGGACATCTCTTTCTTCCTGACGCAGGTCCAAGGTCTCTCGCCCTTCTGGATGGGGGTTACGATTGGCACGATGAGCGTCACCCTGGTCGCGACCAGCGTCCCTCTTGGAATCCTGGCTGACAGATACGGGAAGAGGAGCATGCTGATTCTTGGGAACCTGCTAGCAGGAGTCAGCCTGATCGGGTTCGCTCTGACCGCGAATGTGGCACTCCTCATGTTGATCGCAGTCGTCGAGGGGTTAGGCGAAGCGGCTTTCGCAGTCTCCATCAATGCTCTCCTGGCCGACAAGGCAGGAGACGAGAAGAGGACGTCGGTATTCTCTCTCGGTGCGTTCCTAGGCTGGACATCAGGCGCCCTCGGAGCATTCTCGATCTCCTCCGTCTCCCTGTTCGAGGAGTTCGGACTCAGCACAAAGCAGGCTCATATCGTCCTCTACGTGGTCGTCGGACTTCTCGCGCTCTCCATTACTCCCCTGTTCTTCAAAGTGCGCGAGACCAAGACCGAGAGTCAGGTTCAGAGGCGGATTCTCTTGCCGAGGAAATCCAAGAAGGTCCTGATCAGGTTCAGCCTGTATAGCGTCGCGATTGCATTCGGGGCCGGGCTCTTCGTCCCACTTATGACGCTGTGGTTCTCGACTTCTTACGGTGTCAGCGATGCTGTCAGCGGCCCGGTCCTCGGTGTATCGAACATTCTAACGGCTGGCGCAGTCCTTCTTGCGCCCGGACTCGCAAGGAGGCTCGGGCTGGTGAAGGCAATCGTCGTGTTTCAGGCCTCTTCGACGGTGTTCATGGTTGCGGTTCCCTCCTCGCCTACCTTCGCGATCGCTGGCGTCATCTATACGGCTAGGGTCCTTCTGATGAACCTGTCGAACCCGCTCGAGCAATCGCTACTGATGGGACTCGTTTCTCCTGATGAACGAGGGGCAGCGTCTGGAATAGTGGCCTCTCTATGGAGGCTCCCCAACTCCCTCAGCGTGATGATAGGAGCGGCCATGATTGGCGCTGGGCTTCTTGCTCTGCCTTTCTATGTGGCAACGGTCCTCTACATCTTTTCAATCTGCATTCTCTGGGTTATGTTCAAGAACGCAAGACTGCCTGAGGAAGCAGTGAATTCTCGACAAGCGGAACAAGAGACCCTTCAGGAGATCCAAGTCTAGAGCTGACCTGCGTAGAGACAGGCCTAGCGTCGAGTGTCTCAGAGGACTGCTACGGCGTCGATTTCAACCCTCACGCCCTTCGGGAGCGCTTGGACCTGAACAGTGGTCCTAGCAGGGAAGGGTGCCGAGAAGTGTCTCGAGTACTCCTCATTCATCTGCGAGAACTCGGCGAGGTCGACCATGAAGACGTTCGTTTTCACGATGTTCTTCATGCCGAGGCCCGCGGCTTCGAGCACTGCCTCAAGGTTCTGGAGGACTCTCCTCGTCTGAGCGACTATTCCCTGCTCCAGGTTCCCAGTGGAGGGGTCGAGACCTAGCTGTCCGGCGCAGTAGACCACTCCGGCGTCGATAGCTTGTGAATATGGCCCCACCGGGACGGGCGCCCCCGCAGTTCTCACTTCACGGTTCAACAGCGCCCCGCGCCAGTTGTCAGCTTAAATCGGTTTTCGTCAGGGCCCTCACATGATCGAACCAGGCTATGGTCAGAACGGCTCTACCTCAGTTTCATGACCTCCAATAGAAATGACCGCCTCCTAACCCGCTTACCTTGTGTATTTCGTGTGTCGGATGTAACGTAGAGTGTACGTCCTGGATAAGTGGGACATCTCTGCCCAAGGACGCGCGAGGTCGCACGGAAAGAATCATTGGGGCCACGCCGCACAAGCAATCAAGGTTGCGTGTGCCAGGACATCACGAAACCAAATCAGAGACGATGGCATATCTCAGCTTGCTGCTCCCGAGCCATTCGGTAGCGCTTGTCAGGCATGCCAGCGGCCGTTCGGCACGCCCACCAACGTCACGTGATGCTTGCCAGGGGATGATAACCGACTACCCCTTCGTCGCCAAGCACAGCACTAATGGTCATAACAGGAAGTATCATGTCAGCTGCGCCTTGAGAATAGGGTTAGTGTTGCGGCCTCCGACGCTCGGCACTGGCGGAATCTGGCCTTGAATCCGAAATGTGGAACCAGCCAAGCACGGGCGACGCGCCATTGTCGGTTTTGAGAAGTAAGGGGTCGAGGGCAGAGAGAGGGCAGCGGTCACTGCAACATCCTGAGGAGCCTTTCGTAGATCTCTGACTCTTCGCGGTACTCGAGCCTTTCCTTCCTGTCCATGTCCTCCAACATCTTGGAGATACGCCCTTTTTTCTGCGACACGAGTATGATCCTTCTGCCAGTCTTGTAGGCAGCCATGACCTCCATCCCCACGCCCGTGCTTGGGCTCGTAACGTCGGCAACCATCACGTCAGCGTTCTCCGATCCGGTCCTGTCCCGGTCGAAGACGTTCACCGCTGAAGGAGCAGAGACTTCCATGGGGTCCAAGTTCCAGGGTGATGCGACGACGTTACCCGAGTCCACGATCGCCCTTGCCATCAGCCGGGCCCTCTCAATCGACCTGTTTGAGACTAACGGGACAGCCAGGTAGACTCTCAACGGACGGACGGGGAAAGAATGCGAGTTTATGTCTTGCTGGAAAGAGTCAAGTTCAGCGGAGGCGAACGCGCCTTGCGATGGTCGCATTTCGATGGACTATGGGCGTAACAGTAGGTGGCTCCGCAGACGTGGCATGTGTAGTAGAAACCAACCCCGAGACTCAGGCCGCATAGGCCGCATGTAGGCGCAGGTTTCTGCGTCTGGCTTGTGTACATGCTCGTACCCAGAGATCTCTCATGCCGGCGGTCGGTATTAAGCAGTTATACAATATTTGCAGGTTGGATACGGAGAGATATGTGAAATTGATATTCACCCTCCACCGTCAAGAAAGTGAACGAGAGAGGGCCGGGTTCTGTCCCGTCTTCGGGTGATTCCTGAGGGTGTCCAGCGACGGGTGATGAACTCAAGTACCCCGATTAGGCGATGAGTGTAATGGGAGCTTCTATGAATTGGCCTTCTGGGTCGGCCGTGTCAAGACATCACGAAACCAGACACGAGATAGCGGCAGATTTCTGGTTGTTGTTCCCGAGCCTTTCAATAGCACTCGTCAGGAACACTGTCGGTCGTTCAAGACTGCCCTTGCCGTGTGGTGCCTGCCAGAAGATGATAAGCGAATGCCCCTTCATTACCAAATGCAGTACGAGTGGTCATAAAAGGAGGTATCATGTCGCTTGCGCCTTGAGAATAGGGTTAGTATTGAGTTTCCCGCCGCTTAACAGTCTCACGCCATCTCAATGGCGTTCTTGAGTAATTCCATCCACTTGTTCTTTGATTGAACACCGATTCCCGCGACCTCTGCGGGAGTCTGCCCCGCTAGGGCTTGGTGGGGCTTCACGAAGTTGTAATGGATTATCTGGCCTTCGGCTAATGCGTGTCCATACTCTTCTATCCACGCTGAACCTTCACTCTCTCCCTCAGAGTCCCGTTGAACCTCTCGATTCGATTATTGTTGGCGTGGGGCTTCCCAACTCCCGCCTTTGCGATATGCTGAGGCTTCTTATCGAAGGCTTCTCGAACCGCTGAGAGATAGGAGAGGTGAGCGTCGGTCAAGACCTTCTCAGGCTCGCTCCCATGAGCAACCTTCACGGCGCGGGTGAAAGCGGCCAACGCGCTCGCCGACTTGATGAAGGACATTCTCATCGTCCTAACCGAGACGCAAGAAATCGTGAAACGGCTTGATAAGAACTGATGCCGTCTGCCCTCTTTGCGAATCTGTGATGTATCCAGTCGCGAATGAGGACGCCCCGCAACTCTCGACCTTCCTTTGCTATAAGTGCGGATTCCACCCTAACACGGTTCTGATGGAAAACGCGAGACTCTACGAAGCCTATCAGAGGTTCTATGAACGCTTCAGGGACATGCTGAAGCCCAACATCACCCGCGATGGGACAAACCTAAGAATCACCCGAAGACCGGACAGAACTAAGCGCCCGGTTCCCCGACTACGGAGCCGGTTGTCTAGCGCTTGTACCCAATCTTGCGGAGGAACTCGTGCCTTTCCTTCCTGTCTGACTCCTTTTCCAAGCCTCTTGGAGATACTCCGTCGACGACACCCATGATGCCCCTGCCCTTTCCCGTGTCTGCCACCATGACCGTGACCGGGTTGGACGTAGCGCAGAATAACCCCACGACCTCCTCCACATTCTTGATCCTGTTGAGGACGTTGATTGGGAAGGCCCCCCCCACCAGCACCACCACGAAGCAGTGCCCAGCTCTCAGCAGGCTCGCGAATCTCCGGGCAGTGGAAGTGGCCCCCTCGTCAGAGCCGTCGTATCTGATGAGCGCCTTTCCGGAAGCCTCGCAGAAGGCGACCCCGAACTTGATTCCGGGCATCGACGTGACCAGGATCTCGTAGACGTCCTCGACGGTCTTTATGAAATGGCTCTGCCCTAGGATCAGCTGGTCCCCTTCGGGGACTGCCAGCACAACCTCCTCGACCTTCACGCCCCAGTACTGGCGTCCAAGGACTCAAAACTCTTTTGATTCTCTGGACACGGGAGGCATTTGCGGGATTGGCGAGCGAATAGTGGGCCCCAATCGTTCTTCGTCTATGACCAGGCCAGATCGGATGAAACAAAGCTTTATGCTAATTCAGCGCGCAGCACAAGCAGTGCCCGGAATAATAGACGCGCACATCCATCTTTCAAATCGAAAGAGCGATCGACTTATCGCCTACGCCAATCGAAATGGACTGAGGTACGACCTAGATGAGCTCCTCCAACTAATGAAGCTGACCGGCGTGAGCCTTGGGCTTCTCCTCAGCTCAACAGGTAGAAGGGGGTTGCCTCTCCCAAATGAGGACGTCCTAGAGCTCTGTGCGAGGAGCCGCGGAAGACTCCTTCCAGTAATCACCGCCGAACCGTCCCCCAAGAAGGTGCGGAATGCAGTGGAGCTTGCGAGACGTAGCCATGGCCTCGTCAAGGCCTTCAAGATCATGCTTGGATATGGGAATGCACGCGCGGGCGACCCAGTCTTCAACCCTCTGTTTGACCACGCCGAATCAGCCGGCCTTCCTGTCATGTTCCACACCGGTGACACGGCCGACGCTCGAGGTAGTCTGATAGATGCTCACCCACTGACCCTAGACACTCTCGCAAACAAACGTGACCGGCTGAAGATCGTTGCGTGTCACTTTGGCAATCCTTGGATCGATGACGTCGCCGAGCTGATGTACAAGCATCCGAATGTCTACGCCGACGTCTCCGGTCTGGTGACCGGCGGGGGCAAGTATCATGAACAATACACCGACTGGCTGGCAGAGAGGTTGAGCCGTGCGATATATTTCGCCGGCGGAGCCGACAAGGTGATCTTCGGAAGTGACTATCCAGTTACCCATCCTTCTACGGCAATCGCAATTGTGGAGAAGCTTGAGATCGATGCGAAAGATCGGAAGAGAATTCTCTCTGAGAACGCGAAGAAGGTGTTCCGGCTCTGACGGCTCAAGGCGAGATAGTGCGGATCGTTGAGGTCCCCATCGAAGGCAGGGCGTCGTTGCGGGATCTGCTCGAGCAGAGTTTCGAAGGCTGGTATCTGAACCATTCCAAGAAGACGCTAATGAAGATAGACGTGGTTAGGGAGGCGCTCGTAGACGAGCATCCGGTGGGTCTGGTCATGCTGAAGACTCTCTACGATTCCATAGGCTACGTCTACTATGTCGCCGTGGCGAAGGACTACAGAAGGAGAAAGATCGCGACGCGACTTCTGGAACACTCACTCGAATACTTTTCAGGACTTCGTGCGCGAGAGGTCTACGCGAGTGTGGAAGAGGAGAAGGCGGAATCTGAAGGGCTTTTCAGGTCTCGGGGTTTTGTGCAGACGAGCTACAGAGAGGTGTCTGGCAAGTACGGTCATCTGAAGGCCCTCAATCTCTACAGAAAGATGGTGGTGGTGCCAGGAGAGAGGTTGCTTTGCCGACCTCTCCCTTGACTGTCTCCACTCCAGAATCCAAGGCGTTTCATCGGGCGGAAGTCTGCTACGCGCTAAGCGCGATCTTCTCTTCGAAGAACCGGCGCGTAGTCCCGCTAGCTGGAGAGTCGAAGGGGTCGACGCCGACTACTACCGGAAGGTTGTTCACTGCATGGCCTATGAAGAGGCACATTCTGGGAGGGAGGGTCCTTACTATCGCCCTCACGGTGTCCGTGTCTGCCATTGAGGCCTGCGAGATGAGGTTCAGGTCCGAGTCGCTGCTGAAGTTGTAGAGGAAGATGTTGTCGACCTGCCTGTAGATCTTCTGGTCGATGGCGTCGGGCTGATTCGTGACGAAGACCGTGAAGACCCCATAGTGGCGCATCCTGGTTATCAAGTCCTCCCAGTACGTGTCCCTGAGGTAGAGATGGGCCTCTTCGGCGAAGAGGAAGACTGGCGGTATCCTCCTACGCTCAAGGAGTTCCACCATCTTGGAGAGCATCAGCTCGACGACCATCTTCCTGTTCAAGGGAGAGACGCCGCTTAGGGTGACGATCAGCGCCCCCCCTCCGGCGCTCATGTCGAAGAAGCTCTGCAGGTCGAACTGCTGGTTGGGCGAATCAGAGAAGAGACCGCAGGAGGCGATTGTGTGGTACCTGGCGAAAAGGGCGTCCCGCACGAACTCGTTGCACCGCCACTGGTGAATCGCCGATTCGAGCGACGCTAGGGAGAGCTCGTTTCGGCTCTCGAGCTGCTCCCAGATCTTCACGAATTCGCGCAGCGAGGTCCCGGGCATGTCCAAGGAGTGAGAAAGCAGGTTGGTTATGGAGCGGAGGCCGACAGTCGCCAGGGAGAACTTGAGCTCCCGGCCGGGCCTCATCGCCCTGACCTTCCCGTAGACCGTGGTCCTGGTGCCGTCCCCCCGCTGGCCGATAGAGGCATACTCGTCGTTCAGGTCGAATACGACCGAGTAGGCGCCATGCTCAAGGAGGCCCCTCAGCAGCATCTTGGCGAGATGCGACTTGCCCGATTCCTTCCTCCCGGTGATGACTGTGATCCTCCCGTCGAGTGATTCGGCGGTGACCGAGAACTCGGAGGCGGAGTCGACGTGTCCTATCTTGATCCTCCTCGTTCCGAGCCGAGGCAGCGTCTCCCACAGCTCGTCGACCAACAGCCTCGTCACCCTTGAATTAGTCCTGGAGGGCATCCAGTCGACTCGGGGAGTCAGCCGGCCGCCTGAGATCGTACCCCTCGCCTTGCAGAGCAGGATGCGCATGTCCCTGATCAGGGCGGAGATGGTCGTAAGACCCGTCGGGTCGGATGTCACCCCAGAGGCGGACGCTGATAGAACCTCCTCCCGTGCTATCTCCTCCTCGATTCCCTCGATGTCGAGATACCGCTCGTCGTAGACTTGGAGGACGAGGCTCCGTTTCTCCTCGGCAGCCACGAGGTAGTCGCCAACCCGGGCGGGCTCCCGGGGTGAGGCGATGACCAGAATGTCGTCGGACTCCTTCCTCAGGATCCTCAGAGGCTAGGCCCCTCCTTTGAAGCTACCGAGGGCAATCCTCCTGAGCGAGAAGGTGGGGAGTTGTCTCAACCTGAAGCGCCTCGTGACGTAGGCTTTCAGGGCCTGGTCCTCGGCCTTGGAGAAGATCGAGAGGTGATGCGCGACCTTGAGAGAGTCCGGGTACCCTGAGGCGAAGGCGTCGTTCCATAGGATCCTGCCGAGGGTCAGCTGAACCGGCTCCGGGCTCTGAGCGACGTCCAGTCTGAAAACCAGACCGTCTGGCGTGAACTTCGCGAGCACCGTCTTGACCGGGCCGTCGTCGACGCAGTGGTAGGCCGCGACCTCGGACCTAGAGAGGACGCTGACCGCGCTCTCGGAGAAGATCAGGTTACTCGACTTTGAGAATCCCACCAGGCAACTGCCTTTGTTGCTGGGCCTTGGCAGCGACCCGGCGAACTGGCCCATTGGATGCTTGAGCGAGCCGTCGGCCATCACCACGGCCGACGCATTACTGGCCAACAGAGCCTCGACGACTCGCCGCTCCACGCAATTTCTGATTACCCTCTCAGCCACGGCGTGGTCCGACAGGAGCATCGCGAATTCCGGCGACGAGAGGTCCGATTCTATGCCGACGAGGCCCGAGCCTGAAGCGTAGACCAGGATGGGCCCGAGCCTGAAGAAGCGTCGGAGGGCCCCCTCGAACGATATCCCTATCGCGGTCCTCGCTGCGAAGAGGGCACCTTCCGAGGTCTCCCCGACGAGCACGCACGTCGAATCGACAGACGCGACCGGTCGCCCTTCTTTGATGGGAATTATGCACCCAGGGACCAGGGTTGCGTCCGTCTCCTCGAAGTACGGATACAGCTCCCTCCCGTATCGGCTGAAGACGAAATTCCTGCCGGAGAGCTCTCGGTCGGCACTCTCTGCCAGCTCGGCGAAGCCCCGCTTGAACTCCTCTGTGAGAGAATCAAGAAGGCCGGGTTCGAGGCCGTCGGGAAGGATGCTTGTTGCGATGGCCATGTTGCGCAACATGGTATGCGACCCATGGCTAGTTAAATGTTGTGCAATAGCAACATGCGCAACAGCCGCCAATGAAAGTTCACCCGGATGCGCCAGTGCCTGACATTCAGCAGGCCCTGGTTGGGGCACTAATCCTTCATATATGGGCAACTTGCCCAACAAGAACAACAAGATACCCCTTGTCATCACAGCCGAACATGATTACAGTGAAGCTGAAGAGGGGCGCCTGGGAAGTCGAGATTACTTCGCCTGAAGACAGGGTTCAGCAGGCGGTCGAGAGTGTCCTGGCTGGAATGGCATCAAAGGAGCCCGCACTGGTTGAGGCGCAGGAGACCGAGTCGGACCGACGCAGGTTCGAGACGTGCAGGGGCCTGATCGTTACCATGCGGCGCGAGGGGTGGTTCTCGACTCCGAAGGCTCTCTCCGAGGCACACGAGGAGATGAGCAGGCGAGGCTATCATTACGACAGAACGGCGGTCTCTCACACTCTGGCTGACCTAGTGCGGGAGGGGACGCTTTTCAGGGAGGGGAGCATGAGGAACTACCGGTACATCCAAAAGTATCCCTTTGCAGGGCAGAACCACAGTGACGGGAGCTCTCAGGCAGTCAGTCCAGCGTAGGTCTGATTCAGGCGGCCTATCGGTGAAGCCATCTCGCCCCCGTTTCTCATCGAGCGCCTTTGGGGGGCTGTCGAGACCTGCCCCGAGTTCGGAGCTCCCCGCTCCAAGCCTGCCAGCTTGAAGGCCGCTCCTTCTGATTCGAAGTTCCAAGTTGGGAGCTCGGCTTCGACCTCCAAGCCCGAGAGTGGTCAGTTGTTCCAAGCTCCAACCAGCGTCATACCACAGAATACCTCTCCCGCGAACAGAGGAGCTAAAATAGCCAAACCAGATTCGAGTACATTGACAGTCCGTTCCCTAACCTGTAAGCCAAGGTTTAAGTGAGCCCCCACACAATTACCATATGAAGTTGGCCGCGTCAAAGCATGATGAAACCAGGTTTGAGATGGCGACCGCTCTCGGTCTGTCAATCCCGAGCCTTTCAGTAGCACTCGTCAGAAATGCAAGCAACCGTTCGACACGGCTGCCAACTCGATGCGATTCTTGCCAGAGGATGATAAGCGAGTACCCTTCATTGCCAAGCACAGCAACTATGGTCGTCACAGACAGTATCATATCACGTGCGCGCTGAGAATAGGGTTGGTACTGCGTGTCCCGAGCAGCACTGGCAGACTCTCGAATTCTGTCCCGCAAACCTGAGTTCAGACGGACACAAGTCAACACTGATCACGAAGCACTGCAAAACCAAGTGGATCTATCATAGAGACAGCTTTTTAACAAGAAAGGAGAAACCAGAGGCAAGACCAGCGAGACGAGAAATGGAATGAAAACTTCGAGGATGATTCTCATTATTCTGGTGATAGTCATAGTCGTGCTAATCGCTCTTTCCGCAGTCGCGACCCTGCTCGCTCCTGCAAGCAAATCACCATGGATGGCAGCCGCAGGTTACCCTCTTCAAGCAGATGGCACCTTCGGAGTGTTCGGGCAGCAGTGCGTCAACAGCACAGCATACGTCTACTGCATCGGAGGGATGGATGCGAATGAGGGTCCACGCAACGCAGTGTACACTTCCTCCGCCGTCTCCTCGTCTTCCGGTGACATCACCAGCTGGACACTCGACTCCAACCTATACCCACAGACCATATACGGCCAATCATGCGTGGCCTCTTCTAGTTACGTCTACTGCGTCGGAGGCACGTACGACGATAACGGCGACGATGTCAACGCTAGTTACTACGCCCCTCTCGGTGGCAATGGTGTAGTCGGGACGTGGAGCTCTACGACGTCTTTCCCGATCTACGTGGATAGTCAGTCCTGTGTGGCGTCGTCGGGGTACATCTACTGCGTAGGAGGAGTCGGCGAGGCAGAAGGTACCAATGCCACCTCCTATCCGAGCAATTACATCTATTATGCTACGCTGTCCTCTTTGGGCATTGGCTCTTGGATCAAGTCGTCATCCTCCTATCCCACAGGCATCCATCTGCCCAGCTGCTCCGCGGCTGACGGCTACGTCTATTGCGTAGGAGGTATGGATGACAGCGGAAACGCCGTAAGCACAGACTACTACGCCTCCCTTTCATCTTCTGGGGCAGGAACATGGACCCCGACGACGGCCTATCCGGCTGTCGCGAACGGCCAGTCCTGCGCGATCTCCTCGAGCGATATCTACTGCGTAGGAGGAGTGGGATCAAGTTCGTACCTTGACGCTGTATACCATGCCACCGTGTCGTCCGGAGGCATAGGTGCGTGGACGAAGGCTGGTAACTATGCACAGAGCGTCTTCACGGACTGTGCCATTTCATCAGGACACATGTATTGCGTAGGCGGTATTGACAGCTCGCAATTGTATGGCACTACATATTACATCCCTCTGGAATTGCTCTCAGGTGTGACCACAACTACATCTGGCTGAATCCTCGGTCACAGTGATAGGTCTCGCACGGATCCTCCTCCCTCTGAACGCTTGAGCAGGGGCTAGACCGGACGTTCCTGCTGTGGTTTCAGTTTTTTTGAGAGCTGCTCGCCCAGCCTGTTGACGCCGACGGTCGCGATCCTGTACTTGCCGCCTCCCTGGGAATCGACCCTCTCCACCTGGGCAGACTTCGTCAACTCGCTGAGTCTGGAGCTTATCGTCTTCGGTTTGAGTCCGGTCGCCGCCTCGATCTCACCGACACTCATGGCGTCCGACGAGACCTTGTCGCTCAGGCTGGCAATTCTGACCGCGACGAGCTGCAGCAGTATCACGTCCCTGTCGCTGAGCTTCTTGTCTTGGGTCCAGACTCTGGGCCCTTCGGCGGTGATCCTAACATGATCCTTGAACATCTGTATGAGGTCGTTCAGGGAGTAATTCACCGTAATCGTGCGGGCGAGGTCCATGTTGGGTACAACCTTGGAGACGAACTCGTGCAGAGAGCGCATGACCACTTCGGGCGACCCGGAGAATTCGACCTTGGCGTCGCCGTAGCTCACCGATACAGAGAGCTCTCGTTCTGAGGACACTGTTTCTTGTCTCCGCCGCGCATGTGATTCCGGACTGGTTAAATTAGGTTCTGGGGGGATGCCGACCCTTCGATTGACTCCTCGCGCTTGGGCGGGGAGACGGCCGGCATAGGCATCGCAGAAGCGGTGTAGACGAACTCCCCGTCCTCGGCCTTGAAGCGCCTGATTTTGGTCGCCTTGGCGAGCCTGAGCAGGGCGACCGCGACCGACTGCTTGGGATAGTTCATTCCGTACGATTGCAGGGCCTCCCTCACGTCTGAGAGCTTCTGCCTGTCTCGCCCCCACGGGTCGGCGAAGAATTTCCCAATTACGTCTGCGAGGGAGTCGCCCTTCTCCAGAGCAATCACTGGGGGCTGGGCGGGACCATGGAGCACCGCCGGCCCGTCATTGCGCTCAGTGGGCATGGCCTTTACGCCCTCGATTCCGTGTGCTCCCGCCCCTGGCAGCTTGGCGACCACGTCTGGTATCAGCTCGATCGCTTCGCGGAGATGCTCGGGCTCGGCCTCCACCTCGGCCTCAGCAGAGCCGAGCTTCACCCTGATCTTGGTCAAGAACCTTCATGCGACGAACTGGTGCCGTCCATTTAAGCGTGAACCAACCACGAATGAACCCGCGGTCTTCTCTCTTCTCAGGAATGGACCTGCCCTCCCTGAAGCGGCCGCGCGCGCTGCGCGTCGGCTCCGACGCCTTCGCATGAGGCTTATATCAGATTCTAACGGCGTGCCTGCGATTGACCTACAAGATCACCGACGACGGGAAGTTCGTGAAGCTGAGTCGAAGTCCCGCTGATGTTCTGGACGAGGTCAGGAATGAGGGAGTGAAATTCGTAGACCTGCAGTTCACAGACGTGCCCGGGAGGCTGAAACACGTGAGCATTCCCTCCGAGATGCTGCATGAGAGGATCTTCTCCGAGGGCGTAGCGAAGCTCGACGGCTCGTCGGTGAGAGGGTTCGTGGAGATCCAAGAATCTGACATGCTCCTGGTACCTGACCCTTCTACCTACGGAGTCATCCCATGGATTGAAGACAGCGTCAAGACTGCTCGGCTGATCTGCGACATCAGGTCAGGCTACGGAGGGGGGAGGTTCAGTAGAGACCCGAGGAACGTCGCCCAGACAGCCGAGGCCAGGATCAGGGATGCGGGGTTCACAGGATCCCTCTGGGGGCTGGAGATGGAGTTCTTCGTCTTTGACAGCGCGACTTGGCAGGCGAACGATCCGTTCAGCTCAGGCTTCAAGATAACCTCACGAGAATCCGCGAACGAGGCAAGAGGGACCAACTTCCCCATCCGCTTCAAGGACGGGTACTACCCAGCCCAGCCGGTCGACACGTTGAGCGACTACAGGGGGACCTGCGTCAACTACCTCCGCGACGGCTTCGGGATCCTCTGCAACGCGCACCACCACGAGGTTGCAACCGCAGGGCAGTGTGAGATCGACGTGTACCGCGACGAGCTTGTTGCGGCAGCCGACAGCGCGATGACGTACAAGTTCGTGACCAAGAACGTGGCGACCAGGATGGGACTGATCGCGACCACGATGCCTAAGCCGATCTTCGGAGACAACGCTGTGGGGATGCATGTATCCTCGTCGCTCTGGAAGAGTGAGAAGAACGCTTTCTTCGACGGGTCCGACCCCTACGCTGAAATCAGCCAGGTCGCCCGCTACTACATTGGAGGAATCATGGAGCACAGCCGAGCCCTGTGCGCGGTCGTCTGTCCGACGACCAACTCGTACCACAGGCTCGTCCCGGGCTACGAGGCGCCGGTCTACATCGCGTGGAGCAAGATGAACAGGTCGGCGAGTGTCAGGATCCCAGCCTACGAGAAGGGCTTGGAGGGGGGAAAAGGGTCGAGTTCAGGACCCCCGACCCTTCCTGCAACCCATACCTCGCCTCCGCTGCGATCACCGCCGCCGGGCTTGACGGGATCAGGAAGAAGACGGACCCTGGCAACCCTGTGGACGAAGACATCTACAAACTGACGGCCGAGAAGCGGAGGAACCTCAAGGTGGGCGAGCTCCCAGGAAGCCTGAAGGAGGCGGTCGAGAGCCTGAAGAGCGATTCCTCGTTCCTGGACGGGATCTTCCCGAGGGATCTGGTCGACGTCATGACTGAGCTGGAGATGGAAGCGTACAGGGCGGTGTCGGCGAGGCCCCACCCGTACGAGTTCTATCTGTACTTCGATTTGTGATAGTTTTTCTTGGAAAGGCGTAATTATAAACCGCCTTTCCAATGCCCGTTTTTCTTATCTTGGCATATTTCGTCCCAAGACGAATTATGGCCGCGGTAGCGAACTTACACTGGCCTAAGAGGGCGGTCGAGCCGCAGACAGTTTCTTATGGTGCTGTAACAGTGTTGGCGTCCAATGTAACCTGGGTCTGTGCCAGCGCTCTGCCGGTCAGCGTTGCGCCGGTGTTCAGCACAATCTGAGTTTGACACAATATGATTCCCTTGAAGCTGGACGTCGTTCCAAGGGTCGCTTGGCCGGCGACCTGCCAGAAGATGTTGCTAGCGCTGCAGCTGCCGCTCAGGGTAACGATGGCACCGTTGCCTACGGTGAGATCTTGCGCTATCTGGAAGATGAAAACAGCATTCGCGTTGCCCTGGCAGTTGAGAGTGACACCAGTGTTTATCGTGACCCCGGTGCTCCATTTGTAGAGGCCAGGAGTAAGAGTCATCCCGCTAATATCTCCGGCGCCCAGTTCAGTAGCGGTAGGATTGGTTCGTCCTGCGGCGTCGGTGTAAGCGGTTTGCATGTCACCTACGGCCGTTGTCAGCATGGATGGAGTGGGAGCCGTATAGTCGGCCGCATATGCCTTTCCGGTCACTAGAGAGGATGTCGCAAACGTACCCGAGGAATCCAGCACCAACCCGAACCCAGTGATGGCAGTGCTGGTGATCGGACTTACTCCGATATCTCCAACAATTGAGGTGGCTCCAGTGGTTGAGATTCCTGACTTTGATAGAATCACGAAACTGCCTGCCGTTCCGAGATTCACTGGTGTCAGAGCTGAGCCAGTCGTAGTTGTTGTGCTGGTTGTCGAGCTAGAAGAGCTACTAGAAGAGGAGTGAGAACTCGATGTGGAAGAGCTACTAGAAGAGGAGTGAGAACTGGAGGTTGTCGAGCTCGAACTTGATGAAGTCGTCGTAGTCTGAGTCGTTATTGATGAGTGGTTCTGCGAAACCCATATCCCCCTATCAACAGTGCTAGAATAATAGCAGCAATAACTGGAATCAGATCAGTACCTCTCATCTTCACTGTGCGTCTTACCTAATCGAGAAGTGGACAATCGTGTTATATATGGCTTCAGCACCCATTGAGAACGAAATCCGAATTCCCAAGAGAAAGCCCATCAGATTCATCTACTATTATGCGCACAAGTATGGCCACGCATCGAGGAAGAAGTATCTGCAGAGGTTCAACGAAGTGGCCTCCGAGTATAGGACGAACGCCAGTGCCACTAGGACTGTTAGACCATAAACTGGGCGAACAGCTCTCCTTCTATTGCTGAATCCTTCCGACGGGTCTCCCACGCCTTCTTAGATGCGCGCGCGCGACAACTCCGAAGGGAATTGGAGACCTGATCCCTTCACGGGCTCGGGAGTCATCTCCTCGTCCGATTCTGCGCCTGCGTCGCCACGGTGGTAGCTAACAATATAGCAGCGGAGCCTCCCACTGCCTGACATGGACAGGCTCAACGGGGTCGTCCTGCTCGCTTGCGTGTGCCTGCTGCTTGCAGTGGTCTCAGGCGCAGTTGAAAGAGGGAAGGTCGCAGGTGTCGACTACAACGGCAGCTTCCCGATCGGCGATTTCAGCCTTCACTGTGTATGCGTCTGAGGTGGTCGCCGCTGCGATGCTGCTCATGCTGGTCGTCCTCGTGTATGCGACTCGCTGACCCGAGATGCGGAAGCCAGGCCAATGACCGCAGGTGAGGCATACTTGGGCAAGCCGACGCTGGCTGTTCTCTCTTCCCGTCCGATGCGGGCTACTCGCTCTTTCCGCCGCCGGCGAAGGCGGCAAGCCTCTCCTTGAGGAGCCTGCTCACCAGCCTCCCGTCGGCCCTCCCCCTGACCTGCGCCATCACTTGACCCATCAACTGAGAGAAGGTGGCCTCCCCCTTCGCTTCTATCAGGACTCGGCTGCTCCGGATGACCGACTCGATGATCTCTGAGAGCCGGCTGGCGTCGATGGGGCTGAGTCCCAGCCTCTCGACCGCTTCGCTCACGCTCTTGGACTCACCCCTGCCGATAGACCTCAGGACGTCGGGAGCCGCCTCTTTGGCGATCATCCCCGAGTCTATCGCTTTGAGGACCTCCGCGATGGTTTCCTGACCGAGAGCGTCCTCGGGGATGCCCTCTCTCGCCAGCCTTACTGGGAGGTCGACGAGAATTGAAGCCACCAGCGAGGGTTCGAGCCCGAGTCGGGACTCGAGCCCTTCAAAGAAGTCGAGGAAATCGGAGTCGAGCAGCTTGACGGCGAGGTCTCTGCTCAGCGAGTATTTCCTTTCATATCTGCTTACCGTCTGCTCCCAGCTTTCAGGTACCAGCTTCGCAAGGGCACTCAGGCGGTCACCCGCGATCACCACGTCAGGAACATCGGTTTCCGGGTACATCCTCTGGGCGCCGGGTCTGGGCCTCATGAACCTCGATTCGCCATCCTCCGTGGCGGACCGAGTTTCTGCCGGAACGCCCTCCGCGGCCTGCTTCAGCCTCTGGATGACGCGCAGGACCGCCCTCTCGACCTTCGACGCCGGGCCGGCTAGCAGGATCAATGCCGCGTCCTTCCCCGCCCCGCACTGTCTGCGGAGTGCCTCCTCTTCCTCCTGTGAAATGCCCTGCTTCAGGAACTCGTCAGAGTGGATTATTCCACCCAAACCGTTGACCCTCGCCACCTCCGCGACCTCTTTGCCCAGCCTGATGCCCGGCGAGGGCTCCCAGCCCATCAGGCCCCGCAGGCCGCCCGCCCTGATGCAGAGGACCGTCCCCCCTTCCATGAGCCTGGCCCGGATGACCCTCGACCCGGTGTTCAGCAGCAGGCCGCTGGCATCGAGCTGGCCGCATTCGACCGTCCTCACTCCCCTTTCCTTCAGCTTGGAAGAGACCTCCAACAGCCCGAGCTGCCTCGCGACCTCGTACGCGACAACCTTGGGCAGCAGGTTGAGCTTCTGGACCCCCTTCACCTCGACGACCCTGCCCCCCTTTACCGACACGTTCAGGTCCTGCCTAATCGTTCCCAGGCCCCTGGCAACCCGGCCCGTCGACCTGAATGTCCTGCCGAGGTAGAGCGCGACCCTGCCCACCGCCTCCGGGCTTCCCGCGATGGGGTTGAGAGCCACCTCGACCAGCGGGACCGCGAGCCTGTCCAGGCCGAACCGTCTAGATTCATCGTCTTCCCCGATGATTCTCGCGGCATCCTCCTCTACCGTCACTGACTGGACTCCGACCCTGACACCCTCCACATCGAGGTATCCCCCGAGTCCGATGACCGCAGTCCTCTGGAAACCTGTGGTGTTCGAGCCGTCTATCACGATCTTACGCATCACGTGCACCTCGTCGACTATGTTGGAGTGGAGGAGCCCGGCAATCTGCAGGACTATGTCCAGGGCCTCGCCGTTGAGCTGGTGCGGCGGCTCCTCGTCGGCCTCCACTAGGCACGACGATTCAGGGTTCCAGAGGTAGACGTTGGACCTCCCCTTGGTGAACTCGAAGACTGCGGCGGGGTCGAGCTTGCCGGTCTCGCTCTGGGCCGGCCTCAGCCTTCTCCTGAACGAGAGCGGAAGCTCCTCGGATTTCACTATCGGACACTCGCAGAAGAGCTTGTTCGCGGACGCCAGCTGCTGGTGGATCTCCAAGCCCACCTTGACGTCTGCTTCCATCGCGTTCGTCTGCGAGCCGCTCACCCCGGAAACCTGCGCGCAGTCATCTCGCCCGCCAGGTTCTCGAGCATCTTCGCCTTCACCTCCGCGGCGGTGGCGGAGTTGCCGAGCGCCCACATCGCCTTCACGAGTGCAGTCTCGGCCAGCATGTCCTCGAGGGGCACGACCCCAGCCCGAAGTAGGTCCCTTCCCGTGTCGTAGACGTTGAGATCGACCCTCCCGTTGACGCACTGAGAGGTCATGCAGACGAAGCCACCCCCCTTGATGAAGGCTTTGATCGCGGCGATGTCCTTCGAACCCACGTGGCCTAGCCCGGTGCCCTCGATTATCAGCCCGCGCCCTCCCATCCTTCCCACCGTGGAGATCAGGTCGCTTGGCATAGACGGATAGAACTTCAGGAGCGCCACGTTCCCGTCGAAACGGGTGGTGGGTCTGAACCGGGTCAGGTCTCCTCTCTTCGGAAGGTCGGGTGCGACCTGCTCGATCCCCGAGGGGCGCCAGACCGCCGCGAGGGGCACGCCCACGGACAGGAAGGCGTCCCGCCTGCTGGTGTGGTTCTTCCGGACCCTCGTGCCCCTGTGCAGGGCAATCGCGTCATCGCTTTCGTCCAGATGCATACCCACATAGACACCTGAAAACGCGGCGTTCGCAGCCACGGAGACTCCTCCGATCAGGTTCTGGGTGGCGTCCGAGGAAGGCCGATCAGAGGAGCGCTGCGCACCCACAAGGATGATCGGGACGGGGACGCCCTGGAGTGCGAAGCTGAGGGCCGCCGCCGTGTACCCCAACGTGTCCGTCCCGTGGGTCACGACGACCCCGCTGTAGCCTTCAGCGACCGCCCTCTTGATGCGGGAGGCCAGTCTCGACCAGCGGGCCGGCCCAATGTTCTCGCTGAAGACATTGAAGAGGATCTCGGGCTCGATCTCCGCGATGTCTGACAGCTCAGGGATCAGGGCGTGGAGTTCTTCTGCAGAGATTGCAGGGCGGACAGCGCCTGTCCTGTAGTCGATCCTGCTTGCTATGGTACCTCCCGTCCCGAGGATCAGGACCCGCGGGAGACCGGCTCTGGGCTTTGGGCGTCCCGGAGGCTCGAAGGCCGGCTTCTCCCCCTTTGCCTTCACCGACGCTTCCTTCAGCTTTGAGACCGCGAGACCGACATTGTATCCGGATTTCAGCTTCAAGACCACGTGGTCCTCGTCGGCGTGCTGGTAGCGCGGTACTAGTGTTCCCGCGACCGTCCCCCACTCCGTCTTCGCTTCGAGGACGTCTCCGATGCTGGCCTTGGCCCTGGTGAGGAATTCGAGGGCTCTACCCCTGTAGCCGGTCAGCTCTGGCATGCGTTCAGTCCTGAGGCTCTGCGGTCTTAAACGATTGCCCGTCCCCACAGAAAGGGTTAACTCCCGAAGCCGGACGAACCATCCCCAGTCATCCAGCGTGAGTCATTCATGAAATCAGGGACACAGGCCTCAGTCGAGGTCTCAGACCTGAGGAGGGAATTCAAGACGAAGGAGGCCCCCGTCGTCGCCCTCGACGGCGTCAGCTTCGGCGTCAGCCGCGGCGAGATCTTTGGGGTCCTGGGGCCGAACGGGGCCGGGAAAACGACCATAATCAGAATCCTCTCTACCCTCCTGCTTCCCACCGGGGGCTCGGCCTCCGTGATGGGGTTCGACGTCGAACACGAACCCGAGAAGGTCAGGCACGTGATCAACATGGCAAGCGGGGCGGACAAGGCCGGTTACGATTTCATCAGCGCGAAACGGAATCTCTGGTTCTTCTCGCAGCTCTACGGTATCCAGCCACAGGTCGCCGAGAAGAGGATAGGCGACCTCTCCGAGCGGCTGGGGCTGACGAAGTACCTCGACAGGAAGTTCTACGCCCTCTCCACGGGCTACAGGCAGAGGGCCACGATAGCGAGGGCCTTCATCAACGACCCCAGGGTCGTCTTTCTCGACGAACCCACGATCGGGCTGGATGTAATGACCGCCCGCAGCATCAGGGACTTCCTGAAGGACGAAGTTCGCCAGCACGACAGGACGATAATGCTCGCCACGCACAACATGGCCGAGGTCGAGGCGATCTGCGACAGGGTCGCGATAATCGACAAGGGGAAGATAATCGCCGAAGGCTCCCCGGAAGAGCTGAAGAGGACACTGGGGGTTCCCGCGCTGGTGATGGAGGTCTCTCCGCCAGAGAAGAGCTTCGACGCGCTCGCCCAGGTGCCGGGAGTGAAGGGATTCACGTCGGCCTCGGACGAGGAGAGGGGGCTCTCGACCATCCAAGTGGTCGTCGAGGACGACGAGGCAGCCCGGATGGCCGAGAAAGCCATGGCGGTGTCGGGCCACAAGGTCATCGCCTCGTGGCGGAAGGAGACGACACTGGAGGAGGTCTTCGTCGCCATGGTCGGGCGCGGATTCAAGGAAAGGGAGGAGCAAGATGGAGACTAGGCCCTGGCTCAGGACCATGAAGGCTAGGGCCCTAGTGAGGCTCTGGAGCATCTTCGGAGAGCGGCTCTGGATCATAGTGAACATGGGCTTCCCGATCCTCTCGTCCCTCGCGCTCTCGCTGCTCTACTACAGCATCGGGGCGAAGGGCTACATCGGCTTCGCCATCCTCGGGGGCGTGATGGTGGCGTTCTGGGGCAACGTCCTCTGGTCGATGGCGAGCCAGTTCAACTGGGACAAGCAAGAAGGCCTCTTTGAGATCTACCTCACTTCACCCGCTTCACTGTCCGCGATTCTGATAGGCATGTCGTTCGGAGGGATAATCGGAACGGCCCCGTCCGCGGCCATGGTCATCGCGATTGGCTGGGCTCTCTTCCACCCAGTAGTGGCGGCCTCGTGGGGAGCCGTCATGCTGACATTCTTCCTCACGCTCGTATCTCTCTACGCGATGGGGATGACCCTCTCCTCTCTCTACCTCACCTATGGCAGAGAGGCGGAGTCGATGAACAACGTACTTCAAGAGCCCGTGTCGATGGTCTCGGGTCTCTACTTCCCGGCAATAGGCGGGGCCTCGCCTTTTCCCTTCGCTATGCAGGCGGTCGCGTCGCTAGTCCCGCTCACAATCGGTATGGACGCCCTAAGAAAGTCGCTCTTCAGGGGCATGGATATCGGGTCCATCTGGCCGAGCCTCGTCACCCTGGCCGCGATGGCGGTCATCTTCCTTGTCATTTCCAACTTCGCGCTGAAGGCCCTAGAGAACAGAGGTAGGAGGGACGGCACAATCGCTGTGAGAATCAGATGATCAGCTTCAGGTCGCTTTTCGCCTCGGCCTGGATGGGCATCCAGCACGATCTCGCCTGGACGTACCCGCCCGTATCCCTCGCACTACAAGTGGTCGCCCCCTTCGCCTCGGCGATGACCGTCTCGATGATCTACTGGTTTGGCTCCTCGAACAGCGGTCCGGGGGTCTTGTTCAATCCGACTCAGTTGGCCTACGTCCTAGTGGGTTCGACCCTGTACGCCCACGTGGCGTCCTATGCCTGGGTCCCCACCGTCGCGATAGCCGAGGGCAAGAATCTCTCGGTCTTCCAGCACATCTATCTCACCGCGCGCTCGACCGCCGTCTATGTGGCCGGGAGGGCCCTGTCGTCATTCGCCATCTCAGTCACGACGTCTCTCGCCGCCCTCGCGGTCGCCTACTACGTGCTGGGCTCGTTCCTGAGCACGACAGTCCCGCTCACCGTGACCCCAGTGACCGCGCTGATGCTTGGGGTCGCGCTGGTAGCGGACATCCCCGCCGCCCTGGGCCTCGGCTACCTTCTCGGCGCATACTCGCTTTACGCTAGCAAGTTCGAATGGTCCCTTCCCGGGTACGTCGCAGGGCTCCTGATGGTCTTCTCCGGGGCGCTCTTCCCGCCCTCGATCCTTCCCTATCCAGTGTCGGTGGGGGCGACGTACCTCCCGTTCACCCAGTTCATAGCCGCTGCGAGGGTCGCCATCGTCCCCGGCGTCTCAGGGAACTACCTCTACTCGCTCTCGCTGTGCACCCTGGGCGGGGCGATCTTCCTTGGCGTTGGCCTCGTGGTCTACTTCGCGGCCGAAAAGAAGGCGCGCAAGGACGGCGTCATCGACCGGAGGATGGCCTGAGGCCCAGGGCGGCCCCGGGTCAACCCAGCCTCTTCGCCATGTAGGGTCCCAGTCTCTCGTAGCCCAGCTTCCTGTAGTAGTTCCTCGTCCCCACCGCGCTCGTCACCAGGACCCTCTTCTGCGCCGAACTCTTCACTCGACAGCCTCTCCGCTGATCCCATCAGGAACGCGCCGAGCCCCCTGTGCTGCCAAGCGCTCTCGTTCCTGCCTCCCAACTCGACCTGGCGCCCGTAGACCCTGAGCTCGCGAACAACTGCCGAACCCGCCATCTCCGGCCTGTGGGCGCCCTCGGACGGGACACGGAGCCTCACGAACCCCGCAATCTTGCCGCTCCTCTCGTACTCGAGAGGATCCGAAGACCTCGAGCCCGCCAGAAGCAGAGTACCTCTCCTCCCTGTACGTGAGGGCGTCCTCCTCGGCCATCGTGGCCGGCTCACTTAGGGCCACCTCCCTGCACCTGATGCAGCCGCACTTCCAGCCCTTCTCGTCAGCTCGGGCCAGGACGAGCTCCCTCAGGTTCCCGTTCTTGACCCCTCCCGATATCTCCTCTGCGGGAATCTCCCGCTGGATCCTCATTATCCTGTGCCATCTCGGTACGAACCGCTTCATGTCGCTCAGAAGCTCCACCACCGTCCGAAGGTCGTAGGGCTCGTAGAGCCCGGCCTCGAACTGCCTCGCGAGGGCAGTCCCCGGCACGACAAGGGTCGGATAGATCTTCATCATATCGGGACGGAGGTCGTCCCGCTCAAAGAGCATCCGGAGGTCCTCGAGGTCCTCTGCGGGAGTCGCGCCCGGGAGGCCGGGCATCATGTGGGCCGTCAGCTTGAGGCCGGCGTCCCTCGCTACCCTGAAGGCGTCCAGCGTGTCCTCCACGGTGTGCCCCCTGTTGCTCCTGGAGAGGGTCGCGTTTCTGAGGCTCTGGACCCCTATCTCGAGCCTCGTCACCCCGTATGCTCAGCATGAGGTCGACGTCCTGCGGCCTGCACCAGTCGGGCTTCGACTCGAGGGTCAGGCCCACGCACCTGCTCCGGGCGGACTCGTTGGCCGCCTGCGCCTCCTCCAGGGTCCCTGACGCGAAGCCGTTGAGGCCGTCGTAGACTCCTTTCACGAATGAAGTCTGATAGTCGGCGGAAGGGCGATGAAGGTCCCGCCCTCGATTATCGTCTCGACCTTGTCGGTCTCGTGGCCGTTTCCCTCGTACTTGGCGAGACTCCTGCGGACCTGGAGGTAGGGGTCGAACGCGACGCCGAGTGCGGTCCTCATGCCCGGGCTGTCGGGCAGGTAACTCTGGGGCGTTCCCGACCGGGGCCCGCCCGGGCAGAAGACGCAGGTGCCGTGGGGGCACGAATACGGCGCGGAGAAGGCCGTGACTACCACTATGCCTGAAGCGCTGCGCCTCGGGTGGACCCGGAGCATTTCCTCGAAGGCGCCCCTCGTGTCAGGTTCCAGGGCGGCGATCACCTCGGAGTTGGAGACGTACCTGTCCAGAGAGTACAGCCTGGATGCCCGCTTCTTCAGCCTCTCGAGGGCCGCCCTCGACGCGACCCCCCCGTTCCCGACCTGCTCGGCGAGGTAGGCGGCCGCTTCCCGTGTCCTCTCTGGCTCTGGAGCGGTCACCGGCGCATCCAGTTCTGGCCTGGCTTGCGCCTGAGGGTAAAGCGTTTGTCGTAGGTGCGCTTGTTCCTTACCTTCGGAATCTTGCTGGGCTTTGGCTTCCCTTCCAGTTTTGGCGTCTGAGACCTGACCTTTCCGGCCTTAGTGATTGGAGGCAGTCAGCGTTGAGCTGAACTGCTGACTCCCGTGGGTCGGCATTGTCTTGTTTCAATCCTCCTTGAGAAGGCTTACGCTCCACAGTAGATTAATCTTTGGCCCGTGACCAGAGACCTGGACTAGGAGTTATTGGCTGTGAGTGAATCGACGCCCCTAGATGTTCCTTGGGGAAGCGCGGTGGGCGAGCAGCCGAATGGCTTCCAGAATCAATGGTAACAGTGGTGGCGGGATGCCAATTTGGTAACTAGACTAATAGCATACCGAGTTGGACGGATTTCCGATGGGGGCAGAAAACTCTCAAGTGGACAGCTTCTTGGCGACCGTTTGAGTTTACGAAGGTACTTCAAGACCTGCCCCTGTCACGGACATCCCCTCCTGTCTACGTCGTGTTCTGAGAAACGCCTCTGACGATCTCTCCATCAGCATATCATTCGCTCCGAGACTCGAGACGACGTGAAGGCGAGTCCTGCCATTCGTGAGCCAAGAGAAAGCCGAGGACGAGGAGATGTTCGCAGGCTGCCAAGTTGTCCGCGATGGTATACGCGTCGCGCGCCTCCTATCGCCGAGGAAATGAATGAACAACGCTTTAATGTCCTGAGACTCAGGGAGACTAGAATTCATTTGGCAGCGGCTAGACCTGGAGAAGATAATCCCGCCGGAATGGGAAAGGGCTCCGTGGGCGAGGAAGAGCCTTCCCTCGAGGCGATAAGGGAGAAGTCGATCGCGGCCGCTGAAGAGGCGATCAGGAAATCCAGCTCCCGCCCAGACCTCCACCTCGTCCAGGCAATCCAGGCACTTGACGACATCGACAAGTTCCTCAACGTCACCTCGACGCGCGCCGCCGAGTGGTACGGACTTCACTTCCCGGAGCTGACCCAGATGATCCAGGACAACGTCGCTCTCTGCAGAATCATCACCGCCGCGGGGAGGAGGAACGAGTTCACTCAGGAGCTGCTACAGGGGAGGGGGTTCACCGAGAAGAAGGTCGAGGCGATCCTCACGGCGCGGGACAGGTCGAAGGGTGGGGAGATCACCGACGGTGACCTGGCAAGAGTGAAGGCGCTATCGTCCCTCTCGGTCGAGCTCAGCGGAGAACGGGAAAAGCTCAGTGAATATGTCGAGGGCGCCATGAAGAGAATCGCCCCCAACGTCTGCGAGGTGGCCGGGGCCACGATTGGGGCGAGGTTGATGGCAAAGGCGGGAGGTCTTGACAGGCTCGCGATGCTCCCGGCTAGCACCATCCAGATCCTCGGGGCCGAGAAGGCCCTCTTCCGGGCTCTCAGGACGGGCGCGAGGCCGCCCAAGCACGGGATTCTCTTCCAGCACGAGGCCGTCCACGCGGCGCCGAAGTGGCAGAGGGGAAAGATAGCGAGGACGATCGCGAACAAGATCGCAATAGCTGCCAGGGTCGACTACTACAGGGGCTCGGAGGAGGCCTCAATCAAGGTAAGCCTGGACAAGCGTCTCGCGAGCATCAGAGAGAAGTACAAGGAGCCCCCGCCGAGGCAGCCGGAGTGGCGTGAACGCTCCCGCGACCGCCCCCAGAGGCGGGAAAGGTTCCCCAGGCGCCAGAAGTCCAGTTGGCGATGAGCCCGGTCAGGAGGGAGGAAAGGGCTGGCAGGACATTCCTGCTGACGCCGAACCTCGCTAGGGGATACAGGGTCTACAACGAGGAACTCGTCAGCAGGGAGGGAGTCGAATACAGGACCTGGGACCCCTTCAGGAGCAAGCTTGCAGCGGCGATACTAAAGGGCCTTCCGGACGACACGATAAGGGAAGGAGACAGGGTCCTGTATCTGGGAACGTCGACTGGGACGACGCCCTCCCACGTGTCCGACATCGTCGGAGAGAAGGGGCTGCTGATAGGCGTGGAGTTCTCACCCCGCGTGGCCAGGGAGTTCGTGGAGAACGTTGCCAGGCAGCGTAAGAACGTGATTCCGTTCGTCGCGGACGCGCGGAACCCCTCGAAGTACAACATCTCGAAGGTCGACCTGGTATACTGCGACATCGCCCAACCGGACCAGACCGAGATCGCGATGGAGAACTGCAGGTTGATGCTGAAACCAGGGGGGAAGCTCCTGCTCGTGGTGAAGGCGAGGAGTATCGACGTTCTGAAGGACCCAGAGGTGGTCTTCCAGGAGGAGAAAAGAAGGCTCGAAGGTGCTGGCTTCAGGGTTGAGTCGACAATCGAGCTGAGTCCCTTCGAGAAGGACCATGCCCTGATACTCGCCAGCCGCTAGCTAGAAGGGGGCTAAGAGGCTCTGCCGGAACCTGTCCCAGGTCTTCCAGCTCTTCCTCACGTATTCGGGGAGCGGCTCGCCCCTCCGCATCCGCTCGATGAAGAAGATCCTCGTCGACGGGTCAGACGGATACCCCGAGCCGAAGTCGCCGTGCTTCTTCCTCAGCTTCTCCACCTCCCTGTCCCTCTCGACCTTCGCGATGATAGAGGCAGCCGAGACGATGGGGTAGTCCCTGTCGGCCTTGTGAAGTGCGCTCACACTGCAGCGGGTCTTCAGGTTGTCGCAGACGTTCTCCTGGAACCTCTTCGGGATGCTGTCACAAGCGTCAACCGTCACCCGGCCGGCGTCCAGCTGGTCGATGACCTTCGCGAAGTAGAGAGCCTCTAGATAGTTCAACTTGCGAAACTTCTTTCCCGTCCTCACGACAGTATCAATCTCCGCCGGTTCGATGCGCGCCCAGTACGCGCGACTGCAGACCTCTGAGGATCTCTGGATAGAGAGTCTGCCGCTGACGCGGTGAGAGCTTCTTCGAGTCCCTCACGCCCAGCTCTTTCAGTTCCCTGACCCCGGAGCGGGTCGCGGACACTCCGGCGACAACGAGCGGGCCCACGATGCACCCTCTCCCCGCCTCGTCGACGCCCCCCACCAGAGAGACCATTTCGCGACGCTGACGGCGAGCCAGACTTAACTTGTTTTCGGGCCGCCTGCGGCTTCGAGGAGCGAACTGGCCAGTCCGTCGGCCGCCTGATCGCGGTTCTCGACCGTGACCGTTATCGTCTCCTTCGCCTTCTCCCGGAGCTCTGCGAGCAGGTCGTCCTCCAGCCTTTCGTGGACGACCGCGAGGATTGGCTTCCCTGAGTCGAGGCAGGCCCTGACCCCCTTCCTGAACTCGGGACTGACCAGCTCCATCGGTCCCACTTCGTCTATCACGATCACCTCGGAAGAGGCGGCCGCCTTCGACAGGCCGGCGGCCCCGACCGCCGAGAGGTCTGCGAGGTTGACGCGATACCTGCCCACCCTCGGACCGAGGCTGGTCGAAATGGAGGCGAGCTCCCCTCGGGTCCCGTCGGTGAGGTTGAGCACCTCGAACCCGACCCTGGCCCCCTTGGCCTTCCTCTCCGTCGTGGAACAGCCTCCTACGATCACTCCTGCGCTCTTCAGCCTCAGGATCACCCTCGACACTATGGTCGACTTCCCCACCCCGGGCGGGCCGGTCAAGAGCCAGATGCCGCTCATGATGTTGCCTTCGGATCTGGTGGTAGAAGAACCTGCGCGCCCCGCGGGAGAGAGGCCAACCCGATTCGCTTAACAGCGCAGGAACAGAGGTCGTGAGCCGTTTGAACCTCGTCCGGAAGAGTGAGGGGAAGACCGTCCTGCTGGTCCCCAGGGAGAGCCTCTCGCCAGTGCCTCCGACGGTCCCTGTCTTCTTCAATCCTGCTGCGTCAATCAACCGCTCCGTCTCGGTCGCGATAGTGGAGGCGACCGAGGGGCTCACCTTCTGCGACGCCCTGGCCGGGATAGGCGCACGGGGCCTGAGGGTGGCCAGCGGAGGTGAGCGAGAAGTCCGAGTGTGACCCTGGTCGACATAAACAGGGAGTCCGTCAGGCTGGCCCGGAGGAACGCGCGGCTCAACGGAGTCCGGGCGCGATGCGAGTTCATCCCCGGCGAAGCCAACTCGTACCTCTACTCGAGGTACGGAAAGGACGAGAAGGTCGACTACGTCGACGTCGACCCGTTCGGGACACCCGTGCCGTACCTCCAGGCGGCCCTTCGCGCCACAAGGGACGGCGGGATAGCGTCGTTCACGGCCACCGACACCGCGGTCCTCTGCGGGGTGCACGTCAGAGTGGCCGAAAGGCGGTACGGGGGGACGCCCGTCAACAACCACTTCCACCACGAGACGGGGGTCAGGCTCCTGCTCAACGCGGTGAGGAGGGAGGCAGCGTCGCTCGACCTCGGGGTCAGGCCAGTCGCGGTCCACAGCACCAGGCACTACATCAGAGTCTTCGTCAGGGTCGAAGTCGGCCCGACAAAGGCAGAAGCGGCTCGGGAGAGCGAAGGATATGTGCTCTGGTGCAGGTCCGTGCGGCCGTCTCGCAGAGGGCTCGGCGCCGGAAGGCTCTTGCGAGGAATGCAGGTCCCGCCTGAAGGTCGCGGGGCCGCTCTGGCTGGGGGAGTTGACCGAGACGAAGACCCTCCGCGACGCCGTGGCAGCCTCCGAGAGGCTTGAAACTTCCCGACGCGACAAGGCTCCTGTCCTCTTTCCTGGGCGTGGACGAATTCCCGCCCTGGAGCTTCAGCATAGAGGGCATCTGTTCGGCCATTCACATAGCCTCTGTTTCGGACTCGATGGTTGCGGAGCTGCTAAGGAGTCAGGGGTACAGGACTCATCAGGCAGCCCCTCGAGAAGACGGGGCTCAAGACAGACGCCCAGTACTCTGCGGTCGTGGAAGCGGTCCGCGAAGCGGCAGCCCGGGCCCGGAAGCAGAGAGGCTCGAGTCCTTCAGGGTGAAGAAGCTCCTTCCGCAGGGGGGACTGCGCTGGCCGGGCCTCCATCCCTCGCAGTAGTAGTAGAGCTCGGAGCTGACGCTCCTGCTGGCCAGTGGTTTGAAGGTGTGCACCACCCTGAAGCACTTCCGAAACTCGTCGCGGACCTCCTGCGAGCGCTCCCCCTCGAAGAGCTTGAAGAACCCCGACCCGTCCGGCCTGAGGACTGACTCCGAGAGGTCGAGGACCCTCAGAGTGAGGTCCACCTGCCTGCCCTGGTCGAGCTCCCACACCCCGGACACGGTCGGAGCCAGGTCCGAAAGGGCGACGTCGGCCATCCCCCCCAGGGCTTCCAGGAGCTTCTGCTCGACCCTGGGATCGTGCACGTCCATCTCGATGGTCTTCAGGTTCTTCCCCCTTGACCCTGATCTCGTGCAGGTCGACCCCGACCACGGCACCGTCGTCGCCGACCAGTTGAGAAGCGACCTGCATCCACCCTCCGGGGGCGGCCCCGAAGTCGACGACCCTGTCGCCCGGCCTGATGAAGTGGTACTTCTCGGTCGCCTGGATCAGCTTGAATGCCGCCCGGCTCCTGTATCCCTGCTTCCTTGGCGAGCCTCCGGTAGAGGTCACGCCTGGCCTCCTGGAGCCTCATCTGGTCCTCACGCCGAAGGGCGCTACCCCGCGGGAACCGCCGTCGGCACGGCCTGACCCCTCGCGATCCCCATCTCTCCGACGACCCACGGGCCGATCAGCGGACAGACGTACGGGCTGATCTGGCCGTCGAAGGTACACTTCGACTCGAACAGACAGACTATGCAGGGCGCCTTCTCGATTGAAGTCATGTCAGTCGGGAACCTCAGCGGGGTCAGCTTGTAGGTCCAGCGCCCCTCCTCCAGGACCTTGACTCGCCCGATCAGACCCCGCCTCTCCAGCCTTATCGCGAGCCTGGAACCGTCCCGGCTCGTCAGCCCGAGTTCCTTCCAGATCTCGCTCTGCAGGACGCCGTCCCTTCCCCTCTCGACCACCAGCTTGTAGACCCTCGAGGTCAGGTCGACCAGCTCCTCCTCCGTCCTTTCGACCGGTCGGGGGGGCTCCTCCAGCTTCTTGGCCTTCGGCTCCCTCTTGGGCTGGCTCGCGGGCTTCGCCGGCGCTTGCTTCTGCTTCGCGCCTGTTTCTGACCTTCGGCTTTGCTTTGGTCATCTTGACGGCTCGAACTCCTGCCTGATCACGAAGTTGTCCAGTATCTCCCTGCACCGGTTCCTCACGGTCACTTCGGTGACCTCGGCGAACTCCGCCACCTCTCTCTGGGGCAGGTGCTCCCCTACGAGGACGGAGGAGAGGTAGACGTAGGCGGCCGCGAGCCCAGCCGGAGCCTTCCCGCTCGAGATCTTCGAGTCGTTGGTCTTCCGCGAGAGGTTCAGCGCCAGCAGCTCCACCTTGGGGTTGATCTTCGCCATGTTGATCAGCTTCGAGATGTACTTCTCGACCGACGGCGGAGGGACGTACTCCTTCTCCACCTCCTTCAGGACGAGCCTGAAGTACCTCGCCACGCTTCCCTTGTCCATCCCGGCGGCGCGGGCCACCTCCTTCAGGGTCCTCGAGACGCCGCACTTCCGGCACGCGAGATAGACGGTCGCTGCCGTCATTCCGAGTATCGACTTGCTCTTGGCGACCTTCATCCTCGCCGAGGTCCGGTAGATCTGGGCCGCGGTCTCGGCCACGTTGTCCGGCAGGTTGAGGGTCTGGCAGAGTTCGCTGATCTTCGAGAGCACGATCGAGAGCCCCCTCTCCTCGCTGTTGTTCGTCCTGGAGCGGCTCTGCCACTTCCGCATCTTCTCGACCGTGGCCCGCATCGCGGGGTCGAGGTACTTGCCGTGGGAATCGCGCCTCGTCCTGCTGATCTCGGTCGTGAGGCCCATGTCGTGGAGCGAGAGCGTCGTCGGCGACCCGACGCGGACCCGCTTGTTCTTCTCCTGGAGGTCCATCGCCTTCCATTCAGGACCGGCGTCCGCGGGTGCGTCGGTCACGTACCCGCACTTAGAGCAGACCTGCTCCCCCTTCTCGGAGTCCCCGATTAGAACTGTCCCCGCAGACTGGACACGACGTCCAGAAGGTGTCGTCCCTCCTCACGTTCCAAAGCGTCAATCCATTCACCCTTCCACGTAGGCCGCATCGCCGGCCTTTCCAATTCTGCTGCTCGTAACGGCAACAGAGGCATAAGGAGCCCTGACGGGCCCGATGAGCTCGACCACCCTGCCCAGCCTCCTTCCCCTATCATCGAGTATGGGAGCGCCAGACCTGACCTCTCTCGTGAGACGGACGATTAACCGGCCGCTCTTGGCTTGGTGTAGCAAGACGCCGACTTGTAACAAGAGATTCGACTGATGGCCTTCCAGCCTTTAAACCTTCGCGGGCGGGTTACTTCTTTTTCTGAACCTGCTGGCCCGAACCCTGCTTCCTCTGGGCGATCCCTCGGACGACCGGAAGCTCCTTCGCGATCTTCATTATGAGCGCGTGCTTCGGCTTCACCTTCGTCACCGAGACGTAGCCCGATTCTCTCGAGGGAGACGACGGATACCGCGCGGCCTGCGCGACCGGCTGAATGTTGAGCCTCCGGCAGGCCTCCTCGAGCTCCTGAATCGTGGGAGCCCGCGTTGCCGAATTCAGCGGGACACGTCTCCCCTCCCTCCTCTTGAGCTCGGAGTTGAAGTAGTCCAGCCAGATTACGTACTTCTCGTATTCCTTCATTTATTTCGACTTCGTCAGGACCGCGTTGACGACGCCGTCGTCGGTCGGGCGCGAGGTGACGACCGCCTCTCCGGCCTCGGTCTCGATGACCGCGCCTCTGGTTATGACGCCCCTCCGCTCGTAGTCTCTGTTGGCCGGGCTCTTCTTCACCCGGAGAATCTTGGACTTCGTCGCCTTTCCCTTGGCATCCGAAACGTTCGCCACGTCGCAGAAGACGACGCCCATAGACACGCTTCCACCCCTCAGCCTCGAAGGCCTCCTTTCCGTCTCTCCGACGAGCGGCTCGATGGCGTAGCCGTCGCGCTCGTACGCCCTCCTTCCTCTGGACGGGCGAGACCTGCCCCCCGTCGCCTTCCGCTTGGTGAGATTCTCTAGTGAACGATTCATTCGGTTAGGCCCTGTCGGAGGAGCGCCTTCGCTGCCGGGTGTTAAGCGTTTTGTAAACGGTCTCGGCTCTACCGTCTCCGTCTGGTGGTCCTTGATTCGTCCGTCGACATGTTCGACAGTCTCCCGCGCGCCTGTTCTGCCGTTCCTTGAGGGCCAGTTATAAGCACCCTCGGGATCGCGGCCTGAAGGCGCCTGTTCATCTCGAGTTGTAAGATGGAATCGCCCGCGGGGGGGACTTGGACTTTAGGTTCGAATCCCTTCCCGAAGGGAATTGAGACGACCTTGGTCAGGCAATATGAACTCGAGTCAAGTGTAGGGGGTGCGCACTAAGATTCAAGTCCGGGCGGGCCCACCAAGTACAAGTCCAGAACGGGCTCTGTTCGTCTAGATTAGCTAGATTTGAGCGGTCTACGTGACTGTTCGTGGGTCCGAGTCCCACCGGGTCCGTTCATCCCTTCGTATCCATGAACCCAGAAGCCCGCCATGCCTTGTTGATGGCATCGTGTCTAGTCTACGGCAAACAGACGCCAATCTCCTTCGAGCCCTTTCAACTTGTGAACACCACGGTCTGCGAATACCATGCCTGAACCTGCCACAAGGTCCTTCACGGTGTTTGATACTAGGATTTCGTCCGGTCCTGCCTCAGCGAGAACTCGAGAGGCGGTGTGGACAGCGACCCCGCCGACGTCGTCCCCCATCAGTTCGCACTCACCAGTGTGGAGACCCGTTCGGACCTGGATTCCTAGACTCTGAACCCCATCACGAATCTCACGAGCGCAGAAGATTGCGCGGGAAGGGCCGTCGAAGGTGGCTAGAAAGCCGTCGCCTGTTCCTTTGACTACGGTTCCCCTGAACCGAATGATCTCCCTTTGTACCATCTCGTTGTGTTGCTGGAGCAGCCTTCTCCACTCTCTGTCTCTCAGCTCGCTGGCTTTCATTGTAGATCCAACTATATCGGTAAACATTACGGTCGCAAGAACCCGGTCCGAGGGAGGGCTCGGACGGACGCCTGTGAGAAACTCCTCCATCTCAGCAAGAATTGTATCGGTAGCGCCCACCCATGGCAGGTGGTCGTCGCCAGCCAGCTCGACAAACTTCGCCCCGGGGATTTGCTGGGCCAGGAACCTGCCGTTCCCGACGTCGACGTCTCTGTCGCCCCTTCTGTGAATTACAAGTGTCGGAACGTGAATCGATGGCAATACACTGCGGATATCGACGTCGGTGTTCATTCGCGCTAGAGCCAGTGCCGCCCCAGGGCTCGCGCTGTTTCTCAGGTAGGTCGCGTAGCGCCGCCTAAATGAAGGGTCGTCGGCGACAGAAGGAGCAAGAGTATCCAAGTCGACCTCGCTACCCCAGCTCGACTCGATGAAGTCAATCCATTTCTGCCGTTCCTCTCGAGACGGCGCCCAGGGGTAGTCGTCCGACTGAAGCCTCTTGGCAAAGGCTCCATACAGGACAAGAGCAGAAGTCCTCGCCGGATAGGTAGCCGCAAAGAGTGCACTCATTGATCCTCCCTCACTTATGCCGAACACCACCGCCCGCTCAAAGCCTGCCGCATCCATCACTGCTCGCAAATCATCCATTCTTTCTTCCAGCGTGGGTAGCCTGCTCACTCTGTCCGAAAGACCAGTTCCTCTCTTGTCAAAACGAGCAACACGTGAGAAGGACGACAGCCCTTGTAGCATGTGCTCGAAAGAGGGTTCTTCCCAACTGAGTTCGACATTCGAGACCCAACCAGGAACGAAGACTAGGTCGATTGGCCCATTCCCGAAAACCTGGTATGCCACGTGAATGCTTCCACTTTTGGCATATTCAGTTTCAGGCCTCAGTTCCGCTCACACTCTGGCTCAATCAGCCGATTCCGAATTGAGTTTGCCTTGATAATGTTATCCGTCGCAGTCAGGGCAGCTTAGGCAGGTTAAGTCTTGGCTACAATGTCCAAACACGCAAGTGGAGGAATCCACTTTCAGAATCTGTTTGGGGGGTGAGTCCCACTGGGCCCGTTATCATTTGATGCTGGGCTTATCACGCGCGTTTGCGAGAGAACCGCAGGTAGGCAATGATCAGCAGCACGACGCCTGCTACGATTGCGGCGGTGCCCAGACCTGAGCCTCGCAGACCGGTACCGTGAACAGTTGCGATTAACACTCCAACTGTCACTAGGATTATTCCTATCACGCTGAGAACAATAGCATGCATGTTGCGACCGCCCTTAGTCTTTCCCTTATCACTCATTTCAAAGTCCTCTTTTCTCGACGGCTTTTCGCTTCATACATATCCCTTGAGCGCGCGCTCTCAAGTCATCGTGTTCTCCCCAGTGCTATGATAGTTGTGGCGACGGGAGAGCCTAAGGAACGGCTAATAATGCCAGAAAAGCGGCCCAGAAAACAGCGGGAGGAACAATCTAGTGTACAATTCCCGAAGATCATACTACCGTGCAGTCAGGATTCTCTCCGTTGCAGTATCGCTCGTCTTGGTTCTGGTTCTATTGACACCCAAGGTTTCGTTGGCTGACAGCGTCACCTCTACCGTGTCTGTGGGCACCAACCCGGAAGGAGTTGCATTCGACCCGACCAACGGGTACCTCTACGTGGCTAACTTCGGTTCAGGCACTGTCTCGGTCATCGACGGCTCGACAAACACTGTGGTCACTAATGTGACTGTGGGCGTCTATCCCATTAAGATCGCCTTCGACCCGACCAACGGGTACCTCTACGTGGCGAACGAGGGTTCAGGCACTGTCTCGGTCATCGACGGCTCGACAAACACTGTGGTCACTGCGGTGACTGTGGGCACTAACCCGGAAGGAGTTGCATTTGACCCGACCAACGAGTACCTCTACGTGGCGAACAAAGGTTCAGGCACGGTCTCGGTCATCGACGGCTCGACAAACACTGTGGTCACTGCGGTGAGTGTGGGTAGTGAACCCTACGCAGTCACCTTCGACTCTGCCAACGGGGACGTCTACGTGACCAACTCGTTTTCAAGATCAGTCTCGGTCATATCCGGGTCGACAAACGCTGTGGTAGCTACGGTGACTGTGGGCATCGGCCCTGATGGAGTCGCCTTCGACTCGACCAATGGGTACCTCTATGTGGCTAACTATGGTTCAGGCACGGTCTCGGTCATCGACGGCTCGACAAACACTGTGGTCACTGCGGTGAGTGTGGGCGTCCAACCAGAAGGAGTTGCATTCGACCCGACCAACGGGTACCTCTACGTGGCGAACGAGGGTTCAGGCACTGTCTCGGTCATCGACGGCTCGACAAACACTGTGGTCACTGCGGTGACTGTGGGCATCGGCCCTGATGGAGTCGCCTTCGACTCGACCAATGGGTGCGTCTATGTGGCGAACTACGGTTCGAACTCGGTTTCCGTGATCACCCCCTCATCATCGACCTCGACCTCCTCCACGAGCTCCACCACTTCAACAACACCATCGACCTCGTCCACGAGCTCCACCACTTCAACCACACCACAGACGACAGGGACATCATCGACGTCGTCTTCAGAATCGAGCACATCCTCCGGGATTCCTGAATTCCCGACGCAGCTCGCTTTCACTCTTCTGGTCACGGTTGTCATCGTGATGTCGTATTTATTTGCCAGAAGTGGCCTTCGAATCGACAAGCAACCTCAAGTCTAGCACACGGCTCCCCGAGTTGGGGCGCCTACCTGAGCTGTGAGGTCTCGGCCAGGGCGCCTCGTGGGGAAGCAGTTTGGGTCTGGACTTGCACACTAAACTGTGCGGGTCCGGGCGGACCCACCAAAGACAAGCCCAGAATGACTCACATCATCCCCTGATGATGAGCTTCGGCGTCAGCTGGTTCTTGATATCTTAAGTTTCGACCTTGCGCGTCGCCAGCTCCCTGTCCAATATGAGCAGCCCCGTTGAAACGTCTCCAACTCTCTTGATGTCCTGAACTATGTCGTTGGTACTTTTCTCCTCTTCGACCTGCTCTTTGACAAACCATTGAAGCATCTCGTACGTCGTGTAATCCTTCTCCTTGACGCTCAGCGAAACTAATTCGTGTACTTGAGATGTGATTTTCTTCTCGTGCTTGTAGGCGTCCTCGAGAGCAGCCAGAGCCGGCTTCCACTCTGTCGGAGGCTGTTGTATCTGCGCCAGCTTCACTCTTTCATCGCTATCAACTATGTAGTTGTAGAACCTCATCGCGTGCTTCATCTCCTCCCCCGATTGTACCCTCATCCAGCTCGCAAATCCCCTGAGGTTTATCGTTTCGAAGTGTGCCGACATGGCCAGATAGAGATAGGAGGCGTTGTATTCGGGGTTCAACTGCTTGTTGAGTGCATCTACCATCTTCTTCGATACCAACCTTTCACCGCCCTATTTTCTCTCCAGACCCATCCAAGAACACAACGACTTGACTTCCCTCTAATCCAGATGACGGAATGATGACATGATACCCCCGTTCTCGTAGAAGAGTGATTATGGAGAGATTGGATGGAGGATTAGCTCTTCTTCCGCCGGGCCAAGCACGCGCACGCGTCCGGTTGGATGGGAGTTGGAACGCTTAAGAGAACCTCTACGTTCGTCAGAGGAGAAGGAGATCTAGTTGTCAGGACTCTTAGAAGGCCTCAACCAATACGGCCCAGAGCTCCTTCTCATACTGAGGCTCTGCGTCGGGGCGGGGCTGGCACTACATGGATACCCGAAGGCAAAGGGAGGACGAACTCAGGCTGGACAGTGGATGAAGGGCATGGGTATCCCACCCATCACGGCCGACCTGGTTACAGTCCTAGAATTCATCGGAGGCATCTTCCTCATCCTAGGGTTGCTGACGCCTCTAGTCGGTCTCTTCTTCGTCCTGCAGTTTGGCGCAATCATCTGGATGAAGAAGTCGAAGATGCACGCCAGCTTCATCAGCATGGAGCAGGGCAAGCCGACGTACGAGATCGACGTGGTTTACCTGTTGCTGGCATTGGTCTTCCTGGTACACGGAGCCGGACCCTACTCGTTGGACAAGCTTCTGGGACTCTAGCCCAAGGGCAGCTCGCTCCACTTTGTTCATGCTTCTACGAACACTTCGTCATTCCGCACCAGCGTCTTGTGCGTATCAAGCGGGATCGTGGCAGGTGGGTTGAGAACCTCGCCCGTTTCCAACTTGAAGCGCGAGAGATGAGCGGAGCAGACAATCTCGTCGTCCAAAAGAAAGCCATTGACGAGCTCAACCTGCTCGTGAGTGCACAGGTTCGATACCGCGTAGAACCTGCCGTTGCAGTTCACGAGGAGGACGCTCTTGCCTGAGACCTCGACAGTCATTCTTTCGCCTGGCGACAAATCAGAAGTCTTGCAGACTCTTACTAATCCACTCATGAGGCCTTTCGAGCTCGGTGCACCGGGAGATATGGATTGCCTTCACCTGTGGGCTCGGTGACTTCTTTGACTGTCTTCTGTGGACAATCATAGATTGAGGGAAAGGCATTGGTGCTCGTGTGCAGGGCGACGTCGAAGGAAGTGGGAGGGAAGAGCGCGCGCTCTCTCTATCTGTCACGCGTCTAACTGCTATTAATTAGCCTGGGGCGAAGAAAGATGTGGAGAATAGTGCTCAGGCTTTCCAGAGAACAGGTTAATTCGTGGCGCCTGAACAAACAGCATCTGGTCCTTCGCGAACGCAGAGAGAAGATCTCGGAGGTTGTCTCAGACATCTGCGGAGTCCAGGCACAGGTGTTGAGCGCCGCGGAACTGGCGATACGGGCAAGGGTCCAAGGGATCACACAGGGAGACGTCAGAGATGCCCTCTGGAAAGATCATTCGATCGTCAAGACCTGGTGCATGCGCGGAACGCTTCACCTTCTTCCTTCCTCAGACCTGCCCACATACATAGCCGCCATGAGAACCGAGCTCTCCGCGTCGCTGGAGTGGCTTCAAAGGACTCAGGGTGTGCGGCCGTCGGAGGTCGAGGCTATCACCGCGGAGATCAAGAGGGTTCTTGACGACAGCATGGTTACCCGAGAGGATCTGGTGAGCCGTGTAGAAAGCAAAACGAAACTGAACAAGGCTTCCAGGGAGGCCCTCAGGTCGGCCTGGGGAATCCTGCTCAGGCCGGCAGCGTACCAGGGGGCGCTCGCCTTTGGGCCAAGCGCAGGGCCCATGTCGACATTTTTCAGACCTGATAGATGGGTGCGGTATTGGAAGGAGCCCACCAGCGGGGAAGCCTTCTCGGAACTCTTTCTCAAATTCGTCGAGTGCTACGGCCCGGTGACAACTCGTGATTTCGCCCATTGGTGGGGGAATCCTCGGGTAGCAGATGAGTCGATCCTAGAGACCAACGGCGATAACTTGGAGGAGGTCCAAGCGGGGGAGAACCGAGGCTGGATGCTCCGTGGGGATCCCGAGGAAGCCTTGCGTTTGAAACTTACTCATGTTGTCCGTCTTCTTCCGAACTTCGACTGCTATGTGATGTTCTATTCTCCGAGGGAAGCGTTTGTTGAAAAGGCTCACAGGTCGAAGATATTCAGGCAAACCGCAGGGTGGAACTACCCAGCGTTGGTTGTTGACGGATTTGCCGCCGGAATATGGAGCCTAAGAAGGCGCTCAAAGAGGATCGACATCATTCTCGAACCTTTCCGGGGCCTAACTTCATCAGAGAAGGCTCGCATCCAAGAGGAAGCTGCAGATATCGGAGAATTCTACGGGCAACCTGTGGAAGTCAGATACATGCCTAGACGCTGACTTGAATAGGTCACGCAAACAGCTAGAATCTAGTTAACACAGACAAACAGAGGCTATTCTGGGCTTATCTTGAGCGGGCCCGGTGGGACTCGCCCCCAGACGGGTTCTGAAAGTGGATTCCGACAGAAGGAGGGACCGCTCTACACCAGCCCGACCCTCTTCAGCAAATCGAGATACCTCGGGTCAGTGCGGACGCCGTCAAATTGTGGGTCGTAAGTGATTTCCAGAAGGAAGAACTCATTCCTAGAATAAGAGCGCTCCAGCCACTCGAATCCCTTGTCTTTCTCTCCCAGGTAGAAGTAAAACCCTGCAATCCAGACCGCACCCGACCTGAGCAGCTGCGTGCCAGCATCCTGGAAGTGCGTCTCAAGCTCAGGCAGGAGTCTTCTGACCGTCTGCTTGTCATCCTCCAAGTACGCGATATCCGCATCTGCGGCTATCTTCGCAGCGGGAATGGAGCTTTGAAGGAGCTCAGCGTGGGTCGCGTACTCGCGTCTCATGTCGTCGAACATCTTCATCTTGCCGTAGGCGTAACCCATCAAACCGTGTCCGAAGGTGAACCCTAGCTCTGCAGCCCTCCTCATTAGCTCAATCGCTCTGTCGTACTCCCTTCTAGCCCAATAGAATCCTCCGTGATTGAAGTTGATTATCGGCGATAGCGGGTCGAGCTCCAGGGCCTTCTCGATGTGTTCGAGGGCTTCGTCCCACCTCAGTTGGAAACTAAGCAGCATGAAATACCAACTGTGAGCAATGGCGTAGCTCGGCTTCAGCTCGATTGTCCTCTTGAACTCCTCCTCTGCCTGGTGAAGGTTGTATTCGTCCATGAGCAACGATCCCATCGTCGCATGGGCTTCAGCCAGTCCGGGGTCGAGCTCTAGGGACTTCGCCACCATCGTTTTGGCTTTCTCTAGCCCCACCTTGAGGTCGATGCCCCAGTTGCTGCGATTCACCAAGTAGCAATCCGCCTGGCCAACGTACCCCAGGGCGAACGCGGGGTCTTCGTGAGTAACCAGCTCGAAGTACTCCATCGCTTTCTTCACGTCTTCTATGCCTCGCTTGTTCCAATGGTACCTGCCCTTCAGGTAGAGCGTGTAAGCGGCCGCGCTCTCCGTGGGCTTCTTCTCGATCCGTTCCATCTCTGGGAAGAGAATCCTGATGCGGAGCGCTTCCGCCACCTGCTTCGCAACGTCGCTCTGGACTTCGAAGATGTCGTCCAGGTTCCTGTCGTAGTTCTGGGCCCACAGGTGCCTGTCACTGGCCACTTCGATTAACTGGGTTGTGACTCGAATCCTGTTGCCAGCTTTCTTGAAGCTCCCCTCCAGGACGGATCCGACTTCAAGCTCGCTTCCAATCTCCTTCACCTTCTTGGTCGTTCCCTTGTAGCCCATCACCGATGTCCTGGAGATGACGCTGAGACCGCTAATCCCGGCGACAGTTGATATGATTTCGTCGGTAATGCCATCCGCAAAATATGCGTCATCCGGGTCAGGGCTGAAGCTAGCGAAGGGGAGTATCGCGATTCTATTTGCCGGATAAGAGGCGGACTCCCTCGTTGTGGACTGCTCCCACGGCATCACCAACTTGTACACCTCCATCGGCTCGCTCACGTTCTTCATGGTCTTCATGCCAATGCTCACAAGAGGCACGTCAAACTTGTTGTGTGTGCTTTCGAAGACCTGGCGCGTCAAGCACACTCCGCCGTCTTCGGCCAACGGCTCTACCCTTGAAGCTACATTCACGGCATCCCCCGATATGTCTCCCTGAGATTCGACTACGTCGCCGAGATGTAGACCCACCCGAAGGTGAATCCTCTTCTCTTGAGGGAGAGAGATGTTGAACTCTCTTGTGGCCCTTTGAATGTCATAAGCGCACCGCACAGCGTCGAGAGCGTTGGGGAACTCGACGAGGAAGGCGTCGCCCATCGTCTTGACTTCTCTCCCGCTGTGTCTGCCGAAGATCGGCCTCAGCAGCTTCCGTTGTTCATCGACCAGGGCGAGTGAGAGTGACTCGTTCTTCTGTCCCAGAGCAGTATAGCCGACCATGTCCGTATACATTATCGCCGCGAGTCTCCGCTCGCTCTGGGACAAGGTTACCTTTCAGTCGAGCGGAGTTGGATGATAAAGCCGTTGTGGGGTGGCATGAGAAGGTGTGCCAGAGTCCTACGCCCCGGCCAAGCTTTCCACATCTGCCCTACTTTTTCTCAGAACTCGACACATCAAGGAGCTTCGGGTCCACCTTCGCCCCCTTGCCCAGCAGCTCCAGGATTCTGTCGTACTTGGCCTGCAGCTGCTCGATCTTCTGCTCCTTCTCCATGATGTCGTACCTGAGATCCCTCACCAGCTCGTCCTTCTCTCCCTCCGCCTTCTTCAGGAGTGGCACACGGGAGCTTTGGGCCCGCTCAGGGTCACTGGAGCGTAAGACTCCGGCCCTCGAGCTGCCTCTTCATCAGAGCAACCTCGCGGCTGAGCCCGAAGTATTCGGAGAAGCGCCCGGTCGTACTATAGACCCTGCTCCGGCCCTGTTTTTCGCTCACCACGAAACCGACCTCCTCGAGCTCCTTCAGGTGCTGGTAGGCGGCCGAGCTTCTTCGCACAACCAGCTCTCCCGCCGACAGCGGTTGGAAGTAGGCGATGAAGGACAGGGTCCTGAGGGCTGCCCTCGAGAGGAGCGGACGCGTCGCGAACCTTCGCGCGACCTGAGTGTACTGAGTCCTGAGCTGCATCGCGAACCTGGGGCCCGGATACTCAACTACCTCGACGGCCTGCATGGCGAAGTTGACTGCACGGGCGATCTCACGGGCGACCGCCGCTGCCTTCCTCTCGGAAGTGGTCCCGGCGACCTTGGCGATCTCGCCGGCGTCGAGGGGCCTTCCGGCGGCGTAGAGAGCGGCCTCCACCCTCGCGAGGACTTCCTTTGCTGGGAGCTCTTTCTGTGCCTCACTCAAGCTGTCCCACCGAGACCACCAGCGCGTCCTCGTCGGACTCCTCCTGCTCGATGACCACCTCTCCGCTGTTGGCCGCAAAGAGGACGAGGATGAAGACGCGGGCGGCGCCGAGGGGGTCGAGCCCCCGGACCAGCTCGGAGAGCATCACCTTCCCTGTCGCCCTGAGCCGCTCGATCAGTATCTTGCGGTACTCCGACAGGACGGCCTGAAGCGAGATGACGTACTCCTCCAGGTTGGGCGTCGGCAGCTCCGCGATTGATATCAGGCTCTGCTCGGACCCGCCACGCTCATCGACGATGATGTCCTGAAGAATCCTGGAGAGCTCGTCGAAGAGTTCGTCGACGTTGGTGGAGTAGACCTCGTACCTGAAGGGCATGACTATGATCTGGGGCGGCTCTGAGTCGTCCACGAGTCTCCTCTGCGCCCTGAGCCTCTCGAAGAGGAAGAGCGTCTCGACCTTCAGCCTGTAGATCGTGGCTGACGAAAGCGCGGCGGTCCCGGCGGCCCTCATGTCGATGGTGTCGGTCTTTGTGATCGTCCGCAGGAAGAGGTCCAGGAGCTGCGAGATGTCGATCTCCCAGGGACTCCTGCGCTTGGCCAGTGAAGGGTCGATGAGGACGTTCAACGGCGGCTTCGAGAGGAGTGACGGGTCAGGCACGCCGAGGCACCTCGGCCGGCTTGTAGTGGACGACCCTGGAGACCCCGCCCGTCGAGTAGACCCCGTAGGTGATGCTGCTCTCGGCCACGAAGACGTCCCTCAGGGTTATCGCTATGATCTGGGCCTCCGAGGACCGGTCCTTGAAGAACCGGGCGAGGCTCCCGGAGTTGACAGCGTCGAGCGCGGCATCGATCTCGTCGAAGAGATAGAACGGGTGCGACTGGACGGCCTGCATCGCCAGGATCATTGACACGCCGGTGACCGCCCTCTGTCCTCCGCTGTGCTGCGACGACTCGCGGAGCCCATTGCCGAAGTCGGCCCTCAGGATCAGGCCCCCGCTGAAGACGTCGTCGGGGTTCTCGAGTTCCAGCATCGCGCGCCCTCCGGCCAGTCTTTCGAAGATCTCGCTGAAGCCCGAGCTCACCTTGTCGAAGGCGGTCATGAAGACATTCCTCTTCTCCGACTCGACGCTCTCGATGAACGTGATGATGGAGTTCCTCTCCTTCTCGAGCTCGTTGTGCCGGACCGAGAGGCTCTTGTAATTGACGTACATTTCGGTGTACTGCCTGTCGGCGCTCCTGTTGACCGAGCTGACCACCTGCCTGTACTCGGCTTCGATCTCTGCGAGCAGCGAATCCGCCGACTCGAAGGGCTCCAGCTCCTCGCTGTAGCCGAGCATTCTCAGGCTCCCGAGCGCCTCCTCGACCTTTTCCTGGGTGGACGACGCCTGGCTGGACAGCGCGAACAGATCCTTCTGATTCCCGGCTATCGAGCGCCCGATTGCCTCCCTCTCTTCCTTCAGGCGCCTGACCTTGCTGTCGAACTCGTCGAGGACGGGTTGGCTCCTCCTCGAAGATTCGAGGACCTTCTGGACCTTCTCCTCAAGGACGCGCTTCTGCTCAGCGGTCTCCTTGATCCTTCTCGGCGCCTCCCTGGCGAACTGCTTGTTGGACTGGAGGTCCTCCATGGCATTGGCAAGGTCCTGTTCGTTATTCTCCAGGGCGGGGAGGAGGACGTTCTCCAGGCTGGCCTTCTCCCTGGACAGAACGAGGTTCAGGTCAGAGATCCTGTTCCTGACAGAATCGATGTCACCCGAGAGCGACCTGTTCGCGGCGTCGATCTCGGCAAGCATTCCCTCCAGGCCGAGGGCCTGCGTCTCCGAGACCACATTCTGGAGCGACGCGATGCCCCTCTGCAGTGACCCCTTCCTGTCCGTGTTGAGCTTCAGCTTCGACTCCAGCCTCTCGACGACGCCCGCCTGCCTCTGGTACTCGGCGCTCATGCTCCTGAAGATGGCCTTGTACCTGTTCGCCATCCTGGTGATGGTCGTCGCCTCTGCCTTCAGGCTGGTGGCCGAGACGATCTTCCTGACGCGCTCCTTCATCAGCGAACGCGAATCCGATTCCAGCGAGTCCAGCTCCGACCTCCGCCTGTCGATCGCTCCCTTCAGGGCCCCGACCGCGTCTTCGACCTCGCTCATCCCTTCGATGTTCTCGAGGCCCTCCATCAGGTTGACCATGACCTCCTGGTAACCGTACATGAACGCGCGCCCTCCCGGCTCGAAGACCTCGCCGTTCAGAGTGACGGCCCTGACACCCTCCGAGGCCATCGTGTAGGCGAAGGCTTCAGTGTCCACCAGGACAGAGTCCCCGGTGAGGAAGTTGACCAGGCCCGTGAACTCGGGTTCGGACTTGATCAGGCTCGAGAGCGGACCCATCACCCCGGCGGACCTCCCCACGTCGACCGCCTTCGAGCCCTCCACCTCGCTCAGCGGGATCACGGAGAACGCCTTCGCTTTCAGCGACTTCGCGGCCCTGATCAGCTGCGTCATCGACCTGAGGTCCTGCACGATGAAGGCTCCCATCCACTTTCCGATGACGGCGTTGACCGCCTTCGAGTACGACTGCTGGTACTTCACGAGCTGCCCGAGGCGCCCCACGTACCCCGGTAACCCTCCGCCGTCGCAGAACTCCTGCAGCCTGAGCTGCCCGCTCCGTTCCCCCGCGAGGCTTTCGGACATGTGTTTGAAGGCGTCCTCCCGGGACATCTCGGCCGCGGCCTTCTCGAGAATCCTCGACGCCCCCTCGATGGACGAGACGAGCGTCTCCCTGGTCTTTTCGGTGCCTGAGAGGTTGTCGTCGATCTGGTTCAGCTCCTTCGTCGAGGAGTCGTAGAGCTCGAAGAGCTTATTCGTGTTGGCTTCCAGCTTGCCGAGGACGTCCGAGTACCCGTCGACTCTCAGCCTGAGTTCGTCGAGCCTCTTCTTCTCTGCACCGAGGTTGGCGCTCGCCGCGTTGATCGCGAGGTCGACCTGACCCAGCTTCTGGCCCAAATCGGCGAGCTTCGCCTGGACACGCCCAGTCTGCCTGCTCTTTCTCTCGATGGTCGACCGGAGCTCTTCGCCCGCCCGGAAGAAATCCTTGAGCCTCCCCGCAAGCTCAGCGTGACGAGCGTCTAGCTTGGCCACGTCCGACGTGAGCTGCTTTACGTTGGACTCGGTCGCGCTGACCTCCCTCCTCTTGGTCGACACGATCGTCTTGAGCTGCGGGACGCTCTCGCCTTCGAGGACCGACACGTTGTCCTCGGCCGACTTCAGGTCGCCCTCGAGCGTCTCCAGCTCGTTCTTCAGCTCTGCGAGCTGGTACTGGAGCTCGACGGTTCCGGCCCCCCCTCCCTGGATCACCTCCACTATGAAGTGCGTCTTCTCGCTCTCGACCTGGCCAATGCGGTTCTCGAAGTCGGCCATCCTGGCGTTCAGGTCTCCTATCCTTCCTGACAGGTCGTGCTCCTGAGCGCGGAGTGAGGAGAGTCGCTCCCTGAGCTCCTGGATCCTTCTCGAGGTCCTGACGGCGGTCAGCCAGCTGATCTGCCCCTCGAGGAGATTCGACCTGACGAGGTCGTTCCTCTGTGAGTCGAGCGAGTCCAGCGTGCTGCGCATTTCCCCGATCCGGGCCATGGCGACTTCCAGCCTCTGGTCGGCCTGACCCAGCTGCCTCTGGGCCTCCGCCTTTCGCTCATCGAACTTCGATATTCCGACGACGCTCTCGATCACCCTCCTCTTCTCCTCGGGCGTCAGGTCCGCCATCCTCGTGGCCGCGCCCTGGGCGACGATGTTGAAGCCGCCGGGGGAGAGGCCGGCCAGGTCGATGATCTCGGTCATCGCCGAGCGCGTCGCCTTGCGCCCGTTGATGTAGTAGACACTGTCGCCATCGTCCCTGAGGTCCCTGGTTATCGTAACGAGGTCTGAATCGACGGGGATCGCCCGGTCTGTGTTGTCGAACTGAACCGTCACCCTGCACGATGTCAGCTTTCCGGTGCCGGGAGCGTCCTCGCTCCTCGGGTCGTAGATCAGGCCGGAGAGTCTGCCGTTCGCCGCCCTGAGCGATTTCGGAGAATTCTCGCCGATCGCGAAGGCTATCGCGTCTGCGAGATTCGATTTGCCGCTCCCGTTGGGTCCGGTGATTACAGTGAACCCTTTTTCGAAGTTGATCACAGTTGTCCGGGGGCCAGAGGACTTGAACCCTCGCATCTCTAGCCTACGGATGTACGTCACCGCGCGGATTGCCCCGTCTGCAAGTCACGCTAGTGAAGCAATATAAGCACTCTCTTTGCGTCGGCAAGAAGATGACGATTTACGGGGAAAGGCGCAAGAAGGTCCTTTCGCTTGCCAAGGGGAAGCAGGTCGCCGCAATGACCGGGGCCAATCTGTTCTACCTGACCGATTTCTGGGGAGGAGGGGCAGCGATAGTCCGCCCTGACAAAACGGTGGTCATAACGACCCCCCTCGAGGAGAACAGGGCTTCCGAGCTGGGCCAGGAGGTCGAGGTGGTGGTCGCCAAGGGATGGAAGCTCGTGCACGCGGCTCTCATGAAGCGCCTCGGGACGGGACCCGTGGTGGTCGACGACGACTCCGCATTCAAGGGGCCAAAGCGCATCGCCAAGCGCGCCGACCTTTTCCTGGAAGCGAGGCGGGTCAAGGACGAAGTGGAGCTGGCGAGAATAGAAAGAGCGTCGAGGGGGCTCGACAGAATCTACGAGGCCCTGACCGAGGAGCTGAGACCGGGGAGGTCGGAGTGGGAGGTGGCGGCCGAAGTGATGAAGACCGCGACCGCCAACGAGCTGACTCCCTCGGGGTCCGACTCGGCCCTGAGCCCGACGATAGTGGCGTCAGGACCCAACGGGGCTCTCCCGCATTCTGAACTGACGACCAGGAAGATCAGAGCAGGGGACTTCGTTGTCGCGGACATCTTCTTCAGGTATCAGGGGTACAACTCGGACGAGACCCGGACCTTCGCTGTGGGCAGCGCCACCGCCGAGATGAAGAGGAACTACGCGACTGTCCTCGAGGCACAAGAAAGCGCCCTGGACATCATCAGGGAGGGGACGGTCTGCGAGGACGTCCACATGGCTGCGGTCAAGGTCCTCAGGAAGGCGGGAGTGGAGAAGTACCTGAATCACAGCGTCGGGCACGGGGTCGGGATCGACATCCACGAGATGCCCCCAATATCGAAGGGGAGCAAGATGAGGCTGCTTGCAAACGACGTCGTGACGGACGAGCCGGGAATCTACTTCCCGGGGAGGTACGGCATCAGAATCGAGGACACTGTGAAGACCGGTAGGAAGCCGGTCGTTTTGACGAAGTTCACGAAAGAACTGCTGACCGTCGGCTAGCGGGATTCGTTGCGCTTCAGGACTCGGGCGCGCTGCCTCCCGATTTCGAAGACCTCGACGAGGGGTCTCGGAGATGAGCCCCTGAGAGCCGCAACCACCGCCTCGGCGCTTGCAGCGGTCGTGAGGGCGTGAATGGCGTACCCAATCATGTTCTGGCTCGCATGGGATGCACCTGATGCTTTCGCCAGCTTCGCAAGCCCCCGCACTTCGGAGGTCATGAGCCCGAGTCCCTCAGAGAAGCGCTCTCCCTCTGAAGCCAGAGTCTCGAGAGTCGGTGTGGCCACCACGCTTCGAATCGCCTTGTTTCCCAGATGGTTGATTCTCTTGACCGTGTCTGGTCTGGCCAACGCGTCGCTCTTCTTGTAGGGAGCGAGCGAGGCGGTGACGATCCTAGTCCCACTGGGGTACTCGACGTTGAGGAACTTGGAGACGCCGGGAGCTCCCGCACGAGTTATGGCCCCTGCTCCCCATCCGTCGTAGGTAACCGAGACCGTTCCGAGGCCAGTCTGTTCGACGATGTCAGCGACGTGAGCGTAGTAAGCCAGCTCACGTTTCGCCAGCCTCAGTCCCATCGCTGCTGCAACCGCGTACACTCCCGATATCGCCGCAGCGGCGCTCGCGCCGAACCCGTACCCTACGGGGACGTCCATCGACTGCTCGAGGGTGAGGCGGCCCCTCGGTCGACCGCACTCCGAAAGCAGGAGCTCCACCGCTCTCCTCGTAGTCCTCGCGCGATATCTCGAGTTCCCGTCAACGATGACCTGTACTTGCTCATCTCCACTGCCCTCACTGAGAGTCGCCCTCGTTGTCACACCCTTCGACAGCACGTACCCGCCACCCGTAGCGCCCACCTTCCTGAAGTCGCGGTCAGCCCGCGTTGTGCGGTGGACGCTGAAGAAGTTGGTTATAGCTGCCGGCGCAAATGCCGTAGCGGTCCTAGGCCGCAGGTGGACTCGCCCTCAGCTTTCTGCCTGCGACTACGCCGGTTATCGGGGCGATGATGAGGACGACCGCTGCCGCAAGTTCGAAGTAGAGAGGACCAAACCCTGGCGCTGGGTTGGGGAGGGCGAGCAAGAAGAACGCAGCGCCGATTACAACGAAGGCGCCAGCGAACGCAAGGGCGATTGCCGTCTGCCTGGCGGTGACGGAACCGATCCAACGAGGCTCGTACGTGAGAATCGCCGTCCTGCCGTAGAGGGGCCGGACAGCGCGAATCAGTATGGGAACACCCACCAGTATCGCGGGTATCGAAGTCGTGTTCCAGAATACCACGAAGCCTAGGATCAGCGACGTCGAGAGGGGGACAAATAGTACAACGACGACGGCGGCGATGAGGTTCCCCAGAGTGACGAAGGATATCGTGGACGCAACAAATCCTGCCCACGAGCGGTACCTCTTGGCGAACCACCCGAAGAGCAGGATGCCGACGAAGTTCGAGGGTACTCCCGCCAGCAAACTCAGAACGGGGGTTGTCGAGCCCAGCGGCACCAAGAAGATTACATCCCCGAGGAATGTGCCGATGCCGGCCCCGACGGCAGCGGGTAGTGTGTCAGCGACTATCGCGAAGAATGCAGGAAGAAAGATCCCGATCAGGAGCTCACCAACGTGCCAGGGAGTTTGGATCGGCGCGGTAATCGCCTTCCCGATGACATAAGTGACAGCTGTGACGACGATTACGGCTATCTTGGTTCCGACGCTGGCCGACCTGTGCTCCACGGATGAGCCCATCTCTCACCGAAAGTGGGGTTTTGGTATATCAATATACCCTATAATATCTCTATAGACATCTAGAGACGCGTCGCACAGCCCAGCTAGAAGCTTGCCCGTGGTTCGACGAGAAGATCCATTTGCAATGAAGAGTGGGGGGACTGGCAGCCATGAACATGAAGGCCCGGAGGAGAAGAAGGTCGAGCATCATGAGCCCTGCAGCCTGAGGTCTCTATGCAATCCCAGTTTCTTGTATGTCAGCCCTAGGATGAACAAGAAAGAGGCAATCATCAAGACGAACCAATTACTCACGAGGTCTATCACGCCTGCTGACCAATTCGCGAATTGGGTGACATGAATTGGCATGGCCCTAGGCAAGAACATGAGCAATACGGCCTCCAGGAACAGAATAGCCGGCAGACCGAAGACCTTCATCGCTCCCAAGAAACCTCTGCGAAGAGTCAGGAGCGCGACCGTCGCGAACCAAGTCCCGAAGGAGATGACTCCGTAGTAATAGGATGAATTAACTGCTATCGCGTTGACGAACGTCCTGGAGAAAACCGTGTCGTAGTAGGTCGCATCCACTATGGCAAAGAGAGCGAATATGGAAGCGCCCACAAGCACCAAGGGAACGAGCAGCCGCCGAGGGAATCGGGGCGCGAGGGGCCTATGCAACCACGAGAAGTCAAGCCTCTTCACAATAGTCGGGGACGTGAGCAGGGGGAAAAGAAGGGCCAGGGCAGCGAACCCCTCCGAAATCTGGGCATAAGACTTGAAGAGCAGGAACTGAGAAACCACAGGGGCAAATCCTCGAGTTGTCATGTTTGCTGGCGCACAAAAGGCCATTTGCGTATAACCACCGGACTTGAACAATAACTGAGTAACCACAGGTGCAAATCCTGGAGTGGCCATGTTCGCTGGCGCGCAGAAGGCCACTTGCGTGTAACCACCGAACTTGTAGAGCAATAACTGAGAAACCGCAGGTGCAAGTTCTGGAGTGGTCATGCTCGCTGGCACGCTGAAGGCCAATGGCCTGCGATTACCACCCCCGCCTCCTGCGAAACAGGCAATGGGTTGAGTCTTCACAGGAGAATTGTAGGCGAAGAGTGCGAATGCCACTGCGAGAGCGATGAACAGCGCTACGACCATGAGTTTCGGCAATTGCTTCATTGGGGGCCTGCCCTCCCCCTGCCTGACGCTGCCGCAATCCATATCTCTTTCTTCCTCGTCGCGAGAGATATACAGTGTTGGCAGGAGTCTCCTTGACCTCATGTAACTGGGCGCTGCTCCCTGAGCTTCACTGTGATGGACCATTCCAGCAAGAAAGTGGAGACCATCAGGACGAACAAGTTGCTTAGGACGGGAACCCCGAACAGTCTCCAATTCATGCTAAACCTCGCTATGAAGAGTTCAAGTTCCTTGAAGTCAAAACCCACGAGTCCGCTGAGGAAGAAGACGGTCGAGTACGAGGCCAGCCAGACTGACCACTGACATGCGGATAGTATACCCTCGTCCAACCTGAGAAGACCGAAAGCAAGTGCGCCTCCCAGAAGGCCGACTCCTGCCCCGACTGGGAGCAGCCCGTCATTGAAGTAGGGCATTAGATAAGGAAGAGAGTAGTTCGCGCACACCAGATCCATCACTCCGGCAAAGGCGAAATATGCGAGCCCAAGGATAACAGCAATCTTCAGTATGGTTCTGATGCGGCCCTGGGGTGGTCGTCTCTGCCTCCTCAGTTCCTCGGGTATGGGCCACTTGACAGAGGCCACGACGATGAGCCCAGCAATGACCATCAACCCCTCGGCCACCTCGGCCGGGGCCCATTTCGGCTGGAACAATTGCCAATAGTGATACTTGATGTAGATCGCACACAGCTGAATCTCCTGCTGAGTCTTGTTTCCCGCGCCCGGTTCATGGTTTTCGACGTTCGCGCAGTTGATGTTACGCAGTGAAGGAACGAGGTCAGGGTTTGGTGTCCATAGGTAGGTGTGCCAAGACATGAGCGCTAACACCACCAACAGCAGCACCACTATGGTAACGGCGATAGCCTTCGCCAGGACGCGGTGCCTCAGCTTGGAGCGAACGTCTTCTTGACCGCGAATCCCACGATCAGGGCGAGGAAGCAGATGGAAATGGAGCGCGCGCCAGCGAAGGCCGCAGCAGCCCACGGGACTAGGGTCACGGAGATCAGGTCTCGACCCTCCACCCTGGCGGACTGGCAATCCTCTCACGCTAACTTCATGCCCAACGCCTCAGTTAAGCGAACCCTTGGGCCAACTCGCGCTGCGCCGCTGGTCAGGCATGTTGAAAACAGCGAGCTTTTGCGCGGAAGAGAACTGCAGTGGCGACGGCGCAGACTCTAGTCCCAGTGGGCTTGGTTCCTCACGGTCCTAGACACGCCCGGAATCGCAGGGAGAATCCCCCGAAGGTGTCGTCGAGGGCATGGCCTGGAAGCGCGAAGAAGTCTGAAACAGCGAAGGCCCCAAGCCACTTGGAGAATTACCGACGTACTGTGGGTGCAACTGGACCGCCCGAAGTGGAGTGGCGCCTTATCAAGAAGTACGAACCAACCAAGAGCAAGGACACCGCCACTGTCCCTACTAGTTGGAGCGGAAACTCCGGAATCCCTCCTCCACCGCTGCTTGATGATGAGGATGAGGAGGATGATGATGAGGATGAGGAGGATGATGATGAGGATGAGGAGGATGATGATGAGGATGAGGAGGATGAGATCACGATTGTCGAGCCAACTATCATTGACACTGTGTTGTCAATGTAGTTCGCCACGTAAACGTTCCCGTTGGTGGGGTTAACCGCAATCGCGTCAGGCTCGGTACCCACACTGACGTTAAGCACGACCTGGTTGCTTGAAGGATCTATGACTGAAACAGTATCCGAACCACCGTTGGCGACATAGACATAGCCATTGGTGGGATTGACCGCAATCGCGTCAGGGCCGTAGCCAACGTTAGAGGTGTTAGCCACTGGACCGAAGTTCGACCCGCTGAGAACGTACACGGTGTTGTCGTCCGCGTTTGCGACGTAGAGGTTGTTGTTGAAGGGATTGAATGCGATGCCAAGTGGATGAACTCCAACGGTGATGTTGCCCACAACCGCAAAGGTGGTTCCCGTTAGATTAATCGCGTACACCGAATCGAATTGGTAGCCCAAGACGAATATCATGTGGTTGGCGGGATTAATTGTAAGCGCGACCGGCGAGGCCCCGGTTGTTATGTTCCCGTAAATCTCACCACTCGTCAGGCTCTGCCCAGTCGTTTCGCTTATGGCATACAGAGTGTTATCGCCAAAGTTGGCAACGTACAAGGCTCCCGTGCCCTGATCAACGGCGACCGCGTCTGGCGCTGTGCCTACCGTGAAGTTCGCTACAACACCGCCACTTCCAACACTAATCTGAGAGACATTGTTGTCTGACCCGTCAGTGACCCATACATACCCGAGATTAGAGTCGACCGCGATTCCCGCTGCTATTCCAGACGGCGACTGGTCACCGACACTGATGTTCTGGATCCAGGTGTTTGGGGGGTTACTCGTGGGTGAACTTATGACGGAAACATTGTTGTCGCCCCCGTCGAGAACATAGACGGCCCCCGTAGATGTATCGACCGCGATGCTGGTCGGCGAAGTGCCGACCTGGATAGTACGTACAGTAGGTCCAGCTGCCAATGTTTCGGGAGCAAATCCTATCGACATAATTAGGATCGCAGCCACGGTCACAACTGAAAAGAACCCTAACGTTACGCTACCAAGACTCCGCTTGCGGATGGGCAACCTGAATCGCAACTAGCCTCTTCATCGGTATTAAAGCTTAGTTACCACTGCGCGAGTCCAGCTTCGTTGGTGAAGAAATGGATCATGCTGTTTCGTCCTAGGGGGTGCCCTTGGATGCTCACCCCCTCCCTTGTCCGATCCACCGAATTTACGTGAGGCTTTCGGGTCGACTCCCAGCTGTCTACCTCCCGCAATTGAGCTCTGGAATTCGCTCGAACGAGCCACCATATCTAGAATGATCGCCTCAGTCGCTGAGAGAATCCCGGCCGTGAACTTGGCTCCGGCGTCGAATCTGCTTGCAGAGGCGCGTGGTAACAATCCATATCTACTTTGAATTGCGTGGGATTCCGAGCATGGGGCTCAAGAAGTACATAGCCAAGCGCTCCGTGTACACACTCTTACTGCTCTTCCTAGTGGTTTGCTTTAACTTTCTTCTCTTCCAGGTGTTTCCCTTCCTCGCGATCTGTCAAAATGGACAGAATCAGACGACCTGCATCGAGGACCTCTATCTTCCATCGGTGCCCGCTCATGCAGGAGGCAATGTCACCTTGTACTTTCAGCAGATTCGGAGGGCAGTGCTGCTTCAATATGGTTTCGACAAGCCGTTACTTACCAGATTCCTGCTCTACATCAAGGCCATGTTTACTCTAAACTTTGGCTATCACATTGGGAGCTCGATACAAGGACCGGTGCTGGTTACAATACAGCAGAAGGCGCCTTACACAATATTGCTGCTTGGGGGCTCGACGATCGCCGCATTCATAATAGGCATAGGCCTGGGTGTAGTCGCTGCTGCAAAAAGGGGGAAGGTGCTGGACATTTCCTCGCTAGCCGTCCTTCTCTTCTTGAACTCTCTTCCTGTCTTCTTCTTGGGTGCCATTCTGGAACTCATGCAGATACAGTTGACCGGGACTTCCTACAGGTCTCTAGGTAGTCAGACCCTTCTCCAGCAGGGGTGGATCTACTACTCCGGAGTGCTCAAGGCAACCTTTCTCCCATTTCTGACGTTGACCTTCGCGGGCATCGGGGGCGTCTTCCTGACGCAACGAGCTGTTATGATAGACTCCGTGGCGGAGGACTACATCCTGATGGCAAGAGCGAAGGGCCTTAAGGAAAGTACGGTCCTCTTCAAGCATGCGTTCAGGAATGCGGTTCTTCCCATTGTCACAGCGTTCGCATTATCCATCGGATTCATCCTTTCGGGCGCGATAATCACGGAGACAGTATTCAGCTACCCCGGGCTCGGGCTCGCTCTGTACAAAGCGGTTACCACGTACGACTTCCCGATGGAACAGGCCCTCTTCTTCATTATTTCCGTCATGGTTCTTGTCTGCGTTTTCGCCGCTGATGTCATTTACGGATTCCTAGACCCAAGAGTGAGTACGGGGTAGAATGGCCAGACGAATCGTGGGACAGAGGCTAGCAGGCCTGAAGAGGATTGCGAAGCTCTACGCTAAGTCGAGGATAGGAATGGCGGGGCTTGTCATTATCGTCTTCTTCGTAGTCCTTGCCATATTCGCCCCGATATTGGCTCCTGTCCCTCCAGTCAACCATCAGGTGGCATCGGCTTTCGACGTTCCCGTGTGGGCGAAGGTCTTTCCACAGTACAGTGATCTTCCCGTGGATACAGTTCCAGTGTCGTCATACGGGTTCGCCGATCAATCTGCTCTAGCTTCTTGGACCTTGGAGGGGAGTTACAACGGCAGAATTGTCCCCGGAATCGGGCCTTCGTCGGCTTTCCCTGGGAGCATCCTCATTAACGCATCCGTTCCCGAGAATTCGACCCAAGGGACTGACCCCTTCATCAGGGGCGCCCAAGTCTACTTCTCGATGTCTCAACCATTCAATTTCTCGGGTCACCCCCCGAGTCATTTCGATGCGAGCACAACTCTTGAGGTCCTGAAAATGACGAACGTCTCATACGTCTACATCAATTTCATGATAACGAACCCAGCTGGGTACAATTTCTCCATGGGTTCGACAATAGGCGAAACGTTGGCCCAGACAATCACGCTTTCGAAGGAGAGCCTCGGCAGCTGGCAGGAAGTGGACGTCACGAGTGGTCTGCTCTTCACCTCGGGGATTCCTATCTGGCAGAACTCGACCGATCCTTCCGCTCTCGTCTTCAATGGCACCGGGACTTATCGGTTTACTGTGCAGATTCTTGGCCTGCGCACCCCAGGGACGAATCACCCAGCCGTCTCCTTCTACCTGGCCTCGGGCTCTCTTCATCTATTGGGAGGAGCTTACGGCTATTTGGGGACTGACAACCTCGGCAACGATGTATGGTCTCAGCTCGTGTGGGGGTCACAGGTATCGCTAGTGATTGGAATCGTTTCTGGTATCGGGGCGGTCGCCCTCGGAGCCCTGGCTGGCATTGCGGCGGGCTATCTTGGAGGGCTGTGGGATGAAATCCTCAGCAGGTTCACCGATTTCATCCTCGTCATCCCCTTCCTGCCCCTGCTGTTCATTGTAACAACCATCATCGCCGATAACCCGGTTCTCCGCGCACAGATATACGTCTGGCTAATCGTGGTGTTCGTCGTGGTCTCTTGGCCCTTTATAGCGAAGATCATACGCTCGCAGGTGCTCTCAGTAAAGGAGAGACCCTATGTCGAAGCTTCACGCGCAGTAGGGGGAGGGACCGGGCACATAATCAGACGGCACATACTTCCGAATGTAATGGGTCTGGTTTACTCTCAGGTGGCTCTCAACGTCGGTGGTTTCATACTTCTTGACGCAGCGCTGGACTTCCTGACAAGTGCAACTCACACCCTGACGACCGTAAGTTGGGGCATAATGCTCACCTATTCGCTTCCTTACGCAGTCGGAAACTCGACTGCGGGTTACGTGTGGTGGTGGTTCCTTCCGCCAGGGATCTCGATCGGCGCCCTGTCACTCGCGTTCGTGCTCGTGGGCTACGCGCTTGACTCAATATTCAACCCGAGGTTGCGTGCGAGATGACAGGTACGCCTGTGCTTAGGGTGGAAGACCTGACGATGCACTATACTACAATGTCGGGCGATGTAAACGCAGTCGACGGACTGAACTTCGACTTGGAATCGGGCGAAGTTCTGGGCATAGTGGGAGAAAGCGGATGTGGAAAGTCGAGCTTGGCTAGCACGCTCATGAAGCTCCTTCCCAGCAATGCGAAGATCATGCGTGGCAGAGTGCTCGTCGAAGGCGAGGATGTCATTCCGATGTCTGATTCCGAAGTGCGGAGGAGGATAAGATGGACCAAGATCTCCCTTATTCCGCAGGGGGCCATGAATGCCCTGAATCCGGTTTTCAGGGTTGGCGACCAGATAGCTGAGGCGATAACCGCGCACAGTGACATTTCGAACAGGGAAGCCCACAAGAGAACCTCAGAGTTGTTGAAACACGTCGGGGTCGATCCTGCCCGCGGCAGACACTACCCGCATGAGTTCAGCGGAGGGATGAAGCAGAGGGCGATGATTGCGATGTCAATCGCTCTTAACCCTAGGATTCTGATTGCTGACGAGCCCACAACGGCTCTTGACGTCATAGTCCAGGCTGGAATCATAAACCTCCTGCTGAGCCTAAGGGGAGAATTCGGGGCGGCCATAATCCTCATCACCCACGATCTCGCACTTGTGGCTCAGATGGCGGACAAGGTCGCAATCATGTACGCGGGCAGGTTTGCGGAGTACGGGTCGAGCAAGGAAGTGTATGGGTCTCCCCTGCATCCGTACACAATTGGCCTCCTGGGCGCGTTCGCAGACATAAGGAAGCCAAAGGAGAAACTGGTTTCGATCCCGGGGTCGCCGCCGGACCTGGTTGTCCCTCCACCAGGATGCAGATTCCATCCGAGATGCCCGTACGCAAAGGAGGTCTGCAGGACCAGCGAGCCAGCGTTCACGGAGGTCAAGCCGAATCACTTCGTGTCGTGCCACTTCTGGAAAGAGATAGAGACGGAGAGGAGTGGGAACTGATGGAAAAGAGGGACAACGTCATTCTCGACGTCAAGCACCTGACGAAATTCTTCGCGGTGAGGAAGACGTTCATAGATTCCCTAAGGAGGCAGGCGGGAGGAAAGGTGCATGCTGTGGATGACGTCAGTTTCCAGATCAAGAGGGGGCAGGTGTTTGGATTGGCAGGGGAGAGCGGGTCAGGCAAGACAACCATCCTGAGGACCGCGCTGATGCTGACCCCCCCCACGTCAGGGTCGATAGTCTTCGAAGGTCAGGATATATCGAAGATGTCAAAGAGGGAGATCAAGAAACTGAGGACCAAGATTCAGGTAGTCTTCCAAGACCCGTATGAATCTGTGAACCCGAGAATGACGGTTTTCGATATAGTGGATGAGGGCATTTCCGTTAACAAACTGGCGAAGAACCGAGAAGAAGCTGTGGAGAAGGTCAAGAAGGCGCTCCAGGACGTCCAGCTGACTCCTCCAGAAGAGTACCTCTACAGGTATCCGCATGAGCTTTCGGGAGGCCAACGCCAGAGAGTGGCCATTGCGAGGGCTCTGGTACTCCGCCCGGACTTGATACTCGCGGACGAACCTGTTTCCATGCTCGATGTGTCCGTTCGAGCCGAAGTGATCAACGTGCTCCTCTCGATTAGAGAGAAGAGTGGCATCTCTGTCATGATCGTAACACACGACCTAGCGCTTTCGAAGGACGTCGTCGACGAGCTCGCCATAATGTACCTTGGGAAGATCGTAGAAGATGGCCCCGCGGTGGACGTCGTATCGAAGCCCTATCATCCTTACACACACGCACTAACGGCGGCGGTCCCCGTCCCCGACCCGGAGTCCTCGAAGGTGAGGGTACTGGCGAGGGGCGAGATTCCGACAAACACGGCACCACCACCTGGGTGTCGCTTCCACCCAAGGTGCGTCTTCATGAAGGAAATCTGCGCTGAGAAGGAGCCCCCGCTGGAAGAGGTAAGTCCCGACCGCCGGGTTGCTTGTCACTTCTGGAAGGAAGCCCATGAGGCGTTCGAGAAAGGTATGGATGGACCGGCAGGGAAAACGCTTGGGGAATAGATCGATTGCGATCTTCGTCGTCGTTTTGCTCATTGCCCCCGTGCTGGCCAGCTCCGGCACACCAGTCAGGACCGTAGGAATAGCGGCGGGTGCCAGTGCGGTCTTCTCGTATGAGGTGTACACTACGTCCATCAACTACCCCAACCCGAACTACACGATCGATGTGTGGAGACACCTGACAATCGACTTCATGTCCATAAACCTCACTGCTCCTGTCGGCTACTTTGAATACTCCGAAAGACTGGACCTGATCGGCAATGAAACCAACACCACCGTGATTAAGAGCGCCTTCCAGCAGAATTTGACCACAATCTTCGACCCCTATGACAACTACAGTTACCAGGGCACCCTCGGGTTCTATCCAATCATGTACACGAATGTTCAGGGCGGAACGAATGTACCCCTTCAGGTAACCTCGGTGGGCAATGGAACAAGTTCCACCTCAAATGTAACCACATCAGTCATCTGGACACCAGCCTCAATAGGAGTCAACTTCACCGTGAATTGGGGGGGGACCCCCCCCTGGCGGTCGATCTCATTGTTCAACTCGACGACTGGGGTTCTCGAGAGGGCGGATGTGTACACGAACTTCTTCGGTGTAGAGAAGTACTTCCACTACAGACTGCTGAGCTTCACCCCCATCCCCAAGCCCGATGCCTGGTACAGGTCAAATGCTGTCTTGATTGTACTCGGTGCTGTCGTGGTCGCCATGGCCGTCGCGTCCATTGCCACCCAGAAGTCAAGGAGGGAAAGGAAGGCGGCCAGAATGAGGACGAAGCTCGGAAAGTGACCGCTGGATAGGCGGGGGGTCGACTCAACCTGTTATCTTCGGGCAGTAGAAGAAGGGCAAGGCCGGGCGTGAAGAGCCTTGTCTTCTCTATTGTCGTGTCATCCGCCACTGCGTATGTGGGGTGGGAGCTGCTCCTCTACTACCTGTACGAGCCCCTCACCGTCGCTGCGGTGGTAGCCATCCTAGTGGCCCTGTTTAGGTTCAGGAGCCTCAGGTCGGGAATGCCCGCTCCCTTTGGTCTGGGAAGGGCCTCCGTCATCGACGAGAAAGCGACTGCGAGATCCGGGTTTCTGCTCGTGTTGGGCGGCATCATCAGTGTGGTCGGTCTCATGGGCAGCGTCTTCTTCATTCCACCCGAACTGTACTTTGTGCTTCTCCTAGGTATCATCGCCGGTCTGCCGCTCTCGGTGATTGTCTTCTTTGCGCTCGTAGCGTTCGTGGAAGCAAGGAGCAGTTCCCGGATCTACCTGGTGGCTGAGGAAGCCACAAAGGAGGGGGAGACCGTCCTGGTGAAGACGGTTGAAATGGTAACCAAGATTCATGGGGGGTAGGAGAGGATCCTGCAGCCTCGACCGGCTGGAAGAGTGTCCTCCTGGTGGACGCAAGGTCCCGGAGGCGCAGAGCAACCCCTATTCGTCCATCAACGGTCAGATCTCGCCAAGTGAATTCCAGGCCGCCCTCGCCGACCTCGAGCGGGCGAACCCCAGCCCCGTCCAGGGTTGGCCCGGGAGGGCCGCACGGAGCTCCTTGACGAGTATGGCGACATTGCGCCCGAGTTCCTCTTCGTTGTCGGCGGCGCCTATCGTCCTTCTGAGCTCGACCGCTGACTCCACTCGGACCCGACTCCGCAGCGGGTAACCGAGCTGCGTCCTGGTAAGATCCTCCACGACGACCCCGAAGTGAGATGGAGAGCTCACTTCGAACTCTGTCAAGTACTGTCCTTGGTTCTTCGAGTAAGAATAGCCGAGCTTCGTAAGGGTCCTGGCCACGGACTCGACCAGCTCTCCTCTGTCGAGCCTGGTGAAAGCACGCACGAACTTGGGGGGATGCCGAGGTATAACAGGCTTGTGTCTCAGCCTGAAATACGGTAGACCACCTAACTGAACAGAAGCGCTGGTCGCCCACAGCTCCAGTGATGAGAAGGCCACCGTCGGTCAGAGAGTCATAGGCGGCTCGTTCGAAGGTTGTACCCCTAACAATAGAGAATCGGTGTGACATCCCTAGGCGTGAACTGCCAAGGAGTTGTGCGTAATGCCCTCTGTCTTCTCGGGGGATTTCTAAAATGGGGGAGTGCAATCGAGCTCTAGTGGGCCCGATTGCCTTCTCTATCTATGCGTGTAGGACTTTGAATCCGTATTGTTCGTAGTAGGTCCTCGGTAACCCGAGGTAGGTGTATGAGGCCTTGATGATGAGTTCGTGTGCTCCGACTGATATTGTTGAGGTTGGGATGCTCGCTGTGACGTGTCCTGTGGCCGTGTTGAAGACCAACGAGATGTTCTCGCCGGCCAACGCGTGTCCAGCAGAATTCACGACTGCGGCCCATCCTGAGATCGACCCGCCTTCCAGGTTGGCCTGAGTCATGTATACCTGGCCGGTATGGTCACCAGTAGCGAACAGTGTGGTGTTGTATACCCATTCGTAAATGGGCATGTCGAGAGCGTAGGGGGTTCCCTTGTGGACTGACTGGCTAGCGTTGATCGTGTAGCTCTGCCAGTAGTTCCTGTAGTAGTTGAGGTTCCTGATGAGTTTCCCTGTGTTGGTTACCTCATCGTTGGTCCTCAACATGAAGGGACCGGTTCCCTGTTCGAGGTTGGGTAGGTTCAACAGCCAGCGTGGAGCTGTCAGCGCCCCGGTGGTGAAGTTCGTGTACGCGTTCGCAAGTGCGTATGGCTGGGATGTGTCAATGGAGAGTTCTGCGCTGAAGATGGATTGGAGGTTGAAGTACTTCTCGAATATGTGCTGAGGGATGATCGGGACCTGCGTACTGCCCAGGTTCCAGACCGTGGTGCTGTTCATGATCACGTAGATCGTCAGCGGGTGAGCTGGGTTGATGTATGTGGTTTGAAGGCCGAGCGCCCCTGAAGCGAGAGCGTAGAAGGGTGTCGTGAGGAATGGCAGACTTGCGTTAGCGACAACTCCGGCTGCCCACAGCGAGTAGTTGTAGTCGGACGCAGTCATTTGGACGTGGTCACTGAAGTAAATGTTGGGCTTGAAGTTGAAGGTGTAGACTGTCGCCTTGTACAGAGGCAGGGCGATGTCCTGATGAGCCTGGAAGTTGAATATGCCTGGAGTGCCCGCCGTAAGCAGCTTGTTCTTCGTTACCTTCGCAAGACACGAAGCCGTCGTGGCCACGAACGTCTTGGTGGACGAGCACGTGAACGCGGTGTACTTCGTTGTCATCCAGTTCATGAACGTCTCAGGCTTCTGGTAACCAGTGGGTGGAGTTCCGAGTGGGTAGTCGTAGATGTTCGACCAGAGGTCGTTGTCGTACACCGTGAGACCCGCGAACATTGGGTTCAATCCGGTCGGGTCCACATAGTCCCCGAGGCCCAGGTTGAGTATCCCACCGTTGGGGCACGTTGGTGTCGATCCGAGTTGGAAGCATGTGTTGTGGACGTTCAGCGCCGTGTAATCGATGCCACCTGCCGTGTCAGGGCCATAGGTGGGGATCTTTGCATATCCCGCCCATCCCATGGTGTAGACAGCGTACAGGGTGTTCTCGAAGTAGACGTTGACGTAGGGAAGGTTGACCAACTGGATGTGGGCGTATGCCCTTCCAAAGGAAGAAGCTTGACCCACTGTTGTGGCGTAGTAGACCTTGTTCGCGGCGAAGTCGGACGATCCGTTGTGGTAGCTGGCTGCGTCGTATGTGGCAATGCCGAACTGACTGTCCATCATCTCAGCGTTGCCGACGAAGTTGACGCTAGCGGAGTACCCGTATGAGTACATTTCCCAGGAGTCTGGGCCGCTGCCCACCACCTGCGAATAGTTGTAGACTGGAGCAGTGTTGTATCCCTTGGTTGGTCCGGAATTGATGTACTTGCCGTCCGTTATCGTGGCAGCAGCCGCTGCCGAGATTACGAGCGGTTTGTCGGTTGCCAGTGAACCATCGCCCAACAGGTTCCAAGCACTCGCACCCAAGCCGATCATTGGCCCAGTGATAGTGCAGATGTCTTGACTGAAGTACTTCCTGCCCAGTGAATTCCTGTAGTACCAGTTGACACTGAATGGGGTATGCGCGGTCATGCCTTGACCTGTAAAGGCATACTCCCACTTGAGGCCGGCGCAGTCAGCGTGGTATGGAAGAACGGCGCAGGACGAGCTGTTCGTCGAGCCCGTGACAGCACTCTGTGCAGTTAACAGGTAGGGATTGACCGAATAGGACGTGCACTGGCCCGTCAGTGTGAAGGGACCGATGCATTCCTTGATCATCTGTAGCTGTTGTACTGCGTAGACTTCTGCAGCTGTGGTGCGACTTGGATAGGTTGGTGCAGTCGGCGAGTTATCGCAGGCTGCGGCGAACACGGCACAAGGCTGGAGCGCGTTGGTCGTAATACCAGCCACGCCGCCAAGGTAAGTGTCCGCGAAGTAGGTGAGGTTCATCAGGTAGGCGATCGCCCTGTGGAAGTGCGAGTCGTTGACAACGCCTCTCAGTTGATTGAAGTAGATTCCGTCGAACGAGTAGCCTGGTGTCGCTCCGTTGCAGGTGAGCAGAGTCGTCAAGCACTTGGTATTGGCCAGAGTTGGCCATACGGTCGCGCCGAAGCTGAGGTCATATGCATTGATGAGACCAGTCTTCATGTCAGACGCCGCGCTGGTGTCAGACCCTTCTGTGGTCCAAGTTATCGCGTTAAGCTGTGGACCAACTGTCTTCACTTGTCCTGGATTGAGCATTGGGTTTGTTGCATTGGTTATGATAGGTACGGAAGAAAGAACTAGAAGTGTAGCAATTGCAAATACAAAGTATTTGCTTATCATATGTTTTCAGCGTATTAGCGGAGCATGACGCATTTATACCTTCCTACCTTGGGGAGGTGCCCCCGACCAATGAAAGAGCCGTCGCGCCCCCCCTTGCAAGAATTGCAAGGGCGGGTTTCCATCCAAAAGGATAAGTACTGCCAGCACCCGTACGAATAGGTCTTGAAGTATCTTCAAGAGTCGAGAAAAAGTAGCTACTTAGCAGCAACCCTCTTAGGAGCAATCCTAGTCGCAGTCCCACTTGTAGCGGCCCAGGCAGGTCCTTCATTCCAATACACTGAATCTGCTGTAGGCAAGGCCGTCAACGCCTTCAACAGCGCATACAACACAACGTTCATCGGCAACATGTCGGCCGTCACGAACGGAACCGCCCAGTTCAACTTTGTTGGAATCGGCGGGCATGACAACTTCACCTTCATCGGAGGCAACAGTCCCGCCAACGTCACCTACCTCGCCACTGGATCCATCCTGTACAACAACAGCTTCATTATCAACGGCACAGGCAACGGCAACTTCAGCACCTTCTCGTTGATAAGCGGACCAAACTCTAACTTCACCATCGGGCAGAACAACTACAACGGCACAGCGACCTTCATCATCACGGCTGGTACCAACAGCACGGTGTTTGAGTTCGGTGGCAACAGCACGGCACCGATCGGGACCACATACTACTCCATCAACCTGGGGACCAACAGCACGGTAATCCTCAGCTCTGACTTCGAAGGGAACGCGAGCACTGTTAACGTAGTCTTCTAGCGTCGTCCAATGGGATGACGCTTCCTCTCCTTTTTCGGAAACCGTTAAAAGAATCACGAAATCACTCTTTCTGATTGTCGTTCAATCTAATACGATCCAGGCCCCTAACGGCAGTCATCGTGATATGTGCGATCCTGGGTGCGACCTTACTTGTGCCGGTGGCGACCGCGACTACATTGACCTTCGTAGTCGAGGTCTCTTCGAGTGGTGCATCCCAGGCCACCAATCTCATCACCAAGTTTCCACAGGCAGTGAGTCTCTCCGTCAAGGGAGGCTCGCCCGGGATGACGTTCCTCTGGCAGTTCGGCGACGGCACCAGCAGCACAGCCTCGGCCCCGACCCACACGTACGACAACCCCTTCGTCTATCACGTCCAGGTGCAGGTGACGGCGAGCAACGGAAGCACCCTGTCGGGAGTGTTTATTCTCGGTATGTTCGACAAGTGCGGGCAATCCGGGAGGTGCCTCGCGGTTTCTCCTTCCCAGGGCACGGCGGGCATCGCCTCGGTCGGACTGGCCGGAGGCATCTTCCCCGCGAGACAGAGCGTCGAAGTCATGATGAACGGCACGAGTGTGGCGACAGTGACAGCCGACGGCGTAGGTGACTGGGTCCTCAATGTCACGGGGCTCCTCGCGTCTATGCCCGGGCACAACGACACCCAGTACGCCTTCAGCACCTCCCCGCCCAGCCTTACGAGGAGCTTCACCACCCTCGAAGGGATTGGGGCCACGCCTTCCTCCGGGCCCCCGGGGACCACCGTCTTGGTGGAGGGCAGGTCATACCCGCCTTTTTCATCGGTCTTGATCTACCTGGGAGATGCGGGTCTCGGCACGGCGCAGGCGGACGTCAACGGGTCGTTTCAGGGGACGTTTCAGATCCCCTTGACCGCTACATCAACCCAACCCTACGTAACCTTCCCGGGGATTCTAGGGAGCCAGGCCAGCTTTGCAAGCACTGGCACGACGGGGCTCGTGCTTTCGCTGTGGACGTCTTGGTGGTGGTGGCTGATCGTGATTCCACTGTTCCTTATCGCCGCCTTCTTCGCGCTGCGCTGGAGCAGGCGCCGAAGGGCACCTCCGGCCTAGCGCTGAGACCGACGGACCCACTAGCTCGGAGCCCGCTGGGGAGTGGCGGTCGGGCGGCTCAATCGTAGGTACAGGGCGCGGTAATTCCTAAATAGCTAGCGACGGGAGAAGATGGCCAGTGGTGAAGATGAAGTACGGAGCTTCACGGAGGGGAGTGACCGCGAAGTATGTGGCGGTCGCCTGGATCGTATTCCTAGAGGTAATAGTGGCGCTTTATCTGTACTCCAATCCTGTGGGAGGGGAGAGCCAGAACCCATTCGTCCCTTCGACCTCGGCGGCGATCACTACATCGAAAACGACCAAGACTACGACGACAACGACGAGCTCCAAGCCCAGCGACAAGATCGAAGTCGAATCCGCGTTGATAGTCAACTCCACGCTCACGATGAAGGTGCACAACCTTGGGCCTTCCGCGACCAATCTCCTGGCCGTGACGAATGTGTGCAGCCCGGGATTCCAAACGTGCTCTACCTACAAGTCGCTGACGGGGGCGAAATACCAAAGGCCATTCAACCTTCCCGCAGGAAGGACCTTCAATGAGAACCTGACGGGAGTCTGCACGGTACCCATTTCAGGCTGCAAGAACTACTTTCCGGTGGCGAACGCGACATACTACCTCAAGATCACGTTCAGCTTTACCGATGGGAATGCTGCCCTGGTTCCGATCTCTGTGATGGCCAACAACACATACCCCCCGTTTCCGCACGAAACCGCAATCCTGAACATCACCTCGCCCTCGCTGGTGGTCACGCCGGCGAACCTCACAGGACTGCTGAACGTCACCTTGGGCTTGAACTCTTCCCAGCCCTACGCTCAGTGGACGACGCTGCTTAACGGATACTCAAGCACCTCAAAATCCTTCAGCCAGAATCTGCTGATCAATAAGACGGGGGGATGTGTAGGCACTGAGGTCGACAACGCCACTGATGATGGCGTGCCACTGGACCAGGTTATCAGCGCGCGCGGATACACCGCGGACTGCTCGCAACCCCTGGCGGCCGCCCAGAGTTTCTCCACGGTCTTTGTCAACATTGTGCCCGGGTCCTACTACCTGCTCGCAATACGTGACCTCACAGACGTCGACCAACCTTCGGGCTACGTCAACTACGATGGTCCCAATCATACATTCGGTTGGGAATCGTTCTTTGCCCTCTGGATCAAGTGCACTGCCCCCACTACCCCCTCGAGCACCAGCACCGTCACGAGCACTAGCAGCAGCACCATCACCAGTACCAGCACCAGCACCAGCACCGTCATAGTCACTACGCACGTCCCGCCCACTACCATCACCACTGGCACAACAGCCACTCAGACCGTCGTCAAGACCACCACCGCCACCACTACCAGCACCTTCACCACAACGACTGGTCTCCACTCTTAGCGAGTGAATGAACGAGACCAGGCGAAAGAAGCAGCCTCAGGTGAGGCTTGTGTCCCAAGGGACGAAGGTGTTCCCCAGCCGGAGCTGCGTCTGTACTCGGGTCTAGCCATGCATTCCTCCACCCTTCTGAACGCCGAATCGTGGACAATGGAAAGTCCATCGTGAAATAGGGAGGCTTTCAGCCGGCAGCAACATCGACAGTAGCAAGACTTGTAGAAAACATGCTGGATGAGGTCGAGTTATCAGTGACTTGGAACACTGAGCGCTAGTTTCCCGGTGGCGTGCACGTGAAGGCCACAAAGGCTGGGTTCGAAGTCGTGCTTCCAATCAAGTCTGGTGTGCTGCTGGGAGCCGCCTCGAACCCCAGGGTGCAACGAGAAGTCCTGTCGTAACCGTAGTTGAATTCTGACAGTGGCTGACCCTCAGTGATGGTCAGGAGAGTAGCAGTCGCACTCTGGGCGGTCAGGCAGGGTTGACTGTGATGGTCACAGCCGTGGAATTAACCGCCGCGCCGGTGTGGTCAGTGACCTGGAGCGTAAACGACCAATTGCCGGTCGCGGTCGATGCAGTCGTGACGAACGAGCAGCTTGACAAAGTCGCGCCTGCGATCATGTAGGTTGTGTCGTTGGGAGCTACTTCGAACCACTGATAGGTGTAGGGCGAGGTACCAGACGTGACCGTGGTTGAGGTCAGTGTCGACGTCTGACCCTGAGTGATGGTCAAGAAAGTAGCGGTCACCGTCGGGGCGGTCAGGGCCGTGTTGACCGTTACAGTGTCAGCCGCCGAACCGGCAACCGGGACAGGAGTGGCGCTCGAAGTCACGCCCGTGTCAGTGACGATGTAGCAGTAGTAGTAAGTGCCAGCAGCAGTGGAGGAGGGTATCGCGTAGATGGAAGAAGTGGCCCCACTTATCGCTGAGTCGGAGGTGGTGCAGGTGCCCGAACCGGTCGCCGTGTACCACTGGTAGCTGAGGGTGCTTGAGCCGCCTGAAACATGTGATGTAAGATTGATCGTCTGGCCGCTGTCGATCGTAGGAGCTGAGGGAGTGACGGCCCCGGCTGAGAGGGCAGGGTTGACAGTGACCTCGTCTGTACCTGAAGTCGCACCGGCAGGAGTACCCGTCGAAGCGTCTTTCACGACATAGCAGTAGTAGGTCGATGAAGTGGGGCCGATGGATTGCGTGGACGCCGTGCCTAAAGTGGTGGTATCGGACGAGCACGTAGCGCTGGAACCGGAGTACCATTGGTAGGAGTAGGGTGTCGTCCCTCCTGATGGGTTGGCGGTCAGGGTGATGGATTGGCCGCTGTCGATCGTAGGAGCTGACGGAGTGATGGCCCCGGCTGAGAGGGCAGGGTTGACAGTGACATGGTCGGTCGCTGAAGTCGCACTGGCGGTAGGAGTACCCGTCGAAGTGTCTTTCACGACATAGCAGTAGTAGGTTGATGAAGTGGGAGACACTAGTAGAGTGGACGTCGTGCCCACCTTAGTGGTATCGGACGAGCACGTAGCGCTGGAACCGGAGTACCATTGGTAGGAGTAGGGTGTCGTCCCTCCTGATGGGTTGGCGGTCAGGGTGATCGTCTGGCCGCTGTCGATCGTAGGAGCTGCGGGCGTAATGGCCCCTGCTGAGAGGGCAGGGTTGACAGTGACATGGTCGGTCGCTGAAGTCGCACTGGCGGCAGGAGTACCCGTCGAAGCGTCTTTCACGACATAGCAGTAGTAGGTCGATGAAGTGGGGCTGATGGATTGTGTTGACGCCGTACTTAGTTTGTTGGTGTCTAACGAACAGGTGGCGCTGGAACCGGAGTACCACTGGTAGGAGTAGGGAGTGGTGCCGCCAGGTGCGCTGGCCGTGAGAATAATGGATTGGCCGCTGTTGATCGTCGGAGAGGCAGGCGAAATCGTGGCAGTTAACGCAGAGTTGACGGTCACCGTGACCTTGACACATGTGTTCGCGCTGGGAGTCCCAACGCTGCTGTCAGTCACGCTGACCGAGTATGAGGTGGTGGGCGTCGGAGATGCCGGGTAGGTCGATGACGTCTGTCCCGGTATCGCGTTGGCAGTCGCACAGGCGGATCCGGTGTACCACTGGTAGTGATAGGGCGACGTCCCCTGCGATGGAACGGCTGTCAGGGTGATGGATTGGCCGCTGTTGATCGTCGGAGAGGCAGGCGAAATCGTGGCAGTTAACGCAGAGTTGACGGTCACCGTGACCTTGACACATGTGTTCGCGCTGGGAGTCCCAACGCTGCTGTCGCGGACCAAGACGGAGTAGGTGGCTCCAGACGTCAGGACCACCGTGGTAGTTTGAAGACGTCGCGCCTGGTATCGCGCTGCCGCACGTAAGCCCTGTGTACCACTGATAGTAATACGGCGAGGTCCCTAGCGATGGCGAGACGGTCACTTGGACGAATTGGCCAGTGTCGAGAACAGGAGAGGCAGGCGAAATCGTGGCAGTTAACGCAGAGTTGACGGTCACCGTGACCTTGACACATGTGTTTGCGTGGGGAGTACCAACGCTGCTGTCGCTGACCAGGACAGAATAGGTAGCTCCGGACGTCAGGACCCTCGTAGAGTAGGATGAAGACGTCCCGTTTGTCGCGCTGCCGCACGTAGGACCTGTGTACCACCGGTAGGAGTACGGCGAAGTCCCCTGTGACGGAACGGCTGTCAGGGTGATGGATTGACCGTTGTCGATCGTCGGAGAGGCAGGCGAAATCGTGGCCGACAATGCAGAGTTGACCGTGAACACTGCGACTGATGTCGTCATAATAACGGGACTGTTTGCGCTGTCAGTCACTGTGGCGCAGTAGTGGGTCGTGGAACCCGGAGCTCCCAGAGAGAAGGTGGTTGTCGTCCCGACCACGCCGGTATTCGAACTTACTACGTTGGTATCGGATGAGCAGACACTGCTCGTACCGCTGAAAAGCGTGACAGAGTATGGAGAGGCGCCGCCAGACCAGGCGACCGTGGCCGTGAGGGTGGCTGACTGCCCGGAATCGATCGCAGGGGGTGAGAGAGTGAGCATGAGAGCGGCAAGCGTGGGATCGACCGTGACGACAGCCGCGGAGGTTGTGAATGCGCTCTCGCCCGACACGGCGCTGTCCGTCACTGTCGCACAGTAGTATGTCGTGGAGGACGGAGCATCGGCGAACGTGGTGGTCGTGCCGAAGATCCCCGTTCGGAGGAACCCGGTCGAGGAGGGGTTCGAGCACGTGGCCGAGTCGCTTGTCGTCAGCTTGACGCTGTAGGGTGAAGTGCCGGCGCTGGTCCAGAACACGGTCAGAGTCACAGGCTGGCCGCCGTCCAGCGTCGTCGAGGACGACGATATTGTGACGGCGGTACCCGCGAGGGCGGAGTTCACAGTCACCTTGACGTTCGCGCAGAAGCCTGCGGGAGGTGCGCCAGTGCTGTTGTCGCTGACGTAGACAGCGTAGGATGTAGTTGAAGCGAGGGGTTTGGTGGTGAGGATCGATGCAACCTGGCCCACCATCTGAACGGCGCAAGACGAATTGGTGTACCACTGATAGTGATACGGAGAGAAGCCGTTAGAAGGCACGGCCTTCAGAGTGGTTGACTGGCCGCTGTCCACCGTGGGAGCAGCAGGCGAGATTGCGACGGAGAGGGGAGGGGAGACCGTCACCGCGACGGACGCGCAGATGCTGACCGAGGGCGACCCGAGGCTGCTGTCCGTCACCTGGACTGAGTAGGAGGAGGTGAACGTCGGAGATACCGTGTAGGTCGATGAAGTCTTCCCCGATTGCAGGTTGGCAGTCGCACAGGAAGATCCGGTGAACCACTGGTAGGGGTATGGCTGAGTTCCCTGCGATGGAACGGCGGTCAGGGTGATGGATTGGCCGCTGTCGATGTGAGGAGATACGGGCGAAACCACAGCATTCAGTGCAGGGTTGACGGTGAACAGGGTGATGGACGTCGTCGCCACGGGGACGGTCGCGCTGTCCGTGACGCTGGCACAGTAATCGGTGGTCGCGGCAGGAGCCTGGAAGTGGAAGGTGGTCGTTGTCCCTACCACACCGCTGTTCGTGCTCACCACTGTGGTGTCCGACGAGCACGTGCTGCTCGTACCACTGTGGAGCGTAATCACATACGGAGAAGTCCCCCCGGACCAGGAGACGGTTGCAGCGATGCTGGCTGTCTGCCCTGTATCGAGCACCGAGGGAGAGAGGACGATGACAGGGGCAGTGAGGGCGGTGTCAACCTTCACGGTAACGGTGGCACAGGCAGCCGCCGCAGGTGCCCCAGCGCTGCTGTCCTTCACGCCGACTGAATAAGTCGTGGTCGAGACAACCGAGCTCGGCGAATACGAGGAGGAAGTCTGTCCGGCGATCATACCACTTGAACAGGTCGGCCCCTCATACCACTGATACTGGTATGGCGCGGTACCTCCTGACGCGACCGCGGTCAGGGTGACCGCGACAGACTGCCCAACGTCAACGGCCGCGGACGGAGGCGAAATCGTGGCCGTCAGGGTGGGGTTGACGGTGAACGGGGCGAACGATGAGGCGACGGACGCTGGCGCGCCGGAGCTGTCAATCACGACAGCGCAGTAGTTGGTGGTAGAAGCGGGCGCTGTGACCGAGAAGTTGGTCACTGCCATGGTCAGGCCCACCTGCGGGTTGGGGTCAGGCAGGACGGCCACCATGGTGTTGGACGTGCAGGTGCTGCTGGTCCCGCTGTATAGAGTGACCGTGTAGGGTGAAGTGCCCCCGGCCCAGGTCACGGTCGCCGAGACAACGACGGTCTGGCCGACATCCATCACCGTGGGGGATATGACGATAGACGGCGTGCCAAGAGCCGCGTTGACCACGAACTCCACAGGCGACGGCGTCGCAACCGATGGTGGTTGCGTGGAAGAACTGTCCTTTACAGTCGCGCAATAGTAGATCGAAGCGGAAGGAGCGTTGAATGAGAAGGTGGCCGACGTGGTCGTGACAGTCCGCGGGTTTGTTCCTGTACCCGACACCATGGACACCGTAGTGGAATCAGAGGAGCACTTGCCGCTACTGCTCCCGCTGGTGAGGCTCACGGTGTACGGAGAGGTCCCCCCGGACCATGAGACTACGGCCTTGACCGTTGCAGATTGCCCGGTATCCATGGCGGAAGGGGAGAGGATGAGGACAGGGGCGTCTAGGCCAGCGTTAACAGTGACGACTGTGTTGACGCACTTGGTGTCGACTGGAGTGCCTCCGCTGCTATCACCCACGAGGACTGAGTAGTTCGTGCTAGAGGTCATCGTTGGGGTAGTATAGGCCTGAGCAGTCTTCCCGGAGTTTGCATTCCCGCTGACGCACCCCTGTCCCGTGTACCACTGGTAGGTGTACGGTGCAGTCCCCGTTTTCTGGTCAGGGTTCGCCGTGAGCACAATGAACTGGCCTGAATCAACCGCTGGAGAGGCCGGGGTAATGGTGGCCGAGATCAGTGCACTGACTGGAAAGCTCACGGCGCCGGTGGAGGTTACTACTCCTGTGCCATCGGTCGCCGAGACGCAGTAGGTGGTCGACGAGGACGGAGCCTTGAATGTGAACGAGGCAGATGGCCCCGTCAAGCCGTGCCGTGGGTTCGAACCAGAAGTCACCGAGACCACGGTGGTGTCAAATGCGCAACTCTTGCTCGACCCGCTTGTGAGTGTGGCGGAATAGGGAGGCGTGCCCCCGAACAGCGTCACGATCGCGCTAACTGAGGTTGACTGCCCTAGGTCTATCCCTGGGGGCGAAAAGGCCAAAGACGGAAAGAAGACCGGGTTTATGGTCAGATTCGCTGCGGTGGTCGAGCTGATGCTCTGCGGCACCGTCGCGCTGTCTGTTATTGTCGCGCAGAAGAACAGATTGACAGTCGAATTGAGGGTGAAGGTGACTTTCGGCACCGTGAGGCCTGCCCTGGGGACCACTAGGGCGGTCGTATTCTGACAGACAGATGAATTACTTGTCGTAAGCGTAGCAGAGTACGGAACGGTACCGCTGGTGCTGCCCGGAAGGGTGCCGGCGCCAATGGGCCCCCAGCTTATGGTAAGCGTAAACCCAACACCGCTATCAGCAATGAAATTGGCAGGGGAGACGACCACTGGAGTGCCCTTGAACGCGGGATTGACTTTGCCGACGTCGTTGGCGCACGCGCTCTGGGCTGGAGTCCCCTGGCTGCCATCATGCACCAGCAGAGAATAGTTGAAGTTCAGCCCTATGGGCCCAGTCCCGTAGACAGACTTCGTCGCGCCAGAGATCTCGTTGCCGCTCGAGCAATCCGACCCCGTGTACCACTGGAACGAGAAGGGAGCCGTCCCGTGCAGGGGAATCGCCGTTAGGTTGATCGACTGACCCATGTTGACTACCGGGGAGGGCGGCGAAATGGAGGCGCTCAGAGCCTGATTAACCACGAAGGGGGCAGCTAGAGAGGTTTGCGTGTGAGAATTCGTCGCACTGTCGGTCACCGTGGCACAGTAGTACGAGGTGGACACAGGGTCAGCAACAGAGAAGGTCGTCGACCTCTCCGTGATGGCCACCTGGGGATTCACCCCTGAGTGCAGGGTCGCCTTGCTGGTGTCCAGTGAGCACGTGCTGTTCAGTCCCCTGTACATCGTCACCGAAAACGGAGAGACACCCCCACTCCATGCGACAGAAGCCGTGATGACCAGTGACTGCCCGTTATCGATGCCCGTTGCCGACAGGGTGAGAGCCGGGACGCCGAGTGCGGTGGTGACCGAAACCGTCGCGATCTTCGACACAGCACTTGACCCCTTTGATCCCGCCACCGTTCCGCAGTAGTAGCTGGTCGAGGTCGGATTGACGTTGAAGACGAAGCCTGGCGTTGAGAGCCCCGCCTTGGCAGCGACCAACGCGTTGGAGGTCCCGCAGGAACTGCTGGTCGTGCCTTGGTAGAGATACACCGTATACGGTGCGGCCCCGCCAGTCCCGGTCCACGAGACCGTGATCGAGGCGGTTTGGCCGGCTCCGATCTGGCTCAGATTGGGGGCTATGACCGCGGGCGACGTCTGGGCCCACCCAACCACATAGAAGACGGCCACCAGCCCGGCTATGACAAGCGCTACAAGCAGAACATTCACTAGCCTGCCGTTTCCTCCATTCACGCGCATTTGACGCGATTGTTGCCTCGACCGGGTTTAAAACTATACCCCCAACGTGCAAGCGTGACGAAGTCTCGAGAGACAGGCTCTGACGAGCCTCAGGCATCAGCCTTTCCAGCCTGCGTCTGAGACGTCTCCAAGGCACCACTCAGCGGGCCGACGCGCCGCCGCTCCTCCCCGGGGGAACCCTGTTCAGGACAGGGAAGCAGCTGTCAAGAGAGATTGGACGAGCTACGATGAAGGGCCTGCCCGTGTGATGCTCAGCATGATCCTTCGCTAGCGCTTGCGACCGGTGTGCAACGCCCCTCTGACAACCACGGCCAGGGCCGCGACACCGACCCCAGCGAGAAAGGCGATCACATATTGCGGAGTAAAGGCGCCCGAGGTCGAGCTGGAAGTCGTCGTCGTACCGGTTGCTTCGCTCACATTGACCTGTATTTTACCAGAACTACCCTTGTTGTTCACGTCGCCCGCGAAAGTGACAACGATCGGGACCAGCGAGCCCGCGTCGGAAGCGCCAGGCTGCCAGCGAACGGTGCATGCATTCCTCGATATCGTGCAGGATGCGCCACCGGCCGAGACAAAGGATCCCGCCCCACCGGCGTTCCAATTCACCTGGCCGCTCGGTGACGCGCCGACGATCAGGGCCGAGCACGCGATGGACTCGCCGGCGGTGGCAAAGGACGACGAACAGATCACGTAGGTATTGGAGGTCCGCTTCAATCCATTGACCACCGAAACCGAATCCGAATCACTGTTAGCCGCGTAGACCAGGTTGGTCTGGGGGTTGACAGCGACGGCCAGTGGGGTAGTCCCGATACTCACAACAGCCGCTGCCACATTTGAAGCGCCATCCATCACCGAGAGGCTGCCGTCGAAGCTGTTGGCCACGTAGAACGCGTTGGTGAGCCCGTCGACCGCGATTGCAACCGGACCCTCTCCCCCTGCACTCACGTTGGCAACCACGCCGCGAGCCACGCCTTCTATCAGCGAGACGGTCGAGTCATACTGGTTGGCCACGTACGCGATTCCAGTGGCAGAATCGACGGCGATCCCGCTGGGACCCTCTCCGACTGCGACAGTCTTGACGACGTCGTTCGTCGATTCACTGATGATAGAAACCGTATCGTCATAATAGTTCGCCACGTAAACCACCCCGGCAGAAGGGTCTACCGCCAGTGCATCCGGGGAGTCTCCGACGGTCACGTTCTGCATGAGGACGTTCGTCGACCCGTTGATCACGGAGACGGTGTTGTCGCCTTCATTGGCCACATAGACAATGTTCCCCTCTACATCCACTCCCAGAGCGGCGGGAGAGAACCCCACTGACAGGTTTCTCACCACCTGGTTGATCGATTCGTCTATCACCGACACGTTGTCGTCGTCGAAATTCGCAACGTACACTAACCCCGTTGAAGGATTCACAGCAACCGCAGCCGGGTTGCCCCCGACGGCCACGCTCTTCACGACTGCGTTCGTCGACCCGTTGATCACGGAGACGGTGTCGCCGCCGGAGTTGGCGACATAGATCAGGTTCCTGGATGGGTCGACGCCCAGGGCGTCAGGGATGAGGCCCACGTGGATGGTCTTCGCTGCGGTCGAGGCCGCGCTTGCGCTGTAGACATTCGAACCAACGACCAGTATCAGGGAGATGATCAGCATCAGTGGGATGGCCGACCTGCTGCTTCTCCTCACTCTATTCGGTCGCACGAACCTTACAAGCTCACGCTCGTCCCTAGTTAAAGATGGAGACCGTCGGCTCAGTTGACCTGACTACCACGTCAGGGAAGCCAGCTCCGTGCGCGGAGGGCATCAGTCCCGCCCACTCAAGGACGGAAGCGGCCGCTTTCCTCATGGCGCCTGTCGGCTGTGCCTGCACGCCGAGACTTTGCGGTCGCTAGAGGGCTACCAGGGAAGTCACGGAGACCGTGCCGTCACCAGAGTTGGTGACGTAGGCTTTGTGCGCCAACGGGTTGACTGCTATGCCATTCGGAGCATTCCCGACGCCTATCGTTTCGGTGGCCCAGTTCGTCTTCCCGTTGATCACCGTGACCGTATTGCCGTTGTAGTCGGCAACATACAGGGTGTTTGTCTGTTTGTCGACTGCGATGGCGCCAGAACCCTTTCCGACGCCTATCGTCGCGGTGACCAGGTTAGTCTTCCCGTTGATCACCGAGACCGTGTTGTTTGCGTAGTTGGCGACGTACACAGTGTTCGTGTTCGGGTTGACTACTATGCCTGAAGGTCCGCTCCTGACGCCTATAGTCGCAGTGACCAGGTTCGTCTTCCCGCTGATCACTGAGACATTATTGTCAGCATAGTTGGTGACATACACGGTGTTCGTCTTCGGGTTGACCGCTACGCCGAAAGGAACTCTTCCGACGCCTATTGTCGCGGTGACTAAGTTCGTCTTCCCGCTGATCACTGAAACGCTGCTGTCGTTCTCGTTGGCGACGAAAACGGTGTTCGTGGACGGATTGACCGCGACGCCCTCAGGCTTGTTTCCAACACCTATCGTCGCGATGACCAATTTCGTCTTCCCACTTATCACGGAGACCGTGTCGTCGATGGAGTTGGCGACATAGACTCTGTTTGTACTCGGGTTGACCGCGACACCAGAAGGACTCTTTCCGACGACTATCGTCGCGATAACGAGGTTCGTCTTCCCGTTGATCGCCGTGACCGTATTATCAATGGCGTTGGCAACGTAGACGGTATTTGTATTTGGGTTGACTGCTACGCCGAAAGGACTCTTTCCGACGACGATCGTCGTTGTGACCAGGTTCGTCTTTCCGTTGATCACCGAGACTGTGCCGTCATACTCGTTGGCAACATACGCGGTATTCGTGTTCGGGTTGACTGCCACGCCAACGGGCCAATACGCCGAGCCCGGAGGCGCAATTCCAACATATATCGTCTCGGTGACCAGATTTGTCATTCCGTCGATAACCGAGACTGTGTCGCTACCGAAATTGGTAACATAGACCCTGTTTTTCTTCGGGTTGACTGCAACGCTCATGGGATTTGTTCCGACAGGCACGGTTGTGACTACCACGTTGGTCTTCCCGTTGATTACGGAGACCCAGCCCCACATGGTGGTGACATAGACTACGTCCGTAGACGGGTTGACCGCTACACCATAGGGCCACCCCGCAGTTTTAATCGTCGCAGACACCACGCCCCCTTTCCCGCTCGAAGACACAGTCTCTGTAATCACAGAGGTAGTGTTTTCCATGGAATTAGCGACGTATGCGATGTGGGTGCGCGGATTAACTGCCACGCCAACAGGATTCTTTCCAACGCCTATCGTCGCGATAACGCTGCTCGTCTTCCCGTCAATCATGGAGACAGTATTATCGTTCCAATTGGCAACGTAGATGATATTGTCGGATGGGTTGACTGCTACGCCAGAAGGAACATTCCCGACATGTATGGCCCCCACGACCAAGTTTGTCTTCCCATTGATCACTGAGACAGTATTAGCATTCGAATTGGTAACGTAGACCAGATTCGTTTTTGGGTTGACTCCTATGCCCCAGGGCCCACTTCCGACTTTTATCGTCGTGTTGACCAAGTTCGTCTTCCCGTTGATTACCGAGACCGTGTTGTCAGCGGAGTTGGCGACGTAGACGGTGTTTGTCGTTGGGTTGACTGCAACGGCTATGGGCCACGTTCCGACGCGAATCCGGGCAGGTATCGTCGCCGCATCTGCAGCGGGAATGATAGAGATGACGAACAAGGATACCACGAGCAGAGACAGTACACTCCTGCTAAGCGAGGCCCTCAAGGCGCACCATATGCATGACAACGTGTTATTTACAGCTTGAGGATGATTCCCGCCGCTGCACAATCAGTCCGAACTGTGGCCAGCGATGAACCTACCTGATTCTCGTGAGCAAGATGCTCGGATGCATCCTTTCCTTGACAGCTACGTATGGATCGCCAAGACTCAACCTGCGATTTCCCAAAGAGGACCTAACGGGATGTAGCGGTTTCAGGGCAGGGTTACCGACCACGAACAGAACAAGCCCGCCTATCCTTAGCCAAGCCCCAAGCGTCAGGGCCATCAGCCTGTCAGCTGCCTCGAGCATGAACGAACCCAAGGCGACCGATGCTGCCGCAAGTGTTCGGGTCTTGTTTCCCAAAGGCGTGAGCCCGCCAAGGTCGAGCAGAGTCGCAGTAATATTCCTGTTCCTAGAAGGGTACTAAATCACTCCAGAATCGTCGCACCAGTGGTCCTTATCGGCTGGTTCTTCCGCGCGTCCATCATCCCTTTCAGCTCTTGCTTGACAGAGCTCGAGGCCCGACACCAGCGCGCGTTTGGATTCCGACTTGGAATCAGTCGGGATCGTTGTCGATAAAAGCAAGACGCGTGGTCGCGTTGGCAGCGAGGCCGGGGTTTGCCTCCGAGCCTTCGCGAATATAGGGTTGGATTGCGGCGAGTTGGCTCTTGCTGAGCGGTATGGCCAACGGCGTCAAGGGCCGCTGGCTGAAGTTGAAGGCGTTCAGCATGTTATTCGTGCCTGCATCCCTGGCCGTGAGCGCGGGGAGGCTGAACCTCCACTCTACGAACTTCAGGGTCGACTCGAAGTCGTAGATGGTGTGATCCAAAAAACCTGGTTTGGCATAGGCAGAGATGATGAGGGCCGGGACCCGGAAGCTCAGCCCATAACCGTCCACCGTAGGGGGCACGACGGTGTCGAAAAAGCCCCCATAATCATCCCAGAGCGCGATGATGGCCGTGCTCTTCCAGTACTGGCTATTCATCACGGAATCCACCACGTCGGTCATCCACCACATTCCAAGAGTGATGTTTGCGGGCGCATGGTCGCTTATCTCTGGACTTGGGATGACCCACGAAACCTGAGGAAGGGTTCCGCTCGCGATGTCCCCAAAGAGCTGTTCTCGTGCCACGACGTTCTTTGTATAGACCGGGTCCGTGTAGGTGCTCTTCTTTGCATCAAGGGGGTTCCAGTAAGAGAACGCTGCGCCGTTCGCTATCGCATTGGCAAGAGTGTCGTTAGGAGAAACGGGCGTGTCATAGTACTTCCAGGAGATGCCGCGCGTTGTCAGCTCATCAGCCATGGTTTGGATCGCCTGGGCCTGGTTGATGTAGGTGCAGGTCGTCATGGTCAGCTTCGCCGTGGCGGGGTTGTAGCACGTCTGCCACTCCTGTGACTCATTCTGGAACAAGGAAGCCTTGGGGGAAGTCCCGGCAATCATGTACCAGTGGTTGGGTTGGCTGTAGCTCTTGACCGATGAGAAGAATTGGTCCGCGAGCACATAGTGGCTGGCGTAGTCCCAGAGGTAGGGCAGGGTCGAGTTGTCATAGTAATCCATGACCCCTGGGTTGCCCCTCGCGGCTGTCAGGAAACCGTTCATCGAGCCGTCGTTGTACGATGCCAAAGTGGAGTTCCAATCATGAGGGATGTCGCTCGCCAGGACCGGATTGGTAGTGAGATGCGGCTTCATGCATCCCAAAGCAGGCTGTGAGAGGTCTAGCGGGATGCAGAGAGTAGCGTTGTATCCCGCCTGCCCTGGGTATGTCCAGAAGTAATTGTCGAATGTCCTATTCTCTTGCATAATCACGATGATGTGCTTTATCGGATTCTGGGATGACAGAGAAGGAATGAGGATCACCTCAGCCTCGTATGTTGCGACCAGAACAATACAGGCTACTGCTGCAACCGCTAGGATCACCTTCGTACGCCCCATGCTGATTCTCTTGTGATGAGCGTTCGTCGTCAAGCGCTGAGGGTCGGCCCGAGTATTCTATTTAGGCCTCTGCACAATCTGCGAACCAGCTTCGGGAGGTCAACGGACCCAGCAGGACTTCCCCGAACAGGTCTGGAAAGTGGACCCCGACGGGAGATAGATGGACCTTACTCCAGTCCCAGTCTCTTCAGGAGGTCGAGGTACCTCGAATCAGTGCGGACGCCCTCCAGCTCCGGCTCAAGCTTCATGAAGATGAGTTCAGCTTCCTTCATATGATATGAACGCTCCAGCCATGCGAATCCTTTTTCGTTCTCACCCAGACCGAAGTGGAACGTAGCGATATCGTGCATGTTGATGCCAGCATCCTGAAAGTGCGTCTCCAATGCTGGCAGAATCCTCTGGATTTCAGGTCTGTTACCCTCCAAGTGTGCAGTCCACGCGTCGGCAATCATCTTCATTGCAGGAACGGAGCCTTGAAGGAGTTCAACGAGGGTCGCAGCCTCACGTCTCATGTCATCATAGGCTCTCATCCTTCCATAGGCAATGGCCAGGTCGCCGTGTGCGCTCTTCATCCCCAGCTCCACTGCCCTCCGGTACGGCTCAATCGACTTGTCGTAGTCTCTCCTCCATGTGAAATAGTTGCCTTTGTTGTCGTTGATGATTGGTGATAATGGGTCAAGCTCCAGGGCCTTGTTGATCTGCTCAAGGGCTTCGTCCCACCTCAACTGAGCAGCGAGAACCCAAGCGTACCACTGGTGGGCAGTGGCATAGCTTGGCTTCAGCCCTATGGCCTCCCTGAACTCCTCCTCTGCCTGCCGCAGGTTGTATTCCCCCAGTCGGACAAATCCCATCGTGGTGTGGGCTTCCGCCAAGCCGGGGTCGAATTCCAGGGCCTTGGCCAGCATCGCCTCAGTCTTCACCCAATTGGCTTCGCGGTCAATCCCCCAGTTGTTGCGAAGTGTAAGGCAGCAGTCTGCTTGTCCAGCATATCCCAATGCGAAGTGTTCGTCTTCGTGTACCGCGAGTTCAAAGTGCTCCATCGCCTTCTTTATGTCTTCAACTCCTCTCTTGTTCCAATGATATCTGCCCTTCAGATAGAGCTCGTAGGCCGCCGTGCTCGCTGTTGGCTTCCTGTCAATTCGTCGAGCTTCTTGGGATAGGATCCTGACTCGGAGCGAATCTGCTACCTGTTGCGCAATCTCGCTCTGGAGAGCGAAGATGTTCTTCAGCTCTCTGTCATAGGTCTGGGACCACAGATGCCTGTCATTGCTGACATCAATGAGCTGCGCAGTTACCCTCACACGGCTGTCCGCCTTCCTGACGCTGCCCTCCAGAAGGGTCCCGACCTTCAGCTCCTGGCCTATCTCGGTGGCAGTCTTCCCGCCGCCCTTGAACTTCATTGCGGACGTCCGGGAGATGACACTAAGCCCACCGATGTTGGAGATCGAGGAAATCAGCTCTTCCGTCATTCCATCGACGAAGTACTCATCAGCTGGATCAGGGCTCATGCTGACGAAAGGCAACACCGCAATTCTGCTGGTATCGAGTGGAGCTGCAACACCCCCCTGGTCCTTTTCCCAAGGCATGATAATCCTGTACACCTCGACTGGCCCATTCACGTTCCTGAGTGCTTTCAGCCCAAGACTCGCAAGTGGAAGCTCGAACTTGCTCTGCACGTGGTCGTAGACCTGACGCGTGAGGCATACACCGCCGTCCTCAGCCAGTGGCTCTATCCTCGATGCGACGTTCACCGTGTCCCCCGATATGTCACCGCGTGATTCCACCACGTCTCCGAGATGGAGACCCACCCTGAGGTGGATCCTCTTGTCGGCCTGAAGGGAGATGTTGAACTCCCTAGTCGCCCTCTGGATGTCATAGGCGCACCTCACGGCGTCCAGGGCGTTCGGAAACTCGACCAGGAAGGCGTCCCCCATCGTCTTGATTTCTTTGCCGTTATGCCTCGTGAGGATAGGCCTGATCAGCTTCCTTTGCTCCTCGACCAGAGCAAGCGAGAGAGACTCATTCCTCTGCCCCAGGGTTGTGTAGCCAATCATGTCCGTGAACATTATCGCCGCGAGTCTGCGCTCGCCGTTTGACAACTCGTGCCCCTTGCGCGCTCGCCTTCGTTCAATGTTAAAACAGTTTGCAAAGCTCTAAACGGGCCCGGTGAGACTCGCCCCCAAACAGGTCCAGAGAGTGGATTCTGGCCCGGAATGCCCAGAAGACATTCTCCCTTCCTGATTCATCTCAATGTCCCGGCTGCGCCATAAGACGTTCTTCTAAGCTATCGCTTCGCGTGAAGGCACTGCCCCCTGGAAGGTCGGAACTTGGAGGACGATGCTCATATCTTTCCAGGGGGGACTTCAGCCAGATTATGCTTTGCCCTGACTTTCACACTTCGGGTTCGGGCAAGATTCTATCCATGTCAGAGATCGGATCACGCGAGACCAATCCTATTCTCAGGGCACAAATGAGATGATACTTCCTATGACGACCGTTATTGCTGTGTTTGGCAATGTAGGGGTAGTTGCTTATCGTCTCTATGCAAGAATCGCACGACGTTGGTAGGCGTGCCGAACGGTTGTTGGCATCCCTGACAAGTGCTACGGATAGACTTGGTAACAACAGACCGAGATGGATCGCCATATCAAACTCACTCATTTCCTCTGGAATCTTGAACTAACCGTTAGGCTACTTCGAGGGGCGATTAGCACGCTGTTCGAGTGTGTTTTGATGAGAAGAGTGTCTGCGTCTTCGGATTACAGCCCACTTTCTTCGGCGTGCAAATGTCATGGTCTGTTAGTTCCCTGGCGAGTATATAGGGCGTTGGGCGAAGCACGCTTTACAGAATCGCTTGATTCCAGCTTGTCTCGAGCAGAGTAGCTTGGATCAGGGTATTTGCTGGCGGGCCCGGTGGGGCCCGCCCCCAAACAGGTTCTGAAAGTGGATTCCATAGATTCTTTCGTGTGTGTGCAGGCGATGGAGCAAGGTCGTCACTCATTGTTCAACGCCACCGCCATCCCGGTGGCTCCCTCGCAGACGCCAGCCATCCTGGTGCCCGCCGGCTGGTCGCAATGGCCATGGCACTTCTGGGGTCCGCTGAGCTTTTTCAGAACCATCGATTTCACGCTCATGCGGGGTGGCAGAACGGGCCCCGACTTTGGAATCATTTGGAGAAGGCACTTTCGCAACTGACTCGGACGGTCGCTATCTCATGCCCGGTTACCCGCATTTCAACGGCCTTGCCCTTGACGGGCACTTTGGAGGTCGCCGCCTCCATCAGGTCGGTCACCACCGCCTTCTTCGGCGTCCAGGCCAGGTCGAACGTCACATCCGTGTCCTTGCCTGAAGTTTCATAGACCCGGAGGATGACGTCGTTCGTATCCTCCGCTTTCTTTACTGCGGTCAGGATAATGTTTTCGGGATGGGTCGAGATGAACGAGAGGGCCTTTGGCAGACACCCTCGATGGCTCGGTTCTGGGGCTGGCAGCATCGGATAGTTGAACTCATAAGCCCTCTTCGCAGTCAACGCCTCCTTGAAGCCCGCAGCGTGGGGGTACAGCGCATAGGCTATGTGGTGCTCTCCCTGGTCCGTCAACTGCCCTTTCGCACCCTTGACCGGCGGGAGGCCGAAGGCTGCGCGCAGCGCGAACGGGTATTCCGCGCTCCTCAGGAGGGTCATCCGCATGACGTCGTTCCCAACGTCGAAGCCGTACTTGCAGTCATTCAGGAGGCTCACGCCGTAGCTCTCGTCTTCGGCTGTGTGGTCGATCCACTTCTGTCCGGGCGCCTCGTACTTCGATCTCTCGGCCAGGGTTGCGTTGGGCGAGATCGGGTTCCTTCGAGTGATGTGGCCGTAGGGAATCTCGTACGTGGTGAAGTCGCTGCTCACGGCCAGCGGGAAGGCGACCTTTGCGAGCCTGTGCTCCGCGTGCCAGTCCACATCAAGCCGAAACTCGACCAGCGGGGAGCTGTCGCAGAGGATGATTTCCTGTGTGAACTTCGAGTTCGGCCTGCCCTCTTGGGCATACACGTACTTCGCCTGGACCCGAGCCCTGATGGGTCCCTTCTCTACCAGTTTCACATCAACGGGCTCGTCGAGCTCGATGCACTTGACTCCGCCCTCCTGCTGATAGATGAAGAGCTCCCAGGCGTCGAAGACCGCGGCGTCGATTCGAGAGTTGACGCACGTCCTCCCCCTTACCGGGTTGTCTTCGAAGACCTGAATCACGCCGCCCGGGCGCTGGAGCACCTCCCTGTGGCGCCTCTTGTCGAAGACGCTTTTCAGGAGCCCGGTTCGTTTGTCGATTCTAACAATCAGAAACTCGTTCTCGACCCTGATCTCGTCCTTCCTCTCCGTGGAGGAGAGAGATGCTCTCCTGTGTTTCTTGGCGCGCCCCAGCACCGCTCTGTATTCCTTGTAACCAATCGACGGGACTTCCTGGGCCACGAATATGGTCTTGCTCCCTTCTACCGCCTGCGAAGAGAGGACCCTTCCCGCTTGGTCGACTATGACGGACCCGTCGCCCAGTTCCCGCGTTTGCACTTCGACGACGCCGCTCCTCGACCAAGACAGTGGGTTGAAGACAAGTATCGACCTTCCGTCGCCTGAGGTGTCGACTCCACTAGCAATCGCCTTCAACGAGCTTGAAACCACTTCGTTAGCCGTCCTGAAGATCGAATCGAAGTCCTTCTGGGAGTCCTTGTAGACCTCGGGGATGGAAGAGCCGGGGAGGATGTCGTGAAACTGGTTCAGCAGCAGCCTCCGCCAGGCCTCATTGAGTTCACCTGCGGGGTACAATCGGCCCATCAGGCGCGCAACCGTCGCGAACTTCTCGGCGACCTCCAAGAGACACTCCGCCTTCCTGTTGTTCCGCTTCGTTCTCGCCTGGGTAGTGTACGTCCCCCGGTGGAACTGGAAGTACAACTCGTCGTCGACCTCGGGCATCCTGTCATTCCCGAGCTTCCTCGTAGCTGCCTTCAGGTAGTCCATCGAGGTCGTGAAGGAGCCCTGCGCCGGCTTGTCCCCGTTGACGAACTCCAACGCTCTCTGAATCATGTCCTCGGTGACCCCGCCTCCGTGGTCTCCTTCCCCGAACAGCACTAGGAGGTCGTCGATGTGGTCGCGCGCCTTCAACTGTTTCAGCTGCTCGAGTATCCTCTGCTCTGAGACTTTCTCGTCGTATGCGCCGACCATCTCGTGGGCCAGTATTGACGAGCCGTCGGGCGACGTCCATCTGAAGAAGTAATGTGGAAATGCGGTAGTATCGTTCCAGAGCATCTTCTGTGTCAGGAAGAACTCCATCCCAGACTTCCTCATTATCTGGGGTAGCGTCCAGGCGTAGCCGAAGGAGTCGGGGAACCAGGCGACCTTAACGTCGACGCCAAACTTCTCCATGAAGTACCTCTTCCCGAAGAGGAACTGCCTCACGAAGGACTCGCCTGAAGGCATGTTCCCGTCAGACTCGACCCAGGCCCCGCCGACAATCTCCCAAGTCCCTTCCTTCACCTTCCTTCTCACCTTCTCGAACATCTCCGGGTGCTCCTCCTCGAGCCACTTGTAGTACTGGGCGCTGCTCTGGCAGAAGGTAAAACGGTGCTTCTCCATCAGTTTCAGGACGTGCTCACAGCCCTCGCCGAAGACCCGCCTCGTCTCGTCGAAGGACCAGAGCCACGCGGCATCCAAGTGGCTGTGCCCCAGGAAGTAGCATCTCTTCGCGGTTCTCTCCCCGCTCACTCTCCCTCTCCGCTTCTTGCGATGTTGTAGACGATTAAATAAGCGCGGTGCTGCCTCGCCCGTCGAGCCAGGGGCATCCGAAGGCGCCTGTAGAGTCTACTCTGCCAGCCTCTTTAGCACTTGCATCGCACGCAGCGTTACCATCTTGCTCGGCTTCCCGACCTCTTCCAGCACGAAGGGGGTTGGAGGGCGCCTCCTCGCTCTTCGCGGGAGGCAAGCCGGGCCCGCCTTTTGACGGCAGGGAGTCGAAGTTGAAAGGTAGGCGCCCTGGCCGGGACTTTACAGTTCAGGTAGGCGCCCCGACAAGTAGGACTCCCTGTTAGTGCGGGGCTTGTCTGCCCACTCGAAGACCATGACGGACAGACACATAGGGCATCATGATGACGACTGTGACTAGCAGAGTGAACCGCGCGTACGTGCGCTCAGGCTTTGAACACAAGATACTTCCGCAAGAGGAAAGCGATGAACCCGACAATAAGCGACTGGACGCCGAACGCGTAGAATCCTGTAAAGTGTTCAAGATGACGATAAATGTAGAATCCGGTGAACCATTCGAAGACTCCAACCAGAAAGTAGGCAATCAGCTGGTAAAGCGTTGTCTTGCTTAGGAAACGCGTTCTCGTTCTTTCGTTCAAACCCTTCTGAAGAGAGCAGAATCCTGTTGTACTTCAACCTTGAGTGCACGCGCTCGCGCTGCAGATGGAAAAGGCCCCTACTTCCAGAGGATACCAAGCACGAGTAGCACCATTCCTACTCCGAGCACTCCAACGAGGCCCGCTGAGTAGCCTCTTGTGGCTAGGAAGATGGCACCGAGAGCCGAAATGATGCACCCCATGAGCAGGAATCTTAGTTTCATACTATTCGTTTCCTTTCACCCCCTAGGCCGCTACTTCCATTTTGTCAGTATCTCCTCCCTTTGGAAGGTAGCTTTCGCAACGTAAAGGAGAAGCGCATCAACCGCCAAAAGAACCCCCGAGATGATTAGGAGGTTGCTGATGTCGCCAAGCTGTATCAGACTGAGTTCACCGGAGACGTAGATGCCCGCGAAGGGGAGGATTAGAAGCATTCCAACCTGTTGTGCAACCCGCACATCGCTTACCCTCGCTGAGATGACAACATTCCACTCGACGCTCATTATCGCTGCGAGGGGGACCATGAGAAAAAGAACAGCGGCCGCATTCCAGTTGGGGAAGAAGTAGTAACCTAATGTGTCATGCGTCACGAGGTCCATGAGAACCATGAAGACTGTAGCTCCTCCCAAGATGGCTCCTATGGGCGGCACGAACGCCGAGATTCCCTTCCCAAGCAGGATTTCGCTGTCAGTCGTTGGGGTGGCGAGGAGCCGCTCGAGGCTCTTTTCGACCTTCTCGCCGACTATACTATAGGAGGCAATCGTTGTTGGAATCAGGCCCGCGAGGATGAGGTAGAAGAAAGTGAATGAGGGCAGCAGTACCGTGAGTTCTGTCGCCGGAATCCCGCTCCCCCCGTTGTTTCGCCCAGCATACTCAATGATTGCTGGAAAAAGAAATGAAACAATGAGGGGGACGACGAATATCGAATAGATTATGTTCTTCTTCTTCAGAAACGTCTTGAAGTCTTTCGACGCGATTGTCCACGACTTCGAGAGTCTCAACTGCTATCGCGCCTCACGAGCTTTAGGTAGGCGTCCTCCAAGGTTGAGCCAGCGACTGTAACAGATCGAACATGACCGCCAGCTCCGTATATCGCGTCCACTATGGCGACATTCTCCTCATCTGGGTCTTTGACGTCTACCGTCAGCGTGTTGCCATCGACTGTTATGTTACCGAGCGGTAGTTTCCCGAGAGCGGCCAGAATCGCATCGCTCGCCTGCACAACCTGAACTATGGTCTTCCTCCCGCTTGCCGAGCGCTCTAGCTCCTCCGGAGTGCCCATCGCCATCAGCTTTGTATTCAGGATTGCAATCTTGTCGCAGATTCTCTGCGCTTCATCGAGGTTGTGCGTGTTCAGGAAGATAGTCCTCTTCTCTCTCTTGAGTTCCAGGATGAAGTCTCTTACGGTCTTTGCTGACTCGGGGTCAAGGTTCGCTGTGGGCTCGTCCATGAAGAGTATCTGGGGGTCATGAATGAGAGCGCACGCAATTCCGAGCTTCTGTTTCATACCTTTCGAGAATGTTCCTACTGCTGCGTCCTTCTTTTCCCACAACCCCAGCATCGTGAGCAAACGCTGAATGTTTTCCTTCCTCTGCGCTTCTGGGCAGTCGTAGAGCTCCCCGTAGAAGTCCAAGTTGTCGTAGGCGCTGAGGACTTCGTAGAGGCCTACGGTGTCAGGCATCAATCCAATTAGCTTCCTTATTTTCAGCGCATCCGCATCATCGCCCACTTTGTAGCCAGCAATCCTCGCCTCACCACTGGTTATGGATATCAGGCAACAGAGCATCCTGACGGTGGTGGTCTTCCCCGCTCCGTTGGGTCCCAGAAATCCGAAGACCTCCCCTTCCCCGACACGGAGGGTCACCCCGTCGACCGCGGTCAAGTCGCCAAACTTCTTGGTGAGGTTCTCCATCTCAATCAAACTGTGCCACCGTCACTTGTCCTGTGCTTGAGACTTGATAAAGAATCTTGGAGCGCACGCTCTAATCCAAGTGCTTGCCCTGGCCGGGACTTTACAGTTCAGGTGGGCGCCTCAATATACGGGCTGATTGAAGGTGGTAGCGGGCCCGGAGGGGTTATGCTCGTCTCAAGTATCCGCTATATCTCCAGATGGACCTGAACCACGCGGTCGATCTGCTTTCCCGCCTTGGTCACCTTGAACTCTATCAAGAATATGGCCCTATTCACCTGAACGAAGTGACGAGGAGCCACACGTACCTGGCGTTCGGTCTCCCCTCTGTATGTCACCTTGACCCCCGGCTTGGATTCGGTCTTCGACCTTATGGCTGTTAGACAGAGGTCGTAGATGGTTCCTCTCGAAAAGCCCAGCCTTTGGTCGATGTATTCGAGGTAACCCTCTGAAGTTAGATGCCCCCCTGTTGCAGCAGAGCGGTAACTCATGTATTCCACACTTGATTTCGATGCTAATCAGTTCAGCCTTCCTTTTCTCTCCTCACATACCGATTAAGCCTTGCATGACCCGACGTTATCGTTCCATTCCTAGTCACGTTACTATTGTTCATAGAACTGTTTACAAGTCTTTCAGAAACGCTGTCTATCACGATTTTCCATCTCTTCTGGCGCCTTCGAGTCTGTCGTTCAGGACGATAGTATTCTCCACCTCGCCTCCCTCCGACCTAAGTAGTCAGAATGACTTCTATCACAACGTCCTCGGGAATCTCCAATTTCGTGATTTGCCTCAACGTCCTGCTGTCGGGTTCGATGTCAAGGATCCTCCTGTGAATCCTCAGCTGCCAGTGGTCGAAGGTGTGGCTACCCTCTCCCGTCGGTGCCTTGCGGGTGGTGACCTTGAGCCTCTTAGTCGGAAGAGGTTGCGGGCCCTTTACCCTGACGCCCGTCTTGTCTGCGATCTCCCTTATCTCCTTTGCAACCCTCTCAAGCTCGGGTAGGTTGGCGCTCGTGAGCTTGATTCGGGCGTACTGCGGCATTATTCTTCGTGGACAGCTTCTTGACAGGATACTTAGGGATATGCTCGAGTCAACCTACCGTCCCAAACCAGTAGTTGGGAACGGGGTCGCCGCTACAATAGCCGGCGTGACCCCTGCCGCCTCGTTGCTTATCTAAGGCGAAAAACTGTTAGGCATGAATGAACTACGTCGAACCATACATCCCGACTCCCGAAGACATCATACCGAGGATGCTCACCTTGGCTTCCGTAAAGCCAAACGAGACGCTGTTCGACCTCGGCTCGGGCGACGGCAGAATGGTGATAACAGCGGCTAGAGACTTCCATGCCAAGGTGGTCGGGGTGGAGATTCGAAGGCGCCTCGTGACAGAGTGCCGCAGGAAGGTGAGGGAGATGGGGCTTTCTCATCGGGTCACAATACGGTGTTCCAACTTCAAGGAGGTAAGCTTACGCAAGGCCGACGTCCTTGCCATGTATCTCTCGGACTACACCCTTAACCTACTGGCGCCGAAGTTCACAAGAGAACTGAGACCTGGCGCCAGAATCGTGAACTTTCACTATGAGATCCCAGATTGGACGCCTGCGAGTCGAATAGAGGTAACACCTGCAGGTTGGAAGGAACCTCATTCGATATACCTGTATGTGATGTAGGTTCACTCTGCAGACTCCTTAGGCTGACGCAATCTCTGTCAGCAAGCCAGGATTGACGACGCTTTCGTTTATCTGACAGTCCTATGGCATCGCTGTTGGGGGAGAAATGAACCGTCTGGGTCCAGAAGACTACCAGAGCAACAGGCACATCCGGAAGATCCTTCAACTCGCACGTGCATCCCCCAAAGACATCTTCTATGACCTGGGATGCGGGAAGGGCCAGCTCTGCGTTGTTGCCGTAGCCGAGTTCGGTGTGAAAAGGGCTGTCGGAATAGAGATGCACAGGGGGCGGGCGGCCAAAGCTGCGAAGCGTGTTCATGAGCTTGGCCTGGCCGATTGGATCGAAATCAGGAACGAGGACTTCATGGAGTCCGACTTGTACGACGCAACAATAGTGTACTCCGGCCTCAGCGAGACCGAAGAGGACATCGCGTATTTCGAGAAAAAAGTGAGGATTGGCTGCAGGATCGTCACCCTCTTCCTCCCATTCGTCGGAGTGTTGCCCGAGGCGGCCGACTATCCCTTCTACCTCATGAAGGTGCCATTTAGGAAGACGGAGGATGTTTCCGTTTGGACTTCGAAGGTGCTCTTCAGGAAAGCCACAGCTGGAGAGCTTTACCGTGAGCTGGACTCCGACAGAGAGTACCGTTACGACAAGCGGGCATTCAAGCAAATGATGAAGGAGAGGTTTCCATAGCCACTGAGTCCTGGATGTGGACTGGGACGAACCCTTTTCTGATCGGAGTAAGGATGATGCCGAGTGGGAAAGCTATTCCGACACTATTTCAGAACCCGTCATCGTCCGAGTCCACTTCCCCTCCGTCCTCGTCCGAGCCCTCGTCTGAGTCTTCTTCCAGTTCCTGGTCCTCTTCTGACATTTACGGCCAGCGCGATTTCATTTACTCTATAAAAACTCTCGACGGATGGGTTGTGTTAATTCTTAGGCATCCGAGAGAGGCGTTAACCGTCGGCAGTTGGTCTCCTCCGTCTAGATTCGGTTGGTGACTGGTTGGCTACTGTTCTAAGTTCTGCACGCCTTTCACAAGGTGGTCCTTGCAGCAGTAGCTGTGCCCCATGCTCAGGCCAGTTTTCGACCTCCTGTCGACGCTTAGGGTATAGCCCAGCTTTGAGTCATCGAATGTGGTCTGACATACCTCACAGATTGCTTCCATTGCGGAGTGTTGTGCTTAGTTCGTCTTATAGCTCTTCCCAGTTGGGGTTCTGTCAAGGGGAGAATCCGTGGACAACGGTGATTCAGAACGCGAGCCATCAACCGACGGCTAATGCCTCAGGCCATCATCCGAAGAGTCAGGAGAACCCTTTAGACGGTTTCCTCTTTCCCGACTTGGAGGCATGGTGACTTGGGCGAGTTTCGAGCCCAGACAGCAATGAAACGAACGGGATTTCATTAGAGTTCTGTTTACAGCGCGTTACTATGCTATATATGCTGCCGACTCTTCACGCATCCGTAATGCCCCAAACGAAGCCAATGGTATGCATCGAGAACGTTGTCGCTACTGCCTCAATAGACCAGAGGGTCGACCTCAACCTGATAGCCAAGAACTTTGTTGAAGTAGAGTATCATCCCGACATTCCCTGGACTGGTCTTCAAACTGAAGAGCCCAAAGACAACTACCCTGATCTTCAGTACTGGAAAGATGGTCTGTACGGGTGCAAAAACGGAGGATCAGGCAAGAAAGGCAGTGCAAGAGGTTGTCAGGAGGTTGAAGAAAGGGGGTATCCCCATCAAGAACGAGGCGAAGACAGTGATACAGAACATGGTGGCATCAGTGAACCTTGGGGGGAAGATTCGCCTAGAGGAAGCGGCCAGACTGTTACCAAAATCGATGTACGAGCCTGAGCAGTTCCCCGGCCTGATTCACAGGATGCCAGACCCAAAGACAGTGATCCTTCTCTTCACCTCTGGGAAGCTCGTCTGTACTGGAGCGAAGAGGGAGGGCGACGTCTACAGGGCCGTGAACAACCTGCACGTGATGCTCGAGGAAAAAGGGCTCATGACTTACTGACCCTCCACGCGACCATAAGTTTCAGAAAAAATCAATTTCCGGGACTCATTCAGGTTGGTTGGTTATGCGCTCGAACATTCGGATCTTCTAATCGATCGACGCTATTATCTTGCCGTTTGACTTGTCCATGATATTGATTTGTTGGGGGTGCTTCATGAAGGTCACCTTACCCAAACAAGCTATCAGCTCCAGGCCCTTCTTGCTGTCCAAGTCTTCGGAACTGCCTGAGGCAACCATGTCCCTGAATGTACCTCTGGTCTTTGGTATGCCGACGGCCTTGATGTATTTGGCTACCGTTTGGCTGTTGTAGAATTCGGACCTGGTATCCTGTGCTTCTTTCTCGTTTGTCATGCTATCTTCCGTCGGATGGCAAGATACTAAAAAGGGCGCATTCCCCATTACCCCAAATGAAAAGGGTAGACGGAGTGATCCTCCGTCCCTTACGAGGAACGAGTTCTAGCTCGTGCCCTGAGAAGCCGTGCCTACTATAGTGGCGTTGGCGAATCTTGGGCCTACCTGAGTGACCTTGATTCGCGCCTTCTCTCCTTGCTTTCCTCCGGTGACAAAGATGACGAAGCCGTCGATTTTGGCCACTCCGTCGCCCCTTCTGCTCGATTCGGTAATGGTGACGTCGTACTCCTTGCCAACTTCTACTGGCTTGGGTCCCTCCGACCTAAACCCTCCACCATAACCAGATCGCCCGTAACCGCCTCCGCGTCCGTAACTCGTTCTTTCATCTCCTAGTGCTTGGACGACACTGACCTTCCGAGCAATCACATGCTATAAAAGAAGTGACTTCCGGCATGCCGATTCGCAAAGAAAAGGCAGACGCAGAATAGATGTGTCGTTCCTCATGCGTTTTGACCCCTTGGTCTAAGGCAGACAAGAACCAACAACGAAGACCTAGGCACTTGGCAATTGCCTTCAACTCAAAGGGAAAAACGGGCACTCGGAGTTTATATATCAGATGAACCATTTCATGTTCTGAGACCTAAAAGTCTCAGATTTGTGATGCAAAATGTCCCATAACACGAGTCTTTCGAGACTGCTGAAATCAGAGAGGATACTGGATAGATGCCCCAAGTGCGGAAAGAGGCTAATTGTAACTGATAGCCCCAGAGGGGAACTCTTTTGCAGTAGTTGCGGCTTCGTAATGAAGGAGAAGGTCGTGGAAGCGGGTCCGGAATGGAAGTCTTTCTCTGGCGAAGAAAAGGACAACAAAAGCAGGACCGGAAGCCCCACCTCCATAGCAATGCATGACA
>CAWCLN010000008.1:0-138091 GCA_963796425.1 uncultured archaeon | reverse complement strand
GGCCATCGTGGCCTATATCTGATTTGGGCCTGCTATCCTGCGGCCCTCTCCTCTTAAGCCCCCCCCGGTCAAGCCAGCATGGTCGTGGTCTACCGGCAAAGTGAGGCCTTAATCCGACATGGGTCGCATGGGAGTCCGATCCGCGGCACGCTTCAAAATTAGTCAGGGTCAGTTGCTCGGCCATTCCGTGTTCAAGGTGTGCAGTCGCCGAGACTTCGCAGTCTACTGTACTGAAGGACTCCGCAAATGAGGTTCGAATCCCACAAGGCCCGCCTAAGATAAGCCCAGAATGACCTTTGTTTGTCTAGAATAGCCAGATTCTCTCTACTTACTGTACTGATTGCAGGGTCCGAATTCCACTGGGCTCGTCTAGCTCTAACACTTGTTTCTGTTCTATCATGCTCTTTCGTGGTGGCGATGGCAAGTCCTGTGGTCAGCTTCAAGGACGACATCGAGCCCCCCACGAAGGGCAGGTGCGAATGCAGGCTTCGTGAGATCATCGAGTTCTCCAGGATTTCGGGTGTTGTCCCGCTCAGATTTATTAGTCCACAGGGAGTCTCTGAGGGTGTCGTGTCGAACAACAATCTCCTGAGTTGGTACTGGCCGGGAATCAGATGGCAGCAACTCAACCCAGATGGAACGAAATACGCACTGCTTCAGGGGAGCAGGGAAGCCGCAGGCAAGCAATTCACATATGCTCTCCTCTTCCCTTCCGGATTCGTGGGGCTAGCCCACCGTCATTCAGGAGATTTGCGCGTTGCAGTAGTACGCGGTGAGTTGTTCCTTGGCATGGGAACGAAGGTATCCAGGCGCAAGATGAAACGCTTCCCCAAGGGCTCCTATCTCCTGATACCCGCAGGCGCCCCGCACTACGAAGCCACGAAAAAGACTACGGTTGTGATCTCAACGGCCATCGGCCCATGGGTCACGACGCAAGAGCACACGTAACTCCTCTTCGGGCCGTTTTCTCAGAAGCATGAGCAGCAGTCTTAGCAGATAGTAGACTGGCCAAGGTTCCTCCTTGCTGCAGGAAAGTGGCGCTCAACGCGAATCGGCGAGGAAGGGCATTGCGGCGAACACCTTCGTATCGGAAATCAGATTAGCAATTCGTGCGTACTCGTTGGGTTCGTGCGCCACCTCGTCAATGGTGCTCCACACCACGGTCGGAATCCCCCTTCCCCTGAAGAGGTTCCCGACTGTCTGACCTCCGACTCCGACGAACTTCGGCTGTTTCTTCGTGATCCAGGAAATCGCCCTCCCCACGAGCTTCGCGGCCTCGCTCGACGGAGAGGTCGCGGGACCAGCGTCGTCTCGCTGGACAATTTCAAGAGACACATCTGCACCGTATTCCACGGTGAAATCGCGCAATGACGAATTAACGTCTGACAAGACCGAGTCGAGGGAGTATTCAGGCAGGACCCTGCAATCAAAGTAAAACGCGTCGACACCCGGAATCGTGTTGACGTTCGGAACGTTTGGGTCCACCTTTGTGGGCTCGAAAGTCGAGTTTGGATCATCGAATAGGTCGTTGCGTTTGGGGTACTGCCGATGTAAGCTCTCATCAAGGGTGAGCGCGAGCTTCATGCCAAGCCTGTGAGCATTCCTACCCTTTGCGGGAAGACTCGCATGCACCTGCTTCCCTCTGGTAATGATCTTGAACCACAATAGGTTCTTTTCAGCTATCTCGACGTCGGTCCCGTTCGGGCTTCCGGAATCGGGAACGATGATGAGGTCGCTCGCGTCAAAGGGAGAATGCTCCAGGAGATACTTCACGCCGTAGTTGCTCCCGAACTCTTCATCGGCAACAAACCAAGTACCCACATTGAAAGGAAGTCTCTCGCCGAGCAGCTTCAGTTCTCTGAGGGCGAAGAGGCTCGAAACAAGCGCCTGGCCGTTGTCCTCCGCGCCCCTCGCAAAGACTTTCCCTTCTTCGATCTTCGGCTCGAATGGGTCGCTGTTCCACAGTTCCGCGCTCCCTTCAGGAACGGTGTCCATGTGAGCAAGGAACCAGAGCGTCTTGCTCTTGTCTGCTCCTTCGAGTTTTGTGCAGATGTTCGGCCTGACTCCGCGCTTGAATCCGCTGTCAGGTGCGTCGACCCTTGATACCTCGAATCCCTCGCCTTCAAGGAAAGACTGGATGAAATTCGCTCGGTCAATCTCGCCTGGTCCGCCCATTCTGGGGTTGACCGCGTTTATCCTCAGCATACTGACAAAGAAGTCTTGGATCTTGCCTGCGTCGCGGTCGATGTCGGAACTCAGTTTTGAAAGAACGTCAGGACTGGTCTGCATGAACGCTCAGGCTTTCGGGCCCTCTGAATAAAGATACCCGCTTCCAGCGGCTTGAGGAATAGCGCGCGCGCTGAACCCCGTTCCACCAACCAGCTGACGACAGTCAACACAGGCAGAATCCTCAAGTTAGATGACGCCAAATCACCAGAACCAAGATAGGCCCAATTCGCCTTTAACTGCGCAGAAAAACGGTAGTTGGGCAGGACATGGTGCAGGCGACTCCTCTGCTTCTGGGGGCCTTGCTCGTGGGAGCACTCCACATGTCCGCGCCTGACCACTGGGTGACCCTCTGTCTGCTCGGCAAGGTCGCAAAATGGACACGGAGCAGGTTGTTACTGATGAGCCTGGTGACAGGTCTTGGTCACGTCTTGCTCTCAGTCGTACTCGGATTCACCATCGTGGAGGCGGGCGTTCTCTTCACCGAGTCTCTTTCGACGCAGATAGCGCTCGGAACTGGCGTCTTGATGCTTGTCGGAGGGCTGGCTTGTGCATTCAGAGAGCTTCTTTCGAAGAGAACCGAAGATTACCAAGAGGAGGCCGAAAGCGAGTACCTCAAGGCCGGTAGAAGGGGGGCGGACAGTCGGATACTTCGCTGTACTGGGAGCGGCCCTTTCGCCGGACCTGAGCATCCTGCCCATCTTCGTTTTGGCCGTACCTGCAGGGTTCAATCTGGCGATAGACACCGCCGTAGTCTTCGGTTCTGCGTCGATGCTCTCGTTGCTGATCTTTGTCCTTCTGGGCTCGTGGGGACTCGACAGAGTCTTCGAGAAAGCCCCGCCGAAATACAACGCCGCGCTCGTTGGCTTCGTGGTGGCCGCAGTCGGCGTATACGTCGTGTTGTTTGGATGACTGCGGACGGTCTAAGCCTTGGAAGTAGATTCGAACCCATTATGGGTCTGGACCCCACCGGGCCCGTTTACCCGGCGCATTCCTTGTGATAGTTCTTCTTCGTCAGAAATCCTTTCTTCACTTCTTGCCCTGCGGCTATTTCTTTACCACACTTTGCGCATGCAACCATTGAAATCACCTTGAATGGTGAGAGTTGGATGTTTTAAGGCTACCTGTCAGGGAAATCAATAAGCGGAGAGGCGACGTAAGAACCCTAGCTTTTCGATCTATTACTCGCTCGCTGAACGGACTTGCGGAGTCGGTTTAGCTCGGCAATCTTTTCTTTGTATTCCCTTTTCTTCTTCTTGTTTCCTTGTACGCGTGCTTGGTCGTACAGCTTCCTCAGTTTCTCTTCTTCTGACGCGTAATCGGACAACTTTGGAGATGAAGTCGTGACGCCATAGTTATGTCTTTCAGATATGGGTCACAAGGCTGCCCGCTGAAGCAGTCCTCCTTGTTGCACAGCGAACTTGCCACGCTTAGGGTGCTTTGCGGAAACGCTGCCTGTCATCGCGATTCTGAAGCATGCTCGGGCCAGAGAATTCGTGGAATCCATTATATCTCCAGATGGACCTGAATCACGCGGTCGATCTGCTTTCCCTCCTTGGTCATCTTGAACTCTATCAAGAATACGGCTTTACGCACCTGAACGGAGTGGCGAGGAGTCATGCGTTCGGTCTCTCCTCTGTATGTCACCTTGAGCCCCGGCTTGGATTCGGTCTTCGACTTTATGGCTGCCAGACATAGGCCGTAGAGGGTTCCTCTCGAAAAACCCAGCCTCTGATCGATGTATTCGAGGTAACCCTTTGAAGTTAGGTGTCCCCCTGTTGCAGTAGAGCGGTAACTCATGTAATCCACGCTTGACTATGATGCTAATCAGTTCAGCCTTCTTTTCCTCCCTTCAAATACCGATCAAGTCTTGCATGACCCGATGTCATCGTCCCATTCCCAACTACATTGACATGCTATATATGCTGCCGACTCTTCACGCATCCGTAATGCCCCAAACGAAGGCAATGGTATGCATCGAGAACGTTGTCGCTACCGCCTCAATAAACCAGAGGGTCGACCTCAACCTGATAGCCAAGAGCTTTGTTGAAGTAAAGTATCATCCCGATATATTCCCTGGACTGGTCTTCAAACTGAAAAGCCCTAAGACAACTACCCTGATCTTCAGTACTGGAAAGATGGTCTGTACGGGTGCAAAAACGGAGGATCAGGCAAGAAAGGCAGTACAAGAGGTTGTCAGGAGGTTGAAGAAAGGGGGAATCCCCATCAAGAACGAGGCGAAGACAGTGATACAGAATATGGTGGCGTCGGTGAGCCTTGGGGGGAAGATTCGCCTAGAGGAAGCGGCTAGACTGTTACCAAGATCGATGTACGAGCCTGAGCAGTTCCCCGGCCTGATTCACAGGATGCCAGACCCCAAGACCGTGATCCTTCTCTTCACCTCTGGGAAGCTTGTCTGTACTGGAGCGAAGAGGGAGGGCGACGTCTACAGGGCCGTGAACAACCTGCACATGATGCTCGAGGAAAAAGGGCTCATGATTTACTGACCCCTTACACGACCATAAGTTTCAGAAAAAGTCAATTTCCGGGACCCATTCAGGTTGGTTGGTTATGCGTTCGAACATTCGGATCTTCTAATCGATCGACGCTATTATCTTGCCGTTTGACTTGTCCATGATGTTGATTTGTTGGGGGTGCTTCATGAAAGTCACCTTACCCAAACAAGCTATCAGCTCCAGGCCCTTCTTGCTGTCCAAGTCTTCGGGACTGCCTGAAGCAACCATGTCCCTGAATGTGCCTCTAGTCTTTGGTATACCGACGGCCTTGATGTACTTGGCTACCGTTTCGCTGTTGTAGAATTCGGACCTGGCATCTTGTTCTTCTTTCTCGTTTGTCATGCTGTCTTTCGTCGAATAGCTGCGTACTATAAAGGGGCGCATTCCCATTCCCCCAAAAGAAAAAGGGTAGACGGAGTGATCCTCCGTCCCTTACGAGGAACGAGTCTTAACTCGTGCCCTGAGGAGTCGTGCCTACTATCGTTGCGTTGGCGAATCTTGGGCCCACTTGAGTGATCTTGATTCGCGCCTTCTCTCCTTGCTTTCCGCCGGTGACAAAGATGACGAAGCCGTCGATTTTGGCCACTCCGTCGCCCCTTCTGCTCGATTCAGTAATGGTGACGTCGTACTCCTTGCCAACTTCTACTGGCTTGGGTCCTTCCGACCTAAAACCTCCGCCAGAACCAGATCGCCCGTAACCGCCTCCGCGTCCGTAACTCGTTCTTTCATCTCCTAGTGCTTGGACGACACTGATCTTCCAACCAATTACATGCTATAAAAGAAGTGGCTTTCGGGTGTGTCGATTCGCAAAGAAAAGGCAGACGCAGAATGGGTGCGCCGTCTCTCATGAGTTTTGATCTCTTGATCTGAGGCAGACGAGAATCAACGACGAAGACCTAAACACTTGGCAATTGCCTTCGACTCAAAGGGAAAAACAGGCTCCCGGAGCTTATATATCAGATGAACAATTTTGTATTTTGAGGCTTAAAAATCTCAGATTTGTGATATGAAGTGTCCCATAACACGCGTTTTTCGAGACTGCTGAAATCAGAGAGGGCGCTGGATAGATGCCCCAAATGCGGAAAGAGGCTAGTTGTAACTGACAGCCCTGGGGGGGAACTCCTTTGCAGTAATTGCGGTCTCGTAATGAAGGAGAAGGTCGTGGAGACGGGTCCGGAATGGAGGTCTTTCTCTAGCGAAGAAAGCGACAACAGAAGCAGGACCGGAAGCCCCACCTCCATAGCAATGCATGACATGGGTCTAGCCACAGCAATAGGAGGCGTGAACAAGGATGCATCAGGAAGGTCGTTGTCTGGTTCCATGAAATCCACGGTCGAGAGACTGAGGACGTGGGATCGAAGAAGCCAGGTGCACGAGTCTGCGGACAGGAACCTAAGGCAGGCGTTCAGCGAGCTGCGAAGGTTCTCGGACAAGCTCGCTGTGTCGGAGGCAGTTACAGAGAAGGCCGCCTACTTCTACAGAAAGGCATTCGAGAGGAGTCTTGTGAGAGGAAGGTCCATCACATCTATCATAGCAGCATCGCTCTATGCCGCCTGCAGGGACATGGAGGTTCAAAGATCTTTGAAAGACGTGGCAGCAGTGAGCAATGTCAAGAAGAAGGACCTTGCGAGGTCCTACAGGCTCTTGCTCAAGGAGATGGACATCAAGATGCCAGTAGCAGATCCATCGAGGTGCGTAACTAAGATAGCGTCCAAGGCAGGACTGTCCGAGAAGACACAGAGAAGGGCACGAGAGATACTGCTCAGGGCCAAGCAGATGAGAATAACAGCTGGCAAAGACCCGATGGGATTTGCAGCTTCGGCGCTATACGTTGCTTGCACGTTGGAAGGCGAAGGCAAGACACAGAAGGACGTTGCTGAGGCTGCTGGGGTGACAGAAGTAACCATAAGAAACAGGTACAAGGGTCTCAGGTCAGCTCTCGGCATTTGAGTTTGAGTTTCAACTTCGAACTCTGCGAGTCTGGAAGTCGTTCTAAACCCGAAATGGACTCCCCAGGTGATCTGGGCTGGAATCCACTTTCAGAACCTGTTTGGGGCCGGGCCCCACCGGATTCGGACCCAGGACCCGGATTCGTTCTCAATTTACCGTAAGTCACAGCTCAAATCCGACCCTCGGCTCCCCTCTGCTCACTTCAGAGCCCTCCTCGTCATGAATGCGGGACCATACTTCTCTGCAATTAGCCCCAACAACTCGCCAGGGTGCTTCTGAACGACGTGATTCAAGAACTCCGAAGCCATCTCGCCTCTCCGGTTCGGCTCAGATTCGAAGACCCTGTCGGCGAGCTCCATGCAGGTTTCGCAATCAGGAATCATCTTGACCTTGGCTAACTCTCTTAGGGTGGCCAGCTGTCTCTCAAAGCGCTTGCTGACCTTCTCGAGCCTTTCCTCCGCCCCCAGGGTCTTCAGTAGGTCAAGCATCTCCTCGGAGGAGAAACCAGGGGAGTAAGCGCACAAGTCAGCAAGCTTGCCGGGAGTCTCAGCGCTCCTCAAGGCTTCGGTTATCTCCGCCGGGATACCGGGAAGCAGCCTAGCAAACTCGTCAATTTGACCGAGGACGACTTCCATGATTCTCGACTTGCCTGTGGAGGCATCGTCGATTTCTCTCGCCTTCGTGAAGCGGACCCTCGCATAGGCTGTCTCCTCAAGGACCTTCTCGACGCGCACCCTCCACAGCCCCTTCACTAACGCACTCACGACTCCCTCGGCCGCAGCCGTCCTTCGGACGAGCGCAAGTGTACCTATTGAAGCCGTGACGTCTTTCGAGTTGTAAACGGGTATGAAGACAACGAGCTGACGCTCCTTGACCGCTTGGAGCAACGCAGTTGTGTTCCTTTGGTCCCTGGCGGTTATCGTGACTTCTGAATGGGGAAAGATAACCACGTCTTCTGTTAGCAGGGCAGGAGCTTCGTATTCACGCGATGATGACTCTTCGGTTATGTGCCCTCACCATTCTTTGACAATCGACCTTGGTGAGAGCGAATGGGCATTATTGATTTTTTCCCTTTACCCCGTTGTGGGACGTTGCCGACCATTCCATCGGTCTGGAGTTCCTCGTCCTTCGGTCAGCACATGAGCGACACGCGCGCATCCCACCGAACCCACAGGACCCTCCCAGCTTATGAAGAGATGAGACCACGCCCATGGCCGGATGGCCAAGAGCAGGGGTCTGTACGCCTATGCGATACCCTACGTGATCATCGCCTCCCTCCAGTACCCGTTCGCCAAGGACGGTCTACGATACGCGGACCCTCTGACCTTCATGGCGGCACGCTTTCTGATCGGCGCCTTCGCCACCTTCCTCTTCGCCCGCAGCTTCAGACCCCGGGTCAACAGGGACACGGTCCTGCTGTCGCTCTTCTCGGCCGCGAGCACCCTGTTGTGGATCTACGGGCTGCAGCGCGTCTCGCCTGCGCAGTCTGCCGTCCTGAGCTTCACGATGCCCCTCTTCGCCATTCCCATCACCTACATAGTTTTGAACGAACGGGCGTCGCTGCTGGGCTGGGCGGGTACTCTTGTGGGCTTCGGAGGCGTGACGGTCTACGGCTTGACCCTAGCCGGAAGTGGCGCAACGCCGCTCGGCGCTCTCCTGACGATGGGCAACGCTGTATTCTGGGCCTTCTACACCGTGTACTACAGGAAGACTAGGAGTCAGGACGCGGCGGCTACCGTCGGGACGCAGCTGCTCATCGCTGGCACCCTGTTCGCCGTCTTCACCCCCGTCACTTTCGCCGTGAACGTCACCCCGGAGTTTCTCCTAGACCTGGCCTACATCTCTATATTCAGTGGCTTCGCCTCGTTCCTCCTCTGGAGCGGCATGCTCAGGAGGGAGAGGGTCGGAAAGGTCACGACCATAGCCTTCGCGGTGCCTGCCATGACGACGCTCATCGAAATGATTCAGACCGGCGTGATACCAGGCCTGGCGACCCTTGGCGGCATCAGCATCATGCTCTTGGGCATCTACCTCTCGAGAGTCACGACGCCAATCAGGTCTGTTCGAGATTTGCCGGCAAATTAGTGCTCAGATCCGGGCCGCGGCACAGAACGGCTAGTACTTGTTCGAGGCCAAGCTATCGGTCTGATGGAGCGGGTTGAGGGAAGCCAGACCTCTCCCTGGACAGGAAGAGTAGAGCACTAATCCATAATGATCTTATTCCAAGGCTCTCGTTTCTTCCCTCAGGACGTTCAGCCAATGCAATATCGGAGCGGAAAGCGTGGAATCGGCGCGGTTGTTCTAACTATTGGCCTCATAGCAGTCTTCATTGTAGCGGGCGGTGGGTACTACCTTGCAACTTCAATGGGCCCACATCAATTGACGGGTTCACATTCGGAAGACTCGACTGAGCAGACGTCCCTCCTTCAGACTTCAACCGCCTCGACCCCCCCATCCACCACGAGTTCCAGCACCTCATCGAGCACGGTTTCCGGCGCAACCGAATCGACGACTACCGAGACCACTCAGACTTCGAGTTCATACGCTCCATTTCAGATCAGTATGATAGTGAACCAGACTATCGTGGACCAGGCCCAAGCTTGCTATGACTCGGCTGGATGCACTGAGGCGATGTACATCTTCAACATGACGGTGACGAACACAGGTACCCAGGACTTCTCTTTCAACGACTTGAACCTCTACCTTCGCACCAACGGGACCACACTCTACGAAACCTATGCCTTGGTCTACGCCATTGAATTCCCGGCGAGTGGGCACCCTGATGGGTTGTCCGGGAACAACATCCAACCCGGGGGGAAGATAGCAGGAGAAGAGGGATTCAAGATTCCTGCCAATGAGGTACCGAAACAGCTCGTCTATCAGGATGTGTTCGCTGGCGTAAACGCGACCGCGGACATCCCTGCACCGACTTCGTGGGTCTCCGAAGTTGTGGCCTTTGGAGCCGTTTCGATCGCCCCGCCCGACCTTGAATGCGGCAACGTCGGAAACATAAACGAACCCGAGTGTTTTACGGCGACCTACGCCGGATTGAACAGCTCATTTCTCGGCTCTACGGACTACTTTACGGGACAGAGAATGGCATTCGTCGTGACGATTAATCTCGGGGCCGGATCGGGCAGCCCAGGAACTGTGTTGGTGCATTCAGATGTCGCCGGCTTTGCCGTTACAGGAATCACCGCGCCAGAATGCACGGGAGGCTCGGGTACCTGTACCATGTGGGTAGTGAACGCCTACCTAGTCGCGCAACCAGGCTTGAGTTACTACGGCACGCCCGCGTTGACCGTAGTCTTGCAACCCGCATAGTTCCCAGTGGGAGTCCCCCCGCGTGAGGAGGACGAGTTCGCTTGTGGCCTTCTGAAGTGTCAAGGAGGATCTTCGAAGAAACGCGATTCAGTCTTCGAGTACAGCCGAGCCTTTGTCGGTCACCCTTCCGTCACTCGATAGGTACCCCTTGAGTTGAAGTATGGCGATCTCGTTGCCGACCTTGGTCGGGAGCACGTTCGCCAGTCGCGCAACTTCAGGGACAACCTTCCCACGTGAGAGGCTTCGGAGGATGGTGAGTTCAAGCGGTGAGAGCTCTTTACGATCAGGTCCCTCCGAGCCTTTGCTGGCACTCATCTTGTAACGAAACTGAGTATTCCTTGTGGGGCCTTTAGGCTTTCCAGACGAGGATTTTTTAGCGTCTCCAGCAGCGCGCGCCTCTGGTTCATTCTCCTGACTTCATGGAAGGTTAATACCACGGGCTGCCCGCACTGCGTCGTTGATACAGGGAAAGCAGGTCTACCTCAGGGGATTGGAGCGAGAGGATCTCAAACTCCTTCACAAGATGCTGAACGACGAAGAGGTAATGGAATGGGCCCGGTCAAGGCCGGACAACGCAACGAGCATGGAGGAGTTGGAGAAGGAATACGAGGGAGAATTGAAGGGAGAGAGCGCGCGCAGAAGAACCTTCATCATCGTCAACAAAGCAACGCAGAAAGTGATAGGATGGGCTTCGATGAGGTGGTGGCGGCCGTTCTGCACTACCGCCGACATCGGAGTTGTGATTGGTGACAAGAGACCCAGGAGGAGGGGAATAGGATCCGAAGTGAACAGGCTCCTGACCAAGATAGCGTTCGAACAGTACAACATGCACAAAGTCGAGTTGTTCACCCGCGAAGACAACAAGGCAGCCATTCGCTCTGCGGAGAAGAACGGCTACAAGGTCGAAGGCAGATCGAAAGAGACAATCTACTTCAACGGGCGATACCATGACGGACTCGCCATGGGCGTCCTGAGGAAGGACTTCGAGAAGAGAAAACGATAGCGTGCCGGTCCCTTCTGGAGGGCTTCCTAGAGAGCTTCCTATGGCGAAGTTCCCATCAGTGCCGATTTGGACCAATGTAACGATGGTAGGCTTCTTGATTGCCGCACCCTCATCAAATAGAACGGACCAAGGAAATCGGGGCAGACGCCCAGGACTGTAGCTGACTCATGTACGCCTAGTCATTGGGTTTCCATCTCCTGATACATACACTAACTTGTTTCCATGTTTCCCGTTTATACGAGCGCTTGTCGCGGCGCTCGCTGCACACCTATCCTTCATTGCGAGAATCCTGGTTTTGGCAGAGGGGCCCCGCAGTTTGAGCATAGCTCCCTGAAAGGTTGGGCGGTGCCGCAGTACTGGCACTTGACCAGCACCGAGTCTGGCGGTGGCGGCGGCGAGAAGGCAGTCGATTCCGAGGTCGGCCGCTGGATTGGCCGAGGTCTGCTCCTCATTGCCCCCGCAACGATCCCCACCACTATCAACAGGAAGACGATCACGAAGAGGACCGACACTAAAGGGAAGACGTCTACCATGTCAGGGTGACCCCAGTCTCGTCACGAGGATGCTCCAGGAATCCCGAGTCTCCGGTGAGCACCACGGTGTACCCCATTGATGGCCCGTCACACAGAACGAAATCGCCTTGCATCGTCCCTCCGCCCAGAATGCCGGATGAAACAGAGGCTCCCAACCCACGCATGAGGTCCATGAAATTCGACTCGTTCATCGTCGAGTGCGTGACCAGACACAGGTCAAAGCTTCGCATGATGGGACCCCAGGTGAAGGTCTGTGCCCCTGTCTGCACCTCTCCGATCAGCTCATCACTTGTGAACTGACCCACGGTCCTCCTCATTGCGACTGAGGCCTTCTTGAACGACGTTCCTGACACTGACAGCTCCACGGAGATTCCTCCTGTCCCTGATGGGCTTATCGAAGCGACGGCCCGCCCCGATTCGTGTTCGACTGTCAGAGCGGTTCTATCGATTCGCTGTCTGAGCTGGAACCAAGGCGACCGAATCAGGAACATCCAGATATCATAACCCCATGGGACGTCAATGTGAACCGCCGGGGCTACAATGACACCCTGCATGCGGTCCTTGATGACCCCCGTGGCCGGTAGGATCTCGTCGAGCGTCATTGTGAGTGTCTGAGCCCCGCCCTCTTGAGTTTCCTGAGACTGGACTGGCCTTGGTTCACCTATCGACGGTTCGAACCTCCAGGCCTGAGTCTTACCTTCCTGAACCCAGTGGAAGAGGAGTTGCGCTGCGCCGCAGTAGATTGCCCTGTGCTTGAGGTGACCGCGTGACTTCAGCCTCACCACCGGCTTCCCTGCCGCTGTGATGTACTCGGTCTCGACGTCCTTCACCAGGCTGTAGACCGCCAAGGGATAGTCGAACCCCCCGGGTCTGATTTATCCGTTCAGTCTCGGTGGTCGCGTCAAGTCAGGATGCCTGGGGAATGCAGGCGCATTGAAGTCTTGGACAAAAGGAGGGAGGAGCGCCTCTGTCTCACGGAATCCACTTTCCGGACCTTTCTGGGGCTTCCCTACAGGCCGCGGACTCGACACCTGACCTCCCGACTCGTCGCCGACCTGAGAATCGAAACTGAATTGCCGCACGGCTCGCAAAGGAGCATTCGCATTCGACGATTCCCACAGATTCGATGTTGCTGGAGTTCCAGGATGTTCTGTAGCCTGGCGTCTCGCTCGACTCCTTCCATAGGTTCATATATTCTCGGGAGGAAGTAACACCCCTTGCGGCTACGTCCCGGAAGAATAGTCGGGATTGCAATGGGCCTTGTCATTCTGGCAGCAATCTTCTTTCTCCCATTCGGTGGCGGCAGTTCTACACTCTATGGCAACGTCTCGCCTATGATCAAGAACCTGAGTACAACTCAGTCTAGTGGCGACACCGCTAAGCTGGCCTACGACTACACGTGGATCATAGCTTTCGGCCTCCTCGTGATCGCGGGAGTGATCGGCGTTTTCCCACTGGGGACGGGAGTCCTGGGTATGGTGGGCATGGCCATGATCACCATTTCTCCATTCCTCATCTACCCCAACGGTCCGTACACTCTTTCGACCGGTGCCGGATTCTATGTCATATGGGTGGCGTCGGTGGTGTCTCTCGTGGCGTCCCGTTGGCAAGGCAAGAAGGAGGCCCCCCCTCCAGTCTCCGTCACAATCATACAGACTCCGAACACGGGAGCACAGGTAGTCCAGCCGGCCAAGAATACGAAGTGTCCCAACTGCGGGACAGATAATCCTGGAGAAGCCACCAAGTGTTCCAACTGCGGAAAGGACCTGCCCGTCGCAACGTAATCGAAAGACCAAATGGTCTTCCCTTCCCCGCTTTGGGTATGCCCTAGTCGTCGAATTAAGAAAGGGCGCCTAGCCAAACTGACAAGATGTAGTCAGCATGGTGGGACTGCGATTCCGCCTGAGGGGCAAACCAACCCGCCGAGCGACTGGAGGGCTGCTTGGATTGAGCAGGAGATGGAATGTTAGCGGTACGGCGCGGAGATTCTGGTCCAGGGTTGTTGCCTATCAGGCGGCCTCTGGAGATTCTTCTCTTTCGTTATGCGCTCTAGACGCCCTGTAGAGTACGAACCCAACCAAAAGAGCGGCGAAGACTGGTAGGAGGGCGAACCCCGTGAGGGTAATCGGCTGTCGTGCTATGTTGTTCAGATGCGAGGCGATATCAGCCTGGACAGCGTTTGGACCATACATGAGAACCCACTTTTCCTGGGTCTTGGTCGAGTTCGAACTGGCAGTACCTGTCCCAGATGGGATGTACCAGGTACCACTCGCGTTTGTCTTGACGTATTGCGCCGAAATGCTGGTAGTGGTCGTCGTAACAGGATTCCCTGTGAACGAGACGTACGGCCCGCCGTACGAGCCGAGGCCTGAGCCAGCCAGGACTATGGTCACACCCACCAAGACCCCCGCCATGACCCCCAGCGCAGACCTTCCAGACCTCATGGTACACACTGCCGCTTGCTACGTAATTAGTTCTATTCGTCAGAACGGGCTACTCCTCCAGAGTGCCCACGCCTCGTGCGGGAGCCGCAGCTCCATCCATAGTCCTCATCAGCGCATGCAGGTAGGAAGGGTTCCGGTCGACGAGAAGGTAGACCCGGGAAGCAGTCCCCTTCCTTCGCGGCCCCATTGGCGCCGGTTGGAGTGGGTCACCCCCAGACGCATGGCACCGTTCTACGGCCTCGAACGGTCGTTCGACACTATAGGTATAACTCCCTCCCTCCCCCATAGGAGTATGAGAAAAATGCAAATACAAACCATGAAAACGAATCACACTTCACGCAGAGCGATAACCTCGACGTTATCGGTCGTACTGGGGGCCATCATCTTACTTAGCCTCACCGGCCTTCCTGCAATGGAAGTTCACGCTACTTCATTCAACGCAGTTCAGATCTTCGTGAGCGATGACTCAAGCCTGCAGTACAGTTACTCCTATTCAGCGTACAATCAGACTGGGAACCTAGTTGGATCATACCAGTCTTCCTACCCAGCCGCCGCATTCGAGCTTCCAGCCGGAGGATACCTCTTCACCGTCTCAGCGCTTCGCGAAGGATACAGTCCATGTCTAATGTGCGCGCAACCGATGGTGCGAGCAGGCCAAGTCAATGGCAACGTCTCTGGCATTACCTCAAGCGGTAAGTCGACAAGCACCTCAAGCGGTAGTTCTACGGCCGTGCCAGTGTATCTCATCCAGCCAGCCTCGCTATACGGGTACGCCGTCGAGACCGTGAGCGGCCCTGCCACCTTCACAATCCAGACTCAGAACGTCACCCTGCTGCCCACGGGTCCTGTCACAGTCAAAGTCACCTTTGCCAACGGGACAGCCGCCGTCGGAGCCGATGTATCTGCTTCGATAGTCGGCCAATACTACTACTGGTGGAGCCCCACTTCGAATGTCGTGATGTCAAACCAGACCAACAGTCTTGGAATCGCCCACTTAGTCATTCCGCAGGCGCCTGCAGTGATCACTGCATGGGACTGGGTTCCGGTCAACCTACCCATGAGCAACAACACAACTCCAGCAAAAATCGGGGGTCAGACAATCAACGTCACCGTCTACTGGCAGCAGACCTACGTAGGCCTATCAGCATCCGCGATGGTGATCCCACCCAACAACACTGCCAACCTGATACTTCATTCTCAACAGCCAAAGAACTGGATAATGCCCATGGGAGTCGCGACTGCGCCAGCCAACTCCTCAGCAGGGTCCAATGGGACAATCGCCAACAAGCGGACAGGGGTGCCATCAACGGTGCAATCCGCTCCGTCCCAGACGGGCTCACAAGTTCAGTACTTCTTGCCGTCGGCTATACCTTCAATTGAGGCCGTCGGGGGCACAACCGGGTCCACGACGACCGCCGATACAATTCTGGGAGGAGGCGTGACGACCGTCGCGATAGCGGCGACAGCAGTAATCCTAGCTACGCTGGGAGTTGCGGTCGTCATCTTGCGGACGCGATCGCATCACCAATAGGCTGCGTACCCGAAAGGGCGCAGCCTTCCCCTTTTTTGCGAGTTCTCTCTTTGTTTCGCGTACGGCATAGAGCGTTTCGTTCAAGGACCCCTAAACAGACTTCTCTGACAGACCGAGCTGTACTCGCAGGCTCTGCACTTGCCCACGCTCGAGCTAGAGGTGGGCTCTCTCTCCCTGAGCCAGTATCCCCGCTTCTCCATCACGCTCGCCTCCGCCGCGAACTTGTCGTGCGGGAGGACGTACACCCTCATCGCGTCCTTGTGCCTCGCTTCCAACTCTCTCACCCTGCCTGACTGCAGGTGGCCCGATACTCTCTCGACCCAGAGCCTCCTTTCCTCCTCCGAGAGCCCCTCGGCCCTCAGCCTGACAAGTGCGAGCCCGAGGCGGGAACAGTCGAATCCCATCAGGTCCAGCAGGAGGGCGTAGATCCGGATCTGGTTCTCCTGGTCAGGCCAGAGGGAGCTCGGGTCGCCCCTGGTGGTCTTGAGCTCGACCAGCCAGAGAGGCTTCCCTTCGGACCACACTATGTGGTCGGGCATGCCAACGATTCGAAGGCCTCCGACGCTGCCCCAGACCCTCAGGACCGCAAAGCTGGGCCTCTTCCTCTCCACCAGCCTTACGAATTGCTCCCTGGTGATCACCTCCTGCGGAATCAGCTCATCGTGGAGCTCAGTGCCAGTGTCCTTGGCCTCCGTGGGAATCTCTCCGAAGACGAACTCGTTCTCCACCTTGTACTCGCAGTAGAATTGCCCCGCGATTGTGGACACCGCGATGAAGGCAATGTCGTGGCGGAACTCTGGCTTCCCTGAGAGGCGGAACTCCTCTTCGCGTCTCCAGAGGTCCTCCCAGAACGACCCGACAGGACGTTGGTGGCTGCTCATGTCAGTTTTTCCGTGTGGAACGTCGATGGCGTGGTTGGCTATAGGGATGACGTGGATCGGGGCCGTCTGAACTGACGAGTCGGTGGTGAAACTGAGCGTGACCCTGCGGTTGCCATCACGCGACGAATCAGAAGGTCCCGTCTCGCTTCAAGAGATAAATCAAGTCGCGTGTGTGGCCAAAAGAGTGCAGCCGACCCATCTTTCGTACGACAAGGGGAGCATCCTGGTGAGAAGCGAAGCCAAGGTCCCCTATTCAGTGTGGGATGAAAGGGTCGGGACATTCAGGGCGCCGGCCCTCTACTACAATGAGGTACTGGAGTTTCTGAAGAAGAGCGAGCTCTCGGCTATCGAGGACCACGTCGAGGAGTTGCCCCCCTGCCCCGAACTGAAGTGCAGGAACGTGGAGATGAGGGCGTACCAGAAGAGGGCCCTCGAATCCTGGGACAGAGCGGGGAGGAAGGGGGTAGTGGTGCTCCCCACTGGCGCGGGGAAGACGATCATCGGAATGAAGGCGATCGAGCTCGTCAATCAGCCCGTCATCGTTATCGTCCCGACGCTCGACCTGCTAGATCAATGGAGGAGGAGGCTGCAAGAGGCGTTCGGCGTGGAGATCGGCGCCTATGGTGGGGGAGAGAGTGCCATCAGGGCGGTCACGGTCTGCACCTATGATTCCGCCTATCTGAGGGCCGGAGAGCTCGGCAACAGGTTCGAGCTCCTCATCTTCGACGAGGTTCACCACCTCCCAGCCGAGAGCTTCAGGCAGATAGCGGAGATGTTCACGGCACCGTGCAGAATGGGCCTCACCGCCACCTACGAGAGGGACGACATGCTGCACCTCGAACTCCCGAGGCTCATAGGAGGCGTCGTCTACAGGCTGCAAGCCCGAGGACCTTGCGGGAAGGTACCTCTCCGAATACGCGACTCGAGAGAATCAACGTCGAGCTGACTGAGAAGGAAGAGGAGGAGTACAGGAGGAACTACAGTGCATTTACTGGCTATCTGGAGAAGAACAGGATGTGGCTGAGGTCGCCTCTGGACTTCCAGAGGTTCATCATGAAGACAGCGAGGGACCCTGAAGCGAGGCGGGCTCTGCTCGCAAGGAACAGGGCGATAACGATCGCTTTCAACTCCCAGGCAAAGGTTGACAGGCTCGAGGAGATACTTCGTTCGAACCCCGACGAGAGGATACTGATCTTCACGCAGCACAACGACCTAGTCTACAGGATATCGAGGCGGTTCTTCCTGCCGTTCATAACTCACACGACGAACAAGGAGGAGAGGTACGAGGTGCTCAAGGGATTCAGAGAGGGAAGGTTCAGGGCCATCGTGACTTCAAAGGTTCTGGATGAGGGAATCGATGTGCCAGAGGCGTCCGTAGGTGTCATAGTAAGCGGGACGGGAAGTTCGCGGGAGTTCGTACAGCGGCTCGGGAGGCTCCTAAGGAAGAGCGAGGGGAAGGGGCGGGCCAGACTAATCGAGCTCGTGTCGAGCGAGACTTCGGAGACCAGGACGAGCAGCAGAAGGAGGAAGAAGAGTGAGGGAATGTCAGGGGCGGCGAAGCAGGCAGCCGGAGCGCTCTCAGGGGAGGAGAGCAGCGGGGTGAAGGGAGAAGGAGAAGACTACGGCCTCTCAGATGTGGTGGTCGAGCGGCAATAATGCTCCCCTCGAACCTCCTCAGGGCACGGATCTCCAGGGGCAAAATACGCCCGGTCTACGTGAACATCGATCCAGAGGCTGTGGCTCTGGCCACGAGAATCATCGGTGATTTCAAGGCCGGGGTGGGGAAGAGGAAGGGAGAACTCCTCGAGAGGTTGAAGGGGATCGAGGATGAGGGCCACGACTTCAAGCTCGTCAGGGGCATGTCGGCCCTGCTTGAGAGGAGGTGCAGGTTCGAGGTCGAGAGCGAGACGAACCCGATGGCAGCGAGAATGGCCGTCTTCGAGGCGGCGAGTAGGGCAAAGGCCACGAGCTATGACGAGACGAAGGCCGTGATTCGAAGTGTATCGACGAGGCTCGGCATCTCCCCCGAGGCCCTTGAGCGAGCGCTCTTCAGCGACCTTGAGGATGAGCTGATGATGAGGGGCTTCGTTCCTCTCAGCGCCGAGCTGCTGATCAAGCGATACAACCTCTCCCTCATGCAGACCCTGCTGTTCAAGTCGCTGAGAGTCGAGTTCACGGCCTCTGGAAACTGGAAGAACATCTTCAGAGAGGTGAAGAGGCAGGGGCTGATGTACTCCGTGGAGGAGCAGCACCCGGACTACAGGGTCTCCCTCGACGGCCCCCTCTCCCTCTTCAGGTTCACAGAGCGGTACGGTACCTCCATCGCAAAGGTCTTGCCACGGATAGTCGCGTCGGGGAAATGGAGCGTCAAGGCCGAGATACTCGCTCGGAACAGGGGTGGGAGAGTGTACACCTTCGAGGCAAATGGGGGGGAAGTCAACGACCTCATCGTCACGGACAGGGATGAGGAGAAGGCCGAAGCCAGCGGAAGACAGGCGAGCGGGTTCGATAGCACGGTGGAAGAGAGGTTCGCCAAGGCCTTCCTTACCTCCTACGGCTCCATGGGGTGGGTCCTGCGAAGGGAGCCCGAGCCGCTGGTGGCCGGGACCCACGTCCTCATCCCCGACTTCAGCCTGGAGAAGCATACGGTGAAGGTCTACGTGGAGATAGTCGGCTTCTGGACCTCAGAGTATCTTGAGAGGAAACTGAGGAAGCTGAAGTCGGTAGAAGGCGTGGACATGATCATAGCCGCTGACGAAAGTCTAGCCTGCTCCAAGCTCGAAAGGCTGAGGGTCAAGGCCGATGTGATATACTACAAGAAGGACGTACCCCTGAAACAGATCGTCGAGCACCTTAAGGAAAGAGAGAGCGCGATCCTGAGGGCGCAGGCCAGCGGAATCGAGAAGGACTCAATCACCCTAAAAGGGGACGTCGTGACCCTCGAGGACATCGCGAAAGAGAAGGGCGTTTCCTTGGAAGCCGTCGGTCTGGCCCTCCAGGACTTCAGACCCTCAGGGTACGATAGGGTGGGCAACCTCTTCATCTCAGAGGGGAAGCTCAGAGAGCTGGACGAGAGGCTGGGCAAGATCAAGAAACTCACCGAAGCGCTTGCGATGATCGAGTCCTCGGGCGTCAGGGAGAGGGAGGCGAGCAAGGTCCTGGACTCTCTTGGATACACCTCGGTCTGGGAGGGGATGGCTGTGGATGAAGTCAGAATATCGAAGCCGGCGACAACGAAGGCGGTAGCGGCTTCCAAATAGAGAACGTGAGGGTATCGTTCCCGGCCTGACCACAGCCGATCTGCTCAGGATTTGTTGTTGAAGGTGTAGTTCTTCGCGGCCAGAGAGAGGAGTATGGCCAATGCCATCAGGGCTATCGCGAGATAGAAGATGGCATCGAATGCGGTCGAAGAAGGACCGATCATCGTCTTGGAGACCGTGAGGGTGTAGGTGGTCATGAGAGTCGTCGCGATCACAGGACCCACAGCCCCACCCATGTTCCTCAGCATGGTGTTCAACCCGAGACCAGTGGCGACGGTTTCCCTCGGCAATGAGACGCTGATCATGTTGACGATCGGGATGATGACAGAGATGGCTCCCATCAGCGAGATGGCCGCCGCCAGTGTGACTTCCATGGGCGTGGCCCTGTTGACGATGAAGAGCAGGAGACCCACGATGGCGATGCAGGAGCCCAGCACCATCGTCGGCTTCGGACCGCTCCTCGTCACGAGCCTCCCCAAACCCGGACCTACGACGAGCATCAGGAGCGTAGCGGGAACGAGGGTCAGTCCGGCCGAGATGACGTCCAAGCCCAGGCCAAAGGGCTTCGGCAATTCGGTGTAGTAGATCACGGCGAAGAACAGCAGGAACATGGAGATGCCGGAGATAATCCCCACCAGATTGGCGACCAGGACGTTCCTGATCCTGAGGAGCTTCAACTGAATGAGAGGATTGGCTCTCCTGCTCTCGAACACGAAGAAGCCCACCACGAGAACTATCCCAGCAGCGAGGGCAGCCAGGTCGTAAGCCGAGTACCACCCTTCGTACGGGCCCTCAGTCAGGTAGAGCAGGACGAGTGAGACGCCGGCCATGAGCATGACGGTCGTAAAGTAGTCCACCTTTAGCCTGGTGCCCGGAACGCCCTTCGGAAGGAACTTGGCCACCACGACGAAGAGAATGATGCTAAGGATGAAGGCCGAGTGGAAGGCCCACTGCCACCCTAGGTCCTGGACCACGTAGGCCCCTATGACCAGCCCCGCCGCGGCGCCTATGGCGAACGTTGCGCTGACGACTCCTTGAGCCGTGGCTATCCGCTCCTTCGGGAAGGTCTCGGCTATTATCGCCAGGGCCAGTGGGACTATGGCGAATCCGATGCCTTGGACGGCCCTCGCGAAGATCAGGAAGTAGATCGAGGTCGAGAATCCGCCGATGCCCACGCCCACTGTGTAGAAAACGAGCGCGAACAGGAGCATCCTCTTCTTGCCGTAGCTGTCCCCGAGCTTCCCGAAGAGGGGAGAGACGGCGCTGCCGACGATGAGGAACGCCGAGGTGACCCACGCGACCACACTCTCGGTCGTCCCGAAGTCGATCTGGATCGTGCGGATTCCCGGGATGATCATGGTCTCGACGTAGTTGAGCAGAAGGGCGACGCCGACCATCGACAGGAGAGCCCGGAGCTGGTGGTTCCGGAGCCCCCCCGGCTTCCCCTTGACTTCCGCTTGTGCCTGGAGAGGTTCCAAACTTGCCGCGGACCACATCGGGGCTCGGTTATAATGGTAAGGGAGCGCAAGGGCCGCAGACCTGGGCTCGTGACGTCATGCGAGCTCTGCGTGACCAGCGATACGCAGTCCTGGCCTATGCCACTATCGGTTTGGCTTCGGGCATCCCATCCAGAAGCCGCACGGGCGCTTCTCATCTTCAGAAGTCAGCAAGAGAGGGTCGTGGTCCACCGTCCCTCAGCTAGAAGCTGTCGCAGGCCGACGTCAGGAGTGGAAGGGATTCGCACCTAGTGCACGTCGCGAGCCTGTTCATTCCGGCAATCCTGGGGCGCGCGTTAGGACGGGGTTCAAACCTGGCGGATGAGCCAGCAAGAATCTGCGCGGACCAGAATCACGCCTCCCAGTGAGGGACCGTCTCTTGAGAGGCAGTTCCTCCGCACCACAGGCTATCTGCTTGCTCTGGCGCCTGCACCAGTTGCAGAGTCCAGGCCAGCGCCGGTTGGTGGCGCTGTGGGGGGAGGGACTTGGTCACCAGGCCTCAACTCTGCTGGTCCACTTCCCAATGCCAGAATCACTGTACAGAGGATTATGTACAGACACCACAGGATATCAGGGCCTGAACTCAGAACGACGAATCTCGGGTAGAATTTCGTTGCAATCTTCCAAGAGGCCAAAAGGGAAATCATAGCGGCAAAATCGACAGAGGCCCTTCTTGGATAGATCATCATCACGGAAACCACAGATGCAACTATAGCAAGTGCTGAATCACCGTCGAAAGTACTCTGATGAAACCTTGATGGTGCCCACTCACTTGTGTAGTGCGAATAGAGTTTTATCACCGACGAGGCAAACAAGACTATCGCAAGAATGGTTAGAACGTCTCTTCTCCGAAGGAATCCCTTGATGCTCACCGATATCGCCTCAGAATTCTCCGAACCCATTTTCGGGCGCTATATTCGTTGTTACCACGACCTTCGGGCTAGGTCCTGTTGGGTATTGCTCCTCACCGCCCGACCGGTTGCGCCCATCCGCACCGGCAGACCAAAGGAACAGCTCCTCTGAGCCTCTGAGGCGGCACTGGTCACAGCCGCCCCAGCCCTCTTGTTAGTGGGGTTTCACCGGATGAAAGTAAGAGCGAAGACGGTCGCGAAGACCAAGAGGACGCCAGCCAGAAGCCAGAAGCCCCCGACGTACCCTGCAGAAGTCGTGACCACGTACCCGGTCACTATGGGGCCCAGCGTCTGTCCGATGTCCATCATGGTGCCCACGAAGCCCATCGCGGACCCCGAGGCCGAATTCCTCGAGATGTCGGAGACCAAGGCCGTTGTGGAGGACGTGGCCGTCGAGAAGCCAAAGCCGTAGAGGAGCGAGGTCACCAGTAGGATGGGGACAGAAGAAGTGACAGGGACCACCAGCAAGGGGAGGGAGCTCAGCACCAGGCCCGCCGTGATGGGCCAGAAGCGACCGAAGCGGTCAGAAAGCCCGCCCATCACCGGTTTCGAGACGACGACCGTCAGTATCGGCACTCCCGCGATGAGGGTGATGGCCCCAACGCCCAGCCCCGCGTGCTGTGCGTACGCCACCATGAAGAACTCGAAGGAACCGTAGACGAAGTACTGCGCCCCTTCGACCGAGCTGGCCACCAGGACACGAAGGTCCCCCGCCATGGCGCGCAACTGGGGCCCCAGATTCCGTCGCTCGGCCGGCGCTGCGTCGACATCCGTCCTCCGCCTGAAGACCGCGAAGATGGCCACTAGTGTAGCCACCCCGGCGACGCCCACAACCCAGTAGACGTCGTGGTAGTTGCTGTTCGTCATGACGAGAACCCCCCCTCCGAGGAAGGGCGCCAGGCTCCTCCCTACGAGGGTCGACGACGAGAAGAGGGAGAGCCGCTCGGCCTTCCGCTGGGGATACCGGTCTACGATCACGGAGTTCGCCACAGGGACGAAGATCGCCGTGGCGAAACCATGGTAGAACCTCACGATGACTAGCTCCAGGGGCGTGGCCACTAGCAGGTATAGGAAGGGAGCGGTGGCGAAGACGATGGCAGAGATCCACATCACCTTCCTACTCCCAATGATGTCGGAAAGGGAGCCCGCGGGGAGGCTCACGAAGATTCCGGGAACAGTGGACGCCGCAGCAATGAACCCCAGCGTGACCCCCTGCGCACCCAGGCTTTCAGAAAGCAGGGGAAGGACGGGGTTCTTGGACATTGTCGAGCTGAGTATGGCTAGGCATCCAGCTACACAGAAGGCGTAGAAGAATCTGTCATTAGCCTTCAATCTGATGCGTCTCGCTGTGCGGCCTCAGAGGTCAACTGGGCGTGCAACGAGTCGAAGACCGCAAGCGCGCCAGCCACCGTCTCCTGGTCGGACTTCGAAACCCGAGCGAGACCCCTGACCACCTTGAAGACACCGGCAGTCTCCCTGAGTCTCGTCCTCGCGACGTCCTCCCCGGCGTCAACTTCGTAGTCGTGTATGATTTCCCCGATCCGCAGAGCCGCGGGGTCTCTCACTCGGTGCTTAGCTACCAAGACATCGTACGCAGTGGAGGTCCCTTCCACGGGGTTCACCTCCGCCCCGGGCAGCACGAATGGGATTGAACCGCTCGGCGGGACCTCATTCCCCCCCACGAACGCGAAGGTGGCATCAGGATCGATGAACCTCTTGATGAGCCAGGCGGAGGCGCACCTGTCAAGGTGTGGCTCGTGGCGTGTCGTCCAGAGCAACGGCTACGCCTTTGTCGCTTTCGCCTTGAAGAAGGCGAAGAGCGCGTCATACACGTAGAACTGCTTCGCCATGTTGTCGAAATCGTCCTTGGTGATGGCCCTGAATCCTCCCGCTATTGAGTTGAGCCCGGGCGATTCTGGCGTGAGGTTCCTGTTGGGCGTGTCGGCCCCCCGCACCACCTTGGCGAGCTCCAGGACTGCCGGGTCCTTGATCGAGTACTTCTGAATGATCGCGTCAAAGCTGCACTGGTCCCCGTGATGTCCCAGCTCCACTCCGCCCACGTCGTAGGGGATTGCCCCCTCGCTCTTCGCCACCTCGAGGACCCTGTCGGCGGGCACGAAGAGGAACTTCGCGTCGTGGTCTACGAAGTTCTTGATGAGCCATGGGCAGGCTATCCGGTCTACCATCGCCTTCTCACGTGTGACCCATTTCATTGGCACACACGCGTGTGATCTAATTACATAAGCCTATGCGCCGCTACCCAATCATTCAAGACTGGGCTGCGCAAATTCTAAAGCCGGCCCGCGAGCCGCGGCCCCGATGGGACCCTCAGAAGGGTGGTGGCCGCCGCCGAGGAGCAGATACCTCGCCATAGCGGCTGTGGTAGTCCTCAGCCTTGCCCTCATGGAGATGATCGACTTCGTCGAGCTGCCCCTCGAGTCGCAGTTCGCAACCTTGGGGAGTTCTTCGCTCGTTTCCGCCTCGAATGTGACCGCAACGATGGAGAGCCTTGGTTACCTGGGTCTGTTCACCTTGATGGCGCTCGAGAGTGCTTCTGCACCGATACCCAGCGAGGTCGTCCTCTCCTTCGCCGGTTACCTCGTCTTCCTGGGCTCGATGAACTACGCTGCAGCCGTAGCGGTCAGCACTGTCGCCGGTGTGCTGGGGGCGCTGGTGGACTTCTACCTGGCCCTTTTGGTGGGGAGGCCCTTCTTCGACGGCCTGCTTTCAAGGATTGGGGTGCAACCGGCCTCGATCGATGGGGCTGAAAGATGGATGAATGAGCGCGGTGCGTGGGCCGTGTTTCTCGCTCGGTTCGTGCCTGGGCTGAGGTCGATCATATCCATACCCGCCGGCCTCCTAGAAATGCGCCTCAAGACCTTCGTTGTGCTCACCCTCCTGGGCAGCCTCATCTGGTCCGCCGCCCTGATCTACCTCGGCGTCTCGGCAGGGGCACTCTGGAGTTCGGCCCTGAGCACGCCCTCCGTAGCATTCACGGTCATCGAAGTCTCTGGTGCCGCCGTGTCCGCCGTCTACTTGGCCTACTACGCGACTGCTGGTAGAGTCAGCAGGAACCACGCTCGCCAGTGAAAAGGGTTCATGATATGGTCTGTTCCATTCTGCGACCGATGGTCTAAGCCCCGAAAGGCACCCGATGAAATGCCAAATCGGGACGCGCAGCCGGGCAGCATTAGGTCCTGGATGGATCTGCACAACAGACTGGTCGAATCCCGCCGGGCCCGTAAAGAATCCAGTCGTGTGATTTCCTGCTAGACTGGAAAGCTCCGCGGATTGACCTTGAAATGGACCGTAACGACCGAATCCCCCGCACTAATCCGGGGCTCGGCAAGAAATGTTGTCCTCACGAGTTCTTGGAGAGCACTCTTCTCGACTATGCTCCACTTGGGACCGAAGTCATGGCGAAGAACAATCGTATACATGTCCTCTTCTCTCATTGTCCTTGTTCGCAATCTGGTCGGGTTTATTTTGGATCTCATGCTCAGAACTTCCAGTATCTTGCCCGGAGAGGAGTCTTGAAGGAAGAATTCCGCCATCTCTTTCCACGTGGCGGTCAGAGTCTCTTTTCCTATTCGAGCGAGCGTCTCGTCATCCAATTCCTCGATTAACCTCATAAAGAGAGGCTTGTGAAGCGAAATGAATCCAAACTCCTTCGCCTTCTTTGTCCAGTCAAAATAGTCATTGAGGATTGAGTTGGCCAGCGCATTGACGGTTGTGTCTTCGTCAGCGGCTTCCTTCTGAAGAGAGCGTGCCAGCGATTCTGAGAATCTGAATGTCCTTAGATGGGTCTTGCGTTCGTCCTTGCCAGTGTCTGGCAGAAAGATGACCTCTAATGGAAAGGGCGGTCCCCTCTACTTAGGTTTTGTACTCAGGGCTGGAATTCACTTCCCGGACCTGTTTGGGTGGTGTGATGGGTGTAGGCCCCCTCAGGCCCGCTAACAAGACGCACTTGGACGTTTCATTCTACTGGCTCTTGGTCAAGTTTAAGGAGAGAACTTGTATGACGGTGACCCCCATCGGGCACCTCACCTTTCGTCTGCTTGCATGGCGGAGCTGTCGTTTTCGGAGTCACAGACGCATCACGGGCCTATACTTGGGCGGAATGTCATCGTCTTTCCACTCTTCCAGCTTGACCTGAACACTATCTCCGAACAGCGACTGGATGTATGAAACGAGTTTTTGCACTGTTTGTCTTGTGTCTTGCTCTTGGACAAGCTTGACCAAGACTGAGTCTTTGCCCGTTTGGATCAGCTGGTAGTTTCTAAGGCCTAATGACTCGATGTAGTCTACCACCGGTCCAGTAGGAATCAGCGTGCCATTGGGCAACTCGAGGCCGTCCTCCGGCCTACCTCTGATTTCACGGAGCTTTGGAAGGCCGAGACCGCAGGAGCAATCACCATCAGATTCCGGCACAACAATATCCCCGAGTCTGTACCGGATCAATGGCATGGTCTTGTTGTGCAGTGATGTGATGACCAGTTCAGCAGCCTCGCCAGCCGAGGCAGGTTCTCCGTCCCTGAGGAACTCAAAGGCGAAGTAGTCGGAGAAGAGGTGCATCCCGGAATGCTCACCGCATTCCATTCCAAGCGCGCCAAGCTCTTGGGAGCCAAGAGCAGTGAACACCTCCGAGTCGAAGAAGCTTTCAAGCTCTTTTCTTACCGAGCTGCTCAGGTATTCCCCTCCAGCAAGAATCTTCCTGACCTGAAGCTTCTTTCCTTCTTTGTCCAGGTGCAGGCCAAGCCTTCTCAGGTAGGAGGGTCTGGAATTAACGGCCATGGGCTGAAGTTCGAACAGTTCCTTTTCGACTTCGAATATGCTCATGCGGAAGCCCATCTTCCTAGACCTCAGAGTGAACAGCGTCGGCGTCATGACTGGACCAACGAGGATTTTGTGCAGCCGACTTCCTCTTGGTCCCGCGCTGGGTCCTGCTTCTTCTGGTCCAGAGTACTGGATTTCAGCCGTCTTGTCGAAGAGAGACAGGCCGAGGGACTGCACGATGACCATCCGCAGAGCGGCCATCGCGTCGCAATACTCGTTGTCCCACACTATTTCCAGAGGTCTGCCAGTTGTCCCGGAGGTGTGTCTGATGATTGTGCCCTCCGTTGAGCTCCCTGAGGCCAACATGCGGTCGGGATAGTTGTCCTGTATGTCCTGTCGGGCTAGGACGGGCAATAACCGAAGCTGTTCGGCGCTTTTGATCTGGTCCGGAGTTATGTTGTGTTCAGCGAAGGCATCATGGTAGAATGGAACGGTGTGGTAAGCGTGGTGTACAATGCTGCGAAGTTTCCTGCCCTGCAGTTCTGCTAACTCCTTTCCTCTCAGTCTGTGACTCCTGCGTGCTGCTAGGTAGTTCCAGAGAATTCTGTGAAGCAACTACTCACCATCCTTTGCAGGCCAGGCTGTGCACGCGCTGAACCCAGACGCTACTGATAGAGAAGCGCCGGCTCAGTGTCGACGTACCCTTTCTCGCCTCTTGCCTTGACGTACCCATCGTAGGCCAAGAGTATTGCCAGGATCAAGGGGACCAGTCCTAAAGTGAAGATTCCTGTCACGACGTTAATGAGGAGAACGACAATGACGAAGAGAATAGTGGGCAAGCCAAAGACCCTCCTGTAGCCAAGGTACAGGTACCCAAGTCCAATGAAGAGGTTTAGGATTCCAGCGATTACTGGGTCCTTTCTGTTGCCCTGGGGGGCAGGGGGCGGCGTACCGTATGCTGGCTGAGGTTGTTGGGGGGGCATCGCACTGGGTGGGTTCCTCAGCGAGTTACCGCACTTGCTACAGAATGAAGCATCATCAGAATTGGGAGCACCGCACTTGCTGCAGAACACGTCATGAGGGACGTTCTTGAATTACTTAAGAATTCAAGAATGAACCATGCCGAAGACTCGACACACCAATAGGTATGCGGTTGCCTGGACTACAAACCGGGTTCCTTTCGAGACCTACGCAACCGCGTCGGATCTGAACCCACTTAGGCGCAAACTTGGAAAGGAATGATTCTAGGTTAGCCCACGTGGATTAGGTCTTCCTGCCTCTTCGAGATGTTCTGGTACCCTTCGACGGTCGTCAGGACGTCTTGCTCCAGATTACACGTCCCGAACTTGCTCTCCACCGAGGGCTCGATTGTGAAGACCATGTCCTTTTGGACAAGCTTCTCTCCCTGAGCCCCGTATCTGTTCCTCCACCTTGGACCGAGGAGAGGCCCGATCTCGTGGGTGCTGCGGCCGAGGACGTGACCGAGGGCGTGCATGTACTCTGGGTAGCCTCTCTTCACAATCAGGTTCCGTGCGATGGCGTCGACCTTGTATCCCTGTACCCCTGGCTTCAGGATGGAGAGGGCGGCGTCGTTCGCAGCTTTGGTCGTCTCGAACATCCGTCTTACCCCGGCAGGGACAGCGGCGTGGCCGACGAAGTAGTTCCTCTGAATGTCGCTGCAGTAGCCACCGTAGTTCACCCCAAAGTCTAGCTTGACGAAATCGCCTTCCTCGATGATCGTTCCATGGTAACCCAAGTGCCCCGTGGGGCTGTTGCCTACTTGGACAGACGGACAGTGGCCCGCTGCCCAGGCGGTAGTCAACCCCCTCTCGGCTACGAGTTTCAGCGCGGATTCGTGCACCTGCTTGTCCGTCGTTCCTGGTCTGATGGTTTCTTCCAACTCCGCGTAGATCTTCTCGCACTGTGCGACAGACTCCCGGAGTAGTTCCACCTCCTCATGTATCAGTCTGGCGCGGAGGGCGATAGCGAGGTCTTCTGCCGAGACGAGCCTGTAGGTACGCTGACTCAGCGCCGCGGTCAGATACCGTAGCATCCCCGAGCTGAGCCCGTCGGCCGCGCCCTCGTCCTGGCTCGTGTTGACCGCTATCCTCTTTGGTCTGCTCTTCCTGATGAACTCCCTCAGCTTGGGGGCGACGCCTTCGCTGCCGTACCCCATGACTTGATGGTAGAACCCTCTCTGCTTCACCAGTTCGACTTCGAGGCTCCCCACAATCGCAGTCTTGGCCCCGTCAGCCTGTAGGATCCCCGCCGAGCGCCACGTCAGGTCGCCCAGCCGCAGGTCTTCGGCAAGGGGGTCTTCGTTGCCCTCTCTCGTAAACGTCAGCCACATGTCTATCCCCTGCTCCTCCATCGCCTCTAGGACGAACTGCAGCTTTCTTTCGAGGAACTCAGATTTGAGTGGAGTCCCGCCCAGCTTCATGGCGCGGCTTGTCGGGGGAAAGACTTAGCCTTTTGCCCGCCTGTGGGAGACTCTCACGTAGGCTCAACCCCAGCGAAATCACCGAGCAAGAGAGTCGAAAACACTGGACGGAATCCACTGTTCAGACCTGTTTTGGGGACGCACCCTACAGGCCCCTTTGCTTCTGAAAAGGCCGGAGTCCTCACAGGAGAGATTGTTGATCCTTCCAATCGTGTGAAAATGGGCAGAGAGTGGGTTTATGGGCGTTTCCGACCGTAACCCACGCTCTTCTTCTCTTCTTCTCGCTTAGCGCTTCTCTGTCCTCGGTTTCAGTGATGTCTTGGAGGCCGCACTGCTCCTGACTGGAGCAGTCCTACGCCTGTACGTCCGAGTCGGCTTCTTTGCGATGGATGGTGCTCCGAAGGAGGCCGCGTACCGGAATGGCGTTGTGTGCGGGGCTGGGGCAGGCGTCGGCTGAACGGTCTCATAGATTGCCTGGACTGGGGACGGAGTAGGCTCAGCCACGGTCGTTGTCACCGCAGCCGGAACCCCCACTGCCTGCTCCGTCGTCGGAGTGTAGGGTACGAGTGTTGTCACAGAATCAATGGATTTTCTCTTCCTCGGGTGTCCCAAGTAGCCCTTGGGTGCCGCGTAGAGCACCGCGAAGACGCCATAGATGGCGCCAAGCAAGACAGTCACCAGTGCTAGTTCAGGGACCATCGTTGACCTTGATACGGGACGCGGGAATTCTTGAGAGCCGTAGTCAATTCCGTTAAAGGGAATTGTGAAGAACGACACTGTGTAGGAATTGCTATCACGTCGCCGGGAGAATCTGGGGAGACCCCGGTGGTGCAGCTCGTCAAGCATGTTGCCCTCTTTGACAGCGAGACTGTTTTCCGACACATTAGCCTGGTCTCCAATTGCGGGATTGCTCTGATGGAGAGGGCTAAGCGAAGCGGGACTTCTCTCGTGGCAGCTCAGGATGATTCGGAAAGTGCCCCGTCCCGCATAACATAGACCCGATCGAGTCTCTCACAGATCTTAGCGTCATGGGTCGAAATGACCACGGCGGCATTGAGTTTCTTGTGGAGGGCGAGAATCAATTCTACGACCTGTAACCCGGCAGAACTGTCCAATTGGTTGGTCGGTTCATCCGCTAGGACCAACAACGGGTCGTTGACGAGAGCTCTGGCCACGGCAACTCTCTGTTGCTCTCCTAGGCTGAGTTGGCTTGGTCGTCGGTTTTCCCTGCCAGACAATCCCACTGCCGCGACGAGCTCGGACGCCTTGCTCCTTCGAAGACTCGAAGGGGCAGAAGAGAAGACCATCGGAAGCCGTATGTTCTCAACTGCGGTCAGAGTCGGAATCAACCTGAGCTGCTGGAAGACGAAACCTATCTTCGGGAGCCTTAGCCTTCTCCTCTCTCTCGTTGCGATGTCCCTCAAATTCCTCTCTTGGAAAAAGACCTCCCCGCTCGTCGGCGGCTTCAGGGTACCCAGAAGGTTGAGGAGGGTGGTCTTCCCCGACCCGGAAGGGCCGACTATCCCCACAGATTGACCCTGTAGTATCTCAAGGGTAGTCCTATTCACAGCTACGACTTTGTTAGGACCATCATCAAAGGTCACCGTCGCCGAGGCGAGGCGACAGACTGGCGAACTCATTTCATGTCCCTCAACATCGCCGTAGTCGTCGTGGCGCCGACCATCAATCCGAACCCGACAACCACCAATCCTGCAAGAAGTATCATCTGAATGGGAATCGCGCCGAAGGCTTTGTACAGCGAATCGAGGGAGGGAACCCCGATGTATTCTTGGAAGACGATGGCCGTGGAAACCGCTGAAAGCATCAAGCCGAAGACGAAGCCTATCAAAGAGACGAGCCCTGTCTCAGCCAGCGCCACCTTCATGATGGAGCCTGACGAGGAGCCGATCGCTCTAATCGTGTAGAATTCATCTTTCTGGTCCATCAAGTTCACGCTGGAGATAATGGTCACGAACAAGAAGGCGAGTATGATAGAAAGGACGTCGATGCCCTCGCTGATGATCCTCACCGACGATGTCAACGGGTTGGTGAAGGATTGGCTCTGGGTTGGGTTGATGGCCTCGACACCAGGAATCTTCTCATTGATGCGCTGGGCCAGGGTGTCAGGTGAGATCCCGGCGGAGCCAACGAGAATCGCCGAGACGAGCCCCGTGTATCCCTGGGTGGCCTGAGCCGTTTCCAAGGGCATGATCACCGCATTGCCCAGGATCAGGTTTGAGGTGGACATTATCCCGCTCACCTCCAGCAATACCCCTCCCTCCCTGATCGTTGAACCCACTGAGAGATTCGAGATGGAGGCGAGATATCGCCCGACGACGATCTCGTTCTTCGAAGATGGATATCTGCCTTCCAGCTGGACCTGTGTCGTACGCTCGAACATCGTGAAGTTCTGAATGGGGGCACCTATGGTGATGTTCTTTGGAATCAACTCCTGTGTATCGACCACAAACAGTATGGGGGTCGTCGAGGTCACCCCGCTTACTCCGTCGACGAGCGATGAGGTGCCCTCGGGCATGGCACCTCCGAGCGGGACTCCCTCCACCAAAAGGGATCCTCGGGACACGACCACGACGTTGGTGCTGTAGATCGAGTAGCTCTGGGCTACCACCGTGACGTATCTCTGAGAGACTCCAGAGACGGTGAGCATGAGCATGACACAGAGAGCGATTCCCAAGACGGAAAGGGTCGTCCTGACGGGCCGCCGAAAGGAACTCCGGAATCCCAACCCGGCGAGAGACAAGCGTTTGAGGGGGGGCACAGACGCAAATAACCAAGCTCTCCCGTACAGATTGGTTTGAGGTCGAAGGTCGCCACGGTTCTCGCCATGATCATGCTTCTGGGGGTTTCGGCGTCGCTCTCGTCGACTGCTGTCGCGACGCCCCAGGGTCTTCACCTTACAATCTACCCTGATGGCTCGGTGCGTGTCGCGTATGATTTGTCTCAGTCTGTCAAGCTTCCGGTCGGGACAGTGCCGACGCTCGTATCCCATGAGAAGGCGACCACCTCGGGTGGACAGACAACCATCACACTCACCGAGACCGAATCCCTACCAAGCAACCTCTTGAATCAGGCGCCGTACAACTATTCAGTCTCCATGTCTTCCTCTGGGTCCTATTCGAACGGCATATCGAAGGGCAGCGTCGTGGTTCAGGCTGCTCCAGGCGTGTCATTTCCGGGAGCCTCCCTGAAGGCGAGCTATCACGGCGACAGCAATTCCCTTACTGTCTCAGGCAACACGACGCTGCAGTACGACACCTACACGAGTGGATCGAGCCAAATCGTGCTCAATTCCACGACGATCAAACAAGACCTCCAGCTGCTCCAGAGCAACGGGCTCAATTCCTCAGGCATTGAGAGAATGTTGCGTCAAGTCAATAACACCTTCCCTGAAGGGAACCTTTCCCTGAAGTCGTTCGCGCTTAGTGCGGTCTATGGAAGCACTTCTGCGATGGTGAACCTGACCATCAGCCTCACAGGAAACATGCCTGTACTCCCACTTCTCGCAACAGTAGGCGTCGCCGGCTTCGCTTTCGGCCTCTTCGGTTCATTCACTAGCACCGCGCAGGTCAGCACGACCGTAGTATCGTGCAACCCTCAGGCCCCTGCTGCTTGTGTGGTGACCCTCCAGAATACAGGCACTGCGTCGGCTTCCGTGAACGGCTGCGTCCTTCAAGACCACAGCGGGAACACCACGGTCGGCACAGTTTCCCCGAGCAACCCCACCGTTCCGGCAGGCGGTTCCGTACAGGCCGTCTGCACGCTACCTACGGGAGTTTCTGGGGGGCAGTCGGGATCGTTCGCTTTCGGTTCGTTCTACCTAACTAATGGAGCGACTGTTCCATTCTCCGGAATTTGGGACCCCTCCGCGCAGATTACCATGTCGACTACGTCAACCACTACGTCGACCCGAACCGAATTCACTACCACTACACAGATCCTAGAGCCTGTTCTCGGCCTTTTCCATGTCTATTCCGCGGTGATCTCGTCCGTTCATGAATACACCTATGGAATGTCATACGGCAGCGGCATACTCTCGGTCTCCGAGACGCTCATTGCGGCACAGAACCTGAACCTTGACCAAGCGATGCCTCTGCTTGCCCAGTACGCCGCTGGTCATGGCGCACCTTCTTACCTTACTCAGTTTCTTAATTCCACGAGGGTCGATATCTCGAGCCTCTCAGAAAATGTGAGTGAAGCTCAGCAAGAGACTGGGCAATCCGAAGCAAACGTTTCTGTGGCGGGCTTGACAATCTTCCCACGAATCGTGAAGAGTGGCGGAATGTTCAACGAGTCTGAGTTGTTCGACCTCCTGAAAACGGTCTCGATGAACGTGACGGTCACAGGAGGGACTAGCGCTGATGGCTCGGTGAGTATTACAGTCCCGGTCGGCGTCCTGTCCCCGACATTTTCCACGCCCGATTCGAAGACCTGGACGGGCGTGAACATGAGTTCACTAAAGGATATTGAGTTCTCCGTTGGTCAAGCAAGCACAACCTCGACCACTTCATCGACTAGCGGGACCACCTCTCAGAGTACGACCACCTCTCAGAGTACGACCACCTCTCAGAGTACGACCACCTCTCAGAGTACGACCACCTCTCAGAGTACGACCACCTCTCAGAGTACGACCACCTCTCAGAGTACGACCACCTCATCGACTAGCGCGTCTACGTCATCGACTAGCACAACGGGAAGCTCTGGAATCCCAGAGTTCCCAGTTCAACTCGGTCTCATCTCAATAGCCACGGTTGTCATCGTGACATCGTATGTCTTTGCAAGACGCGGCGTTAGAATCGGCAAGCAAACCCAGATCTAGCGCACGATTCTAGGAGTTTGGCACGATTCACACCAGCGGCATTAGTTCTGTTGTCGTTGACAGCGCAAGGCGCGCGCGACATCGAGCGACTCGGCCTCGGTCCTTGAGTTCTCATCGTTCGCGGAAGGGATATACCACTGGTCTCGGGGGCCGGGACATCCCAGTGTGACTCGTTGAACAAGCATCCGACGACTCGCGAGGACAGTGCGACTGGTCACGGAGGATGCGATAGCGGAGCGCAAGGAGGTTCTCTAGAATGAAAGCAGTACCACGGTTGTACTATAACTACCGCCGCTTCCGGAAGCAACTCGCGATACTCGCCGCCGTCATCGGTCCCGGCGTCATCGTGATGGTCGCGGACAACGATGCAGGGGGGATCACCACCTACATGGTGACTGGCGCCCATTACCAGTACAGCTTCGTCTGGGTCATACTTCTGCTCCTGCCAGTGGCGTACACCTGCCAGGAAATGTGCGTCCGGTTGGGGGCGATTACCAAGCGCGGTCACGCAGAGGCAATCTTCGACGCCTTTGGTTCGTTCTGGGGATGGTTCTCGCTTACTGACCTCACAATAACGGATGTCCTGACCATAGTCACCGAGTTCATAGGCATGACCGCGGCGATGAGCATATTTGGCATACCTCCCTTACTCACAGAGATTTTCGTTATCACCTTCATCATGATCATAGTCGTCAACGGGCGGTATTGGACATGGGAGAAGATTGTCCTAGCATTGTGTGTGGTGAACCTCATCTACGTCCCGGCTGCGTTTCTGGTCCATCCTGATTTGTCGAAGGTCTTCTGGACCGGCGTAGTCCCAGGCTTCCCCTACGGCTTCACGGGTGATGTGATCTTCCTCTTGATGGCAAACGTAGGCACCACGATCGCACCGTGGATGATATTCTTCCACCAGAGTTCGGTGGTAGACAAGGGTCTACGGGCGAAGGATATTCCCTACGAGCGCGCAGACACTGCCCTCGGTTCCCTCTTCACGGTTGTCGTAGCCAGCGTTCTCATCATTGTCGCCGGGACACTGCTGGTTGGGTTGAAGGTTGACTCCGCAGCTACAGCTTCTAGGCTATTGATGCCCATAAACAGTTACGTCGGAACGTTCGTGGCAATTGGGCTGTTTGACGCCGGACTCCTCGGTGCCATCGCCATTTCAATGACAAGCGCCTGGGCATTCGGCGAAGTCTTTGGCTGGTCCCACTCTCTGAATGCCAGGACGGGCCAGTCGAAATGGTTCACCATGTTCCGCCTTTTTATCTTGATCGTCGCCGCTTCGATAGTCCTGATACCAGGCGCCCCGCTGGTCACCATCACGCTCTTCGTGCAGGTTATAGCAGTAACACTATTGCCCGCTGCTCTCTCGTTCCTCATTCTGCTTCTAAATGAAGAAGAACTTGTGGGCAAATTCAAGAATACCAGGAGACAGAACGTGCTCAGTGGCACAATAGTCGTGGTCATCATCATCTTGTCCACATTGTACGGCATAGGGACGCTGTTCCCTGGGTTCCTCGGGTGAGAGCAATGAACCCTTTCAAGAGAGCAGTCGACAAGATCAGGGAAATCAACAGAAGGTACGCAAAGCCACGGATAAGACTCTCTAGAGGTACCCGTTTGGTCCTACTTGCGCTTAGGCTGTACCTGATAGTACTAGTCATTCTGCTCGCCTACAAATTCTCCACGTTCTTGTGATTTGACATGTTCGTGAGCAGATTCGCCGATATGCGTATGACCGCCTCTTGTCTGCAGGCGCAGGGAGCATAGATGTTCGAAAGCCCGTCCCGGAAGGAAGGGGAAGTGCGCCCGAGTGGCCAAGCAGACAATGGCCATACACAGAGCCTTCTCTTGAGCGAAATCATCGGGCGGAGGATAAGAACGGAAGCGGACGCCAAACTCGGCAAGCTAAAGGACTTCGTGGTAAAGGACGACCCGAAGTACGCAGAGGTCACGCACCTGATTGTGGGACGACCCTACGGCGACCCTTCGCTAAAGGTTCCATGGAGCCAAGTGGTTGAGGTCAGACCCGGAGAAATCGTGGTTCATGATCCTCGAGACAATGATTACCCGGAGGTCGGGCCCGACGAGGACCTCCTGCTGCTTCGGGACAAGATCCTTGATAAACGGATATTGGACACTGATGGGTTCGCCGTGGAGGTCGTCTACGACATCCAGCTTTTGCTCGTGGAGAACAAGTTATTCATCGTGGCCGCAGACGTCAGCAGACGCGCCCTAGCGCGGAGGCTCGGCTTCGGCAGGCTTAGCGGGGGCCTCCCGAAGGACGCGGGGCTGGAAGGATTCATCCCCTGGAAGTATGTCCAGCCGCTGGGGGCGGACCTGACGGCCACCAAGGGGGACGTCAGGCTCACCGTCGCGAAGGACCGACTCAGGGAGATACACCCGGAGGACCTAGCAGACATTCTCGAGGGCCTCAGCCACGAGGAGAGGATTCACCTCTTTAGCGTCCTCGACAGCAGAGCGGCGGCCGCGACTTTAGGGGCCACCGAACCGCAGGTCCAGAGAGAGATCCTTGCCAGCGCCAGCGCCGAACGTGTGGCACAGATCTTCACACACCTCTCCGCGGTCGAGATAGCAGAGGTGATTTCGATTCTGCCGAAAGAGGACGCGGAAGAAATCCAGAAGACGCTCAGCGGAAGCCTTGGGGAGAGGGTTCACGAGCTCATCACGCAGCACGACGTTCCAGCGTCAGTTCTTGCGGTCCGCCGCTTCCTGCAGTTCCCAGGAGACCTGACCGTAGAGGACACGTTCACCAGATTCAGAAAGGAGGCGCCCAACTCCCTTGTCACCATGTATGTCTACGTTGTGGATGACGAGCAGCGCCTGAAGGGGGTTGTCGACATTAACGAACTCCTACAGGCCAATCCCGATAGCAGGCTTGAGGAGATAATGACGAAGAACATTGTCACAATTGCTCCTACGACGATGCGCGGGGATGTGGAGGCCCTGTTCAGACGATACCGGTTCAGGGCAATCCCTGTCGTCGACGAAGCAAGAAAGATAGTAGGGGTCGTCAAGGAGAAAGACGCCTTCTCAACCGGAGATGAGGTCCGCCTCTCCCGGTGAGAGACTCACTATACCATTCTCGAACCCGAGCGCGCGCTTCCACGATGTCGACATGAGTCAAGAAGCACGTCCTGAAGAACTTCGGCGTGAGTGAGCCTGACGAGCGCGAAAGCTGGTCAAGAAGGACACTCGGATGTATCTATTAGAAGGTGATTCACTCGTGGGGCAGGCCTAAGCTCAGGCCGCGCTCGTGCCTCACGAAACGATCTTCATCGTGACCGTCGAGACCACGCCCGCCTTCGACCTCAGGTTGACGGCGACGATTGATTTCAGTGCCTGGTCGTCGGGTCCTTCTACCATCACTAGGAGGTCGTACAGACCGTAGAGTTGGTAGACCGACAGAATCCCCGGCATCTTCTTGAGGGCGGTGATGCTCTTCTCCTCTGCACCCGGGCTCAGGTTGACCAGCACTATCGCTCTTTCCATGCTGATCTTCGACTGTGCCGAGACTCGGATTAAAGATTGCCCCGAAGAGTTGAATCAGTCAGCCGCGATCGGCCCGCGCGCGCTACACGAGCAGAAATTCGAATTTGGGCTTCATCATGCTTACAAAGAATCCATGCAATCGGTACCATTTGCATGAGGACTCTTAAGATGCAGACGCAACTTCGGCCCAACAGCAACATAAGCGACGCAGCAGTGGTTATGGACGCTGAGGCTTCTCACGAGATCTCGATGCGCTGTGCGATTCACGGGACAGAAATGGATCATCAGCAGGGGAACACCTACTTCTGCGCTGTCTGCCTGGGATTGTCTGGCGAGTGACAATCCATGTGCGATAACGCGTGAAGTTCACGGTGAACCGGGCTTACACACGCGCGCGCAAGAATCTGCAAGGCATCCCGACTGAAGCAGCCCAGAGGGGACCGACTAATCTTCTAGGCGAAATCCTGACATTGGAATGCCCCCACCAATCTGACTTTAGTCCGGCTCAGCTGCATCTTAGGATGGAGGCCGCAGTGGAGGGAGCGGGTCGCGGGGTCGCGGTGGTTCCGGGAAACCTGGCTCCCTTGGAAGGGAGTCGCTGAAGCCTATCATCTGCAATTCCTCGGCCTCCTTGGGCGCTATTCTGAGCTCAGTCAGTTTCTCGCCCCTGAGGACCCACAGGCTGACGGTTTTGCCGACTAAGTCCCCAGAGAGCGCCTTATGCAGCTCATATTCATCTGTCGCGCGGACCTCTCCCAGCTTGAGGATGACGTCCCCGATGGCCACTCCAGCGGCCCTTGCTGGCGATTGCCGGTCGACCGACCGGACTAGAAGCCCCTCGTCCTGGCCGATGCTGCTGCTGCTCGCAAGATCTTCAGGTAGTTCAATTGGCTCCACGACCACGCCCAGGAATCCCTTCTTGACCCGCCCGTCCTTTGGGAGAGTCTCGATCGCCTGTTTCAGCGAGTCGACCGAGACAGCGATTCCCCTTCCAGCGAAGTATGCAACGTTCATTCCGAGCATCTTGCCGGAAGCGTCGACCAGGGGCCCGCCTGAGTAACCAGGGTTGAGCTTCGCGTTGGAGACGCTAGCGTCCTCGATTACAACTCCCCACCAGCCTTTCATACGTCTGCTGTGGCTCGTAACAATCCCCGAGGTTGCCGCCGCATTCCTTCCGTAAGCCTTCGCCAGGGCCAAGATGAACTGCCCAACCTTCAGGTCCTCCGCCCTTCCCGTCTGGACTGGTCTTAGCCCATCCACGTCGACCTTCAGGAGGGCGACATCCGCATACCGGTCTCTGCCCACCACCTTGGCCTCCAGTTCCCTGCCGTCGCTCAGAGTGATCCTAGGCGCTGGAGCATCTCCGATAACGTGGCTAGCGGTAACGATTAGCCCGTCACTGCTCCAGATGATTCCCGTCCCTTCCCTCCGTCCGGCGCTAATGTTCACCACCGATGGCGAAACGCTCTCAGCCAGCTGTGCTACAGCATCTGAAAAGGACTGCAGCAGTTGCATCCCCTCGATACTTGTCATCTTGACAAATCACCTAGCAGCGCTGTGGGGATGCCGGTTCTTGTTGAGCGGGTTCGAATGGACTTGGTCACATCGCGATGGTTGTGAAATAGCATATCTGCATCAGGGACGGCCTCGCACCCGGTCTGGAACTCGCATACATCCTCGATATCCTCCCCATCAGCTGATGGGCAGCCCGAACTGCGCCTGAGAGGTCGGAGTCCTTCCTTATCCTGGCCTCGATTTCAAGTTGGCCCGACGAGAACCTCGCGTCGATACGGGCCGAGCCGTCGTCCGTGACCCACTTCATCACCACACCCTCCTCGCTTTCGGCGATTCCGACCCACCTCATCCTGTCGAACCACCTCCCCTTCAGAGCCGAAACGATAATCTTGAGGCTCGAACCGTAGGGAAGGAATGTGTGAAGTATTGGCACCTTCTTGCCTGCGGTGAACGCAGGCCGCAATTGAACCGCCTCCTTCGCCTTCCCGGTTGTACTGTAACCTTCTGGTGACCTGACTATCATCCCTTCGTCTTCCAGCCGGTCAAGCGCCCTAGACAACGTCTCCGGATGTGCACCAGTGATTCTCCTCAAACCGTCGAAGGTGAAGACCGAGAGCCCCTCCTCCTCGATGATTCTCACCACTTCCACGTCTCTATCGCTCAACGGGTCATGTAACCCCTCAGCGACCTCGCGGTCAGGTGCGTCTTCCAAGTTGACCACATGGAAAACACGTCGCTGCCTTAAAAAACCGCTGGACGGAAATCTGCATGCGCGCGCTACCAACTCTGTTCGATTGTATCACTCCAAGTCCCGGATCACTCTTTCTCGGGCACATCACTTCCTAGCCTTAAGTTCACTTCAATACAGACGAATGCGTTCAGTCATTGAACTTCAAGGGATCACCATGGCAGGTCCCATTACTCGTCTTCCTCGTATCATTACTGACATTTCTCGCATGCCTGAATGGAATTTGGGCCGCAGACCATCCCACGAGCTTCATTGACCTGGACTACGCGATCTGGGCCAATCACTTATTTTCGGTCGGGAAGGTTGGAGAATTCACGCCGAACTCGGTAGACTTGTTCCAGTACAAGGGTGCCTACTACTCGGCATCAGCTCCAGGCACCGCTATCTTGGCCTATCCATTCGTTGCCCTTGGTTTCTACCTTGAAGGTGGCTTCACATTATTCGGCAAGGTCTTGCTTCTCTCTGAGGTGTTTGTCGCTTTGGTCAACGCACTGGCCGTGTACGTCCTATATCGTATAGCCAAGAGCTTCTTCTGCAGTGACAGGGCAGCCATCTTCATCGCCTTTGCCTATGCGTTTTCCACGATAAGCTGGCCGTTTGCCACCTATCTCTTCCAGAGCGATGTCTCGGCGTTGTTCGTCCTTCTGGCGCTCTACTTCGCATTGAAAGCCGTTCAGAGGACAGATGGGAGTAGCCAACCGCCGATCAGGAATTTCCTGTTGTGCGGCCTTGCAATAGGCACGGCCTTGACCGTCGATTACGTGGATGGAATCCTTGTGCCGATCTTCCTAGGCTACCTAATCATCGCAAGTAGTGGTTCCATCTCAACCCGTATCAAAGGAGCAGGGTCATTTCTTCTGACCTCATTGATTGGCGTGCTCCTGCTCGCCTTCTACAATTACTTGAGTTTTGGGACGTTCTACACGTCTTCAGAACAGCTATACCTACATTCACCCGGACTGTTCGGCGGTTTCAGCTTCTTCCTTCCGAGCGGGTTGTTTCTGAATCTCTTCACACCACTGAGGGGTCTCTTTCTCTACTCTCCCATCATGGCAGCCGGTCTGTTCGGAATCTACAAGCAATTCAAGTCTTCTTCCTTCAACAGGAATTCATTGTTCGTACTACTGGTCTTCCTTGCAATAGTCGTACCGTACTCCATGTTTTACACACCTGAAGCGGGAAATTCATTTGGTCCAAGGTACCTCGTACCTGCGATGCCCCTTCTCCTGTTACCAATCGGCTCGGTCATAGATGACACTCATAGAAAGCGGCCAGGTGTCGTTCTTTGGCTCCTCTACCTTCTCTACTCTGTAGGCGTCTTAATCAACGGGCTTGCCGCTCTGACGACTGCCATCCCGCCTACCATGCAATGGTTCTCGTCTCCCTTGACTTCGAATGTGCTCCCGGCGTTGGCGAGAGGACAACTGGATACATGGTGGATTTATCAGATCGGCCCATTGTGGCCGTGCATTGCGTTGCTGATACTCTCGCTAGCGATTGTGGCTCCGGCCTTGGTTTGGCGTCTGCAAGGGTCGAGTAGGATTGAGAATACCTATCATGACTCTGATGGAACTCGGGCAGTCTAGGCTCATGCAATTCGGTGGCGTAGCGCGCGGCATCATCGATTGGGTTCAAAACACAGGAAGTCTTATGATAATGGTCTTCTCGCGGTTGACATAGGTTCTAGTGGTTCTGTGGTTAGTGACAAAATCTCCAGAGAGTGGGATGAAGCTTCGAGGCCTTGGGCAGACTTCGTTCGGATGGGTAAGGATCACTTTCGGGAGGAAATGAATAAGCCTGCCGCCTTGAAGATGGTAGGGAACGTAAAGGGCAAGCAGCTCTTGGATCTGGCGTGTGGTGAAGGATACAACACGAGGATCTTGGCCAAAAAGGGGGCCAGAGTAATCGGCGTGGATTTCTCAAAAGAGATGATCAAGCTGGCAAGAGAAAGGGAGAGAAGAGATAGGTTGGGGATAAGATACTACGTATCAGACGCGGCTGACTTGAAGGAGTTGGAGAGAGCGCGTTTTGGTGTGGTGACCTGCTTCGTGGCCCTTATGGACATCGAACGCTATGAGGACGCCATTTCACAAGTTGCCAGAGTTCCAAAGAAGGATGGAAGATTTGTCTTCTCAATCACTCATCCTTGTTTTGAATATGGTGATGCCGCAGTTGGAGGACCGATCGCAGAGTGGAAATACGAGGAAGGGACAGAGAACGCACCAGAGAGAAAGGCCATGCACTTGGAGGTGAGGAGATACTTCGGCATCACCAAGTCCAGAGTCTCGTGGGACATGAAGAGGATTGTCAGACCCTTCCGGACAACCTCATTTCATAGGACCCTGACCGATTACTTCCAAGCACTATACAAGAGCGGACTGGTCGTTACGAGACTTGTCGAACCAAAGCCCACGTCGAAAGGAGTATCGGAACATCTCTCGCTCAGGAAACACATGATCATTCCGCATTCGATAATCATCGAAGCAAGAAGAACATAACGTATGCACTGTTGAATGTGAGTGTGTACGCTGCATGCCCATGGTGACCTCAGCTCTGGCACCATCCATGAAGCTCTACGGCCTAGCTGACGCAGCAATCCTTGAGGCCCGTCGACGCAGAATGACCCCGACTGTTTGAGCGTCGCTGACAAGAATCGAGTGGTCGCAACACATACTTAGCAGGACGACAGCGCTTCCGCGATGATCGTTAGGCAGATAGGAGTGGGCACCATGCAGAACTTCGTGTATCTGCTCGCTGACAGGCCCGGCGGCGAAGCGCTGGCGATTGACTCGGGATGGGAGACACGACCCATCGTCGACGCGGCCAGGGAGGTCGGCGTGAAGGTCAAGTTCGCCGTTAGCACTCACAACCACTTCGACCACACCTCGACCCTGAGGGAGTTGGCTGGGGAGCTCGGCGCGAAGGTGGTGGCGCACGAGCGCTCGCCCATAGACCATGACCTGTCAGTGAAAGGAGGCGACGTTCTGGCAGTCGGACGGAACGAGGTCAAGGTCATCTACACGCCGGGACACACTGCGGACAGCATCTGCCTCTACGATGGTGAAGACCTCTTCACCGGAGACACCCTCTTCATAGGTAACTGCGGCAGAACCGACCTCCCTGGAGGGTCGATGGAGGAGATGTTCAGGAGCTTGCACGACGTAATCCTCAAGCTGCCGCCCTCGACGACCATCTACCCGGGCCACGACTACGGCGATGTGCCCTTCAGAAAGCTGGGGGAGGAAGCCCAATCCAACCCGGCCCTCTCGGCGAGGACCTACGGGGAGTTCTTCAGTGTCCCGTGACTGACATTCTCTGCTCGACTAGCTCAGACATTAGACTGCCAATCGTTAAATAGAAAACACCGACGGTCTTTGTTCAGAGGCAGCCCTCCACAAGTTGAAGACCTAGGCCATGATGTACGCCATCATCTGGGTCGCTTTCATCCAGATTCTGATCGTGTTGTTTCCCGTGATCGGGACCTTCCCCACCTACGACCTCCATCTCCTGGTCGGGGCGATAGTTCTGGTGCTGGCGTACCTCATCCTCGCGCGAGTCAGGGCGACCTCCTGTCCCGACAGGATAAAGCGGATCACCAAGGCGACTTTCGACTTCGCCCTCTTCGAGGCGTTCCTTGGAGTTGCCCTCTACGGCGCCGTGAGCATGAATGTCGGTGGAATCCCGGTCGATTTCATCAACTTCCTCCATGCAGCCGCGGCCCTCGCGATAATCACTCAGGCGTCCTCCTCGGCGACCGCTTTCGACATGTGGGAGGAGAAGGAATTCACACCGACGCCTGAAGTCTGAGAAGAATCACGAACCCAGCGAAGTGGAAGGGTGGTTGTGGCTGTGATGTCCGACGCAGGTCAGGCCATCCGGCATCAGGTGAAGCCCGGGTGCGAAACAAGCCGACCGCGATGTAACCCCCATCGACCGATCAGACTGATTTCTGGAAGGGCTGCCTCAATATCGTTCGGAGCCTCGACGGCGCCGCCCTCTTGGGGTCCCCCAGGTAGATCTTGTGGTGCTTTCCCTTGGGCTGCCCCCCACCTTCTTTGATATAGTCATGAAGTCTTTTGATCGTCGGACCCTCCGCCGAATACGGCCCGATGTGCATTATCTGGGCTGAGAGGCCTTCGCGGAACGCCTCCAACCTTGCGATCCCGAGCGCCTTGCTGTCCTTCTTCTTCCTGACTTCTTGCATGGCTCTCCTGAAGAGCGTGGGCGTGACAAATTCCGGCTGCATGATCATCGCGGTCCAGTTCCACGCGTTCCTCTCGGCCATGTCAAAGACGCCGGAGTCGGTCCACCACAGTCCCTCGAGCGCCATGACAGGGTAGTCGATCGCCTTCTCTTTCCTTACCGTGAACTTGAGGGCGTAGGACAGACTGTAGAGCGCACTGATGGCTTCGCTGAATTTCGCCCCGTTGGGGTCGCCCCTGCCGTCAATCATTATGAACTTGAAACGCGGAACGTCAACCGTCTGAGCTTCCGATGCTGACGGACTGTACAGGTGTTTCAGCTGTCTTCTGAGGTCTATCTTCTTGGCAGGATTGTCTCTCATCTCGAGCGCACCCGGTTTTTCTGTGCCCTGATGCTAGCTGAGCTTCACTAGCTGCTGGGACTCCGTCACCGGGGCGATAACCACGCCCGTCCCGACCGCGATGATCTCGACCATCGTTGTCCCTATCTCTGTCGAATCGAACATGATGCTGAGCACGGCATTCGCTCCCATGCCGGCCGCCTGCTCTGCCAGCCTGTCCAGGGCCTGCTGTCTGGCCTGGTGGGCCATCTCTGTGTACTCGTTGATCTCTCCTCCTCCGATTGACCGCAGCCCGGCCATGAGGTTTCCGCCTACCCCTCGTGACCTGACGGTTATCCCGTAGACCATCCCCAGCACGTTGGTCACCTTGTAGCCCGGGGCGTAGTTGCTGGTCAGCAGGAGTATTCCCTTTGAGCTCATGATCTGTCCGAAGGCCTCGCTCTTACATAACTCTTGTCGCGACGAATCGCGAGTTGGAGTTCGAACTCCTTGACAAGCGCCATGGCGTCTGTCACGTTTCTGAAGATATCCCTCGGATAGTGCGCATCTGAACCAAGACTCACTCTGCAACCTGCCTTCGAGCACGCCTTAGCAAGCCTGCGAACGAGCCCTGGTGCGTAGCCCAGGTCGTTTCCGTTGAGCTCAAGGGCCTTGTTGCACCTCCTCGCCGTCTTTGCCAGATCAAGGAGCAAATCATCAATCTCATCTGGTACGCGGTCCGTTCTCCTCGACATCCTCACAGGATGGGTGAGCACGCTGAAGGGCACGAAATCGCTCTCAAGGGCCATCCTCTCCGATCCGAGATATTCACGCCATAGGTTCCGAGCCTCGGCAAGATCGAGCGGCCTCACTCTGGCCTTCTCGATGTCGCTCCCGTCTTCGAGCTCGTGGACAGAACACAGCAAGACATCCCACTCTTCCTGGTTGACGTACTCTCCCACTCTGGTCTCGTAGTGCGGCGAGAAGTCGACTTCGAGCCCCATCCTGACCTCCATTCCCAGGAACTCGGAATCGTCGATTTTGGAGAACTCCTTTCTATACTCTTTCAGGTCCTCGAAGATTCTTCCCCTGGTGTGTACGGAGCCGAAGGGGATCGATTCCCTCAGGCCCCTGAATTGTGAGACGTGTTCCGTGATGGAATATTGCTCGATGTTCCTGGCCCTTGCGGATGCGACCATGTCCGTAATGTCTGCCAGGATTATGTGACTATGATTATCGACCTTGACCATTCCTAAGTCTCAACCGGGAGCTCAAAGCCACCATGACTTGCTGAATGTGCTCATTAAGGTGAGCCCTGCTAGCGTCCTTCAACCCAGGGAATTGGTCGTAAGTCCTGACGACCGCACAGGAGGCAGGGTTCCCGGACTGCCTTCGAGCCCTTCTTCGTCAAGATGACGATCGATTCGGAGCGAGTCGCCTGCCTCAGTTCGGGTGAGGAGGAAAAAAAGGGAAGACCGAGTCCCGTCTTTCCCTAGACGGCGCTGCTAAGGGTGACTTGGTACTCGGTCGTTCCGTTCGTGAAGTCCAGTGACACCGAGGCGCTCGAGCCGACGAACGTTCCGTGCGCCCTAGCATGCACGATGAACTGTCCGGTCGGGCTCGTCGTCCCCTGCCCCGATATCGTCACGCCGGTTGGGTCCATCTGGGCTGACCCGGACGATATCGCGTATGTTGTACCAGCGATGCTCAGGTTACCGCTGGTGAGTGATAGTGTGTACCCCTGCGAAAGCTTCCCTGTGACCGTGAAGGTCAGAGTGCCAGAGGCTGTGCCGTTTGTGCTGGAGCTACTCACGGTTGTGTATTCGCCTGAGGTGCTCGACACTGTGATGGTCCGTCCGACCGCAAGGTTCACCTGGCTCTGCTGCTGGTCGAACCAGTCGCCCCGTTGCATGGGTCCTCCGGGGGGCCCCCCACCCCCTCGGAATGGTTCTCCGTTGTCCAGATGATGGCCCGCACACGAGATTGATTGATTGTTCGAGTTACTGGTCTGTGTCGTTGTGGATGTCGTTGTCGATGTCGAAGAGGTCGTAGCTGTCTGCGCAGAGGTCGGTGATGCCATGGCCGAGTAGGCCAGGAGTGCCACCGCGAGCGCTACGGCTACGGCTCCGATTGTTGCTGTCTTGGCGATTCTTGTCGTCACTTTTCTTCGGGATCATCGAGCTCCTCGAGACATATATCGGATTTCCAACATTCTTCCCAGATTGGTACTGAATCGCTGAAAGATGCCACCAAAGTCTGGCGACGTCGGGTTAGTACCGCGAACTCACAGGGCGCAAATGCAGCCGCGGGAGCCGCGCGCGCGCTGTAGCCTAGAGTGCTCCCGACTTCGCACGACGTGTAGGCAATGATCCAAGTGTGGATCTCCTCAGGGGACCCGCGGTTCTCGACTCACGTATTCTCACATCTCGCAAAGGGATAAATCGATCTAGACGGACTCGGAATTGGTCGACCTTGGAGATCAGAAAGGTAGCCGTAATCGGAGCCGGGGAGATGGGCCATGGCATCGCCGAGCTCTTCGCGATGAATGGGTACGAGGTGACCTTGATGGACAAGTTTCCAGAAGCCCTTGAGAATGCCAAGGACAAGATCGCGCAGAGTCTCGAAAAGTTCGTTGGAAGGGGGAAGCTCACGAAGGCCCAGTCGGACGAGGTCTACTCGAGAATCGCGTTCGGAGGAGACATGGCCAAGGCCGTGTCGCGGGCTGACCTCGTTGTGGAAGCCGTGCCCGAGATCCCGGAGCTGAAGAAGTCCGTCTTGAAAGAGGTTGGCCAGGCGGCTCCGAGCGGAGCCATTCTCGCTTCAAATACTTCGAACATAAGAATCTCAGAGCTGGCAGAGGGGACCCCAGGACCTGAAAGGGTCGTCGGAATGCACTTCTTCAATCCGCCCGTGGTCATGAAACTCGTCGAGGTCGTCCCCGGAAGCAGGACTGATCCCGCCGTCCTTGACGCCGCGGCTTCGGTCTGCGCCAAACTCGGAAGGACGCCCATCAAGGTCCTGAAGGACAGCCCTGGTTTCATAGTGGACAGGATAAACGCCGCCGAGACCCTCTTCTTCTGTCTGGTGCTCGACAGAGGGATAGCCGCTCCCGAAGAAGTCGACAGCTACGCGAGGAGCCAGGGGCTCCCGATGGGACCCTACGAGCTTCTGGACTTCGTCGGCGTCGATATCGCGTGGGCTTCCCTTTCCTACTTCTCGAAGACCCTTTCGACCGAGTACGGCAGGGGACTGATCTTCGCGAGAATGGTGGAAGCGAAGCGACTCGGCAAGAAGACGGGGAAGGGCTTCTACGATTGGTCGACAGGAAAGGCCAACATCCCGAAGGTTCCCCCGACCGACAAGATATCGATCCTGGACATCTTCAGCATAGAGATCAACGAGGCGATAAAACTGATCGAAGAAGGAGTTGCTCGTCCCGAGGACATAGAGAAGGGAGTCTGTCTCGGAATGGGGAGGCCGTTCGGTCCCATTTCGGTGGCAAGGGGATTGAGCAACCTCGAAGTGAAGTCGAAACTTGAGGAACTCGCAGCGAAGTTCGAATGCAAGGTCTTCGCCCCAGCGAAGTCCATACTCGAGGGGAAGATGCTGGAGGTCATCGAGAGCAAGTCGGGCCCCGGGGCCGAGCCTGCGGGTCGACCGGGAGCCAAGCCGGAGAAGGAACCGGACAAGGCCAGACCCATCTTTGTGGAGAAGCTTGGCGGCAGGGTAGCAAGGGTGGTCATCAACCGGCCGAAGCAGAATACCATCAACGCCGAGGCCCTGGACGGGCTCGACCGGATCCTCACCGAGCTCTGGAACGACAACGAAATCACTGTGGTCCTCTTGACTGGGACCGGGGGCGTGTTGTCGGCCGGCGCCGACCTCTCCCAATTCTTCAACAGCTCTGCCGCGTTCGTCGAATTCTCGAGAAAGGGCGAGAGGATCTTCAAGAGGATCTCTGAATTCCCCAAGCTGACGGTCGCAGTCGTCAAGGGATACGCTCTGGGAGGCGGTCTCGAGCTGGCGATGTCGTGCGACCTCAGGCTGGCGACCGAGGACGCCAAGTTGGGCCTCCCGGAGGTGACCCTGGGACTAGTGCCGGGCTGGTCTGGGACCCAGAAGATGACAAAGCTGATCGGACTCTCCCGGGCGTCCGCCCTGGTCCTGACCGGAGAGAGGATAAGCGGGAAACAGGCCTACGAACTCGGGCTCGTGAACAGGCTCATCCCTGCCGGGGACCCCGACGAGTATGCGCTCCAGTATGGCCGAGAGCTCGCCTCCGCCCTGGCGCCCGTCGCCGTGATGCTGGCGAAGAGGCTGCTGAACAAGGGGACCGAGGCGCCGTCCGACGTAGGCCTCGAGATGGAGGCGCTGTCATACGGAGTACTGTTCGGGACCGAGGACCTGAAGGAAGGCATTTCGGCCTTCCTGGGAAAGAGGAAGCCAGAGTACAAGGGGAGATGAAGAGCCAGTGAATGCTCTGCGCGAAGTCTTCGTGGTTGACTACCTGAGGACTCCCTTCTCGAGGTCCAAACCCAGCGAGCCCGAGAGGGACGTCTACAACTCCGTGCGCATGGACCAGGCCCTGGGGCTCCTCATCAAGAAGCTCGTCGAGAGGGACGCGGTGAACCCGGAGGAGATCGGGGACGTCATCACGGGGTGCGCGTTCCAGGTAGGCGAGAACTGGCTCTACGGCGGGAGACACCCGGTGCTCCTGGCGGGGCTGCCGGTCACGGTGCCGAGTGTAGCGATGGACAGAGCCTGCGCCTCGTCGATGAACGGTGCGGCACTGGGAGCGATGGAGATCATGACGGGCAACTCGGAGGTTGTCCTCGCGGGAGGCATGGAACACATGACTCACGTCCCGATGAGCAACAATCCACAGGTAGCACCCAGCATGAGGCTGCTCGCCAGTCCCGAGTATGCAAGGTACCAGATGGGTACGGGGTATGTCATGGGTCTGACCGCCGAGAAGCTCGCCGAGGAGAGCGGAATCACCAGAGAGGAGATGGACCTCTTCGCCGTGGGGTCCCATGCGAAGGCGTCGAAGTCCCTCGACGAAGGCTGGTTCAAGGAGGAGCTGATGGAGATGAAGGTCGAGGTGGGCGGCGAAGAGAGGGTCATCGATACGGACCAGAGCATAAGGAGAGAAACCAGCGTGGAGCAGCTGCGGAAGCTTCCGCCCGCGTTCAAGGAGGGAGGAACCCTCACGGCTGGCAATTCATCTCCCCTGAGCGCGGGAGCTTCGATGGTGCTCCTCATGTCTGGCGATAAGGTCAGGGAGCGCGGCCTGAAGCCGCTGGCCAAGATTCTCTCTTTTGGCTGGGCCGGCGTCGAGCCGAGCGTGATGGGCAAGGGCCCGGTTCCAGCCTCCAGAAAGGCTCTCGCGAATGCGGGCCTGGGCGTCGATGAAGTGGACCTGTGGGAGATCAACGAGGCCTTCGCCGTGGTACCTCTCTACGCTATCAAGGAGCTTCGACTCGACCCGAGTCGTGTGAACGTCCACGGAGGCGCCATTGCCATAGGGCATCCTCTCGGCGCTTCTGGAGCCCGCGTGCTCGGGACTCTGGCCAGGCAGCTGCAGCACTCAGGAAAAGAGTACGGAGTGGCCACTCTCTGCGTCGGGGGCGGGCAGGGCTTTTCGACGCTGATGCAGAAAGCCTGACCCAGCTCCCAAGTCCCAAGCGTTCATCCGTGCGAGGGAAGAGGGAGCAAGCACTAAGTAAGAGGACCGAGGCAGAAAGACGCGAACCGAGATGGAGTTTGAGCTGCCAGACACTCTGATGGACGCTCGGAAGAAGGCGAGGGAATTCGCGGTCAGGGAGATGACCCCCGAACTGGTGCGAAAGCACGACTCAAGCGAGGAGTATCCTGACGACCTGAGGAAGAAGGCCTTTGCGAGCGGAATCCTCGACTATTCAGACCCCTGGGAGATCCTGGTCACGATGGAAGAGTTCTGCCGGGTCGACGCCGGAACGGGGATAGCCTCCATCGCCACGCTCTTCGGAATGGAGCTGATCATGCTCTTCGGGACAGAAGAGCAGAAGCAGGAATACCTTCCGCCCTTGAACAGCGGACAGGCGATCATGGGCCTAGCGGTCACCGAAGCATCTGCGGGGAGCGACGTCGCGGGGATCAAGACCACAGCAGTGAAGTCTGGTGATGGGTACATCGTCAACGGGTCTAAGATGTTCATCACGAACGGTCAGCTCGCCGACTTCCTCGTGATTCTCACGCGCACCGCGCAACCGGACGGGAAGAGGCACCACGGCCTGAGCGTGTTCATCGTCGACATGCGCTCGAAGGGGGTGTCAAGGAACAAGCTGAGCGGCAAACTGGGGGTGCGCGCGACGAACACCGCCGAGATAGTCTTCGACAACGTGGAGGTTCCTGCGATGAATCTGCTGGGGGAGGAGGGCAAGGGCTTCTACTACATCATGACCTTCTTCAACATCAGCAGAATCTATGTAGCTGTACAGGCCGTGGGCATAGCTCAGGGTGCGCTGGACCGGACCCTCGAGCTCATCGAGTGGAAGGGGACCGGAAGCATTGAGACCGAGAAGGAGCAGGTCCTCATGACTCTGGGGGAGATGGCCACGAGGATCGAGGCGGCGCGCCTCCTGACCTACGAAGCGGCTTCACGCCTCTTCAAGTTCAACCCCGACCCGAAGCTGACGAGCATGGCGAAGGCCTACGCCGCTGAGACGGCCGTCTACGTCACCGAGAAAGCACTGGAGCTGACCGGCGTCGAAGGCTTGGCGGGGGACCTCGAGAGGTCGTTCAGAGACGCGAAGATCATGGAGATCTGGGAGGGGACCAGCGAGGTGGAGAAGCTGATCATCGCAAGGACGATCGGGAGAGAAAGGACGAAGGCGAAGGCCAACAAGAGCGGTGGCCCGATTTGATGGCCGAAGAGTACCAGCTGCTTCGGAGCAACGTCAGGGACTTCGCCCAGAAGAACATAGACAGCATAGCAGTCAAGATAGAGCGGGAGGGGCTGAGCCTCGAGACGGCGAGGAGCATGGCTTCACAGGGGTTCATGGGAGCGAGAATTCCGACCGAGTACGGCGGCACCGGCCTCGACGAAAGGGGTTACATGATAGTGCTTGAAGAGCTGGCGCGGATTTCGCCGTCGGCCGCCGTGAGGGTACTCATCGGCAACTCACTCTTCCTTCCTCTCATCATGGCGTCCGAGAAGAGCAGGGAGATACTCCGAGACGTTGCGTCGGCCAAGACAAACGTCGCCGTCGACCACTGCGGTCCGCTGGAGGTGCACGGCGGGACTTCGGGCGTGGTGATCGAGGGCGACCACGCGCTGGGCAAGGTGGACTACATTCTCAACGCGAGTGCCGACGCGATTATCGTCGCGGCGAATGACCCCCAGAACAGCCTCCTGCTGGTCAAGGCCGGCTTCAGGCCCGCAGAGGAACGCCCGCGTCTGGGACTCCGAGGACTGAGCTTCTCCTCGCTTGCCATCGACTCGACGGACTTCGAGAAGCTTTCGGAGAACGGCTCCCGGCTGATCGAAGCCGCTGTCAACGACATGGACCTCGAAGTCGCGGCCGTCTCCCTAGGCATCGCCGCTGGGGCGCTCGCCAAGGCCGTGGAGTACTCGAAGGTCAGGACCACCTTTGAGCACCCGCTCAAGGACTACCAGCCCGTGGCGTTCGGTCTTTCTCATCTCAGGGCGGAAGAGGAGATGATTCGGGACTTCGCCTACGGAGAGCACCACGCCGCCGCCTGGAAGACGATGGCGAGGGTAAGAGCCGCGGCTCTGGCAAGGAATGCGACGAATCAGGCGCTTCAGATTCACGGTGGGTACGGATACTTCGAGGACTTCGGCGTCGAGAAGTTCTACAGAGATGCAATGGCGCTTTCCATCCTCTTCAGGGGCACGAAAGACATGGAGAGGTTGTCCGAACAGGTCTTCGATTCCAAAGCCGGATTCCTGTGAACGGCTCCGGTTTCCGTAACCTTGTCGACTTATTCTTCCCCAATTCCTCGCTGCTACGTACCGTCAGATGGTAGAGACATTCAGGGACCCACGAAAACAAACTAGTTAGGGGGTAATCGATGTGATATGATCCGACCAGCGCGCGCGTCTTCCACTTGTTCTAGCCCTGAAACTTGATTCCGCACTTCGGCAGGCGACTCTATGGTTGTGGAGCGGAGGTCTCCTTGAGCTTCCTGCGAAGGACCTTGCCGACCATAGTCTTCGGGAGCTCCGAGATGAACTCCACTTTCTTCGGCACCTTGTATTTGACCAGCCTAGCAGCGCAGAAGTCTATGATGTCCTTCTCCGTCAGAGAACCGGCTTCATCTCTTCTGACCACGAATGCCTTGACGGCCTCGCCACTGAACTTGTCCGGAATGCCGATGACCGCGGTCTCCCTGATGCCCGGATGCTCGAAAAGGACCTCCTCCACGTCCCTGGGATACACCTTGAACCCTCCAACATCCACCATGTCCTTCTTCCTGTCCACTATGTAGAAGTAGCCGTCATCATCCATCTTCGCTATATCTCCTGTCAGGAACCACCCGTCGTACATGACCTCGGCGGTCTCTGCCTCGTTGTTCCAGTAGCCCTTCATCACCTGAGGGCCTTTCACCGCGAGTTCCCCGACCGAACCTGTGGGGAGGGCCTTGTGGGGATCGTCGAGTGCCACAATCATGGCATCGGTCTCAGGGTATGGAATCCCCATCGAAGCGTCCCTGACACCCCCCTCCGTCAGCGGATTGCAGTGGGTTATCGGGCTGGTCTCGGACAGTCCGTAGCCTTCGACGAGATTCCCCCCTGTCAACGCGATGAACCACTTGCGCACTTCTACTGGGAGGGCGGAACCACCTGACACGCACACTCTTACGGATCTGAGATCGAAGTCCTTTGCCTTGGGGTTGTTGATGATTGCAATGTACATGCTTGGCACGCCGCAGAAGGCGGTAACCTTCCTCTGCTGGATGGTCTTCATCACCTCGGCGACGTGAAAGCTGGGAAGGAGGACTGTCTGCGAAGATGCGAAGAAGGGAGCGTTCATGGCCGTGGTGAGCCCATAGATGTGGAAGAGAGGCAACACGGCCAGCGACACATCCTCGGTGGTCAGGGGCAGATAGTTGGCCGTGCGGGCCGCGTTCGAGTAGAGGTTGTAATGAGTAAGCATCGCGCCCTTGGAGACCCCCGTGGTCCCTCCGGTGTATTGAAGCACAGCGACATCCTCCAGCGGGTTGACGTCAGCGAACGCCGTCATGGGAGTGCTTGACCTAAGCAGCGCCACGAAGTCCAGGGTGTTCGCCCGACTCACCCTCCTTATGCCGGCCAGCCCAGCCAGGCTGCGCTTCAGGCCCGGAAGGTAATCGGTAACACTGGTGGTGATGACGTGCCGCAGACAAGTTCTCTCCCTGCAGCGTTCCAGGCTCTCGTACAGGTCGTTCCTCTTGACGACGTCTTTCGATGCGAGGATGACCTCCGCGCCGGAATCGTTGATCTGGTGCTCGAGTTCCCTCTCCTTGTAGAGCGGATTGTTGTTCACCACGATCGCTCCAGCTTTCAGGATTCCGAAGAAGGCGAAGACGAACTGGGGGGTGTTTGGCAGGAAGATTGCTACCCTATCTCCGCGCTTCACTCCAAGAGAGACGAGCGCGGACGCGAACCTCGAAGAGAGGTCATCTAGCTCTGAATATGTGAAGTTCCTTCCCTGATAGTGGATGCTGACGTTCTTTGGATACTTCTTCGCGGACTCTGTAACAATGGCGTAGAGCGGTTTCTTCTCAGGGGAAGCATCCACGACGTCTGCACGCACCAGTTCCTGGATCTGGAGTCTCGTCCACGGGCGCTCTTTTTGCAAGCCCCTCGTTGGATAGGAAGGCGGGATGTTCCTTAAGCGTATCGTCACATCGTTCGCCCAGAGTTCCGCGTCTCCAGTACCGACCCGTGTTTCCTCATGACTTAGCGCGTGTAGAGCGTGCAGATGTGGCTCAGGTTTTTAGCGTAAGGGAACACAACGAAAGACGATGACTCTATCAAACGCCGCGAAATCTGGCGTTGCCATCTTCGTTGGAGCTGTCCAGTTCGGAATCTTCCTAATCGTCTCAGAGATAGTCTACTCTGCCAATGGCACGCCCAGCTATGGGTATCTGCATGGGTACGCCTACAGCGTTTCCACGAACTACGTGAGCGACCTAGGCGCGACCTGTCCGAGCAGCGGTGCCTGCTACACTCCGCCGTCAGCGTTGCTCTTCGATTCGTCCATCGCGCTTTTGGGCCTTCTCATACTCTTGGGCACATATTTCCTGCACCGGGCATTCAGATGGACGCCTGCCACGGTGCTCGTCGCCCTGACAGGCATCGGTGCGCTGGGAGTAGGATTGGCGCCTGAAACGACGGGAATCTGGCACGATATCTTCTCCCTCATTGTTTTCCTCTTTGCGGGGCTATCAGCAATCGCGACCTCCAGGTTCCAGAAGAGACCCATGGCATACTTCTCGGTCATTCTTGGCGTGATAACGCTCATCGCACTAATCCTCTACGTCCCCGACATCTACTTGGGCCTGGGACCAGGCGGAATGGAGAGGATGATCGTCTACCCGGCACTCCTGTGGGCAATCGCCTTTGGTGGGCATCTCATGGCTTTGGAAGACAGAGTCCCCGTGTAGGCAGACCAGCGCCAATCAGCAGTCTCCGGAGGAGTCTTCGATCCGGCTAGCGAAGGCCACGGACTGGCTGGCAGCGATTGCGGGGGAACGAGAATATGACAGGCCCGCAGCAGCACTCTGAACAGCCGCGACTGAACCGGAGATCATCAGATCGAATATGATGTAGCCACCTAAGGACCAGTACGGTTCCAGTTTGCACCGCTACTGATTTGACTTTGGGTACCTCATCCAGGGACCGCACAGACGCTTCTCCTCTTCGGGAGTCAGCAAGGGAGGGTCGTGACCGACCCTCAGCTCGAAGCGGTCGCACACGGAGGTGAGGAGCACGAGGACTTCATACCTGGCGCAGGTCGCGAGCCTGTTCATTCCGGTCCTGTAGCTGTCGCAGATGTCGCACGACTCAGGCGCGCCCGCCCTCCCGTTGGACCTGTAGTTTGGGGGGTCCATTCCGTCCAAGGAAATCCTCTCTCATATTTACGCAACTGCTGGAGCGAGTCGACCTGACGGAGAGAGATGACCGAACCTGAGGATTCGGCCGTCATCGGTGCTGGTCGGGACCACGACTGAGCGCCTTCTGTCTGAGCTTGGACATCGCCCGTCGGCGCAGAGGCACCCCCACTGGCTGAATGTAGACAGGCCTCTCATCCGGTCCGGCTCCTATGATAGAATGAACCTCCTCTTCGCTGAAAGCGCCAATCATGACAGTGCCAAGTCCAAGCGAGACGGCCTGCAGGAAGACATTCTCGGCCGCATGTCCGGACTCCTGGAAGACGTACTGGAGTGCCCTCTCCCCGTACTTCGACCTCGTTCTCGGCACGACAGCGGTGGTCACGATGTTGACGGCGGCCAGGCCGACCATTTCCTGGTCGAGGGAAGCGATTCTCAGTTCACCTGACCTGTCCCCGTCCTTCACCATGGCTATCCTTTCGTCCTCAGGCGAATAGTGGTAGACGCCGGCGGGTAGGCCTACAACGCCTCTCTTCCTCACGATGACGTAGAGCTCCAGCGGGTAAAGGGCGCCCGCCGAGGGGGAAGCCCTGCGTCTGTTCCGTGCGTCTGTCATCCCCTGTGCTGCCCAGAGCAGTTGAGATAGCTCTGTCATGGTAATCGGATCAGATGCGTACTCCCTGACCGATCTCCTCGTCGCTATTGCCTCTTCGACAGACATTCCACCGACGAGGTTCGGAGCGGGCAGAGGCCTTGGTGCAGGCTTTGAGACGCCTGAGTCCTGGATGGAAGTCAATCCGTGTTCTTGGCGATTATCGTTTATTTAATGATAAAGCCAAGATGTTGATTCGAGTTCTGGAAGAACCACGACACTCTGGTCTGCACAGCATCGGGCCAAACGTAGTTGGATGCGACGCAAGGTCGCAAGCGCCTCAGGACCGCCCCGAAGGTGACTTCCGGAATGGCGAATCAGGTTGGGGCGAAGAAGGGTCATCTTGCTGTCCCTGAGCGCCACGGTGATTCTGAACACGCTGGTGGGGATCTTGATCATGCCATACGTGAATGGAACGACAATCGTCAAAACGAATCCATTGAGCGGCGCTCTTCTCAACGAATTCATCCTAAACCCGTTGTACCGAAACACCGTATCTCCTGAGACTCCCGAATGCTGAGAGAAGATCATCGGTGCTCGAGAAGTAAAAGAGATGGGACTCGCACTTGCAGTCGGAGCAGCCGAAACGGCTCACTTGCACATGGGCCCTGCTCGAGAGTGCCGCAGCAATTCTGCACTCAAGGCCGGTCAGCATTGTGCTGGCTACGGCGATCGGCACTACCCCTGATTGTGTCGTGAGCCAGTCGATATGCCACCTTCTCTTCTTTTCTCGGGCGAGGTGCCTGGCGACCCTTGACCTCATGTGCCTTCTTGCAGAACCGACGTAGGCGTAGTATCCTCTCGCCATTCGAATCCTTCCGAGAGAACCAACGCTCACGATTCTATAGCGTGTCAGCTGCAGGACCAACACGTACGTACCATACTCGAACAATCCGATCTGACGGTCTTCCTCTGGTTCCCTGTGCAGTTCGTTCCTTTGTTGGATGGACAAATCATCGCCCCCGCTGAAGCGCTTCTGGTCCTACGTGGCTGAGTTAATCGTTGTTCTCTAGCATGCAAGCAATGCTGCCATCCTTGCGATTGAGGCCGTGCTGACTCTGGCCAAATTTCGGCATCTTCTCCCGAACGAGTTCCATGGACCCAACAGATGCCAAGTTCGAAGACCCTTTGCGAGTGTATCGGGATACCGAACCATGCACGCTCTCGTCAGAGTTTCGAGTGGAACTCTTAAAACCGGCCTGACCCCCTAACAACCAGCGATGTCCGTAAAACGAGCGGGAAAGACGACTCCGCAGAAGGTTGAGAACGCCGTCAAGACAGAAATCGAGTGGCTGGTGGACAGGCACGACGGAGCACCCAACTTCGAAATGCGCAAGTTCACCATCAAACCCGGTGGGAGCATCTCCAAGCATTACCATCCTGACATAGAGCATGAACAGTATGTGTTGAAAGGAAGGTACAGAGTGGGCGTCGGAGACAGGGTCTACGACGTGCAGGAGGGGGACTCAGTCTACATCCCAGCCGGTACGGCTCACTGGTACGAGAATACCGGCAATGAGAACGCAGAATTCCTCTGCATTGTGCCGAAGAAAGAGAAGTGCGACTCGGTCTACGTGGAAACAGATAACCAGCCGAAGTAATGCCTCACCGGAGAGGTTGGGCCCATTGTGAAAGCGCGGCACGATTTAGTACAGAGTCAAGCTCGGCGGATGAAAGGTCGCTGAGCGAAAGGATGCTTCTCATGTACTTGACTCAACTACCCTCCCCATGCGCGCGCTCCCAATGGCTCCAGTGTGAAATTGCGAGAAACTCTAGTCTGACTACGTCTCTGATTTGGCACTACCGCTTCTTCCTGCGCGGAAAGCCCGGCTTCCTGACCGGCCCCTTGTAGTGTTCGTTCCGGGGACAGTGCGGGCCGCACTTCTCCTTGAACGGGTGGTTGTGCCCCTTCGTCTCCTCTTTTTCTTCGGTTCGCTTGTGGTAGGATGCCAATCTACGAGCTGCAGTTGAGTTAGACCCGCACCTAATAAGCACTCAATACTGGATGGTAGAGAACGCGACTGGATAATGAAGGACAACTCGAAATGGCTATACTGAATTGTCTCTCTTTCTTCCTGAGTAGGAACGATTTTAACCGGGCAGAAGCTGGAGGAACCTGATTTGAGTGCGCCTTCCAGGAAGAAGACCAGCGGGAAGAAGGAAGCGGAATCGAAGGGCGTCGTGAAGGAGAAGGACTCGAAGCCCACCGGCGCTCCTCCTGCCGCCATTGTGGAAGCGAGGCACGACGGGCGCATGATGCAGAGGCAGGCAAGGGGATATTCGCTGGGGGAGGTCGCACAGGCTGGATTGAACTTCGGGCGGGCCAGGAGGTGGGGCCTCCTCGTTGACGACAGGAGGAGGAGCACACTCAAGGGCAACGTCGCCTCGCTCAAGAAATGGTATCCTCAAACGAAGAAGACGACAGAAGAAAGAGTCGAAGGCGAGGTCCGGAAGATAGAGAGGGCGGTCGAAAGGGAGGTTCGCAAGGCGGAGAAGGAGATGGGGAAGGCTGGAAGGGAGATCGAGAAGGGGGCAAGGAAGGCAGGCAAGGAAGCAGAGAAGGTGGAAAAGGAAGTCGTGGAAAAAGTCGAAACGCCCGTCAAGAAGCGCTCGAAGAAGGCAGCAGCCAAGTCGGAAACCTCCTAATCCGTCAGTTCCATCCAGGTCTCCGTTGAGTTGGATTAGGATTCTCAGCTAGCCGTTCAGGAGAGTGAGCTGGCGACTTCTTCGATAAAGAGTCTGAGCATCGCCTCTTCTTTCCTAGCGTGGATGTCGAGAATGAGATACTCGACGCCCGCGGCTGCGAGCTCTTGCGCTGAACGTGTCGAAGATCTCCACATCCTCCCCGTCGAACGTGTAGTTCGGATGCTGTAGCCCGAACTTCATGCGTCGCCGCGCAGACCACTTTGCATGAAAGAGTTCTAATCCGTCTGGCATTTGCGGGTGGGAGCAAGGAACCTTGTCTTGGATGAATTCTGGGTCGAACTGGGAACTCTTCATGAAGATGCTCTCACCAGTTCCGGGCGACAGAATCCTGGACGTTGGCGCAGGGAGAGGGAAAGTCGCGAAGCGGGTGCTGGGAGAGGCAGGCGGAGTGGAAGTCTACGCCCTCGAACCCGACGAGAAGCGCGTTGCGTCCATGAGAAAAGCGATCCCTCAGCTGCAGTGCTACGTAGGCGGATCGGAGAAGATGCCGTTCGAGGATTCCTTCTTCGACAAGGCATACACAACCATGGCCGCGCACCATTTCAGCGACCTTGACTCGGCTCTCCGGGAGTTTGCCAGAGTGTTGAAGAAGGAAGGGCGTCTCGTGATCCTTTGATGTTGAACCAGGCCGAAGAACCGGTAGGCTCTTCTCGTTCTTTGAGAACACAGTCATGCGGAGGTAATTGAAGTTCATGGGGATGGAGCAGATGAAAGAGAAGCTGACGGCAACCGGGAGATTCAAGATCTCGAATTCCATTCAGGGGACTTCGGGCTATCTCCTCCTTTGCGTAGTTAATCCACAAGTAACGCATGACCCTGACTGAGAAGAACTCGAAGGGTCACCCGCCGCGATTCAATCGTTATAAAATTCCCATTTCTTGGTTGACGTGGTTGATGTGTCGGAACCATCGATAACCTCACCTGAAGCTTTCCGTTTGCACCTTTCAAGGAGAAACAACCTGCCCGAAAGCGAAATCAGGGTTCCGCCCGGTCTGGTAGCCACTTTCAGCAAATCGACCTTTGACAAGATCAAGAAGCGCGTCAGGGGTCGGTATGCCAACTGGTACTACGATAACAGACTCGCGATAGGCAGGGCCAAGGACGTACCAGTTGCCGTTCTTCATTCGTATATTGGTTCTCCGGGTTCCGTCATGATGCTTGAAGAGTTGATAGCAGCAGGTGCACGGTCCATAGTCGAAGTGGGATTTTGCGGCGGAATCACCCCCGAGACCAAGGCAGGGGATGTCGTTGTCGTCGACAGGGCCTTCGTTGACGAAGGAACTTCAAGCCGTTACTTCAGAGCGCCGAGAGAGTTCCAGTCATCAAGAAGCCTTACGCGGACGCTCGAATCGATTCTGGATGCGAATAGAGTTCCTTACATCGTCGGTGGCGTCTGGACTACCGATGCCCCCTACCGTGAAACTCCATCGAAGGTGGCGAAATTCCGTGGTCTGGGTGCGGTCGGAGTCAACATGGAGACGTCGGCTCTCTTTGCACTCGGGAAATACAGACACGTGGACGTCGCTTCAGTGCAGGTCGTTTCTGACCTGTTGAGGGAGAGCGAGTGGCGCGCCTCGTTCCATGAGAAGCAGGTTGTCGCTCGATTCGATCTGTCCTCGAGAATGGCAGTTGAAACGGTCACGATGACACACTCACGAACGCCCGGTCATACCTCTGCAAGGCGCGATTAGGCGTAGCCGTACTCCCTGTCCCTACCCCTCGCGTCTTTGTTCCTCATCCGCCGACGGTCATATCCTCCTCCCCCCGCCGTCTCGATCGACAGCGTGTCTCCCTCTTCGAGGACCAGGGTGTGCTTGGACGGGAGGCGTAAGACCGTTCCGTCCGCGCGTTTCACGCTGTACCTGGAGCATTCCCCGTCCTCTCCACCGCGGAGACCCCACGGCCGAATCCTCGCCCGGTCGCCGAGGAGGGTGGCCTTCACGCGCGCACTGGCGGTGAAGGAACGCCTTATCCCGAGGCCGCCTCTCCACCTGCCCCGTCCGCCAGTCCCGTCGCGCAGTGAATACTCTCTGAAAGAGAGCGGATAGTAGTGCTCCATCACCTCGATCGGAGTGTTCATCGTGTTCGTCATGTTCACTTGCACCCCGTCCACTCCGTCCGAGCCAGGCCTCCCCCCTGAGCCGCCTCCGATCGTCTCGTAGAAGGCCCACGACTCTCCTGTCCTGGGATCGATCCCTCCCATCATCAGGTTGTTCATGCTGCCGTGGGAGGCGGCCGGAATCCGGTCGGGGAGAGCGTTCGCCATCGCCTTGTAGAAGACGTCCGCAATCCTCTGGCTGGTCTCCAGATTCCCAGCTGCGACCGGCGCCGGCCTCGTGGGGTTCACGATCGACCCGGGCTTCGCCACGACTTCGATTGTGCGGTCGAAGCCGTCGTTAAGCTGCACCTCGACGGAGAGAAGGGACTTGACCGCGTATGACACCGCCGCCCTCGTCACCCCCATCACGGCGTTAAGCGGCGCCTCTACCTGGCGAGCCGTCCCATTGAAGTCCACGCTCACCCCATTTTCCGTGAAACTGACTGCGGCCTTTATCGAAAGAAGGCTGCTCCCAAGCTCGAGGAAGTCCTCGCCCCTCCACCTGCCCCTCGGCATATTGGCGAATTCGTGTTTCGTCAGCTCTTCCGTGTGGCTCCATTATCGATTCCACGACTGCGTGAAAGCGGGACTGCCCCACCCTCGTGACGAGCTCCAGGAACCTCTTCTCCCCGAGGCGGTTCGCGGCTATCTGCGCCCTCAGGTCTCCCTCCGTTGTATCGGGCTGACGGGAGTTGCTCTTCATGAGCGTCACCACGTCCTTGTTCTCCTTCCCTCTGTCGAACAGCTTGACCGGCTCCATGATCAGCCCTTCCTGATACAGTTCGGTCGCGTCCGGGGAGATGCTCCCCGGCACTCTTCCTCCCACGTCCACGTGATGGGCCTTGTTCGCCACGTACCCCACGACCTCGGAGCGGAGATAAACCGGCTCTATCAGAGTCACGTCGTTCAGGTGAGTCCCGGATATGTACGGGTCGTTGACCACGTACATGTCCCCCTCCCTCTGCGGGATGCCGTGTCTTTCGAGATACGCGAGGGTGTTCTTCAACCCCAACGGAAGCGAGCCGACGTGCACCGGTATCTGCTCCGCCTGTCCGATCGTCCTTCCCTGGGCATCGAGGAGCGCGCAGCTGTGGTCCGCCCGCTCCCTTATGTTCGGAGAGAAGGCCGACTTCCTCAGCAGGACGGCCATCTCCTCGGAGATGTACACGAGGGAGTGCTTGGTCACTTCGGTCTGGATCCTGTCCTCGCTCATCGGCGACTCCTCCCGAGCACGAGACACCCGGAGTTCACTGACTGGAGTTTCCAGCCCGGCGGAATCACCGTAGTCGAGTCGTATTCCTCTATTATCGCCGGCCCGTCAAGGCAGTGAATCTCGCCCGAGGGCGCTTCTCTGACAGACGCGGACGGTGCGGGGGACTCCTCCAAACCTGCAGGTCCTCCGGCTGGAGGAGCCGGCTCCGGAAGGAGATGATATCTTTCCGATGTCGAGGTCGGGTCTGCGCGTCGTATCTGTCAGCCTCAGGGCGACCGTTTCGACCTGTTCCCCTTCGTGCACGAAGTTGTAGACCTGCATGTGCCTGCGCCTGAACGCCGCGAGGGCCGCTTCGGGGTCGAAGGGTCGAGACGCCTTCACGTTGATTTCATAGCCCTGCCGATAGTAGCGGAGGTCCACGCTTCTCTCGAACCTCATCTCCTCGTCCCGAGCCGGAGACAGCCTATCAAGGAGGGCCTCCTCCATGGCCAGGAACGAAGGTTCGATGCCGCCCGCAAGGTCCTGAAGCAGCCCGACTTTGGGCACCACCTCGTCGTACCTGTTTCCGGTCATCAGCATCCCTAGGGCGCTGAAGAGGCCCGGGACCGGCGGGACGATGACGCTCTCGACCCCGACCAGTTCCGCGACCTCCGCGGCGTGCATGGGTCCTGCTCCGCCGAATGCGACTAGAGAGAAACCGCGGGGATCGAGCCCCCGCTCCACGGTCACTATGTCAATCGCCTTCGCCATCTGGGTATTGATTATGCTGACAGCCGAGACCGCGAGGTCCAATGGGTCGAGCCCCGCCCTTTCTCCGACTTCTCTCAGGGCGCGCCGCGCGACCCTGCGGTCCAGCCTGAAGGTTCCTCCGAGGAGGGACTCCCCCAGCCTCCCCAGCAGTAGGTTCGCGTCGGTCAGCGTGGGCGAGGATCCCCCCTTCCCGTAGCACGCAGGCCCCGGGTCGGCTCCGGCGCTGGTCGGACCGACTACGACACCCCCTGCCGAGTCGGCGTCTATGATGGTCCCGCCTCCGGCGCTCACCTCTGCGAGGTCGACGCCCGGAATCCTTACGGGGTAGCCACTCCCCTTTACCGTCCTCCCCCTGTTTGATCTGCCCCCAACTTCAATCTCTGGGACCATGCCCACTTCCCCGTCGACGACCGTCCCCGCCTTCGCCGTAGTGCCGCCCATGTCGAAGCTGATCACCTTCCTCAGTCGCAGAGCCTTCGCGACTTCGGCCGTCGCGATGACCCCGGCCGCGGGACCCGACTCGATCGAGATGACTGGCTTCTGCGCGGCCTGCCATCCTTCCACGAGCCCCCCAGCCGAGGTCAGGACCTGAAGCGGCGCAGAAATCCCCTCGTTCCGAAGACGCTGTTCGATCTCCGATAGATAGCGAGAGAACAAGGGCGCGAGCAGCGCGTTCACGACGGTCGTGCTCGCTCGCTCGTATTCCCTGAACTCAGGGTCGACCTGGGAGGAAGCGTGGACGTTCAGCCCCTCCCTCTCGAGGACGGCCTTTGCCTTCCTCTCGTTGCTCCCGTTCGCAAAACTGTTGAGGAAGCAGACCGCGACGCATTCGATTCTCTCTCGTTTCAGTCCCTTCGCGAGAATTCGGAGTTCCTCTTCCTTGGCTCTCTTGAGAACCCTGCCTTCGGAGTCAACCCTTTCGTCGATCTCGAACCTCCAACGGCGCGGGACGAGTTGTCTCGGCCTCTCGAAGAAGAGGTTGTAGACCTCCGGTCTGTTCTGCCTCCCTATCTCCAGGACGTCCCTGAATCCCTTTGTGGTGACCAAGGCGCACCTTGGGAGCTCCAGCTTCATCTGCCCGAGGAGCTGGTTGCTCGCCATGGTCGTGACGTGGACGAGATTCCTGACTTCTTCCGGGCGCACCCCCTGCTCCCAGAGCCGCGTGAGAGACTCGCCGAAGGCCGTCTGCGGGTCTGTGGGCGTGCTCTGGACCTTAGCAAGACGTACGGCGCCGCTCTCCGCGTCAAACGCGATGGCATCGGTGAAAGTCCCGCCTATGTCGACGGCAATCCTGACCAACTAAATTGCCCTCCCCTCGCTTGCCATCACCAGAGCATAAGAGTGACGGGTGAGCAAAGCAGCTTCAAAAATGCGCGGATGATTCCAAAGGGAATCCAATTCATTCGGCAATTCCCAGTAAAGTCAGGGTTGTAATCCAACTTTGAGCACCTTCCGAATGCCAGGAACTGCTTCCGTGGCCCCTTGATTCCGGCCCGCGGCATTCCACTCACATTAGAGTTCCATCTGAATTATTAAGAATCGCATAAGACTAAATAGCGTCTTTAGGAATCGAGCCCGATGCCAGTCATCAGCCTCTCATTTCCTGAGCAATTGGTCAAGGAAATGGACAAGGTTCAGAAGTCGCTCGGGTATAGCGGCAGGTCAGAGCTCGTCCGGTCGGGAATCCGTCTTCTGCTTCAGGATATCAAGGAGAAGAGCGCACTTGCCGGCGAGGTCACGGCTGTCATCATAGTCACGCATACCGAGGAAAACGAGGAGCCCGTGACGAGGATAAAGCACCAGTATGACGACATAGTCAGGACCCACATCCACAATAAGATTACCAAGAACAACTGCGTGGAGCTCTTCCTCCTAGAAGGCGAAGGGTCCAAAGCAGCTTCTATGGCAAGTGAGTTTCAGAAGGAAGACGGAATACGGACTGTGAAGCTGGTGACGATGTAAGACGGCACCTCGCGACAAGGTCTGAGCTTATCGCTGCCCAAACCTCTTCGCTCCGGTGACCATCAGCACTAGCAAGAGCGTTCCCTTCCCAGGTCCGCAAGCGACAGGTTGGTGCAGGTCAAGTAAGTCTCGTCAGGACGAATATGACTGCGAGGCCTATCAAAGTCAGACATATCATACGCCAACTCTCTTCCTTGGCATGGGCTTCTGGAAGCAGGTCGGTGGACGCGATGCTCAGGAACTCGCCCGCGAAGAACGCGAGAATGAATGACAGCACCGCACTCGACGTCAGGATGACGAACGAAGCCATCACGCCGATGAGCGGAGCCGCAGCGTCTCCCAATAGGAAACTTCTGGCCGCCATGGTGGTGTTGTTATTCTTCAGCATTAACGTCACAGTATTCAGCCCGTCAGAGAAATCGTGAAGGACGACCGCAAGTGCGACCAACAGGCCCAGTGAGTAGCTCACCTGGAAGCCAGCCCCGATGCCAAAGCCGTCAAAGAACGAGTGTGTTATCAGTCCCGAGGCACCTATCTTCCCCATGATCGGTTGGCTTTGAGGCGACGAGCCTCCATGTATCGCCTTGTTATGGCTGTGGACTGCCAGCGTTCTCTGAGTCACATGATAGTACATGAAACCGATGACGGAAGACATGAGGATGTAGTTGACGCTCCCGGCATTGATCGATATTGCCCCGGGAAGCAAATCAAGGAATGCAACCCCGATCAGAGCACCACCGGCGAACCCAAGAAACAGGGGTAGGTCTGACTTCCTCCTGATTGCGAAATAACCACCGACAAGAGTAGAGAAGAAGGTAGTTATTCCGAATGCGACGGCCGCGACCGTGATGCTCATGGTAACTCACTTCACCTTGTAGCCTAAACTGTGCTGTTTTCTTGCACCTGTGATCGCTTGATGGTGCGTGCCATCTATCTTAGACACAAGACTCCCCCAGAAGTCTTCGGCGGCAAAACGAGCTCCTGTGGTCATCAATTCAAGATGCCTGGCATCTCTTTTTTCTTGGGGCGTGCTAATAGATATTCTGAGATGATTATCAATTCCTACGTATTGAACTTCTATCGCTTATGAAGCATGGTAGAGGAATCCCCAACTTCGTAAGTTTGGTCTAGTGCGTGCCAGAAGGGAATTAGAACGGTCTGGCAGGAATGTCTGCGGCGGCACCGGATTGATCGTAGTCTTCGACCTTGACGACACGTTGGTCAAGAACCCCTTTGGAAAAGGCGTACTTCCGCATATTCAACGGATTATGTCGCAAGAAGGAGGGAAGATCGACTGCGCCAGAGCATTCCGACAAGAGACAGTAAAGCTGCGCCGGGAGGGAAGGCTCGTAGATTCATTCAATTGGGATCTCGTGGTGCGCAGCATCGCCCGGGCGAATCGTGTCCGCATGGAGATCGACGTCGCGGATCTGGTCCGAGTCTACAGCAAAGCCCCTTTCGCAAGACTGGAGCCGGGATCGAACGAACTGCTGAAGTCTCTTCAGGAGAGTGGCCACAGAGTAGTGATTCTGACGAATGGCTACGAGAAGTATCAGCGTCCGCTCATCGAGTCGCTCGGGCTGGAGAATTATGATCTTCTCGTTACCCCCGACAAGATCGGCTACATCAAGCCGCAGCCCGAAGCCTTCAGGATAGCCGCCAAACCCTTCCTCGCGAAGGATTCGCAAGAACCGGTGGTAGTAGGAGACTCGATATTGTTCGACATCTGGGGCGCATCGCTGGCCGGATTTCGAGCCATCTGGCTCAGGAAGGACCGAGTGGCACGGACCGGATTGGTCAGCCTTCCGGACCTCGGCGGCCTCGTTCGACGAACGGCAAGAAGGGAAGGACTCGAGAGTCTTGTCAAAATCATACCAGACCTAATCGTGCCCTTCGTGGTGGACCTGCGCGGAGTGGGCAAGCTGATATGAGACATCGAAGCTCGCAGTCGTTATGAATCCTGTTCCGTGTGATAGATCCGAGTTCACCGATCATAGGGACGGCCTAGTAAGAAAGACCCTTCGATGTTAAATCAGTCAGCCGAGAATGGTCTGTGGTCTGGTATGCGATATGTCCTGAGATGCCTCGCGTGCGGGAAGCAGTACTCCATGTTCTTCCCGAGGCAGCTCTGCGACAAATGCGGTGGCATCCTCGAAGTCGTCTACTCCGGCGTTGCGGACATAGGGACTCTGAGGAAGGATTTCTGGAGTTATGAAACGCTTCTTCCCGAGGGAGAATACAAACACTACAAGCTTGGGAACACGACTCTGTTTTCCGCAACCCAGCAGGACCTTCTTCTGAAGCTCGAGATGGAGAACCCGACTAAGTCGTTCAAGGACAGGGGTTCGGTGGTCGAGATAGCGAAGGCGCTCGAGTATGGGTACGACGAGGTCGTCTGCGCGTCCACCGGCAACATGGCCTATTCGGTGGCATACTACGCGAAGCTGGGTGGGATACGTGCAACGATCTTCGTGAGCAAGAATGCCAACTGGCTCAAAATCAGGAACATCCAAGATACCAGGGACGCCAAGATCATTAAGGTCGACGGCGATTTCACCGAAGCGCAAAGGAGGGCCATTGGCTACGCGAAGAGGAAGGAAGCCTTCCTGACGGGAGACTACGGCTACAGGAAGGAGGGTCAGAAGACGCTGGTCTACGAGATAATGGCGGAGCTTCCGAGCGTCAGGAACATCCTCATTCCTGTGGGCAACGCCACCCTGTTCAGCGCATCTTACAAGGCCCTGACGGAGCTCAGCAAGCTCAGGGTGGTGCGCAGACTGCCACGCCTGATAGCGGTGCAGGCGTCGCTGACCGATCCGCTCGTCGCCGCCTTCAGGAAGAACGAGAAAGTGAAGTATCAGAAACCGCTCACAGAGGCAGGCGCGATAGCCGTCGGCTATCCAACCTACGGAGACCAGGCAATGGTAGGGATAAGGGCGACGCGAGGCGAAGCAGTGGACGTTACGGACAAGGAAATGGAAGACGAACGGAAGGCATTCTACAGAGAGCACGGCCTCCAGGTCGAAATGTCCGGGGTCGCATCGCTGGCCGCCTTCAGGAAGATCGACCTCGAAGGGCAGAGCGTTGCGGTGGTCAGCGGAGGAAACACCCTGAAACCCTAGGAGAAGCAATACTAGACAACGACCTAGACGCCTCCTCCTTTCATGCGAGCATTGTTTCCGGCTAGGTTACATGCATGGTAACAACCCTAAAATAAAAGCGGACAACCCTATACTAGACTGGATGTCGTTGAACGGATTCGGGCGGGTCGTCTCGTTCGTCTCCAGGAGTGAGATCCGGAGTCATGTTCTAGAGGATGTGTTGAGAGGCCCGAGGACGCCATCCGAGCTAGCCTCCATCGAGAACAAACACGTGAGCCATGTCAGCCGCGCCCTCGCGGAGCTTCGCGCGCAGGGCCTCGTGGAGCCGGTTACGGGCGAATCTAGACAAAAGTACTACCGGGCCACCGACCTGGGCTTCCTGATGGCGGCTACGTTCGTGAAGACGCCGAGATAAAATCCATTCAGTAAGCCGAACAGAGACCTTCGTCACATCTGCGCGACAGGACGAGCCCACCACCACCACGTTCTTCCATACGCTCGAGAGTTAAGGTCTGCCAAGGCGAAGCTCATGGGATGATCTCACAGCCGTTGTTGAGTTCAGGGTACTCGAAATCCGACCTGCTCACGGACCCATCAGCGATGAGCGCCTGAACCCGCGGCAGGGCGTCTTGCAACTTCCTGACGAGATGTCCCACGGTTGTGCAGATGAGGGAGTACCCGTTCTCTCGCAGCAGGTCCTGCGACTTGTTGACGAAGAGGCACCTGCCGCCGCAGACGTCGAGTACGTCGCAGGATGCGCACGGCTCGCCAATCGTGACAATGTCGCGGAGTGAACTCGGGGTGCTGCCAAATATCGAGCCGACGACCGAGAAATCAAAATCGACGGACACTGGACACGCCGATATCCTGCCGTCGGGCATGACCGCGAAGAAATCGATCCCTGAGCCGCACCGCAGGCGCGACTTCTTGCCGGAGAGCAGTGAATTCATCACCCCGATGAACGGGACTATTCCGCCGACGCGATGTGAGCGTGGCATCTCGTCCACCCATGAGTCCACTAGCAAAGAGATGCCAGAGTTGTACGCGGCGATCCACTCCACAATCCCCGGCTCTGTGTCCTCCCCGGCCTCCCAGAACATGCTGAAGCTGAGTTGCCAGTGAACATGGTCGAAGAGCCCCGTTCGTAGAAGATGGCGCACATTGTCGGAGATGTCGGTGCCCTGTACCACCGTCATCCTAGCCACGAGGTCGCCGCGAAAGCCCCTGTCCCGGATGAGCCCCAGGTTGCGCGTTACGCGGTCGTACACGCCCTTTCCCCGCTCTCTGTCGGTGACTTCCTTCGTCCCGTCGAGCGAAACCAGGATTGAGTGAAGTCTCGTCAGGTACCGTGGTTCAATCCTGTCCAGGAAAAGGCCATTCGTCTGGACGACGAACCGCCCCGGAATCGCATCCATGATACCTTCCATGGTCCTGACGCGGAGGAGCGGCTCCCCTCCATAGAATTCTACGACTGGGTCGCTGTCCCGGGACAGGAAAGACTTCAGGTCTGCGATCGAATACTGGATCTCCCTGGGAGGAGTCTCGCTTCCCCCGCCGCAGTAGCTACAGAGGAGATTGCATTCCTTCGTCAGTATTATGTGATAGTGCATGCTCCGGGTTTGCGCCGTCTCGTCTTCTCATGTTAAAAAAGAACCCCCGAGGGCTTTGCTGCAGGCGTGCCTAGTGTCGGCGGGTTCTGTCTCCGTTCCGCGCACCTGATCACGTCCGGACGCAGTGGTCTACCAATGGCATCTATCGTAGACTGTGTTTATTTCTCCCCTTCTGACGATGTCGTCTTAGAGGGTTCGTGAGCTTCGTTTGGCTAACGACGAATTCAGCGTCCGCAATTCAGAAGGGCCGGTTGCCTCAGAGGAGGAGGGAAGACGACGAGCCCGAGAAGCGATTGGCAAAGTGGCAGAGCCGAGCCTTCCGATCTTTTCAATCCTTGACTCGATAGATTTCTCCGACCACTTCGTGATCATCGGCGATGTTGGGACAGGAAAGAGCACCGTAACACCGATTCACGAATTCGAATCGTGCGGCAGAGACAGGCAGATCGTCATCCGCGAGCCGTCAAGGGCAGCGTGCAGTGCTCTGTTCTATTCGCTTCAGGCGCTTCATCCGGAGCTTAGGGATGAGCTGGCAGTCATCACGAAGGACACCAAAATCAATGTCGGTGGCAAGATAAGGATAGTCACGGATGGCGTCCTGCTCAGGATGCTGGCCGACAACTCGATCTCCGATTCCTCGATCTACTTCGATGAGAGCCACCAGATGTCTTCCCAGCTTGAGTTGTGTCTTTCGCTTGCAAAGAGAGAGGAAGCCAGAGCGAGGAACCTGTTCCGAATCATGAGCGCTACAATAGACCCAAAGGAGTTCCTGTCATTCCTCGGAATCTCCAAGCTCTACTCGATGAGTGGTCGAAGATATCCAGTAACGCTCGAGGTGGAGCTCGTAGACGACCTTGATGAAATGTTCAAGACCCTGTCGCGCTATCTCTACACGCAACCCAGGGACGAATCGTGGCTGGTTTTTCTCCCCACGAGGCGCCTGGTCGAAAGGTATGCCAACAGCTATGACGGCGTCTATATCCATGGAGGTCTTGAAGGCTCAGAGATCAATAGGATCCAACAGAGAGCTGAGCTAGACAAGAATCTGAGGATCTTCGCGACGAATGTAATCGCTTCCTCGGTGAACATCTACGTCGATAACGTGCTGATATTCAATGACGTGATAGACGGCAAGGACAAGCTTGGTCAGAAGACGCTCCACTACATGAAGATAGACAACAACTCCCTACTGCAGATGGTAGGCAGAATTGGTCGTTTCAAGCCAGGTCGGGCCGTCATCCTTACTGATACGCCCATACCAAAGAAGGTGAACCCGATACCGGTACGCAAGGCTCTCGAGACCGAGACTCCGTTCGACCTAGTGCTTCTCATGTCCAAGTATGGACTCAAACTCTCAGAGCTGGAGTTCATGTCGAAAGTAGACCATCGCGAGGTTGCCTTCGCAGAGGACTGGTTTGTCGATATCGGGGCAATCGACCGCCGCACCCGCAAGGCCACCTGGAAGGGACTCTTGATGAGCGAAATCCCGTACGAGCCAGACTTTTCGCATATGATCTCCGACGCCCTGATTTCAAGCGATTACGAAATGGCGAGGTTTCTCCTAGCCAGCGGCGCTTTCGGCGATTCACTCAACCACGCCTACAAATCAGACGCGGAAGGTGTCGCTCGTCGATTGCTCTATGGCTTCGACAGGTCCAACGAGCTCAATATCAAGGCGCATCTCCTCAAGGGGTACACCGAGGATGGCAGTGACTCATTCATTTCGAATCTGGTCGCGAATGGGCTCTTTGTCGGATTTGTCGAAGAAGCATGGAAGAACTACGAAGCAGCCAGAGAAGCACTGAACGACATGCTCATTTCATCGAAGAAGGAGCCCCTACCCAAGGAGGTCGTGGTGGACCCTGATGTCTTCAAGCTCAGGCCATACCTTGAAGATTGTTTATCGTTCGAAAGGTTCGGTCTGAACGAGAGAAACGAACATGATCTCCGCGAGATGGTCGTCAACGGCCAGTTCTTCGCGAGAACTCTGACGATAAACTACAGGCGCATATTGTTCGACATCGTCGTGATGAATCCATCGGGTAAGCATCGCCATCCGCGCAGACGATGATACGACCGTCAGGTTCGACCTTCCCGCGGAGGACAACGCGGAGCCGGTTCCTCCTTCGAAGAGAGGAGACTCAAACCCGTGTTGTGACAGATGTGAGGCCGGGGTATTAGCTCGAGTCACCAGCTCATGATGGTGAGTGCGCCAATCGTCCTTCTCTTGATGTTCTGAAATCGAGGCTCAGATTCCGAGGGCCTCTCTGAGACCCTTGTACCTGTTCCTTATTGTGACCTCGGTCACTCCCGCAGCTTCAGCGACGTCCTTCTGCGTCTTCTCATTGCCTTCCAGCGTGCATGCGACGTAGAGGGCCGATGCCGCCAGCCCCATCGGATCCTTGCCAGCTGAAATCCCCGTCTGCTTGGCCCTTAGCAGAATCTCGCGCGCCCTCCTCTGCGTGGCTTCAGACATCTTCGCCCTGGACGCGATTACGGATACGCACCTGCCCGCCTCTGCTACAGGCATCTTGAAGTCCATCTCCCGGTGCAGGAGCCTGTACGACCTCGCGAGGTCCTTCTTCTTGACGTTGCTCACCGCCGCCACGTCCTTTAGGGTCCTTGGGATCTCTCCGTCCCTGCAAGCCGCATAGAGCGACGCCGCTATTATGGCCGTGATTGACCTTCCCCTGACCAGGTTCCTCTCGAGGGCCTTCCTGTAGTAATAGGCGGCCTTCTCCGTCACTGCTTCTGATACCGTAAGCTTGTCCGCGAACCTTCGCAGCTCGCTGAACGCCTGCCGCAGGTTCCTGTCCGAGGACTCGTGTGCCTGACTCCTCCGGTCCCATGTCCTTAGTCTCTCGACGGTGGATCTCATAGACCCGGACAGCGACCTTCCCGATGCATCCTTGTTGAGAGCCCCTATCACGGTCGCCAATCCCATGTCGTGGATGGCGATCGACGTGGGGATTCCGGTCCTACTGCGGTCGCCCTTCTCGTCGCCAGAGAAGGACCTCCATTCCGGGCCCACGTCCACGATCTTCTCCTTGACTACCAGTCCGCAAGCGCTGCAGCAAAGCTCCGACCCCGTACCGTCAATAACCATACGATTCTTGCCGCACCGTGGGCATTTGTCCGAACTCCTTTCCTGCTTCAGGAGCCGCGAGAAGTTAGTACTCTTGGACACTTGTAATCACGAAATCGAAATAGCCGGGTATTTCGAATTATGAAGTACCGTCCCTGTATATAAAGGACAGGCTTTTCGGATGGCGAAGAGGTATTTCATATTGCCCTTGAACTTGACATACATCTCGTCAGTCCTCCAAACGTCGCCAAGCTGGGGCCGAATCTGCTCCAAGTAGCCTTCCATCAGCTTAGTGTATTTCTCGACCCAATTCCACACGGATTGCTGGGAGAACTTCACGCCTTTCAGCTTCAAGAAGTCCTTGACTCCTCGGAAGGACGCGCCCGTGAAGTAGATTTGCATGGCAGACGTGATTATCTCGGGTGTGGCCCTCATTCCCTCGAACCCGAGATTCACAGTGAACCAATAGCCGCACCCCTTGCAATCGAACCTTTGGAGGCTGACGTGCTTGTTGTGCCTGACCCCGTGCTTCCTGATTGACTCGGAGCCGCATTTGGGGCAGTTCGACACGCTGACGGGCTGGATGATTACGGCCTCCTCGACCCTCCTCCTCAGAGTCCAGCTAATCTCCACCGCCCAGACGTGTTTGCACTTCAAGAAGCGGAATGTTGAGTCGGGGCACTCGCAGACCCAGCCCGATTCGGTCTGCACGACCCGATATTCTCTGTCGAGCCTTTGGCTGTGAACCATGTAAGTGAACTCGTCAACTCTCCGCACCCATCCGAAGTTCTGGGCGATGGACTGACCCCTCATCTCCCTCGCGTCGAGGGTCGGCATCATGGGGTTCAATCGTAGCTCTCCCCCATCAGTCCGCGTCGGGCCTGAATCCAAGCCTCTTGTTCAGCCCTGTCGTCAGCGTCCATTCCCCATTCGTCTTCTGAGTGCATAGTCCATTCTATGTAGAAGGGGATTACTTAAGCGTTTTCTACATAGAAGAGACACGCATAGCGAGTTCTATGCAGAAAACTTATAACAAGTGTGTTTCCGAGATGGGCCGTTCGGTTGTGAAAGAATTAGCCGAGTTCGAGGTTAAGGTCTACGCAACCAAGGACAAGAAGAAGCTGAAGAAAGGCTCAAAGACATACAGCTACGGGACGATTTCCATCCGAGACCCAAGGCTCACAGAGTATGTGGGGAAGCGCCTTCGAGTCAAGGCATACTCAATGGATGAGACTGTGAAACCTCCCGCTCAGAACGAGACGAAAGAAGACCGTCGCCGACGGGAAGGAAAGGAAGAACGTTGAACCGCAACCAGCCCACCCTCAACGGCTCGACTCCCCCCCCCGCTAAGAAACGGGGGAAGGGCCGCCGCCCTCCTCTCACCGAGGAGCATGAGAGCGAAGTCGAGGCATACGCCTACATCCTGAAGCGGCTCGGCTCGCTCGGGTGGGTGGTCAAGAACCCCTCGCGCTTCGAGAAGGGGCAGGTCTGGACTCAGAACCAATGCTTCTCGCATCCTGACATCAAGGCCGCCCTCGGCACGACGCGCCCAGAGAATATCGTCAAACTCTCAGAGGATAAGCTGTGGGTGATTGAAGCGAAGTCGGACAAGGGGCTGATAGGTCGGGCAATCTCCGAAGCGATGAACGACTACGCCGTGCCCATCAACCGGGGGGGGCGGCTCAAGGCCCTAATCGCAACGGGAGTCGCGGGGAACGAGCAGACCGGATACCTCGTGCAAACCCGAATCCTACTCGGGGGCCAATGGGAGAGCGTCACAATCAACGGGCAGGAGGCGACGGGCTTCCTCGCCCCGAAAGACGTGGATTCACTCATCACTCAGCAAGTCTCGGACGTGAAGGACTACGCCCCGCCACCGAAGGCGTTCCTCGACGCCGCCGAGCGTATCAACGGCTACCTGCATATGGGCGGAATCAACAAGAACGACCGCGCGAAGCACATGGCCGCCCTCCTGCTCTCGGTCATCGACGAACCGGGGCCTAACGTCGATGCCAAGCTCCCCGTCCTCATAGAAGAGATTAACACGCGGGCGAAGCTCGTCCTCAATGAGAACGACAAGGGAGAGTATGCCCCCTTCATCACGATTATACCGCCGCCGAACAAGAGCAACCACTTCAAGTATAAACTCGCCCTCATCAGGACGCTTCAGGAGCTAAGAGACCTAAACATCCGGTCGGCGATGAACTCCAGCACGGACGTGCTGGGCCAGTTCTACGAGGTGTTTCTGAAGTATGGGAACGGAGCGAAGGAAATAGGAATAATCCTGACCCCGCGACACGTCACGCGGTTCGCAGCCGAGGCCCTCGGCCTTTCCCCGAAGGACATCGTCCTCGACCCCGCCTGCGGAACGGGCGGCTTCTTGGTCGCCGCGTTCGACTACGCACGGCGGAACTTCACCGCCGATGAGGTCGAGTGGTTCCGGAAGAACGGCCTGTTCGGGGTCGAGCAGGAGCCCACCGTCGCGGTCTTGGCGATTGTGAACATGATATTCCGGGGCGACGGCAAGCACAACATAATCGAGGGCAACTGCTTCATGACATACTTCGAAGCCAAGACTAAGGGCGACAGGGTCACGGCGCAGCAAGTCTCGGAGAGACCCGCAGAAGGGCTCGAACCGATAACGCGGGTTCTGATGAATCCGCCGTTCGCCCTGAAGGACAGCGCGGAGAAAGAGTTCTTCTTTGTCTCCCACGCATTGAGTCTGATGCACAAGAACGGCCTGCTCTTCAGCCTCCTTCCCCTCGACGCCATGTTTGGCACGCGGGCGGAGTTGAACTGGAGGCGCAACGAACTTCTCAAACAGAACACGCTGCTTGCGGTTCTCAGTTTTCCGGCTGAATTATTCTCTCCTGCCGCCTCTAAGCAGGTCGTGGGCGTGATAATCAAGAAGGGGCAACCGCATCGAGACGACGCCCCGGTATTCTGGGGGTGCATCGCCCACGATGGACATCTGATAATCAAGCGGAAGAGGCTCCCCGCCTCCGACTGGTTCCGCCCCGAACCGAGGCAGACCAACTCGCGGAAGTGTTGCCTCACTTGCAGGCGTTCATCGAAAAACCGTCTGCGAATCCGGTGAACATATGCTACGCCGAGAAGCTTCGGAAGCTGGAGATTCTCCTGCCTGCCACCCGTGGCGAAATCGATGAAGAGGCGATTCAAGGCCTCGTCGAACGCAACCCCTATTGGAGATACATCAAGGGCGAGTGGAGGGTTCCGAATTGAGATACATCATGGCGACGACTTGGCCCCGCCATTGGGACAAGGTGGCCGGGACGACCTCTTTCAGCTATTCTGTGCTACACGGCAGAGTGATGAACCCGGATAACATCGTCGAGAACACACCCACCGTCTTCATCAAGTTCAACAACCTCGGGCTGGTGGATAACTGCTGGGAAGGCAGGCTCCTGAAAGCGACGAGGAGCGAGAGCAAGATTTGGATAAAGTTCAAGTTAGACCGAAAGATAGAGTGCCCTCTGCAATATCTCTCCTTCCGTGGAGGCTGGTATGTCGATGAAGAGGCATGAGCCGAAACTTGACAGAGAAGATTCAGGAGGGGATGAGCCGAGAACTTGACAGAACCGGCTTTTCCGATGCCTTAGCCTTAGTACCTAGGCATCTGACGGTCTATCTCGCGTGCCCAGGCGTCTATCCCGCCCTGCAGGTTCCGGACGTTAGAGAACCCCGCCCTTCTCAGGAGCGAGACCGCCTGCGTGCTCCTTACTCCCACGTGGCAGTAGACCACGATCTCCTCCCTTTTGTCCAGCTCGCCCATTCTCGCCGGGAGCTGTCCGAGCGGTAGCAGCTTTGCTCTCTCGAGATGGCACAGCTCGTGTTCGTGTGGCTCCCTTACGTCCAGAAGGATGACTTTCTCCCCTCCGTCAATTAATGCCTTCAGCGCCAGCACGGTAACGTCGAACTCGACGGGCTTCGCCCTTCCTTTCAGCCCGCAGAACTCCTCGTAGTCGATGAGTCTAGTGATTGTGGGGTTGGGCCCGCATATCCTGCAGGCGGGATCCTTCTTGATCCTGACCTCGTCGAAGGTGGTGTCCAGCCCGTTGAAGACCAGCAGCCGGCTGATGAGGGGCGAACCAGTCCCCAGCAGGACGTGGATTGTTTGGACTGCCTGGATCCCTCCCATCACACCCGGAAGGACCCCAAGGACGCCCTCGTCCTCGCACGACTCTACCGACTCCGGTGGGGGAGGACGGGGGCTCAGGCACCTGTAGCACGGCCCCAGGAGAGCGAAGAAGACCGAGGCCTGTCCGTCGAAACCGAGGGCGCTGGCGTAGACGTCGGGCTTACTTAGGAGGACGCAGGCGTCGTTGATCAGGTACCGGCTCGGCAGGTTGTCGGTCGCGTCAATCACCACGTCGTAGTTTCGGATGACTGTCAGCGCGTTCCCCGAATCCAGTTTCCTATCGTGGGCTACGACCTCGATGTGCGGATTGACTTGGCGGAGCCTCTCGGCTGCGACTTCGACCTTCTTCCGCCCGACGTCCGCCTCCCTGAACAAGAACTGCCTCTGGAGATTCGACATCTCCACCGTGTCGCCGTCGACCAGCCCGACTCTCCCGACGCCGGCCGCTGTGAGGTAGATCGACGCAGGGACCCCGAGTCCCCCCACCCCGACCACGACCACCGAAGAGCCCTTGAGTCTCCGCTGGCCTTCGGGTCCCACTTTCGGAAGGACGAGGTGCCTGCTGTAGCGCTGCGCCTCGTGAGCCGTGAGTGGAACACTTCTAGGCATCATTGAAGGTCTGGGAGAAGTTGATGTAGATAGAAGCTTCGGCGGTCCTCGGGACGCATGTGGTGTGGGTCGAAGCCGGTGTGGCCATCGCGATGCTCGTCGCCGCCATCTTCTTACCTCTCTCTCGGGAAGCTGATCAAGCAGGAGAAGCTCCTTCCATAGAATTTAAACGTCGGAACCAGTTTCGGCCGGTCACAATGCCAGAAGTTGGAGACAAGGCTCCAGATTTCGCGCTTTATGATTACGACAAGAAGATGCGGAAGAGTTCAGAATTCCTGGTGAAGGGGCACAAGGCGATCTTTGCGTTCTTCCCAGACGCCTTTACGGCACCCTGCACTCAGGAGATGTGCACGTTTAGGGGCATGTACCACGAGCTGGGAAAGATGAACGGCACCGTTGTGGGCATCTCCGTCGACGCCCCGTTCGCTCAGAAGGCGTTCGCGGAGAAGAACGGGCTAACATTCCCCCTGCTCTGCGACTTTCAGCGAGAGGCTGTAAAGAAGTACGGTGTCGTCTGGAACAACCTGGGAGGAGTCGAAGGATATGTCTGCGCCAACAGGGCCATCTTCGTGGTGGACGACCATGGAACGATTGCCTTCAAGTGGGTCGCATCCGAGCCAGGGACCCTGCCAGACTTCGAAGCTGTCAAGAAAGCCCTTCTGTAAGGTTCCTAGGCATCGGGACTGCCGATTCGGCCCAATCGTCATGTGCTATTTGGCCGGTGTGGGATAGGGCTGTGAACTAGCCCGCGGTTTGAGGTGGGCGGGACCGAGGGACGAATTGCGTGGACGGGAACGCTTGAACAAGCAGGTCGCCGCTGGGTGAGAGACCTAGCCCCTTCGCCGTTTCTTCGACGACCAACCCGATTCTGCCGGAATCGATGAGGAATGACATGCTTTGTTTGTCTCTGGGGGGGGTTGCCTGTGAGCGAGAAGACATTGAGACCGTGGAAGATGCCGCCGTTCCTTACTGCCACTTCGTTTCCGACGTCGTAGGCCTTCTGGAGATCAACGTCTCTGAGCATGATTAGGAAGACCTGAACTCCTTTCTTCTCTTCAACAGCCATGTCTGCCCTTTTGCGATTCTCTCGGTTAAGTCTTCTGCGGAATTGGAGGTCTACCAACCCGTAATCATGCAACCATGTCTGTCACTGTTCGACGCAACGAAATTGATGGGGTCGGCGGGATCTGAACCAGCAGTCTTGTGGGCGTTGGAATGGATGCTCTGTCCTTCTTCTCGCGCTACACGGCTATCAGGCAGTTGCTAGGATAGGAATAGAAGCCAGGCGCCGATGACGCCAAAAATGAGGGAGAGCAGAAGACCAATTGTGCCTAGCCTGACCTCACCCCTCCTAATCGCTAGCACTCCGAGGATTGAACCAATAACCCCCAGGGGAAAGGGGATTATCAGAATAGCCCCCACGCCGCAGATGATAGAGTAGTATGCCAGATTCTTGGGGGATGTCGCGCCAGTTGATTTGGACAACAGTGGGGCTGCTTGTGCTTGTAGAGAGTGTCCGCAATTGGGACAAGTAACTGCTTGAGGGGAGACCTCCTTACCGCAACTCGGACAGGAAACCAATTCTTGCGCGATGAGCCTGGACGAGGTTCTCTATTAAGCGTGGATGTAGAGTTGATTGGGAAGGCCGCGGGTGGGATTTGAACCCACGATCTAAAGGTGACTGCGCGGTGCTCCACAGCCTCCTATGTTGACCAAATTCTGCCGGTGGCTTCCGCCACGCGACTACACCACCGCGGCCAGGCAAGCTCGGGCGCATTCCATTGCGATATAAGACTTAGACCTCGCAGAGGGTTTTGTGCTCGAATGCGGACTTCAGAGTTGCTTGGGACTCCCCTTGCCTCGTGAACCTAGCTCTGCGTGTTCCCCCTGTGTTGAAGAAGTCTAGCTTGCTGAATACCCGCGAGAGTTGGTCGAGCTCCTCCGGCCGAGTGCCGTGCCTCATGATCATGTCCGGCACCCTGTCCCAGACATAGAAACCTCCACTCTCCGGCAGAATCCTTCGACAAGACGCTGTCAGGTGGAATTAGCATCACGTAGCTATGCGCTCTTGTAGCAGAAATAGGGGAAGCCCCCGTTCACCATGTCGACGGACATCTCGATTACCCTCTCCGAGATCTCCTTCCATTTCGCGTCCCAGTCTATGCTCTCCACGACCAACTCCTTCTCACCGTCTCCTTTCCGGGAAGGGATGCTAGCCCAGATTGGGCGCCCGTGGAATGGCTTCACTATGCGGACCTTCCAGCGATCGCAGTTCATCCTGCGGCCCTCCTCCCTGTAGTGATCGCAGGCTCTGCAGAAGCGCGACAGCCAGATTATCTCCTTCGTCCTCTTGACCGACCTGCCTATCTCTTCGAGGAGCCTCTCCGACTCCTTGCGAATCATTTCGGCCAACTCCTTCTGGCCCTGTTCGGTGTTGGTGTAGTGGTCCGGGTCCTCGGCTAGAGCCTTCCACCAGCTCGTGAACTTGGCCTCTTCTTCGGTCAATATGCTCGGGAGAGCTGTTCCGTGGATAAAAGCCTGATGAAACGAAGGAGAGGCTCTGTCAAGTTGACGGTTGATTAGGGGTTTTCTCCGACTGTCAAAAGTCGGTTGATGAGGGTTTTTATGACCCCATTACTCCCGCTAAGGAGAATGGCGAAGCTCCAAAGACAGGTTGCCTACAAATACAACGGCCATAACATCTACAAGTATAGAATCAATTTGCCGAGCGAAGTGGTCGAAAGGCTGGGTTGGAAGGAGGGAACCAAACCGGATTTTCTCGTCAAGGAGAAAGCCGTCGAGATACGCAAGAAGGAAGATTAGTAGACGGTGAAAAGCGGTTCCTCTGGCAGATACGCGGCCAGTCCAGTTCTCATCGATTGAGCGAACTTAGCGCGGATGGCGATGTCGATGCGCTGGGGTGCTACTCTGAATTGCCGAATCTCTTCGTCCCAGTCCAGCCAATGGAGCCTTTGGAATAGAGGCTTGTCCTTGCTGGAAACGTTTGACATTCACTGGCGATAATCCCGACACCACCGACAACTGCAAGGGAGACGGTCGAACGAATTCATCTTGGGCTGATTCATGTCAAGCGGATGGTAGAATGTCGGCGTGTTGTCGATGTAGTCCTCATCTTCGTCGTCCTTCTTAGTGAAGTCCCCGATTCTTAGTGAAGACCCTGATAACCGACGCGCTCGGCTCTTACAGGATGGCCTCGGAGTTCGAGTTCAAGCAGACCAAGCACGTCAGAGAGGTCGCCCTCGATGGCCAGGTCCACAACAACAAGATGGAACGACAGAACGGGGAGTGGAGAGACAGAGAGAAGGTCATGCGGTCGCTCAAGCGTGAGGACTCGCCCGTTATCGGAGGGATGCAGATTTTCTACAACTACTTCCGGCCTCACATGGGACTTGGAGGGAAAACACCCGCCGAGGCCGCCGGAATCAAAATCGAGGGCGAGAATCCGTGGCTAACGATGATTCAGAACGCGAGCCATGACCCGAAGGTTAACGGGAGGAGGAATGACCCGAAGAATTAACAGAACCAGACCTGAGAACAGATAAATAATCAAAGCCGCCCAAAACTCTACGGTCTGGCACGCAGCGTGCTACGACGGGCGATCAGGACTGGCCCAAAAGGTCAGGATGATGACAGTATTGCTCGCGTGCCAGGCAATGATGGTGAGTTGTGCCTGCTGTCGGTGGCCCCTTTAGTTTGCGAATGGTTATTCAACCAGACAAACATGACTTGGCCTCAGCGAGTGCCCTCGCACTGATTCTCGGCTGTGCCGATGACCTTCGTGTTGTTCTATTGGGGAATCTTCGTCTCGTCTACGCTGACTTTCTCGTGGCCGGCAACGATCTCTGCTAGTCTCCAGAAGAACCAGAGATCTAGGATTGGTATGATGCCGATGATGAACCACTTTAGGGTGGATTCCTTCTTCTTGTGCCTGACGGTCTCTACGCTGACAGTCGTTGACATTTCACCGCAATCTCGTGAGATCAGGCTATTTGAGCATGAGTTCACGAATGAATTGTCGAAACACCTTGAACCAGCAATCTTGATGGTGTGGGAGTAACCTAGTCACCAAGAATTGCTGCTGTCCCAGCGCGCGTTTGGACTACCCAGCATTTGGCATCACTTGAAGTCATTTCCTTTGAATGACGCTCGTGGTTGCGTCTCCCTATCGGAATCAGTGACAGGTAGAACGGGAATCTGGTGGCCAAAATGAAGACCTAGGACGGTGACGTTATCTGAGCCTTGGGCCACGTGGCCCTGAGGAGGGTTTCCTGAAGCGGGTCACTAGATCTATGGCATGTGACGAAGTGACCAGCTTCGCCCCTCTGACGACTATCTCCCGGAGGGCGAGCTCTGAATCATCGGCGCGTAGGTTGACTCCCTTGATGCAGTCCCTGAGGACATTGACCTTCAGACCAGCTTCGAGCGCGTCCAGGGAGGTCTCCTTGACGCAGTAGTCTGTGGTAAGGCCTCCGAGGAAGATCTCACGAAGCCCAGTCTCCTTCAGCCGCTTCTTGAGGTTGGTCCCTTGGAACCCCGAATACGCTTCCGAACACGCTTTTGTGCCCTTGCTGATGACCACAGCCCCCCGAGGGACTTTCAGCCTCGGATGGAATTCAGCCCCGGGGGTCCCCTTCACGCAGTGGGGAGGCCAGATCCCTCCGTGATCCTTGAAGGACATGTGGTTCTGTGGATGCCAGTCCCTCACGAAGAAGACTGGAAGGGACGCCCTGAGGAAGGCCTCGACGACCCTGTTGAGCTTGGGCACCACTCTGTCCCCGTCCTTGACTGCCAGGGCCCCGCCTGGACAGAAGTCCCTCTGCACATCGACCACAAGCAACACCTTGCGCGTGACTGGTCACCTCCAAGACAGCGAGGGGTGGGCCGTCCTCAGTTCTTCCAGGCTGGCCTTCACCCTCGCTCGAATTTCATCCATGCCGTCGAAGTCCCTCGCCATCCTGCCATCCTTCAGTAGGGGCTTCAGCAGACCCGTCGAGTGGTTCGGCTTCGGCGAGCCGTCCAAGGTCACGAAGTCCTTGAAACCCGCCGACCGGTAGACTGTCTTGCGTCCGCCAAGCCCTCCTCTCTTCGCCCTGAACTCCTTCCTCTGGCCCTCGGCTACCTCGACTATCTTCGCACTCAGGTCGATCACCGGTGGGTACGCCACCGCTGTACCCACCCCGTAGCCGTCTACGATGGCGTTGAGCCTTCCGATCGACTCCTCGTCTAGCCTTCCTGATGCTATGATCTTGACCTTCTTCCCGCCGCGGATATCGAGCTCCCACCTGACCTCTTCCGCTATCTTCAGGAAGTCGCCCCTGCGCGAGGCGGGCGTGTCCAGTCTTACTCCCCAGAGCCTGGAGCCCAGCACTTCGAAGGCTCTGATCGACTCTGCCTTCTCGTCCCAGAACGTGTCGACCAGCGCCACGCGTGGGATACTCCTCGGTATGGCCTCATCGAAGAGCCGCCAAGCCTTCTCCTGGCTGCCGAGAATCTGTACCAGTGCGTGGGGCATCGTCCCCGACGGCTCGAGCTTCAACAACTTCGCAGCGAGGACGTTGGAGACTCCATCGAACCCTGCGAGGTAACAGGCCCTTTCCACCATGGGGGCCAGGGCTGGATGAACTCGACGCGTTCCGAAGCTGATAAGGATCTTCGAAGTCGCGGCCAGCCTGAGCTTCGCTGCCCTCGTCGAGACGCTCGTGGAGGACGAGAGCAATCCAAGAATGGGGTTCTCGTATTCGACGAAATCGACATACCTTCCCTCGATGACCATGAGTGGTTCGTAGATTGCCTTTGAGCCGTCGGCGACGAAGATGTCGCCCTCGTCGAAGGCCCAGACGTTGACCGGGAGGCCCTCGAGGAGCTTCGCGACCTCGTAGATGCCGCTGACGACGCCCCAGTTGTCTGGATAGGGGACACCTCTGGCGTAAACCTCCATCACGACCCGCGAGTCGATGTGGTTCTTCCGCAGGACCTTCTTGGTCTGGAGGAAGTAGGAGTCCGTCGTCTCAGCGTTCCGAATCTCCTTCTCGCTCGCCAGCCAGAGGAGTCTGTCTTCCAGGTCTGCCCGAGGCATCTCTGGTTTGGCCGTCTCATGGCGTCTTGGAAAAGGGTTTCTGCCCCCTCAAGCGGAGGCAGGAGCCAAGAACCCTTATACATGAAAGGGGTCGAGCTCGAAATGTAGGGCCGGTAGTTCAGCGGTACGAACGCCCGCCTCGCACGCGGGAGAACCCTTCAGGTCCCAAGGTCGGGGGTTCAATTCCCCCCCGGTCCACTTCTATTTAGGGGCTTTTATCCCACATCTTATTTACCTCGGGATGGGATGCTCAGCGAGAGGCTTGACCCGATGACAGAGTTCTTCGACGCCATACGCAGCCCCTACACGCGCCGCCATTACGAACTCAGGACCCGGCAGTTCTTCGGGTGGGTCTACGGCGACAAGGTGCTCAGCGCGCCGCCGAACATGGGACGTCCTCTTGTCTACGCAAAGGACGAGGAGAAACTGAAAGACCAGTTGGCTCGCGAATGTGCGAAGAAGTTCGTGGCGAGAGCCAAGCGGGAGCCGGAGTGGGCCAGTACCACGATAGAGAGTTTCCTGATGGAACACAAAGCCAGAGTGGAGAAGCATGAGATAGAGGGGAGCACCATCGGCAGCTACTCCAAGCCGCTGCGGCTCTTCTGCACCATGAACGACATCCCAGTCAACTGGCCGAAGATTCTGAAGAAGATGCCGAAGGGTAGGCATGCCGCCGATGACAGGCCTCCTACCACCGAGGAGGTGAAGAAGATTCTCCGTTTTCCCGACCCGAGAATCAAGCCGATTGTCCTGACCATGCTGTCGTCAGGAATCAGGATTGGGTCGTGGGATCACGCCAGGTGGGGGCACGTCCAGCCAATAGTCAGGGACGGCAAGGTCGTGGCGGCAAGCCTGAGGGCCTACAACACCAAAGGCGCGAGATGGTACACGTCCTATGTCACGCCGGAAGCATATGCTGAGGTCAAGGAGTACGTCGACGACAGGCAGAGGAAGGGCGAGCAGATAACGAAGGATTCCCCGGTCATCCGTGACCTGCTGGACACGGACCGTGGAGGGAGTGGAAGGCCCGGCAGGCCCGTCCTGCTGTCCTCCAGGATGGTGAAGAAGCTCATCGAGAGGGCGATATTCAGTGCACAAATCAGGCCGGAGACGCTGCCCGAGGGCCAGAGGAGGCATGAGTTCAAGACGACACATGGCTTCAGGAAATACTTCGACACGGTCTGCGAGCGGCACATGAAGACACTTCACGTTGAAATGCTCGAGGACCACGACACCGGGCTCAAAGAAAGCTACAACCGACCAACCGAGGAGGACCTTTTGAACGACTACCTGAAGGCGGTGCCTGACCTGACCATTACCGATGAGTGGAGGATCGTCCTCGAATCCGAAGAGAAAGCCAGAGAGCGAGACGACTCAACCAAAGACTTGATTGCCTCCCTGACAACCCAGAATCAGAAACTCCAGGGTCAAGTTGAAGTGCTTGCAGACCGCCTCACCAAAGCAGAATCCATTCAGGCCGAGGTAAGAAAGGAGCAGAAAGAAACCGATAAAATAATGAATCGGCTGTTCAAGGACAGCAAATTCAGGAAAGCGGTGGAGGAAGCCCTACGCAGACAGAACCGCCCCGAATAGTGCATGGATGCCATATAGAGCAGGCTACTCGAAGCCTCTCAAGTATTAGGCCACCTGCCTCGCCCTATTCGGGATGCATTAATTTCTCGAGTTGACCGATATAGTTTTAGCTTGAAACTCAATCACGACACCCTGATTGACTTATGATGATTCTGTAGTTGGCGCGTCGTATGTCGTTTCAGTCGGTTTCGACCTTACCGGGGACCTTGTCAGAGGCAAGAAGCTAACATTCGGGCACCTCAAAACCGCGCTTGAGTCAGGTAACGCAGGGCAGTTGAGGAAGCTCAAATCGAGCTTCAGCTTTGTAGACCCTCTCGGAAATCCTGTCGCAATAGGCTTACGCGATTTCTTGCCCAACTGGGTTCCAGCTTTTGGCAATATTGAAGATAGGATTCAGGAGTGGTATCTTGATAAGACCGTCAGCAAAGAAGGGTTTGATGAGTTCCTCTGCCGTCTTCTCACGCGGAAGAACTTCTTACTCACAAAAGGAGCTCGAGAAGGGCTTGCTCACATTAAGCTCCTAAACGCGCCGACTCTTGAGCTTTACCAAATCGATGGAGGCAACGAGCACGTCGATCCCGCGGACATCGATAGGATTCCCGCAGGTGCTCTTGGGAGTTCGATTCGCAATGACCGTTCGATTCTGAAATACAAGGCTGCTCCATTCAACCAGCCAGACTTCTCTATCCGAGTCAAATCCAAACCATCGGCCATTCGACGCTCAAGCGCACAGTTGCAACTCTATCTGCAAGTCAAACTCGAACCAGTAGGTAGAGGACAATCAGAGAATTCAGAATTCGCAAGGGAAATCAGCCGTGTCGCTGCGGTCTCAGCCGTTGTCAATCCATTCAATCTTGAAAACGGGTCAGAGGGGTGGTTGCCTCAAATGGATACGGCCTACGTTGACTTGAGATGTTGCGCCACAGAATTTTCTCTCCAAGAGCAAAGCCTGTTAGAAGCCATTCTCCAACCCTCTTCAATCAGTTGCAACGGAGGGCAAAATCTGGTTCCTTTCTATCAATTCTTAGTAGCCCTGATTTGGGTACTTTGTGTGGGACCAACAAGGAGAATGATTGGTTCTCCGAAGTGGCCGAAGGCACACGAAGTGGAGGACTACCAGCGAAGCTATTTGCAGCCCGAAGTCTTCATGGAAGAGCTTGTGAACATGCAGGCTTACGTGTCATATCGTTCAAAGACTCTGATTATGCGATGGTTACCGTCAAATCTTTCGCCGGGTGGCTTGGAAGAAATATACCGCATCAATCCCACCTGGGTGAAGTTCGTTAGTAAGTCGTTCATACCAGAGAGTGCTAACGAAGCAGAGTCTGATTCATTCCTTAGCCACCTTATCCAGCATGGGGTACTCGCTACCGACGACGGCTATGCGACTCTCGTTGGGAACGGAGCTGTCGCCTTCGAGAGCAAAGAAGTCTTCCCTATGCCTAAGCTCGCCGCCGGATTCTTGGACTTCGAGGAGTTCGGAAGCGGATGGTCAACGAGCTGGTTCATACTACTGGGAGGAATGTTATGCTCTTTGGCAGAAACATTTCTCATCTACGATGCCAAAATAGAACACCACGTGCAGGCAGGTGAGAGCGTGTATGACCTGAAACAGATGACCAGGCAGGCACTCGAAGATTTCTTGCCGTATTACGAAGTGGGAGTTGTTGCTGGTGAAGTTTACGACCGCCTCTTCGAGGAAGCCAAAAGGGCTTTCGGAATTGAGAGATACCATAGAGTGTTGGCTGAAAAGTTGAACCTGTTCTCAAATAATGAAATTGCCCAGGCAAATTTGGACTCCTCCTACCTCATTCTTGTTTTGACCACGTTCATTATAGCCTTCGGAGTATTGGGAGTTCTTGCTGGTAGGATTCCTTCCTGGAACCTTGCTCTGGTCGGAATAGGAATTGCTTTCGCATCGGCCTTAGGAGCCAGTTGGGCACTAAGGAAGACCTATAGATTTCTGCTTTCCCACCTTTAAGTGACTTTAGCGCGCGCTCCGCCTATTACGTTCTATTCTTCGTACTCACTACCACGCCAGAGGGGCAGTCTCGTGAGGACCTGATCTTCGAAGCCTCTGGCCCGCAAATGGGTCCGATTCTGATCAAAGTCACGAGACGCGCGTTCTGAATCAAAGCGAAAATCTCTCTTTCACTATTCGCTTGAAGGTTCTTTTATCATAGATGTACTGTTTGTCCGAGTCAAGCTCCTCGTAAAGGTCCCCTATTGTTGCCTTCTTGAACAAGACACTGGAGATCCACTCAGAAATGCTTTTTGTTTTCGTGAACGGGAGTTCCATGAGGTAGAACGGATAATCTGTTTCCCTTGGTATATGCGCGCGCTCAGGACAAGATTTCATTATTGAATACAACGATAAGGGGATAAATCAGAAAGGTTGGGGCGAGGTGGTATACACCCTCGACCGTCTTTTCCAGTGGCCGCATCAACTATCCAGCATCCACAAGATTATCTGTTGGAGGCGTGGGAATATCCCACCAGACACAAAGCTTTCGAAGAAGAGGCAAGGGATTTACGAGCTGCAGATTGATTCAGAAAGCATGGAAGTGTATGTTCTCTCCGAAATTCTGTCCACTTAAATTGAACGCGACTTTCCTTGCTGAATGAAACACAGAAGAAGCAAGTTCGCAGATACTACAGATTCTTCAGAGGAGCGTGGCCAAACCATCCTCGTGAGAGAGCCAAACAATACGCTCTCGATTCGTTCAAGAGTCATATGTTGAAGCTGACTGGAGTGCCTCTGTCGGATGCCATAATCTGGGACACCACAGTTTATTTGGACGCATTAGCCGAGGAATAGTGACCTCCAACTTTCCGGGGGTTCCCTCAAGAACTCGGCTCCCGCTACTGGATTAGGGTTGTCAAGATTCGTCACCTGAATGCGAACCCAGTCACCAAATGAGTTTACACGACGGACAGACCTAAGTAGAGGGGGCAGTCATTTCTGCCAGAGATTATCCTCTTGTCAAAGGCGGGAATGAGTGAGCGCAGGACCCATCTCAGGACGCTCAGATTCTCAGAATCGTTGGCACGTTCTCTCCAGAAGGAAGCCGCTGATGAAGGCACGACCGTCAACGCGCTGGCCAACTCAATCCTTAGTGAGTATTTTGATTGGACAAAGAAGGCACGGGAGTTTGGATTCGTTTCGCTTCACAAGCCGATCTTTATGAGGCTGATCGAAGAGCTGGATGACGAGACACTCGCCCGAATAGGGCGAGAGAATGTGACCGCTTCGTGGAAAGAGCAGGCGGAGTTCTTCCTTCAAGATTCTACTCCGAACAAGATGTTGGAGGCCCTAAGCATGAAATCCAAGTCTCATCTTGGAACACTGACAAGAATAACGCAGGAAGGGGGTGTGTATACAATCGTCATGCGTCATGATTTTGGTCGCAAGTGGAGCATCGTCGTGAAAAGCGCTCTCCAAGAGTTTGTGAGGAAGACGTTTCTTGTCGAGCCGCGGATCAATGCAGGGGAATCGGTCGTCACGGCACGTTTCAAGGTCAATCCGCGGAACTTGCCGACCTGAAGAGACAGGTCTTAGGCGAACCAGAGGCAGTCACTTACACTGTCAAGGGGGAAGAGAGTCGAAGCGAAGGCCGCAAAGCCTTAATGGTTCAAGTGAGTAAGCGAGGCACATGGAAGTAGACATCAATCTAATCAGGCCGAGTCCTTTCCAGCCGAGAATCAAATTCGACGTAGACGACTTGAAAGAGGAAATCGAGAAGGATGGACTGCTCTCGCCACTGATTGTTAGGAAGAGTGGGAATCATTACGAATTGATTGACGGTGAGAGGAGATTAAGGGCATTGAAGGAGTTAGGCTGGAAGAAAGTGACCGTTGAAGTGCGTCTATTGGACGACAAACTCGCGAAGCTTTCGATATGGAAGCTGAACATGGTAAGAGAATCCTATTCGGTTGAAGAACGGGCGAAATATTTCAAGAAGCTGGCTGACAGCGGCATGACTGCTTACCAGATTGGAATGGAACTCAGTACCGATGACCAGTGGGTGAGAGCCCACCTCAACGTATTCAAGTTCCCTGAGAACATACAGAACGCCGTGTGGGCCGGTGAACTCCCGCTTGCGACAATTCGTGAGCTGGAACCAATCATCAACGCAAACATATCCGAAGCCACTAAGGTCGCGAAAGAGGCATTCGACCGTAGGTCGAAAGGTGTCGAAGTCAGAAAGCTTGTCACTGAAAGATATGGCAAAGAGATAGAGAACGCACGTCTAACGGCAGCAAAGGAGGCATTAGGAGCGGCCGCTCCTATGAGCCTAAAGCTGGAAGAACCACAAGAACTGGAAAGAGCGGCAAAGGCTCTCCTTCAGGAAGCGAAGATGAAACGCGATGAGAGCTTGACCCCGAAGGAGAGACTGGAAATCCAGAAGAGACAGGAAACGAAGAGGCAGAATCTTCAGAAGGGAAGGCAAGTCCTCGAAGAGAGGGTGAGAGAAAAAGTCGAACGGGAAGTCAAGACCGAAAGGGCAGAAGTCCTCCTCCGAAACCCAGAAGTGTTGAAGCAGGCGTTGAAGAATCCAACTATCGCTAAGTTGGTGCAAGAACAGACCTCAAAGCCTTCCCCAATCATGGAGACTTTGAAGGCCGAACAGAAGCAAGGATACATGACCTTCGAAGACCCTCTACCGACGCAATATCAGCACCAACGAGAGTGGAATCTAAATCAGTTGATTGGGCGCGACCTGAGTTCGAAGGGGAAGAAGTTCGGGTTCGACTTCGTGACAGTGGGCTATTCACAAAAGAGCATGGATGACTTGTCGAAATCGCTTAAGGCGGCGGGAGTGAAGGTCTTGGTGGATGTTCGAAGGAACCCACAGAGTATGTATCGGCCAGAGTTCAATAAGGAGGCAATCGAGAAGGAATTGAAGACCAGTGGAATCGGATACGTTCATCTCGGGGAATTGGGCATTCCGCGAGAGCTAAGGGACGAGGTGTATGGCGGAACCACGTCAGCGAAGTCTGTCCTCGCCCAATACGAGAAGGATGTCCTGAGGAATGGCGGAATCCGTAGGCTCATGGATGTCGTGAAAGGCAAGGGCACTTTCGCAATCATGTGCACCGAAGTAGACCCCACCAACTGCCACCGTCACAAGATAGCAGAGGCACTAACGAAGGAAGGGTGGGTGGGATACGACCTCTGAAACAGAACGAATACTCATAATGGGAAGGGCGGCTCCAGAGTGGAGCAATAGGAAACGGAACCTCATAGTCTGCACGGGTGGAGTCACTCCGAACCTCGAATGGCGAAGGCTATATCCGATAATAGTCGAGGATTTAGAAAACCTGCACAACTTCAGTTGGGTGGATGTCAAAGTCACCAACGAAGGCGTGGGCGACCCCCGACCAGAAAGCAGGAAGGTCGTCCGTGGGTACGGGAAAGCGGTTACTGAAGTAGGAAGGGAAACAGACCATCGAATCAGGAAGTGGTACGTGGAAAAGTTGGCAAGGGACTGTTCGGAAGCCATGAAGGTGAAACACGAGACCTTAGGAATTGTGAAGCCTGAGGTGATTTCATTTGACATTACAGAGTTCGAGTCCAAGAAGAATCCCCTTAACGACGAAGCACAGACGACACTCAGCACGTGGGGAACTTTCTTCGACTCTCGACAGGCGCAGGAAGATTACAAGAGAGTATACGCAAGCAAGGAATTTGAACTGAAGTTCAAATTCAAGTGCGGTTCGAAGTGCCAGTCAGAGCATGGACATAACATGAAGGTTCTTGACCTCGAAGCGTTCATGCTCTATCGCCATGTATCCGAGAGGTATCCCGACCTACCCACAATCTTCCAGAAGATGAAAGATAAGTTAAATGATGTGTTCATGCGGAACGATGTCTACTTCGCCCTCGGAACACACAGGCTCTACCCGTTCCACTCATTCATGATTGGTGCGCTGATAAGCATAAAGAAGGGCACTTCGGCTATGGCCCCTGTGCAGGCATTAGCATGACCCAAGTAGCTTGTTTCGTGACGATTTTCGTCCGAGCCGAAGACGGAGCCAAAGGCCTAAAGGAAATTCAGAAGACCGCCGAGGATATACTTAGCAGGCACGGTGGGAAGAGCGAATCTGTCTCTCTTGGAAAGAACGGGAGAAGGGTCACGATTCACACAGGAGTAGAGGCAAAAAAGGGCGAGAAGGTGCAAGAGACGATTGATAGAGTCTGCGCCGAGATAACAAAGGCGACTGGCCGAACCGCGGCAGGAAGGCCTGAAGGATGGAATCCACGAAAGCGTTGATTAGAAACTGGGCAAGTTGGGTGATTTTCATTCGAGCCAGCTCTTTATCTCCTCGCCTGCCTCAACCCCACAGATCATCAACCCAATCTTCAGCAGACCTGAACTCGTCCAAGAGTTCGACAGAAGGAGAAAGCGCGAGTTCAGGGCGGCTGCCAGGCTTCGGGAGCAATTCGACGTAATCGAGTCGCCGTCTGTCCCGGAAGACGTTCTCGGCCGTGGCGTATCTGCGGGGAACATAGTGAGAGTATTCTAACGTCGCCAGGAATTTCGTAGGGCCCTGCGCCCGGGCGGCAGCCTCACTCTCTTGCTCGACCTTCCAAGCCGCCCAACCCTTCAAGTCGATCAGAATCAGCCTCTTCAGTTCCAGCTCAGCCAAACTTGGTTCCAAAGCCTCTCGTGAAAGGCCGTAAAGCCCGAGCTGGGCCTTCACGCCTTCCAATGGAACGACGGGGGAACCATCGAAGTAGGCGCTGAAGTCATGAAGGAGGCACATCAAGAGAGCCGCGTTCTCGCTGACTGCGAGTTCCTTCGTCGCCCGCTTGACATATTCAGTACATCCGTCTGTCGCCGTCAAATCGATGTCCGCCGAGATGTGGGAATCAATTAAGTTGAAGGACTGGAGCGACCGCCGGGAACTACGTCATCAATCATCTCAAGCACGGATTTCGTATCCATGTCGGTCCACACCCCATAGCCAAGAAGGGAATCCCTACCCCGATGATTACTACCATCTGCTTCCTCGTATGTCCTTGATTCAAGGAGAATTTCTGGGATGTCCTTCAGGCGTTCGTTGAGATTCTCGAAGCGAAAGCGGGCGCTCTTTTTACAGAGGTCCGGATTACGCTCAAGTTCACAAATTCGCCTCCAGAGCGCTTCTTTCAAAGAGGAAAGTCTGGCGAGAGACCTTCCATAAATGAGCAGCTCAGCTCTGATTTCATCTGCAAGCCGATCTGCTTCTTCCCTTGGTGCTTCAGAATCTCTCATTGCGGGTGTTTCCATTTCATTCATAGAATTAACCCCCAGGGATTTAAAGAATGTCTACTGCTCTACGACATCGTCTCTGTCAAAGTTCGTTTAGTAGTCGTCACCGGGAGCGTTCGACGAATTTTCTACACCCATCTATCGTCGTCAAATCAGTGTCTCTCGCTGAGTTGCCCACTTTCTTAAATGCCTTGGTCGTCGCCGCTACCCAACGACCCATCCCGGTGATTCCGCCGAATGGGCTGTTCTTCTCTTCTCCGACGCTTAGATTTGAAGGTGAATCCTACAGTCTTCAGGTGTCTTCGAAGGGAACGCTGACCAGACCGATTCTCCTCGTATGCTTTCGCCCTCCATGTCTTCGGTTCTGACAGCACACTGTAGATATCCAAGGTGTCTCCTCCGTGAACACTCCGATGTTCGTTGATTTCGTTCTGCATGAAGTCGACAGGTAGGAAAACCCTCCCATAGACTCCCTTTAACACCATTCCAACATCGCTTCTTAGGAAAAGGAACCTCACTGGATTCTTCGACTTCCGTTCTGTTGGCGGCTTCCGGACTCGCTGCTCCTCGGGTTCGATGAGCCCCACAAGAACATCGTCGTCGTGTGTTTCAAGTTCTTTGCACAACCGATACACCTTCCTCTCGCTCATCGTGATACTTTTCTGGCCAACTTTCTCGACGTCGAACCTATCGACGATCTCTGGAACTGTCTTCGGACCCCGATGTAGAAAGTCGACAATAAGGTTCAGGTCAGGGTTGCTCAAATTCTCCCCCGGCACCTCGCGCGCAACGGTTGTCAGACAACTGTTGCCATGCTTTAGGTGCAATCGTTGCCAGCGTCAACCCGCATCGGGCCGTTGAATGGAGGCCACCATTATTATGTCTTAGGTGAGCGGCTTGGTGGAAGAGAAGAAAGAGACAGACGAAGCGGAAGACCACCTCCTTTTGTGGCGAAGGAAGTTACTGAAAATTGCGGAGAAGGTAGAAGAGGAACAGTCACAACCCAAGAGCAAAACCAAGTCTGCTTCTGAAGATTCTGGAGAAGTCGAGTGAGCAAAATGCATCAAACCCACTTTCGATTTCGTTATATCCTAAGTAGGATACGATCTCCCTTGGGTCCTCGTATCCTTCAGACCTCAAATACTTTGCGCAAATCACGGGTAGCAACAGTCGTATCCTACACCAGCTTCCTGCTGACTCTCGCATTATGCCTAATCTTTATGGCACACGCGTTGGCAGGAACCCTCGCATCCTACGGCCTTGGCACTCTGCTGATAATCCCACTATCCACATACTTACCTGACTCTGAAGAGGACTTCGGCGGGAGCGGTCCCCGGGTAGCATGCTATATGCGAGTAAGCACCGCCCACCAGGCCAACCAAGGTTTCAGTCTGGAGGCCCAGCGCCAGAAGCTCGGAGAAATGGTTCAAAGAATCAAACCGTCGCACGTCTATTGGTTCACCGATGCTGGAAAGACTGGAACTGAGTTCGACCACAGGAAGATCCAGACGATTCTTGAGTTGAAGAAGACGAAGAAGATCGATGAGCTTTGGGTTACGCAGATCGACCGAATTGGAAGGGATGCCCTGAAGCTTCTTCGTTACTTCATTGATTTCTGCGACGAAGGCGGCAAAATCCGAACCTTGGAAAAAGAGTTCGTTCCGGACGACCTCGGCAGTCTCATAGGCTTTGTATGCGAGGCGCAAACGACTCAGGCCTCAAACAAGTCGAGGACACAAGCCGCCGTGGCGGGAAAAGAAACGGCATTTAGGAATGGCAAGTGGAATAAGCCTGTGCCGTTCGGCTATTCAAAGGTGGGAACTTGGGTTCAAAAACGACCTGAACTCGAACCCGTAATCACTGAACTGTTCAAGACATTTACTGACACGGGGAACCTTGCCACGACCACGACCTCAGTCAACGCGAGATATTCTGCAGTCATGGAAATGTCTCTAAGTCGTGATAGGGTTCGCAAGTTGCTTGCGGACCCGGTCTATTTGGGTCGCCCCGTCCACATGAGCGCAACGAAGGACGACCCTTCGCTTCAGATGGTCGATGAGGTGCTGTTCGAGAAGGCCGCACAGATTCTGGCCGAAATAGCTTCCGTGTGGAGGCCCACCAGAACGGGTCCGCTGGAGAAGCTGGCAGATGAGGACCCCATCACGCTCTTGAAGTTCCTGGAGCAGGTCGACTTGGTCGATAGGGGATGCGGTGGGAAAATAACCAAGAATGGCATCGACAAGAAAACGGACCAACAACTCTTCAGATGTGCTAAGTGCTCTCACGAGTTCAGGGTGCCAACTCGTGCGCATATCGGTAGAGGAGAAGAGAGGAGTTCTTTGGAACAAGAATCTGAAAAGAAACTTCAGGCATCGAATCGGACTCCCAGCATCAAACCCGCGACAGGACAAGTGGCTCCTGCTTTGGCGTTCGTACAACCAAAGATTCCTGCTTTGGAATTCGTCAGCCCAGAGGCGACAGATAAGGACTTAGCGAAGGTGCTCCACGTGGGGGCCAGCTCACAAGAGGTTTGGGCTGACGATGACGCTCACTCGTGGAAAGAAGAAGTACCTGCGCGAGATGGATACGAACGCGCCGTGGGTTGCCCCGACGAAGGCCAAGAGCGGGCTCGCATGAAGGAAGCCGCGCCAGCAGCGACGACTCAGGCATCGGCCCCGAAGGCCACGTCCGGGAAGAAGATATCTGGCTGGGCGTCGCTCAAACTGCTCTACCCCAACAAGGCAGCCGTGGAGAAGAAACTCCAAGAGCCCAATCTCAGGGAGTCATACAAGAAGATTCTGAACGACCTGAAGCGGTATTGGGAAAAGCATCCGTAGTTCCGACGAATGACCTTCCATTCATGTAGTTCCCGGGAGCTACATGAATGGTCTTTCGTTGATTCCTACATCAGGGTCCCATCGGCGCGAGGCCACTCTTGGCCTTCGGGGCACCGTATTAGCTGATTCTATACTATTCTATTATCTGATGGTCTACGGTCACAGGCTACGTCGAAACCGAAGCGTGGGAGTACCGTTCGTGACTTACTACGGTCACAGGCTACGTCGAAACCGAAGCGTGGGAGTACCGTTCGTGACTTATGATAGAATTGCAGAGTACACCAAACGAAGGGGATACCGTTCAATGTCAGAGGCTCTGTCGTCGCTGATGGCTGAGGTCCAGCCCACAATTCCGGGACAGGTAAACTACCAACCCCTGAGACGCAAATACGACCCGTCTGAATTTCTTGAAAGGATCCTCGTCGTCTTGCACGCCCATCCTAACGGGGCGTCGACCTCTGCAATCCTGAGAGAATCTGGAATCAGTAAAGATACCCTGAGGAAGTATCTCAGCATCTTGGTCGAGAGAGGTGAGATCGAGCTGATATCGACTGATCAAGCAGTATACGGATTAGGCGCGAAGACCTACAGGCTGGTATAGGGGGCCTGAAGGCCTTCGGAACGCTTCAGCAGAAACGGTTTTTGGCCAAGTCCTTGCGACTATTTCTCAGAGTGGCTTCGGTTACGCCCGCCACATTCGCGATCTCCCTTTGTGTGCTTCTCTCATAGCGCTGGCCTTCTAACGCCCCGTATACGATGGCTGCCGCGACCCCTACAGGACTCCTGTTCAGCGCCGCTCTCTTCCCTGCCGCAACCGCTATGCTCGTTGTCAACTGAAGGATCTCTGGTTGGTCAACTCTCATCAGTTCCAAGATTCTGCGAGCATAATCGCATGTCTCTGGTGTTGGCACGGTGATCTCAGGTTCTCTGAGAAGGATTCTGTAGGTTCTCGTCAGGTGCTTTTCCTGCAAGCCCGCGGCATGCGCAATCTCGTGCCAAAGTCTCGTGGAGCCCGACTGTCTACACGCTGCGTAAAGGACGGCACCGCAGAATGCAGTCATCGACCTTCCTTTGGCCAACCTTTTCAAGAACACTATCTTCAGCAACCGAGCGGATCTTTCGAGAACCTCGGATGGCACCTCAAGAGCATTTCCTATTTTGGTGATTTCCGCAAGTGCCGAGGCGAAGTTGTCCTGTGTCTGGTCGGAAGCCTTTGAAACTTCTATCCATCTTTCAGCACTAACCCAATCACGTCCAGTCAGGTCCTTCGATACAGGTTTGCCATTATCGACGCGACGCACTTCTTGGTTGAGCGTGTCCATCCCCTCCTTTGGAAGTACCAAAGAGCAGTCCTTACAAGATGAGCGACTATCGTCCCATTTCACTCGCGATTCATGCTTACACCATGACACAGAACTCTCAGGGTGAGGCTCGGGATGTCCGTGCAGAAACTTCTCGTAATCTCGAAGGACTGTTTCTATTTCCTGCAGCTTCCTGTCCGCTGGCATCAGGGGTCTGTTGGCCCCCTGCCCATATCTGCCCATGACCTTCTTTACCTCCTCGAATGATGAGTCGGAGACAATACGGTAGTCGTCGACGTGCTTGTCTATTCCTGCGACTGAATACTCTCCAATGTAGATGCGATTGGAGATGATGTCCCTTACAGCACGCGCGGTCCATTTCCCGCCATTCCTGGTATTGATGTTCTCGCTGTTCAATTCGAAGGCAACCTGTGGCATGGACTTTTCTTCGATGTATCTTTGGAAAATCTTGAGGACGAGCCCGGCCTCGGCTTTGTCAACTACAAGTCTCTTGTCTCCGTCAATTACGTAGCCGAGCGGCGGGTTGTGGTTGGGCCACTTGCCCTGGCGCGCCAATCCGTACAGACCAAGCCTTGCTCTCTCGCCTATGATTTCCCGTTCCAACTCCGCGACCGACGCGAGGCTTCGAAAGTTGAACCGGCCCACTGGGGTGGTCGTGTCGAGATACTCGGTGGTGCTACATAGTCCGACATCACGTTGGCGAAGAGTCTTTTCCATGCCTACGAGGTCAAACAGAGACCGGGCAACCCGATCCAACTTCCAGAAGACAATCGCGCTGAACTCTCCTGCTTCGGCTCTTCCCAGCATCTGTTGGAGGTTTCGTCTTTCGATGTTCTTTCCTGGTTGACACTCGTCTACGAAAACCCTCCTCACGCTCCAGCCTCTCTTTTCGCAATATTCCCAACACTTGTTCACTTGCTCAGGAATGGAGAAGTTGAAACGTTGTCCTTCGCCGGAAGTCCTGGCGTAGATGCAAACTTCTGCATTTCGAGAGGCCACCTTATCGGTAGCCTGGTCGTATTCAGCGGGAGCGAGCATCCTTCCTCAGCTCCGCTATCACGAGCGTCGCGGTCTTTTCAGAGACGTAGGGCAGGTTCGAGAACAGTAGTCGAAGGTCCTCCCCAAAGTCGGCGTCGCTCGACTTGACTATGCCGTTGAAGGGTCTCTTGACACCACTTCTGTGTGGGCACGCGAGGTCCGGACAGCCTGAACAGTAGCGCCCGGGTACTGTGAAACCCTCACCCTCTGCGAGTCTCTTTGCCTTCTCAAACGTGAGTTTGTTCGAAAATCTGACAAACCCCTCAAGGTCTGACTGTTTCAGAAGCACGACCTGTCCAGCAATCACCCTGACGAGGATGAGCGGCGACTGATCCCAGAGATACCTTTCGAGCTGCTCGATTGGAAGCCCGAAGCTGGCTTTGATTTCGATTTTGACCCTCTCGTGGCCATCCTGGAGGATAAGGCAGGGGTTCCCCCTCACAATGACGACATCATAGACGCCGAAGCCATTCTCATCCTTGACCTCTGTAGCGATGCACGCCTTGATCCCTTCTTCAGCAAGTCTGCCCTTCAGATGGTCGAGGATTTTGACTGTCGAATACTCACTCTTTTCTCTGTAAAATGAATCGAACCTCTTATCTTCGTACTGTGGGTTCCGGAGAACATAATCGAGTTGGCGTTCGCAGACGGTGGAGGTGAGCAGCTTGGTAAGGCTGGCGGTCTTCGCTTTGGACTTGTATACCCATTCGTACTTTGAGATTAGAAGACCCAATGCGGTGACCAATTCGTCCCTCGGCTTTCCAGCCTTATCCAACACGGGTTCAGATGCTGTCTGCGTCGATTCAGATTCGATTTGTGTCATTGCATTTACCTCATCTACCTATGCGACCTATGGCTATTTAACCCTTAGGTATCTCAGGTGCAACAGGTATATGCATAAATACGCACCGGGAATACCTATAAGGTATGTTAGGAGGAATGGATGACTATGGGCTACAAGTCTGCCGTGGCCAGGGCAAGCAACAAATCCCCGTCAGTAAGAACCACCATTCCAGAGAAGATCGTCGGCGAGGTTGGAATCAAGCCAGGCGACATCTTGGATTGGGAAGTCGCTTCGGAAAGAGGGAGGCATATCATGAAAGTGAAGAAACTGGAGTGAAGTCAGGTTTGTGTTCAGTCGGGAGATTCCTACACAATTCAAGGTAGTGTTGTCAATGCAAAGACGAGCCGTCAAAGCAAACGCAGGTGCATTTGCTCGATGCTAAAGGTCGATCAGACTCTCTCGAAACTTGTAACCTTGCTAAACGGAGATCTCAGCTTCAGTGGTGAGAACTCTGGCTACGGTGCTCATTCGCTCCACGCTTTCGCGGCGAAATTTCCGCCGCAGCTCCCTCGGACCTTCATTGAGAACATGACTGAGCCCACCCAAGTCGTTCTGGATCCGATGTGTGGATCAGGGACGGCAATAGTCGAGGCACAATCTCTCGGGAGACAGGGCATTGGCTTTGACATCGATCCACTTGCAGTTCTGGAAACAAGAGTTAAAGCGCGCCGCTTCGACCCAGACTACGTAACTGCTTCGGTAGCCAGGGTCGCCAGTAAAGCCAGAGAGTTCCTTCTCGGAAAAGACATCGAAAGATCGATGCGGGCGAGATTCGATTCAGAAACGATAGAATTTCTGAATTACTGGTTCCTTAAGACCACACAAAGAGAACTTCTTGCACTCATCAATGCCATCGAGGCGGAAGATGACGAAATTCGTCCGTTCTTGGAAGTCGTCTTCTCTTCAATCATCATTACAAAAAGCGGCGGCGTTACCCTGGCACGTGATTTGGCTCATTCAAGACCTCATCTGGATTCCAGCAAAAGACCGAAGAACTCCATCGAAGTTTTTGAGTCAAAGGGTGTTCGTGCTGCGAGTGCGATGATTGGCCTACCTGAAGGGGCAGCACCCGCGCGAGTTGAGATTGCAGATGCTCGCAGTCTCCCATTATCAAAGAACTCTGTTGATTTGGTTATTACATCTCCTCCATACGCAAACGCAATAGACTACCAGAGGGCCCATAAGTTCTCGTTGATTTGGCTTGGGTTTCCTATCAGGAAACTCCAGTCAATGCGGTCAGACTATATTGGGACCGAGAGAGTCCAAAGAACCAAGCAAGGGCTGCCGTCAAAGGTGGAGGATGCCTTGAGAAAGATCACGAGCAAGGACGCGAAGCGAGGAATGGTAATTCGACAATATTTTGTAGATATGCAGAGCGCCTTGTCAGAAATCCGAAGAGTTCTTCGTGGCGGTTCCCCGTTTGTGATGGTCGTCGGAGACTCAACTGTGAGGGGGTCGAAAGTTCCGACAAGCGAATGTCTGCAGACCATAGCCTTGGAAATTGGATTCGTCTCTGCAGGAATGGCGTTAAGGGAAATTGATCGGAACAAGAGAATGCTCCCATTCAGCAGGAATCATAACGGACTGGGGATAGAATCAAGGATGCACCAAGAGTTTATCCTTGGATTCGTAAGCCCCTAACGCCAGCGTGCCGTCAAAGAGCGATGCCTACAGAATCGTCGAGTCTTTCATCGACGGCGCGTTGGACGAATATGGGCGTACTTCTGATAATGCTTGGAAGGGAATCTATCAAGCACTTCTGTGGTATGAACCAGTTGGTGGAGGTCGCAGTGTTCCTCATATCATTGATGCAAACCAACTTTGGAATCCTGCCGATAAGAGAGCTGGGAAAACGAACCCAACTGTCTGGTCGAGACGCGCCATGTTGGTTGAAGGTGCATTGGCCAAGGAATTTGGATGTAAGCGGGAGGAAGTTGAGGCGAAGGTCGATAGATTAATGCGAAGTGTTGGTTACATGGGAGTGCAACGGCAGAACCCATTGGGAGCTGGTCTGATAGGCGCAACCATCGCAGTGCTAAGGAGATTTGGAGATAGCGCACTCGAACACGAGCCCGAAGTGGACGGTGCTGCACTTTTTGCTGGGGTGTCATTGGTAGGCAGGACAAAAGCACCCTCGATAGACATCGTTACCAGACGCAAAGGCGAACTGGTAGCCATCACCTCCTGCAAATGGAGCGTCAGGCACGACCGTGTCGGCGATATTACTACAGAATGCTCGGCATACAAAACGGCTTTCAAGGCTGAAACTGGGAAATCACTAAGGTACTTCGTTGTCACAAACGAATTTGAACCTGCCAGGTTGACTAAGATGCTGGAGGACGAATGCGTCGACCATGTTGTTCACGTGCACAAACCCTTGGTAACAGAGACCTGCAGGCTTGACTCTCGCTTGGAAGAGCTGTGGGACCTCAAGGACTTCCTCGCATCCAGTTCAAGCTGGGTTTAAGGGAGTTAATTCGATTGGTTCTGATAACTCCTCGGGTCATGATTTCTCCCTAATAACTGCAGGGCGTTCATTTTCTCCTGCTTAGACCTTCGAGCGGCCGTCGCCTAACTTCGGTGCCGTCTTTTCCTTCAGTAACCAACGAGTTGTGCCGACCAGGAAGAGCCAGAGTTGTGAGCCAAGAACTGTGAAAGATATCGTCACTGTGGTTGGGTCTGTCGAGGAAACCAACTGCCCGGCTCTGTTAAATCTTCGGCGCATATCTTGGGGTGTTAAGCGTCGGCTCATCTGACGATGAAGTGCGGCCCGAGTAGACGCGAGATTCAGTCTGCCACTCCACAAACCATTTTGTCGAATACGAGTCCCGAACTTGGCGTGTCACGGCAACCGCCACTCGCACTCCAGGATAACATCCTGTTCTATGGCGACAACCTCGACATCCTTAGACGGCGTATCCCAGACGAGTGCATTGACCTCATCTACCTCGACCCGCCCTTCAACAGCAAAGCATACTACAACCTGCTCTTCAAAGAAAAGACGGACGAGGAATCGACCGCACAGATGAGGGCCTTCACTGACTTCTGGCACTGGGACGCGGCCGCGAGAGAGACGTATGAGTATCTGAGTGGCAATCAGGTCAACGACAGGGTCGCCACCGTGGCTGACTCGCTGTTCCGTCTCCTTGGGCGAAACGACATGAACGCCTACCTGTTCATGATGACGATTCGGCTGGTCGAACTCCACCGCGTCCTGAAGGAAACTGGCTCGCTGTTCCTTCACTGTGACCCTAACGCCAGCCACTACCTGAAACTCGTCTTGGACGGCATATTCGGCCCAGAGAACTTCACGAACGAGATAATCTGGAAAAGACGGACGGCCCACAGCGACAAGGCACAGGGCGCGAGACACCTCGGCAGAATCCACGATACGATTCTCTGCTACTCGAAGTCGGAAGACAGCTTTTGGCATGCGGAATACACTCCATATTCGGAGGAGTATGCCAGGGACGGCTTCCCCTTCAAAGAGGAGGGGACTGGCAGATACTATCAGCTTAACGCGATAACGGGACCAGGGGGCGCTTCCAAGGGCAACCCCTATTACGAATTTCTCGGCGTGAAGAGATACTGGCGCTTCAAGAGAGAGACAATGGAACGCCTCTACAAGGAAGGGAAGATAGTCCAGACGAAGCCAGGCAACGTCCCGCGCCAGAAGAGATACCTGGATGAGATGCCGGGAGTGGAACTTCAGGACATCTGGCTCGACATCAAGCCAGTCAGCAATTCGAAGGAAGACCTGGGCTATCAGACCCAGAAGCCTTCCGCCCTTGTGGAACGGATAATCAACGTCGCCTGCCCGAGGGACGGATGGGTTCTCGACCCCTTCTGCGGCTGCGGGACGACAATATCGGCCGCCGAGACTCTCCGCAGACACTGGATTGGAATCGATGTCACATACCTGGCTATCAACGTAATCAAGAGGAGGCTCGCAGAGTCCTTCCCGCGTTCGAGGTTCAGGATAGAAGGGGAACCGCGAGACCTTGAGGCTGCCCGTGCGCTGGCGAGGGACCGCTATCAGTTCCAGTGGTGGGCGCTTGACCGAATCGAGGCTCGGCCAATAGGTTCGAAGGGCAACTCGCGCGAGGGGAAGAAAGGGGCCGACCACGGCATCGACGGCTGGCTGAGATTCAAAGACGGGAATGGGAATGTCGAAAGGATAGTCGTTCAAGTCAAAAGCGGCCACGTCGGCGTGAAGGACATAAGGGAACTGAGGGACGTTCTGGCACGGCAGAGGGCCGCTATCGGAATCTTCCTCACTCTGGAAGACCCGACAAGCGAGATGCTGAAGGAAGCCAAGGCCACCGAACCGTATTCCGTCTCCGTCTGGCAGAAGGAGTATCCGAAGGTTCAGATAATTACAATAGATTCTCTTCTCAAAGGCGCGAAGCCAGACATACCGCCGACCATCAACCCCTTCCAAGAAGCGCCCTTGCAGAAGGCTTCCTCCGAGACGAAGCAGAGACGCCTATTCTGATGGTGCGGGCGCAGCAACGACGGGTTGATGGGTTCGCGCGCGCGCGCGCTCAATTCGGAGTTCAATCTGATTGCTTTGAGCTGGCGGCATCCATGCTAATACCTTAAGAGGATTGCGGCAGGTCACCGGCCTGATGGGACACCGTTCATCCCTTGCGTCCGAAGCGGTTCTCCGGAATCCTACCGTCAACAGAATCTGGTGGAATTGGCCTAAATACTCGACATCACTCGGTAAAGATTGTGTCAAGGGAGGCCCCCATGCAACTGGCAGACAGATTCGAAATCCTACTACGAGGGTCCTTCAGTGCAGAGAGGGGACACATTCTGAGAATCGAAACGGTCTTCTTCTACAGACCAACGTTCGTCGACGCTCCCGAGATTGAGAACCTGACAACAGGATATCAGGCACGTTATGGACGACCGCTTGGGACAATTCCATTGGTAACCTTCACCCCGGCCGTCCTCGCGTATGTAGAGAGCATGCGCACAGAGGGTGCAAGCACCCACGTCTTTGCCAGATTGTCCAAGGCTGAGGCATTTCTCAGTTATAGCCATCTGGATAAGGGCCTTGCAGGCCAAGTGCAGACCGAGCTGAGAAAGGCTGGAGTGCAGTCGTTCTTGGCGCATGAGGATATTGAACCCTCGGAGCAGTGGAGGAAGGAAATTAGACAGCATCTCGATTCATGCATTCTCTTTGTGCCTATCATTACTCTGAACTATCTGTCGTCAGCCTGGGCAAACCAGGAAACAGGTTATGCGATTTCTGGAGGGAAGATTGTAATCCCTCTCATCATCGACTCAAATGGAATGAAAGGTCTGGTTGAGGAGATACAAGGGATTCCTGCTTCGGCGTCATCGTTAGGAAGTGCCGTATCAGATTTGGTGAGACGGGCAAGAGCGACCAAGCCCGACTTGTTCGGTCCGGCCTAACCGACAAACGGACTTACTAATAGGGGGCAATTCCCACTTGTTTGGTCTCAGAGGAATGCTTTGATGACTCTACCGACTGTCTTGACGACTCTGCGCAGGATGGACCCGGGCCTTCAGGCAGTCGATGTTCTACGACCCGATGCAGGAGATCTTAGCGGGGCTGTTCTTGGTACTAATGAAATCCTCAGGTCAGGCCCCTGAAGCAGGAATCAATTCGTTCCCCAGGCGAACCCTGGTACATCGATTTCAGAGGAAGAGAGTCCTCCATGAGAAGAAGCGAACTCGGCGAACTTACTGGAATAGCTGGAAGGAGGACCGCCCCCCACGTAGAAGTTCTCCAGGTGGATAACAACGTCTCCAATCAGGTAGCCAGTTCCGTACTTCTCGTCATCCAATACGTAAGTCGCGTGAGCTGCGAGAGATCTTGGCCTGAGTGGGACCCAAGTCTTAGCGTCAAAGTCGTTCGCCAGGAAATCAGATCCCTTCTTCTTCACCCGCGCCAAGCGAGGCATCGACACGGACTTCAGCGACATATCATGAAGCTCCTCGTAGTAGAGACTCAAGAGCGTCTGGTTAGTTGCGTAGAATCTGTAGCCAGGTTCAAGATACTTCTTGAACTTGGCAAACTCGACGAACCCTTCTGGCACTGGCTTATGCCCGTGGTCGGCAGTCAGAAATGAGAGTGTCTTCTTGCCGTCAGAGGCCTTCAGGGCCTCGTTCAGTGAGACGATGTACTCGAATACATTTCGAGCTTCGGAAAGTACTCTTTCATCGTCCGCTCCGTAATGATGGGCAAATCGATCAATGCTGAAACGAACGAAAAGTAGCCAGAATCTCTTCCCCTTGTTTCTCTTGATGAACTCTATTGATTCGCGAAAGGTTCCAAGGTTGTCGTTTGTCTTCTTGTAGACCCCAGCGACCTCGAACTCTGCTTGAAAGAACTGGTCCATGAAGCGGCGTCTCTCGGCTGCACTATGCGATCCCCCGGCGGTAATGAATCCAACTTCGCAGTCCTTCTCGTCGAATAGGTCTGACAAGAGCACGTTCGAGATTACTGGAACCACTCTGGGCAAGCGCAACCTGGTGTTGTCGGACAGGTTCGGTCTGACATCCCACCTTTCGCCTGTCTCGATGTTGAAGAATCGGTCAGCCACAACTCCATGCTCATCCGGGAACACGCCTGTGAGAATCGAAGTGGTGGCAGCTGTTGTCATCGACGGAAAAGTCGTTGTCATCATGAGAATCTCTGGCTTGATTTTGTCATAGAAGACCCTTGCAGTCTTGAGGAACGTCCTTAGACCCATGCCATCGATAATGTAGACGATAATCCGCTCGAAAGATGAAATGTCCGTTGAGAGTCTTTCGCCTATGACTTCCGAAAGACTTCCCCCTATGTGCCCACCGCGTTCGGCGACGTCATACCAAGACTCGTAGTGGATGCTGGGCTCCCCCAGAACTCCGGCGTCAAATCTCCCACGGGGAGGCCCTACCTTCTTTTCGAGATAAGTGATGATTGTGGGTGCGATATCTACTACTGAGAAATCTCCGGGTTCAGTCGAGATTATCTTGTCGCAAAGGTTCTCTGACAGCTCAATCCCACGCTAACATCATCCTCCAGAATCCAGTGCAGATTAAGAATCCGTATCAAGGCTTCAACCTTCTGTGGAAGCCTGCCACAGGACTCGCCTCGTCAGACACCCGAGTCGCAATACTTCGCCTCGTTTGAACAGGGCAAGTTCAAGTGCGCTCGTCAGTTCATCCTTTTGTAGTAGGATGAGTTACCCAACCCAGGCAGGTTTCGAACCTGTTTGGGTGCAAGCCCCACCGGACGCGAACCCATGCGGCGTCACTTTGCGTTCCGCCCCCATATGGGGGCTAATCCCCCCCGGTCCACTTTTCTCTACTGCGCGATGATCTGAGGTTTTGCGTCGAGTCCAAGGGACTTGCCGAAGTCGGCCCTAAGGTCCTTGTACCTGTTCCTGACTGTAACCTCCGTGACGCCCGCGGCTTCGGCGATCTCCTTCTGGGTCTTGACCTCGCCTTCGATGACACTCGCAAGGTAAAGAGCGCTCGCTGCGAGCCCCATTGGCGACTTGCCTGCCGAGACCTCCTTCTCTTCGGTCATCCTGACGATTTCCACAGCCTTGCGGGCCGCCTTCTCTGAGAGGCCGACCTTGGAGGCAATCCTCGTGATGTTCTTCGCAGCGTCCACCACCGGCATGCTGAGGTCCATTTCCTTAAGGAGGATGCGGTAGTCTCTGGCGACGGCCTTCCTGTTCAGGTTCTCAACGACAGCTATGTCCTTGAGCGTCCTCGGCGTCTCCGTGTCGCGGAAGGCCGCGTACAGTGAAGCCGCAGCGATCCCTACGATGGAGCGTCCCCTGAGGAGCCCCCTCTCGAGCGCCTTCCTGTAGATGTAGGCTGCTCGTTCCTTGACAGTCTGCGAGACCCCGAGCTTATCGCCCATCTTGTCAAGCTCGCGCAATGCGACGCTGAGGTTCTTCTCGGCGGAACCGAAGGCAGGGGCCCTGTTGTCCCACTTCCTCAGCCTCTCGATCGAGCTGCGCATCGGGGAGGCGAAGGACCTGCCCGAGGCGTCCCTGTTGGACCTCCCGATCATTGTGGAGAGGCCCATATCCCTGCGTGTTATCGAGGTCGGCGAACCCGCTCTGGATCTGTCCGTCTCTTTGTCGTCTCCGTATGATCTCCACTCCGGACCTTGGTCGACAGTGTGCTCGCTGACTACGAAACCGCAGTTGTGGCACGTGAGCTCTCCCGTGTGGGCGTCATCAACGAGCGTCCGTCTGCCGCACTGGGGGCATCTGTCTGAAACCTGGAGAACCGCTGTACGAATTGGATTCATTTTGTCTAGCTCTACACCCAGTTGGGTACATCTCCCTAATGCCTCCCTAATAAGTATGGGGGTCGTTCCCAATCCAGTGTCTGGTAGAGTCGCCCAGACTTGTGAATGCCCGGGCCGGACCTCAACCACTCGAGGCCTTGCGAGCCAGCTCTGTGCCACAGACAGGACAAACTGTCAGCTTTGGGTTGGTATACTCCTTCCCACATCCCCGACAGTAGATCTTCCACGCGATGTTTTTCCACTCACCGCCCTTGATCGAGGTCTGTGCCAGTGGAATAGAGAGCACATTTGCCACGTTCCTGACTGCGAAGTCGTCCGAGACGAGGCTGACGCCTCCCTCAGCCTGAGAGAGGTCAAGCGCGAGGGCGAGCAAAGACATGTCAGTTTGGGAGAGCGCCCCGATGTCGCCCGTCCTTATGGCGGTTGTCTTGACCCTATTGACCGAGTCGAGTGAAGGCTCGGTCACGTGGACCCTTGAGTGGAGGAAAGACGAGCCCACGTTGTGATGCTTGACTTCTTCGAGGACAAGATAGGTGGTGAAGTAGCGACCGCTCCCCTGGTAGGGGATTCCCGCGTAGAACGCGGTTGAATCGAGGACGTATGCGGGCTCAGACAAATGAGGGAACCATCAAACAATCATTTCTGGAGGACGTGCTTGGCCAATCCGGATGCATCGTGCGACTTCATTGATTCTTCCGTTCTTGCAGGTCTGAGAGTGAGACGTTTATTTAGTTTCCACCACGAGGCAAGACGCGACTAGAGTTTGAGTAGACCGGCCGAACTGGGAAGTGTCAAGGAAGGAAGCTACATCATCCTGGAGGGAGAGCCGTGCAAGGTCGTCAGCCGCGAGCACTTCAAGCCAGGAAAACATGGGAGCGCGAAGGTCAGGTTGGTGGCGATGTCGATAACGACCGGGTCGAAGAAGAGCTACGTCTCACCTGCCGAGTCGAGGGTTGACATCCCGATGATTGACAAGCGCTCGGGTCAGATAACCTCGGTCATGGACAGGGCCGTACAGGTGATGGACCTCGAGACATTCGAAGTCTTCGAGACACCAAAGCCCTCCGCGGAGGAGATGGCCGAGCTGAACGGAACACTTGGGCCAGGGACTGAGGTCGAGTACTGGATCATGTTGGGTAAGACCAAGATCATGCGCGTAAAGGGCAGTGGCTAGTGGCCTTCTTCTAGGGTTTCAGATGACTCAGTGAAGTCCGGGCGGAACCTACTGCAACCCTAGACGAGCTAATTCCTGTCCGCAGACTTCGTTTTGTGCTTCTCCACCCGGATTCCCAGCCAGGTCTCGTATGAGTCCTTCGCAGGCGTCCCCTTGGGCACACCCGCCGGGTGATGCACGCGTTGAGTTCTCAACCATCCTTCATAGGTGTCGGGCGGAAGCTGCATCTCTTCCGTCTTGGAGGATTTCCTCAAGGCCACTCGAAATGCAGTGAGGGTGCCCCTACCTATAAGGTGGAAGGACATGCGTGTGGTTGGAAGATCGCTTAACCCCGCCCAGATGTTCTTGTGGATGGAATTCCCGGATAAGGCCCCCCGAACACATCGCAAACGTGGGAATCAACAAGCCACACGCCACCAACAACAGGATAGAGAGGTTGAACGGGATGGTTAGGAAAAGAGTGAAGGTTCAACGCGGATGGAAGAGCATGGGAACGGCGATTCCTGAGGGGAACCGTGTGTTCTACAACTTCGTGAGGCCGCATATGGCTTTGGACGGGCAGACTCCCGCAGAGGCGGCAGGGATTGACCTTAACCTCGAAGGGAACCGATGGATGCAGTTAATCAGGGCGGCGAAGCGGAACGAGAACTTGACAGAACCACACTAGGTGGGGCTCTTCAGCCAGCGCATCCCTTGTGATAGCTCTTCTTCATCAAGAAGCCCTTCTTCACTTCTTGGCCTGCAGGAATCTCTGTGCCGCATTTTGCGCAATTCATGTCTGAGGGCGTCCATTTGGTTGTCTTAAGGGTGTCCGTGCACAGCGAACGTAACTGCGACAACGGCGGAAGTTGATGCACAACCAACGCACTAGAACCCGATTTGGCGCGGAACGCCCTTATTAGGGACGGATAAACCAGTACACCGTGAGTCAAACAGTACCACAGCTGTGCGTAACCCATCGAATCAGGCTTCAGCCAGAAGGCACCGGCGATCATCTCGTCTGTCCAGTCTGTGTTCAAATCGACAATCAAGAGATGCTCCGACGAAGATCACGGAGACGGTAGCCTCCGTGACAGAGTCTGTCCAACAGCAGCAAAGACCGCCCAAGATCTGCCCCGAGTGCGGCGCACCCGGACCCCTCTACAGAACCCCCCGTGGGCTCAAGTGCGAGAGCTGCGTTAGTAGGATGGATTCTTCCGGGCTGGGTTTCCGGTAGGCTTGACCGGGTCACAGATGGCGCATCCCTTAGACTTAGCGGCCCCCCTGCGGCAGAGGAGTTGAGGCGGCAACGAAGGCCACGATAGTCACTTACACCGATGAATTCGCGAAGCAGGAGATTCAGGAACTGGCCAAGGCCGCCGGCTACTCTGTTGAGGAGGTGATTTGCCTCAAACAGATCGTCAAGTCAGGGTATGGAGTCGGGGTGGGCAAGGCTGAGGAGCTTACCGAAATCGTGAGCGGCAACGACTCTGATACACTGATCATAGACGAGAGCATCACATCCTCGCAGGCCAACAACCTGGCAAAAGTGACGCATGTCGATGTGATCGACCGCGAAAGGTTGATCCTCAATATCTTCGCTCTGCGCGCCGCGACCACTCAGGCAAAGCTCCAAGTCCAACTCGCAGAACTGCGCTATGAACTGCCAAGGACGAAAGATGCCGTGCGCAACTCTGCCGCGGGCGAGAGGGCTGGGTTCATGGGAACGGGGGAGTTGGCCGTGGACGTCAAGTTCAAGGCCCTGAAGCGCAGGATGGTAACTGCCAGGGAGAAGCTCGCCAGGGCCGAGATGAACAGGGCGGTCCAGAGGAGGGAACGAATGAAGCTCGGCGAGCCTCTGGTGTCGCTCGCAGGCTACACTAGCAGCGGGAAGACGACGCTTTTCAACAGGCTGGCTTCCGAGTCCAAGGAAGAGTCCCCGAAACTCTTCACCACTCTCGCCACGACGACCCGCGCCGTATCCTTGCCCGGCTCGAGGAGGAAGGTCATGCTGTCAGACACCGTGGGGTTCATCTCGAGGCTCCCGACCTATCTGGTCGAGTCGTTCAAGTCGACCCTCGAGGAGTTGACATACGCCGATCTTGTCCTCCTGGTCGTCGACGCAAGCGAGAGCCCGGAAAGCATTGGGGTGAAGCTCGGGAGTTGCAGGGAGACCCTCGAACAGCTCGGGGTCGACCCAAAGAAGATCCTTCTTGTGTTCAACAAGATAGACCTCGTTCCTCATGGAGTGACGACCACGGGACTGGAGGGCCTCCTCGGGGGACTCGCCTCGATCAGGACGTCGGCAACTCGGGGCGATGGCATGCGGCAGTTGAGAAATCAGATCCTAGAACGGACGCGTGAAGCTGACTCCAGGATGGCGCCTGGGAGGCGCAGACAGACCATCAGGTCGGTCTAAGCGCGGTCGCTACTATAGCTGTTGTAGCGGGAATGCTGCGGTGCTCTATCTTTGGTTTGAGAACAAATAGTTATGATCTATTCTTTCTCTCAAGGGTTCGAGCCGTAACGGAATAGGTTGTCAGAACTCCATGTCATTGGATGGAGTCTAGACCAGTGTGCTTGGTCAGATGAATGCTGTTTTTATGACAGAAATGAGCCAAACCCAGCGTTGAAATTAGCCGACAGCATGGTGATTGGTGGTCTCGTATCCCTGCTCCTTGCAATTCCCATACTCCTGCTGGACTTGGGCATCATCTTCAATCCAGCCAACGCAACTTTGCCCATACCATCATTGTTCCTTCCCCTTCTATTCTACTTGGGTCTCGGTTGCATGCTCAAGACGAAAGGCCATCCGCGAATGGCATGGGGCTTGGCGATAGGCGGGATTTTGATTGCGGTTTCTTTCCTAGTCATACTCCTAGTCTACCCTCTTGTTTTTCCGATGAATGTGCAGCATTCGATTAATCAGCGATTTTGATGGTGTTGGAACGCTTCGCCCTCGGCTTGAAGGGGTCTCTGCCTGTCTTTCTCGTTTTTTGTTGTCGGAGCCGAGGAGGAAAAGCCCCCAGCGCATCCCTTGGGGTGAAAAACCTCCTCGGTCTCCTTTAGCTAAGAGTCACTGCTAAAGAGCACTGTGATGACCTTCCCTGTCTCTGTTCTGTGGCAATCCTGGCCATCGCTATGCTCTTCACGCCAGCCATAGATAATTACAGGTAATTAAGGCTTAATCACCTGTAATTAACGCTCTCGCCGTCCCCAATTGGGCTGGCTCTGAAAAGGGTCATCGTGCCCGTCCTTAAGCCTCTCTCCGACCAGGTTCTATCTCTCGTCTGAGACCAAATGGTTGGACTAAGACCCCTCCGTTGGGGTCTTGGAAGATTGACCGCGAGGTGCGAGTGTATGGAATCCTGCCTATGGCTAGCAACACGCCCATGACAAAACCAATGGGTATCAGCCATAATGCATTCCAAGATGGAATCCACGTTATTTGGGCGCACATACAGAATCCCTGACATGGTGGAAGCGGTGTCAATGTGCCGCAGACGACCATTGTGTTGTGGCCCCCAGCAACTGCCAAGATTAGCCCTATCGTAGCTGGCGGTATGATTCCGATGAGAAAGTTCTGAACGGCAATGCGGTTCATGTTGCTCCGGTGTCTTGGTGTGACTGGAGGAATATAGTCCTACTTGTCGGAACACTTCACCATCGGCCTTGATTCTGCCGGCCCCAATTGTGTGAAGCCTCTCTCTAACCAAGTACTGTCTTTGGTTTGAGCCTAAATAACTGGGTTCTATCTTAGAGTGCATCAGTTCGGATTATGGAGACCATCAATGGAAGAGAATGTAGATTCCGAGAACCCAAACAAGAACGATACCGAGACCAATCGCGCCCAACTTGACTTCACCCCTCGCAATCGCCAATACTCCGAAGACTGAGGCTAGAACCATCAAAGGAAGAGGCATTACCAGAAAGGCTGCTATCGCACAGATGATGGAGTAGTATGCCAGATTCTTAGGAGAAGTCACACCAGTTGACTTGGGCGCCAACGGGACTGTTTGCGTCTGGAGTGGATGCCCACAGTTTGGACAAGAAATCGCTTGTGCTGAAACCTCCTTCCCGCAGTTCGGACAGAGAACCATACTCAGTGTAGGTCAGGAGATTTTTGTCTAATAAGCATGAATGAATGGAATATGCATGAGTCAGCCGGATTTGAACCAGCGATTCTGATGGTGTTTGTGACCGAACAGTTGGGAAGTCTAGCTGGCCGATTTCCCTCTCCGCGCTTGCCTATCCTCTTTTCGCTCTCTCACTCTCTCTTTCTTTTTCTTCTTGCCTTCTCTACCCAAGACACTCAATCTGACAGAGATGATTCAGCTATAGCTCTTCCTTAACATAGGGCGTTTGCCCTGCATCAACTTCTCTAACTCCTGAGCATACTCTCGGTAGGCCCTCACTAGCCTGTCGCTGATGTCAGGGAACTTCGTGAGGGTGGCAAACCATCGGGCCTGTTCCCCCATCCCCTTGGTCTCTGCATTGGTTCGGAGATAGGCGAGGGCCTCTTCATACTCTGTTTCGTAGACCTCCACCCTTGTCTTCAGTTTGACGATTTGTCCACGGTTGGGCATCGACTTCTCATCGTCTGCCATTGTAAATTAAGGATACCCACTTGTTCTGACCTCACCCCATTCTGAGTTCTCAGTGTCCCACGTCGAAGTATGCGAAGGCGAGGTGCCCCCACTCGTCGCCAGCCACGACAGTGTATTGCCCAGCACTGAAAGTGTAAGTCATTTGGGTGAACGTAATGGTCTGGCGCACGTCCCAAGTCTGGGTGCCTGCGTCGGTCTTTACAGTGGCCTTACTACTCTGAGGCGAGAAAAACAGGTAGTATAGTCTAGTGGTGTTGGCAGGACAGTGCCACCCCAAAGGATATGGCACCCAGTCACCCTTCTCAGTGAGATTGGCCGCAACGTAGTGACCTGACAGCAACCCAACGCCGAGAGGCCAACCCCTAACACAAGGATAGACAACAAGACTCACTGCCCAGTGGGCGGCTGTTGACACGTTGTTCATCCAGAAGTTATTGGTTTCCCAGATATCAACCGTGAAAGAGTGCCCTGCTTCGACTATTGTAGAGTTGACAGAGACATTGACCTGAAGACCCGAAGGGTCAGACGTAAGAGTCTCCATCGGCTCCATCGGATGCGATAGACTAACCAACGCGATGATTAGCACAAGTGTAATAACAAGAATCAAGAACAATCTCAGACTGGTCGGGTCATGCGATGGCGGGGCGTTCTCGATGCCGCGAACTAGTGCAACTCTCTTCAATACTCGACTTTCTCTATTCACTCGCGTTCCATATTACTGTTGGCGGCTTGTGGTTTGAGCCTAATCAGAGGTGCTCTATCTTTGGTTTGTTCTTCATCGTGGAACTCAGACGGCTCTTCCGAATCCCTTCATCTAGAGCAGTCTTTCAGAACGGATTATGAATATAGGTTTTGTTGTATTGAACTCTAGCGAAATGACGTTCACAGTCCTGGGTCAGACGCTGGTCGCCAAGCTCATTAAGTCTGGACAGATGGGGGCGGTCAATCTCCTCCTCGGGACGAGGCCCCCTCGGCCCTCGGATCAGCAACAGGCTTCGGCACTAACCTGGCGTCGAGGATTTCGTAGGTGCCGGAATCGCTTCTCCAGTGAGTCTCCGCCCTTCTCACTTCAACCGCGGCCCTGAACATAGGGCAGTCAAGCACGAAGGTCTCGCCTTCGCCGCCTTCTAGGCCCGAATGGAACCTGAATCTCCTGCTTAACGCGACTAACTCGTCGATCGCTGCGTCGTCAAGGATTCGCCCGAGCCACCTCTGGTCGAGCCCGAGTGCCGACACGCTGACCACCATCGAGACGAACCCGTTCTTCACCAGCCTCCTCAGATGTTCCTCCGGGTCGGCTTCCCACAGGGGCGAGACACAATTCAGGCCCAGCTCCTTGCAGATTCTCTCGACGCGACTCTTCTGGTAGACGCTCGCCAGCGCACCTGTGTAGACTCCCTCCAGCCCGTGGGCCTCCCTGGCCCTCCGAATTGCCGCAGAGAGGTCCTCCAGCTCCTCCTCCTTGACGCCAGCAGTCTCCTGAGTGAGCTGTGGGACCCCGATTGCCTCAGCCTGAAGTTGGGTCCATCTCAGATCAGGGTAGTGGAACATGTACGAAGCGTCCGACTTGGGGAAGATGGTGATCAGACAGGCGAGCTGGTCGCTCTTGGAAGCGATGTATGCTGCGTAGGTCGAGTCCTTGCCCCCCGAGAAGAGCACCCCGACCCTCACTTCGAGTCACCACTGGCCTTGAGCCTCCTCGAGATAATTAAATACGCGGAACCGGGTCGTCGACCTGGATGCTGGATTCGCTCAGGGAGGGGCTGCAAGCGGCTGTCAAGAAGTTGGTCGGCTCCACAACTGTCGACGAGAAGGCAGTCAAAGAATTCGTACGCGATCTCCAGCGGACACTCATCCAGTCTGACGTCAACGTCAAGATGGCGCTCGAAGTCACAGAGCGGGTAGAGAAGAGGGTCCTCGAAGAGAAGCCAGCCCCAGGCGTCACAAGGAAGGACCAGGTGGTCTCTGTGCTATACGAGGAACTTGCCCGGCTCCTGGGTGGCGAGGGCGGGCTGCAGCTTGACAAGAGCAAGACCAGTGTCATCGTGATGTTGGGAGTGCAGGGCTCAGGCAAGACCACGACGACTGGGAAGCTAGCCCGCTTCTACACAAAGAAGGGGTTCAAGGTCGGAATCGTAGCCGCGGACACGTTCAGGCCCGGAGCCGTCGTTCAGCTGAAAACCCTCGCTTCCAGTTCAGGGGTCGACGTCTACAGCGACGAGAAGGAGAAGAGCTCTGTCAAGATCGCAAAGGAGGGAAGGAAGCACTTCGAGGGTTCGAAGAACTTGGTGATTATTGACACGGCGGGCAGGCATAAAGAGGAGAAGGGACTCCTTCAAGAAATGAAGGAGGTAGTGGGGGCGGTCAGGCCGGACGCCACTTTGCTCGTGATAGACGGGACAATCGGTCAGCAGTGTTACAGCCAGGCCCTGGCGTTCCATCAGGCAGCGCCTGTCGGTGGCATCGCTGTCACGAAACTGGACGGAGCCGCAAAGGGGGGTGGAGCGCTGGCAGCTTCCGCCGCTACGGGGGCTAAGGTTTTCTTCATTGGGACAGGGGAGAGAATTGACGACCTGGAGGAGTTCGCCCCGACGAGGTTCGTCGGCAGGCTGCTGGGGATGGGAGACCTGAAGGCCCTGATGGACATGGTCCGCACTTCCGAGATCGAGATTGATGAGAAGGCTGCCCAGAGGATGATGTCGGGCAAGCTGACGATGGACGACCTTCTCGCGCAGTTCGAGCAGATGAAGAAGTTCGGTTCTCTGAGGAAGGTACTCGAGCACATACCGGGCTTCTCTGGGGCGGTCAACCCCCAGGAGCTTGAGAAGGCCGAGGACAGGGTCAAGGTCTACAAGTCGATCATCCAATCGATGACCGGAACCGAGAAGGCTGACCCTGAAAGAATCAGCTCGTCGCGTCTCAAGCGGATCGCAAGGGGTTCGGGTCGGAATGAGAAGGACGTGAGGGAGTTACTGTCAAGGTACAAGCAGATGAAGTCCCTCGTAAAGACGAGCAAGGGTCGCGAGTTCCGCCAGATGATGCGCCGGGCTGGTGCTCAGTAGCGTGTCGACGGCGACGCACGCCTACCGCCTCTGCGGCTATTGCGTCCAGAGGCAGGGTGGCTCAGGACCTCTGGAAGTCGTGGAAGGCAGCAGCTGCTTCGTCTGCGAGGGGTTGATGGAAACGGTGCCCGCGATGACCGAAGTGGCGGCCCGGAAGGTTAGTCGCTACCAATTCGAAACATTCACGGTCGGGGTCTCGCTTCCCGAGGGCATCCAAGAGAGAGAAGACGAGCTCAGGTCAGATCTCAGACTCAAGGGGAACGAGACGATCAAGACTCAGGCGGCGAAGCTGATCGCCGCGCACGTTTCCAGGAAGCTTCGCAAGCATGTCGACAGGCTCAGGCCCGACCTGACGCTCCTCGTCAGCCCCGGCACGGGTGAGGTCACAGTCTCGTCAAGACCGGTCTTCTTCTACGGGAAGTACACAAAGCCGCGAGGAGCGTCTCAGAAGAGAGAACTCTGCCCCGACTGCTCAGGTGCCGGATGCCGCAAGTGCGGGAAGACGGGGTTCGAGCGCAAGCCCAGTGTGGAGGGGCTACTGCGCAGGAGGATTTCGGGCTTCAGTGGGAGCGACAGGATGACCTTCACGTGGCTGGGTAGCGAGGATAAGGAGAGTAGGGTCTTCTCGCCCGGGAGGCCATTCGTCACCGAAGTGAAGAACCCCGTGAGGAGGGTCTTCCCACGCAAGTTCGCGGCCAGGTACAAGGGCGGTCAGGTGTCGGTCTCGGCGGGTAGGGTCCTCCCGGCCAAGCCAGTGAGGCCGCCGACGTTCAGGTTCAGAACCGAAATCCTGGCGACCGCCTCTTCGAAGGTCTCATCTGAGGCTCTCGTGGGGCTCCATTCAGCCTTCAAGAGGACCGCAGTCAGGTTCGAGAGGCCTCACGATAGGCCCACTTGGAAGACGGTCTACAGGGCAGATGCCACAGCCAGGGGGAGGACGCTGGTAATACATGCGGAGCTTGACGGAGGGCTGCCGGTTAAGAGATTCGTCAGCGGTGAACTCGTTTCACCGTCAGTGTCGGAAGTCTTAAAAACTGAAGTGAGATGCCGCAGATTCGACATCTGCGGAGTCACTGAAACGAGGAAATTCGAGATTGGCGAAGTCGCACGGATTCAGAAGGAGAACTAGGTCTCTTCTCAAGGCGTCGAAGACAAAGAAGGGCCTGAGCAGCTTGCTCATAGAATACTCTCCGCAGGACAGAGTCGTGGTCAAGATCGACCCATCCCAGGTCAAGGGGATGCCCCACAGGAGGTTCAACGGCCTTGTGGGGACTGTGACGGAAGTGCGTAGGCGCGCCGTGATTCTGGACGTCCCTGTAGGCGACAAGGTCAAGACGCTCATAGCCAGGAAGGAGCACATCGTTCGCCTGGAGGCGAAATGATGGCCGAAAAGACTTCCAAGAAACTCCTCACCATCCCCGAGGCCCATCAGATCCTGCAGAAGATCGACATCGTGAAGGCGGACCAGATTCAGAAGAGAACGCTCGACTACACTGCGAAGTTCGCGAAATCGACCCCCGAGAGCGCCAAGAGGTTTCGCAAGGAACTGGAGACTGAGTGTGGGCTCAGCGAGGAAGAGGCTGTCTCAGTCGTCAATGTGATGCCGAAGTCAATTGAAGAGTTGAGAACCTTCACCTCGGGATGGAGGAAACTCCTCCCTACCGAGACCCTCGAGAAGATTCTCAAGATACTCAAGTAGGTCGCAAGCGCCTAAGCATTAAATAGCAAGTAGAGACTGAAAGCATTCAGGTAGCCGAGGGGACATCACTTGAAAGCAAACACCATTCTGTTCGTGGAGGAGCCCCCCTCCAACTAGGCTTTCTGCAGAGGTGGTTGTTTCGGGATATGTCGTCAGCCGACAAGAAATATGAGGAATTCGCCAGGGTACTGGACTTCATGCCCAGAGGACAGTCCGAGGTGATCAAGGGGAGAGGGGGTCCGATAGTCGAGGCGATCGGGGAGGAGAGATTGACGCTACTCGAGTTGCTCGCGATGGAGAACAAGACCTTCGATTTGGGAGAAAGGGTCAAGATAGGAAAAGAAGGACGAGAGAAAGTAGTTAGCGTCTTGGGCAAACTGGCGTATGAAGAGCTCACGCCGGAGGCGAAGGCCTCGCTCCCCGCGGTGGTGGAGAGCGTCGTAAAGGGAGACGAAACAAAATATGTGGATTATTTCAACGAGTTGCAACCGCTTACGCCGAGGCTGCACGGGCTGGAGCTAATCCCGGGCATTGGGAAGACGTTCATGAAGGAGATAATCGAGATGAGAGAGAAGCAGCCCTTCACGAGTTTCAGTGACATACAGGAGCGAGTCGGGCTCAGGGACCCTGCTAAGATGATTGCCAAGAGGATAGTGGAGGAGCTCGCGGGCGAATCGCACGTCGCTCTCTTCGTGAAGAAATGAGCAGACAGAGGCTGGGCCAGCACTACCTTAGGGATCGACGAGTCGTACGCAGAATAGTAGCGAGCGCGAATGTCCAGCCTGACGAAAGAATACTGGAGATAGGGACAGGCAGGGGCGTCCTCACCAAGGAGTTCGTACATCTGGGCGCGAACTTCGAAGCATATGAAGTCGATAGAGAGAACCTCGCAGCCACGATCGAAGAGGTGGGTGTCGCGAGGGCCATTGTCCATCTAGGCGATGCTTTCAAGGAGACGCCGCGTTTCGATGTCCTGGTCTCGAGCCTACCGTATTCGAGGTCGGCGATCTTTATCGAGTGGATCAGCCAGATTGAGTACAATAGGGCCGTGGTGCTCCTCCAAGAGGACTTTGTGAACAAAATCACAGCGACGCCGGGGACGAGGGACTACCGAGCGATTTCGGCTATCGCTCAAGTCTCGTCTGAGGTCAAGGTGCTGATGAGGGTGGGCAGGGAGTCATTCTCACCACCTCCCAGGGTCAGTTCTCTTCTGGCTTCTGTGAAACCGAAAAGGAGGATGACAGATGTCGAGATCTCGAGAGTCAAACGACTCTTCTCCCTGAGGAGAAGAGAGGTGGTGTCCGTGTTGGCGAAACTCGGGATGGCCCGACCCAAAACAGATTATGGCAAGAGGCGCGTCTACTCCCTTACGCCGGAGGAAGTCTTGGAAATCTGCAGGTAGGCGGACGGGGCAGAAGAAACGTGCAGGGTCTTCATGTCATGGTCCTGTCCCGGACGTGACTGTTAGCAGGCTGCAGGAAGAAAGGCGCGACCCCGCCGACAACAGGCACGTGGAGCACGCGGCGGCAGCCGATTTTGACTTAAGAATGACTGAAGACCGAGTGCCTATCGAACGTGGTTTGATTCCAAATGGCGTGTCCGTGACGCTCGTCGAGCCGAACTATCCCGTCAACGTCGGACACACCGCAAGACTGGTGAAGAACTTCGGAGTCAAGAAACTCTACCTAGTGAGGCCCAAGGTTGATATTTCGGTGGCAGCCGTATACGCGTCTCACGCTTCGGATGTCCTCGACAGGGCTGTAGTAACCACATTCGAAAAGGTGAGGAGAGAGAACGAGCTCCTCATCGCTACGACCGCCGTGCAGGCCTCGAAGAAATCGAATGTGATTAGGAGGACGGTCGGTCCGGACCGACTACATGCCCTGCTGTCGTCTTCGCGAACATCGTCCCTCGTCTTCGGCAGGGACACGACCGGGCTTACCAATGAGGAGATTAGGATGTGCGATGTGACCACCACGATAGACACGACCCCGGCGTACAGGGCCCTGAACCTTGGTCACGCGGTAGCGATAGTTCTCTACCTCGCATCTAGAGGAGGGGAAGGAAGGGTCAGGGTCCAGAGCCAGAAGGCGAGGGAGGTCTTCGCGGAGAACCTCTATGAACTCGCGGTTGCCTCCAGGATGCCTACGCATAGGATTAGGAACCTCTTCGAGGTGGGAAAGAGAATCTCAACCACTTCGAATCTCACAGACGCGCAGCTGAACCTTATGACGGGTATCTTCCGTAAGGCCCTATCGGCCCTGGACCCTCATGATTTCGACTCGAAGACGTAGACTGCTCTCTTCACCCAGCGAGTGCTCTCGAACGACAGTCTCACGGGGTACTGGAACCCGACAGGCCCAGGCTGAAAGAGCTTGAGCCCTAATTGTCGTCCTTCGAGTGTCATGGAGACCTCTTCGCCGTCCATGGTCTGTATCACCGGCACGACTATGACAATCCTGCCCCAGGGCTGGAGGACCTCGGCCATCGACGCAAGAGCGTCGCCATAGACCTCGCTTGCCTGATTGATCAGGTCGGTCGCGGTGCTGGTCTTGGGTCTGGCTTCAATCCTCGGGAGGAGCAGCGGCTCGGTGACCACGGCGTCGACTTTCGACTTTCGGAGCATTTGGGGGAGCTCCCTGGCGTCTCCCACTCTGATGTCGTAGCCTTTGTCCTTGACACTGCCCACCAGCCATCTGAGATTCTCCCTAGCATCCCTCACCCGATTGATCTTGGCGTCAAGGCCCAGACAGCGCATCGAGTGGATGAAAGCTTCGGCGAGGATGGTCCCTGAGCCGCAGAAGGGGTCCAGAACCGTCTGGCCCTTCCTGAGGCCAGACAGGTTGAGCAACATTTGGGCGAGCCTCGGGGACATCGAGATGTCAGAATGAGGCGTCGGCTTCTGCGTCCCGCGTTCGCGCATCGATGCGGAATCGGGGACCCATGCGGTAGGCCCCAACCCGATGCCTCCATGGTAGGAGAACGCGACGATGTCTAGGGCCGACCTCGATTGCACCTGTTCCGCAAGCAGCTCGTTGTTGTCGGGCCTCAGGAGGTGAGCCTTGTTGAACCCGGCTCTCTTGACCTCGTCGAGGAGCGCCCTGACTATTGTCTCGTAGTCGTCTTCGTCGACGTCGTAGCCGCTGACGGACAGGGTTGCCTTGTCGTGGAGGTGGTCCTTGACCTTCTCCACGAGCTTGACCATCCCCGTCGAAGCCCCGTTGGAAACGGCCATCACGGGGACTACCTTGTGAACCCCTGCAAGTTCAGTAAGTAGTTCGGAGCCAGGCCGCCTGACCTTCAGGACTGAAACTCTCTCGCAGGGAGCTTCTACCTTCAGGACAGACCCTTCGAGAACCGAACAAGCCTCCAGGACCGAGAGTCTTCCGAAGGCGAGCACAAGGGCGATCTCATCGGAGTCGATGAAACGCCTTGGAAGGGTGAAAGGCATTGGAATCGGCGACCCCGGGCCGTCGTATTAAGCGTGAAGATTAATTAGGGGTGGAAGTCGGCGAGGCAATCCTAACTGAATAGATTTGCATGGCAAGAACTACCGGACGATCCGCGGAATGGCATACACCAGCAAGAAGTTCGCCCCGGGTGCCCCGCATCCGAAGGTGGCCAGGTTTACGACTGGAAAGGCCAGTCCTGACTACGACTTCATGCTCAGGCTGATATCTGAGAATAGGGTCCAGATCAGGCACAACGCCTTGGAGGCTGCTAGGGTCGCAGCCAACAAGAAGTTGGCGTTAATCGGTGAGGAGAGCTACCACCTCCTCGTGAAGACCTATCCCCACATCATCCTCAGGGAGAACAAGATGATTGCGACCGCAGGTGCGGACAGGCTCCAGGAGGGGATGCGGAAGGCCTTCGGGAAACCAATCGGGCTCGCGGCAAGAGTGGAGATTGGAAATACAATACTCGAACTCAGTGTAAAGTCTGAGAACTTGGAGAAGGGGAAGGAGGCCATGAAGGCGGCGTCAGCGAAGTTGCCGATGAGAACGCATTCAGAGATAATTCAGCTAGAGAAGAAGACTGTCAGTTGACCGTTAGGATCGACGAAGCCAAGATCTTCAAGATAATCGAAGCGAAGCGGCCTTCGGTGGTGGTCGTAAGCGCCCCAGGAGGGCTCCTCAGGCAGACCAAGGACATGATGGAGCGGGTCAGGGAGAAGTACGGCGTGACTTGCATCCTCATAGGTGACAACTGTTTCGGAATCTGCGACACAGCCGACGATGAGGTGGGGAAACTGCACGCCGACCTCGCCTTGCACATAGGTCACAACGCTGCAGTCGAGGCCACCGGAGATTATACTTACCTGATTGATGCGGTGGACGATGTGGAGTTCGACGAAGTCGTGGAAACGGCGGTTCCGACGCTGGCTCCCTACAAGAGGCTCGGCCTGGTGACTTTCAGCCAGCACCTGCACCAGCTTGCGCCCGTCAAGAAGAGTCTCGAACAAAAGGGGTTCGGTGTCAGCGTAGGGAAACAGAACAACCTGATGATGGAAGGTCAGATCTTTGGCTGCGACTTCTCGACATCGCAGCCTCTACGCGACGAAGTCGACGCGTTTGTCTTCCTGGGCGAGAGCGAGTTCCACGCCGTGGGCCTGGCGCTCGCGACGGCCAAGCCGACATTCATGCTGGACCCTTACATGAACGAGGTGACCGACATGAGGGCCGCGGCAGAGGAGCGGCAGAAGCGGTCCGTGCTCGCAATCTACAAGGCCCTCGACGCAAGAGTCTTCGGAGTGATTACAGGACTGAAGGAAGGCCAGAGGATGTTGGATAGGGGCAAATGGATATCCAAGAGACTCGAGATGAAGGGGAAGAAGGTAGTGCAGATTGCGGTGAGAGATGTGACCCCAGAGCGACTGGCGCCCCATCGTGAGATAGAAGCCTTTGTGCAGACGGCGTGCCCGAGGATATCGATTGACGGCTTCAACTTCGACAGACCCGTCCTTTCGATCCCGCAGGCAGACGCTTTGGTTGCCCTCATGGAGGGGAGGGAGATAGGTGAGTTCCTGCAGAGGCCGAAATGGATAGAACTGACCGTTGGACTGGTGAAGCGATGAAAGAAACAAAACCAAAGGGGGTCCTGCCTGGCGATAGGGTCGCCATCTCGGAGGAGTTCCTGCCTGGGAAGCATTCCTACGACGACGCCGGTCTGATACGGGCGCTCGCCGTCGGGGGCATCGAGAAGGACATGAAGAACATGGAGATTTCCGTGAAGCCTGCGAAGGAAGCCTCCATGGTCAGGGTTGAGGACTGGGTGACGGGCCAGGTTGAGGTCGCACAATCCAACTCAGCCGGTCTGAAGATTTATTACGTCAATGGGACGCGAATGGATAAGGACTTCTCAGGCACACTTTCGCTTCGAGGGTTTGGGGGAGGCAGGGAGGCCAGGATGGGACCTCCGGTAAAGCTCGGGGATATCGTCAGGTGCAGGGTCTTCAGCCTCGTCAACGGTATGATCCACCTTTCGATTGACGAAGAAGATATGGGAGTTGTTCACGCTCTGTGTGGGAACTGTGGAAAGCCCCTGCTCAGAGGGGGAAGAAATAAGGCGAAATGCGACGAATGTGGTAACGTCGAGGACCGGAAACTGGCCGCCGACTTCGGAACGACACCTATTCGACCGTGAGCTTATTAACAAGACATCGAGGGCACGGTAAGAAATTGCAGATTCAGGCTACCGCCGAAGATGAGAAGGGCCTTACCGTAGAGATTACCGGAGAGGACTACTCTCTGGCTGAGATTGTCCATTATGAGCTCCTCGAAGAGAAGAGCGTCACGTTTGCGGGAGTGCTCCCTCCTCACCCGCTGCTCAAGAAGCTCGTACTAAAGGTAAGGGCACAACGGATAAAGCCAGAGAAAGCGTTCTCCAACAGCGTCGAAAGGGCGATTCAGACAACCCAAGAGCTCCTCACAGGTGTACAGAAGGCGCTCGGCGGTGGGTCCCGCTGAAGTTCTGTCCGAAGTGCGGTACGCGTCTGAAGCTAAAGCAGGTCAAGGGTCCCCACGAAATATCGATAACCTACCTATGTGACAACTGTGGATACTCCAACAAGGCAGGGAAGACGGTCACGCAGACCACGGAGGAGGAGCTCACGAACGTAGCCCCAATCAAGGTCGTCGGTGACAAGGAGAACAAGTTGACGTCCCTCCCCACCACCAAGATCGAGTGTCCGAAGTGTGGCAACAACGAAGCGATGTGGTGGTTCCTGCAGACGAGGAGTGGAGACGAGCCCCCGACCCAGTTCTACAGGTGCGTGAAGTGCAACCACACCTGGCGCAGCTACTCCTAGGTTCCGTCTCTGGTGCAGATTTCCACGGCGTCCCCACTGGCTATCAATATGTCAGCGTTGGCGGTAGGCAGCGAGACGATGTCTTCGGCCTCAAAGGGACCGTAGCGCCTTAGGTCCGGGCCGACCAATTCGTCGATGTGTTTCGTGAGCTTCACGCTGATGTTCCTTTCAGCCTCGCTCCTGCGAGCGAATTCGATGAAAGAGGGCTGACCTGCAGAGACGGCCTCGGTGAAGATTTCGAACCTCCTCTGGAATTTCTGTTGGGCGGAACAGACGTAGCGCTCCTCAGGAAGTAACCTGAGGAACGCGCGTTGTTGGGTGGCTTTGTTCGCCCTGAGGATTAGGAGTTCCCTGGTCATAGAATCAATCATTCTCACTTGTTTGGTGATCAGCCGGTTGGCGACCTCGGAGGCGCTCGAGCCTGCTGACCTCCTGAGTTTCTGACCATAGACAGAGATCTTCGAATAGAAGTCACCGGGTAGCTGGAGCAGGGAGGTAGCCTGAATTTCAGAATCGAGCGCCTTCTTCAGGTACTCGAGGGTTGTGTCAACCAATCAGGCGACCTCCCCGAGCCCCCTGGATAAAATCGAGACTGCAGCATACGTCGGAAGCTCGATCATCTGCGATTTGAAGGGACCAAACTCACCCCCGCAGATCCTGAACCTCGGGTAGAAGTCGACCTTGAGCGCTACCGGCTTTGCGCTCAGCACCACAGGGTCCTTCTGTGGGTCGAAATGGTCCATCGATTCAATGCGCATCTTGCACATGCCGGTGTTGCCGTGCAGTGTGCCCGCCAGCCTGAAGACCCTGTGGATGTCGGTGGTGACCGACGAATCAACCATTGCCCTCTGAGATGAGATGGCGTCGGAGACGAGCCTCTGAAGCGTACCAGGGTACCCCTCACGCTTGGCCTCGACATACTCCGTGATTCTCTTGGTCCAACCCTCACCCTGAAACCTTGCGCCGACGGACCTCCTCCTCAAGGTGGAGGCGGTCGTCTGGCTGGGAGGCAGTGACGCCCCCCGCACGTAATCGACGATCTCTGCCCGCGCCAGCTGGTCGAGTGAGCTGAACCTATCGTCTGAGACATGGAGATGATAACCTCTGTTCCCGGAGAAATACAGCTTGATTGCTTCTCGCGGCACACCGAAGTCGTCTGTGAGGAAGTCGACGACGCGTAATGCGTGATCCTGCGCTGCAGTCAAGCAGATCTCGCATGTGTTGTGGAATTCTGTTGCCGGCCCGTCGCACTTCGGGCACTTTGGGGGCCTGGGGAGCCTTCCCGATGAACGGCACCTCTCGCAGTACCACAGGTCGTGACCCCTCTTGCACGGCGTCGGTATGTCGGTCGCATCAATGTCGAAGATTAGCTCGGCGCCTAGCCACCCCTTCTCCTCGATGGCCGCCGTGGGCGAATCATATTTGGCGTTTGAGCAATAGACTGAAGAGGGCGACTGTTTCAGGATTTCCGCGACAGCTTCGCCTCCGTTTCTGAATGATAGGTGTCGCACCATGCCGCCTCCGAACGGAATATAGCCGAACTCCCTAGAGTAGAGGTCGTCTGGGAACTCGATGGAATCAGCCCGCCTGAAGTAGTACTCCTTGTACGCCTGTCTGAGAAAGGAGATAGTATCAGGGTTCAATTGCCTCCGGTCTCTTCAGGGCAAGCAGATAAGGCGTCTGGCACTGACGCAGTTCACGAAACCGAGAGGGTAGATGATGGGGCCTTCTTCAGGCAATGACTTGGTTTCGGATCTCTCGTAGATAACAGATCCACCGGATTAGTATCTGGGCTGACGAAAGAACTTCGTGACAGGAGGAATGAGGACTCTCCTGCTCATGCTTGAAGACATATTCTCTCTATCCTGGATTTGACTGGGTACACGCGAATGATCCTGAAACCAAACCTTTCCTAGGCCGAGACACGGCCAGATGATTCAGTCGCTGACACGTGGCGCCAAGAAATAGTATACGCGAGCTCCTTGATCGTTGAGCTTGAACTCCAGTCTGATCGGCTTCTTGGTCGAGAACTCCGCGAAAAGAGTATCAGATACCCCTCCCATCGCTTTAGTGATCCCCAACAGGTAGTCGATGGAGTAGGTTGCTTTGCTCTCAGCGGCGACCTGAAGGTCGAGGACGTCGACATCATTTCTTTCGAGGGATATGTCGGCTTTGCCGACGTCGGACTTACCCGAGAAGGAAAGCTTGTCCTTTGTCGCCTGAATCGTGACTTGGTCAGATACGACCGAAATGTCGCTCAGGAGCTTCTCAAAAATGCTCTTGGTAAACGTCACTTTCGTATCAAACTCGAGTTTTGGCAGGGGCGCGGTCCCTCCCGTGCTCTCGATGAGGTGGACGGAGAACTCGCGCTTGTACCCGTTCTTGAGCGTCAGCTTGATGGTGTCCTCCTCGCCCGAGGCAATCTCGACGCTGTCCTTGGCATCGCTCCTCCCAATCAGCTTGACGAGGTCCTCGACCCTGAGGCTAAACTTGAAGGACTTGTCAGCCTCGTATCTTTCGAAGCTTGAGTTTGGCATTAGAAGGTCGACCAGTGCGACGTGAGAAGGGTCCATCGCCCTGAAGGTGAGGCCTTCGGTCGTCGCGTCGAAGGTCGCTTCCTCGACGAGAGTTTTGACAGCGGCGGCAACGGCCTTCCATTCCTGGGAACTCGACGTCTTCGCTAGGAACAAGTTCGGATGAATCGCCTTGATTGCCCTCTTCCGTCTGACATAATAAAGATTGGTCGGTGTTCGGTTACCTGTTTCTGCCGTGTGAAACTGCGGAAGGTGTCGAAGCCGACCAATGCCTGTCGACTCGCTGATCCTCGTGAATATGGTCGGTCGATTTCGCCGTCGCTGGACGTCTCGGTGATGCAGGAGGATGTGATGACAGGTGGCGGAAGGCAAGAGCACTATCGCCCAGTCTTTGGGCCCTCGCATCTTCGGTTAGGAAGCGGGGAAGCTGAGCCGTCTGAACGGCCCAAGCCTTTTAAACGGACCGTCGACGAAGCCCACTCCGCTTTAGTGAGAAGATGAAGTTTCCAAAAGAAATGCGAACGTTTTGCCCTCACTGCAAGAAGCACACCATCCATTCCGTAGCCCTCTACAAGAAAGGAAAGGAACGGGCTGGGTCTTGGGGAGCCAGAAGACAGGCTGGCAGGAAGAAGGGTTACGGAGGACAAAAGTTCCCTGAGCTTATTAGGACGGCCAAGACGACCAAGAAGGCAACTCTGCGTCTAAAGTGCAAGGAGTGCAGTAAAGAAGTAATGAGGGATGGAATCAGGTTGAGGAAGGCGGAGATAGCTGCATGAGGCGTGAGAGAGAGCCGATACCGAAGATGAGGAGTGAGTTCCTGCTGGTCAAGTGCCCGGACTGCAATGAAGAAAGAATTCTCTTCTCGAATTCCGCGAAGGATGTGGGATGCAGGGGTTGCGGTAGGAAGCTTGCGGAGAGCAAGGGCGGGAAGTCTGTCGTGCTGGCCACTCTTGTCAAGAGACTGGGTTGATAGTCTCATCCGAAGGAGCAGTCGTAGCTGTCATTAGTCTCGCTTCAGCCGATTCCAGAAACCTCTATTAGCCGAACTCAAACGAGGCGCATTGGATGAGCGTAGAGGAGCCGATGCCGGAAAGCGGCGAGGTCGTGGTCTGCACGGTCAGAGAGATTACCTCTCATGGAATCTACGTCAACCTGGACCAGTACGATGGTATGAATGGTTTCCTCCACATCTCTGAGATAACAACGGGATGGGTGAGGAATATCGAGCGTGTGGCCAAGGTTTCGCAGAAACTTGTCCTGAAAGTGATAAGAGCCAACAAGATGAGGAGAGAGATCGACCTTTCGCTCAGACAAGTGACCAACGAGGAAAGGAGAGCCAAGGTCATCGAATGGAAGAGAGAGGAGAGGGCGGTTGCGATAATGGGCGCGGTGAAGAAGAAGCTCGACCTGGACGACACGCAGGTCAAGTCGCTAAAGGGGAAGTTAGAGGATCAATTCGGAACCCTCTACGAGGCGTTCGAGATGGCAGCAAGAAAAGGTGAGAGGTGTCTTGGTCCGCTCGAACTATCTGAGAAGATTGCCAAGGTGATTGCCGAGACGGCTGCCGAGAAGATAGTCCCGCCCAGCTATGAGGTCGGGGCACTGGTCGAGATCTCATCGAGGTCGCCTAACGGCATCGAACAAGTCAAGAAGACACTGATGGCCGCTACCAGTTCGCCGTCGGCCGAGGTCCACGTCACCTATGCGGGCGCCCCGAGGTACAGGGTCAGGGTCACAGCTGATGATTACAAACAGGCTGAGAAGGCATTGGATGGAGTGCTGGAGAAGATCAAGGATGGAGTCGGCAAGCATGACGTATTCAGCTTCAAGCGCGAGATCTCCAGGAAACATGGTGGCGCGTCGTGAAGAGCCTGATGCTGAAATGCATCGACTGTGGTAGATACACAATCAGCGAGAAGTGCCCCAGCTGTGGAAGCAAGACCGTGACGGTCCACCCAGCAAGATATTCGCCAGACGATAAGTATGCGCGCTACCGCAGCCCGCTAGCCTACAAGAAATCGGATTAGATTACTTGGTAGATTAGTATCGCAGAGAAGCATTGCACCCCGGAGTTACCCGGGCAAGTGTAGAGGTTGTTCATGCTGGGCGATGCATAGGCAAGCCTAAACGGTCCCGTGCTGCTGCTGGGGAAGGTATAGCTTAGTGGGGATTCGAACACCTCTATTGGTGGGCCAGCGTTGTACCCGAACTCATACGATGTCGAGAGGGACACGGAGCTGCTGTTGGTTTGGACGATGTAGCCCGCTGACTTGAAGGGAAACAGGTTGGCGAAGAGGGTGTTATTGAGTGCATAAGGCGTCAGGTTGAAGGCATCAGTGTTCTGACATACGGAACCCGCCGAGTCTAAGGAGGTCGAGCCAGGGCATTCGAGGTATTTGGACTGGTTGAGGCCGCCGATTCGGATGAACCACTGCTTCTTGCTCTCATCCCCGCCCCCTGGCGTGAACCCGCCCCCGCTGGGCACGTCCAAGATGTAGTAACTCTGCGAAGTACCGCCCGAGGTTCCTAACGACACCTGGCTGCCTGTGAGGAATATCGCTACGTAGGTCGGCCTGCCTCCGCCCATGCTCTTCGCCATTTTCGCGGCTACTGTCGCATTCGACATGAACATCTGGCCGATTTCAGCAATCCTGGTGGTGTTCAGGGTCCCGTTATCGGCGATGGTGGTACGGTTGCCCATCACGGCGAACCAGTAGCCGTAGTCCCACCACGAGATGATCACCGAGTTGCTGGGGGTTGACTGACTTACCCAAGAGAGAGCCTGTGGCCAGTCGCTGTAAATGGCCCTGGAGTAGATAGTGGCGCCGTTGACGACGCTGACAGCGGTGTCGGCCGGGCTCTGGTCGCAGAAGAGGGTGTTCGCAGAAGTGCAGGGAATCGCGTTCGGTATCCACCAGGCCCCCGCAGGAAAGACCATGAGTCCGATTAGGGCGACCGTGAAGACGACCTTCATCTCGCTCCGGGTCGTGACTGTCTGCTTCTTCTTCACCAGAGTGGTGGCACTCGGCTTGACCAGCGCGAAGACGAGCTCCGCGAAGCCGATGCCTCCCAGAATTCCGAGGGCTATCGATGAGTAGACCAGTAGACGGGAAAAGGCTGCGGAGAAGTACAAGGCCGTCAATCCGAAGATGAGCGCGTAAGCCATTGGGACCCCCCTTCTCCTGAAGGCAATCAGCACCCCGGCTAGCCCGAAGGAGAGGAGTAACGCGTACGACGTGAAGTAGTCCGCTCCTGTTGGGAGTTGCTCCTCTGCGACAGACTGTGTGAGAGCGTTGCCACTCCTAATCAAGGGATCTATCACGGTCAGGTACCTGGTCGATATGTTGCCGATGCTGCCGAAGCTAATGAAAGTGAGGCCTGCAAGGGCAAATCCGAAGAGGAGCTTGACCAAGGTCCGCCTGTAGTCCGCAGGTTTGGTCCATGTCTTGGCCCACTGGGCGGCCAGGACGAAGAGGGTGCCGCCTATCAGAGCCAGGCCGACCGGATTGGTAACGATCGCTATGCCTGGCCTCGGGCAGAGAGCGCTGACAAAGATTGTCGAGATCGCGAAGGAGATTATCGCAGGAGAGAGACTTGAAAGATCCAGGTTCATGAACGGGATGAGAATGAAGAGAAGCCCAAACGCGGCAGTGAAGTAATCGCCACCGCCCCATGACAAGTTGGCGTAGCCCGCAAAGGCGCCGGCGAGGATGGCCCTCAGAATCTTGCTGCGCATCGTCCTTTCTTTGTCGAAGACCGTCAGCATAACGTAGCTGGCGCATACGAAGCAGAGGATAGCAAGGGGCTCCGACTTGAACCAACCGAGATTGCCTCTCTCAATCAGCGGTGGAGAGACAGCGAAAATCAGCGCGGCGAAGAGACCCGCTGCGTCGCCGCCTATCTTCTTGACAAGGAAGTAGAATAGCACCGAGGTAATCGCGCCAATGAAGACCGGAAGGACAACGAGGAAGTCGTACAGCGACATCTGAACGCCGAAGACGTTGTGGACAAGGAGGTAGAGTATCGCACCCCCGATCTGGAGACCGTCTTGGGAAGTTGCCGCGACGTTCCTCCCTTGAGGGAACCACGTCGTGATGTCGTGCCAGTGGAAGTAGCCCTGCATGTTGTGACAGGCGGTCATTACTGTCGGCCCACAGCCTGGCGGATTGTTGAAGAGGGCGTAGAAGAGGCCGTGCTGTTGCGCGAGGGTTACGATGTGAGAGGCAGCGAAGTAGTCGTAGTACGGGTCGAATTCGTTTAGGTAGAACCCGTACTTCGCAGCGTAAGCCCTTATAGTCACTGCAAGCACGAAGACGATTGAAAGGACCATCGAAGTCATCACGGCCCGCCGCGACACCGTGGGCCTCTTTATCGCGGACCTAAAGGTCCCGAGAGGAGAATCCAATTCGTCCGGCGAGTGCTTTTGGGGTATTTTAATTGTGGCTTTGCTTCTTGAGAAGCGTTTCGAGGTAAGCCGTGTATTGTTTGGCGTCGAGGAGTCGCTTGCGGTCTGAAGTGAAGTCGAGGGGATTCACCTCGACGAGCCAACCCTCAGAGTAGGGCGACCTGTTGACCAGCTCCGGATGCGAATCGAGTTCCGTGTTGACCTTGGTAATGAGCCCCGAGAGAGGAGAGTAGAGCTCCGAGACGGCTTTGATGGATTCGACGGTCCCCATTGACTTGAACTGCACGACCTCCTCGTTGACCTTTGACGGCGCTACGTAGACGACGTCGTTCAGCGTCTTTGCAGCATAGTCGGTTATCCCCACCCTCACCGACGAACCCACCTCCCTTGCCCATTCGTGCTCCCTGGTATACAGAAGGTCATCTGGAATGTCGTAGCTCTGGAGTTTCATGCGGTGGGGCAGCCAGTCTGCGGACTAATTACCGTTGCCCTGTCTCCTCCAGCCATATTGTCGCTCGTCATAGAAAGGAGGCTTGACTATGTGCCCGTCCTGGGTCGAGTCTCGTATGGCAATCCTGACCCTCGTTCCGGGCTCTGTACCTTCTGGTCTGAGGCGGCAAAGGGCGATTCCCTTTCGAAGAATTGGAGAAAAAGTCCCGCTGGTCACCTTGCCGATCGAGTCCGAGTCGCCGAGCACGTCAAATCCGTGCCTAGGTATGCCCTGCTCGACGACGACACCTCTTCTAACCACGTTCAGAGTCTTCGTTCGTAAGTCAGAGATCGCCTCGGAGCCGACGTAGCCCGTTTTCCCAGGCGAGAGGACCCAAGTGAGGTCTGCCTGCAGTGGGTTGGTCTGTTGGTCGATGTCCACACCATGGAGTGGGAGGCCGGCCTCGAGTCTCAGTGAATCTCTGGCCCCGAGTCCGCATGGTTTCGACACCGCTGTGAGTCGTTCCCAGAACTCGGTCGCTTTCCCCGGCTCCTCGTTTGAAGCGTCCAAGACTATCACTTCGAAGCCATCCTCGCCAGTGTAGCCAGTCCTAGAGATGATTGACGGCTGGCCCAGAACCCTCGTTTCCGAACAGCGGAACCTCTTCAACTGACCGAGGTTTAGGTCTGTGAGTGGCTGCAGAGCCTGCTGCGCCTTCGGCCCTTGGACAGCCACCATTGCTGAGGAACCGGTCAGATCCTCAATCTCGACGCCATCAGGAGGCCCGCGGTTCTTGACATGGTCCATGTCAATGCCGGCATTCGCCGCGTTGACCACCATCATGAACTCAGTTTCTCCCAACCGGAGAATCACTAGGTCGTCGATAATCCCTGCTTGGTGATTGAGAAGGAGTGTGTAGAATGCCCTGCCGACTGGTTGTTTCTGGACCTGGGTAGGAACCAGCCCTTCTAGGAACAAAGCCGTGGGTTCGCCTCTGAGCACGAAGCGACCCATATGAGAGACGTCGAAGATTCCTGAGTCATTCCTGACAGCTAGGTGTTCGTCCGTGGTCGTCGTATACCAGAGCGGCATCTCGTATCCTGCGAACTCGGCTAGTTTCGCGTGCTCTGAGTGATACTGGTGAAACTGCGTCGTCTTCAACATGTCCAAGGCGATTGTTCAGTCCATTTAAGAGGGCATCGCATTGTGAGGTCAATACTTTCAAGATAGTGCGGTAAGCTGTGCTGCGGGAAGCGGAAGGTGCTTTTACAACCGCCACCGCCGAAGCAGCTACAAGGACGAATACGAGAAGATATCCAAAGACCTTGCCGTGAGAACATACCTTGCCGACCTGTCAAAGAGACAAAAGAGATAATATCGGATTGATTCCGTTGCAAGAGTCCTCCTCCCTATGTTTCTGTTTAGTCTTTTGTCATGAGGTCAGCGCCGGAACTGCCAAGTCTTCATCCTCGCCAAGAATACTCGTAAAGGAATCGGTCACCGCCTATTCGAACAGGAAGTAGGGGTCTTCGGTCATGTCAGGTGCGAGGGCTTGAAGAGCGACCAATTCCTCTTCGATTGATTGCTTTCTTGGGAAACGACATTCCCAGACCGCTTCGTAAATCGTTTCTCCATTCAGTGTGTTCTCACACCTTCACTATCCTGTCGTCCCGGCTCAAGATATGCAGTTCGAGTAATCTCAGAAGAACCACGCCCCGAGGAATGCAGAAAGGGAGATAGCTTCATCAGATGTAACTCTGGGGCGCAGTTTCGATTACGTCTGACATCAGACGTGTCTGATACAGATAAGTAGATTGACAATCCCGCCTATCATGGGCTATTCCCCTGTCAAAAGCTAACGTGGTCGAGCGCAAGTCCGTTCTCAAGACAATCAGAATCCCAGAATCGTTGGCACGCTCTCTTCAGAAGGAAGCAGTTGATGAAGGTACGACTGTCAACGCTGACATCAACTCAATCCTTGGTAGGCATTTTGGTTGGGACAAAAAAGCAAGAGAGTTCGGATTCGTCTGGGTCCACAAACCAATCTTCAGGAGGCTAATCGAGATCGCGAGTGATGAGGAGCTGGCCCGACTGGGGCGAGAGGTAATATTCGCCACGTGGAAAGAGATGGCAGAATATTGGTTACAAGACTCCACTCCCGACGGGATACTGGACGCCTTGACTCTAAGGACTAGGTTTAGCTCCAGCACCCGAACAAGAATAACGCGGGAAGAGGACGCGTATACGATTGTTCTCCACCATGAATTTGGCCCCAGGCACAGCATCGCCTTGAAAAGCGCTCTCCAAGAGCTTGCGAAGTCGTTTCACGCCACGCCTCGACTCAGTGCTGGGGAATCGGTCGTCACGGCCAGTTTCAAGGTCAAACCGCAGAAGTTGCCCACCTGATAGGAACAAGAACTGACAAGCCTATTCTATTGACCCATGACCCGACAGCTATCAGCGCGCGCGCCGCCACTTCAGGAATCTGACGAAGACAGAGGAGTATGCTCCCGGCGAGTGAGAACTCCCCAAGCGACTACGGCAAAGCCCACTAGAATCACGGTTAATCCGACTACTTGCCCATACCACCAGCTTAAACAGAACGGGCCGAAGCCGCCACAGGTGTACGATTCAAAGAACTCGAACCCATCAAAGATGACAATCAATCCAACGACAATCTTGACCATGCGGTGGCTGAAGACAACCGCAATCACCAGGCATGCAACACCGATAACAATCATCAGTGGTATGAAGAGCGAAGCTGAAACGCTTCCGACTCCCCAATACCATCCCACGCCACCTGCGAAGAGAAAAAAGCCTATGATGACCAAGGCAACCAAAATCAGATTGCGCAGGAATCGCATCACTCTCAATCAACCTCGTTGTGATTCTTATCCATTTGTCAACCAACCAAGCTCGCCAAAACCTACTTCACTGATCTGGAATATGGCTACAAACCATATAACCACACCAACCTCGTTACACAAAACAATGAACGCGCCTGACAACGGAGACAGAAAAAATACTATCGTAGATAGAACAGCTGTTCAGGTGATACAGGTCTATCAAGATTATTAACCCAAAGGATTGGCTCGACGAGACAACGCGGGGGTCGCCCAGCCTGGTCAACGGCGCGAGGCTCAGGACCTCGTCCCTCAGGGGTTCGTGGGTTCGAATCCCACCCCCCGCACTTTATTATGTGCGGAGGTTCCTTCAGGTCAAGAATCCTATTCGCGAACCCAAAGGAGAGTGAGTCCGGTCGGGTCCGCCCCCAAACAGGTCCGGAAAGTGGATTCCGGCCCAGGTTGCCTGGTTGGATATGTGACGGTCGGACTCGGACATGAATCGAAGTGAAATCACACGTTCCAACAGGTGAAGGTTCAAATTCCCCAGGCCCTTGTTAGAATGAAGCAAGTGATTAGATGGCGTCTCCCCGGAGAAGGGTCGGAATTTCACGCCTAGATGTTCTAACCCAAAAGTCTCAGTGGATGCGGGACCTCAGAAGAAAGAATGTTCCCATATTAGACATTGGACCCTCGCCTGAGAGCGCCAATTTCCCCCTCCCCTCAAGTGTCTTCGGCGTGCAGGAACTCCTGGAAGTCTCAGGCTATGCGAACCATCGAACTGTCTGGAAGCAGACGAATCAAGAGAATCGGAACTTTGTCCCCCCGATGATTGAGGCAGAGGACCAGGCCGATTTTGCGACAAAGGAATGCGAGGAAATGGTGAAGGTAGGGGATCGGATACTGAATCTGCTTACCCAGAACGGCTTGTCCGCGCAGGACCCCTTCGGTCTGCTCTCCAAAGAGGAGAGCAGCGAGCTTGAGAGCAAGATGGACCAATCAGGTGTCGGTGACCTCGTTTCAGAGTTCTCGGAGCATCTGGCGAACGTTGGTTGGCTGTGTGATGATGAGACTCGGTCCAGGATTGCTCCTATCCAGCAGACCCTGGGGTTGTGCAAGCATGGGTTCTACATGCGAATCGGGCTGGAGCCGACTCTGAAGAGGTTATCGGGGATACTCTTGGATTCGTCGAACAAGCCGTTCAAGCTCGTTGGCCTAGACATGTCCGTCGACGCACCAGAAATGAGTCCCGAGGAATATTGGGAGGCCATGTTCAGGCAGTACCGCAAGCACGCTGCGGTCATGATGACGCAACTGCAGGCCCTCTTATCCGGGACTATACCGCTGACGACGCCTTCGAAACCTGAATTCACCGAAGCATGGATAACGTACTCTCTCTTCTGGCAGGAATCAGACTCGCCCGTTCCGCTTGAATTCGTCCTCGCGAGCGCTGACTTCGCCCAAGTGCTCGAACCCACCGCCAACGAGCTAGCTTGGGCCTTCCTGCAACTGAGGAAAAGGGCGTGGCTGTTAGAAGGCGGAACCGCCTATGGATTGACTTCGTCTGGCTGGCGCTCCGTAAATGAAATCGCTGGGAAGGGCAGCTTCAAGGAAGGAATCAAGCGACTCGAGGAATGGATTAGGACTCACTCTCCATAGCCCGGGCTACTCGTCGGATTAGCCCGAAGAATCGACGGCCCTAATCAATGAGATCAGGGACAGGACACTGTGGAAGGGAAGTAAACAAATGCGACGATTCCCCCATGTACGAGTGCCACGGCCATGCGGTCGCTGTCAGCCAGCCCTTACCGACACTATGCCGAAGGGAAGCTATAGGTAGTGCAAAATGGAATGAATAAAGGGTTCAATCGTGACCCTCGGAATACGAGAAGGTTTTTCGCCGTCAATCCTCAAGTGCGAAACGGTTTGAGTGTGGTCAAGCGAGAACTGGACCTCTCTGAAGAAGAGACGAATCGCCTGATTGCTTTGCTTGAACAAGCTCCTGGCCCGACTCCATGGGATGCCAAGCATTACCCGCAGATGATCGGTCCCGGGAATGTTGAGCTCAGTTGGAGTAACAATGGACATCTGACAACACTCGTTTCGGACGGACAGACCTACCTCGCACTAGGCTTTCATTGCTACGTAAAGGCGTCCTCCCTCGAGCGTATGGTGGAGTGGCATCAATTGTGGGAGGGAAACACCACGAAAGAGTTGGAAGTCACTCTGATAGACACCCGGGGATTGGAGAAGGTTTCTGACGATTTCTTGGACAAAAGAGCACCTGTCAATCCTCGGAGCGGCAAGAGGTCAGCCAATGGCCTAGTGGTTGAGAGAAGTCCAGTGGCTACAGCAAGAATCCCGTCCTCCCTGTCCGTTGGGGCTCATCAGTTCGATTTTCCCCCTGCGATGGAGTCTGAGGTAGAAATCCTAGCTCTTGTTTCGTCGACAAATGCAGACCTCTCTGCAAAGATTCCGAAGAACCGTACACCCAAGGTATTCTATGTAGTGACTCCCGAGGCCCACAAAATCGAAGTCGCTCCCTTGGATTGGTGGTACATGGCAGACCATGATTTCGGCTACGAGTGGATATCAAAGTTGATCCGAGACCCTACGAATGGGAATATCGTTGGCGCTGGGGTTAGAACTTCCCCGTTCGTCCTGGATTCCAAGACATATGGATTGTTAGGGACATGGTCACCCGTTAGATACAAGCCCTTCATCTACACTGGCCCCGATGGAAAAGAAAGAACTGGCCTTCTAAGCGAAATAGGGAAGTGGATGGAGGAGGATTCGAGGAGAGTAGATGAGCCATGGAAGATGAATTACTCGATAAGGCCAGTGGGGGCTCCTCCTCTGTCACCTTCAAAATTAAAAGAGTACTGAAGTCATCGCTTAGGTTTCTTCTAGGGCTTTTCTCACCTTCGTCTCCCTGTTAACCCTCGTCGGATGACTCGCGTCAGTTGGTAATAGGGACTGGCGGATTACAGGTCATGTAGATGGAACCCTTCCAAAGAGAATCACCAAATCCGATGGTGGCGCAACTGATTGAGCCGTAGATGGCCTGTGAAGTATAGCTGGCTCCGACGATTGCAATACAATCACATGATTGACCCGTCTTCACTATTGGAGCAAGAAAGAAGACAACAAGCAGGGACGCGCTCACAAGCCCGACAATCGCAACCTTGACGAGGGGAAGTGGACATCCCACCCCCCGCACCTTCGTCAGTATGAAGATGCCACCAGTTGTAGATGGACAAACTTTTGTGGATAATGCTGGGCTCTGTCTCAGTTGATTTTGAGAGATTGGAGCGACCAACTAATCTGTTGAGGGCCAGTCTTGCGAGAACCAGCTAGGATGTCTACGTGACTCTCGTCTTCTTCAGTCGCTCCAGGGCTATCCTGTTCTCTTCGAGTCTTCTTTGGATCTCGGCTTTCTTCAATTCAATCATGTCGTGTCTTATGTCTTGTAGCTCGAAGCGCTCCAGCTCCTCCAGTAAGTCCATTTCCTCGGGGATCTTCTTGGATTCATCGTCTTTGTTGTCGGCTTTCTTGGCCCGCTTCCTGTGAGTGGGAAACTCTCGGGCAAGCCGCTCAACAGCCTGGGCTTCCTCTTGCCGGACCTGCTTGATGAATTCGTCCTGCTCGGCTTGGGTAAGCCGAGGTAAAGCGTTGAAACTTATCTTCTTCCTCTTCCCGGGACGAGGATGCTCTTCGGCACCCATGGTTATCGAGAAGGCCAAACTGTACTGTTGCCTATAAGGACAACAAAAATGGTAACACCTAGCGATTACCTTTTACATGCCTAATCTTAGGGAACTCTAGTTTAATGCTAAAGGACCACGGAGAGAGGAAGTTTCCTGTTCCATCACTGCCAAGTCGGGGATTCAACGAATCCAAGATGGCGACCCTTGCCTACTTTGCGGTCACCCCTGGCTGGCACTCGCAGGCCCAGGTCAAGAACGATCAACTGGCCTCAGACTTGGAGAGACTCTTTCCTCGGATGAAGAGCGTGTCGATGCGTCTTCTGAGATACACCAAGCAAGGCCTCCTCATGAGAAGGAGAGGAAAGCGGGGTTATGAATATGCTATAACGATGAGGGGTGAGGAACGGCTCCTTCACCTCTGGAGGTCTAAGGGACTGTTAGACCCTGACGAGGCAAAGACAGAAGACGAGAGGAAGGTGGTTTCGACCCGCCTGAGACTTGAGCGTGTTCTTCTTGAAAGGCACAGCCTAGAACTAGACAAGCCGAGGGCCAGATGGTAATGGGCCCACTTTAGGTACCTCAAGGCAGTACACCAACGGCTT
>CAWCLN010000007.1:0-140384 GCA_963796425.1 uncultured archaeon | reverse complement strand
CACGGCGATGCCCCACAGCGGCACATACTCGAATCGTCGTTCTCGTCAGCCGGTCGTACCCCGGCCGCCGGTGGCCGCAGCCCGAGCAAATCGGCCGCCCGTTGGTCGGGCCTGCACCTCCACCTCGATCGCTATTCGCCGTCTTCCGCCACATCTGGCTTTTCCGTATACAAAGGACTTGAAATGTTCGATCCGATTGAGGATAGTCTTTAGTAGCATCCTGTGGCGTCTCCGGTTTCGATGGCTTGTTTTCCAAATCCATCTTATGCCCGGAAGGCCCACAGGATGCTACTTTTCTTCTTGTTTCCTCGACTACAATCCTTCTTGCCTGGTGAAGCAGAGTCGGGCTCTGCGGGGACGCAACCCGACAAGGAATAGCCAGGTCAGGACGGGTAAATGACCCGTAGGCCCTGGCGACTTCACGCCGCCAGGGCTACTTTTGCTTTCCACCATTTATTTGTCCTGCCATCCCTCAAAAAATCCAACTCAGACATTGCCATAAATCTCACCGTTCTCAGCCGTTTCTACCCAGAAATTCCTGCCTGCGCTCCAAATATTGAGACGAAATGCGTCATACTTCAGTGTGAGATGCGTACCTTTCGGCCACCGCTTCTCCTGCCACCAGTCGGTACCGTCTCGACTACACCGTATTGCATACCGGAACACAGAGAGCGGTCTTCTACTGGTCGTGAGCCGGTGCATGCAGAGCTTAAGCCACCGGTTCATTGCCTGGCGGATTTTGCGGATGGTCTCTGCTACTCCTGCTCGGCACCGGCTTCTCTATTCCGGCCAGCGCAAAGGTAATAGCCCAGTGCGGTCCAGCCGTTTAATGTTCCTGTTCAGCCGATCTGCGTATCGTGATTTTGAGGCACAGTTCGATATGAATGTATATCTCCAACATGAGGGCGAAACATCGTAGCCCCAGTTCTGTGGTTTGTGATCGAGCCAATTTTTGAGATGCTTCGGCCTGTTCAGCATCCGAACGCGTTTAGCCAACTCATTAAGCTGGGTGTCCTTGTCCCGAAGTAGATACCAGGGAATAAAGGTGGTAACCCCCGCCTTCCTGATTGCCGGCAGACAGTAAAAAGGCTGCACTGCTCAGTTCCGGCTGTATGGCCTTGGGAGATCCCACGTTGCAAAACCGTCCAGTCCCCACCTCAGGCAAAGACTCTTGTAGGCGTTGTAGAAGTCCCGGTATCTTTGCGAGGCTCCGATGGCTCCTCACCCATCAGGGACAATGGGAGCTGAGGAAAACCGCCCAGTGTTTCAATAGTGGATTCCCATTGTTTCCGGAAAGCATTACACTCTTGACGGAACTCAGCATTCGCGATTAGCCAACCGGCGTAACCGCGTTGGCGAATCTCGATACTCCCCTTCTCGTCCAACTCCCCTTCCGGCAACCTTCGATTTCTTTCTCGGTAAGCCCGCTTTTCAGTATCTGATCATTCAACATCTTCCGAATTCTTTTGGATGGAACTAACCGCCGCTCTTCGAGTTCGTTCCGTCGCACGGCTTCCTTTTCGCCGACATGGGGAGCGGTAATCGCGGATAACCAAACGGCCTTTTTAAGAAGAACCCTGCACCAGCAAGGCGGGCCAAGTCGCGCTCAAAGTGCTGCTCCTCTTCGGAAAAGAAATCGGGTATCTGCTTCACGATGGCGCTGATCAGCCGATCGGGCAGAGCATAGACGACATCACTATGGAGGGCCGGACTGCCCTTGTAGGTCTCAGCAAACGTGAGCCAATTTGGGTGAGGTTTGCCATACGAGAGGGTGAGTTCGGCGAACGCTTCAGGGTACATCGTCGCAACGTGGATATTCTCGGGAATGCGTGTTGGTGCAGCTTTCTTGGCCTTGTTCTGGTTTCCCCATAACGCACCCCTTTCTGTCCAAGTCCACGAGTCGGGCCGACTCGTTCGGACGCGATCAAGGTCGTCTCCACACTCGCAATTCAGGCGAACTTGGACTGGCCGTCAAACGGTGTCGCCGCAACCATTACTGTTTCCGAAAGGGGGAAACTCTCTGCGATTTGTTTCCCTCGCTCTGCTCGGCGAAATATCGGATGCTTGGGCTAGAAAACCACCCCGGCGGTGGATGTCCGGCATTTTGATGGAACGCCTTAGTGGCGCGGAGCCATGGCGAGGGAACAACAGCGGCAGACCCAGGCAGGGTATCCAGGCGTCATTTCAGTCCACGAACTCTACACCCTTGAGGAGGCCAGGAACCGAGCTTCCTGTAGGCTTTCAGCTTCGCCTCCGCACCCTGAGGGAAGTGGCGCACTATCGAATCCTCAATCCCCGAAGTCTCCTTGTAGGTCAGGCAGATCACGGGCAGCCCGGTCTTCCGCGATAGCCCTTCGATGTCGACAATGTTGTAAAGACTCAGGATCGCCCCAGACACCATCAAGACGTTGACGTCGTTGCGCTTCAGCCTGCGGTAGAGCGCTGCGATCGAAGCGGACGCATCGTCTCCTCCAATGGAAGTCCTTCCAACTACCAGGCCGTCGACAACGCGGTCGCTTCTCATGACGACCCCAGCCAGCGTCGAGGTCGTCTGCCCCTGTCTGAAGCTCTCCGCGACTCCCAACGCCCGGATCCCAGGCTTGTTCAGGTGTAGGCGCAAGCGAAGTCGACGTTCAGAGGTTGCTCCCATCCTTTTAACCTGTGCAGCGGCCGGCTTCGGCGTGTCCAAGATATACAGTCTCAAGCCAGGGACGGCCCTCACTGACGGGTTGCTGAACATAGCGAAGACAGAGAGAATCGGAACGGCCAAGGTAGAGGCAATAGGTGGGGTCAATCAGCTGCGGCTCGCCTACTTCAACAGCAGGGCAAGGAGGTACGAGGAACACGAATATGACGAATTCCTCGAGGTCACGGGCCTAGTTGGGAACTTCACGCTCAAGAACCGAGAACCCTTCATTCATCTTCACGGCACCTTCGGCAGGAGGGACATGAGCGTAATAGGTGGCCACGTAGTCTCGGGGACGGTCTTTCCGCTGCTCGAAGCCATGATCACACCGACGGAGAACAGGGCCATCCGCCGGTTCGACGAAGAAATGGGGTTGAATGTGATCCACAAGATTCTGCAGCGGACAGATAAGTGAGGCTCAGACTAATGCCTTCATTTCATGTTGACCATCTTACGTAACTCTGATTCTTCACAGCCTCGGGTCGAAGTCAGGGAGGCAGGATTTAAGAGAAGCGCTACTCACCTGCGTTAGCTTACCGAGCAAGGGGCCACCGGGAGAGAATTCAATCGCACAGATGGCAGGCTCCTTAGTGCCCTGGCTCGCGCGCGCAGGTCTCAACTCTCTTCTCCAAGTACATCATTGACAAGAGGGTTCGTGACTCTTCAGGTCACAGACTCGTGTTGTGCCTGAATGCAGCCGCACACCTGATCTTGAGCGGGATGGTCTTCCCGAGAGGGTTCAGCGCAGGGTCAGAGGAAGATCGAGCACCGTCAGAAGACCGGGCATCGCGTTCCCCACCCTCTCGAGAGCGTGAACGACCAGGGCGACCGTGGCCGAGTCGCCGAAGACCCCCTTCTCGAACCTCAGCCTTATGTTCGGATCGCCCTTCACATCGACCACGTCGAAGTCGGCCGAAGTCATCGACATCTCCAGGTCAAGCCTGATTTGACAGGACCCGGCCATCCCCTCAGCGAACTGCCTTACGCCCATGACGTAGTCCTCCGACCCCAGGATGGGGAAGACGCCCTGCTTCAGCCCTTCAAGCTTCACGCCCAGGGACAGCGCAATCAGGTGCGCTGATTCTACGAGGCCGACGTGCCCGAGCCTCCCATCCAACATCTCCTTCTCGAACCTTACCCTTGTCAACCCGACTCCGGTCTTCGCCTGGAGCTGGTGTCGGCGCCTGCTGACGTCGACCGATCGGACAACGTGAATGCTGCTCGGGCTCTTACTCGCAGAGGCAGCGACGGCCGGCACCCAATCCATGACGAAGCCAGGGTTCACACCCACACCTACAATCGTCACGCGCTTCTCCTTAGCCAAGGCGTCGAGGGTCCTTGTCGCTTCCTTGTTCGCGAACTCAGGGTACGCCATCTCCTCAGAGGTGGTCACAACGTCGAGACCGGCCGAAGCCGCTGTGATCAGGTCCTCCATTATATCCGAGATTCTCGACTTCGTGGAGAAGACCGCTGCGTCGGCCTCCGCGATCTGGAGGTCACCAAGCGACGCGGAGACCCTCACTCCGAGAGGCAGGCCGGTCAATTCTGCGACGGTCCTCCCGACCTTGCCAGGATCGCTGTCGACTACTCCCACTATCTGGTGGGACCTATCAAGCAGATACTTCAGAATCTCAGTGCCAATGGCGCCCATCCCGCAGAGGACGACCTTGACCACGACCGAGCCGACACCTTCACGGTCTTATTAACAGATGCCCGAAGTGCAGCCACGTGTTAACGTCTCAACCCATCTCTCCAGAGGCTCTGATGATGATGCCGTCGGTGGCGAAACACCCAGTATTGAGTTCAAGACGCAGAGGAGCCCTACCTGCAAGGACAGACGGGCAGGGGTCTCCTACTTCGCAATCTTCATGAATTGGAGGCCGAGCGTAAGGCCCCGGTCAGTCGCCCTATAGTACCTCTCCCGGGAGGAGCTCGAAATCGGTTCCACGAGTCCCTCAGCGCAGAGCTCTGCGAGGGCGCGACTGACATGGCTTACGTGCTTCCTCTCGATCGAGGCCAGCTCTGTCGGTGTCATCGGTCCTCTTGACAAATGAACCAGTACCTTACTGCGGACCTCGCTCTTGGAGACGAACGCGGTTAGTCGCCCAAACCCATTCAGCGACATTCGCAGCCAAAGAAGCTCGAATTTGGCTATATTAACGTTACCAAACGGCGATCGTTTCGCAGCGTTTCTACGATTCTTCCAATAGTCCGGAATACGACTCGACCGTCTCCAGGAAATTCCTAAGAGTCCGCAGCGGGACGATGGCGACGCCCTGGACGAAGCCCCCCGCGGGCTCAGAGAAGCTCAGTATCGCCGAGATGATGGGCCTGGGGTCATCCAGATTCCTCCTGAGGAAGCGACTCCGCCTGAGCTGGGCCAGCGCGAAGCGTTCGAGCGCCGAAAGGGAAGGCGCCCTCTTCCAGTGCTTGCAGTCCAGGTTGACGACGAAAAGTGGACCGGTAGCAACTAGGTCTAGTTGAGCGCGCGGGCGCGACAAATAGACGTTCTCCCTGACTGTGTAGCCGCTAGCCCTTAGAAGCTGAGCACAGAAACCTTCGAAGTCCCTCCACGTCAAAGAACTGGCGGCTTCGGCCTCTGGTACTCCGGACGCCATGAGACCAAGGGCAGCGAGGACTGGGCCTTCGCTCAGGGGACCAGCCTGGAGTTCAGCGGGAAGATCAGTGAGGGTGCAGCTGTCATCTTCGTCGAATCCAAGAGTCAACTGAAAGGAACTCATGTGGCTTCTGGGCATCATCGAAACCAGCGGCATGAGTCAGGGGATAAACCCGTCGAAGAACCCCTGATGCGTTCAAGGACGGCTTACTGAAAGTGTATGCAATTTGGGCTGAATGGACTGGCCGGGCACCCGAGTCTAGGCGGGACGCAGGACGATGCTCACTCCCGCGGCTTGGGAAACCGTCGGAGTCTCGATAAGACGTACAGTCCGTTGACCACAATTAGTGAGGCAACTACGATCTGCACCCAGTCGAGGACAGGTGGGCTGACCAACCCGTTCGGAATCTGAATTGTGTTGCCCGTGATCCTGAACGTTCGGACAAAAAGCGAGTAGGTGGTACTGAGACTCAGCGGAGGAAGCTCGGATTTGGGATATGAAGTACGCCAGGCGAGGTCCTGCAAGACGAGGTACAGAATACCGAGTGCGAGGAGGTCGAAAACTGCCAGAGTGACTGCTTTCCGGACCACGGTCGAAGACCCCTCTCTGAGGGTGATAAAACCTATCCGAGCTCAAAGGTTTAACCACGTCCATCGGAGGACGCCCAAGCTGTGAGGCTTCCCGGAACAAGAACGTCGCTCTACGCCGTGGCCTTCGTGCTTTTCCTGCTCATCTTCGCCTATCTCCTGCTTACGTACACAAGGAGGGTGGACGGGATAAGCATGTGGCCGACGCTGGAGTCGGGGGACCTGGTAGTGATTCAGCCTGGCTCGATGAACAACGTGCACATCGGAGATATCATAGTCTATGGACCCCCCTGCTCCGTGGAAGGCTCCTCGGTCATCCATAGGGTGGTCAACATCACGGAAGCAGGAGGCTTCATTACTCAGGGAGACGATAGGAGGACCAACCCCAACACTGATCAGTACAATAACGAAATCGCCCGTGGCCCCATTACGCAGGCATGCCTAGTCGGAAGAGTTGTGTTCATCGTCCCCTACATTGAGAGGTTGTCGTCACTGCCATACGGACTTAACTACATCATCGCCGCCCTCATCTTCTTAGCGATTGTCGTCACAGAGCTGGGAGGAAGGCGCGTCCCTCAAGAAGCAGGGGCAGGGGAGGAGACGGTAGGATCTGCATCTTCCCTCGGTGCCTCGAACTCAGGAGTTACGATTAGCCCTTCAGGTTCTGCTGCCGATCCCTAACCTGAGCAATGGGTTGTGTCAGATTTGTGTCTGGCAAACCCGGGTTTCTCGGTTATTGTCCCCAATCCTTTCCTTGCGATCGCGAGGCACCTCAGTTGCCTCGTGAGCAAGCACCCTTGTAGGTTCAGCAAAGGGAAATACAGAGGTCATGGATTCCCTCAGGCTGCAGAATGATCTCCGAAATCTCTCATTCGAATCCTTCGGCCTGCCGACTCTCCGGATGATTGAGCTTGCCTCTCTCTTCTTGATTCCCTCATTTCCCTCACGACCGCCCCGTCCCTTACCGTAGATCCGCTATCCAAATCGCCTGAGCGATTAGGCTTGTCTGTCGTTTGCGCATCAGGTGGTGGAAGGCATTTTGCACGAATTCTCACGATGAAACGAGGATTTCGAATCTGCGTCCATTGAACCAGCCCTCAGAACCCTTATAGGTTAGGGTGAAGGAAAAGGAGTGCAGCTAAGGGAACTGCGTGTGTCAGAGAGGCTGTCAGCAGATTCTGCTAGAGCGCGGGAAGCTGTATTCCTGAACTCAGCATTCTTTGTTCTAGGATTCACCTTTGTATTCTCAATAGTGGGAGTGCTGCTGCAAACGGCCCTGTCTGGGGCGTCCCTAGAAGCCGTGAGCACGATCAGGTTGATAGGAGGCTCGGTCATCATAGCCTTCGGTGTTCTCATGGTCGCATCCATCAGATATGCCATACCATTCTTCGGTGTTGAGCATAAGATTCACGTAAGGAAGTTCAGAAACAGCTACGTGACTTCCTCAGTATTTGGCATCGCGTTCGCGCTGGGATGGACCCCGTGCGTAGGCGCGATACTCGGCTCCGTGTACACTCTCGCTGCAGTATCGCCTGGGCTTGGCTTCCTGTACCTTATGGCATTCTCCTTGGGGTTGGGCATACCGTTCCTCATAGCTGGTGCATTCATCTCGAGAGTATCTGGGTTTCTAAAGAGAACAAGCAGGCTTCTGAGATATTTCAGCACCGTCAGTGGACTATTCTTGATTACGATAGGACTGCTCGTGGTTACCAACTACATTGGCGTCCTACAGATTTTCCTGAACAATGTCGGTCCACTGGGTTCCCTAGCAAACCCGTTTGGTCAATCCCAGCTCAGCTTCCTGATAGCCCTCTCTGCGGGTATTCTGACGTTCATTTCCCCGTGCATACTGCCTTTGGTGCCTGCATTCCTAGCGTTCGTGTCGGGCACATCAGTAGAGGCGGCCAAATGATGAGAATCAATGCATACCTGTTGGTCTTCGGCGCCATAGGCATCATCGTCCTAGCAGCAGGTTTGTCTGCGCTCGTGCCAAATCAAGGTTCGACGCCGACCCGTTCGTCAACGGTCACCGACCTATCCAACCTGCCAAACGATGGGCCGGCTCCAAACTTCAAAGGCATAACCGCTTGGATCAATTCGCCCCCGCTCAACATTTCAGCACTTAGGGGGCGGGTCGTCCTAATTGATTTCTGGACCTACTCTTGCATAAACTGCCTGCGAACGATACCCTACCTCAACGCCTGGTACAGCAAGTATGGGAGCAACGGGCTCGTGATAGTCGGAGTACATACACCTGAATTCCAGTTCGAGAAGAACTACTCCAACGTCTTGACCGCGGTCAAATCGCTCGGGATAGAGTACGCTGTGGCGTTGGACAGCTACGATGCCACATGGAACGCGTACAAGAATAGCTTCTGGCCAACAGAATACCTCATAGACAAGAACGGTGGCATTAGGGAGATACACATAGGCGAGGGCGGCTACAATGCGACCGAGGTTATTATCCAAGAACTGTTAGAGAACGCAAGTTACAAAGTCAGCACCGGAATTGCCGCGAACTCGGTGAATGGGACGAACGTGAACTTCTCGAAGATAGAGACCCACGAGATATACCTTGGTTACCTCACTGCTATCACTGGAGTCGTTCTAGGGTCGCCCACCACAGTCTTCGACTACAACATCACAGGCCCAATGGTGAATAATACCGTGTATCTCTCAGGCAAATGGTACGACGGTCCTGACAGCGTGATTTCAGAAAACAGCAAATCAGAAGTGTTCCTTGTCTTCAAGGCAAAGAGCGTGAACATTGTGGCGCAGGGGAATACAAGCACGATCAAGGTAGAGCTGGACGGGAACAACCTCACACAGGCCTATCTTGGGAGTGATATGGCATTGCACCAAGGCGTCGCGTCTGCGAGCCTAAGCTTTGCAAGACTCTACAACATAGTAGATGCACCCTCTTATGGGTGGCATGTTTTGGAGATAATTGCAAGCCCTGGGTCTAGACTGTACACATTCACTTTCGGCTAGAATCCGAACCGGGGGTCGGACGCAAAGCTGGAAGGTAAGTGATTCCTGACCTCATCTCCTGGCAGCCACAATCCGAGCTTCAGGAATCCCGGAGAACCCCATTCCCCGAAGAATTCAAGCACTCCTATGCGCAGGGCTTTTATTCTCTTTATATACTGACTGAGTTTTCGGTCGACGAATGCCTCAGACAAAGGCGATCGTAAGCATTGAGAATGTGGTGGCTTCTGCATCCATAAACCAGACGGTTGACCTCAACCTGATCACCAAGAACTTCGTGACGGTTGAATATCACCCCGACCAGTTCCCTGGACTTGTCTTCCGACTCAGGAACCCAAAGACCGCGACCCTGATCTTCAGCTCAGGGAAGATGGTCTGCACAGGAGCGAAGTCAGAGGAACAGGCCCGCAAGGCAGTCGAAGAAGTGGTGAGACAGCTGAAGAAGGGCAAGATTCCGATAAAGAACGAGGCCGTCGTCGAGATTCAGAACATAGTCGCTTCTGCGAGCCTAGGTGGCAAGGTCCATCTCGAGGAGGCCGCGAGGGTCCTTCCGAAGTCGATGTACGAACCCGAGCAATTCCCCGGGCTGATTCACAGGATGGCAGACCCGAAGACGGTGATACTGTTGTTCGCGTCAGGAAAGCTCGTGTGCACGGGTGCAAAGAAGGAAAGCGAAGTCTACAGGGCCGTTAACAATCTTCACGTGACCCTCGAAGAGAAGAATCTCATGGTCTACTGACGACCTCCCACCGATCTTGTTATCGCTTTCAGGTCCTTTTCTCCAATCAACTCCATCGAAAAGAGCGTATCGGCCAATTCCATGACATCAGTCAAGCAGTGAAGGGCGATCCCTTCCTTGCTAAGCCTTTCCCTCGCGCCTTCCATCCTATCGATCAGGACGACGGCCTCTGTGACCTCTGCCCCTTCCTCTTGGATGGCCTTCGCCGAAGAAAGAATGGTCTTGCCCGTGGTCGATAGGTCGTCGACCACGACAACCTTCCAACCGGGCCGGACCTCGCCCTCGATTGCTCGTCCGCTGCCCTGTCTGGTGCTCCTCGTGTAGATGAGGGGTTTCTTGAGCGAAAGTGCGACTGGCGCAGCCAGTGTGAGGCCGCTGATCGGCACACCACAGATTGCGCTCGCCTTGGGAGCCTTCACTGAGACCAGCCGAGACATGGAATCGACTACCAGACTGTAGAGCCCTGGGTAGCTCAGAATGCCTCTCAGGTTGATGTAGTAGGAGCTCTCCGTTCCATCGGGAAGGGTGAACGTGCCGAACTGCACTGCCCCTGCCTTGGCCAGTCCCTCGGCCAAGTTGCTTATCTGAGTGCGACGCGTCTTCCAAGCCATAGTGTCTGCCCACGGATTCGAACTTAAAAACCAACCCCGAGCCTGAGATGACGTTTGCCGGAACTCTGGATCCCCTATGGCTCGGTAGAGACACTTGTAACAGTTCAGGCCGAGAACTTGAGCACGGTCGTGGACCCCCAGGCCGAGAAGGGCGCCATCGAGACAGAAAGGATACTCGACGCATTGAACCGGACCTCCGCGCTCTTCATCTGCGACGCTTCTCCGACAACGGCCGAGCTCCTGCGAGGACTCGCCCCCGGGCTCGCATCCGCCGCGCAGCTGAAGGTATTCTCGGCTGCACCTAGGAGGGTAGAGTATGCCGTGCCGGAACTGAAAGGCAGGGTCGCAACGCTCCCCCCGCCTGTCTCTCCCAGCGACGGAGGAATGGTTCTCTCACCGGAGCTGACCGAAAAAGGGACGAAACTCTTCGTCGGCACCCCGCGGCCCGATCCCATGTTCGGGATTGCCGACACAAAGGTCGAGGCGTGCCTGAACTGGATCGCCCACTCCCACAGAAAGGCTGCAGAGGCTAGGAAGGAGATGGAGCCCTCTCCCTTCGAAAGAACGAAGTCAAGGGAGGCGATTGACGACATTGCGGGAGGGATTGCAGAGGCGAGTTTCATCGACGTGATCGCCCGGGGAGGGAAGGCGAGAACCGTTCTGGAGGACGCTCCCTTCGACGCCATCAAGAACGGCTTCCTCAACGTCGGCCTCCAGCCTGCGAGGGCAATCGTGATCGGAACAGGGGGAAGAGGGTACGATGACACCCTCTCGGCAGCGATAAGAACGACGTGGAACGCCCTGTCAGGGGTAAGGAAGTCCGGGTCGGTCGTACTGCTGGCCGAGTGCTCGGAGGGGCTCGGCTCGACAGCCCTCGAAATGGCAGCCACAGATAGGCTCTCGGGCGAAGGAGGGAGAAGAAGAGAGGCCTACGTCGATGGCCTCGAGGACGTCTTCTACCTCAATAAGCTGAGGGACGAGTACGACGTGCTCCTCCTCTCTGGCCTGCCCGAAGTCTACGCGAAATCGAAGCTCGGGCTTGCGACTGCGAGAGGCTCTGGGGAGGCAGTCGGGAGGCTGCTGAACAAGCTCGGCAGATCAGGAAAAATGAACGTGGTGACCCGCGCCGCCGAATGCAGGTTCGAGTCAGCCTAGAGGGAATCCTGCAATGGTCTGCGGCAGGGGCATGCAGAGCAACGCGAGCACGAGTGCACCCAGATACAGCCATTTTCTTGTCCCCGAAATGCGGGAGACCTCGTCGAGCAGCTGAGGCTCGGAGTCTCGGCTTAGGTTCATCAATAGAAGGGCCAGGAAGGCCAGTGCCCAATAGGTTGGCAGGTCCACCGAAATCAGCAGAATGAGGCTCAGGAAGGTGGCTACCCTCGAGGCCCCGGGCCCCCACGCGAGAACCGAAAGATGCCCCCCATCGAAAACAGTCATCGGAAGCAGGCCAACAAAGGTGAGAATCAGCCCCACAGTGGCTCCATCCGCCAGGGGAGAGAGAGCCGAGTAGCCAGGAGAGACTTGTCGCATGAGGGGTCCGACGACCGTGTCCAAGCCCATCTGGATGACGCTGGGACACAGCGTCTCTGTGTCGTTGACCCGCTGGCAGCTCTGCAGGGGCACCGCGGACTGAACGGTCAAAAGGGCTCCGAGAACATACAGCACCAGCGCGGTGACGAGGCCCAAGAGCGGGCCAGCGAGGATGACATCAAAGAACCGATCTCTGTTGACTGCTGGTCCCTTCTGGCGCGAGATGATCCCGAGCATTGGTAGAGCGGCGGTGACACCGGGAATCCCCGGCAGAAGGTAGGGGGTCGGAGGTGCCTCGCCCTTCCTGCGAGAGACGCACCAGTGACCAAATTCATGGGCCGCAACGACCGCCATGACCGCGCCCCCGTACAGGAGGGTGACGGACCTCCCTGGTACAGACGGGGCATACTGCTGATAGATGACCCCTAGAAGCAGCCCGAAGACGACCACCGATCCCAGGGCGAGAAGGGCGAGAATCACCGGAATCCTCGACCGCCGCTTTCCAGCAGTCTGTGTCTTCCGTACGAAGAGGAGGGCGTCCTCTTCGCTTCCCATGAGCCTTGGAGTGAATCCAGATGCGCCCAGCTCTCGGCAGAGTTTGACGAACCTCTCCTTGGTGTCGGGCCCGTATGCGACGCTGAACTCCATCTCTCCGTCTGGAAGTTGGAAGCTATCCTTGACCGTGAATTTCGAGCGGACGGAAGCGTCCAAGTCGATGGGCTGCGCCGCCAACTGGACGGCCATTTCCGGGTCCGATAATAAGGAATTCCTCTGGATTCAGCAAGACTTAACCACCAGCGGGGTCAGCGCAGCGGCGGGTTTGCAGGAAGCCATCGTAGCAAAGCACGGTGACTATGAGATACGTCGGTGCGACCGGGAGGACGTCCCCTCGGTCATAGAGGTCAACATGAAAACCCTCCCCGAGCACTACTCTGACTACTTCTACTACGAGATACTTTCAGAATTCCCCGAGACCTTCCTGGTCGCTGAGCTGCACGAGGCACTGGTTGGGTATATCATGTGCCGGGTGGAATACGGTTTCTCCCAGTTGAGGAGGCTGGGACTCGCGCGAAAGGGACACGTGGTTTCGGTGGCGGTGAATGAGGAGCATCGCGGAAAGGGAATCGGGACAAGCCTAATTCTCGCGGCACACGAAGAGATGGTGAAGAAGTCGGCGGCCGAATGCTACCTCGAGGTGCGAGCTTCCAACGCCCAGGCGATTGGGTTGTACCAGAAGCTTGGATTCAAGGTCACAGGGCGGCTGGAAGCATACTACAGGGACGGCGAAGGCGCCCTGGTGATGGCCGCCCGGATTGGGAAATGAGACAGAGCGCTCCCTTCTCGGGCCTGGCTAAGACACTCGAAGACGTAAAATCGACTCACAGCAAGAACGAGAAGGTCAGCATCCTCGCCGCCTACCTCTCGGGCCTGCAGCCTGAAGACGCAGAGACAGCAGCCCGGGTGTCGACAGGTAGGTCTTCGGAAAGAGGGAGCAAGGACGAAGTCCGGGTAGGATATTCGGTTCTGCTCGCCGCAATCAAGGGAATCACCGGGGCCGGGAGCGAACAGGTCTCAAAGGCCTATCTGAGGCAAGGCGACCTAGGTGAAGTCGCTGAAGAGCTTCTCGCCGACAAGAAAGTACAGACCCTCTTCCAAGAACCGCTGACGCTGGCCGACCTCGAAGAGACTTTTGGGAAGCTTCGGTCGACGAAGGGAAAGGGTTCGTCGGCCACGAGAAGGGCTCTAGTAACTTCCCTGATTCTCAGGGCAGCGCCCGTCGAAGGAAAGTACATCGTCAAGGTGTTGACTGGAGAGATGCGGATAGGCCTGGTCTCCGGCCTCGTGGAAGAGGCGATTTCTCAGGCGTATTCGGTCACCAAGGAGGAAGTGGCCCGGGCGCACATGGTAGCCGGCGACCTCGGCCTGCTAGCGGGGGCCGCGGCCAGAGGAGAAGCGGGGCGGCTCAAGATGGTCCCGTTCAGGCCGGTCAATTTCATGCTGGCGGAGCCGATGGCCACCCCATCCGAAGTCGCAGCCCACTTCGGGAAGGAAGTCTACGCGGAATACAAGTACGACGGGATTAGGGTTCAGGTTCACAAGTTGGGCGACAAGGTGAGACTCTACTCGAGGAGGCTCGAGGACATCACGGCGAGCTTTCCTGAGGTTGCGGTCTCAATTGGCAGAGCCGAAGATGATTTCATACTAGACGGGGAAATCGTACCCTTCTCCGGGGGGCGCCCCCTCCCGTTCCAACTACTCCAGAGGAGGCTCAGGAGGATGGAGCAGTTCGAGGACGCAGCCAAGAAGGCGCCAGTCACTTGCTTCGCATTCGACATCCTCTACAGAGATGGCGAGGAGAAGGTCGGTCTCGCCCTCACGGAGCGCAGGAGCGAACTCAGCACCGTGATGAAGAATGTGGGCGTCCTTGCCCATTCCGAGGTCGTACGCAAAGCGTCAGAGATACAAGCGGCATTTCGGAGGAGCAAGGAACTCGGGTACGAGGGGCTAGTCTTGAAGGACCCTGACAGCCCCTACACGATGGGGAAGAGAGGCTCAGGCTGGGTCAAGCTGAAGGAGGAACTCGACACGATTGACGCAGTGATAGTCGTCGCCGAGTACGGCCATGGCAAGAGGGCAGGAGTAATCTCCGACTACACCTTCGCCATCAGGGACGGCAACGCACTGAAGACGATCGGCAAGGCGTACAGCGGCCTAACCGATGCTGAGATACAGGAGATGACAGAACGCATGAAGGAGCTGACGGAAGAGGATCACGGCTACAGGAGGAGTGTCAGGCCTGAGGTCGTGATCGAGGTTGCATTCGACAGCATCCAGAAGAGCACTCGGCACGACAGCGGGTATGCGCTTCGCTTCCCCAGGATAAAGAGGATCAGGGCGGACAAGTCTGTCGCCGAAATAGATACCATCGACAGCGTCGCGGCAATCTTCTCGAAGCAGAAGCAAAAGGTCGACGAGCCCTAGCCTGACATTCCTGACTGGCCCTTATATGTGGCCGCAAAGTCCGAAGCGCGGTTGTTCGCGCAGTTCCTGATTGGGGTTTCCTTCGCCGTGGCCTCATACCAGGATGTCAAGGAAAGGGCAGTGAGCGACATCGTCTGGGTCCCGGCGCTGATTGGATTGGCCTACGTTATCTACTCGCTGTTCCCCAACCTCGAGCTCCAGCTGATTAAACTCGGACTCGTCGGAGGAGTAGCGTTGCTTTTCGCTTTCTTAGGTGCTGTCGGACAGGCCGACTCGATTGCCATCGTCTTCGTGGCGGCGGACCCCTACCAGCTTTCCCCAATTCTGCCCCTCATAGGAGGCGCGGCGATCGCCCTTGGGCATATCGGATTCGAAGCAGCGAAGGGGAACGCATTGGGATCGAGGACGATCCCTATAGAGAGGTTCCTGAAGGAGCAGAAGTGGATACCGGAGGCAGTCATCGTAAGCGGGGTCAGAGAGGAGGTGAACAGCGACGTCAACGTCGCGAGGGATGAAGTTGAAGCGAGCCCGAAACCCGGAGCCATGGTCGAAGTGAAGTACGGGGTCCCAACGGTCGCATATCTGGGAATCGGATACCTGGTGTACCTCGCCTATCTAGTGATCTTCAACCAGTCAGCGCTACTCTCGCTGCCCTAACCTCCTTAGTGCTGATGAGGTTAAATGCGGATTGACCCGGACAATGTGGTCGCATGGCCTTTGTCGTTCTCGAGGGGTTTTCAGGAACCGGCAAGACGACTCTGGCCCAGCACCTAGAAAGACGGGGTTGGATCAGGCTCCAGGAATCTGCCCACGCCCTGCCTGACCATGTCCCCCTCGCCGATCGGGGCGACACATACTCCGACTACAGCCTTCTTGGGGCCACGTTGGCCTACAGCTCCGCCATTTCCAGGCTGAGGGAGACGCGCAACTTGGTCTCAGAGGGCTTCCTCCTCTCAGACCTAGCCTACGCAAGAATCAGGTTCGAGCTGAAGAAGAGCATGGCGTATCCGGCCCTGTTCACCATTTGCAGAGAGGTTCTGAAAAACCCCAAGATCAGACCCGACCTATACATCATCTTGGAAGGGCGGCACGGCACACTGCACGAAGGACAGGTCGTGAAGAAGGAAAGAGACAGAGATCTTGATGGGTTCTTCAGGGCAAGGTACTACACTGCCCTAGCAGAGATCCACAAAGACCTCGGAGAATGGAACGTCGAGACAGCTTACACAGACTCCGACCCCGGAGTGACCTTCAAGGAGGTCCTTGCCCTGATGAAGAAGAGGAACGTGTCCGAGCAGTGAATGTCGGGGGTCCCGACTGGACGAATCTGCTTTCGGATGCGACCGAGAGAGTGAGGAAATCTGTTTCAATGATTGCAGCCAGCAAGGACAGGAGACTCATCGTGGGGACGGGCGCCGCAGGGGATAAGACCCTGCTCGCAGATAGAATGGCCGAGGAAGAACTACTCTCTGTCCTACTCAGGGTCGAGGGGCTGAGGGTCCTGAGTGAGGAGGCCGGACATAGGGGAGACGCGAAGGCCGACCTCATCGCAGTGGTAGACCCCTTGGACGGCTCGGCAAACTTCGAAAGGGGGATACCCTTCTACTGCACCTCGGTCGCAATCGCCAATGGCCCCACCATCCGAGATGTATTCTTCGGTCTCGTCAGGAACCTAGAAACGGGCGACCTGTACCTCTCCGAGAAGGGAAAAGGAGCCAAGAAGAACGGCGAAACTATCAGGACATCCAACCCTCTTGCGCTCTCAGAGTCGGTGGCAGCAATGGACCTCAGCATGGCCCCAGTCGAACTGCTCAGAGGCCTTTCACCACTCATGAGCCGGGTGAGGAGGCAGGTGCACTACGGTGCAAACGCCCTCGAGCTCTGCTACCTTGCGGAGGGAAGAATCGACGCGTTCGTCGACATCAGGAAGAGGATGAGGATAACAGACTTCGCCGCCGGCTACCTGATCGCGACTGAAGCAGGAGCGTTGATAACAGATGAAGTGGGTCGAGAGCTTAGATGGAAGCTGGACCTCTCTGAGAGGGCCGCCTGTGTGGCATCTGCAAACGCGAGACTTCGAGATCAGATACTCAAGCTACTTCCTCCTTCTGGATGACCCGGTCGTCCTTCTGCTAACGTGGAGAAGCTTATTGCCGCAGCCTACGTCGACCGTCCACATCGGCGCGCTGCTGTGCTAGCGCACTTCACGTGAAGCTTTGTTAATTAAGGCGAACCGAGGTGGCTTGGCCAATTGATACTAGCAATGGTATGGGCAGGGTCCTCCGCGAGGCTGGACGAACTCGCCAAGGACCTCGGCGCTGAGAGGAAGAACTTCGACCTCGGAAAGGTCCCGAAGTTCCTAGCACCACTGAAATATCTTGTCTGTCTCTTGATGACACAGGTCTTCCTGTTCTCACGCAAGCCCACTGTCGTGTACTGTCAGAACCCGCCGATTCTCGCGCCTCTAGCATGCATCCCATACTGCGCCATCACAGGCAGCAGGCTCGTGATTGACCACCACAACGTGTGGAGCATAAAGACGTTCGGCGCAAGTGCTCTTTCCGGTGTCCTCAGAGCGATGGAGCATCTCGCTGACAGGACTGCCTTCCTCAACACTGTGCCACACGACTACTGGAGGGGTGTCATCAGTGACGAGTTCTCAGGCCGCGTGCTGACAATCCACGATTGGGTCGAGAAGAATCCATTCTCGAGGAACGAAATCCTGAGGAGGCGTGTAGCCCCTTCCGGGTTGATAGGAATGGCCGCCTCTCTCTCCTTCCAAGAGAGGGTGGAAATCGAGGCCATGGGAGTGGAGAGAGTGCAGGGCGTCACTCTCGCCATGACCGGTCCCCCCGAAAGGCTCGGTACACGCCTGACACGCTTGGGGAACCTTCGCAGGGTGAAGTTCCTTGGGTATCTTCCCAAGACAGAGTACGAGGAATTGAAAGCTTCTTGCGACTTCGGCCTCAACATAACCGACGAGCCCTTCACGGTGAACCACACGCTCTTCGAATACGCAGCCGCCTCGCTACCGATCATTTCGACCAGGAGTGAAGAGATAGAGGCTGTGTTCGGGGATTCGATTCTCTATGTGGAGGAGTCTGATGCAAGAGCAGTGGCCGAGAAGGTGACGACCTTCGCGCAAGACACGTCTTCCCTTGCCGAGTACCGCGAACGGATCTCACGCCGCTTCGAACAGCTGACAATCAGTGCGAAACACGAGCGTGCACTGCTGCGGAGTCTCCTCAGGGACTCCTAGACCTTCAGGTGTCCCCTCTACGAGCGGAACATCAAGCGCGGAGAATCTTCGGCGCCAGTGCTATTTCGAAGCCCAGGACCCAGAGCGCGACGGCATCAGCTCGATACCTGCCAGCGACTAGCATGCGAGCGAACGTTGGCCTGACCGAGGCAAGATCTCGCGTCAACTTAAGAACGAGGATGTCGAAGCTAATACGGACGTGGTCGCGAGTCTTTCCCGTCTCCATTCTCAGAATGAGATATGCTCAGGTAGGAGCATGAGAGCACAAACGAGCGGTACGATGCTATGACCAGCCGAATCGGGCTGCGTTCAACGGGTCTGATTGTCTTCGGGGGGTATATCTTCAGTGCATTCACTGGCCTGATATTCCTGATCATGGCGGCGAGGTGGCTCCCCCCAGCACAGCTCGGCCTCTGGGAGGTCATTATCGACCTCGTTACGTTCTCCTCATATCCGCTTGGGATTGTGACCTACTGGACCACTCGGGACATCGCGAGGGGGAGACTGGTGGGTAGGACTTCATTTGCCGCAGGCGTCGCGATGAGCGGGTTGGGCCTCTTGATCTATTTCGTCGTTTCAATCGCGACTCGTTCGAGCCGAGCGGGTCAGGAGGCCGCTTCGTTCCTTCCCTTCCTGCTTGGAGGCATTCTTGTCCCGCTAGCCTATTGCAACGCAGTCACCACATCGATCGTAATGGGTTACAGGCCAGCCGTTTCCGGCTACCAGCTCTTCGTTTCGGAACCGGTCAAAATCTTGGTTGCCTACGAGGCACTCTATGTGTACAATCTTGGCATCGACGGCGTCATCCTCGGCCTCTTGGCCTCATACCTCATCACCTCCACGTTCGGCGCCTACATGGTGAGGGGGGCAACAAGAGAACAGCTGCAGCTGTCAGTCGCGAAGCGGTGGCTCAGGCGGTCCTGGCTTCCCGTCGTCAACTCCCTTCCTTCGCTTCTCTTGATCGCAGACACCTACGTAGCCGCCTTGGGCTTCGGAACGGCGATCGCAGGCGTCTACCAGCCTGCCTTCACTGTCGCCTCGATTGTCGGCTACTCGTTCTACCTTGCCTATGCCCTGTATCCCCTTCTGTTGCGGGGAGGGAACGAGACACTACCGGCCATCATCATGGAGTTCCTGCTGCTCTTCAGCATTCCGATGGCTGTGGGGGGGATTGTCCTAGCCCAGCCGATTCTGCACTTGTTCGGTGCGAAGTACTTGGCGGGTAGTCTCGGGCTTTCGATCCTTTCAGTCATGTTCCTCTTCCAAGCGATATCCCTCACCGTCGACCAGACCCTCCGAGGGACTGAGAAGGTGGACGAGGGGGACGAGAAAGGATTCAGAAGCCTCATGAGAAGCAACCTGCTGTACGTCCCACTGATCAACTTGTGCGCAGCCCTGGTGTACCTCGTTAGCATGTTCGCCGTGCTGTCGTTCGCCTTCTCGAACGGGCTCGGGAACTCGGTCGCCGTCGCGCTCTGGGCTGCGGTGCAGCTTTGCACGACGGTCTTCTTCCTCATCATCAAGGGTAGACGTGCCAGCCGTTCGGCTAAGCTCGTCCGGGCGGGATCGCCTGTGCCCTACTACTTGGGGGCCGCTGCCGTGATGGGGGTCGCACTGGACCTGTTTTCCAAAGCACTCCTAGTCTCGAGTGCAGGGACCATTGTTTACGGGCTCGAGCTCTGCGCGACGATCGCGCTGGGAGGGGCCATCTACTTCGGCCTTCTGTATGCGGTGGAACCGAGGTTCAGGGTCATGGCACGCTCACTCTTGAGACAGACCCACATACAGACCTCCGGCACCCCAGAATCGTAGGTCTTGGGAGCCGCTTCATTTCAAATTATGCCGTCCTTAAGCATGGCAAGAGTCGTGAAGGCATAATCAGGTCGTGCTTCCCCTGTCTGGTCACTCCCTACTAACGCAGTGTCGACCCCCACCTTCCTTCCGCACCGGACGTCGTTGAGCCCGTCTCCAGTGAAGAGTGTGTCCTTAGGTGATGATGACAGCGATTGAAGCGCAATTCGAAGCTGCATGGTTCTGTCAAGGGAATCCTCCCTAGTCACCATGACATCGAACAACTCCCCTAGTCGGTGCCTGCCGAGGATCTTGTCACAGGCTGCCGACCCCTGCATGGTCACCAAACCCAACTGAGCAACCTTCGAAATATGGGAGAGGAGTTCGAGAGCCCCTGCCATTGGCGCAGCTGCTGGCACTGCCTTCAACTCGTGAAGGTCAAGCTTCGTGAAGATGGCATCTCTGATGGATGGGCGGACGGAGACGAGTTGCTCTACCTGCGCGAACAGAGGCGCATCCCCGATTGGGGCCCCGACCATCTTGCCGAGTTCCTCGCTCACCTCAACCCAGTCGACGGGAATAGTGAACAGGGTTCCGTCCAGGTCGAAGATGTATGCAGCGTAATCTTTGAGGCTCAAGGGATTCTATCTTTCCATCAGGTGGCGCGCGCGAAGCTTCTGAATGACGCTTTAAATCTTCGAGCTACAGAAGGCAGATTGGGGATTCAAGAATGAGTGAAGGAGAGTCCGTCAGAATGCTGATGAGATCGAATCACAGACGGATGAGGCGTATGGCAGCGAGGTATGACAGAAATCTCGGTTCAAGTCGCAGGCAAGAAGACCAGAACGGTCCGAAGTAGATGAGTAGTCCAGAAGAGAGAATCCTAGCGATCATCGCCTCTTATGAACCGGCTCAGCGCACTCGTCTCTCCTTAGAATCGCAGAGTCTCCCACCAGCCAAGATAGTAGTAGCTGACAGGATTTTCCATGACCGACACGTGGGGATCAGAGTATCTAAGGCGCTAAACACCGCACTAGATGGTCTAGACCTGACAGAATTCGATTGGTTCCTTCGTGTAGATGGTGACGTTCTGTTGCCTCCTGATTGGATAGAGAAAGCCGTGGCGTTAGGGGCCGATGTGATTGGGACGGGTGGAGTGCTGCTTGTAAGGATGAGTGCATTCAAGGCTGTTGGCTACAGGTTTCCAGTGTTGGAGGCTGAAGATTCAATGCTCATTCTGAAGCTGATGTCGTTGGGATTCAAGAGAGTTTCCTTCACAGAGCCGATATCCTTGCGCGGAATGATGAGAGGAACTGATAGTTCAATGCTTACCTTCTTTAGAAATGGTATTTGGAGATGGAAGATGGGATATGAGCCCATTCACGCAATCTACATCTCCGTGGTTGCTGCCGCGCATTATCACAACCTAAGATTCCTGTTTCAAATCTTCGGATACTTCTTTGCAATACTGTCAAGGCCAAGGAAATGGGACAAGGATCTGGCTCGATTCGTCTTCGATCAGCAGGTGAGAACGAACAGGGAGAAAATGAGGAAGTTGCTCGGCAGGCGAGTAGTGCTTTCGCGTTAGAACAAGTGGCGTCGCGCGGTCCAGTAGAAGGCACGTCGAGCAGAAGTACATCCTCTCGTCCCTTGAACCGCCACAACCCCTCCTTCACTTTTGCATTTTCTGGAGGTAGTTCAAGCGTCTGAGCCCAATCAGCAAGTCTTCAGCAGACTTCTCGGGAGAGGACTCCTCCGTATCCACAACCATGTCTGGAGAAATCGGCTCTTCGTAGGGATCTTGAATCCCCGTCATGTTGGTGATTTCACCTCTACGGGCCTTAGCGTAAAGTCCCTTCGGATCCCTCTTTTCGCAAGCCGAGAGCGAGGCCTTCACGTAGACCTCCACAAACCGGTCAGTCCCTATTGTTTCCCTTGCAAATTCCCTTGAGATTCTATACGGTGATATAAGAGCCACAATGGAGATGACACCGTTTCTGGAAAGGACCTTAGCCAGATAAGAGACGCGTCTCGCGTGTTCCTCTCTATCCTGTTTCGACAGGCCAAGGTCTCTCGACAGGCCCTTCCTTATTTCGTCACCGTCGAGGATCTCGACAAACTTACCGTATTCATCCTCTAGCCGCCGTTTCAGTATCACTGCTATGGTCGACTTGCCTGAACCAGGCAATCCTGTCATCCAGACTGTGAACCCTCTCCTGGCAGGATTCTCGCTATCGCTTGAGATAGTCCATCAACCCATCTGGGGCGTGTCCTTCGATGCCTTCCTTTGCGGCGTCCAATCCCAACGCTTCGAGCAGGATCGGTGCGATCTGCTGAACGTCGGCTCCTTGAATTTCCTTAGCGCCCAAATTGCGACGAGGATCGTACACCATCATAACACCATCCATCGAGTGCACGGAGTCATCCGGACCTGTGTCATTCTCAGACAGGTACAGCTCCCCATGGCCCACCGTTCCCGCTGACCTCCAATCCAAGTTCCCGAAGTATACCATGAGGTCGGGCGCGTCACCGATTGCACCATGGTACAATGAGTTGGGCTCGAACACCTGGTTACCCATGAGATTCCCCTCTCGGTCCTCAATCTTGAGCACCTTCTCAACCAATCGTCTCTTTTCTGCCTCGTATGATGAACGTTCGATTATCCCCTGGGTCTCCCTATCCTTCACGTTAAAGAAGATCCGGGCGTAGTAGCCGCCCCACCCCCACGCCTTGGTCTTGCTCCAGTCTATTTCGGCCTTATCGAAATCGGTGACTGAACTCGGCCTGTTCTTGAACGCGAGGTAGCCTTCCCTCTCGAGCCATTGGTTGACGCAGAATCCTCCTTTCATGGCTTTCGAGCCATGATCAGAGAGGACGAAGGTCAGGCATTCGTCGCCGAAGATAGACAGGAGCCTGCCAATCCTGTCGTCCACCATCCCATAGTATTCTTCGTCGATCTTCTCATACTTGTTTCCAGGAACATATCTGGGGTGGGTGGGGTCGAAGAACTTCCAGAAGGCGTGATGTAGCCTGTCGAAGCCAATCTCGTGCATGATGAAGAAGTCCCATGGATGGCTCTTGGCCAGGTGCTCGGCGACGTCAAATCGCTTGCGCGTCATATCGAAGAGTTCCTCCTTGATCCCATCTCTGTCCTCTGTTCTGAATGTCACGTCGAAGATGTACTTCCCCCCTGCAGCTTTCAACACTTCCTCCCGGAGCTCTTGTGGATAGGTGAATGGCCTCTCTATGCTTGGCGTGATGAAACACGAAACAGTCAGTGCATTCGGAACTGGTTTGGGAGGATACCCTGGCGGTACGCCGAGAACGATGCTTTTCTTGCCGTGCCGAGAGAGTATCTCCCAAACGGTTCTCTCTTTGACGTGAGTCGAGTTGACTATGTATCCATCGTTGTAAGAGAAGCCCCTTCGGTGTCTGAACCCATAGATTCCTAGCTGCCCGGGGTTCTTGCCCGTCATCATGACCATCCACGCTGGGACAGTGATCGGCGGGTCGCAGGTCCTCAACTTGCCGTGCAGGCCTCTATCGTACATTCGTTTGATATTTGGAAGCTTGTCAAGCAGTTTGTCAAAGAGCAGTTCAGGTGGGACGGAATCGAGACCGATGACCGCGACTTTCAATTCCTCTCACTCCACGAACGGTGCCTTTGACTGCGAGATCACCTGCGCCACCTCTGGTCGCATGAACTCCTTTGGCGGAGTCTGCCCGTCGGCGAACATCTTCCTCAGTTTTGTCCCGCTGAAGCTGAGCCTTTCTTCCTCGCCGTGTGGGCAGGTTTTCTCGGTTGCTATACCTGCACACTTCTTGCAATAATAGAATTCTCTAAAGAAGAAGGGAGTGATGCCCAGGTCTGGGAACTCCTTGAAGATTTCCTGCGCGGCGTAGGGCCCATAGTAGGTACCCACCCCCGCATGATCTCTTCCGATGGTTATGTGCGTGCAACCGAAGTTCTTCCTCATTATTGCGTGCATTATCGCCTCCTTCGGCCCAGCATATTGCATCTCATAATGAAGTACGCTCAACACAACCGAGCCTTTCGGATAGTAGTTGTCAATCAGGGCTTGATAGCTTGCAAGGATGACTTCATCGGTGAAGTCGCCTGGCTTCTTCTTCCCGAGGACGGGATTGACGAATAATCCATCTACAAGCGCTAGTGCGCTCTTCTGGAGGTATTCGTGATTAATGTGCGGAGCGTTGCGCGTCTGAAAGGCGACGACCGTATTCCAATTTCTCTCCCTGAATAGGAGTCTGGTTTCCTGGGGCGATAGGGTATGATCCGCGAATTTGCCGTAGTCATTCCTCGCGACAGCCTTTAGTTTTCCAGGCATCGTCCTCGTGGGCCCTTCGTAGACCTTGGAGACCCCAGGATGCGCTTCATCCTCGGTACCGAACACCTTCATTGCATATTCTTTCTTCGAGATCTCGAAGGTCTCCCCACACTCGATGACGGCTACGGGCATCCCTTGTTGATCGGCAAGCAGGGCCTCGTCGCCTGTCGTTAACCGAACCTCCCCTGAGACAGGTAATAGAACTGGGATCGTCCACGGCACGTCGCTCTCCAGTCGCATCTGGTCAAGCACGCTGAGATAGTCGCTCTCACTCATGAAACCCTCAAGCGGGCTGAACACCCCATTCGCAATATTCGCAACGAGGTTCCGCATCTCTTTGCCTATGGTGATGGTCTGTTCCTGGGTGAACCCAGCGAAGACTGACAAGTCAGCAGATTGTCTAATCTGTGTGAGTCTTCCACCGTGCGGTGTGCTGACCACTATCCGCTCACCTAGAGGTAGCCGAGAGCCTTCAGTCGGTTCTTGATTTCCTCGATGTCGGAGCTTGTGAAGGCTTCAGGAACTTTGGAGGTCTCGTGCATAGCGACCACTTCCCGCAGGACAAAAGTCACATAGTCTGACACCGACTTGAATCCCGTCTTCCCTGAAATGAGTGCCTCAAGCCTCGCATGGAGCGTCTGGGGGATGGATACAGTGGTGTACTTGGTTGGCAACATCTTTAGGCAAAACCTCCAATTATATATAATTAACTGAGCTAGTCTCGCCTCAAGACTTGCATGTTCCATGAAAGCATGGCATGACCTTCCCAACTAGCTGTGACGTTACCTCTACTAACAATCTGTGAAGCCGTCCCTGACACTTAACGATTAACTACGCGCTTCAGGCAACCATGGTGATGAACTCGGCGACGGAAGCTGCAGTGTTGTGCGGGGGCCGGGGAGAGCGGCTGAGGCCTCTGACAGACTACTTCCAGAAGACGATGATTCCGGTTGGCCCGAAGAAGCTGCCCCTCCTCGTTTACGTAATCAGCCTCCTGGCGCACCACGGAGTGAACAGAATCGCCCTGCTGACGGGCTATCGCTCTGAGGACATCAGGCGATATTTCGGCGACGGAGCAGCATATGGAGTGAAGTTCACCTACTCGGAGGACGCAAAGGATCAGAGAGGGGGCCTAAACGCGGTCGCAAACGCCCTGAGTAACGGTGCAATCTCGAAATGCGACGAGCTCCTTGTCTGCAACGGCGACATCCTGGCCGACCTCGACATCTCCAGCCTACTCGCCAAGCACAGGAGCAAAAAGGCGGACGCCACGCTCGTGCTCTCCAAAGGCTACACTCTTCCGGTCGGGACGGCCAGGGTCGGAAGGGGAGGACTCGTGGCTTCTGTCCACGAGAAGCCGAGCCTGAACCTCAGCGTGACGACGGGTCAAATGGTCCTGGGACCCGCCGCGATTGCCCTGGCGCGAAGACTCGCGAGCCGAGAGAACACAAACCTGATGACGCATCTTCTGCCTGCCCTGCTAGACAAGGACCTGAAGGTGGCGGCGTACTACACGAAGGAGGCATGGTACGACATCGGAACACTATCGAGCCTCGAGAAGATTGACTTGGAAATTGAGAAGCATCCTCTGAGCTTCCACCTCAAGCCTTAGGAATGCAAAGCCACGCGAGGCGAAGGGGATCTGGGGGGCCGATTGATTCAGGAATTGGGTAGGGGACTTGACGCCTCGCTTAATTATATATAACTAAGGCTTAATTACCTGTGATTACCAAGGTCCACGCATGAGAATCAGTGCGCAGGCGGGCATTGCAGTAGCAGTGCTAGTGTTGCTGGTTGTCGGCGTCTACGCAGCGATGGTTCTGACTCGGGGCCCTTCTGCGACAACCACTAGCTCATCAAGCTCATCAAGCTCATCAAGCTCATCAAGCTCATCAAGCTCATCAAGCTCATCAAGCACTAGCACGACAAGCAACTCAATCGACGTCGTGAACCTCGGCTACTTCCTCAATGTCAACCACGCGCCTGCGATACTCGGAGTGTCGAGCGGATCCTTCCAGAGTGCGTTGGGACCTTCGACGACCCTCAAGACTTCCCTCTACACTTCAGGGGGACCGGAGATGCTCGCCCTCCTTGCCGGCAAGTTGGACATGGCGTTCGTTGGCCCAACCCCCGCCGTCAACGCGTACGTTCAATCCGGTGGGTCAGGAGTCACAATTCTAGCTGGCGTCGCCAGCGGCGGAGCTGTCTTCGTTGTTCGGAACGACTCTGGGATAGCCCCAGGTGATGTCAAGGACCTAGTTGGCAAGACATTCGCAGCCCCAGGGCTCGGCAACACTCAGGACATCGCCCTCAGATACTACCTGCTGTCACAGGGCTATAGCGTGGGTCCCTCGGGCAACGTCGCGATTATTGATGCCACGAATGCGAACATTGTTACCCTGTTCGCCGAGGGCAAGATTGACGGTGCATGGGTACCAGAACCGTACGGCGAAACCCTCATGCAGCAGTTTGGCGGAAAGCTGTTTCTGGACGAAAGAAGTCTATTCCCTCCTGGCGGCAACTTCTCGACGGCCGAGCTGGTAGTCAGAACCCAGTTCCTCGACCTGCACCCGGATGTCGTCAGAGACATAGTCTCCGCTGATGTCAACGAGACGATCTGGATCAACAATCACCTCTCGCAGGCCGAGACCGACCTGAACGATACGATGGTCGCCAAGACCGGGCAGGGATACAGTCAGAGCATCCTGAACGCGGCGTTTGCCAGACTCTCCTTCACTTTCGACCCGCTCGAGTCATCTGTGCTCTTGCAGGCACTCCACGCATACGACTTGGGAGACCTGACGCAGTATAATCCGGAGAGCATCGCCGCAATATACAACTTGTCGATTCTAAACGGCGTGCTGACCGCTGAAGGCCTGCCGCCCATCCAGTAGGCCTCGGCATTTGGTCGAGACCGACGCCTTTGAACCTACGGGAATACGTGGACTTGCAGGAATACGTTCGGTCGTGAACCTGCGGGAATACATGAGTTCCATTGAGACGAAAAGGATACTGCAAGTAGACAAGCTCGAGAAGTCCTATCAGAGTACCAATGGCAAAAGTCGAGAGAACCTTCTCGTCCTCGATGGCATCAGTCTAGATGTAGGAGAGGGAGAATTCGTCACCGTCATCGGGCCGTCAGGATGCGGGAAGACAACGCTTCTCAACATAATTGCCGGTCTTGAAGCATACGATTCAGGCGAAGTGATTGTCACCGGCCACAGGGTTTCCTCTTCGGGGCCGGACATCGTCATGATCTTCCAGGAGGACGCCCTGTTCCCCTGGCTGAACGTGAAAGAGAACGTCGAGTTTGGTCTGAAACAGCGTGGTGCTCCGAAAGAAGAACGTCGGAAGACCGCGGAACAGTACATCGAGATGGTCGGGTTGACTCCTTTTGCGAACTCATTCGTACATCAGCTCTCGGGAGGGATGAAGCAAAGGGTGGCCATCGCCAGAGGCCTAGCTCTCAACCCGAGAATCCTGCTGATGGACGAGCCCTTCGGCGCGCTGGACGCAACGAGCAGAGAAGTCCTTCAGCGACAGATACAAGAAATCCATGCTCAGACTAAGAAGACGATAATCTTCGTGACGCATGACGTCCGAGAGGCTGTCTGTCTTGGCGACAGGGTTGTCGTGTTCAGCCATGCTCCGGCGCAAATCAGAAGGCAATTCGTCATCGACCTCCCGAGACCGCGAAGGTCTGAGGATTCCGCGCTGCGGGGTTTGACAAATGCCGTTCTGAGGGACCTGAAAGGGGATAGGGAATTTGCAGAAAGCGAGTCCGGAGACGTCGAAGGGTAAGGACGTCAAGCAGAAACGCCGAGTCGACGTTATCGGCTTGATTGACATTGTCATCGCCTTGGCCGCAGTCGTCTGTGCCTGGCAGGCCTTCTTCTGGCTCGATTCGCGGTACCTCTGGCTCGGGCCCTATTCGCAGACCCTCTTTCCATCTCCAATGACAACACTTGACACCTTTGAGAGGCTGATCAGGACAGGAATGCTGCCGACCGCAGTCTACGCGACTGGTTACCGTCTGGTGGCCGGCTTTGCTCTAGCGATGCTTCTGGGCGTGATGGTAGGTATAGCGATGGTGAAGTTCAGGCGTTTTGGCAAGACGATGGCGTCCTTCGCCTTGGGTCTGCAATCCTTTCCTTCGATTGCATGGGTCCCGTTCGCAATACTGATCATTGGACTGAGTGATTATGGGGTCCTCTTCGTCATGGTGATGAGCTCCGTATTCTCGGTTATGCTGTCAACCTATTCTGGTCTAAGGAACATCCCCCCGATTTACATGAAGGCGGCGAGGAGCATGGGCGCCAGAAGACTCTCACTTCTCCGTGGAGTGATGATTCCCGCCGCGACGCCTTCGCTCATAACTGGAATGAGGCAGGCCTGGTCCTTCTCGTGGCACGCCGTGATTGGAGCGGAGGTTGTGATGATCTCTGTTGGCGGATTGGGCGGGGTACTCTACTTTGGAGAAGAGTTCATCAGGATGGACCAAGTTCTCGCCTGTATGATTACGATCTTCATCATAGGCTTCGCGGTAGACAGATTGATCTTCTTCAGGGTGGAGCAGCGAGTGCGTTCCAAGTGGGGCTTAACGTCTTGAGCGGGCCAAGACACCTGTTCCCATTAGGGCAGCTAGTCTGATGACCATAAACGTTATATCCGCAATTCCGGCATGCGCGCGAGTCTCATGGCAAACGACAGAGTTGTAGGAGGAGCGCTCTTCGGAGGGAGTGTCATCGGCATCATCCTCTATGCGGTTCTCTTACTCTATGCGTGGGAGATCACAATCAGGGTCACCGCTTTCATTGGTGTGGCTCTGCTTCTGGCGATCCTCGCCTGGATCGGATATACGATGGCCACAACGCCTCCACCTGAACCAATAGCAGAAATCCCAGAAACGGGAGCACCTTCGGTAGAAGCCAAGGCAGAAACGCAGACCGCAAAACAGTAAATCCCACATCAGGGAAGACAATCCATCCGTTGGTGCAGATGACAGAGGAAGGTTGTATGCCCTTCCTTCTAGATGGAATCTGAAGATAAGTCGAAGAAGCCCTCGGTCGAGAGGGCGCAAAAACACCTATCATTCGCTAGCTGTTCCGAACGAAGGATGTGTTGCGTAAGAAGCAGCTCGTGATGGAAGCGAATCCCAAACCCAACTTCTGTTTCATGGAGTCGCGGCCCAGGTCGAAAAGACCCTCGCTCGCGGCAGCCCATTGTGGATCAGCATGCGGGCGCCCCCATCCCGTCACCGTCCTGTTAGCAGTTTCCGGCTAGATCCTGGCCATTGTCAGAAGTAACCTAGCGATTTGAGTCTCTCTTCGATTGCCTTCTTTTCCTCAGTCGAAAACTCAGCGTTCTGTGCTGGAGCAATGGTTTCGCTCTTTAGCGCGTGCTCCAACAGGAAGACTATTGAATCGTCTATGGAAACGAACCGCTGACCCATTTCGCGACCTATTCGTCCCACTAGTTCCTTTGGGAGCCTGACTACAACGAAATCATCATCCGACATAAGGTGCCCAATACTATTGAGCGGCTTATTATCTTTCTGTATTGCCGCGAGCTGTTGGTCCGCCAGACACTTCACACTCTTGTTAGGCTCGAGCACGCGGAAGACGCGAGGAGTATAATGGAGCTCGTGAAAACGCCGTTTAGGGATTAAACTGCTGGCGCTAGAGCTCTTTGCCAGGCTTCAATTGAAGAGAGGCAGCTATGTCTTGATCAGTCACGCCCTTCTGTCGGTCTTCAATTAGACCGGCACCGGGGTCTAGCACGAAGCTACCGCTGCGAGTGTAGATCTTTAGCTTGCGACGATAAGCCGACTCGAGTGTCCTTCTCTCGCCTTCATTGACTGCGTACTTCAAGACGTGCCAAGGAGGCCCGAAACTCTCAGCAGTGACGTAATTCGAACCCAGCTCGATATTGGTCCCATAAAGGGCGCTTTCAATTACGAATGGGATTTCGCAAAGGCTCAGTTGCCCTTCGCATTGTCGAAACGGCCGCATCCCCTCAGGATACTTGATGTAAAGGGGGACTCTCAGCAAAGCGTCATCGAGGAAGTAGCCGTGATCGTACTTCCCCATCTCTCCCAGCAACTGTCCATGATCCGAGGTAACAATGCAGAGCGTATTCTTTGGAAGACGCCTCATTGACGCAATGATGTCGAGTGCGCGGCTGACCGCTAGATCCGCGTGCCTCCGGTACTTCTGCAGCCAGTTGAAGTCATGCCGGTAAGGTTTCCCCGTCAGGTAACAATATACCGACTCGATTCCTGGGCCCGCATCATTCCATGAGTAAGGTTGGTGTGCCTCCATCAGATTCAAGAACAGCATGAAGGGTTCGCGAATCCTCCAGGTCTCGACAGAATGCATAATGCGTTTACTGCCCTTCTCGAGTGGAGTGCGCATCAGCAGTCGGGGTGCTCTCCCTTGGACTGATTTGTAGATGTGACGCATCAGAAGTCTCGTTTTCCTGTCTCGTATCATATTCCGCGACGCGCGAGGCCAGCTTCCACCCGCCTGTTTGAAATACGTCCTCACCCCCGTGATTGAACCGGTTTCATCGAAGATATCGCAATGGCCGAAGGGGAAACCAAAAAGCGGGGACACAAGAGGATTGGCTGTAAGAGAATACGTCAAGTATCCACGGTCTGCCAATCTCCCCAGGATCCCATTCTTCTGCGCAATGAGGTTGGCAGGTCTCAGCTTCTCGGAATTCTCGAAGTACGTATTCAGTGATTCGTGTATTCCATGGGAAGAGGGAAGTCTCCCTGTGAACACCGAAGCATGCGAAGGAATGGTCCAGTTGGATGGGGCAATTGCGTTCTCATACCTGACGAACCCAGAATCCTCGAGCTTCCGAAGACCATATGAGTAATCCTCTCTTAGCGTGTCCAGCACCATGAGTACTATGTTGAGTCGCAACTGAGCGATGGACCTTCGTTCCCCCGTGCGTCCTAGTGCTTTAAGCGATTTGTCTACAGCGGGTAGCTGAATGACCTAATCAGCGGCTGTCGTTCTTGTTCTGTCCCGTATTGAGACGAAGCTTGTTCCGAGTGAAGCGATGAAACTCGCCTTGTTCAACGAAATGGTCGCCGGATACGGCATCCAGGAACTGCAAAGGCAAAGCTACTGGGCTTCACAATTCTAGACGAACTCTCAGCATCAGAGCAGAGTCGGCGTTTAGGCCTTCGCAGCGGCCTTCGCAGCGGCCTTCTCGACCTGGCCCTTCTGAGTAATTTCGCGAACGATACCGGCTGCCACAGTGCTCCCCATGTCCCTCAGGGCAAATCTTCCCAACTCCGGAAAGTCCTTGAAGGTCTCGAGCACGATCGGCCTTAGTGGTTGTATCCTCACTATGGCCGAGTCCCCAGTCTTTATCGTCTTCGGCTTCTCCTCAGTCGGCTGGCCAGTCCTAGGGTCGATCTTTGCGATAATCTCGGAAATCGTTGCCGCGACCTGAGCGGTGTGGGCGTGCAGGACTGGAGTGTACCCCGGCGCTATCGCCGTGGGGTGGAAAACGATTATCACCTGTGCAAGGAACTCCTTCGCGATTGTGGGCGGGTTGTTTGTTGGCCCCAGCACAGAGCCCCTTCGGAAGTCGGTCTTCGCGACTCCCCTCAGGTTGAACCCGATGTTGTCACCGGCCATTGCCTCGTTCATGGCCGTGTGGTGGGTCTCGATAGACTTCACCTCGGCCGTCAGGCCTTCGGGCATTATCATTACTGTGTCGCCGACCTTGATCTTGCCCGTCTCGATCCTTCCGACAGGGACTGTACCGACCCCGGTGATTGTGTAGACATCCTGGACGGGAAGTCGTAGAGGCTTGTCGATCGGCTTTGCAGGTTCCACGAATTGATCGAGCGCCTCCATGAGGGTTGGACCCTTGTACCAGGGCATGTTCGTGCCCTTCTTGACCAGATTCTCGCCGGTCCAGCCGGAGACTGGGATGATGTTGATCTTGGCGACCGGGAATCCGACGTTCTTTAGGAGGTTCTCGACGTCCTGCTTTGCTTCGTTGAATCTTTGTTCGGAGTACTTCACGGTCTGATCGTCCATCTTGTTGATGCACACTGCCATCTGGCGGACTCCGAGGGTGAATAGGAGGAAGGCGTGTTCTCTCGCCTGTCCGCCGGGATTGAGCGCGACGTCCTCTTCGCCCTTCTTGGCGGAGACTACCAGAATGGCCGCGTCGGCTTCAGACGCCCCAGTAATCATGTTCTTGATGAAGTCGCGGTGTCCTGGCGCGTCAATCAACGTATAGAAGAACTTCGGAGTCTCGAACTTTTGGAACGCGAGGTCGATTGTCACTCCCCTCTCCCTTTCGTCCTTCAGCTCGTCGAGAACCCATGCGTACTTGAAGGAATCACCCGCGCCTGTCTTCTCAGATTCCTTGGCGAACTCGTCGATCATCCTCTGGTCGACCACGCCGAGGTCGAATAGGAAATGGCCCATGGACGTGCTCTTGCCGTGGTCCACATGGCCGCAGATTATCAGGTTCAGGTGGGGCTTATTCGCCATGCTGCGTCACTCTTTACATGAAACGACCCTCCCTGACTCTATTTAAGCGTAGTGGAGTGAAAACGGATTTCATTAGGCCTGATGGACTCAGGGTGCATGAAGAGTTCTGTGTTCTGGCGGACCTGTGGCATCTTCTTCACTGAGCCTTTGTAGAACACCGATTAGCAAAGTGAGCAAGGGCTGACCTCAGGGCTGAGGCAAAACATGGAGCATCGAGCTTTCCGCTGCCCGCTTTACCCTTTACGGGCTTATACGGATTAGCTCGATGACAAGTAGCTCCAGAGGAACACGCCTACGAGCATCACCAATGAACCGGCGAAGCCCGTTATGAGCGCGCTCGCGGCGTCCGAGCTAAGCCCAAGGCCCATGACGAAGTTGACTACAGGAGCCCTGACGAGCCAAGCGAAGAAGCCTAGAGCGTAGCCTAGGAGCCAGAATCCGAAGAGGACTGCTTTTCTTCCCATGTCGTATCGATAGATGATATCTGCTCCGAAGTCGGTAAATGGGAGGAAGATGGTATTCCTTTACGGTTTTGTGGAAATCTTTAGAGCAAAATCCCCGCGAGGGAAAGCAGGTAGGTCGTCGCTACGCTCGTGCAGATCCCAAGCGTGAGGAAGAGGACCCCCTCCAACACGACTCTTCTCTCCGGCCGCAAGTACTCGTCGCTGATGCATCCAAGCATCAGCTTCCCAAACGAGGACATGGGATCCCTAGCCATTTCGGATGGCAAAAGGACGGTCTTGTGCTAGTTAACGGTTGTGGAGGCCGAGTCTGCCAGCGCGGAGCTAGCTTTCAGGTCAATTCCTAGGACGACGCGACAGCAAGGATTAGTCAACAATAATCATCCCGGGAGAGAGTTATTATAGTGAGGTTAGATTCCTAGTTCGGCAAGGTGTATGGCCTTGCCCGATAGTTTCGTCTCGAAGATCGGCGGGGCGAAGGGCGTCTTCACTTTTCGGGACCTTATCCTCCTTCCGGGTAGAAGCAGAGCGGAACCGGGAGAGATCGACCTTTCCTCGAAGTTAACGAAGAACATCAAGCTCGACATGCCCCTGATTTCCTCGCCAATGGACTCTGTCACCGAGTGGCGCCTTGCGGTCGAAATGGCGAGGCTCGGTGGTGCTGGGGTCATCCACAGGAACATGCCGACCGAGAGCCAAGTCTGGCAGGTGAAGAAGGCGAAGGCTTCCAAGGTAGACGCTAGAAGTTGCGATGACAGGGGAAGGCCTCTTGTGGGAGCGGCGGTTTCACCCCTCGATGTCGAGAGATGCAAGGCTCTTGACCGAGTGGCAGACTTTCTCGTGGCCGACGTTGCGCACTTTCACAGTTCCAAGGTTATCGCATCTTCGAAACGAATTCTCCCTGACCTCAGCGTCGACTTCATCGCCGGAAACGTGGGGACGGGGAAGGCAGTTGCGGACATTGTCGACGAGCTTCCTAGGGTGGAGGGATTCAGGGCGGGCATTGGTTCCGGTTCGATCTGCATCACTTCAGAAGTCACCCGCGTCGGTGCCCCAACACTATTCGCAGTCGCAGAAGTCGCGAGTGCCGTCGCTGAGAGGAAGCTCGACCTCCCGGTGGTCGCCGACGGTGGAATCCGAGGGCCTGGTGACGCAGCCCTGGCATTCGGGGCAGGGGCGTCCACCGTGATGCTGGGTTCGATGCTGGCGGGCACGGAAGAGGCGCCGAGCAAGGTGGTCGTGAGAGACGGGAAGAGGTTCAAGATACACAGGGGAATGGCGAGCGCAGCCGCTAGACGGGTGAGGTTTGCGATCGACCGGTACGCGGTCCCAGCGAAGGGGTTAGACGAAGGCGTCGAAGCATATGTGGCCTACGCCGGGAGGGCGGAAACTGTGATTGCGACGATGGCTAACGGCCTGAGGGCTGCCTTCGGGTACGCGGGTGCAGAGAATGTGCAAGGGATGTGGAGCGATGCTACCTTCGGAGTGATAAGTGCGATAGGAGCAGGGGAGCTGGGGGCACATTCACTTGAGGTCAAGAAATAGGACGACGGAGCAAGGACTGGCCGGCGGCATTTCGGTCCTCGACTTCGGGGGGCAATACGCCCACCTAATCTGCAGGAGGGTGAGGGCCCTGGGGGTCTACTCGGCGCTCGAGCCACACGACATCTCTGTGGAAGAGCTGAAGAAGCATCGAGTCGCTGGCGTAATACTTTCCGGCGGTCCGGCCAGTGTATACTCGGAAGGAGCCCCGAGGGCCGATCCGAAGCTCTTCGAAGGGGAGATTCCGGTCTTAGGAATCTGCTACGGCTACCAGCTCCTCGTGAGAGCCCATGGAGGCGAAGTCCAAAGAGCCGAGCGCAGGGAATACGGGCGGTCGAGCCTGAAGATCCTCGACAGGAGAGGACTCTTTGATGGTATCAAGCGGGATCAACTGGTCTGCTGGATGAGCCACGCAGATTCTCCTACGAGGCTGCCGACCTCGCTCAAGGCAATCGCGTCCAGCGCCAACTCGCCCTACGCCGCAGTCAGGTCGTCGGACGGGAACCTCTACGGCGTCCAGTTCCATCCTGAGGTCTCGCACACGGAAGGGGGGCAGGCGATCCTTGCGAACTTCGTGTTCGGCGTGTGCGGAGCACAGCGCAACTGGAACCTCGAGGGGTTCATGAAAAGGTCGGTCGAATCGCTTGCCAAGCTGCAGGGCAGGGTGCTCTGCGCAGTCTCTGGAGGGGTCGACTCGTCGGTGACCGCCGCAATGCTGCACAAGGCGATAGGCGACAGACTGACGTGCGTCTTCATCGAAACCGGGCTGCTGCGCGCAGGAGAGGCAGAAAACGTGAGGAGATTTCTAGGGCGGGGTCTAGGGATCAACGTCACGTTCGTGGACGCCTCCGCCACTTTCCTGAGGGCGCTGGAGGGTGTGACCGACTCTGAGGATAAGCGCAAAGCAGTCGGCAAGACGTTTGCTGACGTTTTCGAGGAGTTTGCTGAAAGGGAGGGCCCGTTCTCCTACCTGGCCCAGGGGACGCTGTACCCGGACGTAATCGAGAGTGGAAGGTCCAGAGGACCTGCCTCGGTCATCAAGACGCACCACAACGTGGGGGGGCTCCCAGAAGGACTTTCCATGCAGGTGGTAGAGCCCGTCAGGGACCTGTACAAGGACGAGACCAGAGAGCTGGGTCGACTCTTGGGGTTGCCGCGCAAGATCCTGCTGAGGCATCCCTTCCCTGGACCGGGACTAGCGGTGAGGGTTATCGGTGAAACGACGCCGGACAAGTTGAGGATCGCGAGGGAGGCGAGTAGAATCGTCGAGGAGGTAATCGAGGAGAAGGGGCTCTACTCAAAGGTGTGGCAAGCCTTCGCCTACGTGGGTGACGACAGAGTGACTGGAGTCATGGGTGACGAGAGGCGCCTCGGGTATCAGGTCACGGTGAAGGTGGTCGAATCCATCGATGCGATGACGGCCGACTGGGCGAGACTCCGGCCGGAGGTCTTGGAGAGAATCTCCACCAGAGTGACCAACGAGGTCGAGGGCGTGGTGGGAGTCACTTACTCAATCTCTGCCAAGCCGCCTGCTACAATCGAACCACAGTGACGCACTTGAGTGTCCTTGGTCCGAAGACAAAACTCGCTGAGCTCCACTCCCACCTCGGCGGCTCGGTAGACCCTGCCGTGATGTGGGAGATTGCGCACGCCCAGGGGATTAAGCTCCCAACCAAGGACTACTGGAAGTTCGTGGACTTGGTGACGGTCACTCGAAGGAGCAAGAAGACGCTCGAACACTACCTCTCGCTCTTCCGCCTGACGGAGTTGATACAGTCCAGCCCAATCGCAGTGGAGCGCTCTGTCTACCAGACAATTGCCGGGGCGTACAGGAAGAACAACATCACTCTGCTGGAACTAAGGTTCAATCCAATGAAGCGGAACAGGGGAGGGGAGCAGGACCTCGATCAGATAATGATGGCCGCCGTGAGAGGGATCGACAGGGCTTCCCTTGAGTACCCGGTGAAGACCGGGATAATCGTGTGCCTCGACAGGGGGTTCGGACTGAGACTCAACGAGATACTGCTTGAGAAAGCTGTTGCCTACTCAGGGAGAGGAGTGGTAGGTATCGATATGGCGGGCGCGGGGAGCAAGGACTTTAGCTACGTCGGCTACGCTGACATCTTCAGGAGGGCAAGGAGGAAGGGGCTGGGGCTGACAGTCCATGCAGGAGAGGACGAGGGGCACGAGTCGGTCAGGCAGGTCATGGAGTACTTGGAACCGGACAGAATCGGGCATGGCGTAAGGGCGACAGAGGACGCCGGTACGATGGAGCTGCTCAGGAGAAGGGGGACCGTGCTCGAGGTCTGCCCCACTTCAAACTTGCACACAGGGGTGGTCAAAGACCTTGCTGAGCTGAAGCGCATCTTCAGAACACTCAAAAAGTATGGCATTAGATACACCCTCAACACAGACGGACCCGAGATGCTCAGGACCAACCTGAGAGGGGAAATCGACTTCCTACTCCGGAACGGTGTGGTTGGCGAGGAGGATGTCCTACTCTCCAACCGCGTCGCGTTCGACTCCTCGTTCGTGAAGTAGACAGCTGGCCTGTCCGAAGCTCGTCCTCGAAGGTGAAAAAGTTTGAAAAGGCGAGCCCGGAAGGCGCCATTCTGATGGAGCCGGCCGAGAAGCAAGTGGAAGTGGGCGAGTTCACTGTAAACTACGCGACGGCAGGGAGTGGGGAACCCCTCCTCCTCCTGCACGGAAGCGAGCCGGCAGAAACCTGGCGTGTATGGGAACAGATTCTCGGCTTGTCAGATACGTATCACATCGTAGCCCCTGACCTGGTCGGCTACGGGAAATCCTCGAGGCCCACGGAGACGCCCGACCATCAGACACAGGCACAGATAATTGGGGATCTCGTGGAAAGGCTTGGGATCAAGGTGATGTCTCTCGTCGGGGGTGGCTGGGGCGGGCAGGTGGCTCTTGAGTTCGCGCTACTGAGACCCGAGGCAGTGAAGTCCATGGTCTTGATTGCAAGCTCCTACGACAAGGACCAGCTGAAGCGCCTGGGGAAGCTGAGGAGGCCGACGCTCATAATCTACTCAGAGGACGATATGGTGACGCAGCTGAAGGCAGGGTACCTGCTCAGGGATGCGATAGGGACATCTAGGCTCGAGGTGCTGGACGCTGTCGCCTGGGACCCCAGGCACGATTTTCGCATGTCGCATCAACTCCAGAAGTTCAGGGCCCCAAAGGTGCTTCAGCTCATGCGGCTCTTCTTGTCGAAGCCGGAGGCAATGATTGCTTAACCGCCCGAGCTGGAGAACGAACTTAGAGGAGTGGAGATGCGCAGGGAGGAAGAAAGGCCAGGCGAGGGCTCTACCTAGACGCCATCGCTACTCGTTCCTGCTCGTTCTTCTTCTTGACCGAGTAGCTGTTGGAGTCGCCAGCCGCTGCTTGGATGATTTCGTCTGCGAGGACTTCTTCCACGCTCCTGGATGATCCGAAAGCCGCCTCTCTCACCCCTTCCGACATGAAACGGAGGGCCAAGTCAATCCTACGGACAGGGGAGATGTCGACCGACTGGTGGTAGACGACCCCGCCGTAGCTCAGTCTTGTTGTGTCCTCGTTCGGGGAAGCGCTCTCGATGGCTTTCACCAGTTGCCGGACAGGATTCTGGCCGGTCTTGAGCTCGATGATAATGAATGCCGTCTTCACAATGTTCATCGCCTTCTGCTTCTTGCCCCCCATCCTGCCGGTGTTCTTCGCGTACTTCTTGCCGAAGTGCATCATGTGATTGACGAGCCTCTCGACTATGTTGACCCTGGTCTTCGCAAACTTCTTGTGCTCATGGCGTCCTCCTGAATGGGGCACCAGTACAGGCCTCAGACTGATAACGTTCTGGAGGCCTTGGTCCTCAATCTCAACCCCCGTCACATCCCACCTGTTCCAGAGGAGCAGGTTCGGGTACTCCAGTGACTGCCTGCTCATGGTCCTATCTCCTCGGCTTCTCCTTTCTTCCGTAGACTAGCTCGTTCAGCGAAACGCCGTTGACTTTGAAGACCGTCCACCGAACGCCCGGTATGTCGCCCATCGCCCTCTTCATTGAGCCACCGATTCCCTGCAGGAGCACCTCGTCGTGTTCGTCGACGAAGTTCAAAGCGCCGTCACCCGGGAGAAAAGCCGTGATTTGCTTCCCGTTCTTGACTATCTGGACCCTCACGCACTTCCTGATCGCGGAGTTGGGCTGTTTCGACTCAATCCCGACTTTCTCCAGGACAATGCCCCGTGCCTGCGGGGCTCCCTCCAGTGGGTCAGACTTGTAGTCTAGCCCGAGCTTCCTTCTCTTGTACCATTTGTTCGACCAGCGGAATCTTTGCCTCTTCTGCGAGACCTGTCGAGCCGCGAATTCTCCGCGTGGGGGACCAGTCAATTTTCGAGTCGCAACCCTTTCTCATCGTATAAAAACGTTCAGAGTTCGCTGGTGATCTGGACGTTGCCGACGTCGAAATACCGACGCGCTAGGAGCCTCACTTTCTCGGCGTTCCTGCCGCCCATCCCCAGGACTGCACCCTTCTTCCGATGATCCACGACGACCACGACGTTCTTCGTACCATCGAGTCTCTCCTCTACCCTGACCTCTCGGACGAACTTCGTGCCCAGAGCGTTCCTCACTAACCCTTCGATATCGTCAGCCCACTCCACTACCTCGACCGGTCTCCTGACTGCCCTTTCGATCTTCTTGACCGCGGCGCCTTCCTTGCCTATGGCGAGCCCCATCTGTCCCTTCGCGACAACGAAGATGACCCGATTCGCCTTCTCGTCGATGATGCAATCGCGAGCGTTGGCCCCGGTCATCCCCTGAATCAAGGACAGCATGGACAATTGGTCTGAGGTGAGCTTGATCTCGGGCACTTGATTCACCGCATCAACTGGTTGATATCCGCTTCACTTACGGAACGCAGGGCCATTGCCGACACCTTGTAGGGTCTCCCTATCATCCTCGCAAGTTCAGCGGAGGAATGCGGTAGCTCTACAATGGGGACCCCGTGTTTCTTCGCCTCTTCCCTGAGCTTCGCCCCGAGGCCCGCTGGGACCGACCGGGTTAGAAGAATCGCCTTGCTGCCCTTCATTGAAGCAACGCTCTCTTTGGCTCCCACCGCCGTCTTCCCTCCCTTCATCGCGTCCTTCAACACCTTCGAGAGATGCATGTTGTCAACCATTCCAATCAGCTCATGTAGAGTTCAATCATCCCAGTCCCAACCGGGATGGGCAGCCCGACAATCACGTTTTCTGTGACCCCCTTCAGGTCCTCGACCTCGCCCTTCACCGCTGCCTCGGCAAGCGTCGGGACGGTGATCTCGAACGCGGCCCTCGCGAGGACGCTGCTCTTCGAACCAGCTATCCCGTGCCGTCCTATCTGCTGGATGTATCCCTTCGAGGTCATCAAGTCTGCCACAAGAAAGATGTGGCGTATGTCGACCTCGAGTCCCTGCTCATCCAGCGTGCTCATAACTTCTCTGACCAGGGTGGCCCGGGCCGCCTCGATGCCGAGGACCTGCGCCACCTCGTGCACGTTGTTGGTGTAGACCCTCGTGGGGTCGACGCCCTGGACCAAGACGACCTTGCCCAAGTTCGACCCAGCGGTCTGGATGAACCACTCCTCGCCTTCCTTGACGACGGTGACCCTGGTAATCCCGGGAATTCCCTTCAGCTTCATGTTGAGAATCTTGTTCCTGAGCGTGAATAGGGCCGAGAGGTCGGCGTTCTCCATGCTGACATGAATGACGTTCTTGTCCTTCCTGTCAGGCTGAACGTTCCTCTTTCCCGTCTCGATGACCTTGCATATTTCCTCGGGGTTGGTATCTCTGTCGGTCATCATCTCCGGGCTGAGGTGAAGCTTGATTCCTTCTGTCGGGTCGACTTCACTGAAGGCGACGACGTTGCCGACCTTGCTGAAGAGTATCTCCTTTGCGACCTTGACCGCCTTCTCGTTGGATGTCGCGTATTCCTTCGTGAAGTAGATGTCCATAGACGGAGTAGCTGGAATCTTCCGCGCGTCCACCAACTCCATTAGCCTCGGAAGGCCGAGAGTGACGTCTCTCTCCCTGACCCCTGCGAAGTGGAAGGTCCTCAGGGTCATCTGTGTGCCCGGTTCGCCGATCGACTGGGCAGCCACAATGCCTGATGCTTCACCCGGCTCGACCCTCGAGTAATCTTGAGCCTCATCGACCTTCTCTAACGTCTCACTGGCCCCCTCCTCGGTGAGATGGGAGCTCGCGAGTTTGTCTTTCAGCTCCCGCGAAAGCCGATCGTTGAGTCCCGATTTGTATTTCTTGAGTAGCCTCTGGATCATTTCGTCGTCCAGCTTGGTCTTCGACCAATGAAGGAGCTCCTCGGTCTCTACCAGTCTGTCGAGGTTGATCGGACGACCATGGTCGCTCTTTGCCGGGTCGACCCCGTCCTCCCCGTACAGGAACTGGATGACGTGGCCATGGGGGTCCCGGACGGTCAGGTCATACTCGACCTTGAGGTGTTCCAGCGCATTGACCAGCCTCCTCTGCATGTAGCCGCTCTGTTGGGTCCTGACCGCAGTGTCGACCAGCCCCTCCCTTCCTCCCATGGCGTGGAAGAAGAACTCGGTAGGAGAGAGGCCGTCACGATAGTTGCTCCGGACGAAGCCTTTTGCCTCGGGCGAGGTATCGTTCCACGGAAAGTGGCTTAGTGCCCTCCCCTTCATTCCCTTCTCGATCCTCTTCCCTCGAACCGACTGCTGTCCGAGGGCGGCTGTCATCTGACCGACGTTGAGACTCGAGCCCCTCGCGCCGGTCCTTGCCATTATCATCCCCGAGTTTTCGGCGGGGAAGGAGCGGTCTGCGATTCTTCCGGCCCTGTCTCTCGCGCGCGCGAGCTCGTTGACGGTGTACGCCTCCAGCGAGTCCTCCGGCGAGAGCCCTCGCGTCAGTTGGAGCGTCCCTGCCTTGTACTTCTTAATCAGCTCAGAGACGCCGGCGTAGGCCTCGTCCAGGGTCTCGCTGATGCTCGTTTTCGCCTCCTCGGCTAGATCCAACTCGTTGAAGCCGTAGGTGAAGCCTCTCCTAGTGAGGAAGGTCTTGAGGACCTTCAGGATCGAGTTGAGGAAGCTCCTGGCGTCCTCGTTCCCGTAGTCTTTGGTTATCCTGTGAAGCAGCGAGTCTGGTTCCTCTGCGCCGATGACCGCCTTGTCGACGACGCCCGAAATGAGCTGCCCATCCTTGATCACAACGTCGTTCGAGGCTCCCGTCTTGGAGGACTTCGCCCATTTCGACGTGAGGACGCAGTTCATTCCCTTCGGGATGAAGAGTGAGAAGAGCTGCTTGCCGGTGTACATAGGATGGGCGCCCTTTGTCGCAGGCTCAGGGAGGTCTCCCGCGTAGTCGCCTACAAGCGCCAGGTTCGAGAACTCGCCAGGCGTGAGAAGGGTCTCGTCTCGGGTAAGCATGAAGGCACCAGTGATGAAGTCCCTAATCCCGCCGATTATTGGACCACCGTATCTGGGCGAGATTATCTGGTCCTGGACCTTCATCAACATCAGTGCCTCGGACCGTGCCTCCTCGCTCTGGGGGACGTGCAGGTTCATCTCGTCACCGTCGAAGTCGGCGTTATACGGCGGACAGACCGAAGGATGGAGTCTGAAGGTCCTGTAGGGCAGAACTCTGACGAAATGCGCCATGACTGACATGCGGTGGAGTGAAGGCTGCCTGTTGAAGAGGACGACATCCCCGTCCATGAGGTGTCTCTCAACGACATAGCCGGTCGCGAGTGTATCAGCCAGGGCCTTCCTGTCGCTCGCGAAGTCGAGCCTGATCTTGACCCCATCGGGTCTGATGACGTAGTTTGCACCAGGGTGTTCGAACGGCCCCTTGATTACAAGAGGCTTCAGGTTCTCGATGTTGGCGGGAGAGACCTTCTCCGGTATGGTGAGCTTCTTGGCTATCTCGTAGGGGACGCCTACCTCGCCGATGTCGAGGTTCGGGTCTGGGCTGATGACAGTTCTGCTAGAGAAGTCGACCCTTTTTCCTGAGAGCGAACCGCGGAACCTTCCCTCCTTTCCCTTGAGCCTTTGGCTCAGCGTCTTCAGGGGCCTTCCTGAGCGGTGGTGCGCTTGCGGGATTCCTGAGACCTCGTTGTCGAAGTAGGTAGTGACGTGGTAGTGAAGCAGATCGACCAAATCCTGTACGATCAAATGTGGCGTTCCGGACTCCTTGCTCTCCCTGACTCTCTGGTTGACCCTGAGGATATCGACGACCTTATGCGTCAAGTCGTCCTCGGACCTGATTCCTGACTCCAGTGTGATGGACGGCCTCACTGTGAGCGGCGGGACCGGAAGGACCTGCAGCACGAACCATTCGGGCCTGGCTGCCTTTGCGTTGAAACCGAGGAGTTCGAGGTCCTCGTTGTTGACCCTCTCGAGCCTCTCCCTGACGGCGACTGGGAGGAGGCGAGTCGCGCCACCCTCTTCTGTGATCTCGTGGAAGATGGTCGGCTTTGTGAACTCAATTTGATACTGCTGCTTGCCGCAGTGGGGACAGAGTTTGACTTTCTTCGCCTTCGTCGTTATCTCCTTCGCAATTTCATCGATGAGCGTTGGAGTGAAGTCTGTTCTGGTGGAGATCCGAGTCCGGTAGGCGTCCAGCTCCTGCTGTGGGATGAGGATCCTTCCACAGGTCCTGCAAGTGGTCTGAATTAGCTTGTTGATTTCGTCCACGAATGCTATGTGGAGGACCGGCTCGGCCAACTCGATGTGGCCGAAGTGCCCGGGACACCGCCCCGCGGTACTTCCGCAGGTCCCACACTTCTGTCCAGGTTCCAGAGTCCCGAGCCTGCTGTCCATCAGGCCACCCTGGACCGGCATCCCGTCTTCGTCGTAAGTCTCGGGTTGCGTGATCTCCGCAACCGAGTATTTCCTCACCTCACTGGGCGAGAAAACCGCGAAATCTATCCCGCCAATCGTCTTGAGCGCCTGTTCCATTGACATTTCCCTACACCTTGTCCTTCAGCTGGAGCCTTGGTGCTATGTTCAGGCTCATCATCTCCTGCAGCAGGAGCTTGAAAGCGTACGCAACGACCACTGTCGAAATCTTGGCCTGATCTCCGTCGATCTTGCAGGTGTATCTCCTCTGTTTTGCGTCGTAGTACGCTATCAGGCCGCACTTTTCACAGACATAGATCTCGGTCTTGTCTGCCTCGTCAAGAAGCCTATCCTTGAGGACCATTGAAGCGCCGTATGCGATCAAGCAGTCCCTCTCCATCTCTCCAAACCTCAGGCCGCCACCCCTGGCTCTTCCCTCGGTCGGCTGCTTCGTCAGCATCTGGACCTGACCTCTGGCCCTTGCGTGAATCTTGTCCGCTACCATGTGGTGGAGTTTCTGGTAGTAAACGACGCCCACGAAGACGTCGGTTGCGAACTTCTTCGCGGTCTTGCCGTCGTACATTACTTCCCTTCCCGTGGCTTCGAAGCCCCTTCCTCTAAGTACCTTTTCTAGCTCCGCGATGTTCTCTCCGGCGAAGGCCGACCCGTCAACGAGCGAACCGCGAAGAGCGCCTGCCTTTCCTGCAATGGACTCTATGAACTGGCCCACGGTCATCCTCGAAGGGAAGGCGTGCGGGTTGATTATGACGTCCGGAACGACACCCTCTGCGGTGTAGGGCATGTCCTCCTGAGGGACGACTAGGCCGATTACTCCCTTCTGCCCGTGCCTAGAAGCAAACTTGTCTCCGATTTCGGGGACTCTCATGTCCCTGACCCTGACCTTGAACATCCGGCCCCCTTCGACGTTCTCGGTCATGAAAATCGAGTCGACGACTCCAGTCTCTGAGGGCCTGACGGCCACAGATGTGTCCCTTCTGTAGGGACCCTTGATTTCGAACTCTTTGTACTCCTCCATGAATCTCGGCGGGCTCGTCCTGCCGATGACCACATCGCCTCCCGTCACCTGTGACTCGTGGGCGACAACCCCGTCACCTTCGAGAAGGCGGTAGAACTTCTCACCCCTGTAGCCCCGTATGTTTGACTCCGCGGCTGGGACCTCGAAGGTGTCCCTCATGCCACCCAGATACTGTTTGGCTTCGCCCTCGTAGAGTCTGTAGAAGAACGAGCGTGCGAGTCCCCTCTCCACGCTAGACTTGTTCATGATAATGGCGTCCTCAATGTTGTAGCCTTCGAAGGAGAGAACGGCGACCACGCAATTCTGTCCTAGCGGACGTTCGTCGATCTTCAGGAGGTCGAGGGTCCTCGTCCTCACCACTGGTGCCTGAGGGCTGACCAGAAGGTGCTGCCTGACATGTGGGGAAATCGGATAAGTCGGAGAGCTAAAGCCGAGGCTCTGTTTTGCCATGGCCGACTCGTACGTGTTCCTAGGCGACTGGTTGTGTTCAGGATATGGGATGATAGAAGCGGCGATCCCGAACATCGCAGCAGGAAAGAGTTCCATGTGCGTGTTCCTTGTGCTAACGTCGTTCGTACCCATCGCGACCAAGCAGTTCTCCTCTTCATTGGCGTCAATCAGCTCGACCACTCCCCGCTCCACCAGTTCGCGCCATGACATCTGACGGGAATCGATCTTTTCGATCAATTCAGCGTCGAGCAGCGACCTGCCGTTCTCCACGACGATTAGGGGTCTGAGGACGCGACCTGAGCTAAGGCTGATGTATAGCCTGGGGTAGGCCTTTTCGTTGACGGGAGAGACATAGAGAACGCTCGCGCTCGGGTTGATCTGACCTTCCCTCCTCAGCTTCCTAAAGGCTTTCGCGAGCCGCTCGCCATCATCCACGTAACCCAAAAACCTGCCATCCATGAAGATCCTGCAACCGTTGACCTGGGTCTTCTGGTCTGTCTCGCGGATCTGTTTGGCTCCGAGCTCCCAGAGCTTCTCCTCGACCTCCTGGGTCGGGACACCGACAGAGATGATGGCTGAAAGGGCCAGATTCTTGACCAGGCCGCAGTTGACGCCTTCGGGCGTCTCCGAAGGGCAAATCCTGCCGAAGTGGGTCGCATGGAGGTCCCTGGCCTCGAAGTTGGGTTGGCTCCTGCTAAGTGGCGACTGGACTCTCCTCAGGTGGCTCAAGGTGCTAAGATAATTGGTCCTGTCAAGGAGTTGCGTGACTCCGACCTTTCCTCTTCCCCAGTTTCCTGTAGCTATTGCGTTGTTGAGCTTGTCGGTTATGATCCCTGTCCGGATCGCGGCCCCGACCACGTTGCCTCCACGCTTCTGACCTGTCCTTTCGAGCTGGTACTTCATGTCCCTTACCAGGTTCCTAAAGGCTGTCCTGAACAGGTCGGCCAGCATCTGGCCAGCGAACTTGATTACCTTGTTGCCGTAGTGGTCCTTGTCATCTGCGCCAATCCACCCGAGCCGAAGCTCAAGGAGCTTGCAGACCGCCTCGCCCATGAACATCGCCTTGTCATACCTTCTGTCCTCGGTCTTTCCCAAATGTGGAAGGAGACCCCAGTCGAGCATCGATTGCGCACGTTTGACTCTGAACTCCTCGAGCATGCCATGGGCGACCCTGTTGCCGATGTAGACCAGAGAATCCTTATCGGTCGGTGCCTCACTAGCCTTGTCGAAGGAGACTTCCAGGAAGTCTTGGATCTCTGCCTTTGGCGAGACCGCGTCCGCGATGCCTTTGTCTGACTTGATTCCCAGTGCCCTCATGACTATTACGAACGGGAGGTCGACGGGGCAGCTGGGGACCTTCACATTGATTGCGCCATCCTGTTTCAGGGTCAGCTCGAGTTTCGATCTGTAACCTACGACTGAGGAGTAGACCCTCGATTTGTAGGTTGTCGCTCCAGAGACCTTCTCTGAATCAACGAGGATCTTGTTGGGTGAGAGGTCCTCCAAGCCGACAATGACTCTTTCCGCCCCGTGGATTATGAAATAGCCTCCTGGGTCGTTCGGGTCCTCGCCCGACTCGATCAGCTGCTCCCTGGAGCGAGTAGAGAGCTGGCACAGTTCGGACTTCACCATCACGGGGAGATCCCCGATGTGCTGACGTGCGGTGTCGCGTGGGAGGCCCTCCTCCTCGATGGTCATCTCGAGCAGGACCGGTGCGGAGTAAGTGAGGTTCCTGAGGCGCGCCTCCATGGGCAGGATGCTGCTGACCGAGCCATCGATTTCGACGACCCTAGGAGAACCCAGCGTGATCCTTCCGAACTTTATCTTGTAAGGCGTGCTGACCGTCTCCACTTCGACTTCACCGATTTCGTCGACGATGTTCTGGAGGCCCCTGGAGACGAACTCGTTGTAGCTGTTGAGGTGCTGCTTCGCGACGCCTTCCCTCTCGAGCAAATCGCGGAGGACAACCCAGGAATTGGACTTCGACACCTGTTTGCTCAAGCTTAGCCCTCCACCACGTACCTGTAGTAGGTGCTGGAACCCGCAGTCTCGCTCCGCCTGGAAATCCTCACGAAATCACCAGGCTTCGCTCCGATTTCTTTGACTATCGGATCAGTTACGAGGATGTACGGGAACTGGCTGGGAGACGAATGGAACCTTTCACATACTTGTTGCGACTCTTCTTTCGTCAGAAGTTCATGTTTGGGAATCAGGAAATGGGTACTGACCTTGAAGGGCGGGACCTCGTCCTCCACTGTCTTGCGTTTCACGGTCCTCTTGGCGCTGGATTTCGTTGCTGCTAAGCCTGTTTACCCCCATTCATAACCAATAGTAGCTGACGTGCACAATACAATGCGCAGGGCCCAATGAGAGGCGGCTCTGAGCGCGTATTTAGATTTTTCCAAGGCCTCCCTCAGGCAGATAGACTGCCAACTCCCCTTCGAAGTCTGATTTGCCAAGATTCACTGTGCACGCGCAAGAGCGGTACAGGGTTGCTCGCATCTGCTGAACAGGCCATGATCCGTCACCCTATGGTGGAAAGCTGTGCGGTCTTAGATGAGCTAGTAGACGTTCTTGCACTCCCTCAAGGTCAAAGGTGTCAGCGAGAGAAGATTGATTTACGAGCTGTGATGCCTTTCGAAGACTTGTCTCGGAAGCCCAACCTCCTGATCAACGAGAAGAGCCCCTATCTTCAGGAACACGCATTCAACCCGATCGAATGGAGGCCGTGGGGAGATGAAGCACTCAAGAAGGCGAAGAACGACGGAAAGCCAATCTTCCTGAGCATTGGGTATTCAACCTGCCACTGGTGTCATCAGCTGGCCCGTGAATCGTTCGAGGATGAAACAATCGCCGCAATAATCAACAAGAACTTCATCCCGATCAAGGTCGACAGGGAAGAAAGGCCCGAACTCGATGCCTACTACATGAAGGCCGTCCAGGTGATGACTGGAGGAGGGGGGTGGCCTCTGTCAGTCTTCCTCACACCCGATCTCAAGCCCTTCTACGGAGGAACGTATTTCCCGCCAGAACCGCGATACGACCTACCGAGTTTCAAGCAAGTGTTGGAGTTCGTCGCGAAAGCCTGGAAGGACAAGAAATCAGAGAGTGTGGAGAATGCCGAACAGGTCGCCAAGGCGATCTCTAACGACATCTCTCGCACGGAGAGGGCAGAGCTGTCCCCCAGACTGCTCGAGGATGGGTACACGGCGCTCGTTTCCTCGTACGACCCTGAGCATGGAGGTTTCGGAGGCGCACCGAAGTTCCCCTTACCACTCTCCTCCGCCTACCTCCTGCGATACCACCACAGGACAGGGAAGGAACTAGCGCTGAAAAGCGTGACCAAGACGCTCGACCGGATGATGGCAGGAGGAATCAGGGACCATGTCGGTGGAGGCTTCCACAGGTATTCGACTGACAGAGTCTGGCTGGTCCCACATTTCGAAAAGATGCTTTACGACAACGCGCAGCTGGCCAAGCTCTTCACCGAGGCCTTTCAAGCGACAGGGAACCAAGAGTATGCGACGACCGCGAGGGAGACTCTTGCGTGGATGCTGAGAGAGATGAGAGAAGATGCCGGGGGATTCTACTCAGCCCAGGATGCTGACACGAAAGAGGGCGAGGGTGTTTACTATACGTGGACGCCGCCGGAGGTGCAGAAAGTGCTCGGGGAAACGGACGCTGCGAAGTTTTCTGAGATGTTCGGAGTGACGAACAATGGGAACTTTGAAGGGAGGTCAATCCTGCACAGAATCACCGGGGTGTTAGACGGTTCGGTGGATGAAAAGACAATCGCCCAGTGGAAGTCCAAGCTCTATCGCGAGAGGATAAAGAGGCCGCAGCCAGTCAAAGACAACAAGGTACTGACGTCTTGGAACGGGCTAGCGATTTCTGCCCTAGCCTTCGCAGGCACAGTTATGGAGAATGAAGAATACAGTAAATCTGCAGAGGAAACCGCGGAATTCATTCTGAAGAGGAATGCGAGGAACGGAAGACTACTGCGAAGGTCTGTTGGAGGTGAAGGGGCACTTGAAGGGACCCTTGAGGATTATGCCTTCTTCGTGCAGGGGCTCCTGGATCTCTTTGAGGCGACGGCGAAACCAAGATGGCTGGCAGAGGCGCTGAGGTTGACAGATCTTCTGATCCGCGAGTTTGGGGACGGGGGACGAGGAGGGTTCCTCCTCACGGTCGACGCCCAACCGGCAAGGCTCGAGGAGGGGTATGATGGAGTCCTGCCCTCAGGGAATTCGGTTGCAGCGGTCAATCTGATTCGTCTGGCAGAACTGACTGGAAAGAAAAAGATGAGACAGGCGGGAGAAGGAGTATTGAGATTCTTCTGGAGGGACATAGAACAACAGCCTTCGGGCCACGCAAACATGCTGATCGCCTTGGACATGCTCATGAATGGAATGACGGAAATCGTGATAACGTCGAGGGACCGAGCCAGTGCGGCTGAATTGAAGAGAGAAGTCTGGCGAGCCTTCCTTCCAAACAAGGTGGTGCTGTCGGCGGACTCTGGGACCTACAAGCAACTGTCAGGAATAGGCACGATACTGCTGAAAGGGAGAAGACCTGGGGCAAAGCCGAAGGCCTATGTCTGCAGGAACTTCGCCTGCAAGCTCCCGGTCGAAAGCGTCGAACCGCTGAGAGCCCAGCTGTATGAGTCAGGGGTTAGGCCTTAAAACGGTCGACGGGACGTGGTGGGTTCATGGCAAATGCGTGGGAGATTCGCGGACTTTTCGGCAACGAGTTTGCCATGGAGCAAGCCGTAGAGGAACTCAAAAAACACAAGGGCTTCGAATGGGTGATTGTGGACCGCAGGAACCTGTCAATTAAGCTCGTCAAGAGAGACGCCGAGACCGAGGAGATTGTGAAGCGGACATTCGAGATACACCACGGCTTTGTCGAACATGAAGGACCGCTGGGACAGTATGACAGGATCAAGCAGAAGGAGCGGGATAAGAAGCGAAAAAGAGACGAAGAGAAACGAAAGCGCCGAGAGAAGAGTTAGCAGAAGACTCCAGAAGCCCTAGACTGCCGGAAGAGTGACGATCACGACGCAGGGAGACTTGCTCACGATGTCGTATTCATCTTTCGTAAGGAAGCTATGAAACCCTGTCTCTCTCCTGCTGAACATTACCACAGTGTCGATACCTTTGTCTCTCACGAATCGGGCGACGTCGCTTCCCACTTCCCGAACGGGAAGTATCTTGGGGTTGATGAAACGGCCAAGCGTCTTTATCGCAAGGCTCGTGAAGTACGAGAACTCCCTCTCCTCCTTCCTGAAAGAATGAACTACGTCGACTGCGTCAAGAGGGACCGTCGGAGGAAGCTCGATGATCTTGGCCGCAGTAATCTCGACGTCGGCGACCGAGGCAGTGGATGTCAGCGCGGCTGCAAGAATGTAGGGGTCAGGGTGCTGTTCCTTCAGGACAGGCACGAGAATGTGCTTCGGGTTTGTCGGAATCGAGACTCCTTCCTGAGGTGTCTCCACCAATACCACGCGGGTCCGAGCGGTGCGCCCGACGTGGTCCGAGACCCTCCCGAATAGCTCCCGGAAGAATGGCTCCCTGTGTGCCGACATCACGATGGCTTGGGCGTTCTTCTCATCAGCGGTTGCAACGATGGTCTTTGCTATCTCGTCTACACTTGGCGGCTGTGACCCTGGTCGAACTTCAACCAACTCGTATTTCACCGAGAGCTTTGCTGCAAGGTCAGCTATCTCCTTCCTCAGACTCTCCTCGAAGTCGTGGTCTTCTTCACCCTCGAGGACGTGCGTGACGTAGACCTTCGAACCCGAATACTCAGCGATATAGAAGGCTATGAAGATCGCATTCCATTCACGTGGCTGGTAGGCGAGTGGAAGGACGATGGGTGCGTCGCTCCAAGACCACTCGACCGTGGCCTCCTTCTCAGGCATCTGCCTTGCGCCCTCCTTTGAATCTCTGATAGATAAAGTAACCAGCGATGCCTATTGCGAACCATGCGATCCCGAAGTTCCTTCCCTCAGGGTTGAGCCCGACGAGAATGGACCATATTAGGACAGCCGACACAATACCGATGAATGGAATGATGGAAACGGAGTAGCTTCTCCCCGCCCTTCGGATAGTGACGTTAAGCGGCATCTTCCACCCTTCACGATCCGGGTCCTTGAACCGGAGCACGATAGCGGCAGCGTTCACGTACATGTAGGCTATGAGAGCACCGAAGTTGTAGACAGAGGCGACCAAGGGCAGCAAATTGTAGCTGGGCAGACTGACTCCCGCAGCGAGAAGCAGGCACGCAATCGTGGTGAATATTACGAGGGTCACGTAAGGCGTTCTGAAGCGGGAGCTGACTCGAGAGAAGGCCTTTGGCATTAGACCGAGCCGGCTCATCGAAAAGGTGACCCGGGAGACCCCTATCACTCCTGTGTTGGTGGAGATGAAGCAGACCAGAGTGCCCATCACACCCACCCATATGGCGAAGACTGCTCCTATCAAAGGGAGGTTGCTTGCAAGAGTAACGGCGGGTGAAGTCGAATTGTTCGCGATCTCTGAGAAAGGAGCTAACGTCACAGAGAGTAGTGAAAGCGATATGGCGACGACCACCACTGCTACAATTGCGGCTTTAGTTGCTCTCGGGATGACCTCGCGTGGGCGTTTCGTCTCCTCGGCGGCCTGCGATATAGATTCGATGCCGATGTACGAAGCCGTGGCCAGTGATAGCGCGTAGACGAAGGTGGAGTAGTTGGCCCCGCCCCCGAAGGCACCGGTGGAGAATACTGAAGGCAAGCCCCGAAGCCAGCTCAACAAGGCCCCAGATGCAACTATCGAAGGAAGCCCAAACGCAAGAAACAACGACACTGTAATCAGATCAACGGCGACGATTAGTTCGTTGAGTTTGGAGGAGTACTTGATCCCAATCAGGTTGAGCATGAGCAGCATCAGTATGAATGCGATTGCAAATAGAGAGTAATACGGAGGCTGGGTAACTGGGAATCCCCGGAGGAACGATTTCGTCATCACCCCAAGATATCCTACTGTCGCGAGCGAGAACAAAGCGATATCGACAGTGTAACCCAGCATCAAACCCCATCCCGCGATGAAACCGTGGATTTTGCCGAATGCCTTCAGAGAATAGAAATGGCCGCCGCCAGCGACGGGGTACTTCGTGGCAAGCTCTGCGTAACAGAGCCCCGTGGAGACATAGACCACTGCCGCTATTCCGAAGGCGAAGGGAGATGCTACGCCCGCGAAAAGTATGATCACTCCGAGGATTACATAGATATCAGCGCCTACGTCGGCGTAACCCATCGAGAAGGAGCCCCAGGTGCCCACTTCCCTCTTCAGCTCGGTCGAATTTTCCTCTTCTACCTGGGACAAGCATCACAGCACTCTCCTTTGAAACCGGCGCCGTTTCGGGCGACGATTTAACGATTCCGAAGGACCGTGAGCGGTTGATTACACTGAAACTCGGCTCTGATGAATGTGAAAGCCGTCTTCGGAGTAAGGAGGGACCGCGCGGTCCTATACCTCTCGATGCTCACGTCTCGGGTGGGTTTCGGAGTCACAATCATCATCTTCCCCGCCTACATCTCTGGAGCCTCCGACCTGGCGGCGGCGAGCGCGCTGGCCCTCTACCCTCTGATGGAGGCAGCAACCGCCCTGCCAGCAGGACGGCTCTGCGACACGAAGGGCAGGAAGATCGTCTTCGTTGCCTCGCTTGGATTCATGGCGCTCCTGATGGCATCCATCGGGCTGACCAGAAACATCTACGCTGTGGCATCGATCCACGCAGTCATGGGCGTTGGCGCCGCGGGGGTTACGGTGTCGACCTTGATGATGGTGACTGACCTCACGGGGAAGGACAACAGGGGCGCTGGTATGGGCACCTTCGACTTCGCAAATGTGGGAGGGTACGCACTCGGCTTGGTGATCGGTGCCAAGTTGGAGCCGTTCTTCTCCGCCGACCTCGGTTCTGCCTTCTTCGTGACCGCCACTGCAATCGCATTCGCGTTCGCAGTGGCTGTCGTAGTCCTCAGAGAGCCCTTCCATCCGCAAGGAAAGCTGGAAAGCGGCCTGAACCCGTTCAAGGCGCTCGACGCCCAGGCCACGTCCACTCTGCCGATTTGGCTCGGTGTCATAACCCTGTTGGGGACGGTCTTCTTCTTGCCTAGGGCCTTCAACAGGGCAGGGATAGGAACGGGTTCGACCGCGGGCCTTCTGGTACTGGGGGTCGTCCTGCTGGGCCTGGGAGCAGTAGGATTCGGGGCTCTTTCAGTCAGAATTGAGAGGGGCAGAGTCATGCTGATAGGGATATCCGGCCTCTTGGGGCTCCTCTTCGCCCTGTCGTTCTCATTTGAAAAGGGGATGCATTCGGTCATGAGGACCCTGCTGGTCCTGGGGCTGTTCGCCCTGATGGCGTCTGTGCTCGTTCCCATTATTCTTGCGACCGTGGGAGACAGGGCAATGCTCGAACGAAGGGGATCCGCCATGGGCCTGCACAGTGTGATGCTGAGCGGTGGGTCAGCGCTTGGGACGCTCGTGGCGGGCGTCGTGCACTCTGCTTCCGGCTTGACTGGAATCTTCGAGGCCTCGGCAGCTATCTTCTCCGTCTCCTGCGCCGCAAGTCTAATCCTGTGGCTTAGAGCCCGCCCAGATAGGTCCTAGGAAACTGTTATAGTTTCACCCAAGAGCCGTCGACTTGCTGCGGGGGTCGCCCAGCCTGGTCAACGGCGCGAGGCTTAGGACCTCGTCCCTCAGGGGTTCGTGGGTTCGAATCCCACCCCCCGCACTTTATTGTGTGCGGAAGTTCCTTTTCTCTTTATGATTCTCTGAAGCTACAGGTACGTGTTGGTCTTCTGCACAAAAGTTCCGAGTTGCAACGGAAGAAAATTCCAAGAGCTCACGTCCTTAAGACGCAAGCGCGCGCGCATTGCCATTCAGAAGGAAAGCCTTCAAAGGTTCCTGAGACTTGCAAAAGATGAGGGCATAGTCTAATCACGGGTTCTTTCCTCAATGTAGCCGCACTTGGGGCATTTGGTGGTTACGGTTTCTTCGTCGCCCTTGACTCTTCGAGACACTAAGATGAACCGCACGGCCCTACGACAAGAAGGACAATGTCTCAAGGGCATTTGACTCATTGACGCGGTTAGTGGAGGACTTTATTATTTAACACTGCGCTGATTGAGAAGGAGCGTAAGAAGCGGATGCTGGACTCGATTCCTGAGACGATTCGGGTTTTGCTGAGTGAGCATCTTTCGGAGTAAGCGACTTCTCCCTTCGAATCTCTTCTTTGCTCAGCCTTCTCTCCTTACCCATCTTGCCGATTCTGTGGATTGAGAACTTACCTTCCAATTCTAAGACAACGTAGTTACCTGAGGTGATACGCGAAAAGTTTCTCCCGCTAACGCTGATGTGGAACGGGACGCTTCCTCCAATCGGATATTGCCCGTCTGAATCTGCGAAGGCCTCCGCTCCAATTTCAGCAAGGTCGAACTGTTTCGGGGGTAGAGTCGCAAAATAAAATGTCTTGGTAGATTCAAGAACGAAGCCTATGAGGTAATAGAGGTTGACTCCACGGTCGATGTCAGGGGGTTTTGTCGAAAAGAAGGAACTACTGACAAGCAAAGAGAGAATCTGATAGGGGTTTTTCGGGTCAAAATCGCCCTTCACCAGTGATTCATTCACCCTCATTCTTGACCCTTCATTCTCCTGCCAAGGAATTCCATAAGCGGCGCGTTTGTGCATGGGCACGATTCCGATGTTACACATCTCTGCCGTCTTGCTCAGCCTTCCAGAAGCATTGCCCATCACGCCGAGGAAGAGTTTCAGTTTGATAGAACCGTGAGAGGAGGTCTCTATTTCAAAGTCCATCGGTTGAGGGTCTTCTTCGTCGTCGAACCAGAGGTTAGGTTCAATAAAAAAATCAAGGCCGCGGCCTCCGCCGCGATGAGTGTCCCGTCTGCTATAATCAGGTTCACATATTCCGATGAATTGAGAAGAGCGAGGAGGGCGATATTCAGAATAACGAGTGGAACGACGAAGACCACGGACAAGAATACTGTCCTCTTCAACAGCAATCCTTGGATTGACTCGATATTTAAGACGCGTCCAGAAGTCCAGTCGTTTACACGGTGCAAAAGTCCATTGGGTTTGACAGAACCCGCCGACGGGTTCTGAGGAGTTCTCTATTGAGGCCTGATTAGGAAAGTCTTGTTGGTATCTTAAGAGGCATTCGTGTTCGGCCTAGTCGCAGACCAGCGCTTCTTTCACCTTTTCCTGGTAGTCAACAAGGTGCGACTCAAGCATTTCGATTTTCTCCAACAGGTTCTTGATTAGTGACTCAGTTGTCACGTCTTCATTTTTCTGTGGCAAGGTTCGCTTCCCAACCCCCAAGGGTCAAACTCATCCAATCGTTACCTACTATGGAAGTAAGGCACTCAATATCTAAACCATGTCCTTGTTTTCGACTCAATTCCGGTGTTTTGCGATTAGAATTTGAACTGCGAGCCCCGCGGGAATCGCTAAATGTGGTGATTTTTGCTTGTTAGCGATTCCCATGCTCAGTGTGGGAATCGCTAAATATCCTCAACATCAACTTGTTAGCGATTCCCACGCCCCGCAACTATGTCAAGATGACAGAAGAAGAATTACAGGAGAAGATGAACATAGCCAAACGCGTGGCCGATTTAGCTTTGGATAGATGGCTGTACGGCGACCATCACACCGGAGTGCCTGAGAAGGATTTGAGGCTAGGACAGATTGACCATGAGCTATGGATAAGCTCCATTCGAACGTACAACGCGCTGAAGAGTAATTATCAGAGGTGGCGGGTGAACAAGACCGGTCACAAACGAGACGAATGACCAGCGCGCGCGCTAGGCCTTTTTCTTCGCTATCATCTGGCCAAGGAGCTTGACCTGGTCCTTGATCTCCTGTACCTCCTTCCTTAGAGCGAGGTTGTCCCTTTCGAGCTCTCCGATTTTCTCATTCTTCTCCTTGTTCGAGACTTCCAGCTTCCCCTTCAGTTCGAAGGTCTCTGAGACCGTGAGGTATGGAACCGACTTGACATATTCGCTGGCCAAATATTCGTCAGTGGGCTTATAGTAGTTCGAGAGATGACCCTTCAAGCGTTCAACGTCTTCAGCCCGTAAGATTCTCTTGGCGTTGGTCTCGAAGAACTTCCTGAACCCGTGAACCGCTTTGAACTCTTGGACTCTTTTGTGTTCCGTCCTCATGCCTATCTCCCAGAGAAGCTTGATAATGAGATTCTTGATTGTCTGTGAGCTTACTGGTTTGTCGGACGTTTCCCTCTCGTGCCCTATCAGGTACGTTTCGGGAGAGAGCTTATCGCCCTGACTCTTTCTCCTCTCCCAGTATTCCATTAACGTGCGGTAGGCTTCGGGCGTGGTAAAAGTGGTGTACTGCTCCGGTTCGCCCCGATAGACGGTAAGCTTGGCGAACTCCTGGTCTCCGACCTTCACCGGTGTCACGTCTTTCCACTTGAGGTAATCGAAGGCCCCAACCCTCATACCGCTACCGATGAGCAATAAGATAATCGCCTTCATCCTGAGGTCGCAGTTGGCCAGTATCTCCCTCACCTCTTCGACGGTCGGAGCCCTGTCCTGTCCCACCTTCCGAGCGTGGGGCATTATACGGGAGATCTTCTCCCAGTTGATCCCGCTCTCGACGTCGTTCATCAGAAGGAAGGCCTTTACGGCCTCCTTCAACCCTCGAATGGTCGAGCCGCTTACTTCGCCTCTCCGCTGCGAGATGTACTTGAGGAGGAGTTTTTCGGCCTCTTTGGGGCGAGTCTGCGCGAGCTCCAAGAACTGGTCAGGAGTCAGGTTGAATGTGCCGAGAAATTGTCTTAGCTTCTTCAGGTAGGTCTCTTTGGTCGCGTCCGATTTGAACCCCAAGACGTAGGCCTCTATCGAGTTTCCCGTTAAGGCGTTCATAAGTGTTTGAGCCTATGGATGTGGGCTATTTATTGCTATGTTCCCGCATACAATAGTATGCGGACATCCCACCCCCCGCACCAAACTCTGTTCGAGGCATCCTGCTAGTCACAAGTAGTGATGGAATACGAACCTAAATGTGAGTATGCACTCCTGAGACATCAGGTTCTTCGCAGTCTAAGTTATCGTCAGAATGATCGTCCTTGAACTCTTGACGTTGTTGGAGTCTCCGCCGTAGGCCGCCTTGATCTTGATGCTCCCCATGTGAGTCGCCGTGACTGTTACTGAGCAGCTTCCTGACGACAACGTGCAAGTCGTCGAGGAGAACGTGACGCTCCCCGTTCCCGAGACCTTTGACCAGGTCACTGTTCCCGTTGGAGAATAGCCGGACACGGTCGCTGTGCAGGTGACTGGCGTGGTTATGTCGAAGGACGAAAGTGTGCATGATATCGCAGTTACTGCGGACCCCTTCTTGACGGTCACTGCCTTTATCCGGTAACTACCCTCGTTGTTGGAGTCCCCCATGTAGGTCGCGTTTATGATGACATGTCCACTTGTGAGACCTGTTATTGTCACGAAACACGTCGCTCTGTTGGGGTTCACGAGGGGGGTGAGGGTGCATGTTGTCGAGTTGAAGGAGACTGAGCCTGTACTGCTCGCGGTCTGGGACCAGCCCACAATTCCTGTTGGCAGGTAACCAGTCACCTTGGCAGTGCAGGTGATGACCGTCGACGAGTTGACGATCACAGACCTTGGCGTACACAGAACCGTTATCTTTGTGACCTTCGTCGTCACGATTAGGCTGTACGTCCCAGAGGTTGGAAAGTTCTTGGTGTCTCCGCTGTAGCTGGAATTGAGAATCACTGAGGTGCCTGGAGCGGTTGGCTTGAAATTCACCGAACAGGTTCCCAGGTAAAGTCTGCAGATATGCTTCAAGAACGTACCCGACCCGCTGCTCGACCAAGTAACATTGCCCGTCGGCACAGAGCCAGAACTGTGGACCTTTGCCCTGCAAGTGACTGCCGAACCCACGACCACAGAAGAATGGGAACACGTTATGGTGACACTGGAGCTGAGGTGACCTGAAACGCTGACCGCGACCGGCGATGAAGTTACTGTCTCACCTGCTGCATCGGTCACCTGGAGCTCGAAGCTCCAATTTCCTGCCGTAGTAAGAGCCCCCGTGGAGATCGAAGGCTTCGAAGAGGGGGTGCATCCACTCGTGAAGGAGCTGCCTAGAGTGCCGAAGCTCGTGCTCGTCGGTGATTCCTGGAGCCACTGGCACGTGTAGGGAGAGGTGCCGTCCGCAAGGGATGTCGTGACCGACAGCATAGCAGACGCATCTTTACCAACAGCAGTGGGCGAGACTAGAATCGTAGGCGCAGCGAGGGCAGGATTGACTGTTACCGTGACGGATGCAGAGATGACAGACTCGGATGCGCTATCGTTGACCTGGAGTTCAAATCTCCATGCTCCTGTAGTCAAGGTTCCTGTGGAGACCAAAGGGTTCGATGAGGGGGTGCACCCGATCATGAAAGAACTGCCCAGGGCGACGAAGTTGATGTCAGTCGGCGACTTCTCGAGCCACTGGCACATGTAAGGAGAGGTACCTCCGCTAAATGCAACCGTAGTGGTGAGAGTTGAGTTCTGACCCGTGTCGATGGTTGGGGGACTTCGGCTTATGGTAGGCGCAGCGAGGGTGGGATTGACAGTGACCGTGACGGATGAAGATTCGACAGTCTCGGGTGTGCCTGAGCTATCGTTGACCCGAAGCTCGAAGTTCCAAACCCCAAGAGTCGACAGAGCGCCTGTCGAGACAGACGGCAGATCGTATGGGCCACAGCTGAAGGAGCTTCCCAATGGGCTGTAGCTCCCGGCTCCGGGTGCCATCTGCAACCACTCACATGTGTACGGAGAGGTACCGTTGCTGAGGGAGTGGATGGTGGTGAGTGTAGAACTCTGGCCCGTGTCGATGGCTCCAGGACCAACGCTGATGGTAGGCGCAACTAGAGCAGGATTGACAATGACCGTGACGGATCCAGAGGCGACAGACTCGGATGCACTGTCATTGACTTGCAACTCGAAGTTCCAAACCCCAAGAGTCGACAGAGCGCCTGTCGAGACAGACGGCAGATCGTATGGGCCACAGCTGAAGGAGCTTCCCAATGGGCTGTAGCTCCCGGCTCCGGGTGCCATCTGCAACCACTCACATGTGTACGGAGAGGTACCGTTGCTGAAAGAATCGGTTGTAGTTAAGGTAGAACTCTGGCCGATGTCGATGACTTCAGAACTCACGCTGATGGTAGGCGCAGCGAGGGTGGGATTGACAGTGACCGTGACGGATGAAGATTCGACAGTCTCGGGTGTGCCTGAGCTATCTGTGACCTGGAGTTCAAATCTCCATGCTCCTGTAGTCAAGGTTCCTGTGGAGACCAAAGGGTTCGATGAGGGGGTGCACCCGATCATGAAAGAACTGCCCAGGGCGACGAAGTTGATGTCAGTCGGCGACTTCTCGAGCCACTGGCACATGTAAGGAGAGGTACCTCCGCTAAATGCAACCGTAGTGTTAAGAGTAGAACTTTGGCCCGTGTCGATGGCTCCAGGACCAACGCTGATGGTAGGCGCAACTAGAGCAGGATTGACAGTGACCTCTTGGCCAGGCGGTGACATCTTGGTTACGGATCCGGCAAGTGAGCTGTCTGTCACGCTGGCGCAGTACCAGGTGTTCGCAGTCAGAGAGGGAAGACCACTGAACGTGTAGGGCGAAGAAACCAAGCCGCCCTCTGCCGCGATGAAGGTGAGACCAGAGCTACACGAACTCGTGTGGCTGCTGTAGAGAGTGACGGTATAGGGTGAAGTCCCATTTGCCCAAGATGCAGTGGCGGTGACTGACTGCCCCGTGTCTATCGCTGGGGAAGAGGGCACAACTGCCGGCACGACCAGGGTTGGGTTTACTGTGACGTTGGTGGTGTTGGAAGCGACAAAGTTGTGGTGACTATCTCCGACCAAAAGATAGTAAGACCAGTTTCCTTCAATGGTCAACGAGCCCGTCGAGACCGAAGGTTTCGAGCCTAGAACGCAAGCGAAGGAGCTTCCGAAATTGGAACTGGAATTCATTTCGGGATCTTGGTACCACCAAGAACAGGTGTACGGAGAGGCCCCCCCGCTGAAGGACGTAGTGGTGACAAGGGTAGAACTCTGGCCATGATCAATCACTGCGGCAGTGACGCTTATGACGGGAGGGGACAGCGGAGTGTAAGCATTCACGGGATGAGATACGCCAACAAGCAATACGAATCCAACAAAAACGAGCGCGAGTATCGAACGACCCGCTACAACTCCCTTCCCACGACTCCTCCGCGACAAGCGTTCTGCTTCTGCTGTCAAATGAATTCCTCGATTCCCCAGTGACCACTCAATGCAAGGTGATATAGGTATTACGAGGTGGCACAATTAGCGCCCTTACATCGCTATCTGATCCTGGATCATCGATAGGTCTCCAATTTGCGTCCCAAGGATGGATGAAGCTCGATGCTTCGTCTTTGGTTCGGGATCAAGCAGCCGGACCAATACCCATTGCAGCTGGGGTGCTGCAGGCTAGGGTGAGGACAGAAGTATGAACGCCTTAGGACTGGGGGGAGCCAAGCCCAGACGGGTTCGAGCCTCCATTATGGTTGCCGCTACAATTATCGAGTGTGTAGGTGTTCGCTGTTCCGTTTGTGCCCAAGGGGGGCGCTCTTGAGGCGTCATAGTAGCCATACTGTCCGTTGTTGTTCGCAGTGTTCTCGAGGAGAGTGTTGCCAGAAGAAGAACTGGAAAGGTAGAAGCCATCGGCGCCGTTGTTGCTTGCAGTGTTCTCAATGAGATGGTTGTTGAGTGAACTGGAAAGGGAGAAGCCATCAGCGTGGTTGTTGCTCGCAGTGTTCAAAACGAGATCGTTGCTAGAAGAACCGGAAAGGGAGAAGCCCACGTTGTTGCTGCTCGCTATGTTCCCGGCGAGTGTGTTGGAGGTGGAAGAGTTGTAAAGACCGAAGCCATCAAAGAAGTTACTTTCCGCAGTGTTCTCACTGAGGGTGTTGTTGGAAGAGCTGAAAAGATAGAAGCCATAATGGTTGGCGGCTGCCGAGTTCACGGTAAGGGTGTTGTGGCTGGAAGTGCCGTTGATGAGGAAGCCATCGTTGCCGTTACTACCCGCAATGTTCCCAGTGAAGGTGTTGTAGCTGGAAGAGTTGCGAACCATAAAGCCATCAAGACTGCTGTCGTTCGCGGTGTTCCTAGTGAGAGTGTTATTGGAAGAACCGGAAACCTCGAAGCCGTAGTGTCCGCTGTTGGTGGCCATGTTCCCTGTGAGGGCTGTGTTAGTGCCAAGAGTGTTGTGGGAGGAGCTGTAAATCCAGAAGCCATCAAGGCCGCTGCTGTCCGCAGTGTTCTTGATGAGGGTGTTGTTGGAAGAATGGGAGAGACAGAAGCCATAGTTGATGTTGTTGTTAGCCCGATTCCCTGTGAGGGTGTTGCCGGAAGAACTGAAAATGAAGAAACTGGCGTTGTGGTTGTTGTTCGCCCAATTCCCTGCGAGGATGTTGTTGGAAGAGCTGTTGAGGAAGAGGCCAAAGTGGGAGTTGTTGATCGCCGTGTTGTTTGTGAGAGTGCTGCTGTTGGAGTCTAGAAGGTAAAAGCCGTTGACATCACCATTCGCCGTGTTCGCTGTGAGGATGTTGTTGGAAGAGCTGTTGAGGAAGAGGCCAAAGTGGGAGTTGTTGATCGCCGTGTTGTTTGTGAGAGTGCTGCTGTTGGAGTCTAGAAGGTAGAAACCACTGGCGTTGTTGTTGTTCGCCCAATTCCCTGTGAGAGTGTTGTGGGAAGAGCTGTTGAGGAGGAGGCCAAAGTGGGAGTTGTTGATCGCCGTGTTGTTTGTGAGAGTGTTGTGGTTGGAAGAGAAGGAGAGCTCGAAGCCATTGACCGCGTTGTTGTTCGCCGTGTTTCCGATGAGGATGTTGCTAGTGGAAGAGCTGTTAAGGAGGAATCCATACTCAAATCCCGTCACGTCGCAGTTCTCGACTGTGACACCTGTCTTCCCTATGAGATAGATTCCTGCGTGCGTGTTATTGATCTTGCTGGTTATGGTGTGCCCGTTGCAGTTGAGAGTTATGCCGCTGTGACCTATGACAAGTCCTTTCCCGGAGCAAGGCCCGACGTTGTGACCCAATATTGTGTTTGCTTGGATTGTGGCGCCACATCCAACTGAAGAGAATGCAGTGATCAGAGTAGCCCTTCCGGAACTTGCCCTATTGTTGGTGTCTCCGCTGTATGTCCCCCGTATCGCAATCTTTCGGGCATAAGTCGTGACATTCACCGAACAACTCCCTGATGCCAGTGTACATGCGTTTGAAGGAGACACGAAACTTCTCCCCGAGACAGTGAAAATGAGAGTTCCAGTGTGCGACGAGTATTGGCCCGTCACCGTACCCTTACAGGTGATTGGAGTGTTAACAGCGAAGGGGTATGGTATGCATGATATCGTAGTGACCGTAGATGCCTTCTTGATCGTCAGTCCAGCTGTTCTGGAACTGCCTTGATTGTTGGAGTCCCCCATGTAGTTCGCAGTCAGGGTGACACGCCCACCTGTGGACCCGGAAATCTCCACATAGCACATCGCGACGGCGGGATTCACTTGGCTGGTGAGAGTGCATGTTGCCGAGCTGAGGAAGACGGAACCTGTCCCGCTTGGGGACCAACCAATCGTTCCCGTCGGAAGGTAACCGAAAACCTTGGCCTTGCAAATGACGACCGTCGACGAGCCGGCGACCACGAATGTCGGGCTGCAGGAAACCGTTGTCTTCGTGACTTTCATCGTCACGGTTAGGTTGTATGCACCAGAAGATGGAAAGTTGTTCGTGTCTCCTCCGTAATTCGCAGCGAGGACCACCAAAGAGCCAGCAGCCGTGGGTTTGAACCTCACCAAGCACGTACTGTAGGTTCCGTACCGTGAGAGTGCACAGGAATCTCTAGAGAAGACACCCGGGCTGCTGCTTGACCAAGCGACGCTGCCCGTCGGCGCGGAGCCAGAGCCAACGACCTTTGCCTTGCAGGTGGTCGCCGAACCCACGACTATAGAAGAACGGAAACACGATAGGGTGACACTGGTACCGGGGAGACTGCCAACGGTCAGCCTAACAGGCGATGATGCCACTGTCTCACCTGCTGCATCGGTCACCTGGAGCTCGAAGCTCCAATTTCCTGCCGTAGTCAAGGTTCCCGTGGAAATCGAAGGCTTCGAAGAGGTGGTGCATCCAATCGTGAAGGAGCCCCCTAGAGTGACGAAGGTGGCGTTCATGGGCGACTCCTGGAGCCACTGACAAGTGTACGGAGAAGTGCCGTCGGCGAGGGAAGTTATGACCGACAGCGTGGCAGACTGGCCGGAACCAGTAGCAGTGGGCGAAACTGAAATCGTAGGCGCAACGAGATCAGGATTGACTGTGATCGTGACGGATCCAGAGGTGACAGACTCGGATGCACTGTCATTGACTTGCAACTCGAAGCTCCAAACCCCAAGAGTCGACAGAGTGCCTGTCGAGACTGAGGGTAGATCGTAGACGTTACAGCTAAAGGAACTTCCCAAGGGACTGTAGCTCCCGCCTCCGGGTGCCATCTGCAACCACTCGCACGTGTAGGGAGAGGTACCTCCGCTGAAGGGGCTGGTGGCGGTGAGAGTGGAACTCTGGCCAATATCAATTGCTGCCGGGCTAGAGTTGATGACGGGAGCGACAAGCGATGAAGCGCTCACGGGATGAGAAACGCCGACAAGCAATACGAATCCAACAAGAGCGAGCGCGAGTATCGAACGGACATGTACGACCCCCTCGCCACGCCTCCTCCGCGATGAAAGTTCAATTCCTACTGCCAAATGAATTCCTCGTTTCCCCAGTGACCGCTCGACGCGAGATGATTTAGGTGTTACGAGAGTCTACAAACGAAACTGGCTACCTCGTCTTGTGCTCGCCTTTTGGAGTGCTTAGAGGGGTATCCAAGCGCGGGCTCAGCTTCAGGCACGGTGACTAGCCGTTTAGATTCCCGCGGTCTGGCTGCTTTGGACGCTTTGCGGACAATGGTCAGACGGCCGTGGCGATTCTGCTCTATTCTGGTGGAGGAAGCCGAATCGAACCTCCAGCTCTCACTAGAGGGTCAGATTCTTCACCTCTTTCCAAGTCTCTCCTTAGCCCATTTGAAGGTCTCTGTGAGCCCGTCGGAAAGTGAAGTCGTCGGGCCCCAGCCGAGAACCTTCTTTATTCTCTTCAGATTCGGCGTCCTGCTTAAAGCGCCCTTGGGTTTCGAGTCGTCGAATTTTAGCGGGATATCCTTTTTCGAGAGGAGAACCACAAGTTCGGCAAGGTCCCGGATGGTGGTTTCTTCTGTTGACCCTACGTTGACTGTGAGGCTCCCCCGCTTTCTGACATGCTTCTCCAGCCGCATGAGCGCGTCGAGCGCATCATCGATGAAGACGAAGCAGCGTTTCTGGTTCCCATCCCCCCAGACGACGAAATCCTCATCTGGATATCTGACGGCTTTTCTGATCAGAGAAGCGATTACCTGGCTCCTGTCAGGCTTCAGGTAGATGTTCTTGCCATAGGCGTGGAAGATCCGGGCGACACCGTAGGAGATGTCAGGCATTAGGGAAAGCTGTTTCTCCGCGATGTACTTCGCCCAGCCGTATCCCCCCTCCGGGTTCACCCTGCGCTCAGAATCCTCTTCTCTGAATTGGACGCGAGAGCCGAACTGCTCGTCGAACGGATACACGGAGACACTCGAAGCGAAGATGATGGTCCGGACACCATTCTCGCGGCAAGCCCTGAACACGTTAGTGTCGATGACGAGGTTGGATTGCAGCGCGGCGAGCTCCTGCTCATTCGATCCGTGGAGGTAACTCACACTCCCAACTTCTGCTGCAAAATGAAACACTGCCTCGGCCCCCCTGAGAGACTCCTTCGCGAACTGATAGCTCCGCAGGTCCCCTATGGAACACTTCTGTCTAATCCCCAAGTCATCGAGGTTTTGAATCGAACCAGATGAGAAGTCGTCAATGATCGACGCCTCTCGGCCTTCATCCAAGAGTTTCCTTACGACGTGACTGCCAAGGAAGCCTGCGCCACCTGTAACTGCGATTCTTGACATTTCTTGTTCCCAGGTACCGTACGCTACTTCTCCTGTCGACGGGCCTCTCGCAGAGTCCACTTCGCGGTCAGTCTTATCGTCTCGGCGGGAGACAACTTAGGCTTCCAGCCGAGCCTTCGGATCTTCTCTGTCGACAGGTAGACAACAGGGTTGTCGCCTACCCATCCCCGCACACCGCCCGTGTATTTCTTTCTCACCTTCGAAAGCCCCATCTCCTCAATCACCAGGTCCGCAAGTTTATTGACTGTGGTCTGCTCTTGGAGACCAAGGTTGAAGATGTTCACACGATTTGAGCCTCTTTCGTAGCCGAGCATGATTCCGTCGATGCAATCTTTCACGGACAAGTAGTCTTTGCTTTGCTTTCCATTGCCAAGGATCTCCAATTCAGAGGGGTTCTCAAGTAGCTTGTGCGTGAAGTCCCAAATCGCCCCCCTTCTGCATCTTTCTCCGAGGACTGTCCCGAACCTGAAAGCCCAGACCTTCATTGGACTGAACTCTGAGAATGCGGAGGCGTACCCCTCTCCTGCGAGCTTAGCAGCCCCGTACAGGGACGTTTGGATGCCTGAGTATGTCTCAGGGGTCGGGGTGACCTCTGCTTCGCCGTAGAGGGCAGAGGTCGAAGCAAAGATGAAGTCCGGAACCCGATTCGTGACCATGCCTTCGAGAACATTCAAAGTGCCTACGATATTGTGCCTGAGGTCTGCTCGATGATTGCGAACGCTGACTCGCATCAATGCATGAGCTGCAAGGTGGAAGACTGCGTCGCACCCCCGGGAGCATTTCGAAACGGTTTCGAGATTCCTTACGTCTCCCTCGATCACCCTCAGGTGCGGGTTGTCCTTCTGGTGCGCCAAATTGGAGCGGTGACCAGTATGAAGATTATCGAGGACCACAACCTGCCATTCGTCTTGAAGTAATCTGTCGACAAGGTGACTGCCTATGAACCCCAACCCACCGGTGACGAGCGCCTTCTTCATCATTTCATGTGACCTCTTTGGTTTGTGCCAATAGCTCAGCGGATCGAGAGTGCACCCTGGTCATCCGGCCTCGCCCGGAGTCGGGTCAAACACCAATGTCCGGCGAAGGATGGAACGGGACCAAGACCCAACGAGATATGAAGGGAGAGTTTCACAGCCCGTTCTTCTCAGCGTGGTCTCCCATCGCCTTCACTTAACGGCCTCGCCCTTTCTCATTGCGAGGAAATCCTGCCACGCCTTGTCAAACTCCTCGATCGTCTCCTCGGTCCGTTTGTTGAATGGCATCTGTATCAGAATCTTGGCGGGCACAGTGATGATGTGAGCGCCTGCAGCCACAGCCAGGGCGACATCCTCCGGGGTCCTGACGCTCCCGACTATCAGCCTCGCAGGAAGATTACTTTCCTCTGCGACAGCCACGTACTCCCTGATTATCTGCGTGGGGTTCTCACCAGCTTCTTTTGACCTGTTGAAGAAGAGCGAAACATACGTCGCGCCAGCCTTCGCAGCGAGGACCAGCTGGTTGAAGGTCATCATGACAGTCATGTTCGTCTTGATGTTTTCCTTCGCGAGTTGTCGCACCACCTGCAACCCTCTACCATCACCGTGCATAGCGACCTTGACGACTACGTTCTCATGCCATGAAGAGTATTCCCTCGCCTCTGCCAAGAGTTCTGATACTGCACTCTTTGTCGTTTCCACACTGACAGGTCCGTTGACAAGTGCACAGATTTCCAGAACACGCCGCTTAAAATCGACACCTCCTTCTGACAGAAAGATCTTCTGGTTTGTTGTGACTCCATCGGCTATCCCCCAACGAGTGAATTTCCTGATCTCCTTCAATGAAGCAGTATCTAGGAAGAATTGTACCATGCGGGCAAACCCACATGCGGGCTTTCGCATACGAGACTATAAGAATTTGGTGGGTTCTCGTCTGTCTCAGCGCCAGCATGAGACACATTTGATTGCCCGAAGTCGCAAAAGAAATAAGGCCTCAAGATAGCCGACAGGTCGACGACAGTTCGACCAGGTCCAGGACACATGAAATGAGAAAGAGTAGAGCAGTATTCCTCGACCGCGACGGGGTTCTGAACGACTTGGAGTACGACCCGGAAGAGGGACGGATTGGGAGCCCCCTGACCGCAAAGCAGCTCAGGATCTTCCCATACGCGGGAGAGTCAGTAAGGAGAATCAAGGAGCTCGGTTTCAAAGCAATACTAATCTCCAACCAACCTGGTGTGGCGAAGCGTCAATTCAAGTATTCCGAATTCGGAAGGATGAACGAGAAGCTCAGGGAGGAGCTCGCAAAACACAAGTGCTCTTTCGATGCAGAGTACTTCTGTCTCCATCATCCCGACGCTCTTATTCGTAAGTACAGGCTGGACTGCGATTGTAGGAAGCCGAAGCCAGGACTCCTCTTCCGAGCGGCGAAGGAGCACAATCTTGACCTCGACAACTCGTTCTTCGTCGGCGACGCGCTGGTCGACGTGAAGGCAGGAAGAACTGCAAGTTGCCGGACAATTCTCCTCGGACACCTCACGGCCTTCCTCAGCATGATGATTGAAAGAGAAGACGCTAGACCAGACTTCATGCTGCCGTCTCTCAAGCAGGTCCCAGACCTTTTGCGGAGCTTGAAATCTGAAGGCATGGAGACAGTATAGAAAGCCTGAGACCAGCAGTGAACTACTGCGCGTCCGAGCAGATTTGGGAGTACACCAGAATCACAGTCTGTCCCGCTTCTGAGGATCGTTTCTCTTCACCGAACACATGAAGCAAAGAGATCGGAGGCTTCCGTTTCCGTCCTACGACGAGATTAGGTCCTTCAGCTGTTCGCAGATGAGATGTGTCAGGACCAGGTGCATCCCCTCAACGTGAGGCGTGGAATTCGCCGGGACGACGATACACGCGTCTGAGGCAGCTTTCAACACCCCACCATCGAATCCGGACAGACCGACGACCTTCCCACCGTTGTCCTTAGCGTATTTCACGGCCTTAAGCAGATTCTGAGACCAAGGACCGGCTTTGTCACTCCCAGAGCCCCCGTGGACGCTTATGGCGACGAGTACGTCTCCCATCCTGAAGAAATTCCGGAGTTGTTCATAGTAGACATCACCCCATCCGTTGTCGTTTGTCAGGGCGCTCACGAGCGGGATGTTGTCTACGAGGGAGAACGCGCGGAACTTCCTCTCCGCCTCGTCCGACACCCATTTGTCGAGGTCGCAAGCGAGATGAGTCGCAGTAGAGGCCGAGCCTCCGTTGCCAATGGTAAAGACTTGGTTGTCGTTCTTCCAGGCCTCATACAGGATTCCTATCACGTTGTCTATTGACCGTCTGTCAAGCTTCTCCACAATCTGCGTGACTTCCTCAAGATACTCGTGTGTTCGGGGCAATTCAGCAAACCTCAATTTCGATTACGTCTAGATAAATCTGTCAGTTCCACCGTCATCCGCAAGGCTCAGCACGAGATGGAAGGCCATTTCTCCTCCAGAGATTGGTTAAATATTTGAGGTGGAAGTGTGGTATTGGAGCGTCCTCAGCCTCATTGATCGTCTCACGAACACCTTTCAGACTGTCGCTGGGAGGGGGCGGGACAGACCTTCCTGCGTATTTCACAAAGTACGGGGGTTTCTTCGTTTCTGGGGCGGTAGACAAGTACATGCACATTGTCGTGAATGACAGGTTCGAGCCAGGAATAAGGTTGAGCTACAGCAGGACAGAAATCGTCGACTCGCCTGATTTCATACGCCACCCGTTGGTAAGAGAAGCGCTGAAGCTCCTGAATCTGAGAGACAAGATCGAGATAGTATCGCTAGCCGACGTCCCAGCGGCGTCTGGGCTTGGGTCCTCGGGTAGCTTCACCGTTGGGCTGCTCAATGCACTTTATGCACACCAGAGAATAGTCAAGACACCCGAACAGATCGCGGAGATAGCCTGCGATATCGCCCTGAACCGGCTACACGAGCCTTCGGGGAAGCAGGATGAATACACTGCCAGCCTTGGGGGGATCAGGGCCTATGAGATAGACACACGGGGGAATGTCACGTCCGAAGAGCTCGATATTTCGGACCACACGCTGTCCGAACTGGAGTACGTCATAATGATGTTCTATACGGGGATTACCCGAAACGCAGGGGAGATCCTCGGGAAGCAGCAGGGCAGAGTCTCCGATGGTGACAGCAAGGCGATCGAGAAGATGCACGCCATTAAGTCGATCGGCTTGGAGAGCAAGAAGGCCCTCGAAGCAGGCGATTTGAGGAGATTCGGAGAGCTGTTGCACGAACACTGGATGGTAAAGCGCGGCATCACCGACAGCATGACCACGGACCACATTGATTCATGGTACTCTATCGCGAGAGAGAATGGGGCTCTCGGTGGGAAACTCGTCGGAGCAGGGGGCGGAGGCTTCCTCATGCTCTACTGCGAGGAAGGAAGAGAGAAGGTCAGGGCTGCCCTTGCCAGCCAGGGACTTACAGAAGTGAGGTTCAGGTTCGACTTCGAAGGCAGCAAGGTAATCTACAACGTCTAGGTCCGAAGGATGAGAGACTAGGAGGTCAGCTCGGGGTGCAAGCTGCCATACTGGCCGGGGGTCTCGGAACGCGACTCGGGCGTTTGACGCAGACCATTCCAAAGCCCATGATTCCGGTTAACGGAAGACCGTTTCTCGAGCACGAGATCGGTCTGCTGAAACGAAGTGGCATATCCGATTTCGTGCTGTGTATCGGTCACCTCGGGGAGCAGGTGGAAGATCACTTTGGAAACGGCAGCAGATGGGGAGTCAGAGTCAGGTACAGCTACGATGGGCCCAAACTGATGGGACCAGCAGGCGCGCTGAAGGGAGCCGAACCGCTCCTCAAGGAGTGTTTCTTCGTCACTTACGGTGACGCCTACTTGCGGGCCGACTATCGGAACATTATGAGGGCCCTTCTAGACTCAGGGAGACTTGGACTTATGACTGTGTATGAGAATCATAACAGGTACGGTAGGAGCGACGTCGTCGTGAGAGGGGGTCATGTCGTGCGCTATGACAAGAAGAGCCGGGGCAGGGGTATGGATTGGGTGAATTTCGGAGTCTCTGCCTTCAGAAAACGCGCTCTGGCTCTCATTCCATCGGAGAGAGAGTGCAAGGAGGAGGAATTCTACGGGGAATTGATCAAACGTGATGAACTCTTGGCATTCACCGTGGAAGAAAGGTTCTATGAGATTGGAAGTCCTAGGGCTCTGAAAGAATTCGAACGATTCATCTCTAGTCAACGCTGAAGCAATATCCAGAGCTCGAAAGACGACGCGAACCAGCTCACGGAAGGACCACTATGCGTACGAGTTTATGACCTCGACACACTTCTCAATCCCATTGTACTTCTTAGAAATGAGTCCGACAGCCTCAACGTTCTTCCTGTACTTCGGGTCCTGCATACACGAGTCTATGGAATCCACTATTCTCTGAGCATTCAAGGTCTCTGAAGGAACTGTAATCCCGAGTCCGAGTCTTTGGAACTTATCGGCATTCCCCAGTTGTTCCGAGTGATTGTGTATCGGGACGAGGACCGCTGGTTTTCCTGCGTCAATGCACTGCCCTATGGTTCTGTGACCTGACCTCGCAACTAGCACCTCTGAAAGCATGAACAACTCGTCCTTGATCGGGCACCAATCGTAGAGCAAGGTCCCGCCGGCTAGCCTCCTAGGTTCCCCCGAACCGCCCAGGTAGCCCTTTGACACTACGACCTTGTACTCGCTGGAGAGCACACCAGCCGACTTTAGGGCTGTGTCGATGAATCTCTTCTTCGTAGCGTCTGGTCCGCTTATCTGGAAAAAGACGAGCGGACGTCCGTCAGACCCCAGCGCTTCTCTCGCCTTCTGGAGCCTACTCTCACTCACCTCCAAGCTCGGGGAAGTGAATCCCACGTATCTGACTATGTTTGACAGGTCGGTCCCTGCGACGTTGGCTTCTCCGATCGTGTAGGGAGGAGGGAGGTCTGTAAGCAGTACCTGTTCGCTCAGAGACCACATGAGACCCAAAACGTCCCCCGCAATCCTCTCGTAAAAGCGCCCGAAGACATCCCCTCTGAATCTCGGGGGAAGATTCACCTTGAATTGGTTCAGCATTGTGATGACAGGACAGGATCTCGATTTGGCCGCGAGAACGGCCGAGAGCCTTGAATCGGACACTGTGATCTTGGGACCGAACTTCGAAATGCTTTTCGCCTCGAATGTGACCTGCTTCAAGAAGGAACGAAGCATGAAGGGAAAATGCAGTAAGAAATCCTTGCCGGAGAAGCCGCCCGCTTCAGTCCACTCTACGTCGAACGACGGACACTCTATTGCATCCGTCTCTGGCTTGTGCATCCTGATGTACTCCAAACCCTGGGCCGAACACGAGTAGCGGATTCTGTCCCCGTTGGGTCCGAGACGCTCGGCGATGTCGAGGGCCCGAGTTGCGTGACCCAGCCCTGACCCGAAAACAGCGAAGTAGATACCATTCAAGATGGTCGTCTTCTCGCTCTGTGCCAGGTGCGACTATTTATCCGCGGGCAAATCAAGACAACTGCACGTGGAGTGAAGAAATGGCCGTCTGATCGCCAGTGCAGTTTGGATTTGGGTGACGGCTATTCTACTGCAAATCCCTTTTGAACGTAGTCTGCCATGAATCTTGACGCTTTCTTCAGGCTGGTCGACGATTAACACGAGTCATCGTTGGAGGAATCGGCCTCTGGCTGTAAGCGCTGGCCCGAATCAACCTGGCACCCACTCGGAGTGCGTAGGACAGCTTTTTATGAAGGATAGAACGAGACAAGATTGATGAATTGTCCACAATGCGGGGCTCAACTTCCAGACGAGGCACTATTCTGCTACAAGTGCGGAACGAGGATGGGGGTCAACTCTGGTGGGTGGCAGGGAGCGGGTGGCTCCAATACGTCACAACCAGGCGCCGCGCCAGTCACCTCTCCTAATCCGCCTGCACAGATTATTGCCCCCACCGGAGCGACTTCGATCCAATGCCCGAATTGCGGTGCACCCATTTCTCCGAAGTTTGGCGAGATGGTAATAACGTGTGAGTATTGTGGTAGCGGGATCGTCCTGGGCAACCAAGGATGGACCAACATACAGAAACACACAATGCTTCCTTTGAAAATCGCCAGCGTCGACCAAGTGAACGGTGTCATCACTCCGCTCATGGACAAGGGTCTTCTGCACAGACATCTGCACGAGGATTCCACACAGGAGGAGATGAACTTGTCATACGTGCCTTACTGGGTTGTGGCAGTCTCTGCACGGACGTCCGTTGTGGCCGCCAACGTGGCAGCCGAAGTTGGACAAACCGCTACAACTGCGGCGCTTATGGGCATCATACTGGGCGGAATGGGAGGAGGAGGCGGTCGCGGCGGTTTCGGGGGAGTGGGTCGGAGACGCGCCTTTGCGGGTCTGGGTGAGGGAGTAAGCGCCATGTTCCGGAGCGCATTTGCGTTGGCGCCGATCAGGGCCTTCGGGATGGGAATTGGAATGGGGTATGGCGGTGGAATCAGGAAAGCAGAACAGATGGACGCGACCTACAACTTTCCCGTGGTTGCACTGAAAGCACTCATGGAGTATCAGCCCCGAGACTATCAATTCGACCTTGATGGTAGGGCGTTGTTCGATGTCGCGAAGTTACCCAAGAATGTCAAGGCCCTAAATGGGGACATAAGCGAAGATGTTGCAAAGTCTCAGGCGAAGACCTTGGTCGATCAACTGCAATCAGAGAAGGCACACGCGAAGTATCACATGATTCAGCAATTGACCACGGAATCGGATGTTGGGGACGCCGAGCTGCTCCACGCGCCGATCTGGTTCGCCAGGTACGATCACAAGGGGAAGAAGATTGTACTCGTAATCGACGCGAATTCCGGCAGAGTGATCAACAGTCTCGGATTGTAGAGGTTGAGGGCCTAGTTTCGCCCTAGGACTTTGCTTGAGTGGTCCCGATGCGCGTGCACGCCTCTCTTTCCCGTGGTCGAGATCATGACTCGCCTCGACTGAATAGGCTCAGACAGAATCTCCGGAATAGATTCATCCCCAGCAAGCGGCCAATTGATATTCCATCGTCAAGTGCGCGCCTCAGGTTTCCCGCCATTTCATCTTGAACGAGACGAGTAGCAGGAGGAGTGCGGCTGCTACGAACAATGTTGCAAAACTGAGGACAGGGGTAATCGAGTAGCCTAACCCGAGAGCGCCCTGAAAGAGCGACGACGCTTCAGTAGTAGGAAGTATCTCGGCCAGCGGTACGACGGCGGGCGGGAGTCTGGAGACAGAGTAGTAGACTGGTGGCAGTACGGAAAGCAGCGTGGCTATGAATCCGTTTATGATAAAGGCGTTCTGGGTGCTCGGTGCGTACGCTGAGAAGAAGAACCCTATTGATGTAGTGGTTATCCAGAGGAGCGCAACGACCCCTACGGTTATGACAACGGTCATCAGTGAGGCGCCGTGCCAGGCCATTAGGCCGAATAGCACGAGCAACGCAGGGGTTCCGAAAATCAGCTCGGACAGGGCCACTCCGAACATGTAGATGAGAGGTGAGACAGGTGAAGCCACAACGATGTCCTGGAATTTGTTCTGAATCTTGTACGACGCCAGATCAGTGCCGACGAAGAGCCCGAGTTCGGTCGTGACCATGGTCAATGCCCCGGCTATCCCAAACGGGAGCGCGGTTCCGCCGCCGGCTACGAAAAGGATGAACAAGAGCGTAAAGGGTGATGCGAAGACGAATGGAATGAAGAGTGGATTTCTTAGCATAGGGATGAATCCAAGATAGTACATTATGGCCCATAGAGATCTCAACCTGCTAGTTCCCATCTTCCTCCCCCTTCTCGGCCTCTCCCACAATGTCGACAAACACGTCGTCGAGCGACACCGGGCTGATTGCAATGCTCACCCCTCTGGCGACGGCTTCCTCACCCAGCTTCTTTGCACCTGCGGCGTCGGTCAGAACCCTGTATCTCCCGGCAACCGTGAGGACACGGCCGTATGGTTCAAGGTCCTTTTCAAGAAAAGAACCACCCACTTCAACACGGATACTCCTTTTGGTGAAGGATTCCTTCACGCTCTGAGGAGTACCCTGGGCAACGACCTTCCCCTTGTTGATGATTACAAGTCTGTCAGAAAGAGCATCGGCCTCGTCCATGTAGTGCGTAGTCAGGACGATGGTCTTCCCATCCCGCTTCATCCGCGCCAACTGGTCCCAGACTCTTCTCCGATTCAAGGGGTCGAGGCCGATGCTCGGCTCATCGAGGAAGACTAACTCCACATCAGTCGCTATTGCCATCGCGACGATGACCCGCTGCTTCAGACCCCCAGAAAGCCAGTCGGTGTTCATGTCAGCGACTTCGACCAGTTCGAGCGCCTCAATGGCTGCCTGAGTCTTCTGCGCGGCCGCGGTCTTTTCCATGCCACGCATCCTCAGCGACAGCATGATGTGGTCGCGTGCGGTCAGAGGGTAGATCGTCTCCGCGTCCTGCGGCGTGACGGCTATGTGCTGTCTGATTTGTCTTGCGTCCTTCACGACGTCCAGCCCGAGAACAGTGACACTACCCGAGGTAGGCATGAGCTGAGTGCTGGCAATCCTCAGGAAGGTCGTCTTCCCCGCACCGTTCCGGCCCAGGAGCGTGAATATTCGACCTCCTTCGATCTCAAGGTTCAATTCATCCAAGGCGGGCCGCTTGGAATGCTTGTACCGTTTCGTCAGATTCACGGCCTCTAACACAATCAACTGGCTCGCTCCTGCTGTTTGTCGTTTAGCCCACTTTAAACCAATTCAGACTTGCCGGTTCACAGGTGAACACATGCTACAGTGCGCGGATGCACTCACGGTCAAATCAGTGGCAGCAGAGGGTTTGAGTTTGGGGCTCCGCCGCCGGGCCATCATCCATTCGACCGCGTACACCGAGATCCCCGCGTATGCGATGCCGCCCAACAGGTCGACCAGGAAGTGTTGCCCCAAGTAGATTATCGAGAAGTACACCCCCCCTGCGATGGGAAGAGATGCGAGGCCGTATTTCCTGCCAACCCTGAACATGAATATCGAAAACAGCGTGGCGTAGGCCGCGTGCAGACTTGGAAACGCAGCAACGACGTCGGATTCCCCTGAGAGCAGCATAGCCTGTGCGTTTTGGAAGACAGTCGGAAACATCTCGATTCCAGTTCTGAGCAGGTTCTTTGCCGTACCCGCCAGCCACGGGGGATCAGTCGGAAGAACCACGAATGTGACAAGGGCCAAGTATGACGTTACAACAAGTGAGTATGTGTACCCTCGGTAGACCGTCCTGTCCTTGAACCAGAACAGCACAAAGGCAATTACGACCAAGAACACATGCAGCCCGTAAAACAGGGTCGAGACGAAGGTGGTGACAGACGACGCGAACGTTCTCTGGACGTCCGCAGCAAAGTTGGAGCCAATCAGCGCCTGATCGAATGGGGCCAACGAAACCACGCTCCCCGAATGGACAAGTGTACCGGTTATCCCCTGCAGTGATTCGTAGGTGAGGAGCACCGCGACGATGAGCGCCGAATTCGTCATGAATTCCTTCGATCTTGTTGCTAGCGCTATGAAGGGCAGGACCAAAACCGCGGCTACTACAAAGCTGACCTGCGGAAGTGTCCCAAATCTCACGTAGGCGGCCGCGACGACACTCACGTAGATCAGGACCGCGACCAGCAGGGCAGAATTGAGGCTGAAGAGACCACTCCTAGCGCTCCGGTCGGCAGCATCCATTTCGTCCACCACTCGGATGGCGACCTCATGTCGGGCTTCATTTAAACGGTGTATGCGGCGGCGCGAGAGAGGGCACCACCGGAGTGACGGCCGCTTTGCGCCCGACGAATGACTTGAAACCAGCCGACTGCGCTAGCCAATCAAGCAACGGCACCGACCAACTTGGCAGGTCTTCAGAGTCGCTCTGGAATTGCTGAATGGCCCCTAGAAGATTGACCCGCGATCAAGGGGACACCACTACCCAAGTGCGCATTCAATGAACCAATCAGACGTCAGCCTAATCCAGTGGCCTTCCTCAGCCTCTCGACCATGTCAGTCCTTTCCCAGGTGAAGTCTGGGTCTTCCCTGCCAAAGTGACCGTAGCAGGCAGTCTTCCTGTAGATTGGTCTGAGCAGGTTCAGATGGTTGATGATTGGCCCTGGCCTCATGTCGAAGACCTCTTTTGCACCATCAGTGATTCTGGAATCCGGGATCTTCCCGGTCCCGAAAGTGTCGACCATGAAGGAGACCGGCTGGGCTACGCCGATCGCGTAAGCGGTCTGCACCTGGCACTTTTCTGCAAGACCCGCAGCCACGATATTCTTGGCAACGTATCTAGCCATGTAGCTCCCCGAACGGTCAACCTTGGTCGGGTCCTTGCCTGAGAAGCAGCCTCCACCATGAGAAGCGACGCCCCCGTAGGTGTCCACGATGATCTTCCTGCCTGTCAGGCCTGAGTCGGCGAGGGTTCCGCCTATGACGAACCTGCCTGTCGAGTTCACCAAGAACTTCGTGTCCTTGTCGAGCAGGCTGCTAGGCACTGCCTTCCTGACGACCTTCTCCACCACTTCCCGTCCGACGACCTGCGGGTCGACCTCCTCGCTGTGCTGGGCTGCAACCACCACCGTGTCGACTCTCACGGGCCTTCCGCCGTCGTATTCGACGGTGACCTGCGACTTGCCGTCGGGGCGCAGGTAAGGAATGACGCCATTCTTCCTCACACCGGCCAGCTCCCTGGCTATTCCGTGGGCGAGCATGATAGGAAGGGGCATCAACTGTGGGGTTTCCCTTGACGCGTATCCGAACATCATCCCCTGGTCTCCAGCCCCCATCTCTCCGATCGACCCGGTCACCCCCATCGATATGTCAGGTGATTGCTCTTCGATTGAAACGAGGACACCACAAGTCTGCCAATCGAGTCCGTCCTTCGCGTTGTCGAAGCCGATGTCGTGAAGGACATCCCTTACTATCTGTCTTATGTTGACGTAGGCCGACGTCGTAATCTGGCCCGTCACCATTACCGTGCCTTGCATAATCAGGGTCTCACAGTCGACCCGCGCCTTCGGATCAGATGCGAGGATGGCGTCCAGGACGGCGTCGGAGATCTGGTCGGAACACTTGTCGGGGTGCCCCTCCGTGACGCTTTCTGAAGTGAAGAGGTGCCTGCTCATGCTTACTGAAGCAGGCGCGCAAGTAATGGCTTATATGGGTTCGTGACGAGGATATTCCTGAGAGAATAATGGCGGTGCAGCTGATAGACCCCAAACAGCTGAAACGGATACGCCTGCAGCTGGGGTGCACTCAGGCAGGCCTCGCCAAAGCGGCCGGGGTCAGCCAGTCGATAGTGGCGAAGGTGGAGGCAGGTGCGGTCGACCCTACCTTCAAGACACTCAAGGCGATCTCGGTAGCTCTGAATTCGAGGATCGTCGCCAAGGGGAAGAAGGCAGCCGATGTCATGTCCTCGCCAGCGATAGGCGTCAACAGCGACGCGAGACTCTCCGAGTGCGTCGCGATGATGAAGAAGAAAGCGTTTTCCCAGATGCCGGTTTTTTCTGGAGACAGAATGGTGGGCACCATAACGGAGGGGCGTATCCTCGACCTCTTGGCGACGGCTCCGGATCCAGCAGAGGTCTTGAATCAGAAGGTCAGAGACCACATTCAACCGGTCTTTGCATCCGTCGGCAAAGATACTCCGGTGGAAGCGCTCTTCTCGCTGTTCGGTTATCTGCCTGCAGTGATGGTGATCTCAGAAGAGAAGGTGCTCGGGATAATCACGAAGATTGACATGCTGACGGCAGGGACCTGATAATCTGCCCCAAGACCCCGATAGAGTCCCTTTCACACTTGAGAAGATTACACCCCCCGGGCCTTCACTTGAGACTGTCAGACGAGCCAGCAACCCCTCCAACTCAGGCAGGAGGCGTCGAAAGATCTCGTTCTGATTAGGGCTGCAGAGTGTCAGAAGAGTGGCGACCAATTTCGGGGCTCGAAGTGAGGAAGGTTCTGATGTTCTTCTTGTAGAAGATGAAGTATGTGATTATGACGAAATCTACCAGAATCGACAGATGCATAATCGTGCAATATATGCAGACGGTCTTCAGAATGATGAATTCGACAGTCATCAGGTAAGGGACTATCGCGAGTCCGACAAACCTCCACGCGAACAATACCTTGAACGCCCTCTCGTAGAGCCAGTCGCTTCCAAATGCGACGAGGAAGATCAGGGCCAGGTTGACGATGAAGTATGTGACAGCCAGAATGTCGAGGTTGAAACCGTAAACCGAGTTGTAGCTGCTTCCGAGGACAACCCCGCAGTTGAGCGATATTCCCCAAAAGGTCTGGGTAGAGCTGCAGTACGGTGGCAGCTGATGAAGCGTGTTGTAGAGGTAGAGTACGATCGAGGAAGCGACGAGTCCTACGACGGACATCACTACCAGTATCAGCAGCTTCAGCGGACTTGCTTTCATCTAATTCCAACCGCCGCAATCTTGTCCGGCAATGAACCGTCCGACGAAGTGGTGAAGGAGGTGCCTGCCAGGAGGAGCTCAGAGTATGAGCTCGTGGAGGGAAGAGTGTACGAAACAGTGGCCTCTATGATTGGGTTGGTGCAGACTGAACCCGGATTGTTGTTCGTGAGCTTGCAGAGGACGGCGGTCATCACGTTGGCTGCCTGTTTGATCTGACTCCCTAACGAGTCCCCAGCCTGAATTGAAGAGACTATCTGGGTCTGGTTTTTCGTGCCCAGTATTGCAGGATCCACAATTGCCCCCTTGATGTAGGATTCATTGTTGAAATTGAGGAAGGGGTAGCTTGACCCCCCGTACTGCGTGAAGGTGGAAGTGTAGTTCGTCGGAAGAGTCTGAAGGGGGTTCCCGGCCCTGTCAGAGACCTCGTAGGGCCGGAAGACAAGGAAATGGCTTTGATAGCTACTCGCAACGAAGGTGAAAGTAGCGTAATTACCATCCCCCGTGCTTGAGTGCATGTACTCGAGGTTCGTGAAGTTGCCGAAGCGCATCAGTGCCATGATCAAGGGCCATCTCTGGACGGCGCAGTAGAGGCAGTAATCTGCTCCGACATAGACTACAATGGGCTTTCCGTTCGTAGAGTAGGGCGGGCCGGTCAAACTCTTCACTTGTGTCAGCGAACCCGACGTGCCGTACGACGCCAACGAGGCCTGACGCAGATCAGTCAAGTCTGTCGTAGAAACACCTTTGCCGTCGAGGGCGTTGTTGGAGTTGGTGTTAAGCGCCAGATAGAAGCCAACTACCAGGGAGACTGCGACCACGACCACGACAGCGACGATCTCGAGCCTCCTGACCATCTGCCTCCTCTTCATCCTGGCACGCAAGCGTGATACACCTGAGCCCAAGCCCCCTTCGTGCTCGTTCTTAAGCCGAGTGGCGCAAATGGAATCGCGGCAGGCTGATAGGTCTCTGCTCACTCATTCTAGGAAGGCTTTTAGTCGAACTGCGTATCGACTGAATCAGAAAGGATTCCTTGCTTGTAGATAGCTTCCGGGCCCGTGAATACCAGAAGAGGATAGCCAGAACGGCCGCTGACACTAACACGCTGGTCGTGCTCCCGACAGGACTGGGCAAGACAATGATAGCCATCATGGTCGCCGCAGAAGTGCTCCAGAGGGGTCCTGATTCAAAGGTGATGGTACTGGCACCGACGCGGCCCCTTGTGATCCAGCACTTCCAGACCTTCAGGAAGCACATTCACCTGCCGGAAGAATCCTTCGCTGTGCTGACTGGGACGGTGGAGCCGGGCTCTCGGGAGCTACTCTGGTTGAAGGCCCGACTCATCTTCGCGACGCCGCAGACGGTTTACAACGACGTCAGGCATGGGAGAGTTTCGTTGAAAGAGGTCGTGTTGGCGGTCTTCGACGAAGCCCATCGAAGCGTGAAGGACTACACATACACGAAATTGGCAGAGGCGTACCGAGAGTACTCGGACCATCCCCTCATTCTGGGGCTGACAGCTTCACCTGGCTCTTCGAAGGAGAGGATAGACGAGATCAAGAAGAGTCTGTTTATCGAGAAAATCGAGGCGAGGACTGAGCAGAGCGAGGACGTCCGCGAGTACGTGGAACGAACCAACATCGAGGTGATAAAGGTCAAGGCATTCGATGAATACTACGACGTCACACTGAGGCTGAGGGAGCTCTATAACGAGAAGGTAAAGAAGCTGCTCGCCGGCGGATTCCTGAGAGACAACAGGGTCTCGAAGAAGGCCCTCCTGGAAGCGAGATCGACAATCTCGGCGAGGCTCCGGACGGCTCAGGCGCAGGGCGGCCAAAGAGGGTACGTCTTTGGAGCAATCATCAACCAGACCCAGGCCGTGGTCGTTCTCCACGCCCTGGAGATGATTGAGACCCAAGGTGCCCCGTCCCTCGAGAGGTATCTGAGGAAGCTACGTGAGAAGGAAGACAAGGGAAAGGCGACCACTTCGCTGATCAAAGACCCGAGGTGGCTCAGAATAGAAGAAGAGGCCGAGGTGCTGAAGTCTTTGGAGCATCCGAAGGTAAAGGTCCTGTTGAAGGTTGTCAAGGAGCAACTGGCCAAGAAGGATGACTCCAGAATCATCGTCTTCACCCAGTACAGGGACATGATAGAAGACATCGTCGAAGCTCTGTCGCGAGAAGGGCTCGTGGCCCAGAGGTTCGTGGGGCAATCGGACCGAGTGGGAAGCGAGGGGATGGACCAGCAGACGCAGACCAATGTTCTAGAGAAGTTCAGAGAAGGCGAGTTCAGAATCTTGGTGAGCAGCAGCATAGGGGAAGAGGGCCTTCACGTACCTGACGTCGACCTCGTGGTCTTCTACGAGGCGGTCCCGTCGGAGATCAGGTACATCCAGAGGAGGGGGAGGACAGGAAGGACCACAGAAGGGAAGGTCGTTATCCTTCTTGCCGAGGGTACGGTGGATGAGGCGTACTACTACAGCACGCTCTTCAAAGAGAACCGGATGAAGGAGCTCGTCGGTCGGACAGACCAAAGGCTCCCGAGGCGCCGCACGAAGAACCCGACCCTCCTCGACTTCACCTGAAGGAGACCGCTCAAGCTCGGCCGCCCACGACTGAGACCTTGATCAGGTTCGTAGTGCCTTTCATTCCTGGGGTCCCCGAGGTGACAACTATCCGGTCTCCCTTCTTGGCAAGGCCCAGCCGAACTGACACGAGACCTGCCCTTGCGAGGAGCCAGTCCAGGGTCTCGGCCCTCCGCGAAACCACGGGGATGACACCACGGAAGAGCTTCATTCTCCTGGCGATTCTAGGGTCGGTGCACATAGCCACTATCGGCTGGAGTGGTCTGCACATCGCTACCCTTCGGGCGGTCGAACCCGTCTCTGTGGGAGCGACGATCACCTTCGCGCCCACGTAGTCGGCAAGCCCACAGGCGGCCCTTCCGATCGCCTCTCCGGTGTCCTGGGTCTCAGACTCAGCCCAGGACCTGACGTATGATTCGGGCGACTTCTCCGTTGCCCGGGAGATCTTGTCGAGCATTCTCACGGCCTCCACCGGATACTTTCCTACGGTCGTCTCGTCTGACAGCATCACGGCGTCTGTCCCGTCCAAGATCGCCGTGGAGACGTCGGTCACTTCGGCTCGAGTGGGGACTGGAAAATTCACCATGCTAATCAGCATCTGCGTCGCGACTATCACGGGCTTTCCCGCCTTGTTGCATTTCCTGATTATCTCCTTCTGAATCGCGGGGACCGTCTCAATGGGCACCTCGATTCCAAGGTCACCGCGGGCGACCATTATTCCGTCAGCCTCGGCGAGTATCGGGTCAAAGTTCCTGACAGCCTCTCTCTTTTCAATCTTCGCGACGAGGAGCGGCCCGTTTTCCGGGAGAAGTCTCCTGATGGCCCGCAGGTCGGCCGCAGTCCTGAGAAATGAAGCAGCGACGAAATCGACCCCCTGGCTGATTCCGAACCTGAGGTGAGCGACATCCGCGGGCGTTGGAAACTGGGTGTTCAGCCTGACGCCGGGTGCGTTGACCCCTTTGCCCGAGCCCAAAGTGCCGCCCGCAAGAACCAGGCACAGGACGCCGTCACCCTGCTTCTCCTTCACCCTGAGCCTGATGATGCCATCGGCAAGGTGGAGGACATCGCCTCTCTGCACGGAATCGATGAGATCAGGGTTGTTCACGCTGACGCGTCTCGAATCGCCTTCTAGTACAGACTTGGTCAGAAGAATCTGGGAGCCTCTTTCAAGGTCTGAGGACCCATTGAGCATCCTCCCGACCCTGATCTTGGGTCCTGGGAGGTCCTGGAGGATGGCGACTGTCTTCCCGGCCCGCCTCGCCTCCGACCTGATGGTCCTGATTTCGCTGAGATGGCTGGCCGCGTCGCCGTGAGAGAAGTTGATCCTGAAGACATCGACCTGGGAGACGAGGTTTCTGACGATACGTGCCGCACTACTCGCCGGCCCTATCGTACAGACGATCTTAGTCCTTCTCACAGCGCAGAAGGATGTGGGTGATTCAATCTAAGGTTATCACTCGGTACGCCGAACCCTAATAATGGGGCTTTTTACCGATAGGAAAGTCTTAACCAAATCGACCGAAGGGCTTCCTGAGTGACAGGATGTGAACTCGGCCAGAATCAGGAAGACACTCGATAGGTTGGCCTATGCCTCTCTGGTCTTGGACATCTGCATCGCAATCATCACGGCCCTCAGCATCCTTGATGTCGGCAGTCCCCAACACCTGCTAGTCCCGATCAATTACCTGCTCACGATTGTGGTCGCACTCTCTGTAATCATGTTCGTCGTTCTGCTCTTGTTCAGGTCTAAGGAAAGGCAAGCAGTAAAGGCAGTCGAAGAGGCTCAACCCTCTCCCTGACTCACTGTAGCATCTTAGGTGCTCGCCTCCACCAGCAGGTGGGCTCCGAAGGCAGGCTTGCGTTGGGGTCTGAGTGTGGGTGACCTTATAATGAAGAGGCCCAAAGCTCACCAACCATGTCTTCCGATGACGACGAAGAAGAGGCTTCTTCTGGCGGCAGCGAAGAAGAGGCGCTCAAGAAGCTAGACCTGAAGGTAAAGGAGATAATGAGTCCGAACCCCCTCACGATTCCAGCTGATGCCACGGTCATGCAGGCGGCCAAGGCGATGGAGAAGAACGACTCTTCCTGCGTCTTCGTGAAGTCGAAAGGGAAGATAGTTGGGATAATCACAGAGCGGGACATCACCAGAAGGGTCGTTGGAAAGGGCGTCTCACCCAATACGACGAAAGTCGAGGCCGTGATGACGTCTCGGATCGTAGTCACACCTCGCGACACCAGCATCGAGGAGGCGCTCAAGGCGATGACGACGAACAAGGTGAGGAGGCTGCCGGTCGTAGATGAGAAGGGAAACATGGTGGGTCTCGTGGGTACGGCTGAAATAGCGAAGGCACTCGCAGAGAAGGCCGGTTACTCAACCTCGCTGATAACGGCGATGACGAAGGAGACCCTGCCTCCGAGTGGAGTATACGGCTAAGCGCGCGCGCACCCTCTCACAGCATTGCCGGGAGAAAGCACGCCAGACCAATCAGAAACTGCAGGGCTATCGTCTTCCTGATTGGGACGCCCCCCCGCCTCGCGATCTGAAGGGCGAGTATGTTCGCGAAGGACGCCACGGGACTGAGATTCCCAGCGAGACCAGCTTCGACCGCTATTCTTGGCGCGACCGAGGCAGAAACGTGAGTCGTGCTCAGAACCAGCTGAGTAACCGGGACGTTGCTTATGATATTCGAGGTTATCCCAATGAATACGGCAGAATAAGGCTGAGACCCCTGTGCGGCAGGCAGCACGTAGGGACTGACAACCGGCATTACGAGGATGGAAAGGACCGTGACTGAGGCGACGAATGCATACAGGGTTGCCAGACTCCTGAAGTCGAACTCCCTGAAGACCTGCCCGAGAGAGCGCATGGTGAAAAGGAACCCGACAAGGAAGCTCGTCCCGAGCGAGATGTACGGGGGGAGTCTGAGCAGGCTTGCGGCTACTATGGTCGCCGTCACCAGGCACAGGTAGATTGCAGGGAGGATTGATCCTATGGATGAAGGGAGTTCCCTCGCACCCCCACTCCTCATGGCAAACGGAAGGAGTATCAGGCATCCTATGACCCCAGAGATCGCGACAGGTAGCCACGTCCCAGAGATGAATTGAGCCACGGTCGCACCCGAAGCCTGCCAGAGCAGGATGTTCTGCGGGTTTCCCAGGGGCGTCAGAGAGCTCGCGATGTTCGTCATCGTGATCTCCGCAACCAGCAAGGGGGCGGCATCGATGTCGAAGTGCTTGGCATACCTGACGACGACCGGAGTGAGGATGATGATGACAACGTCGTTGAGGATGAATGGAGAGAAGAGGCATGTGACAACCACAATCGAATACAGTATTCCTATCTTCCCTTCGAGGGTCGCGACCGTCCTCCGCAAGAAGGTGTACCCGTCCATTGCGGTGAACTGTGCTGCTATTCCGAAGAGGAAGGCGAGAGACACATAGATGGAGAGATCGAGTTGCGGGGGAAGAAGCGCGGTCAAGAAGAGGGTCTGGGATGCGCCTCAAGGAGTGACATTAAAGATTGCAAGATGCGCCGAGGGTTCTGTCCCATCTTCGGGTGTTTCTGACGGGTGCGTCATTTCGCGTGATGGCCGCGCGCGGGTCAAGATAGCAAACTAACAGGCAGCCTAATGCTGGCTCGGTCCGGAGAGAGTCTGCGCTCCCATCCTATTCGATAAGGCGTAAGTCCCCGCCGGTGTCCTAATCTCTGATTTGAGAGCCGCTTCTGTGATGGCGGTTGGCGCAATGGTCTTGTTCGGCTTCCTTTTCGTCTTCTTCGGTCTGGCATGGTCAGGAATATCGCTCGCCATTGGGCTGCGCACGCGCAGCGCCGAGACCGTCTTCGGGATTGGTGGTTTCCTGACCTTCCCTCTGCTCTTCATGAGCACTGCACTCGTGCCCGCAACGGCGATGCCCGACTGGATGGCGAGCGTGTCCGGAGTCAACCCGATAAGCTTCGCAGTCAACGCCGTGCGCGACCTGTCTCTGCCGAGCACCTTCGTTACTGGGAACTTGGCAGGAGACATAGCATCGTCGCTCATCGTCATATCAGCACTCGCGATCGTGACCCTCGGAGCGACCCTCTATCTATTTAGATAGGTAGTCAAGTAGGGGGGCAAGAAGACATGCCAAGGTCCTCAATCGAGGCAGTGAATCTCTCTAAGTCGTTCGGGTCCTTTGCCGCCGTTTCGGAACTCAGCCTGAAGCTCGAGGGCACCAAGTGCATTGGTTTCCTGGGTCCCAACGGTGCAGGCAAGACCACGACGATGAAGATGTTCACGGGCCTCATTTCGCCGACTCAGGGGAGGGCCCTAATCAACGGCGTCGATATCAAAGAGGACAAGAAGAAGGCTCTCGGCTCGTGCGCATCGCTGATAGAAACGCCCGAGATCTATCCCTCCTTGACGGCCCGGGAAGCACTGATGATGCTGTCTGAGCTGCGGGGCGTCCCGAAGGAAGAGAGGGCAAAGCGGATCGACGAGGCGCTGGGGAAGGTCAAGATGCAGGAATGGGCGGACAAGAAGGTTGGCAGCTACTCAAAGGGGATGAAGCAACGAGTGAACGTGGCTTCCACCTTGCTAAGCAATCCGCAGGTCGTAATACTGGACGAGCCTTCCACAGGGCTCGACCCCCGGGGGATGAGCGAAGTAAGAGACATAGTGAAGTCGCTCGGAAACAGGCTTGTATTCATGAGCTCTCATCTCCTGAGTGAGGTCACAGAAGTCTGCCAAGAGGTCGCGATGATAGACCACGGAAAGCTCATTGTGTACGATACAATCGAGAACGTGACCGCGAAGTTCGCTGGAGACGGAGGGGCGGCGGAGGTCGGGTTTTCCCGCGATTTGGCCGAGGAAACTGTGTCAACGGTTCTGCGCCTTGAGGGAGTGGACAAAGCGGACAAGACTGACATAAGACACCTCAGCATCAGGTTCAGGGGAGGGATACAAGCTCAGGAGCGCCTCTTTGCACAGTTTGCAGGCATGAATGTCGGTGTCGTGAGCTTTAGAGAGACCTCGACCGGGCTGGAAGACGCCTATCTCCAATTGATCAAGGAGACCCTGTGATGGCTTCGTCCACGGAGAGCGAAGGAAGTAGCCCAAGGGTCGGCAGCCTGAGTCAGATCAGGATAGTGACGAAGTACGCCTTTCTCAACTACTTCAGGGCCAGAAGGTTCTATGTCATGTTGGTAGTTGTTCTGCTGATCAGCGCCCTGCTCACCTTCGCGGCTGCATACTACAGGCCTCCCTTCTTCGGATTCGGAGCTCCGGCATCGCAGAACCCGGCCTTAACATTCTACTCGGCCTTCTGGGGCAGCTTCGCTACCCTCGTTGTACTCCTCTCAGTGGCCTTCTTCGGTGGAGACGCGATATCAGGAGAATTCCAGAACAAGACTGGCTACTTCCTCATACCCAACCCGGTCAGAAGATCAGTCGTGTACGTAGGAAAGTGGTTGGCCGCCTTGGGAGCGTCGACGCTAATCCTGGCGGCTTTCGCTCTAATCGCCTTGGCTAACGGGACGTATTTCTTCGGAACCTCTGTTCCATATCAATTCGGGGAATCTCTAGTCTTCGCTTGGATTTATCTGGTTTCGGCGCTGGGCCTGACCTTCACGTTCAGCTCTTTGTTCAAGAGCAGCTCTATCTCCATACTGATGACAGTCATACTCCTCCTGTTCGCCTTCAACGTGATCGACGAGATAACCTCTGTGGTTGTGGGGATTGAACCTTGGTTCTCGATTACTTATGCGGCGGGCATTATGGGCAGCGTCCTTAAGGTCCCGTACCCTCCTGCCCAGCAGCTTACCCCAGCAGGAAGATTCACATTCACTACCTACTACGCCTCGATTCCAGAAGGGCTGGCGATAATGGCAGTCTACTTCGTCCTCTCGGCAGCTCTGGGCCTTTGGCTCTTCGAGAGGAAGGAATTCACTTCTTAGGTCTGAAGACTAGCCACTCGTGAGGAGGAACTCCTCCACTTTCCCATCAACCATGTTCACTAGTGCACCCCTCAGGACTCCGTCCGCGTACTCGCTTCCAGGGTTGAGACAGAGTGTCCTCCCCAATCGGACAAAGCCCTTGGACTCGTGGATGTGACCGTGGAGTCCGAGCATAGGAGCGTGTCTCTCAATCGACTCCCTGACCGCGGAGCTTCCTGCGTGGATGAACCTTATGCCAAGACCCTCCTTCACGTACTCGAAGTTCTGTGACACCCCCGGCGCCCTGTCCAATTCCGTGTTAATCGGCGGCACATGGAGGTTGAAGACCGCTGTCTCCATCTTCCTGACTTGCGAGGCCAGGGACTCGATCATCTGGCCAAGCTTCTCCTCACTCACCTCTCTTGGGCTCTTCCATGGGGTCGGGTTGGCGTACCCGAGTGTGATCATCTCGAACCCTCCCTCCAGTTGGACTACCTTGTTCTCGGGGCTGACCAGATGTTCCGAATCAACAAGCAGTGAATCAATCCCGAACTTGTCGTCGTTTCCTGGTGAGATGTAACACTTGACGTTTGTGCCCTTCAACCTTTCCTTCGCAAGCTCGATCCAAGACTTCAGGACTGAGGCCATCACTTCGTTGAAGACGCGCCCCTCCTTCTCCTTGTCCGCCTGGATTTCTTCGAGTTCCTTCGGACCAGTGACGAACGAGTACTGACCCGCGTCGAGAAGCGCCTTCTGAGTGTCCTGCAGTTGGTCCTTCTTCACGGTCTTGTCCTTCTCAAAGAGCCTGAGGGTGTACGTCCCGTCATTCTCTTCGACGATGGGGACGAGTACCTTGCCCGTGATATCTCCCCCGAGAACGAGGCAGTCTGCATTGTAGAACTTCGCGGCGTTTAGGAACTTCCTGAAACATTTGTCTGAGGCGTGGATATCGGTTATGAAGAAGAGACGGGTCATGCAACCCGCCGCGCGTGCAATTTTGTATTTAACGATGATTTCGGTCGCACCCCCACGGGTTCAGGCAGCGCAGGTGGACCTCAGTCTGAATAGCCTAACATTGTCCAGCCTTTCGCCGTCGTGTGTACGAGATTACAGATCTAGAGATAGGGAAAACCTCATTTAAGCACCACTGGCACAATTCATCAGACAGACCATCTTGGCGTATCATCGTCCACGAACGCGAGAGGGGCCGATAAAACCCTGGACTGACGTATCCCCGATGCACATGACGTACTTCATGATGAACTGGGACGAGGTGAAGCAGATTCCCTCAGACCAGAAGTGCTCTCAGTGCGGCAAGACCATGAAGCTAGTGGAGTCTCCTCTCAACTACCAGGGACAGAAGTATAACGGGTATGTCTGCCACACGGAGAAGAGGCTGTTCTGGGTGAAGGCCGGCTAGACACCTGGAGCAGCCTTCTCTCTGAATCCCTCCCCGTACCTATGGGGCCTCGTCATGTTCTTGGCGAGCTTCTTGTCGAAGACCCTGTCCAGGTCGGCGTCAGGGGCGATCAGTCTCGACGCGTCGAGCACATAGAAGATGACGTCGATCAGCTCCTCTATCGTCTCTTCAGTCGGTCTGCCCTTCTTCCAGGAGTCCCCCGCCTCTCCCAGCTCGATGAAAGCGAAAAGGAGCTTGTTTGGAATCTCCTCGGGAGTGTTGCCGAAGCCCTTCGCGACAACCAGCTCGCCCACCTTCTTCTTGGCTTCCTCGAAAGAAGGCATGATTCGAGGCAGTCCCGCAAATGCTAAGAAGTTTAACCCTTCGGCGCGACCACAGTTCGATAGTACCTGCACACGCTCCTGAGCGTGCATGACCCGCACCGCGGACCGATAGGCCTGCAGGTTGTCTGTCCGAACCTGACGAACAGGTCGTTCAAGTCGAGCCAGTATCTGCGGGGCACCGTCTTGACGAGCTGTGCCTCAGTCTCCTCCGGCCTCTTGGTGTCGACGAGCCCGAGCCTGTTGGAGATCCTGTGAACGTGCGTATCTACCGGAATCGCAGGCTTGTTGAAGCCGTACACGAGAACGCAATTGGCAGTCTTCCTACCGACCGAGTGCAGTTTCAGGAGGTCTTCTTCATCGTCCGGGACCCTGCCTCCGAACTCTTCGAGCAGCTGTCTGGAGACCCTGATGATGCTCCTCGCCTTCACGTTGTAGAATCCAGAGGGTCTGATCAGCCTGCGGACCGCGTCGATGTCTGCTCGAGCGAGCTCTTCAGGTGTCCTGTACCTTGAAAACAGGTTTTCAGCGGCCCGAGTTGTGTTCTCGTCCCTGGTTCGCTGGGAAAGTATCGTGCTGATGAGGACACGGAAGGGGCCTCCCCTCTCCACGTCCTGAAGCTGGGCGAGGGCAGTGGCTCGTCTGTCCTTCGAGCCGTAGACCATCAGCCTGATTCTGCGGAGCGTCAGGCCGATTCTCAGGCTGTCTCTGTCGCCCACGGTTCTTTTCTGTACCATTTCACTACCTCTTCGCACGCCGCCTGCGCGTTGAACTTCGGCTTGTACCCCAGTTCCGCCCACCTCGGCTGAGAATCGATTCTAAGTGCCGCCTTCAGCTGTCTTGTTGTGTAGTCTGGGAGTGATGACTTGGAGAACAGTCTCTCTTTATGCACTTCGGCTCGTGCTCCCAAAGAAGAGATTAGCCCGCCTGCTAACTCATCAGGTGAAGCGTCGAAGGATTTCACGAGAAAGGTGGACCCTGAGGAAACCCTGCCCACCGCAGCCTTGTGCATGGCCTGGGCTGTGTCCAGAGGATGCGTGAAGGACATAGAGCCAGAGCTCGGAAGGACAACCCTGCCGGTGCCTATCATCCTAAGAAGAGGGATGGTAAAGGAATTGTCCCTGGACCCGACCGCCCTCGCCGCGCGGATGATCACGATTCTGGGGATGGGGCTTCTCCTCGAAGACTCTATCAGAAGCCTCTCGGCTTCTGCCTTTGCGCGTTGGTACTCTCCTGTGGAGTTGACGGCTGACTCGTCCGAGACGTCCCTCATTGAGAAGCCGCAGACGTCGAGCGTGCTCAGCTGGATGAAGGTCTTCACTCCCATCTCGGTCGCGACCTCGAGTAGGTTCAGCACGCCTTCCGTGTTGACCTTGATGAAATCAGAATCCTCGCCCGGCATCGGAGAGGCCAGGTTGTAAACGGTGTCCACTCCCTCCATTGCTTCGTGAAGGGAGCGGTGGTCAAGGAGGTCGGCCTCAATCCCCTGGACTCCTCTCGCGTCCATGATCTTGAGATGGGAGCCCTTCCTGAAGGTTCCCTTCGAGATCTCTCCCTGTTGGAAGAGATACTCGACAACATGGCCTCCGATAAAGCCCGTTGCGCCGACTAGCAGGTTCAACTGTGACCACCCCCTTGCCTAGTTGCCCAGATGGTTGTGGGCGTGCTTCTCCCCCTTGCCGGGCCTGGCTTCGAACTCGCCCCTCATCAGCCTCTGCTGTACGTCTTCCTCGAATCTCGGGAAGTCTCCGGTCAGCCTCTCCAGCCGCTTCCTGGCAGTTTCTGAGAACTGAGGTGAGAAGTTCTGCCCCCCGAACCTGCCGTAGGCGACCCCTGAGAAGCGGATCTTCTCTCCCTTCAGCTCGACGTATCCGCGTATCAGGTTGGCGATTTCCCCCTCGCTTACGTAGTTGACCGTAATCGTGTACTCAGGCAGGCTCAACGGCTCATCAACCCCCTCCCGAGGTGGCTTAAATCAGACGGCCGTGCGATGAAGCGCAGACTTAAGACGTCTCTGTTTCCGAGCATCCACGTTGAAAGCAAGACTAATGGCGGTCGGGGGGTTTATCCTGGGTCTGGGCTTCGCTCTGATCTGGGGGAGTCCGAGCGTAGCTAGCCTAGAATATGGCGCCGCCTACAATAGCTTTGGCACCGTTATCTCCGTTAGCGAGGCCTTCTCAATTTCGTTTTGGCTTCTCTGGGCGGGGTTTGTGCTGTTTCCGATAGGGCTAGCAATCTCAGCGTATGGGATCGGGGCGCAGAAATCCTCACCGGAGACTGCTTCGACTGAGACAGTATCAAGTCCGTCCCCGGCCAGTGTCCCCGCAGAACCGAATCCGTAGACCCCTAGGCATATCCAACATAGGCGGCGGGAGACATGTCTGAGGAGAGCAGGTTACGGCTCGGATTGGCCTTCGCTGCAATCTCACTACTTGAGTTGCTGACTAGGTTTCCCCAGCTGCCGAGTCTTCGCATGAAGCGGTAAATTGGAAGAACGTCCCATTCCTCAGCCGGGCCACCATTCGTGATCTGGTGAATAAGGGTCAAACGTGGAGCCCAACGCACAGAGAAAGGTTAGTAGGATTCGTGCTAACTGACGGTGAAACCCGATGCGATCAGGATTCCCCCGGTTTCTATGCAATCGCCCCGACGGACCAGTGGATGAAAGGTGGGCAAGCCAGGTAAGGCTGCGCGGGGGGAAAGCCCATGGATCTTCTTTTGAACAAGGGCCTGAGCATTGAAGCGTAATTCCCAAAGTGCCTCATTTAGTATCAAGACCGGATGTCTCCCTGCGTGAGGGCTAACATCGTTTCTCTCTTCCCTTGACTCATATCAAGTCGGCCTTGATGCTCTTGATTGCCTTGACGTCCACAGCCCCAACCTGATGCCAATCCCTTCTCAGTTCGCCCCGCGACTGGGGGTTGGCCCTCCTACATCTCGAAGTCCGGAGGCCGGTAGCGGGCCTGCACCATCTCCTTGAGAGATGTGACGAGAGCGAAACTGGAATTCACGATGTCAGTCTGAGTGATCATTCCGACGAGGTTTGTCCCTTCCATGACCGGCAGTTTCTTGACACCTGCCGAGGCCATTATCTTGGCAGCTACCTCGATTCTCTCGCCGGGTCCGACCGTGACCAGCTTCTTCTTCTGAATTGAAAGGGGAGTCTTGGCAGGGTCGAGGCCTCTGGCCACGGCCTTCGAAATGTCGCCTTCAGTGATAATCCCGACGGGCTTCTTTCCGTCGGCGATCACGAGCGAACCAATCTTCCATCTCGCCATCTCCTTGGCTGCTTCCCTTATCGTGGTCTTCACTGGGATGGTCTTGACGTTGCCGGCCATCACGTCTCTGACGTAGATCAGGGTCTCACCTGACCACCAAGACTGGGCATTCAGAATGGCCCACCAAGCCACTCGAAACGCTTCCCAGGATGAGCTTCTTGAATCCGGTCATCCCCCTTGTTCCGACGATTATCATGTCGACCTTCTCGCTTGCGGCGAACTCGACGATGGCCTGGACGGTTGAACTGGCCTCCAGGAGTTCTCCCCTGGCTTTCACTCCGTGTTCCTCCGCGAGCTTAATTCCGTCGGCCAAGACGCCTCGAGCCCTTTTCGTGGATACCTCCGCGACACCCTCGAGCTCAACCTCAGGGATCGGCATTGGGGCTGCACCGACGTAGGGTGGCAAAGCGGGAGAATAGACGTGGACGATGACTACGGTCGATCCGTACTTCTCAGCCAGAGAGCAGCCGAAGTCGACTGCCTTGATCGAATCCTTGGACCCGTCAAACGCGATCATGATCTTCCCGAAACTGGGCCCCTCTCGTCCTGACATGGTCATCCTGGTGGCCGGATTCGATATTTAACGCTCATCCAGGAAGTTGGATTCGATGCCTGATGCGTGAACCCAATTCCCAAGTTTGATTCCCACCCGTGGAAAACGTCCCTTCGCCTTTTATCGCCCCAGGCTAATCTTGTCGCCATGACTGCCGCGTCCGTTCAGAAGGAGATTGCAGATGCACACGCTGAACCTCAGCAGAAGTTCTGCATCGTGCTCTCGAAGGCCACGCTGGACATGGTGTATCCTGCGTTCATGCTGGCGACAACCGCTGCCACCATGGGTTACGAGTCGCACATCTTCTTCACGTTCTGGGGCCTTCAGGTCCTTGACAAGAACAAGGTCGCCTCTCTCAAGGTGTCTCCGGTTGGGAATCCTGGGATGCCCATGCCTAACATCCTAGGAATGCTTCCGGGAATGACGGCCATGGCGACAAGAATGCTCAGGGGCAAGATGAAGCAGGTCAAGATGCCATCTATTCCCGAAATGATCAGCAGTGCAAAGGACCTCGGCGTCAAGCTGCACGCCTGTTCAACCACGATGGACGTGATGACCGTGCCCAAGGAGAACCTGATTCCTGAGGTGGACGACATAATAGGAGCGGCCACGTTTCTGCAGATCAGTAGCGGGGGCCAGACGCTCTTCATATAGGTGATGAAATGAGCGCGCCTTCAGCAAGGAGGACGGTCGATTCTCGGGGCAGCTTCTGCCCTGGTCCGATCACAGACCTGTTCAAGGCTTACAGGCAGGCCAAGGTCGGGGACACAATCGAGCTCTTAGCGACTGACCCTGCTGCCGAGAGTGATGTCAAAGCTTGGGCTGAAAAGAGCGGAAACAAGATCCTTGAGGTTTCGCATGAGAAGGACTTCCTCAAGATAGTAGTCGAGATAGACAGAAAGGGAAGGTAGATGGCCAAGCGGCTGGCCGTCGTGGGGGCGGGTACGGGAGGGACGTTCGTGGCCAACTTTCTGAGCAAGAGGCTGCGAGGGCGCGTCCGCTCTGGGGAAGTTCAGATCCTACTAATAGGTGAAGGGTTCAGGCACCACTTTCAGCCAGCTAACCTGGACGTCGCCTTCAAGGGCTCTCATCCCGACGCCGAAAGCAAGTCCGAAATGGACCTCTTGAAGCCGGAGATCACTTACATACCCGACCCGGCGAGGAAGATCGACCTCGAGGACAGGAAGATATTCACCGTCGGGGGCGACGTCTTCGATTACGACCACTTGATTATGGCTACGGGCGCCGAGGTCTCACCCCAGATGATCCCGGGGCTGGCCGAGGGGTCCGTCAACTTCCACACTGGCCCTGTCAACGCGATGAAGGTGTGGGATTCGGTGAAGAGCTTCAAGAAAGGGAGGATAGGGGTCCTCATCGCTGGGGTGCCTCACAAGTGCCCGCCGTCTCCTGACGAGGCGCTCTTCCTTCTCGACGAGTACTTGAGGCACAGAGGAGTCAGAGAGGACATAGAGCTCACCCTGCTGACGCCCTACCCCAAGGCGTACCCCGCAGACAAGATCGCCCAGGTCGTCTCTCCTCTCTTCGAGGAGAAGGGGATCAAGGTCATGCCGTTCTTCAATGTCGACTCGGTCGACCCTTCAGCGAAGAAGGTCCACTCACTCGAAGGTGACGAGTACGCCTACGACCTGCTGATTGCGATTCCCCCCCACAGAGGCACTCGAGTGGTCAGGGAGTCGGGGTTCGGGGACGAAGAGGGCTGGATAAAGGCGGACAGGCGCACGATGATGGTTGAGGGGCATGACGACGCCTTCGCGATAGGCGACGCAACGAACATCCCGATCTCCAAGTCAGGGGTGGTCGCCCACCTGGAGTCAAAGGTGGTCGCGACGAACATCGCATCGGAGGTGGAGGGGACAGGCAGGGTATGCGAATACAACGGGAGGATCAATTGTCCCATGGAGGTCGGTGGCAGGAGGGCCATCTTCGTGTCCGCGACTTACAAGAAGCCGCCTTCCGACCAGTCTCCTTCGCTGGTGAAGTATGCGATGAAGAGGGGCTTCGGTGCCATCTACTGGTCTGCCCTCTCAGGACGATGGGAGTGGATGATGGACGCGTACCTCGGCCGGACGAGCGAGGAGGTCATGAAGGGAGCCCAGCAGAGCGCTTCCCTAGCATGACTGTTAGATGAACGAGGACAACGAGACCAGAATAGACTCAAATACGGTAATCTGGACTTTCGTCCTGTTTGGAGATAACAGAACCCGACCGAGTCCAATCGCTGGTGCAGGGGCTGGCCGACGAGTATTCGAGAAAGATCCTGCTCTCAGCCATACCGGCCGCCAAGTCAGTCGAGGACATGAGCAGGGAGAACGACATTCCCCTCAGCACCTGCTATAGAAGGGTCCACGAGCTCCTCGACGCACAGATACTGATAGTGGAGAAGATCATAGTCACCTCAGACGGCAAGAAGTACGAACTCCTGAGGAGCGCGTACAGGGCCGTGACGGTCAGGTTCGACGGCGGAGTCATGAAGGTGGACGCAACGGTGAACGAGGACGTGGCTGAGAAGCTCAGGCGTCTTTGGACGGGCATGAGAGCGGAGAAGTGATTTCCAGCGTTGAGAATCGGAGTTCATGCTTTAAAGGTCGAAAGACGAGGCGGATGATGAAAAATGGATCTTATCTATCTAAGCTCGGCCCAAGGGCTGATCCTGATTCTCGGCGGGATTGTCGTCTTCTATGCCATGCGCGCGTATGGCAGGACGAAGAGCGGGGCGATGCTCCTGCTGGGACTTGGCTTCGCATTCGTGACTGCGGGCGCCGCAATCGCGGGAGTGCTTTACAACGTGACCGGGGACCTGACTATCGCGGAATCGGCGCAGGCAGTAAGTCAGGTCGTGGGTTTCTTCATCATCGTATATTCTCTGACTAGGACGAAAGACTGAACACGAGGCATTCATAGACAACGCGTAGTGGAGACGAGAAGGGGTTCGACGGGCGATGGAGAAGTTCAAAGGGGACGTGGTCCTGAAGGATGGTTCGCTGGTCCACGTCAGGCGAACCACGAACAAGGATCGTGAAATCCTGTCGGAGTTCTTCGAAGGCCTGTCAGAAGAATCGATTCTGTCGAGGTTCCTGAAACCTGTTCTCGACAGGGAGAGCCTGCTTGACGAGTTTCTCTCCCCTGAAAGGAGGTTCAGCCTGCTCGCGATCAGGGATCAGAAGGCCGTCGGGGAAGCAGACTACAATTCCGGGAGCGAACCATCAGAAATGGGGGTCAGCGTCGCGGATGGTTTTCACCGCAAAGGCCTTGGCTCAATCCTCCTGGGGCAACTCGCGCAGGCGGCTGCCGATAGGGGCAAAGAGGCGCTGAGGGACCCGCCGGTCGATCGAAACTGAACCGAACGACTTCGGGGCAATCATTTTATCTGCCTCGTCGAGGCGCACGCTTAGCATGACAGAGATAGGTAAGGAGATGGAGTCGAAGATTGGCGTTCACTGGAAAGAAGAGGCGATGATCAACCCGCCTGCCAAGTTCGTGAAACAGGCGAATATGGCCGACCCTGACATTTACAAGAGGTTCAGTGAGAAGGATTTCCCCGAATGTTATAGAGAATACGCAGCGGTCCTGACCTGGGATAAGCCGTTTCACACGACGCTGGACACGAGCAACCCTCCGTTCTGGAAATGGTTCGTCGGAGGCAAGCTGAACGCGGCCTACAACTGCGTTGATAGGCACCTCGAGAAGTACAGGAACAAAGCAGCGATAATCTGGGTTCCGGAGCCGGAGGATGAGCCCTACCAGGTGATAACCTATCAGGAGTTATACAGGAAGGTCAATGAGTTTGCCCTTGTCCTAAAGTCGCTCGGCCTCAAGACGGGCGACAGAGTCACCTTCCATCTCCCCATGACCCCAGAACTCCCAATCTCCATGCTCGCATGCGCGAGGCTTGGGATCATCCACAACGAAGTCTTCGGAGGATTCAGCGCGAGAGCCGCCTCGGAGAGGATCGTCGGTTCTGGAAGCCATGTCTTGGTCACCTGCGATGGCTATTACAGGAACGGGCAGCTGTCCGACAAGAAGAAGGACGCAGACCTGACCGTGGAGGAAGCGAAGAAGGCAGGAGTCACCGTAGACAAGGTCCTGGTCTGGAGGCGCCACCCAGGGAAGTACATCTCCACCGTGCCGATGGTCGAAGGGCGCGACTTCTTCGTCGACGACCTCATGAAGGAGTTCAGGGGAAAGACGATCGACCCCGTCTCGATGGACTCAGAGGCTCCGCTCTTCCTGATGTACACCAGCGGTTCCACCGGGCGCCCAAAGGGGGCGCAGCACAGGACGGGAGGGTATCTCGCCTACGTGGCCGCGACCGCGAAGTACCAGCAGGATATACACCCCGAAGACGTTTACTGGTGCTACGCTGACATCGGATGGATTACGGGTCATTCGTACATAGTCTACGGGCCCCTTGCCATCGGGGCAACGAGCGTGATGTACGAGGGAGTCCCGAATTACCCAGACGCCGGCAGGCTCTGGAGGATAGCCGAGCGCCTCGGGGTCACCATCTTCCACACTGCTCCGACAACCATCAGGATGCTCAGGAAGTCAGGGCCGGATGAGCCACGGAAGTACGACTTCCACTTCAAGTCCATGACCACGGTCGGCGAGCCGATCGAGCCAGAAACGTGGCGTTGGTTCTACGAGGAGATAGGGAAGGGAGACGCCGCCATAAGCGACACATATTGGCAAACGGAGACAGGAGGATTCCTCTGCAGCACCCTGCCAGCGATCCTGCCCATGAAACCCGGGAGCGCCGGGCCGGGTATGCCCGGGATCTACCCGGTGATCTACGATGAAGACGGCAGGGTAGTCAAAGCCGGAGAAGGGGCGGGCAACATCTGCATCCGGAATCCGTGGCCAGGAGTAATGCAGACAGTCTGGGGCGACCCTGACAAGTTCGTCCAGATCTACTATGAGAGATACTGCAAGAACAAGGAAAGCAAGGACTGGAGGGACTGGCCCTACCTCACGGGCGACGGCGCGGTCGAAAGCGCCGACGGATACTTCAGGATCCTCGGAAGGATCGACGACGTCATCAAGGTGGCCGGCCACAGGCTCGGGACCAAGGAGCTCGAGAACGCGGCTCTCACGACCCCCGAAGTCGGAGAGGCGGCGGCCGTTGCCGTCGAGGATGAGCTCAGGGGACACATCCCCATCATCTACGTGTCTCTGAAGCCAGGCTACGAACCGAGCAAGGAAATCGCCGAGAAAGTCAAGAGCAACGTCACCAAAGAGCTAGGACCCATTGCCAGGCCGAAGAACGTCTACATCGTCTCGGACCTTCCGAAGACGCGTTCGGGTAAGATAATGCGCCGGATCCTGGTGTCAATCTCTGAGAACAAGGACTACGGAGACGTCACGACCCTGGCCAACGCCGAGGTTGTGGAGAAGATACGCGAGATAGTTCACGGTCAAGAAAAGAAAGAGTAAGCCTCTGAGTCGGTCTCTAGCTCTTCGGCTTGACTGGGAAGATGGGTAGCACGGGCTTCCTGTAGACCTCGTTCAGGACTGTCGCTATCGACGCGTACATCGCGCTCAGCCCGCAGAGGACCCCTTCGTACCCGGCGAACTTCGTGACGTCCGAGTTGTTCCAGGCAGCTCCTGCCGAGAGAAGGAAGAAGAGGATGAAGAGGGTGCCGAACACGAGCATCAGGGAACCGTTGAGCCTGAGCGTGCCCAGGAACATGAAGAAGCTGAAGATGCCCCAGAGGAACAGGTATGCGGAGATTGAGGCTGCCGTGGGTGCGGCGGCGGCTGCGCCCCACCCGAGACTGGGGATGATCTGGATGAAGACAAGGGAGATCCAGAAGAAGCCGTAGAAGATGAAGGCTGTCATCCCGAATGTGTTGCCCTTCCTGAATTCGAAGGCTCCGGCGAAGATCTGGGCAAGTCCTCCGATGAAGAGGCCCATCGCCAGGACCACCGAATCCAGCGGGATGGTGCCCGCGTTCGCGAGGTTTAGTAGGACTGTGGTCATGCCGAATGCCATGAGGCCGAGCGGTGCTGGGTTAGCCAGAAGCGCGTCCGTCTTTGGCGGCTCGTTCTGAGCCATTGAGACGGCGGGTCCGACAGGGCGTATTTAGCTGATTCCCGAAGGCGTCAGGCCAGCGCCGGCGGCAGCCTAGCGGAGCATCTCGGCCTGTATCAGTTCCGACAGCTTCTGGAAGTAGAGCCTCGTCGCCGTCGGCATCTCCGGGAGGTTCCGGTCGATCGCCTCCAGGACGTACCTGACGGCCCGCTTCGACGTCTTGAACTCGAACTTCATCGGAAGGATCGGGTCCTGGACGACGTCGATCGAATCGGTCAGGTAGCTCGGAGCATCCACCTTCGCGTCGCTCGCGACCTTGTTGTACCAGCCCGCGAGGACCTCGGGGTCCAGCCCCAGCTTCACGTTCTCGATCTCCTGAAGGAGCCTGTTCAGCACCGTCATTTCCTCGTTGGGCAAAGCAGATGTCGACGGGGCTGATGTCGGCCTCCTGTGTTTAATGAATCAGGTGTCTAAACTTGTTGAGTTTCAGCGTATGCGGTCAGGTGCTTGGTCGCCCGAGAATGCTCAAACTGCGGAGCCCCAAAAGTGGCGCTTGGGCATGGGGATTCCTTCGAGTTTGGGCATGGTCCAAGGCAGTACCCGCTACCGTGGGGTCACCGTGGGACTATCGAGCTACATGCCCAAACCTGACGTAATCGGAGTCTGGGGTCGAATCCTACCGGGGTGTGACATGGTCAACGATCGAGGACCACCAATCCGAGCGGGTCTCCCGGTCTGTCAATGACTGAGGAATTAAATCGGGGCCCTGCGCATTCGTTCGCGGAGGGATTGTCACGACCCAGGGCGATTCGACTGATGAGTTCAAATCGGACAAGGCAGAACTCTACGAGACCCTGGCACACCCGACGAGAATCCTGATCCTTCAGACGCTGTCGGATCACCCGATCGGGTTTTCCGAGCTGAAGCGGGCGACCAGCATCGAGAGCAGTGGGAACCTCTCCTTCCACCTGAACAAGCTGGGTCCGTTGGTAAAAACCGATTCTGAAGGCAACTACGGGTTGACCGACGAGGGGAGGGAGGCCATCAGGGTCGTGGAAGCCACCGAAAGGCTCGGCAAAGAGTCTCGGTCGGGACAAGGGCGCCCAGGACAATCCCATATGCTCAGAAACATCGGAATCGCCATCGTCATAGTCTTGCTGGCGACAGCGGCGGTGACAGCAGCCCTCTGGCATTCCGGCATGCCCGCTTCGGACGCCGCCAACAGCACCATCGTCACCCGAACTGAAACCGTGGGCGGCACGGTCATCACCACCACCGACACCATCGACATCACTCCCGTCGTCCCCGTCAACATCGTCAATGGTTCGGTGACTGTGAACTACCTCGATTGCACGCCGTACAGCTCGGGCGCTTTGAACTCGCCCCCCTCTGGTACGCTGAACAAGAATAGCACGACCACTGCCAAACAGACGCTCACACAGACTCAGACTACGACAGTGACAGAAACAATCAACGGAACCAGATCCACATGGACTCAGCCTGTGACGACCACGACCACGATCAACGGGACCAAGTACTGGTACGTCACAATCGTCCCAGGCTCGTCGATGAGCGATCTATCATGGTACCTGTTCCACGGCGTCAACTTCTCGTTTAGTCAACTAGCAGGCAGCGTCCTAGGAAGCCCCTCGACAAAGGGGGCTCAGTGGACGATCACCAACGCCACGATGCTGGCAGGCAGAACTGGTGGCGGTGTTTCCTGTCTCTGTCTGCTTCCGTCGATTGGAATCTACTTCTCTGACGGTCACTCCGAAGGTTACAACGCGGCGACGATAATAGTGGGCGCGAATGCGACGGCATCAGCCGCGACGGGGATCATCACATTCAACGAACCCGCCAGCAACCCCTGGTTCACCCAGCACATCGCGCCCCAGGCCGGTGTAGCTTACCTAGCTGACGGCGGGGAGATAACGCTCTACGTGAGCGTTTCGTAGCAGACATGAACAGAATAGGGCTGAACTTGTCAATCTCAGCATTAGCATAGAACCCACTTTCCGGACATGCTTGGGGGCGAGTCCCACCGGGCCCGAACTCGAAGCGAATCAAGGAGGGGCATTGCACCATATGGTCGAAAGCCCCCCCGGAGCAAGCCGAGCAAGTCAGACATACTCGACCACGAAACTCTTCAGATTCAGGATAGACAGCAAAATGGACGATGAGTCTCTCAAAGAGCGAGCGCGATCCTTGAGAGCTTTTGTGGAGAAGAACTTAGGGCCAGCAGATAGGGTGCCCGAGCGAGGTTTCAAGTGCCCAATCGATACTGAGGTTTTTGATACCTTAGAAGCGCTCTCCACGCATAGAGACCAAGTTCACATTGGTCCTGGCTTGCTGGAGGCCTACGGTCGCAAGAAGTAGGTAGTCACGGTGCGGCAAGACCAGAGGGAATAGTTCAGCGCGCGCATGGAGCAGCTTGGCTGCCCGCACTGAATCTCTTGGCAAAGGATTATCTATCGATGCCATTCAACGGACAGTCGGTACGTCCACTTCCCAGGATGTAGTGAAACCCGCTCCTACTCCAAACGCGACGGTGTGGAAGGTGGGTCGGTGGTCTATTGTCCTGTATGGAGTAGGCCTTGTCGTCCTAGCCATCGGAGTAATCGTTGAGTTGCTCCCTGACGGGCTGCTGGTGAACTGGTGCCCTGATTGGATCGGTCCGAATTGCGTTCCACCGCCTTCTGACGCCATATCAGGCACCTTGCTGGGCATGCTCGCCTATTGCTTCCTAATCCTCAGTGGCATCTTCGTGTTTCTGACCGGGGTCAAGACTCGAAGCTGGGAATTCAATCAGACGCAGGCAAAGCGGGCGCTCAGGATGTTCGGGCTGTTCCTTCTCATTGGGGGAGTCGCAGAGTTTGCCTGGGCTTCTAATCTGACCAATTCCCTCATTCAATCCTTCGGCGGTTACGGGTTTGGGGGGTCAGTTCTCGCTCACGCTGCTGCTGATCCCCTGGGCTACTCCGGGATACTCCTGATAGTCTCCTCAGTGGTACTTCAGATTGCCGTGTGGTCGCATTTCAAGCCGTCAGGAAGCAAGAGGGTCAGTGGCGTGGTGGTGGGTTTGGTGGCAGTTGCATTCATGATTGCCGCTCAGAGAGAGACAGCTCTCAATTTCGCCAACCTGACTGTAACCGGACCTCCGATCTTCGTTACGAACGCGATAGAGAACTTCCCCTACGTGATTGCTACGTTCGTCCCGCTCCCGGGGGTCGTCGGTGATGCAGGGCTGGTTCTGGCCCTGATAGCTGCAATCTTGTACATTGGCATGAAATCGTCTAAGTACGCCACGTACATCGTAGTCGTCGCAACCGTGGGGTTCGCGCTCTTCGGGGCCGATCTGCTCTACCAAGTCGCCTACGATTTCACGGGACAATACGGATTCCTTGACGGAGTAAGCACCAGCTATATTCCATACGTGCTTGGTGGAGTGTTGCTGGCGGTGTCAGCTGGCTTGATGCTCGCAGCCTCCGGGTTGGAGCTGAACTACCTCGCGAGGTCCATCGGAGGGGCATCATCTGCATCCACTTCGGGGCTTGTGACAGCGACGCCTGAGGGCCAGCCAGCCCAGCACCAAACCAATGGACCGCCCACTCCCAGGTCAAACACGAGAAGAAAGGTGATTGCTCTCCTGTTTGTAGTGGTCTTTCTTGTAGTCTTTTTCCTGGTGCCCTTCGTTCCTTACGACATGGCCGCCTACTCCGGCTACCAAGGTTACGGATCGTTGTCAGTTACGATTAATGTCTCCCCGTCCTACGCTCTTTTCAAGTGTGGAATGGTTGGGGGTGGCCAGGGCACAATATCCATTGGTGGATACCAGCAATCCTACCAAGTGCCCGCAGAATTCTCATGTGGATAACTTCGCCCGCGCGCTAAGGCATTCGAGCGAGCATCGACCGTTTTGACAATGCCACGGCCGATGGTTAGAGCAGGTTCAGGGCTTCGGAAGCCTAACGCGTCTGGTCAGGACGTAGGAAGTCACCAGGACGGTTGTAGCTACAAACATCATGCCGAGCTGGACCGGGAACTCGGGAATCCCGCCTCCTCCCGTGCTTGACGAGAACTCAATGGGCTTGATTGTCGCGGACCCTGACGCAACAACCGAACCGGACGAAGGACTAGCAGAGTACCCTGAAATGCTTTCGACCGTAAAGGAATAGGAACCGTTAGGCACAGTGAAGTTTATCGAGGTGGCTGTTGAAGACTTGGTCGATCCATCAAGTGTAACAGACCAAGCTAGTTCTGGAGGCAAACCAGACTCTTTGAATGACACTGTTGTAATCCCTTCAATCACATTCACGCTGCTGGAACTTGGATTGGTCACGTAGACATTCTTGTTAGAAGGGTTGTATGCTATTCCGCTCACTGAAAGACCGCTAAGGTTACCTGAAGGCAGACCCACGGTTTCTATAACGTTGTCGTCAGCACAATCAATTACGGACACGGAAGTACCTCCGCTGGTGACGAAGAGGTAATTGTCAGAAACGTCATATGCCGCTCCGGATCCTCCCACGGAGATGCTTTTCACGATGGTATTCGTCAATCCGTCAATCACATATGCGCCTCCCGCAGAGCTGACAACATAGATCTCATTGTCGGTCGGATTGTAGGCAGCCACCAGGGGAGCAACTGTGAAGTATGTACCTACTGCTATGTTGATGTTCAGGAAGCTATTTGTTGAACCGTCAATTACAAGTACAATCCCGGCTAGTTCGCCTCCCTCTCTAAACACGGACCCAGTGACGTAGATGTACCCATTGGTTGAATCGTAGGCTAGCCCGTACATTCTGAATAGATTGATTTCAGGAGTTATGGTTGCGATTACGACATTTGTCAAGCCGTCGATTACAGAAACAGAGGCACCGCCTAGTATTCCTCCGGAGCGTACGACGTAGATGCACCCATTCGAAGAATCGTAAACTGCCCCGAATGGAGAATCTCCCACCGATATGTTGCTTAGGACATTGTTCGTTCTAAGATCGATTACCGACACGGTACCGGAATTCCCATCTGCGATAAAGAGACGGTCGTTAGTTGGGTCATAGGCCATTCCATTGCTAATACCAGTGGGGTTAAGATAATCAGTAAAACTGGGCAAAAGATCGTTTACCGTGACTCTTCCAACTACGGCATTTCTGGCGCTGTCAATTTCAATCACGGAACCTTCGCATGCAACATAGATGTAGTTGTTTGTGGGAACGACCGCCACCCCACTTGGAGTGCAGTTTACAGGTATCGTTGTGGGACTAGAGCCCTCTGAATCAGCCCTATTCACGAACCCCAAGAGGGATAGACCAACAACGATCCAGACCACAAGGAGCCTCCTGTTGGTGTGATGGCAGATGCTAATGCTGTGATTCACTGAGACCACTTTCCGCTGCACCGTGCGCGCGCACTGCGTTAACCGTTGGTGTCTTGGGATTCAGAGACTTATGCTTCTTCAGCAGGATGTACACCCCAGCAGACATGACCCCCGCGACTGCAATTCCGACTGCGAGTACAGGATAATCCAAAGCTGGGCCCGTGCTCCCCGTCGCTAACCTGCCGTTTGAGATGACGATAGGGAGGCTCCTCACGTCCTGCGGCCCAAGACTGCCGTCAAATACCGTTGTGTCGGTGCCGAGCAGAATGACGACGTGGTAAGGGACGGTCGTGTCAGCAAGCGACTTCAGAGTCAGGTTCATCCTGCCTGCACTCGTGGAAAACGGGATAGCATACCCGTAGGTTCCGTTCGATACTCCGGTATGAACAAATCCCGACGCGTTTGCCGAGTTCACCCAATGCCCCCCCGAGTACCCGAAGCTGCCCGCTGCGGACGTAAGCAACGAGTCAAGCGTGACGTTCGGATCGATCTCTACCGAAAGCATTGGTGTGATTTTCGCAATCTTGTAGCTGTCCGAAACGCTTCCTTTTACGAGGACTGCGGTCAGTGTGACCATGTCATAGAGAAATGTTCCTAAACCAATAGCCTCGGCCGCGAGTTGGGCCGCCTTCGCGCTTGAAAGTGCGAGAGCATCCCTTAGTCCCGACCCCAACACGGAGAACTCAAGGTCCAGGAGCAAGTTTGAAAGTGTGTCCAGCATTCTGGAAAGCAGATCAGCGAATTGCTGTGAGAAGGTGCTCGAGCTTACCTGACTGGGAATCTGAAGCAGGTCAGAAAGGAACATCTGAGCGAGATAGGTCGCAATGTCGGCTGTCAATTCACTTGGTATCAAATCGGTCAGGCCCAGCGCCGCGAAGACAGCCGCAACCAAGTCTAGCGCAAGGGCCAGCGGGGTCGAAGGCGAGACCGTGAACTTAAGGTTCTGCCAGAGGAGTCCATTCGGGCCGGGCGACAACCCGAGGTTGGTCGCGTCTGCATATACGGTGGTAGTGCCTCCCGGTCCGAGTTGGAAGTAGGTCGTATCGAGTTGGATTGCTGGAGTTGCGTCGACGGACACCGTCCCGCTTCTTCCCTGACCTTCAACAACCATCGTGTACCATGGGTACGAGTAACCGAGGAACGATGAGGCCCAATCGGGGAGAACTACCCCTCCCCAGTTAATCTTGGTTTCAACCTGAAGAGTGGTACTCGAATCCGTTGCCGAGAGGACCCCCAGGCCGTCTTGGTCTCCGCCTACGAATTGAATGAATGGACTGAACTTCCCAGTCAGGAAATCTGTCGTTCCGCCCCCTTCTAGGAAACTCAGGTCCAACCGATACCGGCTGGCAGAGGCCACGATGGTAATGGGCGCGCTCTTGGAGGTCTGGCCCTTGGCGTCGACAACCCTTGCGGTGACCGTGTAATCGCTCGCATACTTGAAGGTGTACTCAAGAGGGTTCGAATTGGAGGTGAAACAATCACCACCACTTGTTCGGCAAATTGACCAAGTAATGGAGTATGACGGAGAGCCACCAGCTGGAGTGGCAACAAAGTTGACAGTGTAAGGGATTGAGACGGTCGTGACTGAAGGGAACTCGAAGATTTCGAGGCTGGGAGGGTTTTCGGGTGCCGAGGATTGGGACTGGGTACCAGTGGTGGTCGTGGTGGCGAGAAGAGGGCAGTCCAGCGGGGAGGCGCAAGACACGGCCACTACCGAGGTCGTTGCGCTTGCTTCGCTCCCATCCGAGAAGGAGGCCACGACGGTGACATGATAGGCATCTCCCGGGTTCACTTGCAGTGTCGAGGACCAAACTGTCAAACTAGTGTAGAACGCCATGCCGGGGGCGAATTGGCTCCCGGTTGGCGGGGAGCCAATGTCCTCACCGTTCAAGTAGACGACCAGATTCTGGACATACTGGCTTCCCGTGCTGATGACCGCAAGACTGAGTTCAGGTGGATAGGGGAAGAGTGTGCCGGTTACTACTGCCAATGAAACGCCTAGAATCGATATCCCTCCATTGCCCGTAGGAAGGGTCGTGGTTGTTGAAGTGGAGTAAGCGCTCCCTGGCGTTGCGGAGCAATCCAATTCGATTGTCACAGTGGATGCTGTTACTGAACCTTGTCCAGCGCATGCGACAATGGCAAAGACCGAAGGTCCGCTGATCCCCTGAGTTACCGAGCTGCCGGTTCCGGGTAGAGAACTCAACCAGAACATGACAGAGGAGCCGATCGTTTCATTGACCGAGGCAACCTGTATACCAGCCAGATCCAGGACATATCCATTGTCGAACTGCACGCGATTCGCGGTCATGGTGGAGGGAGGTGAAGTGCATATCACATTCATGTCGCATCCGTCTGATGGACTTCCCGCCAGGTGATAGGTGGCCTGAGCTACACCCGCAACTGTCATCGTACCTCCTGATAGAAGTATTCTCGCGTTTGTAATAGCTCCGTCAATTGTGCCCGAGAAGTCGAGTATCAATGCATCGTATGTCTGCCCGTGCACAGGAATCGGAGCGAGAATGGCGGAGGTGACTAGTAGCGCTATGACCAACGCCGAGGCCACCGCTTGACAACAAGTCAACGTAAGATAGAGTCCTAGTAGCGGGATTTACGCCTTGTCGAACCCGTTGCGCTGGGAATGAGAGGCGAAAGATTATGGTAACCCAAAGATTTCATCAGAGGGGGTCAAGATCACGGACGAGCTGAGAGCCATCAGGATGGGAATCATCGCCGCTGAAATCCTCTCAATCCTATGGGTCATCCTATGGGTCATCGGTTTCATTTTCCTTGGCTTGTTCTTTGCGGCATTGAATTCGACTTACACCTGTTCTTACTATCATTGCCCTCCCAATCCATACATTGGAACCGAGCTAATCGCTGCCATCGCTTTCGTAATCCTAGCGATTCCGTCCATTCTCTTACTCAGTAGAATTGGCATCATGAGAAAAGTGGCAAATGATTATGGATTTCTTGAGTTGAGAACCCTGAACACCGTTGGCCTACCGCTAATAGTCTTGGTCCTCAACGGAGTAGTCCCCAGTATCATTCTACTGGAGGTCCCTATGCCAGTCGGAACGCTCGTAGGCTGGTTCTGTACTGGAGTGATCCCCAGTATCGTGCCTCTGATAGCTCGTGGGCCGATTGCAAAGCTGAAGGCCCAACCTACTCCCGCAGTTCAAGCGCGCGCTAGAACTGAGAGGTGAATGCTTATGTCATCACGAATGCCCCCATCAGAGGGGTTCAGGATCACGGACACTCACTTGCGCCGGAATGCGATGGCTCTCCTCTTGCTTGCAGCTCTTGTTTTAGCATCGATTCCCCTTGCGCCGCCTGCACGCGCTCAAACACTGGTCGAGACAATAGGAATGGGCCTGAGGAGCTGGCCCTTCAGCGTCGCATACGACTCCTCTAAGGGAGAGGTCTTCGTGGCCGACATTAACAACAACACAGTCTCCGTCATCTCCGATGTCAACAATGCTGTAATCGCGACAGTGAGCGTGGGGGAAGCTCCCGACGGCGTTGCCTACGACTCCTCCAAGGGAGAGGTCTTCGCGGCCAATCTCTACAGCAACACCGTCTCTGTCATATCCGACGCCACTGACACCGTGGTCGCGAACCTTAGCTGGGGATTGCAGCCCACTGGCGTCGCATACGACTCCGGCAAGGGTGAGGTCTTCATGGCCCTTAGCAACGGCATAGTCTCCGTCATCTCCGACACCACTAACGCCGCGGTCGCCAACGTGAGCGTGGGTAATCATCCCGTGGGTCTCGCCTATGATTCCTCCAAGCATGAGGTCTTCGTGGCCAATCAAGGCGGCAACACCATCTCCGTCATCTCCGACGCCACCGACATAGTGGTTGCGAACGTGAGCGTGGGGTCTCATCCCATTGGCGTCGCCTACGACTCCTCAAGGGGCGAGGTCTTCGTGACCGATAACGACGGCGTCTCCGTCATCTCAGACACTAACAACACTGTGATCGCGACAGTGAGCGTGGGGGAAGCTCCCGACGGCGTTGCCTACGACTCCTCCAAGGGAGAGGTCTTCGTGGCCAATCAAGGCTGGGGCACGGTCTCCGTCATCTCCGACGCCACCGACATAGTGGTTGCGAACGTGAGCGTGGGGTCTCATCCCACTGGCGTCGCCTACGACTCCGGCAAGGGTGAGGTCTTCGTGGCCAACCTTGACGACCACACGATCTCCGTTATCTCAGACCGTTCCTCCGTAACGACCACAATCCCTTCGACGACCACCAAGGTGACATGCATACCGAATAGTGCGGGCTGGTCGAAGACCTATCCTGTCCCTCCAGCCACCTTCGCCAGTCCCGCAGACCTGGACCCCTGGATAATGACCGGTCAGGACATCATTACGAGGGATATTCCCGGAGTCGGGTACTTGTCCAATTCTAGCGGCGCAGGCGTTCTCCTCGTGAATGCCTCGATCCCCGAGAATTCGACTGAAGAAACCAACCCCTACATCCAAGGTGCGAAAGTCTTCTTCTCGATGTCTGAACCATTCAAGTTCTCTGGGGAGCCCCCGAGCAATTTCGCCGCGACCTCCTATCTCAGGGTTCTTAATATGACGGGCGTCAGGGCGGTCTACGCCAATTTCATAATAGAGAACTCGGAGGGCAATTACTCCATGGGTTCGACGCTCTCCAACACGCTGTCAGAGGCAATCACAGTTTCAGACTGTCGTGCAGCCTTCAATTGTCCCACGGCTACTATGTATGCTCAGTGGAAGAAGGTGAACGTTCCGAGTCTACTTCTCAACACCTCTGGGATTCCCGTCTACGTCAACTTTGCCAATCCAGCCAATCTCGTCTTCAACGCCACGGGGAGCTATCGACTTGCACTACAGATCCTCGGCCTGCCCGTCCGGGGGGCGACACTACCAACAATCTCCTTCTACGTCGGGTCGGTCAGCCTCGACGTGATGTACCTAACCAACGCTGAATGCACAGCAGCTGTGACTGGGAATAGTCCTACGGGGACAATACAATGGGCCCTGACAAACTACTACACTGGTCTATTTCTTGAATCGAGCGGCAAACTCGTCGGAGGCAGTTGCTCCGTAACGGTATACCCAGACTCTGTAGTCAGCAATGGCACGGTTAAGATTGAGGCCATCTACAGTGGTGACGCCCGCAACCAGCCCAGCAGAGGCGCTTTTGATTTGGGGTTCTATTCTCTTGGTTCAGTCTCCTTGACCTCCTCCACAACTCAGAGCAGATCGAGCGCTTCCACGACGACACCGACCACTGCTACGACCTCGAGGGCTTCGGTATCAACCACTGCCTCTATCACTCCCGTCGGCTCGTCCACCTCCTTGGGAGGGGGTTCGGGGATTCCTGAGTTCCCGGTCCAGCTCGGTCTTTCTCTCTTGGTTACGGTAGTCATCGTGGCATCATATATCGCCACCAGACGATTCACTCTGCCGCGGACCGGCTCGAAGAACAAGGCTTCAGCGGCCTAAGCGAAAGAGAACAGTCGTCTCACTGCAGATCAAGCGCTTCTTGATGCCTCGGTCGTCCCGATGAGTGGAGGTAATTGCTTCCCATGCTGATGAGCGTCTTTGTCTCCAGGAGCAGGAGCCAAGACGAAGGCTTATGTCATCCAGAAGATCTTCATCATGGAGGTCAGGATTACGGGTGCTCATTCCCGCCACATAGCGAATGGTCTTCTTCTGCTCGCGAGCATAGCTCTCCTATCGGTTCCCCTTGCGCCGCTTGCACATGCTCAGACCGTGGTCGCGACTGTGAGAGTTGGGGCACGGCCCGCTGGGATAGCCTACGACTCCTCAAAGGGAGAGGTCTTCGTGACCAATTACCTCAGCAACAACGTCTCGGTCATTTCAGACGCGACAAACACCGTAGTCGCCAATGTAAGCGTGGGAAACGGTCCCACAGGCGTCGCCTACGACTCCTCCAAGAGCGAGGTCTTCGTGACCAATCAAAGGGCCGACACCGTCTCTATCATCTCAGACGCCACGAACACCGTGGTCGCGATGGTGCCCGTGGGAGAAGGTCCTACTGGCATCGTCTACGACTCCGCCAAAGGCGAGATCTTCGTGGTGAATGGGGGTAGTAACACAGTCTCTGTGATATCAGATTCGACTAATGCAATGACAACGACGATCACTGGTATCAACACACCTTACGGCTTGGCCTATGACTCCGGTAAGGGTGAGGTCTTCGTGACGAATGGGCGTGGTGGCAAAGTTTCCGTGATATCGGACACGACCAACACGGTGGTCGCTACGGCGGGTGGGGGGACCTTTTACAGTGATATCGCCTATGACTCTTCCAAGGGCGAGGTCTTCGTTGTCAACAATGGCTTTAGTAATCTCCTTTTTTGTCACGTCACTGTGATCTCCGACGCCGACAATACGGTGGTCGCGCTGGTGGGGGTAGGGGCTAGTCCCGACGGCATCGCCTACGACTCCTCCAAGGGCGAAGTCTTCGTTGCCGAGGCTCCTAATGGAGGCCCCGGGACAGTCTCAGTCATCTCTGATGCGACCGACAATGTTGTCGCCAATGTGAGCGTGGGAACCAGTCCCTCGGCCGTCGCCTATGACTCCGGCAAGGGTGAGGTCTTCGTGGTGGACCCGACTGGTTTTTCCAACCTCTTCGCTCTAGGCGGTGCAGTATACATCATCTCTGCCACCTCTACCACCACCTCTTCGGGCGGGGGGTCGGGAGTCCCCGAGTTCCCCGTCCAGCTCGTCTTCACGCTTCTGGCCACGGTCGTCATAGTGACGTCCTATGTCCTTGCCAGACGCGTCGCAATTCCACGGATCTGAGCGAAGCTTAGTCTAGACCTTCTTGACGGTTGTTAATTCGCCATCTTGAGCCCATCTACGGATACAAGTTCATTGTGATTGGCTAGCATATCCAACGCCCAAACAATGTGGCCCGCAAAGTGGCTCCTAGATATGGGGATTCTTTCGAGTTTAGGCATGATCGAAGGCGCCATTCGCTACCGCGGAGTGACCGTGGGACCGTCGCGTCCTGTGCCTAAACGTCTATAAGTTCACGGCCACCAAATTGGACTGATCGGAGTACGAAGCACCAGACAAACGAGGCCTCGAGCCGAGGGTTGCTGCGAATGGGGTCTGTATTCCTGACTGTCGGTTTGCTTCTTGGCAGTTCGATGCTGATTCTCGTCGTATTGCCGCCTGCGGCCCTTTCTTCTACTTCCGCGAAAGTAGTCTCTCCCAATACGTCAAGCCCGCTTCCAGTACTGGTGCAAAACATTTCCTCAATCGCGAGCATTGATGGTGAGAATGGTTCTTCACTTGGAATCGGCCTCCCTAACCCCGTCACTGCCGGGCACTATCTCGTGGTTGGAGCTGTCCTCGACAGAGCTCCTGGGTGCGAAAGTAGCGGAAACTGCACTTTCGGGGTCATCTCTGATTCCATGGACAGCAATTGGCGGCAACTCGGAGCTGACAACTCCGGTGATGCCCCCCATGCGGTTCTTGAGCTTTGGATTGCGCCTGTTACTTCATCGAATTGGGACATGATTACCGTGTCTGGTGAGAATCATGTGGACCTCGTGGAAGCATACGAACTCTCGAACATCGATCCCAACGTCATTCAATCTGGGGGTGGGGGTGGGGGTGGTTTATCATTCGACGCATTCCAAGCTAAAGGAGGCAGCAATCCATGGGGACCCTACAGCTTTGCAGTAGCTATTGGGGCGTCCGATGAAAACGCATCGGAGAAATGCTCTGTAAGCTCCGCCGTTAATGTATCTCTTTCACTAGATCCTCACTGTGGAACTGCCTCAGGACAAGGACGGGTGTTCGGAGCTTTCGGAGTAGTGAAGGGCGACGGATATGAGATATCGGTCACAAATCCAACTCAATCCCTTTTACGCTACAAGTCCATTGAATCATTGATCAGTTCCCCTGCGAACGACGCCACTGTAGTGAGCGTCTCATGTTCACAGCCCTCGGTGGTCCTCGGTTCTTCGACGATCTGCACTGCAGCTGTATCTCCTGAATCCTTGCGGCAGCCCGGTCCGCCAGCAAATGGTAGGGTCACTTGGACGGAGAGCGGCGCGGGTTGGCTCACTATTTCTCCCCGTTCATGCGTTCTATCCTTCAGTCAGTGCGACGTCACAGTAAGCGGTGCCTCCCCTGGTACAGCCGAATTGTATGCGTTCTACAACGGGGATGCGAGCAATTGGGGAAGCGGCGGAGAGACCAATGTGACGGTTACAAGGCCCTCTGGCAGTAGCTGTTCATCATCTGCCATGGAGATTGTTCAACACTCATACATCGTGCTAAGCGGATCCAGCTCGGGATTCAGTTTCCAGATGATGAAGAATGTGACAATTGGGGACTTCCTCGTGGTAGGCGCTCTTTACAGTTCAAGCAGGCTGGGGAATGTCTCAGACTCAGAAGCCAATACATGGGTTTGGGGCTATATCTCCAATGCCGGTATCCCGATAGGGGCGTCAGTTTCCTGGACTCATGTGGGTAAGTCGGGGGCTGACAATATTACAATAGGAGGGGCTGACGCTTTGACGCTGGTCGAAATCTTCGAGCTGCAGGGGTGCGTAATCGAACCGATGTTTTTCGGAGGAGGAGGAGGTTTGGGAGCTGAGGGGCTCACAATGAGCAAACCGGCTCCGGTCTTCGTATTGAGCATCAGCGGTTCGATTTCCAGCACTGTCAGTGCTTGCCAGCCGGGAGAATATCAGACTCCCTCGAATTTTACCATTGAACCGTATTGCGGATCTGTGAGCACAGTGTCGGACCAGCAGATTCGTGGTGAGTACGGCATGTTCAACGTCAGTGAGATTGTGGTCCAACTGGAACCAATCCCGTATCCGACAGACGCTACGCATTCAGCCGGTGTCACACTCTGGGTCGATCCCAGCTATGGCTTAAACGGAACAAGTGTCACCCCGTCCATCTCTCTCAGTCCTCACTCGGGTCCCGCTGGTACATCCGTCACTGTAGCTGGTTCCAACCTCATCGCTTCGCACAACCTGACGGTCACATATGATGGCTCGACCGCTGGAATGCCCACGACTTGCACCACAGACGCATCAGGCAACATCACCTCTGGCTGCGCATTCATAGTCCCATTCTCTGATCTTGGTTCCCACACAATAACTGCTAGCGATGGCACTAACAGCCCCACAGTGACATTCACGTTGACGCCGGTCGACGTGACGTGTTCAAAGCCCATTGCTGTCGTGGGTTCAGCGATTACCTGCAAGGCGACGGTCCGTGAATTCGGCACCAGGGCACCGACTGGAACTGTCAGGTGGTCGAGTGGGGGCTCAGGCACATTCTCGAGGACATCCTGCAGACTCTCAAAGTACGCGACATACAGCGCTTGTTCGGTGAAGTACACACCGCCAGCCGCTGGCTCAGCCGTAATCACAGCGAGCTATGGAGGGGACTCCCACGACCCGGCAACTACTGGAACTCACACCTTGACCGTGTCAGTGAAACCCACGACGATGAAGGTCTCCTGCGCACGGAGTTTCGTGGTTGCCAACTCAACGGCAATCATAACTTGCAGGGCCAAGGTGACAGGGTACTTGCCAACGGGCAATGTTACCTGGACGCAGAACGGCACTGGGTCCGTCTCCCTTATCACTCCGACATGTATGCTCTCTAAAGTGAGCCTCTCCCTGAGTAGCTGTTCCGTGACTCTAAGAGGTGCCAAACCCGGAAGTGTGGCTGTCAATGCGAGCTATGGAGGGGACTCGAATAACACGCCTGGTTCACGAATCCACGAGCTCACTGTAGGAAAGGCATTGACCACAGTCGCAATCGCGTGCCCTTCAACGACGTTGAGCGTGGGAGTGCCTTTGACATGCACAGCCACCGCGAGCGGCTATTTCCCAGCAGGGACGGTGACCTGGGCGAAGGTCCTGGGAACTGGAGGGATCACGTTTTCTCCGAAGACCTGTAATCTGTCCTTAGGAAGCTGCACAGTGACGGTCACGGCGACCAGGGCAGGCAGCATCAGGATCAAGGCGGCCTACAGTGGCGACCCCAACAACCGAATGGGCTCGGGGACGCTTGTTCTGATAGCAACCTAGGTCATACACGAGAGGGCTCTGACAAGAACGAGTTTGGGCAAGGCGTCACTGAGTATCTACCGTGAGGCTGACTAGCCCACGCTCAGCCGGATCATGCCTAAACTCGAAAGAATCCCCATACCTGAATGGAACTCTCATGTCGTCGTAGTTTGGGCAGTTTATATTGTTCAGCGTCCGCCAGAGTGCTCATTGGCCGCGCCCGAGGAAGCGGGGGATGAAGTCCTCCTGCACATGGAGGAGCACACGAGAGCCAAGCATCGGGTGCTAGAAGAATACCTGAAGGCTTGGTTTCCTATTCTCACGACTTTCGACAACAGGATTATCTTCCTGGATGGATTCGCGGGTCCAGGAGAGTACGATGATTCTGAACATTCAATAGGGTCGCCCCTAATTGCAATTCAGACAGCACTCAAACATCTGTTGTTCGAATCTAAACTCTCAAAGAAGGAACTGATCTTCCTTTTCGTGGAGAAGTCAGAACGACGGGCAGACCACCTACGGAAAAGACTCGACGCCTTGTACTCGTCGAAGGGTGGCATGAACTACACAAAGCTACCCGAAAAATGGAGTGTAGATGTCACGACGGGTGAGTTCAGCAGGGTCGCCGATCCGCTTGTTGCTGCCCTCGAGGCCGAGAACTCCTGCCTCGCCCCTACCATGGCGTTCATTGACCCATTTGGTTACACGGATTTGGACCTCGACCTTTTGGGGAGAATCTTGCGGTTCCCCAAGTGCGAGCTGCTAATTACATACATGACCGGGTTCATGAGCCGGTTCTGCTACGATGCGATGCACGAAGACTCGATAAAGCGGACACTGAGAATAGATGATCAAGTTCTGCAGAGGGTTCGTGCCATTGCCAGAATCGATGACCGAAACCTCGAATGGCTGAAACTTCTGAACGACGGTATTGTAGGCGCGGCCACACGTCAGGCTGATGCTGCGAAAGCCCCCCTTGGTCCTGTCTATCGTCTCTCATTCAAGTTGAAAGACAGGAGCAACAATTCACTCTATGACCTCGTCTACTTTACGAAAGACTTGCGGGGAATCGATGTGATGAAAGAGGCGATGCATAGAACAGGACGCACTTGGAACTACACTTTCTCTGACTACAATTTCGCCCCTGGTCAGACCTCACTCTTGGACTTTGCTGATGACCGGGCCTGGTTGAAAGACGCCGCAAACCTGGTGTACAAGAAGTTCGCGGGACGATCTCTCGTTCCTTTCTTCGAGCTGCACAGCTTTGTGAGAGATCCATCTGTTCCATACGCCTTTCGCAAAGGCATCCTCAGCATACTCGAGGCTGAGGGCAAAATTGTTGTTCATCGCGGGGATGCGAGGAAGAACTCCTATCCCGAAGACTGCCTTGTTGACTTCAGGTGACTAGTGCTCTGGCCACCAGATGCCTTTCATTCCATACTTGCCGAGGACTTCGTAGAACGTCTCCTCTGCCTTCCTGTCGAAACCAGCGAGTTCGAGCTTCTCCCCGATTGCGTTCTCGACGTAGGCTAGGTTGATCCCCCTTACGTGAAGGGACTCGCCGTAGACGTGGTCCACTCCTATCTGGCTGAGCTCCAGAGCTATGGCCTCCAGGTCCGCTTTGACGTTCTTCCTGATCCTAACGGGAGGAAAGACCGGGGCGATAATGACGCCCGTCCTGAGACCTCCCTCGGTGGCCTTCCGCAGTATGCTCATCCGGCGCTCCGGAGGGACCACCCTGGTCTCAACCATCCTCGATAGGACCGGGTTGAGGGTTGCTATTGAGACCTGGATCCTCACCTGACGCTTGTATTCATGAAGCAGCTGGAAGTCCTGTTCCACCAGGGGCGACCTGGTCTGGATGCAGAACTTGACCCCAGCCGGCAGCGCGTGCTCGAGGATGACCCTGGTCCACTTCTTCAGCTGGGGCAGATATGGGTCGTGGGTCGACGACAGCATGACCTCTTCGCCCTTCCACTTCCCCCAGTCCGTCTTCTCGATGACCTCCTCCATGTTTTTCGGGACCGCGAAGTAGGAGCCCCAGTCGTTGTAGACTAGACCGCCAGCCCGCCTGAAACCAAACTTCTTGTGGATCTCGTCGACGTAGCAAAACCTGCATCCGAAGGTGCAGCCTATCGCGAAATTGATCACCCACCCGTCCGAGAGCTGCTTCCCTATTCCTCCTTTCTCCACGTAGGTCAGCTTCGAGGTCTTGATCAGGGGCGGGTTTAGGACATAGAACCCTGATACCATACCCGGTGGCAGGGAGAGCAGGTCGTCAGCGAACTGGAGGAGATTGGAGGTCCCCTTAGAAGCCCGGGCTCTGTTCCTTTCCCTCATAGTGCGCCACGCCTTGAAAGCCGCCTTCCTGGCCACCGCCGGATCCTTGACCTGCCTGGCCCTCGCGGTCAGGTGTCTGATGTCCTGGTCAAGCGCGGGGGTCTCCACGCGGTCAATTCCGCCTGAGTGTGTTATTAAACTGAGCGTACTCTCTCATCACTGAAAGTAAAAGTCAGAATGTACATGTCTGCCTCCCACTTTCGGGATGGTTCCAATCAAAACTCGTCTTTTGTCTATCAGAGAGGTATGTCGAACGAGGATAGTCAACGAGTAGTCTGCTTCACCTCCCTGAAGCTGATGGCTGAAGTCAGGGAAAAGCTGAGACTCCTCAAGAGGGAGCCCGAGCAAACCTTCCTTTCTGGATCAAGCACTAAAGAGGTTGAGCAGATTGTGAGCGAGCTACCAGGGAATAAGTTCAACGTATTCATGGCGCTCGGTTACTTCGTGGACCAAAACAAGAAGAAGAAGCCCGAGGAGTTCAGAAAGGAATTGCTGGCGCTGGTCAAGATGATTCCTTTAGCCAATCCATCTGACAACTCGGATGCGTTCTTAGCGGGCTTTAAGAAGGCGGGCGATGTCATTAAGACCGTTCAAGCCGCCAGACTGAAAAGGTCGCCCGAGTCGGCGTCGGGTGGTTCGAAGGATTTCGGCGGGAAGCCGGCAGCAGGGGCCCAGAAGGAATCGACCCCCAGCAGCCAAAACGACCCGGAGCTACTGCTTGCAGTCAGCAACAACGTCGGCTCCACAGAGGCTGGGGGCACCTTCACCATCCCCTTCTATCTCTCTGGATACTCCGAGTCAGTCGAGTTCGCTGTGGCTGGCGTGAAAAGCCTACCGGGCTTGGAAGGAAGGATTACCCGTCTGGCCCCCTTTCGCTCTTCGAAATTGCTCGAGGGACAGTGGACTCTGACTATACCGGTCTCAGCCAGCCCAGGGGTACACGAGTTGACCCTTGTGGCGCTCGACCCAGAGCGCAGAATTTCGAAAGCCCCGTATTTTCTCACGATCAGAACACGCACACCACAGTCTCCGAGGAGTCCTCCAATGGCCGATGTCCCAGGGGAAGCTGGAGGAAAGCCTGGGACGGTCAAGGGCACCATACACTGAAGCCCTAACCTGCCGCCACGACTGCGGTCGAACGCTCCAATGATCACTTTGGCCATCTTGAACAGCCTTGTTTCCGCCTCTTTACTGCCGTCGTTCTGACTAGCTACACCTCATCTGGAAGACCTCAGCCTTCTCGCACTCAGTCTCCCAGACGTGCGTGCTGTTTCTCGCCCTCCTGACCGCCAGCAGAGTATACTCCTCAGGACCGCCCGTCGAAGCTTTCCTGCGAATCGAGTCGAGCGATTCGGCCCCTACGGCGTCCCCAACCTTAGCTAGTATCTGCATCGCGAGTTGTTTCGCATCTCCCCCCTCGCCTCGGAACGCTTCGGCCGCTTCGGGGTGGCTTTTCAGAGTATGCGAAATACCCTTGAATACCCGTATGGCTGGGTGGGTCAGCGAGCATGCCACGGTCGAACGGTCCCAAGTACTGGGAAAGGAGTCTGGAGCGCATCTCCAGGCAAGAGCTTAGGCGGCTGCAGAAGAGGAGGCTTCGGTTCATTCTGAAATATGTCTATGATAAGAGCGCCTTCTACAGGAGGGTCTTCAAGGAAAAGAAGGTCGACCCGTCCGATCTCGGTGATTTGTCTGACATTCGGAGATTCCCATTCACAACGAAGGATGACCTAAGACAGTACTCATATCCCTACGGAGGCGATTTTCTCTGCGTTCCTAGGCAACGGGTAATCGGATGGCACATGACCAGCGGAACGACGGGTCGGCCCACGGTAGGGCCCTATACGCTGAGGGACCACGAAACATGGATGAACGTGATGGCTAGGACGCTTGTGACTGCTGGCGTGAGACGGGGCGATATACTCCTCAACCTCTACGGCTACGGCCTCTTCACTGGGGGCCTGGGATTCCATCAGAGCTGTCGTCGCGTGGGGGCTGCTGTGATACCCTGGGGCGTGGGAAGGACGGAAGCCATGATCCAGTTCATCCGCGATTTCAAGCCGACGGTCATGACGGGAACTCCCTCCTACCAGCTCTATGTGCTCGAAAGCATGCGCAAGATCGGAATCGACCCAACTGAGAGTTCCATCAGAGTCGCGATTCCGGGCGCCGAGGTTTGGACGGAACAGATGAGACAGCGGATAGAGCAGGGGTTCGGGCTGAAGAAGAAGGGTGGAGGAGCGAGGAATGTCTACGGGGCGACTGAGCTGCTCGGGCCAGGGAGCGGGCAGGAATGTGAGTATGAGAACGGATTCCACTTCTGGACCGACCACTTCTACCTTGAGGTCATCGACCCGGAAACGAATGAACCAGCCGGACCGGGAGAACAGGGAGAAATGGTGGTCACTACGCTGACCAAAGAAGCCATGCCTCTAATACGATATCGACTGAGAGACCTCACAGTACTAGACGAAGGCGATTGCGCCTGCGGAAGGAGTGCCTTTCCTCGCTGTATGTGGGTCACAGGGAGGCTGGACGATGTGATTCATTACAGGGGAGCGAAGATCTGGCCCAGCGCCATACAGGAAGCCATGTTCAGATTCCCCGAAGTAAACGACTACCTCGTGGAAGTCGACAGAACCGGCCCCAAAGGCTTTCGGATAAGCGTGGAGGTGGGTTCTGCATCCGATACACCAGAACTCAGAGAAAAGATAGCTAGCGAGGTGCGCAGAACCCTCATCTTTCTGGCGCCAAAGATCGAATTCGTCAAGGAAGGTACGTTGCCGAGGTACGAGGGCAAGTCGAAAAGGGTGGTAGTGGAGTAATGGCAGCGGCAAGAACTCCATCCTCGTCCTGACTCTAATCTGGGCGCGCGCAGTGGAGTACCATCGTTTCCTCATCGGGCAGGCGGGTGTTGACGGGAACGAAATTGGTCTCTCGTGCTCGAGGAATCGGTACGTAAGCTAGTTGAGTTTAAGCGTATGTGGTCATATGCGCCGAGTCCACGAGGTCGCCCACGCTAGAAATCGTAGCGGCAGGAGTCCCCGGCGAGTTCAGGTTTCCCTAGAATGCTTCTTTATGTTCAAGGACAAGGCTAATAGATTCCGAGGCGGCAGAAGCAAGGATGGATTACACGAAGGTAGAGCGGCAGCGGTCACTTGTGCGCGACGCGGTCTTCAAGAGCCTCATGGAGAACTACGTGCCGCTTCCGGTCGACAAATCGGCATGCGCGAGGTGGGCAAAGGAACTGCCACGCTCTGGGCAGACGATAATCTACACCTCTTACATGTATCAGCTCGGGTCAGTCTTCAAGTCATATGCGAAGCTTCTTGAGAGATTCTCCGGAGTCAAGCTTGCCTCAAGATTCACGTTCCTGGGCAGTCTCCTGGTGAGGCCTAAGAGAGAAGAGCTCGAGCGTGCATCTTTGATTCTTAACAATATCGTGGATCTTCTGAAAAAGTCAGGCGTGCAAGTCGCCTATCTGTACGATGAAGAGCCCTACAGCGGCGCTCTGCTCCTCGAACTTGGACTCATGGATGAGTTTCTGGAATATGGAAGGAGATTGTTTGATTTCTTCGATGGGCGAGGCATCACTCGAGTGATCACTGTTGACCCGCATACCGCAAACGCGCTCTCTCGACTCAAGGCACTTCTGAAGAGTGACTTGGAAGTGATGAACTACCTTCAACTGATTCATCCTACTGAGGGGAAGGGGAGTTTTGTAATGCATGATTCGTGTCTCTATTCAAGGTACTTGGGGCTTGGAACCACGGTGAGATTCATGCTCCAGAATTCTGGAGTCACCCTCGTGGAGGACAGGATGGTCACCGCTCAGGACACGTCAACATGCTGCGGAGCCCCAGTCGAGTCCGTGAATGAAGAGCTGAGTGAAAGGATGGCGAAAGCAAGGGCGACGAAGCTCACTTCCGTTCACCAGGACGTTCTGGTCGCTTGTCCGCTCTGCTACCAGAACCTCTCGCCACACATCGAATCAATACGTGACATAGCTGAGGTGATTCGATGAACGAAGAGTGGAGCATGGCATTGGAGAGGACCATAGGGAACGTTGTGCCAAGTCTCGACAGAATACTCCAGGACCATCCATACATCAAAGACTATGCCGAAAGACTGACTCAAATAAAACTGAAAGTGCTTGACCACCTTGATGAATATATCAAAATGACCATGGAATCGGTTGAGAAATCAGGGGGGATTCCTCACCTCGTCAAGGACAAGAACGAAGGCCAAAAGGTCGTGAGAGACATCTGCGGTAAGGATGGGACAGTCCTTTTCGCAAAGTCCAATGTGGCTCTCGAATTGGAAATTAGGGAATCACTGGCCCAAGATGGGCATGATGTGTGGGAGACGGATTTGGGTGAGTTTCTTGTGCAGCTGGCCCAAGAGCACCCCTCGCACATTGTCGCTCCTGCCATGCATATGACGAAGGAGCGCATAGGCAAGTTGCTCCACGACAGGTTGGATGCTTCTGTATCGCCGGACTCCACCTATGAAGAACTCGTGGCCAGTGTGAGAAAGTTCCTTTTCCAGAAATACGTCAAGGCCAGAGTTGGGATTACGGGGGCGAATGCTGTGGCAGCGGCTACCGGTTCAGTCGTACTCGTTGAGAACGAGGGCAACATCAGGATGGACACTGTGATTCCGAGCATACACATTGCGATTACTGGTGTCGACAAAATTGTCCCCACACTCGAGGATGCATTCCTTGAGGCACAAGTGCAGTCGGCCTATGCTGGGCTATACCCGCCGACATACATCAACATCACGTCCGGCCCAAGCACGACGGCCGACATAGAGTCAAGGAAGGTGACCCCGGCGACTGGACCAAAGGAATTCCACGTCGTGCTAGTTGACAACGGCAGAAGAAAGGCGGCCAGAGATCCAGACCTCCGAAATGCGCTGCTTTGCATCAAATGTGGGCGCTGTTACTTCGCGTGCCCAGTCTACGGAGTGCTCGGTTCTGATTGGACACCACCTCCCTATGGAGGACCTACAGGCGTCATGTGGTCGGCAATTACAATCGACGACACCCGGGCTGCCAACCTATGCACACATTCTGGCGGGTGCAAAGTGGTCTGTCCTGTTCAGATAGACATACCGAGAGTTATAGAACATATCAAGCGGTTGGATTCAAAGAAGAGTCGCTAGTCCAGTCGGAATCGTGCTCTTGCACCTCGTGTACTTCATATCTTCTCACGATTCCAAGCAGATCGAAAGAAGGCTTGTCACAACTCATCACGCTTAATACGACATTGAGAAGGGGCGGTTGCGAAACGCAATGACGAGTCTCCGTCAAGCATTCGGCACCAATTCGGCCGGTCAACCTCGAACCGATTTCTATTTCGCGCTTACCTCCTTGTCATTGGGATGGGTCATACTCTATGCCGATCGGCTTAGCATCTCCCCACTAATGAAACTAATACAAAGTGAGTTTGGATTATCGTTTTCGGCAGTCTCACTACTTCTTTCAGTTTACTTCTTCACCTACGTCCTTTTCACCATTCCTGCAATGCTAATCGCAGAGAAGTATGGATACAAACGGACCATGATCTCATTCTTTTTGCTGGCGGCGGTGGCTCTTGCGTTTGCGGGTGTCCTAGGTACAAACTACTACTCTCTTCTGGTCCTTCTAGGGGTTCATGGATTGGGTGCAGGGGCATATTATCCTACGGCATTCAGGATTTCGAGCGAGATCTCCTCCACAGAGGAGCGCGGCTTCTCAACCGCGATAATAAACTCGGGAATGGGCATCGGCACGGTCGTTGGTCTAGGCATTGGAGGACCTCTCCTGGCATTCATTCCTCACTGGCAGGTGATCCTGCTGATCCTCTCGATTCCCACTACCGTGGTTGGGCTCCTCTTCTTCAGATCTATCAACCTGAGAGAAAGACCCAGGTCCGCCTTTCGACTGGGGTTGTTCAAGCCGCTAATGGGCAATAAGCGGTTCGTAGCCATATGCTCCATGATGTTCTGTTCCTTGTACGGTTACTGGGTGATACTCTCATGGGGCCCATCATTTCTTCAATCTGTGGGGGGACTTGGCGTCTTCTACAGCGGACTGGCGACAGGCATCTTCGCTGCAGTCGCGATTCCAAGCTCGCTCATCGTGGGTAAGTATACTGATCGCGTTGGAAGGAGGAAAGTAGCCTTGGCAATCCTTCCTCTTGCGTCACTTGCGATACTCTTGATGGCTTTGACCTCCAACCTGTTGCTGTTCATAGCGGCGATCACCTTGTACGGCGTTGTAGGCAAATTGACCCTCGACCCAGTGGCCGTGGCATGGGTTGGAGACATCATTGAACCTGAATCCCTTGGTGCGGCGCTTGCCGTAATGAACGTCTTTGCGATGGGATCTTCAATATTCGCCCCCGTTGTGACTGGCGTCCTCGCCGACTTGACTGGATCCTTGTCCTATGGTTTCTATTTCGGTGCCGCCGTTGTGCTCTTCGGGATCATATTCGTTCTGTTTGGAACTGAGTAAACCTCCAAACTCGAAGCAAACGCTACTGAAGCCATGTCACCGGTTCCGCTGTCGCCGACGCATGACTTCAGTTGTGCGACTGCTCGCCCCATCACCACCAAGCCGGTAGGCCCAGCGTGGTCCATTGTGGATATGCGGCACAGCGTAACCTATTTCATGACTCGAGTTCAAGGCTCACGTCGTGGCTTCGGCCACGCTGATATTTGATTGACCAGAAGAGCATTTAATAGAAGTGTTTAGAGCCAAGAGGTTGATGAGCAAGAGAACTGGGACACGATATGTTCGAGTATACTCCGACTCCAGCGGAGAGTCTCATTTCGGCAACGTAGATGTTGAAACCAAGTCCATGGACTTTGCACCGCCAGCACCGCCTTTGGAACTATCAGAGTTCATCCCGGCCGAACGTCTGGCGTTCATGGTGATGCGAGCGAGCTGGCGGGGTGGCTGGCACCCTGCCCCACACAGACAATTCCTGATTGTTCTGTTTGGCAAGATTGAATGTTCAGTAACGAGAGACGGGAAGAGGCTCTTCAAGCAGGGGGATGTCTTGCTATTGGAGGATACAGTGGGTAAGGGCCACGCGATTTGCAGCGTCGAAGGGGACGCAATCATTGGAGTTGTGCAACTCGGCGAGTATCATGCGCGTTGATGTTCGCGCTACCTCTCTGAATCCAACTCACAAGGAGGGTCTCGAGATTCACGCGATCTAATGGTGAAAGGACGATCGTGTTAAGGGACTGGTCTGACAAGGAGGATCGTGGTCGGAACTCACGGGCCATGGAATTGGTCAGTCGCAAGGTTTTTTGAAGTGTGTGAGCACCAGGACCAATGAGACATTGTCGATGAGCTTGAATTCGCGATATGAAGATCAGATAGTCAGTGATAGGAGGCGACTACATGAGAATCCGGAGCTATCTTACAAGGAGTTCAAGACGGCTCGATTCATTGCAGACAGGCTGAGACTTCTTGGGCTGGAAGTGAAGGAAGGGGTCGGAGGGACCGGGGTAGCTGCTCTTCTGCAGGGGAGAGGCGGCGGGAAGGTCGTGGCGTTGCGGGCTGACATGGATGCACTTCCCATGGAAGAGAAGACGGCTGAGCCCTTCAAATCCAGAGTCAAGGGAGTGATGCACGCCTGCGGCCATGACACCCATGTTGCCATGCTCCTTGGAGCTGCAAGAGTCCTCGTCGACCATAGGGACGAACTGAAGGGTTCTGTGAAATTCATCTTCCAGCCTGCTGAGGAAGCGGGTGGGCGGGGGGGCGCTGAGCCCATGATTGAGGACGGCGTCATGCAAAACCCGAAAGTTGACTACGTTTTCGGACTTCATATCTGGGCTGGCCTGCCCTCCAAGGTCTTCGGGGTAAAGCCAGGCCCATTCATGGCTTCCTCCGACTTCTTCAAAATCAGGATTGTGGGAAGAGGAGGTCACGGCTCGGCGCCCCATGAAACGGTCGACCCCATCTTCGTCGCGACGAAGGTGATCGAGGCAATCTATGGAATGAGGGCAAGAATGATAGATCCAATCGAATCTCTGGCAATCTCAGTCTGTTCCATCCATTCGGGAACGAAGAATAACATCATACCGGATGACGCAGTGCTCGAGGGCACCATAAGAGCTCTGGATGAGAAGACTCGTGCCAGGGTCTTGAAGCTTACTCGTCGAATAGTGAAATCGGTCTCTGCTTCGTTCGGTGCCTCATGTGACATCGAGTTCATGCCAGATGCTAACCCAGTCACACGCAATGACCCTAGAGCAACGTCGCGTGTCTTCGATGTCCTCAAGAAGCTGAAAGGCACCAGGACAGTTGAGATGAAACCCGTTCTAGCCGGGGAGGACTTTTCGCGATTCCTCGAGCTCGTGCCGGGAACGTTCTATTTTCTTGGAACGCGCAACCCGAGGAAAGGCTGCGTCTATCCCAACCATAGCTCAAGATTCAAGGTGGACGAAGACGTCCTAAAGTGCGGAGCCGAGTCACTCGCAAGTCTTGTGCTCGAATTCGCAAACACAGACTAGGCGAGGAAATCCACCGAAACTCCAATCTGGGGCGCGATCCCTAGCCGACTAGTTTACTCGAAGAAAAAAGGCGGAGTGGCAAACACCCACTAAGCTGGAGGTTGCCACCAGGTAGGATACACAGTTGGAGCTTGCTGGAATTGAGGAGGGAAAACGACGACCTGTGAGCACCCGTTCGAACCCTTGGGCTGCCATTGAGTGAACAGCATGTCGAATCCAGCCCCGACCGTGATCGTCAGTGGGGAGGTAGTGATGGTGATGTCAGGGACGGGTACAAAGTTGTTGGCGTTGAAGGTGATCGTACCTTGCACACCATTCCACGCACCGGCGTGGATGGTTTGGGCGAGCTTGGCTGAGTTGAGGCTATTAGCCTTCGCGACGGCGTGCGCGAACATGAGCACACCAGTGTAGTAGTTGGCGTCGTAGGTGTTGGGAGCTCTACCCATGAACGAGGTGTACGCGTTGAAGAATGACAAGGTTAGGTTGGTTAGAGGAACACTTTCCAGTCCCTCCAAGTCTACCAGGTAGTTGTACAAGCCATTCGTCGAGTTGCAGACACCGGGCAGCCCTCCAGGGTTGTCAAGTCCCAGTAGGAAGGTAGGCACTTGCGTGTCCCTCCATTGAGTCATGAATGGCGCAGAGTTTGCTACGATGAACCCGTCAAAGGTTACAGGGTCATTTGACTGTCTGATCTGCTGCATAATCGCAGTGAAATCAGTTTGGGTTGTAGGGAAGTAGATGACTGGGTCGATTGTGATGCCGTGTGCTGCCAACAGGTCGTGAGCTTGCTGTTCGTGTGTGTGGAAGAAGGCCTGGTCTTCAGTCACCCAAGCGACTTGTGTTGCATGGTATTTCAGTGCGTAGTAGAGCAGGGCGTAAGATTCGTAGGTGCCCCAGCCTCTGACGTCGATTTGGTCCTGGAAGGTGTAGTTGTACTGGTTGTTAGGTCCTGTTTGAGAGGAGTTGATCGAACCACCAGAGCCAGAGATGTAGACGACCTTGTACTGTTGGGCGAGAGGAGGTATGTAGCCAGATCCTCCGTAACCTCCCATGATGACATTCGCATGGTCGACACTGATCAGCTTGGTAACAGCCGTGGTTACGTCCGCTGGGACGAAACTAGACTGCTCTTCCTGTGTGTTTTCAGTGACCACCTGGAGGTCATGATACTGGCCGTTGAGGAGAACACCTCCCTGGGCGTTTATCTGATTGACGCCCAGCTGAATTGCCTTTATGATGCCTGGACCCACTTCTCCGTTCGTGTCCTCGGCTACACCGACGATGATCGGAGAACCGAGAGTAGAGGACGAGGAAGTGCTTGAAGTTGAAGATGTAGTTGAAGATGTGGTTGAAGATGATATTGAAGAGTAGCCATATATCGCGACAGCAGCGACAGCGATCAAGACGATGACTATGATGACTGCGGTCATCCGTGCAATTCCAATGTGTTTGTTTGAATTGAGATTCATTATTTTTCTCGCACCAAACGGCCTCAAAGCCTGTATTAAGTGTTGGTTGATTCCCCACTTCCGAGAAGAGAGACAACACCGGACCACTCAGCCTGTAGAAGTGACACGATTTTTGGACCCGTCCAAGGATCCTTTGCTCAAATTGCCCTAAGACGAACGGGAGCCGGTATCCTGAGAGAGCACTAGGGCAGGTCGCCTTCTCTTGATTTGGCAAGACAGTCTTTAGGGACTATCTTGAACCATTGGCGCCAGAGTCGAGAGTGCCAAGGTATGTGGCCATGAACTCCTTCTGGGAAAGGACTTCGTCAGGCTTACCCTCGGCAGAAATCTTGCCCGCCGTCATCACGTACATGTAGTCAGAGATACTCGACACAGCGTGGACATCTTGCTCGACTAGGACAATGGTGATTCCAGACTTCCTTATCGTTTGGACCCCGGCAAATACTGCCTGTTTCATCTTCAGACTCAGGCCGAGAGAAGGTTCATCGAGTAGAAGCAACTTCGGTCGGGACATCAGCGCTCTCCCAATAGCAAGCATCTGTTGCTCTCCGCCGCTAAGGGTCCCGGCCCTCTGACGCAACCTGTCCTTGAGCTGTGGGAACCATTCAAGAACCTGTCCGAGCTGGGTCTGGTACCCTGCACGGTCCTTGATGGTGAATGCCCCGAGTCTCAGGTTGTCCAGCACGGTCATCTGCGGAAACAAGTGCCTTCCCTCGGGGCAATGAATCAGGCCCATCTTCACAATGGCATTGGGGAGGGTTGAGATTGCTTCTCGTTTTCCGTTGCCTGTGACTTGAATCGGTTTGTCTTGGAACAGTATCTGCCCTTCTGTGGGCCTGACGAGACCCGATACCGTCTTCAGGATGGTGCTCTTGCCGGCTCCGTTTGGACCCACCAATAACACACACTTGTTCTCCTCGACCAACAGGCTTACTCCATGAACGGCTGTCGCCGCTCCATATTTCACGACAAGATCTTCAACTTTGAGCATCATTCTTTCTTCTCTTCCTTCCCTATGTATGCCTCGATTACGTTCTCTCTCTTGACGACCTCCCGAGGATCTCCATCAGCAATCTTCTGTCCGAAATCCACCACAATCAGCCTCCGAACGAGAGCAAACAGCTCAGCCAGCCGGTGCTCTATTATTATGCAGGTGCGCCCCTCGTCCCTCTGGCGACGGATCACCGAAGTCATAATCCCGATTTCGTGGACATTAAGGCCCCCAAACGGCTCGTCCAGAAGCAGGAGTTTTGGATCTATCACGATTGACTTGGCTATCTCCAGGCTCTTTGCCTCGACGTAGGTCAACGCGCTCGTCATCACGTTCTCCTTTCCACCGAGCCCGACTGAGCCGAGAAGCTCCAGAAGTCTCGCCCTGTCCACATGCCTGTGCCTGATGGCAAGGGGTAGGCTTGCAGTCTCCAGCACGGTCAGCCCTTGGAAGGAACGGACCTGTTGGAACGTCCGAGAAATCCCAGACAGACTGATCTTATAGGGACTCTCGTTGGAGATTTCCCTCCCGTCAAAGAATATGGAACCCGAATCCTTTCTTAGGAAGCCGGTGATGAGATTGAAGATGGTCGTCTTCCCCGCGCCGTTCGGACCGACGATACCGACCATCTCTCCCTTCGTCAGCGCAAAGGAGAGATCGTTGACCGCGGTGACTCCGCCGAACCTCTTCGTAAGGCCGCTTACTGTTAGGACATCAGCTGTGGACATAGATCCTCAATCTCACTTCCAGCGTAACGCTCTCTTTATGAAGCCCAGGAGTCCCTGTGGAAAGAATCGGATGACGATTATGAATACCACGGCGAATATGATCAGGCTGTAGGTCTGGGATATTCTCAGTAATTCGACAAGGACTTGAATGAAATAGGATCCTATCAGCGACCCGACGATTGTCCCTGGCCCTCCAATAACGCTCATCTCAATCCATTGCAGGCTTGTCGTGTAGCTAAAGACGTCGTAGTTCACTATCCCGTAGGAGAGAACATAGATGCTCCCTGCCAGACTAGTGAACGCGGCGCTCACTGCAAACGCCATCAGTTTGTACTTGGTGGGATTGATTCCGGTGGCTTGCGCCTGAACCTCGTCATCCCTGATTGCCCTGAAGTACAGTCCATAGCGTGACCCGGTAATGAGAATCAGAGCCAGGACACTGGCCGCCATTGCGATAAGCGAGACGTAGAAAGAGAATCTGGCGTTTGCAAAGGCATCGGGAATTGAAACCCCGAACTGCCCCCCAGTGTACTTGCCGTATATCACTATCAACTCCTGCAGGATTATGCCCAACATGAATGTGACAATGGCTAAGTAAGGTCCGCGCAAACGAATTGCAGCGAAACCAATGAGGACAGCCAGACCCATTGAGATTCCAATCCCAATGCAAATTGATACTATCGGATTAGCGAGAAACGAGTAGGCGGAGCTTCCGCCTCCGAGTAGAGAGGATTGCTTACCGCTGAAATAGGCTGAGAGGAGACCAATGGAGTAGCCTCCGATTCCGTAGAAGACGACGTTTCCGAAGCTGAGTTGGCCTGCGTATCCTGCCAGTATGTCCCAGCTCGCCGCACCTATGGCAAAGATATTCGCGAAGAAGAGCACGGTGAAGATGTAATCATTGGAGAAGAACGACACAACGAAGATCATCGCCACAATCACCAGCAGCAGATAGACAGATCGGCGTACGGCGGGACTGCTACCTCGAAGCACGCCTACCCAAGACCCCCTCAGGCCGCACCAGTAGAATAGCAATGAGAATCACAAAACCTATGACATCAGACCATTGCGACCCTATGAATACAATACCGAAATTCAGGATAATGCCATAGATGTATGAAGCCACGACACTGCTCTTTATGCTCCCAAGCCCACCGAAGACGACCACCACGAACGCAATTATGAATGGACTCCAGCCCATCGCTGGAGTTTCGCCGATCGTCGGAGCGGAGATTACAGAGGCCGCCGCGGCCAGCACTGCGCCAATTACAATGGTCAGTGCCATCGTCGAACTGACATTGACCCCGACCAGCCAAGCAGCCTCGGTATCCTGAGATACAGCCACGATGGATTTCCCCCTTCGAGTGTAATCAATGAAGAATATCGTAGCCAGTGAGATTGCGATAGAAGCGGGCAAGATAGCGAAGCTCTGCATTGAAGTGATGTTACCCAGTATGGAAACAGCGCCCGGAAGGAATGAAGGCACTGCAAGCGTCAGGGATCCCCAGATGAGTGAAATTGCGTATTGGGTAAAGAGAGAAACTCCAAACGTCACCATCATGACCTGGTTGCCCGAACTCTTCAATGGCCGAATCAAGAATCTCTCAACAAAGAGAGCCATGGGTATGACGGCAAGCACCACAATCAGCATCCCGAGAAGTGGTCCAGCTAGAGGGTCGACGGTGTAGAAGAGATAGCCTGCCACGGCGATGTATGCCACGTACGTGTAATCAATGAGGTTGGCAACACCGAAAATCAGGGATAGCCCTAGGGCTATGAGCGAAAACCTGCCTCCCGCGAGCACCCCATACACAAGTGCCGACACGATGTTTTGGACTACGTCCAATTGGTGCAGTAAGCCCGCCAGCTTTGAGCTTTAATGCCTTTCCCTTGCAGATTGAGAAGATGGCCTAGATCAGAAAGTCCGGTTGGGACCGTGGAGACTCTCGCTCAAGTTCATCATCGCGAACGCTGATTATTCAAGACCCCAGATGGTGAGGGCTCGAGTCCCATCGCAAGCCCACTGCCAGCACGCTAAGGGCGTTTCTCACTTTGAGGACGGAAATACTCTACTCATCGCATTGAAGTGCGAATACGCCATTCCTTTCGTGTTGAACACGACCCCAGCCTCCCCCCTGGAATTGATGGCTATCAGTCCCAACGGGACATCATCTCTTCGAGTAACGTCACTCAAGGCTCTGTCGACGGCGGTCTGCGGCCTGTCTCCTCCTTGCATGTGGACACAAACCTGCCTCGCAATGCCGTACCTTATGCTTGTCTCACCCGAACCAGTGACTGCGACGGCACCGGATTCGTTTTGGGCATACATTCCGCTTCCCAGTATTCCAGTATCGCCAACCCGTCCTGGCATCTGAAGGAGCATCCCCCCCGTGGAGGTCGCTCCAGCGACGTTCCCGTTCTTGTCAACCGCGACAGCCCCAACCGTGTCTCCGCCGAAGATTTCAGGGTGCTTCTTTCTGAGCTCCTTTGCTTTCCTATAGTATCTCCAGTCCAAGAAGTAGTCTGTGGTTTCACCAGCTTCGAACTGCCGCTTGAATGCCTCGAATTCCTTTCTTCTGTTCTCAAGCACTCGAGTATAACGAGGGAAACCCATCGAATGAGCAAACGTGGTGGCACCATCGCCTCCAAGAATCACGTGGTCGGTTTTCTCCATGACCATCCTGGCCACTGAAACTGGATTCTTCACCTCGCGGATGAGAATGACGGCACCCGCTGTGAGTGTGCGTCCATCCATTACAGCCGCATGCATCCGTATTTTTCCATCCGAACAGAGAACTGACCCAGATCCCGCGTCGAACACTCCGGCGTCCTCCATGATCTTCACCGCGTTCTCCACCGCGTCCAATGCCGAACCCCCACGCTGTAGGATTCTCATTCCCTCGGCACCCGCCGCTGTGACTCCCTCTGCTTGTGCTCCCTCCATGAGTGTGTCAACCCCCCCGTGGACAATGATTCCAGGTCGCAGTTGGTTCTTCACTTGCCTTTTCGCCGAGGCCGCTCGACTGAATTGTCTATTAATCAGTTTCTGATTCACACCACTGGTTCCCGACTCGCCCAACTTGGAATGACAGCGGCGCGAATGCTATAAGAATGAGACTGACGCCAACGGCCTGCGTCGCGTCTACGCCAGGTCGAGAATCTTCGCGAGATTGCCGCCCAAGACCTGAGCTTGTTGAGACTTGGTCATATCGGTGGCGGTGACGCGCATGATTTCCACCGCGAGGTTCATCTCAGGGCTGTCACTTCCGAATACCAAGCGTTTGGCCCCTACTGCTTTGATTACCATTTCCCAGAATCCGTCGAGTCTTGTCTCGGGGAACCCTGACGTTTCGACGTAGAGGTTAGGGTTTTCCCGGAGTGCGGCAAGTGCATAGAACTCTCCCATTCCACTTCCATCCAGTTGGCCGCAATGGGCGGCGATGATAGCGAGGTCTGGGAGCTCAGAAGCCAGGTCCCCCACCTGGGAAGGAGTGGAAACGGCTGGAGCTCCCGCGGAAGTGAAGACGGGAATACCCAGGGAGGAGCACTTCTTGAAGACTGGACGCACGTGGTCCGAGTTGATTCGAAACGCTTGCTCAAATGGATGGACCTTGAGACCTTTCAGTCTCAGCTTTGTGACTATCCTCTCGACTTCAGCGACCGCAGTGCTGACCTGTCTGGGATCAACCCTGCCAAATCCGATGAATCTATTTGGATACTTGCTGACAGCCTTGGAAATATAGTCGTTCGCGCGCCTGAAGTCGAGGTCGGGAGGTGTGAAGGGGAAGACTACGGCCTTCTGGACGTGGTTCTTGTCCATGAGCTTGATTAGGTTCTCGGGAGTCGATTTGCGTCCGTACACGCTTTCTCCAAGGTGGCAGTGCGAGTCAATGATGCGAAGTGTCATATCTTGATCTCCATCATCTCGGCAATGTTCCTGTAGAGTATTCTGTCCTTTTCGCTCGCCGTGAGCCCCGCGTAGTCGAGTTTCTTTATTTCGACGATTGGATTCAGGGGCGGGAGATCCGAACCGTAGACTATTCTGTCAGCTCCGACTAGATCTGCTGCCTTTCTGACCTCTTCGGGGTACTGCAGAGCGCTTGTCTCAAGGTACACATTGTCGTATTTTCGGGCTACCTTGATTGCGTCCTCGTGATAGAAGTAATAGCCGAAGTGTCCCATAAGGAATTTCGCTTCCGGGGCGGCCTTGGCCGCTGCCCCAATCTGTAGCGGAAGCGAGAGCATATCAGTTCCACTGTGGATGTAGATTGGAGCTCCGTGCTTGGCCGCCGCCTTCCAAAGCGCGACGGCAAATGGATGGCTTGGCCAAATAGGTGCGCTGACCGGATGGAATTTGATTCCTTTGATCCTGCCGCCCTTCACGCTTTCCTCGAATAGTTCGATTGCCCTCTCTCCGTACCATGGATTCATCCTCAAGAACCCGAAGGGGAATCTCTTTGGGTACTTTTCCAGCATCCTGTTCAAGTCCTCGACTTCGTGCGTATCTTCCCCAGGGACCTCCGCGAGTCCTGTTGGGAGAGCCATCGCGATGCCAGCTTCGTCCATGAGCCTAAGGGCCATGTCGGGTGTCCACCTCCACCCGTACTTCGCGCCTATGTGCACGTGAGCGTCGATTATCAAATCTCGATAATCCTACTCCAACACGTGGATGTTCCTCTTCTCGCATATGTTCTTAAGGACCTGGGGCCACACTGTGACGCTGACCTCCCCCAGATGCGCCTTCTTCAGTAGAAGCATGCAGGTTCGTGATTGACCTATCCCTCCCCCGATGCTTAGAGGCAGTTCGCCGCTGATGATGCCCTTGTGGTACGGATACTTCAGGAACTCCAGTTGACCACTTAGCTCCAGCTGTTTCCTAAGGCTCTTGGCGTCCACGCGTATGCCCATTGAAGAAAGCTCATGCCTCCGGTGAGTCACTGGATTCCATACGAGTATGTCGCCGTTGAGGCCGTGCATGGGTCGACCATCCTCTGACACTGTCTCGGTCACCCAGTCGTCGTAGTCCGCGGCCCTCATCTCATGTGGGAAACCATCCTTGAGAACCCAACCGATACCTATGATGAATACTGCCGGGTACTTCTGTAGAATCTCGGTCTCGCGCCGTTTCCGAGGCAGGTTGGGGTACTGATCCAAGATATCCTCTGCATGGAGGAACTTGATTTCGTTGGGTAGACTCGGGTACTTGTCCGTCGCAAGCTCTGGGAAGATCCGTTGAACGTGAGTCTCTGCCCCCTTCAGGACCTTCCAAATCCTCGTGACGGTATCCTTGAGGAAATCGAGGTTCCGCTGCTCAGCGCTTACAACTCTTTCCCAGTCCCACTGATCGACGTAGGCGCTGTGGTCGTGGTCGAGGAAATAGTCTTTCCTGACCGCCCGCATGTCGGTGCAGATGCCCTCCCCCACTCCCATCCCGAACTGCTTCAGGGCGAAGCGCTTCCACTTGGTTGCCGCCTGGACGACCTGAGCATCGATGGGGTGCTTGTTGTAGTCGTTCGATATGTGGAACTGAATCGGCGTCCGAGAGCCGTCCCTGTCGAGCATGTCGTTGATCCCACTTGCGGCGTCGACGATCAGAGGAACCTGCACCATCATCAGGTTCAACTCCTTGCAGAGGTGCTCCTCGATGTAGCTCTTGACCTCGAAGATTGCTCTTTGCGTGTCCTTTGGCTTCAGCAATGATCTGTACCCTGTTGGAAGAATCTTCTCGACGTCTTCATAGGTGCCGATTCCCGGACCCGCGATGTCAGCTGCCTTCCCCTTGCCTGCTGCCATTCTCACGTGGCGATGAAGTGCCAGATATTTAAGTGGTGGAGCTAAGCGAGATTGAAAGTCAGCTGGCGGTTGACTGAAGGCTGTCCAAGTCCTGCCTAGGCGATCTAGATGCGACCAACCGTTATAGGCGTCGATTGGCCGGACTTGTCCGATGAGTACCGCCACGCTGCAGTGCACCTCATGTGGAAAGGACTTCGACGTTCTAGCCGCGCCCCTTCTGTGCGGGGTCTGCAAGAAGGGCCTTCTTCAGGTCAGGCATAATCTAGGAAGAGTGCGGGAGAGGGTGAACCGGTACGATATCGCGCGAGGACCGAAATCCCTCTGGCGATACGTCGAGTTACTGCCAGTTGAAAGGGAGAGCATCACGACGCTGGGTGAGGGAATGACCCCCTTGGTAAGGTCGGAGAATCTTGGAAGAGAATGGGGATTGACGAACTTGAGTTTCAAACTCGAGTACAGCAATCCGACCGGGTCGTTCAAAGACCGCGGCACATCCGTGAGTGTCTCTGTTCTCAGAGCGAGCGGAGCCAAGGAGGTCTTTGACGACTCGTCTGGAAATGCTGGAAGCTCGCTCGCCGCATACTGCGCAAGGGCCGGGATTGCCTGCACAATCTACGCACCATCTAATGCTTCAGAACAGAAGCTAGCTCAAACGAGGGTCTATGGTGCGAAGGTCGTTAAGGTGAAGGGCCCAAGAGCCGCCGCTTCTAGAGCAGCATTAAGGGCCTGGAGAGCCGGAAAGGGCAGCTACGCGTCTCACTTGAGGAGTCCCTTCTTCATTGAGGGAACGAAGACACTGGCCTTCGAGGTTGCCGAAGAACACCGCTGGGACGTCCCCGACCATATGGTATTCCCCGTGGGTGGGGGGTCACTCCTTCTCGGTGCGTTCAAGGGATTCACCGAGCTCTCCGAACTAAACTGGACGAAAGGCATCCCAAAGCTCCACTGCATACAGGCACAGACCTGCAGCCCCATTGTAGATGCATACCAACGTGGTAGGTCCGACGTGGTTCCAGCGCATGAATCAACTACGATTGCTGCGGGAATAATGATAACAGACCCGCCCTGGGGGCGCCAGGTGCTCGAAGCTCTGAAGTCAAGCGGAGGATCAGCTGTGGCGGTTAGTGACGGAGAGATACTCGAAGCTCAGCGCTTGCTCGCCAGATGTGAGGGGCTGTTCGCAGAACCAACATCGTGCGCGGCCTTAGCGGGCTTGAAGAAACTCATCGAGAAGGGAGAGATTTCTGGGGATGAGAGCGTGGTTCTGCCGCTCACGGGGTCTGGTCTCAAGCAAGTGGGAACGCTCCGAGAGAGGCACCGACGACTCTAGTCCAATCTAGGTATTCAATAAGGAGGATGGGGTTCATTCAAGGGTCGGACCAATGAGTTCCACCTATCCAACGAACTCTCTTATCCTTCTCATTCCCTCGACTATCCTGTCCCTAGGAGTCGTATAGGACAGCCGTAGGTGACCCTGTCCTCGCGGACCGAAATACGCACCCGCTACGCTGGACACCCTCCTCTGTTCGAGCAGTGAGCTCGCAAATGCTGACGAGTCGGTGTCGTTGATGCGAGGGAAGCAGTAGAACGCTCCAGTCGGAGTGGGGCAGTGCCAACCGTGTATTTTTCCCATCTCGGCAATCATGATGTCTCTTCTTGCTCTGTATTCGTCGACCATCGCTCTCTGCCAGGTTCTCTCTCCGGTCAACGCAGCGACTCCCGCTTTCTGCACGAATGAAGGGGCACAGGTGGACGTGTTGTCCTGAAGATTGACGAGAAGGTCAGTAAACGCCTCTGAAGCGATTGTGTACCCCAGCCTCCAGCCAGTCATCGCATACTCTTTGGAGAACCCGCTCACGATAATGAGATTGCCATCTTCTATGTTGCAGCTCGGAATGCTGTCGGGCAATCCGTCGTAGACCAGTGCGGAGTAGATCCTATCCAGCACAAGTGCGACCCCCTTTCGGCCGCAACTCCTGAGCAAATCCTCCAACTGTTCGTTGCTCACCCTCTCACCGGTGGGGTTGCAAGGGGAGTTTATCAGGACGGCTTTGGTTCTCTCCGTGATTCTTTCTTCAAGAGACTCAACGGGGGGATTCACTTGACTATCATCGTCAGGGGGACCGATGCGGGCAGGCGTTCCGCCGAGATATTCTATGACTGATGCGTAGGTGGGCCAGACAGGATCCTGAATCAACACCTCGTCACCCGAATCCACCAATAGTGATAGGACAGAAAACAACCCGAACTTTGAACCCGGGTAAAACGCGACGTTGGATGGCTTGGCATCCAAACCCTTGCCCTTCTGGTCCGCGATGAGCGCGTCCGTGAGCTCGGGGATCCCTCTGGCCGAGGTGTAGTGAGTGAAGCCACTCTCTATCGCGGCGATTCCTGCTTCTTTGATATGCGTCGGTGTTTCGAAGTCTGGTTCACCCACATCGAATCTGACGACGTCCTCGCCTCTCGCCATCAGCTTCCGGACAGCCTCACCCGCTCCGATTGTAGGAGAACTCTGAAGGTTTCGGATCCTGTTGGAAAGTCTCAAGAGGGCATCGTCCTTTTTCCTTATCGATTAATACATGTCGCTACTGACTTGCTCACTCCGAAGCTCGCAAGTCACCGAGGAGTTCTGTTAGCGCATTGCTTCGCCCCCTCGTGGCGCTGTGCTCCTTACATGCCGCGAGGACCCCTGCAGATGTGTTCTGAGCTGTCTTTCAGCCTTCTCGAGCTCCAGAATCTTGTTCAAGACCGCGCTCATCTTCGCTTTCGGGATAATTACAATGCCGTCCGAGTCAGCAACAACCAAATCCTCCTTCCGAACGGTCAAGGAACCGATCTGAACGGGTCTGCCGACCGAAGCCACTTCAAGTCTTCCATATCCAGATACCGGAGTCACCTTTCTTGAGAAGACAGGAAGCCCATCGTTAATGATCTCATCAGTGTCTCTAACTGCCCCGTCAACGACAACCCCGCAAACGCCCTTCCTCTTCGCATACCAGCTCATGAGACCACCCCAGATGCTGAAGCCCTTTGACTCTGCAGACAACACCAAGATCGAACCCGCAGGAGTTTCTTGGATTGCCTCGATGAGGCCTTCTCTCATGCCCTTAGGAGAGGGACCGCTTCTTCGGAGGAAAACGGGCATCGCGCTTCCAATTGCCGACGTACCCTTGATCACCGGAAAGAACCCGTCCAACACCCCACGAATTCCAATCCTGTCCATGGCGTCGGAGACAGCTGAGGACTGCAGAGTCTGGTCCTTCACGGACAAATCACTAACCTAAAGTTCCTCTCTGTGATGATCTCAATTCCCATAGGGGCGTCGTCAAGGCGTGTTGCAACGAGAGATCCAAACTCCAGCGATTCAATTTAAGGTTGCCTCATGACGGTTTGAGTTAGAGCAGGTTAACGAGGTCATCTACGTTTGGGATTGTCGCGATGGCAGTCCCCAACGCATCCTGATCGACACCCGAGGTGACGAGAATCGAATCGATTCCCGCCCTTGAAGCGCCTCCCAAGTCTGTATCGACTTGGTCACCTATCATCACGGCCTGCCTCTTCGTGCACCCGGCGCGCTGCAGCGCAATCCTGAACATCAAAGGAGAGGGTTTCCCGATCACAGTCGCCCTCTTCTGGGTGGCGTATTCTAGCGCTCTCACGACGGGCCCCGTCGCGATTGCGGGTCCGTCGCTGTACATGTAAAGCCTCGCAGTGTGCGTGGCGACAATCGAGGCCCCACCCCTCACGAGTCTTGCTGCCTGGTCGAGCTTGTCGTAGGTGAGCCTCCTATCCAGCCCGACTACCACGAACTGAGCCTCCCCGCCATTCGTCCGAACGTGACCGTACCTCCTCATTTCAACCTCGAGTCCCCCCTCGCCTATGAGGAAATACGAGACTTTTCCGTGCCTCCTGTTGAGGTAGTCAGCCGTAAGAAGGGCGCTCGTCAGAATCTCCTCCCTCTCCACAGGAATGTCGAACTCGGCGAGGCGTCTGTGGATCGTTTCGATTGAATCGGTCGAGTTGTTGGTCAAAACGAAGAGTTTCTTCCTAGACTCGCGAAGGGCTTCGATGGTCTTTGTGCCACCGATCTTCTCTCTGTTCTCCTTCCCTTTGTAGAAGACTCCATCGAGGTCGAACAGGAAAAGATCCTTCTTCCTCAGGATGAATCTGCTTTTCAATCCGTCAGCACCACTTTGCCGGCACCTCCATCGACTGATACGACTGACCTCGTCTTACCTTTCGCCTTCGCGAAGACCCGTGCGTCGATTCCCGAGAGGACCGGGATTGCCCTCCCATACAGAATTCCCGCTAAAGTGGATCCGACGACCGCTGCGAGGTCCAGGTGCTCGGTCACGACGGCCGCTGGACCGTCACCCAACCGGATAGCCTCGACGAGCCAGGACGACCCGGCAGTCGATCCCTTGCCTTGCCGGTAAAAGAGGACAGTCCCCGCGATGTTCGCACCCACCAGCCCGCTGCGAGCGTCGGCGACAACACCGGTCTCCGGGTCGACCGCTCGGTCAAATGCGAAGGCCTGAGGGCAGAAGAGTGCCTCGCCAGAGGCGTTCCCGCCGACGAGCACCCGGCACTTGAAGATCTTGGAGCTCACGCCGAGACCTCCTGAATGATGTCCCGTAGCGATGAATACCTCACCTTGACCGCCCCGTCGGCCAGAAGCGTCTCCGCGAGCAGGGCCGAATTAGTCAGGGCGACGTGAAAGCCCATGGCCTTAAGAGGGGAGACGTCCGCATCGGTTCCCTCGGACAGCATTCCACCCGCAGCCTCGATGTCGGCGCGAATCCCAGCCATGGTAGCCATCTCGTGCGCCTGATGAGATGTGTAAACGTAAAGCTTGATTCCTCGCCTCAATTTGCGCCCCTCCAGCAGTCTGGCGATCGACCCAAACTCGGAGATCGATAGATGGGGTGCACCGAGAGCGACCAGGTCAGGGGTTTCCTGAGTCTGATTCAGCTCGCTCTCGACCGCTTCAAGGTCGGACCTGGAAATATCGACCCTCTCGATCCTCTCGCCTCCGGCCGCCTTCTTGAGAGAGTTCGAACCGCTGGTGATTCCCACATAGTGGATCATGGTCAGACGCTTGACCGATGCCGCGGCTGCCCCCAGGTGCTTGAGATCGTCGGACGTCGCGTCCTTAGGAATCCCGTCCAGAGCAGGGATTCGCGAGCCCGCGCTCTTCCCAATGAAGTAACCGAGTGACCGGTAGTCCAGATCGGTGAATCTCCCAGGCGGGGCCACAAAAGCGACCCTGGCCACTCGTTCCTCGTCAAGAAGCATCCCGAACTTGGGCGTCAGTCCGAGAATCGCGCTGGCGACGTCCAGCCCGGCCATCGTCTCGTTGGTCCGGCAGCCGATGATTGAATTCGCAAACACCACGGAGCTGGGTTCGGCCCAAGCCACCGCTTCGCCAGCTTTTGGGAAGTTGCAGACCTGGTATGGAACGCACGTCCAACTAGGGATCCCTCCCAGTCTGGAGTAGGCTTCGCAGAGTCTAATCTGCTTCCTCGCGAATTCCGCCGGGACACCGAGGCTCTTCCATCCATCTGAATCGATGCTCGCGGGGTTCACGGTGGTCGGAACGCCGAACTTCCCGTTAGAGGTCGCGAACCGCTCGAAGAGTTCGATGCCTGAATCGTGAAGCCCTAGGTAGTCTGCATGGACGTGAGCCGATTTGATTGGTACGAGCGATTTGGCGCCCACCGCCTTCCCGACCTTCGTCAGTATCTGCATCGCGAGTTGTCTCGCGTCTCCCCCCTCGCCTCGAAGAAGATTCTCATGAGCTGCACTCAGCTGCAAGTTCTGGAGTTCGTCCCTGCGGTTGTCTTAAAACGATTCCCGGGACCGAACCGCGCACGAAGTGCGGCGTCCATGACATTTCATAAAAAAGAAGAGCATCCAGGTCCTGGAATGCAGAAGGGGGAAAAAGCGAGCCTTTGCAATCTGAATCGACGCAAATCCCTAAATAGAGTAGAGGAACGCAGTCGCAGGAAAATGCCTCAGTTCGCCAGAATCAAGCTCACGAGCACGAACCTACCCGAGCTTGAGAGAGTCGCAAAGGACATCAGAGAGATAGCTGATAAGACGGGCGTGAAAGTGAGAGGTCCCCAACCGCTGCCCACAAAGAAGCTCAAGATCACTACGAGGAAGGCACCGACTGGTGAAGGAAGCCATACCTTCGACCACTGGCAGATGAGGGTCCACCGACGCATTCTTGACGTCCAGCCCGACGACAGGACTATGAGACAAATCACCAAGTTGAGTATCCCAGAGGACGTGAAGGTCGAGCTGATTCTGACGGCTTAGACCTGTTTCTTTACCCAGTCGACCGTACGCTGAAGACCCTGCTCGAGAGCCAGCTCTTGTCTGTAGCCAAGGAATGACTTCACCTTCTCCGTCGAAGGATAGCTGACCTGCGGCTCACTTTCGAGTTCGCGCGCGCGATTAGG
>CAWCLN010000006.1:0-52153 GCA_963796425.1 uncultured archaeon | reverse complement strand
AGAGTCGTTATGGCCACCCGCCTGACTCAGCGGGGTATGATGAACTTTGGATGCGTCTCCGTCTCGCCGTCGGGCGCGCGCGCAGCATCCAGACGCTTTTCCTATACATGATGGCATGAATAATGGTGAGTTATTGGATTATGATCACTTTCCTGCCACCCACCAACAGAACCGGAAGGTGACGAATCTCCCTATGACGCGATAGAGTTGGAGGGCCGAAGCCTAGGTGCCGGGTTGCCCTGACCATAACTTCAGGAAGGCGCGAAGGACAATCTTTGAGTCAGGGGTCAGTCTCTGCCCAGAGAGAATTCGTCTGAGGTGAGGCAGGGAGACGTCCTCGACGGACTCGAGCTCCACTGGGTCGATGGTGGCAGTCAGGTCGGTCTCTGAAATGAACAGCGAGACCCACTCCCACTCCGTCAGGTCCCCGCTCGTGAAGGGAGGGAGGAGGAGCGTCGTTATCGCCTTAAGAGAAGACCATAGGCCCAGCTCTTCGCTGAGCTCTCGCTCTGCCGCATCCCTGTATGACTCCCCGCTCATAACGTGCCCAGTAGAGGAGAGTGTCCATAGACCTGGGTGCCACAAGTCCCCCTTGCTCCTCTGTTGCAGCAGGACCTTCCCATTGGTCCTCAACACGAGGACGTCAACCGCCCTGTGAAGGAGGCCCTTCTCGAGACAGTCCCGAAGCGTTGCGGTCCCGACGACAGCGTCCTCCTCGTCGACAAGGTCGACTATTTCGTCAGCGGGCAGGAGCCACCACCCGGAGCCTGATCAAGGGGTAATTGAAGTAGAGGATCTGCCCCCCCCATATGAAGGGTAAGTCATCGATTCCCGACATCCCGCCATACCGGTGTTGAAGACCACTTCGCCGACAGACTCTAGTTCGGCACCAAAGCCATTCTCGTAGAAGAGGGAGCCATCCTCAAGTAGAAGCGGCGCGTCCTTTCCCGCCCGTACACTCTGGAAGAAGAACACCCGCCCGTTGAAGATTTAAGGGTCCGGAGGTTTTGGGTCACAGGAACCCCGGAAACCGATTAACCGAGCAAGACACGTTGAAGAATCCCAGGAGACGAAGAGTCAAAAGACTCCAAAAGGAGACCGCTGCCCAGATGGGCAAGGACAGCGACTTCCTTGGCAGGGACGTCCTGAGTATCAGGGACTACAAGAGAGACCAGCTCGAACATCTCTTCCAATCGGTCGAGGACCTCGAGAAGAGCCCGAACAGGCTGGACGGCTTTCTGAAGGGAGACCTGGCCGCGCTGCTCTTCTTCGAACCGTCCACGCGAACCTACTCGAGTTTCCAGATTGCTGTCTCTACCCTTGGCATGCAGGTCACGGGTTTTGCGAGCCCCGCTGGGTCGTCAGTCTCGAAGGGGGAGACGCTTCATGACACCATCCGCATGTTCGAGGGTTACGGCGCGGACTGTTTCGTGATACGGCATCCTATGCCGGGAGCCGCGAGGTTTGCCGCAGAAATCACCGACAGACCTGTGATCAACGCGGGAGACGGAAGCCGTGAGCACCCTACCCAGGCGATGATTGACCTCTTCGCGATAAGGAAGGCCTTCGGGAGACTGGACGGCCTCAAGGTGGGCATTCTGGGGGACCTGAAGTATGGGAGGACCGCGTCATCGCTGGCCTACGGACTGTCGAACTACGATGTCGAGATGACATTCATAGCGCCCGAGGCACTTCAGATGCGCCCTGAGGTGCAGCACTTCCTCAGACAAAGAGGAATCACCTCCAGGTCGGAGAAGGACCTGAAGAATGTGGTCGGCCAGCTTGACGTGCTCTACGTCACCAGAATCCAGAAGGAGAGAATCCCAGATCCCACAGAGTTTGAGAAGGTGAAGGGAATGTACCAGGTCAACCTGCAAACACTGAAAGAGGCGAAGCCATCTCTGAAGGTCCTGCACCCGCTGCCCAGGGTCGACGAACTCGCTGTGGAGCTGGATGCGACCAGCTTCGCCGACTACTTCGTGCAGGCCGCGGCCGGACTCCCCCTGAGGATGGTCCTGATGAGCATGGTCCTGGGAGGAGGGCATTAGATGAGCGACAAGCAAAGGGAAGAGCGGATGCTCGTCAGAAAGATCGAGGAAGGGACGGTCATAGACCACATTCCCGACTGGAAGGCGGAAACCGTGGCAAAGGTTCTCCGGCTGGACAAGCTAGCCAGGATGCAGGCTGGCATCTCGGTGGCGATTCTGCAGAACGTGAACAGCAAGACACTCGGGAGGAAGGACGTAGTCAAGATCGACAAGTGGCAGGTCGACGAGAAAGACGCCGACATCCTTGCTCTCGTCTTCCCCACGATCACCGTCAACTACGTGAACGAATGGAGGGTCTCGAAGTACCACCCGAAGGTCCCCGATGTGATTGAGGGCAGGATCAAGTGCCCCGAAGTCCTGTGCATCACGAATGCGGAAAGAGAGCCTGTGACCCCCAAGTTCATGACGTTGAAACGCGAGAGGATGCTGCAGTGCTTCTACTGCGACACCCTGCTCGATTTCGACAGTGTGCCCGACCATGTAAGGTCGTAGCCTGCATGAAGCACGACCTCGTGGTCGCAGGGAAGGTCGTGAGCCCCGTGGGCGTAAGGGAAATGGAGTTGGGTATCAGCGACGGGAAAGTCGCGGAGATGAAGAGACAGGGTCTTTCTGGGACGAGGATTATCAAGGCAGGACGCGCACTGATTTTTCCTGGATTCATCGACATCCACGTGCACATGCGCGAGCCAGGATGGGAGCAGAAAGAAGACTTCAGGACCGGGAGCGAAGCAGCCGTGCATGGTGGAGTAACTACTGTCGCGGACATGCCCAACAACCCCAAGCCCGCGATAAGTCTCGCGGTCCTTCGAGAGAAGGAGAAACTCGCGAACAAGAAGGCCCTCGTTGACGTGAAGTTCTACGGAGGGATTGTCTACAAGGGACTGGACGAACTCCGGGGAATCTCAAACCTGGTTGCGGGATACAAGCTTTACCTGGCGAAGACAACCGGGAACCTTACCTTTCCGCCCACGGAGTTGGAAAGGGCGTTTTGCCTCATCGCCGGCACCGGAAGACCGGTAAGCCTTCACTGCGAGGATCAGGGAATCATCGATGAGAAGACTGGGGAGCTCGCAGCGGAAAAGAGGCCCGATGTCTATTGCGATATGAGGCCCCCCGAAGCCGAGGTGGAGTCCGTGAGAAGGGTGGTCGCCGCTCTGAAGACTGCCCCGAACCTGAGGGCGAACGTCTGCCACGCCTCGACCGAGGAAACGCTTTCCATCGTGAGCGCCGCAAGGTCTCAAGGTGCACATTTACAATGCGAAGCAGCGCTGCACCACCTCTACTTCGACCGCGGCGAAATGCTCGAGAGCCCGCTGCTCAGGACTAACCCGCCGCTGAGGCGGGAGGAGGACAGGGCAGCGCTTCTGGAGGGACTCAAGGACGGCAGGGTATCCTTCTTGGTCACAGACCACGCTCCGCATCTTCGAGAGGAGAAGCTCTCCGATGGACTGAGCGGCGTCCCAGGCCTTGACGACTACGGGCACGTGGTGTCGTGGCTAATCAGGAGAGAGGGAGTCGACCCGACAGCCGTTGCGCATGCAGCATGCTCGAACCCCGCATTGTTTCTCGGTCTAGAGGATAGGGGACAGATAGAGATTGGCAAGAGGGCCGACCTCTCCATTCTTGACATCAGGTCGCCTGAAGTGGTCAGAGCCGAGGATGTCCGGAGCAAGTGTGGTTGGTCTCCATATGAAGGGATAGAGTTCCCGGGCAGGATAAGGTGGACAATCCGGGGCGGCGAGCCGCTTCTCAACGACTACGAACAGGTCAGATAGCGGTCGCGGCGGGTGTCCCGCCTGCGGGTGCGGGCGGGGCCCTTGCTGCAGTGACCATTCTGCCGGACCCTCCGACGTAGACGTATAGCAGTATCAACGCCACGATTGCGATCAGAACTAGACCAATCGTGTACCCGGCCGGAAGAACCGCAAACAGAGACAGGAATGCGAGAACGACGCCCCATCCGCTGTAGTACCACCTGTCCTTCTGGTCGACGAGGAACAGAGCACAGACTATGGTCCACAGGCCCACGAGGAGTAGTCCGAGGGAGATTGTGCGGTCAAGGTCGACGAGACCGAAGGAGAAAGCAGCGGCCGACAAGAGGATTGCAACGATTATCCCCGCACCCCAGCCTAGCCTCGGATTCCTCACACCTCGCCTTGATGGGGCCTGATTATTAATGCCTCGCAGGTGGAGTTTCAGGCCACAAGAGGCGGGTCAGGGTAGGGACCGTACTTGCCCTCAAACGCGTCTGCGAGCCTCAGGAGCCCGGCTTCTTCAAAGGGTCTTGCTACCAGTTGGACTCCGACGGGGAGTCCCGCGGCGAGACCCGCAGGGATGGCGAGTGCAGGGAAACCGACGAAGTTGAAGGGAAGCGTCAGTCTGTTCAGGGCTGTGTAGACGTCCACCTCCCTTCCTTCGATCTCAGCGGAGGTCTGTCCGATGATCGGCGCGGGAATCGATGTGGTCGGCACCACCATCACGTCGTAGTCCTTCATCGAGGAGGCAAACCTCTCCATCAGCGACGGCCTCGAGTTCTGGGCGTTCACATACTCGACGGCTGTTATCCGTCTTCCTAGCTCGAGGCTTTTTCGCACGTCGTCGCCATAGAGGCCAGGCGAGTTCTCGAGCCACTTAAGGTGAAATGCAGTAGCCTCCGCCCTCCTAATCGGGAGCCATGAATCATAGACCTCCTGAATGCCGTCGAAGTTGGCTTCCCTTACTGTGCAGCCTAGCGATTCTACCTTGCCGGTGAACCGGTCGAAGACCTCTTCCACTGATGGATCGTTCGAATGGTGGAAGTAGAGCTTCGGAATGCCGACCCTAGCGCCTTCGAATGGGGTTCCCATCCCTGACGTGTAGACAGGAACCTCTGTCGCCGAGGTGGTCAGGTCCTCGACGTTGTGCCCTGCGAGCACCTGCAAGAGGGCCGCCGAATCCCAAGCGCACGAAGTCAGAATTCCGACGGTGTCGAATGATGAAGCAAGGGGCACGACCCCGAGTCTGCTGATGCGCCCGTAGGTGGGTTTCAGGCCGAGAACCCCGCAGAGGGAGGCCGGGATCCTGACCGAACCCGCAGTGTCGGTCCCAATCGCCCCGACCGCCATCCCGGAGGCGACGGCAGCCGCGGAGCCCCCACTCGAGCCGCCTGACATCCGTGTCTCATCCCACGGGTTCCTGACGGGCCCGTAGTGAGGATTGACGTTCGTGACTCCAGCCGCGAACTCGTGGAGGTTGGTCGTTCCTATCAGCACGGCGCCGGCGTCTTTGAGCCTCCGCACGGCGCTTGAATCGTACGGAGCGACGTTGTTGGCCAGAATCTTCGAACCGGCGGTGCACTTGACCCCCTGAATGTAGAAGAGGTCTTTGACCGCTATCGGGACGCCATCTAGTGGTCCGAGTGACGCCCCCTCCTTGAACCTCTTCTCAGACCGCTCCGCCTCCGAGAGCGCGGAATCCCTGAGGACAGTGATGAAGCAGTTGATTCTCGGGTTGAGCCTCTCAATCCGACGAAGGGTCTCCTCGACAATGGCAACTGGAGACACTGATTGGGTTCTGAAGGACTTGGCCAGGTCTCTAATCGTTTTCAATGTGTCTGCAGGAAATGCCAGCTATTGCGCCCTTAAGAGTCTAGCAGGATGTCCTTCATTCTCATCTGTGATGGACAGAGCGCCCTTCCTTCACGGTCACAAAGATGCCTGATACCCTCGCTGTCATTTGTTCGTCAACTTCGCTGTCACTCGTCCATCGTGTGAACTCCTTAAATCGAATGGAAAACCCCGGGAAGGACTACCCATGAGAGTACTAGTTGCTCTTGGAGGAAACGCGATACTCCAGAAGGGCGGGGCCAGGACAGCTAGCGAACAGCTTGCGACTGTGGACAAGACGTGTAAACAGCTCGTGAGAATCGTCAGAGCAGGTCACGCTCTGGCAGTCACGCATGGGAATGGTCCGCAAATCGGAGACATTCTACTCGCCTACGATTCCGCAAAGAAGACTCTGCCTTCCATGCCCCTGGATGTGTGCGGTGCTCAGAGCCAGGGAATGATAGGATACATGCTGCAGCAGTCGCTCGAGAATGAACTGAGGAGACATAGAATCGAGAAGAGCGTCGCGGTGGTCCTGACTCAGACTGTCGTGTCTGCCTCAGACAGCGCGTTCTCCAGGCCCTCCAAACCAATCGGCCCATTCTACACGCAGAAAGAGGCGAAGCTCCTAAAGAACAAAAACGGCTGGACGATGGTCAACGATAGCAATAGGGGGTTCAGGCGCGTTGTGCCCTCGCCAGAGCCGGTGGAAATAGTCGAGGGGAAGATCATCAGGAGCCTCTACGAGAACGATATGATAGTCATCGCGGCCGGAGGTGGGGGAATACCTGTGGTCAAGGACCGGGCATCGAAGGGGTACCTCGGCGTCGAAGCCGTAATCGACAAGGACCTGGCTTCTGCCCTTCTGGCAGAAGTCCTCGGAATCGATGTAATGGTGGTCGCCACCGACGTCGATGGGATCTTCCTCGACTATGGCAGACCGACCCAAAGACTCCTGCGAAGGATGAGCGCTGTTGAGGGCAGAACGTACCTTCGTGAAGGGCAGTTCCCTGCGGGGAGCATGGGCCCGAAGGTTGAGGCGGTCATAAGGTTCGTGGAATCAGGAGGCAAGAGGGCGATCGTCACTTCGCTTAAGCAGATAGAGGCCGCCCTGTCAGGGAGGGTCGGAACAGTAGTCTCCGCGAAGTAATACCTCGCCCCCAGATTGCAGCCTCTCAGCGATATTCTTGCCAGATTCAGTCCGGGATCCGGGTCGTGGAAGACTTGCTGGTCTTCCCGTCGGCCTCGGCGGCGGTTATCAAGTCGATGAAGACAAACGGGTCCTTGCCGATGGTCCAGGCGTCGTGGCCAGCGTGCACGTCGAACCCATCTCCTGGTCCGACCTCTAGCTTCGCACCATCATCCATCGCAAATCCCATTCGGCCAGAGACCACGTATCCGATGTGGCGCACCTGGCAGGTCTGAGTCTTCATTATGGGCATCATAGAGGTCGACCACCTCCACCCTGGTTGAAGGGTGCGCAGGCCTATGGTGAAATCTCCGACTGTAATCAGCTGCAGCCTACCGCCAGGAATATCCTTTACCTCGTCAGGTTCGTTCATGCTCTTCTTGGAGGCTGCTGCTTCCAAGGCTCGCTTTCCCATTCGAGTGACCCTCACGACCATCTTGGTGCAGCCACCCTCTCGTCTGACTTCTACCAGCTGGTTCCCGCTCTTCGAGGCCCAGGCCTTCACATCGGCGTCTATGCCGGGTTCCGTAGCCCACAGCTCAAGCTCGTCCCCGACGCTCGCTTCACGCCACGCCTTGAACAGGTCCGTCAGTGGCGTGGGAGGGCACCACGTACCCCTTGAATCAACGACCTTCCTATTAGGGCTCGCACTTTGCAATCCGATTCGCCAATGGTGAGGCATGTTTCATTTATACGCGTGAGGCCAATTCTCATGATTGAGAAAGATACTTGACATGTCGTTGCCGCTCGAGCGCGCGCGCGCTCGAGCGGGGTTCCACCAGTCTCCGCGGCGCTTGTGCATGCCTAAGAAGTGTCTAGACGCGGTTTGCTCGGAGCAGACTGACCTCACGCCCGCGCATGGAGCGCCGGGGGTAGGATTCGAACCCACGCGACCCGAAGGTCACGGGCTTTCCAGTGGCATCTCAAGGCCCGCGCATTAACCACTCTGCCACCCCGGCACATCCAGCCTCTACGGACGACCCGCCCCCTTCATAAGCTGTGAATCTCGAGTAGCACAGAGAGCGGGCCTGTCTGCGCCAGCCCAAGGTCTTTCCATCCCCATCGGTTCGAGCCTTCGACGAAGCGTTATTACAGCAGGGCAGGCGAGTCAGGTCGGATGAAGGCCAGGGTCAGACTCGCGAAACCGGAAGACAAACGCCAACTCATGAGCTTCATCAAGGACGTCTGGGGAGGACACGACTACATTCCTCGAATCTGGGACGACTGGTTGAGGGACGAAACGGGGAAGATGTTCGTCGTGGAGGCGGACGGGGTCCCAGTGGGCATGAGCAGGGTCGAATTCCTCGAGGACGGGTCCGCCTGGCTCGAAGGCGCAAGGGTCCACCCCGATTTCAGGGGCCGGGGGCTGGCGACGATGCTGGGAGAGAGCACGATGCGCATTGCCATGGACCGGGGAGTGAAGGTCTTCCGACTGACCAGCGGGTCGCGGAACAAGGCTGCACACAGGCAGATTGCGAGGATGAACTTCAAGGAATCATCAAGGATCAGCCCCTACGAACCAGGCAAGGGAACAAGGTTCGCGCCACAGAAGGGCGTGAGGCTCGCTGGAATGGGTGACCTTTTGCGGGTCACGAAGCTAATCAGGGAATCGCAGGAGTTCAGGCTCGGGACAGGTGTCTTCTGGGACGAATTCACAGCGGCGGCCCTCACCCCTGCCATCATCAAGAAGCTCGTCGGCGAAGGGTCCGTCTGGGTTACAGACGAATCAGTCGCCGTCGCCAGGCTGGGGGGAGAAGGGGGCGAGACTTGGAGGCAGATCTGCTTTCTCACGGGCAAAGGAGACACGCCCGCGAAACTCGTCAGACACCTCTTCGGACTGAGGACTGGGACGAGGGCGACCAGGCGGATCGTCTATCTCCCTCAGGGCTCTCACCTGATTGGGACACTGAGGAGAGCGGGGTTCGACCGGCTGACATCCTTGATCCTTTTTGAACGAGCAGCAGCCAAGGGTTAAAACGAGCACGACGAGGAGCCGACCCATGGAACCAAGGGTCACCAAGGTAGCTGTGCTCGGAGCGGGGCTGATGGGCCACGGAATCGCCCAGGTCGCGTCGCAGGTGGGCGGATACGAAGTGTCGGTTCTCGACATCAACCAGGACCTGGTCGACAAGGGAATGAAGATGATCAACGACAGCGTGTCCAGGTTCGTTGAGAAGGGCACGCTTTCGAAGGAGCAGGGTCAGGCCGTGGTGGCAAGAATCCACCCGACGACCGATCTCGCGCAGGCGCTCGATGGGAGCCAGTTCATAATCGAAGCCGCGACCGAAGACCCCAAGCTGAAGTTAGACCTGTGCAGGCGGGTCTCGGAGCTGGCCGAGGAAGGCGTTGTGTTCGCCTCCAACACATCGTCGATCAGCATCACGCTGCTTGCCTCGACAATGAAGCATCCAGATAGAGTCTGCGGGATGCACTTCTTCAACCCGCCACAGCTGATGCCACTGGTTGAGATAGTCAAGGGAAAGCGGACCTCCGAAGAGACGCTGGAGTTGGTGAGAGGCGTTTCTGCGAAGATGGGCAAGGAGACAGTCCTGTGCAAGAAGGATTCGCCGGGATTCATCGTGAACAGGGTCCTGGTCCCAGCGCTCAACGAGGCCGTCTTCCTTGTCCAGGAGGGGGTTGCCGACCCCGAGGACGTCGATAAGGCAATCAAGCTGGGGCTCAACTGGCCCATGGGGCCGTTGCAGCTGTTGGACTACATCGGGCTCGACACGACCTTCAACATCACTCAGGTGTTCATGGGAGAGTTCCAGGACTCGAAGTACAGGCCGGCGCCGCTGTTGCGGGAGATGGTCCGAGCTGGGATGCTGGGGCGCAAGAGTGGGAAGGGTTTCTATGAATGGGGTTCGCCCGGCGCGACTAGGACGAAGTAAGCTTCGCCCGGATTTCCTCTGGAAACGGAACCGCCTTCCCCCCCTTCTTCGAAAGGGCCTGGATGGTGTACCCGACGCAGAGGAGGACCATGTCTGGGAGCCTGTAGATCTCGTTCTCAAACTTGATGCTGCTGTTTCCGAGTTTCGCGATTCTCGTCCTCACAAGAATCTCGTCGTCAAACCTCGCCGAGGCCCGGTAGTCTGCACTGGCGTGGACGACTGGCATCCCCACCCCCATCGCCTCCCAGTCCTTGTAGGAAAGACCGATGTCCCTCAGGAGGTTGATCCGGCCGACCTCCATCCAGACGAATACCTTGGAGTAGTACACCACCTGCATGGCGTCGGTTTCTTCGTATCTCACCCTGAGCCTCGTCTCGTGCCAGGAACCCATCGCGGGCGAGTCCCCTGTTCCATCTTTTAACGTGACGGACCGCACCTGCGGGCGTCGAAGCGTCTTCAATCAAGAAGATCCGGCGCAAGAGAGCAGAATGAGAGCGAGTCTTTTTACACTCGAGGAGAGGCTCGGGAGGCATGGAGTATCAAGTACTGAAGGTGTCGCGCGAGGGCCCGTTGGGGCTAATAACGATCAACCGACCTGAAGCGATGAACGCCTTGAACGCGAGGATGGTCGCTGAGCTAATCAGTGCCTTTGACGGATTCGAGAAAGACGACGATGTGAGGTGCGTCTTGATCGCAGGGAGCGAGAAGGCGTTCTCAGCCGGAGCCGACATCAAAGAGATGGCCCCCATGACCGCCGTTCAGATGGCGATGACGGGGCACTTCTTCCCTCTTTGGGACAAGGTGGGTAGGTTCCCAAAGCCAATCGTCGGGGCCCTGAGCGGCTTTGTCCTGGGAGGTGGGCTGGAGTTGGCGATGAGCTGCGACGTGCTTGTGGCCTCGGAAACGACACAGCTGGGACAGCCTGAGATCAACATCGGGATAATTCCGGGGGGAGGCGGAACGCAGAGACTGACCAGGGCAGTCGGGAAGTACAAGGCGATGGAGATGATCCTCACAGGAAAGATGATTGGGGTGGAAGAAGCGAAGACCTTGGGCCTGGTCAGCCGGGTCGTTCCCAGGGAGGCGTACCTGACAGAGGCCAAGAAAGTGGCCACCGAGATTGCTTCGAAGTCGCCGGTGGCGGTGAGGCAGGCTAAGATGGCGGTGAACAAGGCCTTCGATATGGGGCTCGCCGACGGCCTCGATTTCGAAAGAGAGCTGTTCTACCTTCTGTTCGCCTCTGAGGACAAGACGGAAGGGATGAAGGCGTTCATGGAAAAGCGCAAACCCGAGTTCAAGGGCAAGTAGTTGGACCTCGAAACGGTCAGGGCAGAATCGAAGAACGGCGTCCTATGGATAAGACTCAACAGGCCTGACAGGCTCAACGCCTTCAACGAACAGATGGGGAGCGACCTGCTGGAGGCGCTTAAGGAGGGAGAGAATAGTCCCGAGACACGTTGCATCGTGGTGACCGGTGAGGGACGCGCCTTCTCTGTTGGTGAAGACCTGAATACCGACAGGGCGGCCCAACATAGTGGAAAGCCGGTGCCGTTGGGCAACGGCTTGATGCGGAAGTACAATCCCATAGTCCAGCGGATCAAGAAGACGGAGAAACCCGTCGTTGTGGGGATCAACGGGGTCACCGCTGGATTGGGCCTGGGCCTCGCACTGGCGTGTGACTTGAGGGCGGCGTCGGACAAGGCCACCTTCCGCGAGGCTTTCATCGAGGGTGGGCTGGTCCCCGACTCTGGAACCTGCTTCTGGCTGACCAGGATCCTCGGACATGCAAAGGCGATGGAAATCGGGCTTCTCGGGGAACCGATTAATTCGACCATGGCCATGAACCTTGGACTGGTCAACTGGGTCTTCCCCGATTACAGGTTCGAGGAGGAGGTCGCGAATATGGCGGAGAGGTTGGCGAAGCGCCCCACCAGGGCGCTCGGCCTCACCAAGCGGGTCCTCAACAGGGCGATAGTGGTCGACGCTGACTCGGAGCTCGAATACGAAGCGTATCTCCAGGAGCTTGCCAGAAGGACGGCGGACCGATTGGAAGGAGCGGGGACCTTCGAAATGCGCGGCGCAAGATCCTCTGGTCAGCGAGGGGAGGGACAGCAGAGGCCGCCTGGATAATACACCTCGTCATCCACATCGTGCGTTTGAAGCAGGTGCACGCCGCGCGCGACCGCGTCGTTCTGCGTGGACCCCAAGAACGCCTCAGCGAGGCTGGACTAGTCAGCCTTCCAGACGTGCTCCTTCATGCCCGCTTCCTTGTTGGCCCAGCGTGAGAGGTTGAAGAGATACGAGGAGAGCCTGTTGAAGAATGGGAGCAGTTTGGGGTTCATCTCCTCGACCCGAGAGGCCGTTTTCAGGCGTCGCTCTGCCCGCCTGCAGACCGCCCTGCTGAGCTGAAGGTGCGCGCCCACCAACGACCCACCAGGGAGGATGAAGTTCTTGAGCGTCGGGAGCCGTCCGAGGAGATCGTCAGTCATCTTCTCAAGCCGGAGTGTTTCCGACGCTGAGATTCTTTGGACTTTCCTTGAACCTCCGTACTCGGTAGCGCAGTCCGCCCCGGCCACGAATAGCATCTTCTGGATCTCCCGGAGCGAAGCAGACGTCTTTGCATCCTTCGATACCGAGATCGCGACCCCAAGGATGCTGTTCAGTTCGTCGATCGAACCGTAGGCTTCGACGCGTGGAGAATCCTTGGCGACCCTCTTGGAGCCGTAGAGCGAGGTTTCTCCCCTGTCCCCTCTTCGCGTGTACATCGCGATTTCGGATTTGTTCGCGAATTATAAACAATAGTAACGCGCTGTGTACAGAACTTTAATGAAATCCTCTTCGCTTCATTGTAGACTGAGCTCGAAACTCGCCCACGGGCGGTCCCCCCTGCAGGGGCAAAGCCCAGGCTGGCGAATACGAACCACCTAATGCTCCACTGGTGTCGCTGTTCTTACTTGCTGACGACTATTTCGATTGAGGAGATGTTCCGCATTTCTGGGCCTTCGCCAACGACTTCGGTGTTGATGCCGATGTCCTTGATCTTGTACTGGCCGTTGCCGAGCCTCTTCGTGACGACTTCTGCCACGTCGACTGCTCGGCTGATTGCCATTCCCCTTGCCTTCACCACGATCTCACCGGCCTGAGTAAGCTGGATGAGCGCGCTCATCGCGTAGGTCATGACCGGCTTCTGGCCGACGAAGATGTGGTTGGACGGCGAGGACCTCTGCATTTGGCCGCTTGGTTGCTGAGTTGCTGGTGTTGGCATCTGTTCTCCTGAGTTTTCCTCTGATTCGTCCGAGTCGGATTTTCTGCTTGGCATATGATTGACCTTGTTCGCGACAGCCCCCGTGCTGTGTATTTGACTGTTTTGGGCACCCATCCTCAGTAATCATCCAAGCGGGCGCCTCAGCCGGACCTAGCCCTCTTCTTCGAGATTCCGACGCTGCCTCGGCATTCGGAATTCATCGTTCCGGCGCGCGCTAGGAGGTTCTGTCAACCTAACGGCATCTTCCCCTCCCTCTTCTCGCTGTTCACTGTCGGCATCTCGGACGACCCAACTGCAGAAAGAGGCACAGGTTTAAGCCGCAGACTGACCACGGCGTTCATGGGCGAACGCCGTGCAACAACGTAGCGAATCGAGGAGGGCTCACCTTGCCGTCATTTTCCTGCTCGGATTGGCCTTTGTCGCCCTCTCGAATATCTCCATGTTTGATTTTGCGGTGCAAGCATTGAGGGGATATCTTGGTGTGGGCTCGCATTTTCAAACGGTGCTTGAGACACGAGAAATCGCGACCTTCCTCATGTCTCCCTGCTTGTTCTTCGTGGCCCTCTACATCTACGGGAAGAGGATGGCACAACACTTCAACGAGGGCTATCTGGGCGCGGCCTTGTCTGTTTTCCTTGGTTCATGCATCGGCTATGCCCTTTACATCTGTTCGATACCTCTCATCGAAGGGGGCCCCTCGGCTCTTAGTCTGCTTTCTTCGTTTGACGCCGTGTTCGGCATCTTGACCACGGGAGTCCAGAATGCCTTCATCGGAATCGCCGCGTTAGCGCTGTCGCATCTCAGGGCCAAGACCTCAGACACTCTCTCAGTAGGGCGTCCTGAATCAACCATCCCGTGAGCGCGCGCGCGCGCCCTGAAGGACCTGGGAACCCCGAAGGAGCTCATACGCGAGTGGAAGGGTGGAAAGATCTCCTGGGACAGGTACACAGTCAGGTACAGAGAGAGCCTAGAGGGGAAGAAGGAGTTGCTCAGGAAGCTGGCTGAGGAATCGAGGAAGGGGACGATCACCCTTCTTTGCACGGAAAAGGATCCGAGCCTCTGTCATAGGTCCCTCCTGAAGAGCATGATAGAACAGCTACAGTGAAAAGCAGCGCGCCGTCGTCCAAGGCTTGTGGTGAATACAGAGGTACGTCATCTCAAGAAACCCAAGCCGATCCGGGATTTCTACGGCATAGGTATTACTGGGAATATTTAATTCGCTTGTAAACAATATTATGAACAATATTAGACGGTGGGTCGCATCTTTTCCAGTCGGGAGTAATTTATGGGCTACCTCTAGAAAGAGACAGGCGAGCAGCAAAACGTCATTCGACCTCAGAGAAAAACACCTTTTCACGCCCCAAGAAGCGTCGAAACTTTTGCCAGACATCAAGCCTAAGGTAAAGGAACTAATCGAAAGGAAGAAGCTTATCGTTGCGCTCCAATCCAAATTGGAGAGGTACAACCTGCTGGGCTTCAGACCGGCTGAGGTCGCCGAGAAGACAGCACAGCTGGATGCCTTGGCCGAAGATTCGAACAGGAAGATTGAGGAGCTTGAGGACCTTGGAGTCAAGGTGAAGAACCTGGACTACGGTCTGATTGACTTCCCTGCGGAGAGATATGGGAGGAACGTACTGCTGTGCTGGCAATACGGAGAGCCCGAGGTCTCATACTGGCACAGGCCTGACGAGTGCTACAACGACAGGAAGGCCCTGAAGATACAGCTGATTCAGCCCTAGTTCGAGTATCGTGTATCCGAGCCCTCGGCTCTAGTGAGGGCTTCTCCAAACCATATTAGTGAGTCTTCCTAGGTTCTCGCCGTATTGGAATCAGAGAGAGCCCGTGATGCGAAGCTCGGGGAGATCCTCGCCTCTTTCAACGAATCGTGGGTGAAGTACTGGGAGTCCTACGTAAGGTTGCAGGATCAGCTCTATGAGAGCCTAAGGGCGGGCAGGGAAGTCTCCTGGCTCGCAGCGACGGACGATAGGAAGCTCAGCGAAATCAACCAGGTGCAGCGCGAACTCTTCTCGGGAATGCCTCGCAGGCTGGACTACTCCCCGCTTGGACAAATCTCACGCAATCTGAACACCGCCCCAACCAAGATTGCGGACCTCGAGGCGGCGCTCGCCCAGGAAGAGGCAGGGTGCAAGAGCCTTGAGGCAGCGATAGCGCTCATGAAGGAGAGGGTCGAGGCGTTGAAGGAAGCCATGCGCGCCGCCGGCCCGTGACCGTGCATCCGAAGACGAATACAGGACTTCAGGGCGTTCCCAGTGGGAAGGCCCGCCCCTTTCGGCCGCCCTCCAAAGCAGGTGGGCAATCTCAATCCTGATGACGCCATTGAAGAGTATCTCGTCGATTCAGGTCCCGGCCCTCATCAGGCCTTCACTCCGAGCGTCGTTAGAAGCCTTACGAACTCCTCGTCGGTGACCCAACTCACCTTCAGATAGTCGACTATTTCCCTCTCCCCTAGCCCGACTCTTCTAGCCTCGTTCAGTGCGACCCGGTAGGCCTCGAGTTCGGTCGGCCTGTCGACGTAGGCGTACCGCTTGTCCCAGAGTTCCTCCCCTTCCATGTGCTGCCTGACATGGACGAGCTCGTGGATGACGTCGAGATAGAGATGGGTCTCGTCGCCTTCCTTCAGATACTTGGTGTTGACTATGACCGAGCCCTTCTCGTCATTGATCCTCATATAGCCTCGACCATCCTCGATGTCGACCTGGAGCGCCGACAGCACATCGTTGGTGTCGCTTCCGAAGATCGACCTCACGGCCGCGACCTTCTCGAAACCCCCGAAGACGTCCTTGAACGGGACGGAACCGATCGGAGCGTCCCTGTTTATGACCACGTCGAATCTCATCTCGGGCTCATAAGCTCCTTCGTGGGTCCAAGCCGGGCGCTTCGCGTCTCATGAGTTTCTTCAGATAGAGTCGGTGGAAACCCCGTTTCGTGTAGAAACTCTCCGCATTTTCAGAGGCTATCGTCTGCAAGATGAGCAGGCGACCCTCGGCGGCGGCCATCGTACTCGCTTCGTGAATCAGGGAGCTAGCAACTCCCATGCTCCTGTGCTTCCCAAGAGTTCCTACGCAGTAGACACCGAGCAGCCCGGGCGTCCGGAACGCAGCAAGGACGCCCAAGGTCTTCCCGTCTCTCTCCCCGGCGAAGAGGGTCACGGAGGGTTCCCTTCCGAGTCGGTCCGCGATCAGCGAGACAGAGTCCTGCATCTCCAAGCCGTCGTAGAAGGAAAGAGAGTACGCGGCTGCCCATTCGGAGGCAGCGACCTTCTCTCCCGACAAGACAGTCAGGCCAGCCGCAGCCTTGAACTTTGGTCGATCCAGTTGCAAGACAGACATTCTGTCGAACGTGGCATAACCGCGCGACTCCAGCATGGCGGCGACCTCCCCGCACTCTTCCTGCACCGAGAAGCAGGATGGCCTCGAGAGGGCCTCGAACTCCGCTTCAGTCTTGGGGATGGCGTCCCGCCCAACTGCGCAATCGACAAACCCGGCTCTGTTGAAGAAGTACTCGTCGAAGTCGGAGGAAAGCATGACGTATGACATCTCTCCTGTCCAGCGCACATCGGCCCAGTGGGACCACCAACCGATCTCGTTGAGCTCCAGGTCTCTGCTCTTAGCCAATCCCCAGGTCGACCCCCAGAATCTTTCCAGCGGCGCGCACCGAAGCGAGTTTGCGTCCTGCCGTTGCGGCGCTCCTCACGTCGAGTGCAGACGCGAGGCCTTCGCCCAAGACCCGGAGGGCGAGCGCGGTGTTGAAATCGTCATTCATCGCGTCGCGGAAGTCCCCCAGCAGCTCCTCGTCGCTCTCTTCGGAGGTACCCCCGGCCGCACGGAGGGCCTTCTCTGCCATTTCTCTTAGACGCGTGTACTTTCTAGCCGCGGATTCCATCCCCCTGAGGTCCATGTCCTTTCTGTAGTGGCGGCTCAGGAAGAACATCCTGAGCTGATCGGCCGAGTAGGTACGCAGGGCGTCCCTGACCGTGACCACATTCCCGGTCGACTTCGACATCTTCTCGCCTCTCATGTTGACGAGCCTCGTGTGGACCCAGTACCTCACGAAGGGCCTGAGGCCTGTGAGTGACTCGGCCTCCGCGATTTCGGCCTCGTGGTGGGGATAGATTAGCTCGTAGGCGCCACCTTGCAGGTCGTACTGGGGGCCCAGAAGCGAGGTCGTGACCGCGATGTCTTGGATGTGCCAACCGGGCGAGCCCCTCCCCCACGGGCTGTCCCACTTTCCCTCGACCAGGATCTCGGGACGCCAGAGGGCGAAGTCAAGCAGGTTCCTCTTCCTGGGAGAGAGCTCGAGGGGCCTGAGGGAGAGTTCCCGGGAGGACTGGTGGGAGAGCTTCCCGAAGTCCGGGAATGTCGAGACGTCGAAGTAGACCCAACCGCCGACCACGTATGCTTGTCCCTTCTTGATCAGGAGAGAGACCTGCTCGATCATCTGGTCCACGTGCGCCGAGACCGGCTCGAACCTGCAAACGGAATCGGCCTTGAGCTTCGCCATGTCTTCGACGAAGTACCTCGAATACTCTCTCGCGAGGGCAAGAGGGGCTTTGCCCTTCCTGCGGGCTTCGTCCGTTATCCGCTCATCCACGTCAGTGATGTTCAGGACGAAATGGACCCTGTACCCAAGATGGGTCAGGTAGCGCGCGACGACATCGTAGAAGATGTACGTGCGAGCGTGACCCAGGTGCATGTAGTCTTGGACTGTGGGCCCGCAGACGAACATCCCGACCTGTCCGCGGCGTAGGCTTCTGAAGGGTTCCTTCTTCCTGGTGAGAGTGTTGAAGACAACGAGTCGGCTCGGCAAGAGATAGTGAAACGCCGACGGACGCGTGGGTATTAGCCTTTTTGAGTTGGCGGAACCTGGCGCGAGTGCGGGCATTGTTCTACGAGAAGAGGATCAGGTCGTTCGCCGGACTGAGGCGAGAGGTGCGACACTTGGACTCCGACGCGGGAATCAGGGTCGTTGGTTCGTACCTGAAGCGCCGCTGCTTCGCCTTCGTCACGAGGTTCGTCGGCAGATACACGGTCATGGTCTACGAGAGGACCGGCCGCAAGTCTCCTGCGGTAGGCAAGAGAGTCCTTTCGAGGGAGTTCGAGTCTGCGGAGGAGTTGGAGGAGTTCCTGCAGGGGATCACGCAGAGGGGAGTCGACGCCTACGTCTACTGAGCCAAGCGTTCGGCGGAAGAAGGTCTCAGCTTAAGAAGAGGCACCCAGCCTGCGAAGGTGCAATGGTTGCCTTGAACGTTCTGTGCAAGAGGGTTGCAAAGAAGGTGCTGTCTGAGACACTCGCTGTGAAGAAGGGGGAGGCTGTCACGGTTGAGTCCTGGAACAACGGTCTCGAGTTCGCACGCAATGTGGTGGCAGAGGCTAGGACGATGGGATGCACCGCGGTTCTGAGTCTAGAGGACGAGGAAGCGTACATCGAAGGAGCAAGCCGAGCGCCCAAGGACAGGATTGGGATGATGGGACGCAACGAGTACGGAATGATCGAGGGAACGGACGCGTATGTGTTCATTCCAGGGCCCCTTCTGGCTCCGTATCAGACGAGGATCAAGCCCCAGCTCATGTCAGAATCCACGAGGTACAACCGATCATGGTACGAAGCCGCAGAGAAGGCCAAGCTCAAGGGAGCCCGTCTGGCCTTCGGATACATCGGAGAGGAGATGGCCAAGGTGATGGGCAGGACGGTCGAGCAGGTGGTGGAACGGCAGCTGACCGCCGCTCTGGTCGATTTCGGTGGCATTGCGAAGACGGGGCAGCGGCTCTCCTCGTTGCTTTCGAACGGCACTGAGACCGTGATCCGTGCCGGTGGTTCACGGCTTCAACTCACTCTCAAGGGAGAGACGACAATTGAGGACGGCATAGTGAGTCGTGCGGACGTGAAGGCTGGCGACAACATGACCTACATTCCTCCCGGATTCGTCTCGAAGAGCGTCGACCACGCCTCTGTCTCAGGAACGCTGAAGGTCTCGAAGACTCTCACAAGGCTGGGCCTACTCGAGGACGCAGTGCTGGTGTTTAAGGAAGGAAGACTGGTCAGGTGGAAGAGCAGGGACAGCATGCCTATGCTCACGGAACTCATCAAGGCTGTGCCCGAGCAGAGCCGGAGGATGATCATTCTTAACGTGGGAATCAATCCCAAGATGGACTACCTGTTCGGACAAGACAGGATGGTGGCCGGGTCGGTGACAGTCGGTGGATTCGGGTTCATGGCGGTCATCAGGAGGGCGGACCTGACGGTCGGTGGAAGGCAGGTCGTTACCGGCGGGAAGCTGTAGCCATTCGCGAAACCCAACAATCAGCCGAGGGTCCGACAGGCATTCTGAGTAGAAGTAGGCAAAGGAACCGTCTTCTCGGAACCTGTCCCGACCAACGATGCCATTCCGATGAACCGGGCCATCCTTCGGGTGAAGCGAATCCAACACCTTTTTCACGATGGCCGCTCGAAGGCATCTCGTGAGTGGAATCCGTTCAGATTTGAAGGAAGGCGATGCGGCCCCCGATTTCGAGCTTCCCTCGTCGACTGGAAGGCCTGTCAGGCTCACCTCTTTGAAGGGGAAGAACGTCGTGCTGTACTTCTACCCACAAGACGACACACCCGGCTGCACGAGGGAGGCCTGCTCGTTCAGGGACAACCTTCCCAGGTTCGAAGGTCTCGACGCTGTCGTGCTGGGCATCAGCAAGGACTCGCTGGCGTCACACGAGAGGTTCATCGGCAAGTACTCCTTGAACTTCACTCTTCTGAGTGACGAGGGGCTAGAGGCTCACAAGCTCTACGGCACATGGAAGATGAAGAACAACTACGGTAGGACCTACTGGGGAACAGAACGGTCCACGTTTGTGATCGACAAAAAGGGGAGGATCAAGAAGGTGTTCAGGAAGGTGAAGGTCGACGGCCACGAAGCCGAAGTCCTGCAGGCGTTGCAGGCCTAGGAACAGCCGGCCATAGACCATAGGAGAAGTGGCCGCCCTCCTGATGGGGTCGCCCTCGTGCCACTCGGCCTCCCCGGAGTCCGTTCAGGAGCTCTCGCCACAGTCGCGTTTGCGGTCTCCGCACAGACTGGCAGGCCTCACTAAAACGGACTCTTGGATGCCGCCTTCTGTGAAGCAATCTCTGTTCTAAAGAGAGATTTGGAGGGTCGAATTCCCGCTATTCTACTTCAGCATCTCGCTCTCGGGAGGCATGGGTTTTATGAGCCCTTGCTTCATCAGCAGCTCCGTGGCCTCACGTGCCGACTTTATTATCGCAGAGGCTCTCTGATAGAGCTCATCCCTGCTGGGCTTGATTCTGGCCACGCCCTGGTCGATCGACTTCTGGGCGCAAGCAACGGCTACGCGAGGATAGACCTCCCATTCGTTCATCTTGGGCATGATGTCGTTTTCGTCGATTCCCCGTGCTTCGGCGAACCTCGCCAGTTCTTCCGCGGCGGCCACGCACATGTCATCCGTTACTGTCTTGGCCCTCACGTCCAAGACTCCACGGAATATGCCCGGAAATCCCAGACTGTTGTTTACCTGATTCGGAAAGTCGCTTCTTCCCGTAGCTACCACTCGAGCGCCGCCCTCCTTCGCTTCCCAAGGCCATATCTCTGGTATCGGATTCGCGCACGCGAAGACTATCGCGTTGTCGTTCATTGTCTGTATCCATTCCTTCTTTATGATCCCTGGTCCAGGTTTGGCTGCTGCTACCACTGCGTCACTGTTCTTGAAGGCTGCAGCCGTGTCACCGGTCCTGCCCTCTGCATTTGTCATCTGGGACAGCTCGTACTTCCAAGGATCGTCCTCCTTGCGGATATCCTCACGACCTGGGTAGATGATGCCCTTCGTGTCGACCAGGAGCAAGTTGCCCGGTTTCACTCCCCACTTCGTCAGGACATACGCGGCCCTGAGATTGGACGATCCCGCCCCCACCAGCGTTATGAGACTCTCCTTCGGATTCTTCCCGACTACCTTGAACGAATTGATCAGCCCGGCCAGAACAACCGTGGCCGTTCCCTGCTGATCGTCGTGCCAGACCGGAATATTCAGGCGCTTTCGTGTTTCTTCCAAGACACGGAAGCATTTCGGTTTCTCGATGTCCTCAAGATTGATTCCGCCGAAGGATGGCTCGATGAGTTCGCACGTCCTGATTATCTCCTCGGGGTCCTTGGTCTTCAGGCAGATTGGAAAGGCATCGACGCCACCCAGGTACTTGAACAGAATACTCTTCCCTTCCATTACCGGCAGTCCCGCTTCCGGCCCGATGTCCCCAAGGCCTAGGACGCGCGTTCCGTCTGACACGACAGCGACAAAGTTCCATCGGTTGGTGAGCTCGAACGACTTCTCAGGGGACGCCTGTATCTCCTTGCATGCGGCGGCTACGCCCGGAGTGTACCAAATGGCGAAATCTTGGTAGCTCGTGATGGCGCACTTGGGCATGACCTGGAGTTTTCCCCCGTAGAACCTGTGAAGAGGCGGCGCCAGCATTGATGGCTTCTTCGCCTTCGCCAGCAGTTCGTCTACCGTCGGCTTTCTCTCTTCGGGTTCTTGTTTGGGCATCTAATCGCCCGCATATTCTGTACCGTTTTTAAAGTATGACCAGAACTGCGAACCGCCTGCGAGGTCGCCCCGTAGGCGGGAGCCGATTTTCAAAGTTGGAAATCGTTGCTTCTAGCCAGTCTCAGACGGGAGCGCGTGAGCGGCAGGGTCTCTATCGAAGGCCGTCTTGCAGCCGGCGCAACAGAAGTGGAATCTCCTACCCTGGTACTCTGACTTGAAGGGTGTCTTGTTCGGGTCCACCGTCATCCCACACATCGGGTCTATGGCCATCTTGGCACCTGCTCTACCCTCCGCAAAGGGTACAATTTAACTCAGGCTCAGCAGGCGACGATTCAGGCGCGAGATTGGCGAAGGACCCTGTCTGCGGGATGTACGTCGAGGAGACTCCAGAGGCGCTGAGGACAATTCAGAGAGGGACCACGTTCTACTTCTGTTGCAACACCTGCCTCCAGACTTTCGTCGCCCCCGCCGAGGAGCTGAAGTTCATCAGCCGAATGACGGTGTTGAGCTTTGCGCTCGGGATCCCCGTCCTCCTGCTGACCTGGGTCGTCATCCTTCCCGGCTGGGTACCGCAGGCCTTCCTCTTGTTTGTCTTAGCGACCCCGGTCCAGTTCGTCGCCGGGTGGATGTTCTACAGGGGTACCTGGCATGCCATCAGGGCAAAGGCTGCCAACATGGACGCGCTGATCGCAACTGGAACTACAGCTGCGTGGGCCTACAGCACCATCGTGGTCTTCGCGCCTGGGACGTTTCCTGAAGGGATCTACTTTGATGCTTCGTCCCTGATCATAGGTTTCATACTTCTCGGGAAGCTTTTGGAACACACCGTGAGAGGAAGGGCGTCTGACGCGGTCAGGAAGCTGCTCGACCTCAGCCCGAAGAAGGCGACGGTTGTCAGAGAAGGGAAGGAGATGGAGGTGGCGGTTGAGGAAGTCATTCCCGGGGACATGGTGAAGGTAAGGCCCGGTGAGAAGATTCCGATGGACGGAGTGATAACCGACGGACAAGGCTCGGTGGACGAGAAGATGCTGACGGGCGAGAGCATGCCCGTTGACAAGGGGACCGGCGACGAGGTGTACGGGGCAACGATCAATCAAACGGGCATGATCACGATCAGGGCGACGAAGGTGGGGAGCGACACGACCCTCGCCCAGATAGTGAAGCTCGTCGAGGAAGCACAAGCGGCCCAGGCACCCGTGCAAAGACTGGCAGACCGGATTGCGGCATACTTCGTGCCTGTAGTCATTCTGGTGGCGGTCGGCGCCCTGTCGGGCTGGTACCTCCTAACTGCGAATGGGTTCCTGCATGGATTCACTGCGTTCATCGCCGTGCTCATCATCGCCTGCCCTTGTGCGCTGGGCCTCGCGACGCCCGCTGCGATCGTGGTGGGCACGGGGAAGGGAGCTTCGAATGGTATACTCCTCAAGGGAGGGGAGGCGCTAGAGCGGGCCAGCAAGGTGGATGTTGTCGTCTTGGACAAGACAGGGACGATTACGGTCGGGCAACCCTCAGTCACCGACATTGTCTCGCTTGCAGGGCTGTCCGAGGCCCAGATCCTCGGTCTTGCTGCGGCAGCCGAGGCAGGGTCAGAGCATCCAATCGGAGTGGCGGTCGTCAGACGAGCGAGAGAAAGGGGAATCTTGATTGAGCCTGCGACCGATTTCCGAGTGGAGCCCGGGATGGGTGTGAGCGCCAAAGTCGCTGGGAAGCAGGTAATCGTGGGCAACAGGAATTTCTTTGCCGAAAAGAAGATGGAGTTCGAACCTGCCGAAGCCGCGGTTTCCAGGCTGGAGGAAGGGGGAAGGACCGTTATGACAGTGGGCCTAGAAGGAAGCGTCGTCGGAGTCATAGCGGTGGCAGATACGGTCAAGCCCCACGCCAGAGAGGCGGTCGGTTCCCTCAAGGACATGGATGTGAGAGTGGTCATGCTGACTGGAGACAACATGAGGACCGCGAAAGCAATCGCTGACGAAGTGGGAATCGAGGAGGTGGTCGCCGAGGTTCTGCCAGCACAGAAATCCGGGGTTGTAAAGAAGCTAATGGAGGAGGGACACACCGTCGCCATGGTTGGGGACGGAATCAACGACGCCCCCGCACTGGCGCAGGCGAACGTCGGCGTGGCGATAGGGAGCGGAACAGACATCGCGATAGAAACGGCCGGCATAGTGCTGATGAAGAGCGACCTCAGGGACGTGGCAGGAGCGCTCCGCCTGAGCAGGGCAACGATGAGCAAGATAAGGCAGAATCTCCTCTGGGCCTTCGCCTACAACACCGTCCTGATTCCGGTGGCGGCAACGGGGTTCCTCAATCCAATTCTCGCAGGCGCTGCAATGGCCATCAGTTCTGTCAGCGTTGTCGTGAATTCCTTAACGCTGAACAGGGTCGAGCTCAACCCATAGGGCGATGAGCGGCGGCGCCGCAGACCGCTCGAACCTTTATTTCTCGTCGGAACGGAGCGCGAGAAGTTGAAGCGTTAGATGGTTGACAAGCGATTTGAGCAATATGTGAAAGACAACCTGGGAAGATTCGCAGAAGACATCATCCGGCTGTCCTCCCAACCGAGCGTTTCGGCCAGGAAGGAGGGAATCGAGGAGTGTGCGGCGCTCGTAGAGAAGATGCTTCGCGAAATCGGGGCGACGATCAAGGTCCTGCGGGCGGAGGGCGCGGCGCCTCTCGTCTATGGCGAAGTGAAATCCAACCGTTCTAGCAAGACCATTCTGTTCTACAATCACTATGACGTTCAGCCTGAGGAGCCTCTGGAACTCTGGAAGTCCCCGCCCTTCAAGCCCGAGATAAGGGACGGCAGGATCTACGGCCGTGGAGTCTCAGACGACAAGGGGGAGCTCGTGTCGAGACTGAAGCTCGTTGAAGCTTACGTAAAGACCGCAGGGGGGCCGCCCTGCAACGTGAAGTTCTGCTTCGAGGGAGAAGAGGAGACCGGCAGCGTACACCTGGAGGAGTACGTATCGAAGTATCCTGATCTCTTCAAGGCAGACGGAGTCATTTGGGAATACGGGACCGTGGACCTGGAGGGAAGGCCGATGGTGACTCTGGGAGTGAAGGGGATGATCTACCTAGAGTTCGTTGTCCAGTCGCTTTCGCAGGACGCTCACAGCAGCTATGCGGCAGCGCTTCCGAGTGCGCCCTGGAGGCTTGTCAGGCTTCTGAACCTGATAAAGGACGAGAACGAACGAATCCTTGTGCCTGGATGGTACACTGGCGTCGAAACGCTCTCCGATGAGGAGCTGGGGGTCATGCAGGAGATGCCGTTCGACGCGGACGCTTTCAAGAAGAACTATGGAGCGGGAAGTTTCCTCGGCGGAATGACGGGCGAGCAGGCCAAGAAGGTCCTCATCCAAAGGCCCACAGCCAACATCGCTGGGATTTGGGCGGGTTACATGGGGCCTGGGTCAAAGACCGTCCTGCCGAAGGAGATCCATGCAAAGATGGACTTCCGGCTCGTGCCAGACCAGGACCCCACCGACCTCCTCAAGAAGCTGCGACAGTACATGGACGCCAACGGCTTCGCCGACGTGAAGATTGTGCTGGAGAGCATGGAACCGGCCGCGAGGACCTCCTACAAAGACCCGTTTGCGCAGGCAGCCATCAGGACAGCAGAGAAGGTCTACGGGAAGAAGCCCATCATCGAGCTTTCGTCTCCAGGGACGGGTCCGCTCTACATCTTCACTCGAAGGTACAAGATGTCATCAGTCGAAATCGGAGTGTCGGCGCAGGATGGGGGGATACACGCCCCGAACGAGAACCTGAAGCTTGAGGACCTTCAGAAGGGAATCTGCTGGATCGCGGAAACGATAGATCTCTTCGCCGCTTCCTGAACTACCATTTGCTGAGGTCGCCCTCAAGCAGGCCCAGACCCAGGTGGACACGGTCAATGTGCCTCGAGAGCTCATCCCGGTCGCCCATGGTCGCACCGCAGTAGGGACAGGCGATGGCTTTTGGTGAGGCGAGTTCGGGGAGAACCACGTGCTGTTCGAGTCCACCGGAGACCATCGCCTTCTGGGTGACCAAGCCGATGAGCTTCTCCTCCCTCATCACTCCGAGCCTCCTGACGCCGAGCTTGGACATCTTGGCGATGGCGTCGAACACCTTCGCTGCAGAGTCCACCGAGGCAACCGGTGCGCTCATCACATCACGGACTTTGGTGGCTGAAGGGTCCAAGCCTACGGCGACCACCTTGTACAGGATGTCCCTCTCGGTGACGATTCCAATCGGGTCATCGTCGCGCATCACGACGGCTTCAGTGGCACCAGCCTTCTGCATGACTCTCGCAGCGTCTGTTACTGGATCGTCGAAGCTGACCCTGGCAAAGCTGGTTGACATGTAGTCCGAAACAGGTCGGTCGAGTGACTTGCGAAGGTCCACGGATGCTTGACGAAAGAGGTCCTCTACTTAAGACGTATCGGAGTCTAATTCATAAACTACGGGATGAAAGGTGAGGCGGGTTGAAGGCTGCAGTGCTGGGGTCGGGCCTAATGGGAGGCGTCGTCGCTTGGGACATGGCGCGGTCCGAGGACGTCGACAGCGTAGTCGTCTCGGATGTAGACGAAGAAAGGCTTGCAGCGGTGAAGAGGCGGTCTGTCGGCAGGAAGCTCTCGGTGGAGATCCTCGACATAAAGGACAGAAGAAGGACCGAGAAGTTCCTGAGGCAGTTCGACGTCGCCGTCTCGGCCCTTCCGCATGGAGTGGTGCACAGTTCAGACCTCGCAGCCGTAGCCTCGGGCACCAAGATGGTCAATGTTGCCTTCGAAGACGAGCAGATGGAGCTGAACCTGGCTGCAAGAAAGTCTGGCGCCCTGCTGATTCCGGGCTGTGGCCTCGCACCGGGACTCGGAGGAATACTCCTTGCACACGCACTGGAAGCGCTGGGTGGAGGCGACGAAGGGCACATCCTAGTCGGGGGCCTCCCTCAGGCCCCGCAGCCCCCGTTCGGGTACAAGCTGGTCTTCTCAATTGTCGGTCTGCTCCGAGAGTATACAGACGACGCTCGCGTCTTCAGGGACGGCAAGCTCGTAAAGGTCAGGCCTTTCTCCACCGTCGAAACGGTGGAATTCCCTAAACCAATCGGGACGCTGGAGGCATTCTGCACGGACGGGCTGGCGAGCCTCGTCTACACCATGAAGGGGATGCGGGTGTTGGATGAGAAAACGCTGAGATGGCCAGGCCACGCCGAGAAGATGAGCCTTCTGCAGGAGTCAGGGTACTTCGCGAAGGACAAGGTGAAGGTGGGGAGCGCGGAGCTGTCACCCATCGAAATGTCCTGGGCGGTTCTGGGGAAGAAGCTGAGCGAAGGGGACCCGCACGACGTCACTGTTATGAGGGTCATCGCGCGGTCGGAGACCGGCGAGTTCGTCTACGATATGGTCGACAGGTACGACGACAGGGAGAAGGTGACGTCGATGGGAAAGACGACGGGATACACGGCATCAATCGTCGCACAGATGGTCGGGTCAGGCAGAATCAAGGGGAAGGGAACACTCGCCCCTGAGAAAGCGGTGGACGGCCCCCTCGTGGAGGCGCTCCTTTCCGAGCTCGACAGGAGAGGCGTCAAAATCACGTTGAGTAAGCACAGGTCACTCTGAGGACAGAAGTCGAGAAGATCGAAGCGATGGAGAAAGGTCAAGGAGAAGGAGTGTTCCGCACCTATAACATGCTGATAATCAAGTAGGAAACGGCAGCGACGGCTGCGCAGGCTGGGATGGTAATCAGCCAGGCCCAGATGATCTTTCTTGCGACACCCCACTTGACCCTCGAAGCTCCCCTAGTGGCCCCTGAGCCCATCACGCCGCCGCTAACGACATGAGTCGTGCTAACAGGGATGCCGGCCAATGAAGAACCGATTATTGTAACCGCAGACGCTGTCTCGATTGAGAACCCATGAACGGGGTCAAGCTTGGTCATCCTGAAGCCGAGAGTCTTCACGATTCTCCAGCCTCCGAAGAAGGTTCCGAGAGCGATTGAAGTGTGAGCCAAAAGAACGACAACGAGAGGCACGCTGAAGGCCGGTATCCACTTCACAGAAAACAGGAGAGCAGCCACAACTCCCATCGTCTTCTGCGCATCGTTCGTTCCGTGGCTAAGGCTAACAAAGGCGGCAGAGACGAGCTGGAGCCGCCTGAAATAGCGGTTGACGACGAAAAGGGGTATGGTGAAGAAGGCTCTGATCAGAGCGGTCATTAGCACGAACGCGATCACGAAGCCGATGATCGGTGAAAGCACCATGAACGTGAGTGTCTTTTGCAGCCCGGCCCAGACCAGTGAATTCAGGCCTGCCTTGATCACCGCGGCGCCCACGAGGCCGCCAATCAGAGCGTGCGAGGAGCTGGAGGGGAGGCCGAGATACCAGGTAATCAGGTCCCAAACGATGGCACCGATCAGAGCTGCGAGGATGAGGTTTGGAGTAATCACCAACGAGCTGACTATCCCATTGCCGACCGTGGTCGCAACAGCGACGCCGAAGACCAAGAAAGCAATGAAATTGAAAAAGGCGGCCATCGCCACGGCGGCCACGGGCGGGAGCACTTTAGTGGAGATGACTGTCGCGACGGAGTTGGCGGCGTCATGAAAGCCGTTGACGAAGTCGAAGGTGTACGCGACCGCTATTATTCCGAGAACGTAGACGGCATAGAGGTCCACTACGCTCGCCTAAGTGGACCTGATGAGGATGTCCCGGAGGACCAAGCTCAGGTCCTCGCAGCGGTCTGTCACGGTTTCCAAATGCTCGCAGATCTCCTTCATCTTCAGGATGCCAATCACGTCGTCGCTCCTGAAGAGTTTGACTAGCGTATCGTTCAGGAGCTCATCGGCCTCGTTCTCAAGCCGGTCTACTTCGATGCACCTCTTGTCGATTTCTGTCTTGTCGAGCTTCCTCATCGAGATGAAGGCCTGGTGGATCTCCTCCACGGAGGCTCGGCAGATTCCCGCGAATCTGTTCAACGCCTCTGTCGGTCCCGTGACCTCGTAGAGAACGATCTCGTTTATGACGGTGTACATGTAGTCGAGCACGTCGTCGTAGAGGGAGGCGAGCTTCGTGATGTCCTCCTGGTCGATCGGAGTGATGAAGCTCCTATTGACTTTCTCATAGATCTGGTGCACGATGTCGTCCCCGACGTGCTCAATCTCCTTGAATTCCTTCCTGCGCCCCTCCATGTCGTCGAAGGACTTCATTGCCTCTTCAAGCTTCGTCGCGCCAAGGAGGACGTTCGCCGATTCTTTCTCCAAGATGTCGAAGAAGGCCTTGTCCTGCGGAATTATCCATTCCTTAAGGCCCATGCCCAACCCGGCCTCTTCGTAGTGCTGTATTATCCTTTCCCGGAGGAGACCGCAATCTATCCCCGGGCTTTCGCCGTGCGTTCACGCCTCCCCTCTTCGCCTTGACCGTGTGCACCGTCTTTCCACCCGTGACGACGCCCTGCCATCCCTGCTTCTTCTACCTCAGCTTCTTCCTGGTAGTCTTCGCAATCGCCCAGCTGGGTTTCAGATAGTGGGGATGGTGATACCAAAGAGCTTACCGGCGACGCCAAGGCGAAGCAGCAAAGATCGTGAACACTCGGTACGCACTAGGAGAGATCACCAAGGGGCAATTCGACCAGATGATGAGAGGCCTGGAACGACACGCATAGCTCCTGACCCCCCCGAGCTCCGTCCCCATCTGAACTCGGATGCGAATCGATTTAACGCTCCTACCCGGAGCGGTTTCCTGGGTTGAACCAGACCACCATCAGAAGGGGAAGGCGGACCGATTCGGCGGATTTCCTAAGACTGCTGCTGGCTCTGGCTGAATTCGAACACCTCGAACCTCCCTCTGCAGCCGGACAGAGGCGGATCATCGTCGACATCTTCGAGAAGAAGAGGCTGAACCTGTTCGTTGCATCGGAGCGAGGGAAGCTTGTGGGCTACGCCCTGTACTTCTACACGTACTCCTCATTCCTCGCAAAGTCCACTCTCTACCTAGAAGACCTGTTCGTCCTTGAAGAGCACCGCAAGAAGAGGATTGGCTTCGCACTCCTTCTCAGATGTATCGACGAGGCGATCAAACAGGACTGTGGCAGGATGGAATGGGCGGTTCTTGGGTGGAACAAGAGGGCGATTGGCTTCTACGAGAAGCTCGGCGCGAGGAGGCTGGACGAGTGGCACTTCTACAGGCTTACGCGTGATGAACTGAGGCAAGTGTCCCGCGGAAATTCTAACACGTCTCGGTCCCTGAGGTGAACGGGACAGGCCAAGGACTTCCCCCATCGGAAATAGCGGTCTAAAATACTAGCGATATTCTGCCTCTGCCCAGTAGATGAAATTGGAAAGAGTCTTGCTCTTCGAGGAGGCTGCCGGTTGTGACAAGTTTCTGCTGGGCGGTAAGGGGTACGGCCTGGCACAGATGACCGCAATCGGGCTCCCCGTTCCGCCTGGTTTCACGATTACAACTGAGGTGTGTAAGCAGTTCTACGCCCAAGGCGGCAAAACCCCTACCGGCCTCTTCGATGACGTCAGGCGGAAAGTTAGGGAAATCGAGGCGAAGACAGGCAAGAGGTTCGGCGACAGCCAGAATCCACTCCTCTTCTCAGTGAGGTCTGGTGGACCCTTCTCGATGCCCGGCATGATGGACACCGTCCTCAACCTCGGCCTCTCTGACTCGACGGCCGAAGCGCTGGCAAAGAAGATGGGCAACGAGCGGTTTGTGTACGACTCGTACCGTAGGCTAATTCAGATGTTCGGAAAGGTGGCCATGGGCGCCGACGGTGGCAAGTTCGAGCACGAGCTGGAGGAGCTCAAGAAGAGGTCTGGGGCGAAGGCGGACGTAGAGCTGAAGTCCCAGGAGCTCAGGAGCCTCGTCGAGTCCTTCAAGGAGATTGTAAGAACGGAGACAGGAAGGGAGTTTCCACAGGATCCCTTCGAGCAGCTGGAAACGGCCGTAACCGCGGTGTTCATGTCATGGAACAACCCGCGAGCGAAGGAGTACAGGCGGTTCTACAAGATCAGCGACGACCTAGGGACTGCCGTCAACATCCAGACCATGGTCTTTGGCAACATGGGCCCAGACTCGGGCTCAGGCGTCGGCTTCACGCGGAACCCCTCGACCGGCGCTAGGGAACTCTACGGAGAGTACCTGGGCAATGCGCAGGGAGAGGACGTGGTCTCAGGAGTTCGGACACCCATCACCATCGAGAGCATTGACCCCAGACTCCGGAAGGAACTGGCTGATCTCTCCTCTAAGCTGGAGAAGCACTTCAGGGACATGCAGGACTTTGAGTTCACCGTCGAAGGCGGGAAGCTGTACCTGCTCCAGACGCGCAACGGGAAGCGGACAGCCCAGGCGGCGGTCAAGGTCGCAGTCGACATGATGGAAGAGGGCCTCATTGGATCAGAGGAGGCCCTGATGAGGGTCGAGCCTGAAATGCTCGACGCGCTGCTACACAGGCGTATCGCCCCGACAGCGGCAGATCAGCCAGTGGCGAAGGGGCTCAACGCCTCCCCTGGCGCCGCATCGGGAAAGGTCGTCTTCGACACGGATGAAGCAGCGACGACAGGGGCAGGGAAGAAGATAATCCTAGTCAGATCTGAGACGACGCCGGAGGACATCAAGGGCCTGATCGCCTCCCAAGGGGTCCTCACAGCAAGAGGAGGAATGACCTCGCACGCGGCCGTTGTAGCCAGAGGAATGGGCAAGCCGGCAATTGTGGGATGCAGTGAAATAGAAATCTCCCAGGACGGGACCGCCTTCACCACCAAGAGCGGGCAGAGAATCGCAAAGGGAGAGACCATCACCATAGATGGAACATCAGGGAAGGTGTACAGGGGTGAGGTGAACATGGTGGACCCCGACCTCTCACCGGAGTTCTCCAAGCTTTTGGAGACGGCAGATTCCGCGAGGAAGCTCGGGGTCTGGGCCAACGCCGATACCCCCGAGGCCGCGGCAAAGGCTCGAGGGTTCGGAGCGGAAGGGATAGGTCTCTGCAGGACTGAGAGGATGTTCAACGCTCCCGACAGGCTTCCGATCGTCAGATCAATGATCATGAGCAAGGACGCGGAAGAGAGAAAGAAGAACCTCTACAGGCTCTCCCCATTCCAGCTCTCCGACTTCAAGGGGATCTTCTCAGCAATGGGTGGGAGGCCAGTCGTCGTGCGATTGCTTGACCTACCGCTCCACGAGTTCCTCCCCCCCATGGAGGAGCTGATTGTTGAGATCCAGCAGATGAAGGAGAGAGGCTCGACCCCGGAGCAGCTGGAAGCAAAGCAGGCGATCCTGGACAGGGTGAGGCAGCTGGCCGAGCACAATCCGATGCTCGGACACAGAGGGTGCAGGCTGGCCGTGACCTACCCGGAGATCTATGAGATGCAGACCAAGGCGATACTCCGCGCAGCAACAGAACTCATGCGAGAGAAGGGCGAGACCCCGAAGGTGAAGATAATGATCCCGCTGGTCGCGCACGTGGAAGAGTTCAGGCTCCTCAGGAAGGTAATTGAGGGTGCCGCCTCGGGGCTCTTCAAAGAGATCGGGACGACGGTCGGGTTCCAAGTCGGGACGATGATCGAGACGCCCAGGGCGGCGCTGACGGCCGAGGAGATTGCCAAGGATGCCGACTTCTTCTCCTTCGGGACCAACGACCTGACGCAGACAACGTTCGGGTTCAGCCGGGACGACGTGGAAGCGAAGTTCATCCCCCGGTACATCGAGCTCCACATACTTGCTTGCAGCCCCTTTGACTCTGTCGACACTTCGGGAGTGGGTAGGCTCGTCAAGATGGCGGTCGAGGCCGGAAGAAAGACGAAGCCGAGCCTCGAGGTCGGAATCTGCGGGGAGCACGGTGGCGACCCGAAGAGCATCGCCTTCTTCAACGAAGCAGGCCTGAACTACGTCAGCTGTTCTGCGTTCAGAGTTCCGATAGCGAGGCTCGCGGCCGCACAGGCCGTAATAGGCAAGAAGGCCGCTTCGTCGACTGTATAGTGTGAAGAAAGGCCTTCGAACGGACTTAAGTCTCGAATTCGTAGGGCCTTCGAGGGGCAGCAGGATAGCGACACAGGAAGCAGTGCCTGCGAAAGGTCCGAGCTACCTCGGACTGCTTCACAATCGCTCATTCGCCGCGCTGTGGGTAGGCCAGATAGTCTCACAATCAGGAGACGCAATCTTCGATGTTGCGCTCCTCTGGCTCGTCTGGGTGACGACGAATTCGACTGCGCTGCTAGGATTGACGCAAGCGGCTGTTCTCGTCCCTTCTGTAGCGGCCGCTCCGATTGCAGGGGTCTACGCCGACAGACTGAACAGAAGAAACATAATGATCGCAGGGAATCTCTTCCAGGGAGCGATCACAGGAATACTCTCCGTCCTTTACCTCGTGAACTACTTGACGTTCCCTCCGCTTCTGCTGCTCGTCCTTCTCCTCTATGCGGGGGCGCAGTTCGTCCGTGCGGCCAATGGCGCAATCATACCCAGCATAGTAAGCAAGGAGAACCTGGGGGCCGCCAACGGGCTGTTCTACCTGACCACTTCGGCCAACCAACTAGCGAGCTATGCGATCGGCGGCATAGCGATTCTCGCCATCGGCTACACCGCCTCGATTGCCTATGACAGCTTCACCTTCTTCTTCGCCGCTGTAATGCTTACCTTCGTGGCGAAGTCCTACGGAGAAGCACGCTCTCAGACCCCCGAGCCCGACCCCAGAAAAGGGGGCGGATTCCTGAATGACTTCCGCGAGGGACTCGCGTACGTTCGAAAGAGCAGACTATTCCTCGAACTCATCGCCCTTGGAATACTGGTCAACTTCTTCGGTGCAGGACTCACGACGTTGCTCGCACCGTTCGTGGAGGACCAGCTTGGCGGCGGCGTACCGGCATACGGGCTGGCACTCTCCTCATTCTCCCTAGGGCTGATGGCCGGGGCTGTGGCGGTGGGCAAGCTGGACTTCAGAAGGTACGCAGGCAAGCTCTTGATCTTCTCATTGACGGCCACAGGACTCTTGTTCGCCGTGGCAGGGCTGGCCAAGACCGTCCCTGAGGGACTAATCGCCTTCGTCGCGATAGGCGCTTTTTCGGGCGTGGTGAATATTCCGATTTCAGTGATGGTCCAGACAAAGGTCCCGAGAGAAATCCTAGGGCGCGCCACCACCGTCATGGGCGCCCTCCTCAGCGCCGTGCTACCCGTCTCTGCTCTGATCTTCGGTTGGCTGGGAGGTCTGGTATCGTTAGGGACCCTCTTCGAAGTCTCCGGCCTAGCTGTCGCGGTCGTCTCGGTCGTTCTGTATTTCCCTTTTGCCGAGCTCCGAAACGCGAAGTACTGACCGGCCCAGGGCACCCGCACATACGTTTTCAGTTATCAATACTGAGAATCCGCTATCCGTATTAAATACGTGAGAGCGGGGCGGCCGAATCATGGGTCAAGCCGCAGGGCTGGTCCAGAAGTCTATGGTGATCATCGACTCTGCGGTCTGCAAGGGCTGCAGCCTGTGCGTCGTCTCATGTCCGCAGAAGAATCTGAAGCTCTCGGAGTCGCTGAACAGGATTGGATATCATCCGGTAGAGTTCCATTACCACGGCGAGAAGGGCGACTGCACTGCCTGCGGACTCTGCTACTGGGTCTGCCCCGACTTCGCAATTGCAGAGGTAAGGAGGCTGAAGCAGTGAAGACAGAGAAAGAGTTCGTGAAAGGAAACGAGGCGCTTGCTCTTGGAGCGCTCAGGGCCGGGATGAACGCCTACTTCGCTTATCCCATCACGCCGTCGAGCGAGATCCCGGAGACCTTGGCCAAGGAGTTCAAAAGTCCGGAGTATCCCGAGTTCAAGATGTTCCTCCAGGCGACCAACGAACTCGAGGCGATTAACATGGTGATCGGCGCCGCGTGCACTGGCGCCAAAGCGATGACGGCGACGTCCGGGCCCGGGTTCAGTCTCAAGCAGGAGGGCTTGTCCTACGCAGCCGCAATGGAGATCCCGTTCATCGTGGTGGACGTCAACAGGGCGGGGCCCGGCCTGGGGAACCTTGGTCCTGAACAGAGCGACTACTTCCAGGCGACGAAGGGTGGAGGGCACGGAGGATACAAGAACATCGTCCTGGCGCCGAATTCGGTCCAGGAGATGGCGGCCTTCCCTGCCCTTGGATTCTCGCTCGCATTCAAGCACAGGACTCCTGTCGTGATGCTCGTTGATGCCTTCCTAGGACAGGTGAAGGAGGACATAGTATTCCCAAAGATTGCTCAGGAGAAGTTCGAAACTCCCTGGGCCGCTACAGGCGCGAGGGGAGCAGAGAGACATCTGATTGTCTCGCTGCACCTAGATTTCGCGGACCAGAACAAGCACGCCGAGCACCTCATGAGCAAGTACGAGGAGATCGATATGACTGAGCAGAGGTCGGAAGAATACCTGACCTCCGACGCCGAAGTGGTGCTGGTAGCCTTCGGAGTGGTCTCAAGACTCTGCAGGCGTGCGGTCAACGAACTCAGGGCAAAGGGTGTCAGAGCGGGACTCTTCAGGCCGGTGACTCTCTCGCCCTTCCCCGCCAGGGGATTGAAGTCGCTGGCCGACAGAGGAATCAAGAGATTTGTCGTCGTCGAGTTGAACATGGGGCAGATGGTTTTCGACGTCAAGCTCGCGTTGGAAGGGAAGGCCTCGGTCGATCTTATTCACAAGTTAGGCGGCCTCCTGCCGACCTCCGCAGACATCGTCCGCAAAGTGGAGATGGCAGCCAGATGACAACCTTGCAGGACAAGACGACAGGCGAGTACGAAGTCAAGCTCGGGAGGCTCCCGACGCTGACGGGGAAGCCGACCCACTATTGCGCCGGGTGCGAGCATGGAGTTCTAACTAGGCTGATCGCCAACGCAATAGAAGAGCTGGAAATGAGGGAGAGGACTGTCATGATCGACTCGGTGGGGTGTAGCGTCCTAGCCCACGAATACATCAACGTCGACGCCGTACAATCACCTCACGGAAGGGCACCGGCCGTAATGACTGGAATCAAGAGCGTCAGGCCGGACCTACTCGTCTTCGCAGTGCAGGGGGACGGGGACGCGGTAGCGATAGGGCTCCTAGACCTGATCTACGCGGCCAGCAGAGGCGAGCCAATCACGGTCTTCCTGGTCAACAACGGGATATACGGCATGACCGGTGGACAGATGGCTCCGACGACCCCGGCAGGAATGGTCACAACAACGACGCCGAGGGGAAGGAATCTGAAGGATACTGGCCCAGTGATGGACGCGACCAAGCTGCTCGCGAGCCTCGAGGGGCCTTCGTACGTGAAGAGGGTCTTCCTACCTGTCACTCCGATGGGGTCGACTGACCTCTACAGCGCAAGGGGCTCCCTTGAAGGAGCAAAGAGCGTCCTGAACGCGTTCAAGGTCCAACAGATGGGGGGCTTTTCTTTCGTGGAGTTCGTCAGCACCTGTAGCGTCAACTGGAAGATGTCCGTTCTCGAGTCGAAGCGCTACTCTAGCGAGGTCTTGGCCAAACTCTTCCCACCTGGCCTGTACGTAGACAAGATGGGGATCGAGAAGAAATGAAGATCGAAGTCATCGTCGCGGGTCAAGGCGGGCAGGGCGTTCTTGAGCTCGCGAACTACATTTCGTACTTCCACATACTGAAAGGGAGACATGCAGCCTGCACGCCCTCGTACGGGCCAGAGACGAGGGGAGGGAAGGTAAAGTGCTATGTGGTCGGGTCCGACGACCTAATCGATTCGCCCATAGTCGAGGAGCCAGACATTCTCATCGTCATGAACATCCCGTCAATGGACTATGTGCCAATGCTCAAGGCGCGGGGGACGCTGGTTATCAACAGCTCGCTCGTCAGTCAAGCTCCGAACAGAGATGACATCAAGGTCTGTCGAATCCCCGCAACGCAGCTGGCTGCTGACTTGAAGGAATTCTCACCCGTGACCGGGCGAGACACTTCGATAGCCGCCAACTCGGTCGTGTTCGGCGCGTACCTCGCTCTCAACGGGGAAGCGCTGCAGAACGAGCTCGGGACCGTCAAGGAGGTGTTCGGACACTTCCTCACGGACCGCAAGGCCGTGTACATCCCCCTGAACGTGCGGGCGGTGCAGAGCGGGTACGAATTCGTGGCCAAGAATTCCGAAGGGGTCCCGGCTTCGAAAGAAGCCCTAGTGGGTTGACCACCGAGCTTCTTCGAGACTGTCACTTAAAGTCCCATGAATAGGGGCGACTGAACCACAAACTTATCCGCATATTCTCGAAAGCTCGAGAGGGAGAAGGGAGGAAAGCGTAGGAATGGAAGGGGAGAGCCAAGAGAAGAACGGTGCGAAGCTGAGAGGCGCTGGCGGCGCCCTTTTCCTTGCAATCATGTTCCTAGGCTACGCTGTGTATGCGGCTGACAGAACAGTTCTCGGTTCGATGCTGAAGCCGATAACGGCCGCGCTCCATCTGAGCAATACCCAGATAGGTCTCTTGAGTTCGGCACAGTACATCGGAGTCCTGGCCTTCGTTTTCGTAGCGGGTCATTTCTCCGACCGATACGGGACGAGACGAATCATCCTGGTTGGAGTCTCAGTCTTCACCGCCTTCACCTGGCTCATCGGCTTCTCGACGAGCTTCTACGAGGCATTCGCCTTCCGACTGGTCAGTGGCTGTGGAGAAGGGCTCTTCTGGCCCGTAGCCATGTCTGCGGTCGCGAAATACTTCGGGATGAAGAAGGGAAGGGCGCTTGGGGTCTTTTACGTGGGGTTTGACGCAGGATCTGCGACAGGGTCGTCTATAGGTGGGGTGACATTCTCCCTGACCTCAGACTGGCGTTACGCGTTCTTCGTGGCCCCCCTGCTCGGAATCGCGGTTGTGGCGGGCGTCTTCTTTGCAAGGGACACCTTCGCGAGAGCCGACGGAAAAGTCGGTGCAATCGCCTTAGGCAGGGATGCGCTCGACCTACTGAAGAGGAGACAGGTCCAGCTGATGATGCTCTTCGCCCTGCTCGCCACCTGGGCATCCATCTGGCAGGTGACTTATCTTTCCTATTACTTCTCGAGCGTCTACGGTCTGACCGTCCCTCTCGCAGCCTTCATCATGTCTCCGGTCGCAATCTCAGGAGGGTTCGGCAAGGTGCTACTGGGGAACGCATCTGACAGGTGGAGGAGGAACAGGATGCTCTTGGTGACCTCTCTCGTAGTCGTCCTCCTCTATACCATGTTCTTCTCCGCTTCAAACGTATACTTTGGCGCAGCCGTCGTGCTAGCAATAGGATTCTTCAGTTCGTCCATTTTCCCGGTGATGCAGGCGCTGATGTGCGACTCATGCGACGGGAAGACGGGGACCGCCCTAGGGCTGACGACGACGGCTCAATCGGTGGCGACCGTTATCGCACCCAATACCACTGCGGCCCTCTTCGCGCTGCTCGGAGTGGGAGGGGCAACAGCAATCAACGCAGTCGTCCCAGCTTTGCTGATGCTGTTGGTCGCTCTGTTCCTCAAGGACTCCAGAGGTGTCAAAGGGGCTTGAAACGCGCGACTGACGCACTTCATCAGTTTAGTCCCAAAACTTGACCCGAGACGAAGTGGTGAAAGCTGCTTGGCCTAAGGAAGGGTGCTTCGATTCTCCACCCGCGTAGCCAATCTGGACGGGTGAGTGTCTTCAATCGGAAGGGGGGTCGAATGCCCGACTTCTCGCCTGCCAGGCGTCAGTTCCCAGGCTAGCCATGCCGCCGGAGAAATGACGACATACGCGAAGAGCGTCCCCCACCAAATTCCGACGGCCGAAAAGAGGTACCTGGCCGCCACACAGTATGGAATGATGGTGAGGATGCCGGTCCTCATGAATGATTTGGTAAGGGAACGCGAGAACTCCACGCCGTGGGCTCGACTGGTTGCGTAGAGTGACGAAGACCAGATTGCTGGAACGCCGGCAAAGGCGCCCGGCCACTAGCGGCCCACTGAGAGCGCTTATGGTTACCACCACCGAGACAACGCAGCCGCCCAACGCTCCTCTCCAGATCATCCGTCTGACACTGAATCCTGACGGGACGCGCGGCGCATCCTCGATTCCGATTCTCCTGTGCACGAAGAAGACGATCGACGACACCGCTATGCTTCCAGCGAGGGAGAACGTGAAGCTGTCGGGAGCCGAGACGGCTACGAGCATGGACGCCAGGAACCAGAGGACGAGGGCGACCAGCATCCGTCGTCCGAATCGCATCTGCTTGGGGATGGCGTAGAAGAGCAGGAATGCGAATGTGACGCTGAACGCCAGGGGCAAGAGCGTGGTGGCCTGAATGGCCGCGTTTTGGGACTGGGTCGCGCCGATTAGGAGCAGGCTCACGACAGCCGTCGAAGGTAGCCCCCCGACGAACCCGGCGCGACCAGCTCCGTAGGCATCTGCAACGCTGGTAACAGTCGCAACGACGAGCCACCCCGAGCCGAAGGCAAGCAGCAGACGGAGTGAGAGTAGGTCTGGAATCACGCTCGGCTGGTGTCTCCAACCTATTCGGCTGACTTAAGCCTTGACCGGGATGCCTGGGAATGAAGGCGTCGACTGCTGTCCCTTGAAAGAAGGAAGGAGCCTAGGCGTTGCCTAGCTCTTTCTTGAACGCATCCTTCAGGTCCACTCCCCAGTCGTCCAGGGCCTCCAGTTTCCCGAAGAAGAACCTGAGGACGGGTGGTTCGGAGACGAACTTCAGTCCCTTCACCAGGTTCCTGTGCTTGTACAGCCACACTATCCTGTCGATCGCGTAGTCGATGTGAGACACGGTGTAGACTCTTCTGGGTATGGCTAACCTCGTCAGTTCAGCGTCTGCGAAGACATCCTTTCCATCCTTGTCCCTGTCCATGGATATCGTGCCTCTTTCCATGCTTCTTATTCCAGAAGCTATGTACAGCGCCGCTGCGAGTGCGCCCGCGGGATACTCGGACTGTGGGATGTTCGGTAGGAACCTCTTTGCGTCGAGGTGGCAGCCCAATCCACCTGGCGGGGTGACGACGGGGATGCCTGCTTTGACGAGCTTGTTGACGAAGTACTTGATCTGCTCCACTGAGCAGCCCGCGACGTTCGGGTCGACCATTTCTCTCATTCCGACGGACATGGCGCTGATTTCTCTCATCGACATGCCACCGTAGGTGATGAAGCCTTCGTAGACGGGCAGCCAGGGCTTTATCAGCTCGAACAGCTTCAGGTCGTTGGTCGCTATGCAGCCGCCTCTGACGCTCGTGTTCTTTCTTCCGCTCATGTAGTAGATGTCCGGAATGCTGCACATCTCCTTCACTATTTCCGCGACCGTCTTGTTCTCGTACCCTTTCTCCCGTTGTCTTATCATGTACGCATTTTCACAAAGCAGGCTTCCGTCCAAGACCATGAGGAGATGGTTCTCGGTGCAGATCTGCCTTATCTCCTTCAGGTTCTTCATTGAGAAGGGCTGTCCGCCGATGAGGTTGGTCGTGGCCTCCATCCTCACGAAGCCTATCTTGTCTACGCCGTACTTCTTGATGACGTTCCTCAGCTTGGTCGGGTCCATGTTGCCCTTGAACTGGTTCGAGCTCTCGGTCTTTAGCGCCTCATCGTAGTAGATCTCCAGAACCTTCATTCCCTGGAGTTCAATGTGGGCCTTGGTCGTGGTGAAATGATAGTTGGTGGGGACCACTCCGTCGGGCTTGGCGAAGACCTTCGCTAGAAGGTGCTCGGCCGCTCTGCCCTGGTGGACGTTCATGACGTGCTTGTAGCCTAGCACGTCCTCCACCGCCTTCGCGAACTCGTAGAAGGTCATGCTTCCCGCGTAAGCGTCGTCCACCTTCATCATGTTGGCGAACTGGTTGTCGCTCATGGCGTTGACTCCGCTGTCGGTGAGCAAGTCCAGGAATATGTCCTCCGTCTTGAGAAGGAAGGTGTTGTACCCTGCCTCTTCCATGGCCTTCAGCCTTTCCTCAACCGGGACCAGCTGGACCTTCTGCACCATTCTTGCCTTGTGCATCTCTATCGGGATTTCCTCGCCTGTGGATAGTCTGATGGACATAACTCAAGCGTCGCGCCTTGCACACGCGTTATAATGCTTTCGGGGAAAAGCCGGTTCTGTTAACTTGACGGGTGGCTGTTCTTCCTGTTAACTGTCGGGTGATGGCTACTCGGTTGGAGAGCCGAGGCCTTCACCTTTAGGCCCAATCTCAAACTCAACGAAGGAATCCGCAGAACTTGACTTGTCAGCGCCTATGTGGGCAACCACTATCTTTACCCCACCCTCAACCTTGACTTCGTTGCTGATTCCGATATGGAATCTCACTCCGCTTGTTATAACATGGCCTTCGGGAACTCCCTGAATGATTCCGACCATCATAGCTTTCACGTAGTCGGAGACCTCTTCGTTGTTTACCTTGAGACTCATTCCTTCTCGCCCTTCTTAATCGGTTTCGCCATTATCACCATTACACCATCTTTCACGGTGAGTTGCCAATTGATTTTGTCTCCCTCTTTCAGCCCGAATTGACGGACTATCCCTATTGGGACTGTCGCTCTCAGAGACTTGCTGTTGGTGGTCGCTCCACTTAGAACCGTCGTCTCGCCCTCTTCTCTCTTTTCCATGTCAGAGGGTAGGGCGTAGATGGTATAAAAGCAATTACCTAAGCCGTTCCCTAGCTCATTACCAACGTTTATAAAATGGTGGGTAGAGGGGTAGGTAAGGGATTAGGTAATTGATGAGCCAAACACGGGAAGAGCGCGGGCGAGAAATCGCCAACATGGGCCAAGTCAAGAGGCTTGACGAAGGCCACTATCAGGTCAACTCTCAGTCGGGCAACGGAGCATATGAGATTCTGTCAACCGAGTTGGGCTGGAAATGCTCATGCCCCGACCATGAGTTCAGAGACGTAAAGTGCAAGCATATCTTCGCGGTAGAGTTCAGCCAAGCAATCAGGACTGTCGTTCAGCGCGAGACAGTCATTAGCCCTCAATCTTCTCTGTCTTGCGTCTCTTGCACTTCGGATAACATCGTCAAGGACGCTCTGAGGCACAACGTCTACGGAGACATTCAGCGATACAAGTGCAAGGACTGTGGCAAGCGGTTCTCAGTCAACGTCGGATTCGAGAAGATGAGGGCGACCCCTCAAGCGATAACCTCAGCGATGCAACTCTATTTCACAGGAGAGAGCCTAAGGAACGTGCAGAAATTCCTGAGACTTCAAGGGGTGAACGTCTCTCATGTCGCGGTTCTCAAGTGGATTCGGAAGTATGTCGGATTGATGGACAAGTATGTCGATAAGATAACGCCTCAGGTCTCCGACACTTGGAGAGCCGATGAGGTCTATATCAAATTCAAGGGGAATCGGAAATACCTATTCGCCATGATGGACGACGAGACCCGCTTCTGGATAGCGCAAGAGGTTTCCCACTGGAAGGAAAACACCGACGCAAGCAACCTCTTCCGCAAGGCCAAGACGCTCGCGGGGAAGGAACCGAAGATTCTCATCACTGACCAACTCAAGTCATACAAGACCGCGTCGCGCCAAGAGTTTCCGACAACACGCCACGTTCAGGACATAGCCCTCTCAGGAGAAATCCACAACAACAAGATGGAACGCCTGAACGGAGAGGTTAGAGACCGAGAGAAGGTGATGAGGGGGCTTAAGCGGATGGACACCCCCATCTTGAGGGGAGTCCAAATTTACCACAACTTCATCAGACCGCATGAAGGGTTGAACGGTCAGACTCCCGCAGACAGAGCGGGAATCAAGGTCGAGGGAAGGGATAAGTGGTTGACGCTAATCCAGAACGCAAGAGTGGAAAGGTGCGGGGGGCAAACTCCTCGGTCATAACTCGTCTTGGCACTCGCAAGAGTGCCGAGCGGAAGTCATTCCGAGGTAATGCCTCCCGTGCCCCACAAATCCCGAAAGGGAGCGTTCTGGATTAGAGAACTTCCCGCCTCTGAATCTTAAATGGGGGAGAGTCTAACAAGCGAATGGGGCATGAGTTGGGCAACCCGATAGACGACTTCTTTCGATGGCTTGACCGGCTCATTAGAGGAATCCAGCGTGAGACAGCGAGAGGGTTCGCAGATGCCACCTACTTGCTGGTCATGCAAGCGATTCTAGACACCTTTGTTAGCGTTCTCATAGGGCCATACGGATTCATCGTGGACATATGCTTCATGGGCTACACGGGATATGGGTTCTACGATGAAATAAGGGGAGTATTGAAGGCGCGGACAGTAATCAGATTGGTCTTGGCGGTGTTCGCCTTCCTTCTTGACATATGGCTGACGCTGAACCTATAACCCGACAGTTAACAGGAAGAACAGCCACCCGTCAAGTTAACAGAACCGAAAAGCCCACTCTTCATCCAAAACTCAATAGGCCAAAAAGGGCAGTGATTCTATGATGTGCATGATTAGTTAATGGTGCATTATTCATGCCATCATGTAGAGGGAAAGCATTTGCATTCCCATCTTGGTTTTGTGCCATAGTTTTGTAACTGAATTGCTATCCTTAAGTGTGTTCTGTCCGCGCGCGACAGCATTAGAAAGTCCGACACCCACGGAGGTCGCGGGAATCGGGGTCGAGGGCGACAACAAGTGGATGGAACTGCTTAAGAAAGCAGTCGCCTCATCCTAGGTACGACTGAATTGAGACTCTGTCTTAACTGCTACTTGAAGGGCGGTCGTCCGGAGGGCGCTGTCATCGTTTGGGTGGGATACGAGAGCCCTGACCATGAAGAGCCCCAGTGGGCCATGCTGGGGCGTGATTGAGAGCGATGCTCACCGAGGCCGTAAATAACACGGATACCATGTATCGCGTGTGAGAAGAAGGGTTCCGCTCGCAATCGGCATATGCGTCGTTGCCTTCCTTCTGTTCTTCTTCTTCGTGCCAGTGATTGGATTCAGCGTCCCGTCGGGGAGTTGTGGAGACATGTATCTGATAACCCGCCCCAGCTACGAGTCGCTTTCATTCCGCTTCTTCAATGTGGGGGAAGTCTATTTCGCTCGGGATTCTCTTGGATGACTAGTGGCTTTACCGTTCCGCTGTGCCTCTGAGCGTCATCACCCGAACTGATACGCCCTCAGAAATCACCCATTAATGATACAGAACCGTTCTCAAGACTGATAATCAGAGTTGGAATCGCAGACTCAGAGAGGCCATCACCCGATGTTGGACAGTGGGCAGAATCACCCGCTGATGGGACAGAACCCTTCCTAGGAATGCGTATAGGTGCGAACCCGCTACTGGCCAGCATGCGTAGAAGGCTTCTGATCGCCTCTACTGTGGCAGTCGCGCTGCTGTTCGCATCGTCACTCTTGCTGTTCCTCCCCATCGTGAGCCTGCCTTCGGTGTATGTTCCCTCCACCAGCGACCTCCTTCACAATGCGAAGAAGGTTGACCTTGCGGGGTGCGAGCCTTTGTGGTGTCCCCTTGCGCGAGCGCGGACAGTCAATATGACGGGGTCAGTCACTTACTGGCTCTCCGGAGTAGGCGGCGTGACGGTCGATGGGCGATATATGCTGGAATCAAGACGCCTGCCAGTCCCACTCGCGTACCTTACCAACCAAACCTAAACGACCGCTTAAGCCATCAGCCGTCGTTGGACAGTCCGTCACATCACCCGTTGGTTGGACAGAGCTGTCAGAACCCCCTTGAAGCGATAAAGCGCGCATCGAGCTCTTCGCGCGCGCGGCGCAAGGCAGACTAGGCGCCATGGCTCCGTGGGGAGTCAGCGTGAATTCGGTTAATGCAGCCCTTTTTCCATAGCATTGACGATGGAGTTGACAGTTCTTGTAGCCATCCATCCCTTGACCGTTTGTTTGGCGAGCGAGAGCCTGTCGTTCACGTCTCTAGCATTCTGGAACTTTTCGCCCTTGAATTCAACTATGCACACCCCGCGCGTTACAGAATTCTTGCCCTCGTAGGTTCCCTCCATGTTGTACTCGTATACGGCTGTGTTGCCCTTGACCAACAGGCCGATTCCAGTTTCAGTTATCTTGAAATTCGAGGTCAGATGGGTCATCCAGGTAAGATAGCGCTTTATTTCGCTCTTACCCTTGAATGTTCCTTCTACTGCTTGATAGGAGGCGTCGTCTTGAAAGCATGAGAGGGCCGTCTCTACATCGTTTTTGTTGAGTGCATCAACGAACTCGTGTGCAACACTTGCAATTCTTTCTTCGGACATGCCCTTCTTGAAAGACTGCCAGTTAGAAAAAGGTTCACATGAAATCTCACCACGACTAGACGTCGAAGGTTGATGAGGTGGCAGAGATCCGCGAAGCTCTGTCGCGGCTGTGCGAAGCGTGACGGCGCAGCGCTGGTGTTGCAGTCTTATATCGGAATTGACCAGATTGAGGGATAGGTGAGGGATGACGACTGTGCATCGTAGTTCTGATGTCCGGGAGCCTCGGTGGCTCAAGGGAGTCATTTTCATCGTAGTTGGGATTCTTGGGTATGTTGCAGCAAACCTAGGCGTCTCTATTGACGCATCTGACTATGGCCCGCGCTAGTGGCTTCTCAGGCTTGTTGAGCTTGGCGATGTAGGTCTTGAATGCCGGATCGCTCTCAATGGGTCGTCTATCGAGGGCAGGGCCCGTCTGGCTGTAGACTCTGCGTCTTCTTTTCCACGGTTTTTCGGCGCCACCTTTAATTCCCTCACGCGCCGCCACTAACGAGTTATGTGCATAACCCGGGTTGGGAAGGTCACGGCCATATCGTGGGGGAGGGCATCAGTAGATTTCTTCGATGGGAGGGCCTTGGATGGGGTCGACGTTTCGATGGTTGTAGCCGCCCGGGGCGACTTTGTGGAGGTCTTCGGCAACCTAGCGCTTTCCGTAGTCACTCCCTCGGACGCCAAGAAGCGGAAGGCGGCATGGAAGGAGATCCGTGAGGCGGCAATCGTCACGTTACCCAAGAGAAACAGGACGCGTTGAACGAAAAGGGAATTCTCCTCCACGCGAAGCACGCCTTCATGCCGAACAGCCTGGGATATTGCGGGCCCGACGACAGGGGAGTCATTCTTCAGCACCTCGAGGAATCGAAGGGCGGCGAGGACCTGACCTCGACGCTGAAGGAGTTCGAGGCGGCCTATCCTTTCCTCAGACTGATCGCCAGAACCACTGGCAGGGACACTTTCGACTACTCAGTACCGGAGGCATACTGGATTGGAAACGGCCTCCTGGACCGGGTTCCCGTCCCCGACTTCCATAGCTTCTCCCACAAGGAGTTGATTGGCAGGGACCCGAAGGAAGTGAAGCGTGTCTTCAAGACCGTGGGCATGGCCGCGCGCCCGCACCACACCTTCTACGTGATGAACACCTACGCCAGCTCGAGCGTTCCTGACGGACCGAGCCTAAGCAACACCAAAACGAAGAAGATTGCCCAGATGATTGACAACTGTCGAGTCTCCTGGGGCGAGGTGAAGAGGGTAGCCGCCAAGAGCCTCCAGGTCGAGTACCGTCCCGTGATTCTGGAAGACGGCCGACTGACCCTCTCGAAACCCAAGCTCAAGAAGGTGAGATACAACCCCGAGGTGACGCCCTTCGGCTCCATCAAGAAGGGGGACCCCGTGTCCCTCCACTGGGACTACGCCTGTGAAGTCCTGAGCCCGAGACAGCTCGTCAACATACGGAAGTACACCATGCTGGACATCGAGGCAGCAAATCTGCTATTGGCCTCGTCCGATAGAAGCAGACTCTAGGGAAGCCGTCAGGACTCCAGACTCGCCAGCAGCTTGAGCCGCTGGACCTGGGCCCTGTCAAGACTCTCGAGCGACTTCTGGAGACTGGTCAGCTGCTCGATGTTCTTCCTCGATTCGTCGCAGAGCCGCTTGTAGGCTGCTTTGGCGGCAGGCGTCTGCGCTTTGCTGGCGAGGCCCTCGTAGCTGTTGGCCAGGTCATCTTCGACCCCGATCCAGTTGACTAGGGTGTCCATGGTCGCCTCCAGATAACCCGTCTTGACCGTCTCTTCCACCTTCTTCGCTTCCTCGGCGGTGTTCACTTCTGCGATGAGCCGTTCTTTGCCCAAAGACGAACAGCCACGCGGAGTCTCAGGGGTCTATAAAGGTAGGCGAGGGCTCAGAGGAGGAGGCCCAGAATGAGGGCTGGGATGAGACCGGAGATGACGCTGAGCGCCAACAGGAACGAGGGCGGCAGCATGTCTCTCGAAGGCCTGTTCGTGACCGGCCCCGCGGATTCGGAGAAGACTACGGTGTTGATCACCTTGTAGTAGTAGACGATCGAGAGCACGATGTTAGCCACCACAATAAGGGCCACCCAGGTGAAGAGTGGAGTCGAGGCCAGAAGAAGCGACTGGACGATGAGTATCTCGCTCCAGAACATCCCGAAGGGTGGCGATCCGACCATTGCCAGGGAAGACGCAGTGTAGAGGACTCCGAGGGACCTGTTCTGCCTTCCCGCGCCCTTCAGTTTCTCGAAGTCCGCGTCTTCGAACTCCTTCCTCCCTCCCGACGCCGGTGAGCATGAAGAAGTTGGCCTTCACGAGCCCGTGGTTCCAGATCTGGAACGTGACAGCGACGAGACCCAGCACCGAGAAGGTCGAGAGCGCGGCGAGCATGTAGCCCATCTGGGCGATCGAGCTGAACGCGAGCATGCGCCGCAGATTGCCCTGCCCGAGCGCCCCGAAGTTACCGACCAGCATCGTCAATATGGCGAGCGCGACCAGAGTCACCTGAATCCCCTGGAGGACGGACCCCTGGACGACGAACGGTTGAATCACCTTCAGCATGGCGAAGAGGAGAGTCTCGTCGACGACCCTGCCGTTGAGCGCACCAATCTGGGCGGGTGCGGCCCCGTACGCGTCAGGCAGCCATGTGTGGACCGGGAAGATTGCTACCTCCACCCCAATGCCGACGAGAATCATCAGGAGCGCAACGACGCCTACGGGGCCGTTGGAGGCTAGAAGCAAGGGCAGGTCGGCAAGACGGATGCTCCCGATGCTTGAGTAGACCAGCGCGACCCCGACAAGGTAGACGAGGCTCCCTGCTCCTGCTAGGAAGAAGTACTTCATCGCCGCCTCGAGTGAGATGTCGCGCCGTTCAAATGACACTAGCCCATAGGCCACAATGCTGAGACCCTCCCAGAAGAGGAAGAGGGTCAGGAAGTCGCCGGCTGAGACCACCCCTATGGAGCAGCTGACGAGCAACATCAAGAGGGCGTAGAAGGGCCCGATGTTGTCCGTGCGAGTCAAGGTGAAAGCGGTGTATACCGTCACCGCGAAGCCCGCAAGGAGCACGGTCAGAATCACCAGGTTCCCCAGCTTGTCGACCGAGTAGATGCTGGCGAAGATCGAGGCCAGGGGCTGGATGGAGATGGGGCCCCAACTCGCGATGAGTTCGACGAGGGATAGAAGGAGGAAGGCCGCGGCTATCCCACCGATGATGAGCGGTCTGCGACTTCCGAGCTTCGATTTGACTATGTCTGCGATGAGGACCACCATCGCCCCAGCGAACTGGATCTCGAGGATTGTCGACAACCAGGCCATCTGTTAGATCACTCCCGTCACTGCGAGCATTACCAGAACCACGAGTATGGAGAACAACAGGGCGACGTTCTTTCCGAGGTCCCCGCTCTGGAGACCAGTGGCAAGACGAGTCAGGGGCCCCAGTATCGACCTGATCATGTACGAGTAGAATCGGTCGAACCCGATTCCCTCGAGCAAGAATTCCTTGGTTCTCCTGAGGAAGCCGCTGGATTGCATCAACCGTACGGTCGCCTCGGACCGAGTCTGGAATGCAAAGTAGCAGATCGCGAACCCGAGCAGTACTACGGCTACGGTGGTGGCCGCGGTGAGAATTGAAGGAGCTTCGCTGAGCGAGGGCGCGAAGAGACTCTGGCCACCAAGACCAATCCATCCAACCACGACCAAGACGACCAAGGCCATCATCGGCACCACCATCAGCCACCCGGACTCGCGAACCTCCCTCTCACGGCTGGGGCCGTGGAAGACCTTGACAAGTGCTCTGAAGGAGTAGAATGAAGTGAGGATGGAGCCGAGGATGATCACGAGGAAGGCCGCCGCGCCGTATGTGGCGGCCGCTGACAGGATCGCGTCCTTAGTCCAGAACCCTATGAGCGGGGGAAGACCGACCATCGCAAGTGCTGCGAAGAGGAATGCAATGTACGTGTACTTCATCCGTCGTGCGAGCCCTCCCATCTCGTCGATCTTTCTGGTTCCAAGCGCTTCGATGACAGACCCAGCGGCCATGAAGGCGAGTGCCTTGAAGAGGCCTTGGCTGATCAATTGGTAGATTGCGCCCGACGTAGCAATCTTCCATCCTACCACGCCCCCCAGCCCGATGGCTGCAAACATCAGACCCAGTTGGCTGATCGTAGAGTAGGCAAGAATCCTCTTGAAGTCGTCGGCTGCACATGCGCAGGCACCCCCCACCACTAGGCTTGTGAGGCCGACGACCAGGACCGAGGTGGAGAGGACCGCGGAAGAAGCGTAGATTGGGTACATCCGGACGACCAAGTAGACGCCCGCGTTCACCATGGTGGCCGCGTGGATGAGCGCGCTGACTGGGGTCGGCCCTTCCATCGCGTCTGGCAGCCAAACATGAAAGGGCACCTGAGCGGACTTCCCCATTGCCCCGATGAGAATCAGAACGCCGATCAACACCCAATTCACACCGGCTGCGCCCACGGACGAGTTGATTGTGTCGATGTTCGTTGTGCCGAGCGTCGTGAACAGCATGATTACGGCGAGCAACAGGGCGATGTCCCCGAACCTCGTGACTACGAACGCCTTGACGCCAGCCTTTCTTGCGGATTCCCTGTCGGTCCAGAAAGCAATCAGGAGGGCGGAGCAGATGCCGACTATCTCCCAGAACAGGTAGAGCTGAAGGAGGTTGCCGGCCATCACGAGACCCAGCATCGCCCCGATGAACACCAGGACGAGTGAGTAGAAACGAGCCTGCCCTTTCTCATGCTTCATGTTCCCCGCTGCGTAGACCACGATAACGAAAGACAGAATCGAGACGAAGGCTGCGAGCAGCACCGAAAGGCCGTCTACGTTCACCTCGGCCAGGACCTTCACCTGACCCAAGGCCTTAGCCTAGCCCTGGAAAATCGACCAGCCTCCGAGGGACTCGGTATATCGGCTGAGAAAACACGAGGGCCTGGTAGAGCCCGATGGCCGCCGTCAACCCGCTTACGCCTATCGCGAACCACTTGCTCCCTCTCGAGTCGAAGAAGCTCACGAGCGGGACAAGAGGAGCCCCGATGAGCGGGACCAGCCACACCAGCCAAGCTTCTAGCATCAGTGCCTCAGCTTCCTGATCTCAGACGGGTTGAGCGTCCCATACTTCCGGTAGACGTTGACTACGATGGCAAGGCCTACCGCCTCGACTGCGGCCCCAACCAGGATCGAGAGGAACACGAAGGAATCAGTCGTGAGGCGAGTGCCTACCACGGTGAGAGAGAGACCCGTTCAGGCCAGATGAGAACAAGGCCAGGTTTGCGCCCAGAAGGACCACCTGGAACGACATCACCGTCTTGATGAGGTTCTTTGAATAGGAAATGGAGGCGATGCCCAGGAAGACGAGGAGTATCCCCGTGGACATGAAGACTATCTGGTCGGTCACCATCTAGGTCTCCCTCGAGAATAGGTTGGCGACAGTCACCATTGCGGATGCGAAGACCGTGACGAGAATCAGGAGGTCCCAGGGCCTGAACTGCCAGAGGAACGAGAAGGTCGCTAACGACACGTCAGTGTATTCTGAAGGCGACAACCCGACGAGTCCAGGCGAGACCTGAGTCAGGGCCAGGATCACGAGGACCAACGCTCCAGCCACAACCGCGATTGTCAGGCGGGTTGCCCCGATATCCAACTTCGACTCCCCGGTCATCAGAATGACCGTCAGGAAGAGGACTGACACTGCGCCCGAGAAGGTGACGATTTGCATCAGACCCACCAGTGCGTTGCCATACGTAGTGAAGACCACCCCCAACAGAGTGGACGTCCAGAACAGGGCTATGAGAGAGACGGAGACCTTCTTGGAGAAGAGGGCCACCAAGACGGTGGCTAGGATTGCGACCGAAATCGCGATTGAGAGTAGTTCACTTGCCAATGGTCAACGCCTTCCTCATTATCGTGGATTCCTTCTTGAAAACAGCAAGCTCGAAGTTGCGCGTTAGGGTGAGGGCCCCGAACTTGCAGTCGTCGACGCACTGGCCGCACATGATGCACGTGTAGAGTTCGAAGGAAGGTCGCTTGATTTCAACCTCCCTCGTGCCAATCATCTTCTTGCCCACAGGCACCATCGTAATCACTTGGGCGGGGCAGACAATCTCGCAGATGCTACATCCTGTGCATTTCACAGGGTCGATATCGAGCTTTCCCCTGAACCTCTCTGTGACCACCTTGTCTCCGAAAGGATACTTCTCCGTGATGGGCGTCTGCAGCACCGTCCGGAACATCTCGCCCACGGCTTCGCCGATGTTTCTTCTCGACGTTTTTCTCGACACTTCTTTCACCTGAACACCCAGAGTATCGCCACCGCGAGCTGAGCGAGACTGAGAGGAGTGATGATGGTCCAGAAGAGCTTGGTCGCTTGATCGATTCGGACCCGGGCCAGGGCCGTCTTTATCACGAAGAAGAGGAAACCAACCGCGAAGAGCTTCACCAGGAAGTAGGAAGCGTAGAAGACGGACTGCAGGTTCTGGTTGGCTGCTGATGACAGGGCCTGCTGGGCCCCCGAGGAACAGGCTGACCGCGAGCGCAGACAGGAAGACGTAGCTGAGGCTCTTCGTGAGCTTGACATAGGCGAGGGTGTTGCCTGAGAACTCGGTCATCCACCCGCCGACGATCTCCGTCTTGGCGCTGGGGATGTCGAACGGAGGCTTCTCAAGCTCTGCAAGCGATGCGATGATGAAGACCGCGAAAGCGACCGGCGCGATGACGATGTACCACATCGAACTCTGTGCCGCAACGACCCCCTGTATCGAGAGGCTTCCTGCGAGGACCGCGGGTGTTATCATCGCGAGAATCAGCGGGACCTCGTAGCTGGTGTACTGCACGACCAGCCTTCCTATGGCTATGGTCGAGTATCTGCCGGCCGAGGCGTAGCCGAGCATCGCTGCCATCAGAGTCGAGAATGCGAGGATGAAGAGCATGAAGAGAAGGTCAAGCGGGTGGTAGAGGATTGCCTGAGTACCGAGGATCGGGATGAACGCGATGCCGATGGCCGGGGCCGCGAAGTAAAGGGCAGGACCCCACCGGAGGACGAACTTGTCGCTTTGGGTAGGGATGATCTCCTCCTTGGAGGCGAGCTTGAAGAAGTCTGCGACCGGCTGGAGGAGACCGAAAGGTCCGGTCACCACCGGGCCCCTCCGCCCTTGCATGCGGGCGTATGTCTTCCTGTCCAGCCACTCGAAGGCAAAGGCGAGCCAGACGAAGAAGGTCAGCCCGGGAAAGAGGAGGAGCTCGACGACCTGTAGCGGGTTCAACTGAGTTTCCTCTTGTAGTACTCTATCCCGTAGGTGCGCAGTTCTTCGCCGCCTATTGACCACTCCTTGGACTTGTCGACGTCCAGGACCGAGATCCTGTCCATGCACCCAAAGCATGGATCCATGCCGGTGAGCACGATCGGGACGTCCGCCAGAGTGTGGCCCTTCAGCATCTCAGTGGCAGTGAGGATATTGGCCACGGTCGAACTCCTGACCTTCACTCGTTCCGGTGCGCTGCCGCCGCCTG
>CAWCLN010000005.1:0-24397 GCA_963796425.1 uncultured archaeon | reverse complement strand
CAGTTTGGGGGCGGACACCATAGAACCCCCTCATCGGACACGAGTTGCGACCTCGTCAGAACAAGCTTAGAGGCGCACTCCGAACTGGGGCTGACCGAGTCTGAATCATCGGAGGCATGAACCCTCGATTCTGAATCCAATTCTAGCAGCAACAACGCTACGCGTCCCGGAGGCCGCACCTTCTTTCGGGTCTGAGCGCGCGAGAAACAAAACGTAGGGGAGATTGGCGCTACACTAGGTACAGTGCTAAGGTATCTTCTTCCTCACTCTGAGGGTCCTCTTTGCTAGGTCAACGACTCTCTTGTCGTGGGTGGTGACGAAGATCGTCTTGCCTGCAATTAGGTTGTCCCCCCGCAGCAGGCCTAGGATCACTTCTGACATCAGTGGGTCGAGTGCTTCAGTCGGTTCATCCAACAGCAGGATTGGCGGATCGTTGACAAGGGCTCTCGCTACCGATACGAGTTGCCTCTCACCGACGCTTAGAGTGGTGACGACTCTCTCGGAGTCGCTGCTGACACCGACTCTGTCCAGAACTGCCTCCACTCTGTCTGTCCTCTTCTCTTTGTTAACTCCTGAGAAGTGAAGGGGCAGCTCTACATTCTCGCGTATCGTGAGTTCCGGGATAAGGCTCTGGACTTGGGGGACGAGCCCGATCGTCTTGGATCTGAAGCTCGCGAGGGCGTCTCCGTCGAGTCCCGTTATCTCGACCCCCTCAACGATTATCGCGCCTGATGTGGGTTTCTCGATGCCGGCGAACATGTTCACTAGCGTCGTTTTGCCGCAGCCTATCGGCCCGACCGCCGCCACGAATGTCCCCTGTAGGAGCTGGAATTGCAGGTCTGAGAAGACTTGGTTCTCTTCGCTCGGTCCATAGGCCTTCCGGACGTGCCTGATTTCTACAGCAAACTTTCTTTGGCGGAGGTCTTGCGTCATGCCTCTCTGGAGGATTCCTAGTTGTGCCACGAGGCCCTCACACCAGCGTAGACTCCGACGCCTATGGCTGCGGTCGAGATCCCAAAGACGAGAAGGGCGTTGACAAGCGCACTGCTCAGAACCAATGACCCTGACCGTATGAAGGCTGCGACGAGACCGACGCCGAGCGCTGCTCCCAGGACCGAGCCAGCGGCCCCGAAAGTGACCAAGCTTGCGACCATCGAGACGGCTACGGCCCCCTTCTTGGCCCCAAGGGTCCTCAGCGTCGCAAGACCCTGGCTTGACCTTGAGAGGATGTCGATGGTCACAGCGGCCCCTACTATTCCGACGAAGAGCGAGATGAATCCCAAGACTGCAGCTTGGCCGACAGAGCTGAGTGCCTGCAAGCTTATCATCGTGTTCGCTGCGACTGTTGCCGAGAAGGCTGCGACCATGTAGAACGTCGGCCTCGAGATCCTTAGGCTTCTGACTACCATCGGATCCAGACCGGGCACGACCCCTTTCTTCACCCTCTCACCTCTGGGCAATCTCCCAAACTCTACCTCACCAATCCGAGTTGCCCGCTACTCGGTCTGCACTACCGTCTGGACTTGTGCTGCTGGGTTTCCGCCCGTCTGAGCGTTGAGAGGCTCCGTCATATACTTCAGCATCCTCCCGAGGTCGTCCCTTTCCTGCGCGTTTCTCTCTTCCATCGCTTGACAGCACTCGCTTGCGACCTTGTAGGCTCCCTCGTCGATCTCCCCCGCCCTGAACTGGACCTTGACGTTGACGAGGAATCTGTCGAGTGACTCCTTCTGCAGGTCGAGCTCCTGGGTCCGAACAAGCATCTCTTCGCCTAGGGTCTTGTAGGATTCCTGGATTCTCTCCGCTTCTTCGGTGTACTTCCCCCTCATCTCGTCGAAGAGTGCTCTTGGGACCTCTCCTTCCTCGGCCAGTTCCTGGAGCGCCTTCGCTCTTCGCTTAACTCCGTCTATTTCCTTTCCGAGGGACTCGGAGTCCACCTTCCATGTCGGGATGACTACGAACCCGTCAGGCGCTGACACGAGCCTCTTGCACGGGTACTCCGAAAAGACGCCGTTGCCAGTATCTACTCCGATGGACCTTAGCTCACCCGACGTATCGACCGAGAACCCGACGACGAAACCCACATACCTACCGTAGGTGTCCTTGACGGGTCTGTTCACTAGCTTCTCCATAGCTTCCGCACGCATGAACATTGAGTAATCTCGTCCCGGATTTAGTGAGGGGTGTGAAATTCGGTTCTCAGAGAAGTCAAATGGCTTGAAAGCGTCTGAAGAACCTCGACGAGCACGAGTTTCGACGATGAGTGTCTCTCTCGACGTTCGTTGACATCTCCTCTCCATTATCTCTAGACGATAGAATGGGAAGGGACGCACAAGATGCAACATGTCATGCACGGGAAGGGAGACTAGACGTCCGTGGCTGTGGGACGCATACCCGCTCAGGTCGCAGTCCCGGAGGCCGCACCAAAAACAGGCTCGAAATGGGTTCTGTTTCGGCGCAATCGCCCAATATAAGCTATTTGGAGACGCCATTTGCGACTGGGTTCGAATCTCACCGAGCTCGTTAACTCTAAAGGGCGGGTGCCTAAGTAGACTGACAAGTCCTGGCCGGGGCGCCAATGCCAGGAGAACTCAGGAAAAAGGCTCAGTCTTCCTTTGCCTTGCCTGCCTTCACTCTTTTCAAGTTCTCCTCCTCTCGCTGGATGAGGGAGGCCTTCCTCTCGACCCCGAACCCATAGCCGCCGAGGCTCCCGTCGCTGCGCACCACCCTGTGACAAGGGACGACCAGCGCGACTGGGTTCTTGGCGCAGGCGTTGGCGACGGCCCTGGCGCTTTTCGGGTGTGATATCTTCCTGGCAATGTCTGAGTACGAACAGGTCGATCCGTATGGAATGGCCTGAAGCTCCCTCCAGACTTTGTACTCGAATGAGGAAGCTCTAATGTCGAGGGGCAGCGCGTCCAGAGGCACAACCTCTCTCCCCTCTAGGTACGCAAGGATTTCGTTCACCCACGACCCTAGTTTGCTGGTGTCCGTCCGGACTATCCTGGCCGAAGAGTATTCTGTCCTCAACGAGGCTTCGAGAATAGACCCGGAATCTCCCAAGCTGACCGCGCAGACCCCCTTATCAGTCCCAGCCACGAGAAGTTTCCCAAGCCCGCAGTTGTGAATTGAATAGCGTATGTGCATGCCCCTGCCCTTTGACTTGTATGCCGATGGCCGCATCCCGAGCTTAGCGTAAGGCTTCGTATAGAGCCAGCTCGTTGAGTTTCGGCCCGCCTTGTAGATCGCGCTCCGGACCGAGTCGCCATTGTTCATCGACATCTTCGCATGTCTGAGCCTAACTCCCTCGGTGTATTGGCGCGGGGTCAGACCCACGATTCGTTTGAAGAGGCGTTGGAAATAGAAGGGGTTAAGGTTGGCGCTTTTCCCCAGCTCAGCCAGGCCGAGTCTCCCATCGAGGTTTTGGTTTATGAACGAACAAGTTTCTTCGATCCGAGTTCTCTGCAGCGTCGCGAAGCTCTTGTCGTTTGGTCGGCACCGCTTGCAGGCCCGGTAACCGGTGCGTTCGGCGAGCCGGGGGGTGAGGAAGAAGACCACCTGACTTCTCCGGGGGGTCCGGGCGGGGCAAGATGGTCGGCAGTAGATTCCTGTGGAACGGACACCGAAGACGAAAGCCTCGTCATAGTGGTAGTCACGGCGCTTAATGGCCCTCCAAAGTTCAACGTTCGTGCTGTCAAGAACCGGAACCAGTTTCATCTCGGTACGTGGATTCATAGTCATCCTGCTCCTGTAACCACCAGATGTCTCGGTGAAATGGCCCGTCTCAGTCTAAATAGTTAGTGTCTGATTCTTGCGGCCAAAGTGGGGGTTCGTTCAGGGGTCCATCCATTTCCGCGGGAGGGAGGCCCAAAGGTAGAAGGTTGCGTAACTCCTGAAGCCCTTCCAGTCTGATTCCAGCGTGGTCAAGTCTTCGCTCGTGGGTCTATCTCTGTGGAAGACCAGTCCGTACGCAGTTCGCACCCCCGTATCCTGCGACGGGAGGACGTCCAAGCGGCCCAGGGCTCGCATCAGAATCATGTCAGCAGTCCAGTCGCCGATTCCGCGATACCGAGTCAGCCGCTGGCGAGCCTCCTCGTCTGGGAGCTTGTCGAAGAGTTCATCACTGAGTTCACCCGAAGCGACGACCGCGGCGAAGGCGACCAGACACTCGGCCTTCCGTTGACTGAATTGGATTGACCGGAGTTTCCACGTGGGGAGCCGGCAAATGGACTCAGCAGTCGGGAATCCGACGTATTCGTGCCCCGCAAGGAGAACTCGTCTCCCCCAGAGCCCAATCATCTGCAGCACGATCTTTTCCGTGAACCTGAGGTTGACCTGTTGACCAATGATGGCCGTTGCCCCCATCTCAAAGATTGATGGTGTCTCGATGATTCGCAGGCCGTTGTACTTCCGGCAGAGCGTTCGCAATCGCGGATCCTGAGACATCATGCTGTAGATCCTCGCCACTGGATGATCAAGTGAGAAGATGCGCCTCCCGAGCGCTCTTGCCTCAATCATCTGGCGCACTGAAGGGTCTCCGAACACCTCGACCTCCAGAACTCCATCGCCCGGAGCTGAGAACTCGACCACGAATGGATCTTCGCCGAGGTACAGAACTCGACGGACGCCGGACTCGGTTGAATAGTACTCAGCGGCAAGGGATGAATTCAGCAGAACTTCCTTCATCAAGCTGAACGACCATGGTCCTCCTACAGCCGACTCCAGGGCGCTGATTGAACTGAGGTTTCCCCTCAAGCATTAGCCCCTCTTCCGCACTTCCCTTTTCCTTTCCATTGTCCTTTCTTCGAGAGATGTACAGGGGGTCGCCTGAGGTCCTGTGGTACCTGGAAGGGCGACCTGACAGGCGTAAGTAGTCCGCGATAAGTCAAGCAGACCGAAGGCATGGGGATCGCATTGTTGGTTTGTACCTATTTTCGGCGTGAGTCCCTCCGGTTCGAACCCTTGGCCTTGTGATTCGTCCCATTTTGGAATGAGTCTGATGCGAGTCATAGTTTTCAGAGGCATGAACCCTCGATCTTGAATCCAATTCTAGCTGCAATAACGCTTCGCGTCCCGGAGGCCGCACCAATTACCCTAGACTGATCTTCCTGTCTCAGATGACCGGGTCTATCGATCCTGTGATCGGGCCGCCGGTGCCTATAGCCTGCACGCGCTCCTGACTTGGACAGGAAATGCTGGACGTCCCTCACATTGAGCCAAGCCCTCGTCAGGAGGCACCCTGCTAGGACATCCCTGAAGCAATAAAGAGTGTCCACTTACTTGGGAAGTCTGCTCAGAACTTCCAGCGCCTGTGATACGTGCCCCTTCGGGTTTGTCTGAGATGAAAACACGCTACGCACGACACCCTGCTTGTCGATGACAAATGTGATCCTCCCAGGGAGGATGCCGAGAGATGATTTGACCCCGTAAAGGGCGCGGACCTTGCCGTCTCTGTCGCTGAGAAGCGGGAACTTCACGCCACACTCACTGGCGAATCTGCTGTGGCTGTCCGCGGGATCGGAGCTTATCCCGATCACCTCGGCATCCAGACCCTTGACCTGGTCATAGTTCAGGCCAAACGTCTTCGCCTCCGTCGTGCAGCCCATCGTGAAGTCCTTCGGGTAGAAGTACACTACGACGTTCCTTGAGCCACGGTAGTCGTGCAACGACACTGTCCTTCCATCTTGTGCCTCCAAGGTGAAGTCGGGCGCCGTATCCCCTTCCTTGATTCTCCCGCCCATAGGACCTCGCCAGCTCCCGGAAGCTCGCACCTCAGGTGCCTTCTGTCATCTTCTTGAGCGAAAGCGACCCGTTCTTGATTTCGAGTTCGTAGAACTCGTTGACATCAAGGCGAATGCCGAGCATGTCGTACTCTGATTCCGTGAGGGTCATAGTCACCTTGGAGAACCCGAACTCCCTCATCTGGGGCATCAGCCCCATCGACTGCAACTGGGACACCATCCCCTGAATGGCCCTTCCCTCGTCACTGGCAGGGAACATCTCTGGCCTGCGCGAGTCCCGAACCTCGACCAACTCGATCTGCTTTGCCGGAAGCCCGGTCAGGGGGTCGGTCACACTGCTTATCCTGTTGACCTTTATCTTGCTCATCGATCCGAACCATGTCCCTGTTCACTATAAACTAAGCGGATGCGGCGTTTGCGGACCGTTTTCTAACTGGAAACTAGTCTACTCTGAAGCGAGGTCTGGCTGAGGCTGATTCCCTTCCTCGGGGCTGAGTTCCTGCTGCTGGGTTCCTCCCTCGGCCTGTTGGCTTGCGATTATCTCCTCCACATCGTCTGGCGAAAGGATGCGCGCCATCACTAGGTTCCCGAGTGAGTTTCCGGAGGCCTCACCGGACATCCTGCCGATCCTTCCTCTCAGTTGCCTCCACTTCAGCTTCGTATTCCCACTCTTTGACGTGTAGATTATCCCGAGGACGTCGCGGGCATTGATGAATTTGACGTCTCTGATCTTCTTCAGGTCCACCTTGTCGACTGCCTCGACATAGATAGATCCTTGATCTCCCTCCTTTTCGGGGAATACTTCCGGGTCGCGGAAGTAGGATTCGGGAATGTAGCTCCTGCAAGTGCTGTTGATCAGGAACCTGCGGAAACCTTCGAGGTTGCAGGTCAGGTCGAGCTCTACCAAGTTCCCACGCAGAAACACCTCGAACGACGCAGTGGTTATAAACTGATTCCTGTCCTTTCACCGTTCTGTTTATGGGGCAAGTTGACTCCCGCTCAGAAGCGCGCGGCTTGCAGGAAGGGCCGAGTTGTCACCTGCTAGCGCAAGAACCTTTTTCCCGACTCAAGACTTTAACGAAGGCCACTGACAGCCCGCAATGGTGGGTGATGACCGGATTAGCCCGATTGAACGCGATGAGAAGGATCTTGAGTCGGGAACCCACCAAACAAGGTTTGGCCACGGATTTGCTTCCTCCATTTTCCCTACCTTCCGCTCCACTCGCGCGACTGAATCGCGACTTCCTTCCCTGATTCGAGACATGCAGGATCTAGCCGAAGACAGGGAGGTTCATGGGGTGAGCCTGTTCAGGGATCTCTTGCTGGTATCTCGCCGCCACGAGGCTCAGAACTAGCGTAGCGCCAGCCATCGCGATAGCCAGCACGTTGACGGCTGTCGCGTCAGAGCCTGAGCAGAACCATTCCGACCCAGCCAGCAGAGCTGAAAGCAGGGCTGAGACATAGAAGACCGCCTTGGGTCCGACGAGGGCTACGAAGGAATCGAGGACCAGGGCAATCGACATAACCAGCGCTAGCGTCACCCAGAAGGAACGAAGAGGGGCTAGTCCGGAGAACCAGGCTCCGACCATCAAAAGGCCAGTCAGCACTCCCGCGCCGGCAGCTGAGTTTGTGATTCCGACCAAATCTAACGCAGTGTCAGTTTGTAGTGTCCTGCTTCGATGTTCTTGTTGACATGCTCCTCGACGAGGTAGATCCTGTGGATCGGATTGGCCATCTCTGGAGAGAGGGAGTAGTCCTCACCAACCACGAACTCGTGCGTCTCTCCGTTCCCGCAGGCATGGGTGATCTTCTTCCCTGGTTTCACTCCCAGGATCTTCATCGCGACGTCTTCATCCGTTGTGCATGTCAGGACGCCCCACTTCTCGTCGTCAGGGATCGACTCGAAACCAATACTCGCCTTCAGGGTCTCTCCGTAACGCCTGTCGTCGCAGTAGAGCCTCTTACACCTCCTGCACCTCCAGACGTCGACGACCCCTTGAAGGTAGTTGTCCCTGTTGACGTTGACCATGCCTATGAAAACAATGTCATGGGGACAATCGCTCAAGCTTTCCTACATGCCCCCCTCGTCCGTCCTTTTCTTCGTTGCGGCTTCTTCGACGGGAATCAACAAGCATCGGCTCGTCCTCTGGCAGACCAACTTCGGTTCCGGGACTTCTGACGGTTTCCTGCTTGTCCTGCAGGACGTGGTGAGACCTGCGCCCGACGCCACTCTTCAGACCTTGGAAGTCCCCTGTGAATTCCAAAGGAACTCGAAGTAGTCCTTAGCATAACTAGCCAACCCGTGATGCGAAGCCCAGATTGCGAGCGGCAGGGTTCCCTGCTCTCCTCCACCCAGCAGAAGGACAACCTCTCTGGAGTCGGAGACGAGGCCTCCTCCGTACATCGTCTTCCTCGTCCTGATCTCGGCGAATCTTGAGAGCTTTTCCGCCACTTCTCCTGCAAGTTCAGGCGACGTGAGAATCAGGGTCTTGACACCTCTCTCCTTCAGGGTGGCCAGCAAAGGTTCGATTCTCTCGGTGAAGGGCAACAACTGGGGCGGGAGCGCGATCAGGAGCTCTGTCCTGCAGTTCAGCAGGAGGTTCTTCACCCTCGACAGAATCTCATTCGTGCCTCTCATTATCCAGATGTCGGGCTTCTCCTGCTCACCCCTGCTCACATAGATTCCCATCAGCTCTTCTAGCGCCATCTGCTCCTTCTCTCTCCTTGCAGCCTCCTGTCTTGACTTCAGTGCCTCGAGCGCCGTGTCGGGAGGCTTGGCGGTATAGACAATCGGCCTGCTCTTCTGCTCCTCGACCCACCCCTTTTCATGCAGCGACTCGAGCGCATCGTATACCTTCGAGTAGGGGATCCTCGCCTCCCTGCTCACCTCACTTGCTGTCATCGTTCCGCCCTTCAGAAGCGCGACGTATGCCTTGACCTCGCTGCCCGTAAGGCCTAAGGCTGCAAGAGCCATTCCTGCTGCTTCACTCAGGCTCAATTGCGCGACGACTCTCCCATTCGGTCCTCATCCTTCGACACGAGAGTCCCTGTCGTCTGGGCGAACGGCTGACCGGCGACGTCGTCAGCACGCACTGCAGGTGCAAGGCATGCTATAGCCCTCTCATCCTCACTCCCTGCTACCCTGCCATTGGAACAGAGGGGATTCAACGAGATTCCTCGGGGCCAGGTGAAACTCCTCTGCATCTTAACCTTTCACCCTCTGAGAAGTTAAAATGCTTATATGCTTACTTCGAGAAGGACAATGTTCAGCGCTTTCCAATGACTCAAATCGCAGACGTTAGTCTAGAGCTCAAAAAAGAGATCTCGAAAGGGAATCTCATCAGACAGACTCAGTCGATCTGCCCAGACTGCAACCGCATCCTTCCCGCGATCGTCTTCGAGCGAGACGACAAGGTCTGGATGACGAAGACCTGCCCCGAGCACGGCGAGACCGAGGAGCTCTATTTCGGCTCCTACGAAATGTACAGCAAGTTCTCGCGCTATTGGAAGGACGGGAGGGCCGCTCTCGCGACCAATGTGCCTCTGGACCTCTGCTCGTGCCCTGCAAACTGCGGCCTTTGCTCCAGTCACCTGTCCCACACAGCACTCTCCAATGTCACAGTCACCAACAGGTGCGACCTGACCTGCTGGTACTGTTTCTTCTATGTCAAAAAGGGGCTCGAAGGAGCCTACGTTTACGAACCGACGCTGGATCAAATCAGAGAGATGGGCCGCTCGCTGAGGGCCGAAAGACCCGTCCCTGGGAACTCCGTCCAGATCACTGGCGGTGAACCGACGCTGAGGGAGGACCTGCCGGCCATCATAAAGATCCTGAAGGAGGAGGGAGTGGACCACATCCAACTCAACACCAACGGCATCAACCTGGCTCTTGACCCAGGCCTTGCCAAGAGGATGAAGGACGCCGGAGTCTCAAACCTCTACATGAGCTTCGACGGGACGACCCCGAAGACCAACCCGAAGAACCATTGGGAGGCCCCGTATGCGATAGAAGCCTGCCGGAGACAGGGGATCGGCGTCGTGCTCGTCCCGACCATCATCAAATCGATCAACGATCACGAGCTGGGCGATATCATACGCTTCGGTCACAGGAACATCGATACAGTTCACGCGGTGAACTTCCAGCCTGTCTCGCTGACGGGCAGGCTCACGAAGGCCGAGCGGGCAAAATACAGGATCACCATCCCTGACTGCATCGAGAGAGTCGAGGAGCAGACCAATGGAGGAATCCCGAAGGACAGCTGGTTCCCCGTGCCGTCCTGCTCACCCGTGACTGGCTTCATCGAAGCTTTCACCAAGAGGGACCAGTACGAGCTTTCGATCCACTTCGCATGTGGCGCTGGGACCTATGTCTTCAACGACCCCGACAGGAAGAGACTCGTACCGTTGCCCGAGTTCGTTGACATCCCTGGGGTGATTGAATACCTCGACGAAAAGACTGAAGAGATCAACTCGGGAACCAACCGCTATCTGGTTGCTGCCAAGGTTCTGACCAAGATATCGTCCTTCGTCAATAGGGAAAAGCAGCCCAAGAACCTGAGTTTTGCGAAGCTGCTGACGGACGCGTTGGTCAAGCACGACTATTCGTCAGTGGGCCAGTTCCACCTGAAGAGCATGTTTCTTGGGATGATGCACTTCCAGGACAAGTACAATCAGGATGAAGAAAGAGTGCAAAGGTGCGATATTCACTACCTTACACCCGATCTCAGGATAATCCCGTTCTGCAGCTTCAATGTCCTGCCGGAATGGTATCGCGACAGGATCCAACAGAAGTACGGCATGCCCGTCGAGGCATGGGAAGCCAAGACTGGCAAGAAGCTTGAGGACGACATCTACAGGGGAACTCTAAGACGGGGAAATCACGCTGTTGGTTGCGGATGTGCTGCAGGCGAGCGTGGAGAGCCCCTCCCAATGCAACCTATCACGGGAACCTAGAGCTGCCCGACCCTTCGGCAGGTCAATCGGGTATGAGGGCCGCTGTTGTCTCAGAAGTTTACTCACCAGGAAGACTGTCGTTCTACTGCCTCCGCTAATCCACGCGAGTCATCCGAGACATCCACCAAAGACGCGAGCGCGTCTGAATGCTATCTCAGATCCTCGAGCCTTGCGGAGGATCGCATTAGCCCCAGGATTCTTCCGAAGTACTCTCCAATCCAGGCAAGGAATTGCTCTTTGTCCCAGTCGGACTTCGAATTCTCTAGGAATTCCTCCAACCAGTCGTACTCCGCCTCTGCGTGCTGGCCCAACGCGGAGACGAACCCCTTGTTTCTGAAGTGCACTTCGCTGTTCCGTTCAAAGAGACTCCTTCGTTTCAGAGAAGCGATAGCAAATGCGTTCCTGGTCAGGAGCGCCGCGTCGAGCACAGGGTCGCCGGAAGGCCTGTCGGAGACCCATTCAGCGAAGAATCGCTTGGTCGCCTCGAGCTCTTTCTCGTTCATCACAGCGAAAACGACGTCGTCGACCAGAATGTTTTGCAGATGATTGAAAGCGTCGACTAGGACTTCCGTCTCCCTGGCCCGGAGCCCCTCAGACTCCTTAAGGCGGCGCAGCACGTCATCGAGGAGTTCCACGTCATGTGAAGATGCTTCCCTTTCCGTAAAGTAGATGTGCGCGAGCTCATGCAGTATCAGGCCACCAAGCATCGCGGAATCTAGGGCCCATTCGGAGATGACGATTCGGTTTGACCGACCTTCCTTCTCCGCGTAACCCATTATCGTAAGCTTGGGGTCTACGGACAGAGTAACAGACGAGCTGATCAAGAACCCTTTCTGTCTCATCCTGTCGATTGCCCACTCGAGGGCGTTTTCGAGTGAGCGGTCAACCCTAGCAGCACGCAATGCGTTCGGGCCCCGCAATTGTGCGCACGGATAAACCTCTCGTTGTGGTTCCACACTTGGCTTCGGCTAGAGCCTTGACTGCCGCGCCTGAGGCTGGCACAACCAACTCACCCAACAGAAGAGTCCCGTTACCGATAGATTGCGCTGTCCTTTATCGTCCTTGGCGGCGAAGAAGACTCCGAATTCGCCTTCGATTCCTCGAGCTGGACCTTAAAGTCTGCCATGGCTGAAAGTACACTGAGCAACCTGGCCACGGACCGGGAGTGCGGACTCGGTTCTCCATGGTCAACGGACAGTTTGTATCCCCTAATCCCGCGCTCCTTGGCCATGCCGACTACCATCGAGGAGAAGAAGGGAGCAGGCTCCTCTGTTATGATCTTGACTCCGTTCCTCTTCAGCTTTTCGACCCCTGCTCTGTCCGTGGAGAATCCATTGGGCTCGGGCTCAGTGCCTGGGGGCAGGGGGTTCTCTGTCCACCTTGTTCCCACGGAGTACAGTTCCTTCACGCCAAGCTCTTCGGCGTAGTCGAGGAAGATTGATGCAAATTCGTATTGCTCGTCCATGGGGCTTGCGTCACCGGTGAAGAGGACCAAGTCCCTTTCTTCCCTGTTCAGATGGAAATGACACTCGGGCAGGGAAGAAATCCCCCCTTCCCTGACAATGACTTCAGGCGGGAACGCGGACGCGCGGATTGTTGCGATGCGCTCGAACTTCATCTTGCTGAGCATATAGTCGCCCAGCTCTCGTGCCTGGGAGTACATTTCCCTGTACTGCTGGAGCGAGGTGGAGACGGCGACTATCATTGCAGGGTTCTTCAGAGTAGGAGTCTTGATTCTTTCAAAGTCTAACCACATGGGAGATGCTTGGCAGCGCCGGCTCCCTAGCGTATTAATCCATTGTCGGGGCGCAGGGAAGTCGCAAGGAACGGCGTCCGTTTTTTCTTATATACGTGCGAGGAGGGCTTGGCCCAGCCGACTCATGACTGCTTACTGGACCACCCTCTCACACAACGGGGTCAACTTTCCGGATGCCTATTCCCCGCGAGGCCTGTCCGTGAGGATCAGGGGAAGGTCCGTCGCCCTGTCGCCGCTGGCCGAGGAGATGGCGTACCACCTCGCCAAGAAGAAGGACACTCCCTATATTCAGGACCCAGTCTTCACGGTCAACTTCATGCTCGACTTTGCTGGACAGCTTCCGGACTGGTCCAGAGGTGTCAAATTCTCCGACGTCGATTTCTCCGAGCTTTTCCGTGTCGTGGACGAGGAGAAGGCCCAGAAGGAGGCGATGAGCAAGGACGAAAAGAAGAAGCTGGCCGCCTCTCGCAAGGAACGGAAGGAGGCCCTGAAGGTCAGGTACGGACGGGCGATACTTGACGGAAAAGATGTGGACTTCGCCAACTGGATGGTTGAACCCCCAGGACTCTTCATGGGGAGGGGGCAGCACCCGCTAAGAGGGAGGTGGAAGCCGAGGGTCCAGCAGAAAGATGTGACGCTGAACCTAGGGGAGTCCGCCCAGATTCCGCCTGGCCAGTGGGGGGCGGTCGTCCACGATCACGATTCGATGTGGATGGCCAAGTGGATCGACAAGCTCACAGACCGGGAGAAGTACGTCTGGCTGCACGAGAGTTCTCCCCTGCAGCAGTCCAGAAACAAGGCGAAGTATGACAAAGCGCTCAAGGTCGGAAAGAACCTCCAGAGGATCAGGGGTAAGATTCTCAAGGAGCTCGAATCCAAAGACGAGCGGACCCGTCAAGTGGCGACCGTCTGCTACCTCATAGACACCCTGGGGATGAGGGTTGGAGACGAGAAGGACGAAGACGAGGCGGACACCGTCGGCGCAAGCACCCTCAGGGTCGAACATGTGACAGTGAGGGGAGGCGAAGTCGGGTTCGACTTTCTTGGCAAGGACAGCGTTCCTTGGAAGAAGAAAGACAGCCCTCCGCCAGCGATCGTCAGGAACCTCCGCGAATTCATCACCGGCAAGGCGCCCGAGGCCGAAGTCTTCCACAACGTTAGCTCCGGAATGGTGAATGAGTTTCTCTCGTCGATTGTCCCGGGGCTCTCTGCAAAGGTCTTCAGGACATATCACGCCACTGCGAAGACGGAAGAGGCCCTCCGTTCCAGGGACCTCAGGGACGCCGATGACCTTGACAAGCTGTACCACGCAAGGGAAGCCAACCTTAAGGCGGCCGAATTCTGCAACCATCAGAGGACCCCTCCAAAGACCTGGGAACAGTCCTTGGAGAAGAAGCAGCAGAGGCTCAACGAGGCGAAGACCGCCGGGTCAACCGACAAGAAGGTGAGGAAGCTCGAGATGGAGCTAGATTTCTTCAAGAGGACGAAGAACTACAATCTCAATACGGCGCTGAAGAACTACATAGACCCCCGTGTCTACAAATCGTGGTGCAATGAGGTCGGGCTCGACTGGGCTAGGATTTACAGCAAGTCGATGCAGAAAAAGTTCTCCTGGGCTGCACACGCTACCAGTACCTTCGATCGCAAGAAGGCTCCGGCCGAGGCGACGCCATCAGGTTCGCCGACCAAGCGCGCGCCATAGTTCGTCTTCGGGGGCCGAACTGACAGCCTCTTCTCCCCCGCCTTTCTTGATCAGGATCCTGCCCTTTCCATTGAATTCTCCGATGATGGTAGCCCTGCAAACCGGTTCGAGAGCCTTCGCCACGCGACCCTCCTTGCCCTTCTTTACAGACAGGAGGATCGATCCCGATCCTAACAGCTTCAGGGGGTCAAGAGAGAGCTCCTCGCAGATTAGGCGCGTCTCCCTGGCCACTGGGATTGAGTCCTCTCTCAGAACGAACCCAAGACCCGATGCCAGAGACATCTCGAAAACCGCGCCCAAGACCCCGCCTTCTGTGCAGTCATGCATGGCGTTGACGGCTCCTGTTGCGAAGGCAGCCACGGCGTCCTCCACAATGCTCATCCTTGCAGAGAATCCCTTTGCCCTTTCGACCAAGTGCTCTTGCATCCTCTTGGCTAGGACCTGATGACCTGCGATAGCAGCCGTTCCTTCAATGCCAGCAGTTTTCGTCATCATGATAGTGTCACCTTCCATGGAGTCTCCAGAGGAGACATAGTGTGTCACGAAGCTGAACGCAGTCACAACCACTATTGGCCTTTTCAGGCCTAGTGTCACCTCGGTGTGACCCCCTACAATTGTAATTCCAAGGTCTCTTGCGGCCGTGTGCATTTGTTCTGCGATTTCTTTGACTCGTTTGGCGGACGATCCCTGAGGCAGCAGCATTACAGATTCCGCGAACTGGGGTCTGTTTCCACTTGTCGCCACGTCGTTTGCGCTCACGACAATAGCATGTCTCCCTATCTCTCTTGTTACGCCTGTTATGGGATCCGCAGAGACCACCATGAATCCGCCGTCCACCTTGATGGCTGCGAAATCTAGGCCAGCCTTCGGAGGCGTTACGACTCTGTTCGAATCTGCACCTGTCAACCTTAGGACTGTGGAGTTCAGTACGTCAATCGGTATCTTTCCTGTAGCTAGTCTGACCAAGATCTCAGCTCGCCTCGGGAGAGGCCAAGGCTGCATTATCGCTCTTGATCATGACACGCCCAGCTGACACCTTCCTTATGCTGCGGACCACAGGGATTGACACTATCAACCCCACGAGAACTTGGATTACGTTGACTGGCACCTCGATGGAGCCAGTTACGAATCCGAGCTGTAGCGCGATGCTCTCATATAGGAAGTAACCCAGAACCATTGCAGACCCTCCAACAAGAATGGAGAATGCAGTCCATCCTAGCTTCTCGTCTATAGAAAGGCAGACCAACGTGACGGCCACAAACGTGGTCAGGCCCACAACGATCCACAGCCAAGATGGCACGACGAAGCTGGTGTTGAGCTGTGGGCCTATGGTCCATGGGGGGATCGTCCACGGTCCTATCGTCGTGCTGGAGTTGTTCGAGAACCCAAGATAGAACTGTCGAGGGCCTGACAAGTAGTCGACCCCGAGCCAACCGACGAAGAAACCCACCGAGGCTCCGAGGATGCCCCCCATGATCTTCCACATTGACCGGGACAGGTTCACGAATCTGCTTGTCGTCATACGCCCAACGATGAATCCTTCAAGTCCCTTTATTGCGAGTGTTCCTGGAGCATATTGAGGCGCCAGGATTGCGTCGGAAATGGCCGAACCGACGCCTCCTGCGAACGCCCCGACATAAGGCCCCATCAGTAAGGCCGATGTGTACACCATGACTTCTCCGATGTTGAAGTAACCCTTCGTAGCCGGGACATACACACTAAACGCCATGGTCACTGCAGCGACGAATGCGGTGAACACTATCGTGTTGGCTAATGTCCTATAATCGGGCCGCCCGCGAGACACACCCGACTTGGAATTGATGGCCTCATTTGCCAATTTGCGTGATCCCCCTGGGTGTCATGCATCGCCCGCCCATTGCATGGTCGGCGACAAGCATCTAGATATATAAGCTCCAACCTATATATCGGTCTCACCCGTCGACACTCTAGTTGATGGTAGCTTTCGAATGCGTGAATTGTTCTCAGACCTTCGAAACCGACTCGCTAGATGCGTCTTGCGAGGCTTGCGGTTCGGCCGTCGTCATCACGGGGGGAGAGAGGTTCCCTGTCGACAGAATGCACTTCGAGAGGCTTCCCCCCGGAGTCTGGAGATACGGGGCCCTCCTGCCGAGGACCGCGTCTCGGCAGGTTGTCAGCCTGGGCGAAGGCGGCACTCCCTTGTTGCGGGCTTCGAGGCTCGGGTCGGAGTTCGGGTTCGGTCGCCTTCTGATCAAGGACGAAAGCAGGAACCCCACAGGTTCCTTCATGGACCGCGGCTCGACAGTCTTGATGAGTCTGGCAAAAGAGAGGGGCGTCAAGACCTGTTCTTGCGTGACGACGGGAAACCTGGGCGCCTCGCTCGCGGCCTACTGCGCGAAGGCGGGCATCGATGCCGAGATCAGGATACGCCCGAGCACTGACCGGGGCAAACTAATCCAGATGATCGCCTATGGTGCGCACATCGAAACGTTATCGAAGCCGGCGAGGAAGGGAAAGCCCAGCGACCGCTCCATCTCCGTGACCGCAGGGAACCCGTACATCTTGGAAGGAGAAAAGACGACTTGTTTCGAGATCGTTCAGGACCTGGGGTGGAAGACGCCGGACGTGATACTTGTCCCTGTTGGCACAGGAGGACACCTCAGCATGTTCTGGAGGGCTGTCCAGCAGCTGAAGGATTCTGGGCTGATCGACGAATCGAGTTGCAGACTCGTGGGGGTGCAGTTCTCGGGGTCTGCGCCTGCCGTTGGGGGCCCGCGCCGGACGAACTACGAGGAGCAAGCCGAAGGGCCCTTCACCGAGTTGGAAGAATCCGAGCCCATTCTCAGGAGCGAGGCAATAAGGGCGATGAAGGAGTCCGGGGGGCAATGGGTCGAGACAACCGCGAGGGAGACGATTGACGCGACAGGTCTTCTAGCCGGGACTGAGGGCATTTTTGCAGAGCCCGCGGCTGCTTCGGTTGTAGCGGCGCTGCAGAGGGCGAAGTCGCAAGGACTGATCGACGCTGACGAGGTCATAGTCTGCGTGATTACCGGTGCTGGGCTGAAGGACACAAAGGCGATTTCCAGGATCGCCAGAGCAACTAGGCAGGTAATCGTGAGGGAAGACTTCCCTGTTGCGCGGGTGCAGATCGGGGAGACCAAGCTGAAGCTGCTCGACTCGTTGGCAAGTAAACCACGTTTCGGGTATGAACTCTGGAAGGAACTCTCGTCAGGAAGGCCGATCACCACTGCAAGCGTCTATCAGCATCTTGGTGAGCTTGAGGGATTCGCCTTAGTGAGGCGGTCAGGGGTCGCCACGGTGAGAGGGAGGGTGAGAGTCTTCTATGAACTCACAAGAAGAGGTTCAGATCTCCTCAAGATGGCAGGAAGAATCCAAGAGGGTTAGCTCGCTGCCTCCCGGGTCGGCCCCCTGTCAGAAGTGAATTGGACTCTGACGGAGGCCCGAGCCAGAGCCGCTATTGTAAGGCCGGTCGGAATCCAGAGGGCGATGCCCAAAGTGGGATTGACAATGGTCGTGGTCTCCATGGCCGCTGCGACTAACAACATGGCGGCGACGATCCCCGCCTCTACGATGAGAACACTTGTCTCACGCCTGAGTCGGCGCCGCCTCCAGGAGACGATTAGCATGATTCCGGAGCTGACAGCCACCGCGTATGCGGATAGCTCGACGATTGCGAATGGGAAGAAAAGGAGGAGGAGACCGTACAGCGCTCCAGGAGCACCTTGGGAGAGAGCCACGGCCTGGAATATCTGGCCGGTCACGTAGATAGAGAGGACCCAGAGAAGGCCTCCGACTACCGGAACCATCTCCTCAAACGCAATTGCCACGTTGTGGGTGAAGATGTAGACGAACTGGCCCGTCGGGCCGAAGCCGTTCGAAGCTCCGGTGATATTCTTCGCCTCCTTCTCCAGCATCTGCTGGGTGGCCGCGTCCATGGGCACCGACGTCGCGAGGAAGAAGATCATCAGTTCGACGAGGAGCACAGTTAGCATGAGCGTGAGTCTCCACCGCCCGAGCAGTTCCCTCACAGCGCTCGGTCCTGGCGTTGGGATCGGCTCCTGGTGGACCTCTTCTTCTGACATTCCTTACGCCGACGAGATGATGCCCGTTAATGAATGTGAATCTCTTCACGCCGACGAGATGATTAGACCTAGGGCATAGAGTAACCCAGCGGCAGCTCCACCCACTGCAACAGACTCCAGACCGGCTCTCAAGTTGAAGTGACTTGGGCTGAAGACCCGAGACGCGAGCGCGAAAAGAGAGATGAGGGACAGGACGACGGAAATGAGGAGCGCGGGAAGGTAATCTGAGGTGAATCTGTATGGGGAAATTGCGACCAGGGCCAGGACGAAAAAGGCGACGCCGGCGGAACCTGGTCTTGCTAACTGGTTGGTTGCAAGGTCCTCCATGTGCACCCGCAACTCGTGATTTAGTTGTGTTCTAAGCCAGAGTTCCTTGTCCTTGATCAGCCTTCCCATTATCACCTCGACCTCCTTCTGGTTGTACCCTTCCTTCTTCAGGAGCTCTTCGAGCTCGGCCTTTTCTTCCTCGGGTTCAGTCTCGATCTCCATCCGCTCCCTCTGGACATCGATTCGCAGCAGGTCCATCTCTGATCGGCTGGACAGATAGGTGCTGAAGAACATCGACAGACCCCCCGCTACGGCGAAAGCGAACCCCGCTATCAGTATGGTGTGGAAAGCTACACCGGCGCCGTTGAGGGCGGCTGTCATTGCCATGGCCTCAATCGCCCCGTCGCTACCTCCGAGAACGACCCTGTCCAGGACCCGACGGGCGGGAATGTGCGGGTGTTTCTCCTGCAAGTTCTCAGGCAGTGCCTCTCAGTTCGGGAACAACCGCTTTTGTATTTAGGGCTTGCAGGGTTTGCGTTTCACGTCCGGGATCGGCAACAATGCCGCCCTGACGGTTCTTTTGGAATACGCTTAGGGTTGATAGACTACGCTCATGCGTAGGCTCATTTTTAAAAGCAGGTCAAGACGACCCTTCAGACATGACCTTAGACGAGAAGATCCGTTTCGGGATGCTGGCTCTGGGTGGCGCGAGTATTGTTCTTGCGTCCCTGGGCCTAAAAGTCGGCCCGCTCGAAATAATCGGTGGTTTCGGGACACACTAGGCTCGCCTAGTGTGTTTCTTTCTTTATTTCCACAATCAGTGCTTCGAACCTGTTGATCAGGTCTTTCAGGTCGAAAGACCATTTCTTTAGAGCTTGGTCAAACCGACTGTAGGAGATCGTAAAGCTTGCAGCGTTTGACTGATCGACGACATAGATCTCTGCCCTCTCCTTGACCGCAGATATCGTATCGGTCAGGTACTGGAGCCCTTCGACGACGAAGTCGACCGGAAAAGCAAATTCGCAGAAGTAGTTCACCCCTACCGCCTCGGACCAGAGAAATGGCAGCCTGTCCACAGCCTGTCTCAAAGCCATCGTCTCATATTCCGTGACCCCGTGGACCATGAGATCGACGGCGAAGTATTGATGCTGCCGGTGAAGGGCCTTCTCAATTCCGTAGTCGTACCTTGTGCCCATCCAATTGACCGAGTAGCCGCTTAGAAGACGTCTAGCCATCACATGTGTGGTGTAGTGCCACGCAAGTTTCTTGTAGTTCACCTTCAATTTGTCTGAAATCTCCTTCAGTGACTTGTTTGCATCCATCTGGAGTTCCTTGATTATCAGCAGATCCACATAGTCGAACTTGGTAGGACTCGAAGGCATATACTGGGCCGACCCGAAGTCGCTGGTTGCCTTCGCTGTCCAGTCGAAGTCCCACCTCCCAGTGTCGAAGTCGTAAAACTCTGACTTCATAGGCACGACTCTCATCCAATCGAAGTCCACAACATCAAGACGGGAAAGCATCCCCTTCTCCTTCATTGCGGCTAGAAAGGACTTCAGTTGGTCGATGAGCTCACGAGGCGCGCTGAAGCTGGCTACGTAGTAGCCTCCCGGCATCGTCTTGGCGAAGCTGACGAGGTAGCAGAGTTCGTTCATCGACGCTAGGATTGACTGAGAGAACTTCCTGTAGTCCTCAGCGAAATCGAGCACCACTATGACCCTGCGAAGGCCGAGTTTCTCATGGTCCACCTTGGCCTGGACCGCAAAACCTCTATTCAGGATCTTCTCTTTGTAGCGATATCTCACCGATTCCTTGAACTGTCCTAGCCTTCGTGAGATTTCCGGAACATCGGGTCCCACCTCCGTAAGGAGCTTCACAAGTTGAATCGTCCTGGCATTGACGTTTGCAGGCTTCGGCTTGGCTATCGTCATCTAGGTCTCCCTGAGGTCCCCGCGACGTTGCACGTGAAGTTCGGATTTAAGTTGTGCCGATTCCCAATACACAAGCTCATATCGACGTCGACTACCATGGTCGCCCTTTTCCCCTTGTTACACATGCGTGAGACAACCCTTACAAGGGATTCTGTCTTTTCCAAAGGGAATTTGCCTTGAATTTCTGGCCTATTCACCATGCAATATCCGAAGAATAAGGATATCGAGTGCGTTCCGAGTCGGCAGTTGGCCGAGATCGTCATTCGAGTGAAGGCCCTCAAGGGCGCGACGGAGAAATGCAGCGAAACTGCCTCTGACAGAGGATTGGTCTACCAGGTTCGCGACTGCCCCCACTTCGCTGATCGCGACGTGGATCCTCTATGCAGACTTGATAAGCTCCAACCTCAGCATCGAGAGATTCAAGGATTGCCTGCTCCTACTGCCCATGATTGATTCCGTTCAGGTTCTAGTCTCAGAGAATGGGAACATGGTCGACAAGCTGTGGTTCCGGGCAGACAAGCTCGCTTCCCAGTCAGACTTTTAACCAGCGGAGAACTGCGGCCGAACCGCGTTGCCGTTGAAGAACAGGAGGGGCGAGTACTCCTGGAGGCAGACAAGGCTGGACGGGATCAGGCTGATCACAGACAAGAGGTCATACTCTCTTAGTGACACTGTGACTGCCAACCTCGAGTTTCGGGTCGTCGGAGGACTCAGAGATGCTTTCCATCCGGACGTCTGGACGGTAGCATGGGAGGATTCCGACAAGATAGTGAAACTGACAATGCGGATGTCGTTGGGGGTCCAGCGAGGATTGCTCACACGGAACCTCGCCGAGATCAGGAAAGAGGTGAGGAAGGCCAGCTTCTACTGGAGCAGGGATCCGGATCTCCCCTACAGGATCTGGGCAATGGTCGTCCCGGAAGACGGTGGACCCCCCAAGATACCCCGAAGCGTGGAGGAAGCGAAGTCAAGGATGTTCGATACGGAGAAGACGTTTATGTTCTCAGCCTCGGCGCTTGGCAGGGGCGAGCATAGGTTGGTCGGGAATGCTGATGTAAGCTGGGGTCGCAGGAGCTTCATAGAGAAGGGCTCGGTGTCTTCAAAGTCGAAACCATTGGTGATTGAAGTCGAGTAAGGAGAACTGGTTGGCCGAGGTCTCCTGGTCAGGGGAGAACGTTTTCCTCGGTTCCGACACCTCTGGCCACACGATCGTCTACGATTCCAACGACGGGTTGATGAAGGGGATAGGGCCGATGAGGAGTGTCCTGACGGCTCTCGGGGCGTGTACGGGGATGGACATCGTGGCGATCCTGAAGAAGAGAAAACAAATGCTGACATCTCTCAAGATTCTGTTGTCAGGCGAACGCCCGGAGCACGGTCTCCCGAAGCCATGGATTTCGATCCGCATCAAATATGTGCTTTCGGGGGAGAAGCTCGACAAGCGCTTCGTCGAGGAAGCAATCAAGGAAAGCACGGAGAAGTTTTGCAGCGTGGGTGCGTCTCTGTCTCCCACCGCAAAGATAACCCATTCCTACGAGATCGTGACCTAGGCTTTCAGCACTATCTTGCCGAAGTGTCGACTTTCCTCCATCCTTCGCTGCGCCTCACCCGCCCGTTCCAAGAGGTAGACTGAGTCGACGACGGTCTTCAACCTCTTCATTCTGAAGAGGTTCACAACCTTGAGCAGTTCGCCCTTGCTCGACATGTAACTTCCATAGATGGTTAACTCCCTGTTGTAGACGTACCTAAGGTCTGTAACCACCTCGGCTCCAGTCGTCGCCCCACATAGGACCAGCCTGCCCCCCTTCGCAAGCGCCTTCACGCTGGACTCCCAAGTGGCCTTGCCCACGTGCTCGAAGACGATGTCAACGCCTCTTTTCCCGGTGATTCTTCTGACCTCGCTAAGGACGTCCTGTCTGTAGTGGTCGATCACATGGTCGGCTCCAAGCTGTCTCGCTTTCTCCAACTTCTCCGCATCTCCGCCCGTCGCTATCACCTCTGCGCCGTACAGTTTCGCCAATTGGATCGCAGCGGAGCCGACACCGGAACTCGATGCGAGAACGAGGACCGTGTCCCCCGCCCCGACCCCCGCCTTCGTCACCAACATGTGATAGGCTGTTAGGAAGACGAGTGGGAAGGAGGCTGCCTCCTCGAAACTCATCCCTTCAGGCTTCTGGATCAGGTTTACCCTGGGGACCTTGACCAGCTCCGCATATCCACCGTCGACGCCGTACCCGATTATGGTGTAATGCCTGCACTGATTGTCCTTCCCAATCAGGCACCTATCGCATCTCCCACACCCGACTCCGGGGTTTACAATCACCTCATCGCCCTTCTTGAAATCCCTCTCTTCCAGTGGGGCCCACTCCACAACGCCCGCTATGTCGCTCCCAGAAATGTGCGGGAGCGGTATCTCGACGTTGGGAAGTCCGTTCCTCGCCCAAAGATCCAGGCGGTTCAGGGCGCACGCCCTGACCCTCACTAGCACCTCATCGCTGCTTGGCAGTGGGTCGGGCGCGTCCTCGTATTGGAGGACCTCCGGGCCTCCATGCCTGTGGAATCTTACGGCCTTCATCGCGGTCGGCGTGTTCAGCGCTCTTTTTACCCTTCTGAAGAATAGTCTCGCGAGACAGAAACCAACAAAGAATCCAAGCCGGAGCTTACTGAGCCCGACAGGGAGGCCCATCCATGAGCAGCGATCAAAGGAAGTGATACTAGGTGATACGAAATGCGGGGGGGTTTGGCCAATTTCCTACTACTTTCACTTAGCGACTGCTACCACGTGGCACGCGCTCAGAGATGGGCGAGGAGGGCTCAAGTTCTTATCATTGGGTGCTTGGTGGCCCTTGCGATTGACCAAAGTCCAGAAGGCCCTTGACGAAATGCTGGGATGGAGTGGCAACAGCGAAATCGACCTTTACCCTCATGTTCGTGAACTCTTCGTGAATATGTTTGGATACCCGAAAGACCACATTCACCTCATCGAGAAGGGAAGCCAGGGCAAGACACCCGACTTGTCGCTCGTCTCGGCCGACGCGAGCCCGAGAAGCAATACCTACTGGGTCGTCGGCGAAGTCAAGAAAGAAAGGGGGGTATTCCGTTCTCGCGATTATCGCAAAGAGCAATGGGAGAAGCAGCTCAAGGAATACGTCAGTGCAGATACCACCTACGCGCTCTTCATAGATCAACCACCATCGTGGTTCTTCGGCCTGATGGTTCCGAAATCGAGGTGGTCGAGCTAGACAAACATTCGGTGGCGGAGCTTATTTCACCAATGGCGGAGAACAGTTTAGCACCACTGCGTTACGAGAACTCTGTAGAGGACCATCGAGCCCATCGAGTTTCCCAGCATCCCTGAAGAACGCGCGCTACACCATAGCCCGGAGATTTCCCCCGCAGAGGTCTGTAAAGGTCAGAATGGCGACAATCTGGCGACATGGATTTGGAATCCACAATAGATTATTCAAACCTCTCTCCAGGCTACAGCAATGGAAAGAAGAACGCAGACCGCAGGCACAATGAGATGTCACTGCGGGGAAGAAGTGGAGATTCCAACAGATATGGGTATGCACGTGGGCCACTGTAAGAGATGCAATTGCACAGTCTCAACTGCGTTTGGTTGCAAGCCTGACTGGAAGACTGGTTGCCTATTAGGAAGAACTGGTCGTTGATTGTGAGCGCGCGCATACGCGTCCATGCAATACTTTCACTGACCTCCCTAATGCGGATATTCTCGTCATCGTAATCAAAGTTATAAGGTGAAGAGCGATGAATCAGAGGAACTTCCCCTTGGTGCTCCCACGCTCCGTCTTCAGGGACGAGTCATTCCTCTTCCCGGAATATCTGCCGCACCAAATCCCTCATCGCGACGCCCAGCTCAGGGCTCTCGAACTCTACTTCCAGAGCGTCGTGCAGAATGCCTCGAAGGCGAGTCAGAACGTGATGCTCTCCGGGCCTGTAGGCTCGGG
>CAWCLN010000004.1:0-41001 GCA_963796425.1 uncultured archaeon | reverse complement strand
ACCTCTTCGTCAGTGCGATCACGAAATTCCTCTCAGAGTGGCAGGAAGCCAGAGAAGCGTTCTACCTGAAACCGTTCAACTGACCGGGCGTGCCCGACCCGCCTCCTTGGAGATGAATTCGGCGTAGTTCTCTTCCAGGTCGAGGCTCCTGACCAGCTCGTCCCTGAACGCCGTTCTCCGGCAGAGCAGCAGCACATACGACATGTCCGCGACGAGAAAGCCCCTCTGGCTTATCCCGAGCCTCCGGCCTGCCAGGAGTCCGATCTCCTTGAGCTTCTTCGAGTCGTTCCAGATCCTGAGCTGCAGAGGCCAGGGGACGGCGTCCATTGAGTAGGACGCCCCCCCGTCGCCGAGCGCCCTCCAGAGCCCTGACGCCAACATAGGGTCGAGGTACCTCAGCAGCCTCCAGTCCTGCCCCCTCATGATCCGCCCCATGAGGAGGTCGGCCCTCGAGATCGCTTCGAGCGCGGCCACTTTCCTTTCCTCGTGGATCTTGGCCTTCACCACGCCGGTGAACAGGTCGCGGAGCTTGTCCCTGGGCTGGCCAGGGTATGACCTAAGCGCCTTGAGGGCGGCCTTCTCGTCCACGGCGTCGAAGAAGGCGTTGATCGCCTGCGAAGTGGTCATCTCCTCGTCCTTTGCAGAAGGGGCTCCCGACTGCAGGAAGTTGATCGCCGACCGCCAGTCGCCGTTGGCTGCCTTCGCGATTGATGCCAACTCCCCCTCCTCGAGTGAGACACCCTCGTTCCCGGCGATTCTGGCGAGGTGCGCTTCCACAATTTCAGGCCCTGGTTTGTGAAACTCGATTCTATTTGTCACACTCGAGAGTTTCTTCACCTCGTCCGACTCCGGGTCGTTCGCGGCCATGACCACGGGATTCTCGCTCTTCCGGACCGTGTCCCTGATGAAATCGATGGCCCCGTAATCGGCTCTCCCGGCCAGCCCGTCGACTTCGTCGAGGAAGACGAGCGTCCTGGTGTCGAAAAGGTTCCTGCTTGAGATCACCTCCCCAATGCGCTTCGAAAGTCTGTCCTTCGTGCGGGTGTCGCTCGCGTTCAGCTCCACGAGCTGGAGCCCCAGCTTCTTGGCGGCGAGGTGGACGCAGGTCGTCTTCCCCGTTCCGGGAGGGCCCACGAGGAGGGCGGCCCTGGCCCCTCGCTTCCACTTCCTCAACCACAGCACGAACCTGTCCCTCGCCTCCTCGTTGCCCACCATGTGGTCCAGGCTGGCAGGCCTGTACTTCTCAGACCACAATCAGTAGGCGCCTCCCACGAAGACGATCAGCCCCACGGCCATGCCTGCGAGCGCGATTCGCTTCACTCTGTGCGCGTTAGCAGGGTCGTGCCTTGCGACTATTGAGGCGGCCAGGTACGCGAAGACCACGTCGGGCACGATGACCCCGAAGGCGTAGAACCCGTTCGCAAGCCCGAGCGCGAGGGGCACCCAGCTGGTGACCACGGCGAGAAGGAAGAAGGCCGCGCCCACCGAGGAGGCGGCCCTGAGCCCTCTGGTCCTCGCCACGGAGTTGACTCCCCGCTTGGCGTCCCCCTCGACATCGGCCATCCCTTTCACCACTTCCCTCCCGACACCGGAGAAGAACGACGTGAACGCCATCATCAGCAGCAGGGACCTCGTCAGGCTTCCACCGGAGACGACGCCACCGTAGATGAAGGGGACGGCGAGGGAGGAAGCGACGAGGAGGTTCCCGGGGATGCCCGTCAGCTTCGCCCGACTGTTGTAGATCCACATGAGAAATGCATACAACAAGGCGATGCCGACAGCGACAGGATTCAGGGTCAGGACGCAGGAGGCTACCCCCGCCACCAGGACGAGCACGGAGAGCCTTACCGCCGCCTGGGCCGAGACGCGGCCGCTCGGAATGGGCCGTTCCGGCCGGTTCACCTTGTCCACCTCGACATCGTAGATATCGTTCGAAGACATGGAGTAGGCGCAGAGGAAGAAGCCGGTGAGGAACCCCAGGGCCCCCTGGACGACCTTCGCGTCAGCTGGCTTGGAGACGAAGACCCCGACGATGACGGCGAAGCCGATCATGGCGCAATTGGCCGGCCGTATCAGCTCGAGGCCTGCTCTGAAGCTCATCAGGTCAGAACCTAGCCTTGCTCACCTTGTAATAGATCACCTCACCCCTGCGTTCGATTACCGCGATAATCGCCTCCTTCCCCATCTTGGCCATCTCCTCGACCGACTTTTGGAGCTCTCCCATCCCCTTCTCGATCCCCTCGTCCAGGGCGAAGACGACGTACCTCGCGGGCTTCTTCGGGTAGTCTCCCCTCTCGTAGACTCTCAGGTCGGTCCCAAAGCCGAACCCTTCCCGCACGACGTAACCTCTGCTCCTCAGATCCCTGTAGATCATGAACTTGGTCCAGGCGTCTCTGGCTCGTCTCTGTGTCAGCTCAGCGAGCCTCTCGAAGGTAACCACCTTCCCCGACCCGTCCTTCAGGTCGAGCTTTCCTGCGTAGAGAAGATAGAGCGCCTCGTAGTCGCGCAGGGCCAAGTCCTTGCCTTCCTTCGACCCGTAGCCGGACGCCTCCAGCTCGCCAAAGCGCTCCCGGTCGACCACCACCGCGGTGCCTTCCACGAGGACAGCGTTGAACGGCTGGACCTGCTCATCGGCGACGACGGCCTCTCCCAAGTCTCTCGGTTCGCGAAGGCCGTCCGACCGTATTTGAAGGTTCAAAAGAATCGATGGCGGAAACGCTTTAGAGCCGAGTAGGTGCGGTGCGCGTTCCTTGGCCGACTTCTTTACGATGCGCACGGTAACCTGGGGCGACGGCTCGGTGAAGATGATCGACCAGACGGCCCTTCCAGGAAGGCTGACCTACGTAACCTACACTCGGCCCGAGGAAGTGGCCGAGGCGATCAGGACGATGGTCGTCCGTGGTGCGCCTGCGATAGGAGTGGCGGCCGCGATGGGGGTTGCTCTGGCCGCCGCGCGCTCCTCCACGAAAGACCTCGGGGAGCTCACGAAGGAGCTCGAAAACAGCGCGAACCTGCTCCGCTCGACCAGGCCTACGGCGGTCAACCTCTTCTGGGGAATCGACCGGGTCATGAAGGTCGCCCGGTCCGCGAAGTCGGCCCGCGAGGCCAGGACGCTGCTTACGGCGGAGGTGAAGGCGATGGAGGAGGAGGACGTCGAGGCCAACAGGAGGCTCGGACGCGCGGGCGCTGACCTGATCGAGGACGGAGATACGGTCCTGACCCAGTGCAACGCCGGCGCGCTTGCGACCGTAGGGTACGGGACGGCGCTGGGCGTGGTGAGGGCGGCCGTCGAGCAGGGGAAGCTGGTGAAGGTGCTGGTTCCCGAGACGAGGCCCCTGCTCCAGGGAGCGCGCCTGACGGCCTTCGAGCTGGTGACGGACGGCATCGACTGCACCCTGATCCCCGACACGGCCGTGGGCCACATGTTCAACCTCGGGAGGGTCGACAAGGTCATCGTGGGGGCCGACAGGATCACGCGGGACGGCTACGTGTTCAACAAGATAGGAACGTATCAGGAAGCCGTCTTGGCGAACAGGCACGGGGTCCCGTTCTACCCTGCGGCGCCACGCTCCACCTTCGACCTCTCCCGCACTCACGAGCAGGTGACCATAGAGGAGCGGAGCTTCGACGAGGTCGTCCGCATCCGAGGGAGGAGGATCGCGCCGAAGGGCGTCCCCGTGGCCAACCCGGCCTTCGACATGACGCCTCCAGAACTTGTTACCGCGATGGTGTCGGACAGGGGATTGATCGAGAGGCCGTTCGAGGAGAACATCGCCCGGGTCATGTCTTAATTACCTAGGTCGACTTCGGCGCTTTCGGGCCCGTAGCCTAGCACGGATTAAGGCGTCAGCCTTCGGAGCTGAAGACCATGGGTTCGAATCCCACCGGGCCCGCTACCACCAAGGTCCACCGACAGCTGCATGACGCGCGCGCGCGTGGCTAAGGTATGTAGACGGCTTTGGGAGGGCAACCGATGTAATACGACCACTGTCCAGCTCCGCCCGTCCAATTGTCACGGGCGGCACCAATTCCGAGAACCGCGCAGCTGGGGGACTCGTAGGCCGAAACCAAACCCCCCCAGCAACCACTCATCGTGAGATTATCATTGTTTTCGTATAATGGATTGCAATGTTGAACCCTGGTAGGAGAATAGACCACTGGAGCAAACGCAAACGCCGCTATCGCTATCCCTAACAGGGCTATCAGGACTGCGACAGTTCTCCGCTTCATTTGACGTGTTGGACAAGATGAATCGGCGGTATAATCGTTGTTACCACAACCTTCAAGCTGGATCTTGTTGGGTAGTCTCCTCGCCGTCAACTGTGGAGTCCTGGCCGGGGCGCTTACATCGACCAATCGTCAGCACTGACGATTGGAATCCACTTTTCGGACCTGTTTGGGGGCGAGGCCCCACCGGGCCCGCTTACGCGCGCGCCCGGGCTTACCCTACAACTGCAAGTGGCCCATTTCGAATGTGGCAAAGCGAGACCCAAGCTTCGTTGAACTCCTGCGCACCATCCGTGTCCCATCTTTGTCAGTAAGCACGCCCTGACCGCGGCCCGCTACGGCAGTCGCTCTGCTTCTTCAGGGACCTTTAACCGCCGGAAGAAGATCCAGAACATGAAGATCGACACCGAGTAGAGGACGGACGCTATGTAGAACGGAAGCTCGAGCATCCCGGCATTCATCATCGCACTGCCAACCACCGTGCTGAGGGAATTGGGGAGCTTCGACGTCGCCGCACTGATTCCTGCGGCGGCCCCCCTCTCGTCCCTGTCCACGAGCCCCATGATTAGCGATGTCCCCAGGGGACCTGACACGTTCATCATGAACGTCCTGAGTATGTAGATCCCTCCGGCGATCTCGAAGGTCGGGGAAAGCGGCACGGCGAACATGAACACCATCGAGAGGCCCTGGGTGAGCACAATGGCTCCCACAAGTCCGAACCTCCGGGCCAGGCTAGGCGCACCAAGGGCGAAGGCCGCTATGAGGAATCCAGAGATGCCGATGATGGGCCCGCTGTAGGTATCAGGCACGTTGTAACGAAGGGTGAACCACTGCGTCATGAGAGGGACGAAGAGGCCGGCGCCGGTGGCGATGAGGACCGAGGTGACCACGTACTTCACGAGGACCCCCCGCGACCTCCTGGGCATGAACTCCCTGATGCTCTTCGCCTTCGCCGAGGTCCTGGACTCGCTGATCCTGAACAGGAGCGGAGTGATGGCCACACTGAGCCCCGCAAGGATGAGATACAGCACGACGTGGGCCTGGGTAACGTCTAGCCCGAAATGCTCGAAGACCAGCACCAGCGGGATGGCGAATCCACTAAGCCCCCAGGCGATGTTTCCGAGGAAGAACGAAAGCGAAAACGCTGCCGTCCTGTTGGACTCCCCGGCCTTCTCTGCCAGCATTGCTGTCCCTGCGGCGGCGAAGGCTGCCTCGGTGCCGCCCTCGACTGCCGCGGCGAGAATCAAAACGAATGCGTTCGAGGTCAGGGCGAACGACGCCAGCATAACGCCGGCGAGCAGGTTGCCGACCACGATGAACCTCCTCCTTCCGTATCTGTCAGCCAATATGCCGAACGGAATGCTCGCGGCGACCATGCTGACCCCCATGACGGTGATCACGGTCCCGGTGAAGACGATGGACAGCCCCTTCACAGTCGTGAGGAAGTAGGAAAGGTCAGTGAAGAGGAAGCTCAGTGCGAAGCTTGGGACGAAGCTCAGGACAATCAGCAGCTTGGCCTCCCCGGGGATCGAGCTGTACTGCCTGAACATGGGGTCTCTGGGGCGAGGGCCTCAGCACCTCGTATAAACGGGAAACGCGAAGAGGCAGTATAGAGTCATTCTGCATACGCGCGCTAGCGCGGGGTCACGAAGGAAGCGCAGTCTTCGCGTTTCGGGTCAGCTTTGAGGTACGGTTCTGCACTGGGCCCACCGGACTCGCTACCTTCAAGGTACCGAACGCCTTAGGCGACTTTGGCTCACGTTAGTTGATTCCACTTACGAGTCAGCTGACCGTGGTTTGTGCGCTCAAGTCCGTTTCTCTCTAGCTTTTGCGATTTTCATGAGGGTCTTTTCGGGTCCGATCCAGATGACGTTGCCGTCAGGGTCTTTGAAGCTGGCATTCCCGCCCCAGTCGGCCTTGACGTAATCTTGGTCGAACTTCACACCCTTTTTCTTGAGGTCGGCCACCGTCTTCTCCACGTCGTCGCTGTAGATACCTATCCCAGTGTTTCCTGGTTCGAGCCCTCCCTCGCACAGGTGCAACATCCAGTCTGCCCCTTTGGGCCGTGCGATCACCCAGTGGTCGTCTTCGTTCGAGATTTCGAACCCAAGCTTCTCCTCATACCACTTCGCCGATTTCTTTGCGTCGGATACCATCACGGCCACGGTGAAGAGCTTCGAGATCGTGGTTCGCTACGGTTGGGACATACTAATCTATGCTTTGGTCAGGGGGGAGAACTCTCACAAGAGGTGACAGAACCCACTTTTCGGAATCCACTTTCCGGACACGTTTGGGGGCAGACTCCGAAGTGTTCGTTATGCAGCCACACAGCCTTCCATCTCGAACACTGGGTCAACGCTTGTGGACAGCCGTGAGCACGCTGATTGCGTCGCACGTAACGAATTCGTTCATTCTTCGCCTGCTTGCTCCTCCCCAGCTTACGGTGGAGCTTCCAGTGGTCCGTCGTTCTGTCACTCGATAATATGCCTCCTCAGCAGGGAAACCTCCGTTTTCGAGTCCTTTCGATTTTAGAAGTGCGATTGCGTCTAAGCACCGTTCGTCTCCCACGAATCCAGCCTCCATCATGACCTTCAGACCGAATAGAAAGTCATAGTGCCAGTAGCACGGATAGTGCAGTTTCGTGAACCTCTCGGCTATGATTCTTCCGTCACGCTTTCTTTTGTATAACCTTCTATCGAGGAAGAATTCCGCGGCCCTTTGGGCGACAATACTATACGAACTTCCATTCAGTCTTGCATGGTATGCTAAGCCTCGGAGTGGCAAGAGACTCTCCGTAAATGAAGACGTATGAGCCCTGGGGCTCTTATCACAATTCCAACCTCCGTCTGGCCATTGCCACTGGACCAGCCTATCAGCCAAGGCTCGTGTCCTTTCGTCAGCCAGACCCAGCGCATGCAAGTAGTAGATTGCGTTTCCTTCCATTGACGCGTGAGCCCTGACCAACCCACGTGTCATTGTGATTGGTCCGGCATAAGTCTCATGATGCTTGGCATACTCCAAATGCTGCTTGGAGAAGAGCCACTCGTACACTTGCTCTCTCAAGGGAAGGAGTGTCTCATCTTCAGGAGGATAGTGCAGTTCGGCCAACGCCGCGAGAACCCAGTGAGCGCCGTACCACTTGGAGTACGGGTGGTAGGGAATCTTGCCGTTCTTCCTTTCTGATAGGAGTTGCTTGACGCGTTTGGAACCCCTCACCTTCTCCTGAAGTCCTGCGATTTCCCCATAACCAAGAGAATCTCCAAGGATAGTGACACGAGTTCTCAGGCGAATCGAGGGTTCGTCAGATGCCAAGAGCTTCTGAATCACGCCATCCATATTGGCGGTCTGTGACTCAGTCGATTTAAGCAAGAACAGCTGCAGCACGGGGAATGGACAGAGGCACGATGATGAGCTTAGCCGTGCTCAGACTGCACAGCTCATTGAGGGTGTTCTGTTGCTCTATCCTACGGTGTAGGCATCCTCACCATGCTGGCTCTGGTCCAAGCCAGTTTCCTCTTCTTCCGCGCTCACCCTTACAGGCGTGATGAAATCGACGACCTTAAGCAGCAGGAACGAACCGACGAACGCGAAAGCGGCGACGACGGCGATTGCGGTGGCCTCTACAAGCAGCAGGTGCGGGTTCCCGAAGAACGCTCCGTTCGGGCCATCTGGGTTGATCGCGGTTGAAGCAAAGATACCTGTCGCGACCACCCCCCACATGCTCCCAATCCCATGGCAGGCGAAGACATCCAGCGCATCGTCGAAGAGGTTGCGACTTGACCTCCAGTTCGCCACGGCGTTGGACAGCACTCCGACCACCAGCCCTATGAGGATGGCAGCGGTGACACCTACATACCCAGCGGCTGGAGTTATCGCTACAAGCCCGCAGACCGCACCAACGGCGATCCCAACGGCAGAAGGCTTCCCTTTCCTTGACCAATCCACCAGCATCCAACTGACCGCAGCTGCGGCCGCGGCCATGTTAGTGTTGACGATGGCCTGCACTGCAATCGCATTTGCGGAGAGAGCGCTCCCGCCGTTGAACCCAAACCATCCGAACCACAGTATGGCTGCTCCTAAAATGACGTATGGGATGTTGCTGGGGCGAACCTCGTTTGAACTCTCTATTCCTTTCCTCTTTCCTATTACTATGGCTGCTGCAAGAGCGGAAACACCAGCCGTGATGTGAACCACGAGTCCGCCCGCAAAGTCTACCACACCCAACGCCTTCAACCAACCACCGTCACCCCAGACCCAGTGGGCCGCCGGACAGTAGATGAACGTCGTCCAGAGAACCGTGAAGACCAAGAGGGCTTTGAAACGGATACGCTCGGCGAACGCGCCGATGATGAGCGCCGGGGTAATCGCAGCGAACTTCAATTGAAAGGCGAAGTACAACAGCTCGGGAATCGTGTTGGAATAGGTCGGATTCGGGGCAGCGCCCACGTTGGCCAGACCCGCTTTTGAAAGGTCTCCGACCACCCCATTGACTGAGGGGGCGAAGACAAGGCTGTATCCCCATAGGGCCCAAACCAAGCTCACTACGGCGAATATTGTCAATGTCTGGACTATCGTCGAGACGAGGTTCTTTCTTCTTACGAGACCCCCGTAGAAGAAGCCAAGTCCAGGGGTCATAATCATCACGAGAGCGGTAGCTGTCAGCACCCACGCGATGTCCCCTGAGTCAAGCGGTGGCAGAACTGCCAAGGCAGAGAACAAGACGCCCAGAATTGGATTATTTATTCGGTGCGGAGCTAAACCTTCTCAAACGCCTGCTTAGGCGAAGTCAGAACAAGAGCGATCACACCTTATCGAGTCAAGGACGCTTAAATACCGGGCGGTTCGAATAATTCATTGCAATTCTGCGTCATAACGTTTCAGCACCGTACACCTGGCTGATATTGTGACTCTGACGTTGTAGTAAGAGTGAGAAAACTTGGAAAGCTTCAGCGAGTTGGAACTGAGTCCCGAGATCCTTAGGGGCGTCGACTCTGTCGGCTATCGGAAACCCTTCCCGATTCAGGAGAAGGCAATCGGCCCCCTGATGGCCGGGAAGAGCATCGTGGGACAGGCCAAGGCTGGGTCAGGAAAGACCGCGGCCTTCGGAATTCCTCTGCTTCACGCAGTCAATCCCCGCGACCACCGAGTGCAGGCACTCGTCCTCGCTCCGACACGCGAACTCGCCGTCCAGATCACGCAGGAGCTCAAGAAGATCGGCGCGTTCACCGGCATCAGCGTGCTGACGATATACGGCGGGCAGTCGATGAACGTCCAGCTCGACGCTCTGAGACGGGGGGTAAACGTCGTCGTAGGCACTCCTGGGAGGGTGATCGACCATCTCAGGCACCGGACGCTCCGCCTCGATTCTGTCAGGTTCGTGGTCATAGACGAGGCCGACGTAATGCTCGACATGGGCTTCATCGACGACGTCGATTTCATCCTGGCCTCCACGCCCGACGACCGCCAGCTCAGCCTCTTCTCGGCCACCATGCCGGGGAAGATCATCGAGCTGTCCCAGAGGTACATGAAGGACCCCGAGCACATCCTGGTGGACGAGAACGAGCTCACCGTCGCGACGCTCGAGCAGTTCTATGCGAAGGCCGAACGGCCCGAGAAGTTCGAGCTGCTGCTTCAGGTCCTGAAGAGGGAGAAGAGGGGAAGCACCGTGATCTTCTGCAGGACCCGATACGGGACCATCAGGCTGGCAAAGGAGCTCGAGAGGCGCTTCCTGAGCGTCGCTCAGCTGCACGGCGACCTGAGCCAGAACCAGCGAGACCATTCTATGAACCTCTTCCGGGCGGGCCGGGTCGACGTCCTGGTGGCCACCGACGTGGCCGCCCGAGGCATCGACGTTCGGCAGATCGGGTGCGTGATAAACTACGACGTGCCCGAGGACTCCACGGTCTACTTCCACAGGGTGGGCAGGACCGCGAGGGCGGGGGACCTGGGCAAGGCCTACACCTTCGTGAGCCGGGACGAGCACCCTGATTTTGCGAGGATAATGGGCCTGGCGAAGGCGCCCATCAAGCCGCTGAGGCCTGAGGACGAAATACACTTCTCGCACAGCGACTACGAGGATTCCGGACGGGACAGGAGGCGGAGGGGCGGACGCAGGTACAACCAGGGTCGGCGAGGCGGCGGAATGAAAGGCGGAATGAAATGGAGGCGGTACAGGTGAAGCGCTTTAATCTGGATGCAGTCCCGGGTTGGGAGAGGGCCAGCAGGTGATAGTGATTGGGTAAGCGGAAGGTGCTCAGCGAGTCCAACCTCAAGGAGCTCGTGATGCCCGGCCAGGGAGAGATCCTCGGAAGGGCGATCAAGATGAGCGGCGGAGACCAGGTCATTGTGAAATGCGCCGACGGAGAGTCTCGCAACTGCAGGATCAGGGGCAAGCTCAAGAGAAGAATGTGGATACGCGTAGGCGACATCGTCCTGGTGGCTCCCTGGGACTTCGATAACAGGAAGGCGGACATTCTGTGGCGCTACATCAAGGCCCACGCGGAATGGCTGGAGCAGAACGGCTACCTGAAGACGGTCTGACCCGAAGGCAAGCCGCACACATCCACTGATCCTGAGATCGGCCATGACCTCCGACCGAACAGACTAATCAATCCGCCCCCGAAGTCCTGAAGCCGATGCCACCCTCATCCGACCTCCGCAAGGACGTCGACATCCTTGTCGTCGGAGCGGGGGTCCTCGGTGTCACCACGGCGTACTGGCTGTCGTGTCTCTACGACTGCAGGATCCTGCTGGTGGACAGGGAACGCGGGGTCGCGAGGCACACCAGCTCGAGGAACACGGGCGTTATCCACCGCCCCTTCTATCTCAATCCGGAGACCAAGAAGACCTTCGCCCTCTCTGCGATGCGCTCCTATCCTCTCTGGCGCGACCTCGCCAAGGCGTACGGTCTTCCCCTGGGAGCCGGTGGGCACCCTCGAGGTTGCGCTTCGCGAGGACGACGTCCCCCGCCTCGAGCAGTACCTGCGATGGGGGTCAGACAACGGGATGGAGAAGACCGAACTGGAGCTGCTCGACGCCAGGTCGGTAAAGTCGGTGGAACCGGATGTCCGGTGCAGGGCCGCGCTCCACTCGAAGACCGACGTTTCCGTCGACTTCGGGAGGTTCACCGCGTGCGTCCACCGGCTCGCCGTCGACCAAGGCCTCTCCTTCCAGGGCGGGCTTCAGGTCTCCTCGCTGAAGGCCGAAGGCGCGGGCCTCGAGGTCTCCTTCTCGAGCGACGAACGGCTCGCGGGTGTCAGGTGCAGCTTCCTGATCAACGCGGCCGGCGGCGCCTCGGTCGACATAGCCCACATGATGGGGCTTGCAAGAGAGTACTCGACGCTCAACTTCCGCGGCGAGTACTGGGTCGTCGACGAGCCGTTCGCTTCGAGGGTCGGCAGGAACGTCTACAGCCTCCCTCGACATCCCCGGTTCCCGTTCCTCGACCCGCATTTCATCGTGCGCTCGGATGGCGTGCGGCAGATCGGGCCGAACGCGGTGATGGTCACGGACCCCTACGTCTACAGGGGGCTCGGCCTGCGCTCTCTTCCCAAGCTGTTCGCTGCCCCGAAGGCGCCCAAGCTCAACCTGCTGAGAGACGCAGACTTCCTTTCGATGGTCGCGAGCGAGTGGCGCGCCTCTCTGTCAAAGAGGGCTATGTGCGAGCGCGTCAGGAGGTTCATTCCCGGGCTCGACCACAGGACCCTCAATTCACGGGGCGTCTCGGGAGTCAGGGCGTCTGTCGTCGGGAGCGAGGGGTTCGTCCCGGAGGCGATCCTGGTTCAGGACGAGAGGTCGGTCCACATACTCAACTACAACTCGCCGGGGGCCACGGGAGCCCCCTCGTACTCTGCCAGTCTCGTCGCAAGGCTTCGCGAGACAGGCCTGCTCGATGGCTTCCGACGCAAGCCCTACCGCGCCGCAGGTCAGATGTGGGACTTCGACCTAGCCGTCGGCCTGACTTGATTCTCGGGTCCAGCGAGTCCTACTCTTGCGGCGATGCTGCCAGACCGAGCGGTGGCCTGCTCACTCGAGGATGTGTATGTTCTTCTTCGCACACATGTCCTTGAGGATCTTGGGCCAGACCGAGACGCTGACCTCGCCCAGGTGCGCCTTCTTCAGAAGCAGCATCAGGGTCCTGGACTGTCCGATGCCCCCTCCGATGGATAGGGGCAGGTCGCCGCTGATGATCCCCTTGTGGTATTCGTACTTCAGGAAGTCGAGCTGCCCGCTCAACTGGAGTTGCTTCTTCAGGGTCGCGCCGTCGACCCTCACTCCCATGGAGCTCAGCTCGTGCCTCCGCTTCGTGACCGGGTTCCAGACCAGGATGTCGCCGTTGAGCCCGTGCATGGACCTCCCGTCCTTCGACTTCGTCTCTGTGACCCAGTCGTCGTAGTCCGCTGCCCTCATCTCGTGGGGGTGTCCGTTCTTCAGTACCCAGCCTATGCCAATGATGAAGATGGCCGGATGCTTCTGAAGGACGGCTGTCTCGCGTTGCTTCCTCGGCAGGTTGGGGTACGTTTCCAGGATGTCTTCTGCGTGCATGAATTCGATCTTGTCGGCCATGCTCGGGTACTTCCCCTTCAGCCTGGGGTACTCCTCCTGGACCCGCTTCTCCGCCCCCTTCAGGACCTTCCAGATCTTCGTGACCGTGTCCATCAGGTAGGCGAGGTTCCGCTGCTCGGCGCTTACGACTCTCTCCCAGTCCCACTGGTCGACGTAGGCGCTGTGGTCGTGGTCGAGGAAGTAGTCCTTCCTGACCGCCCGCATGTCCGTGCAGATGCCCTCTCCGACCCCCATACCGAACTGCTTCAGCGCGAAGCGCTTCCACTTGGTCGCCGCCTGGACTACCTGAGCGTCGATGGGGTGCTTGTTGTAGTCGTTCGATATGTGGAACTGAATCGGCGTCCGGGAGCCGTCCCTGTCGAGCATGTCGTTGATCCCGCTCGCTGCGTCGACGATCAGGGGGACCTGCACCATCATCAGGTTCAGCTCCTTGCAGAGGTGCTGCTCGATGTAGCTCTTGGCAAGGTAGACCGCGCGCTGCGTCTCCTTCCTGTCGAGGAGGGACTTGTAGTCCGTGGGTAGAACCTTCTCCACTTCCTCATACGTGCCTATTCCGGGCCCTGCGAGATCTTCATTCTGTGACATGTCGATAGTGGGCGCCCCGACAGATTTGATTTAAAGATGAGGGTCGGTTCCCAGGTTTGGAAATACTCCGCCTCAACGTGCGCGCTCGATGGCCCCTTGGGCACTCTTGGACGGGTTCCTGGCTGGCGAGCACTATTCCGGTGATGGGTCAATCAATGCTGCGGAACGAATTCGTCTCCGAGGATCTCCCTCGCAATGATGATTCGCATGATGTTCTGCCCTCCTTCGGCGCCCGCGGAGTATGATTTCACGCCTCTCAGTGCCATCTCGACGTCGCACTTGGTCGTGTAGCCGTACGCACCGAGCATGTCCATGACGGTGCTGCACCCCAGGAAGGCGTCGACCGGAGCTCTGAGCTTCGCCTGCGCCGCCAGCATGGCCACCCTTCTGGACTCCTGCTTCGTCGCGCCCTTTCGGTACATCTCGTCCACGGCCCAGGCCGCCCTGTAGACCAGCAGCTTGTCCGCCTCGAGAGCCGCATAGCTATCCACGAGAGGGAACTGAATCCCTTCGTACTTTGCCAGTGGAGTGCCGAAGGTCTCCCTTTCCTTGATGTAGCTCATCCCCATGTCCAGCACGCCCTCCCAGCACCCTATGCACGCGGCCGAGACGAGGACTCTTGCGGCCTGGAAGCCTTCCATGCCGACGTAGAACCCCTTGTTCCACTCTCCGACGACGTAGTGTTCGGGCAGCTCCACCTTCTTCATGTCGACGTTGCCCGTCGAGAGGGCCATCCTGCCCATGTCCTCGACCAGACTCGTGCTTACCCCCGGCCTGTCGAGAGGCATGTAGAATGACGTCATGCCCCTGTGCCCCAGCGACGGCTCAGAGGAACCCAGCGTAAAGTAGCCCCCTCCCCTTCTCTGAATCTCTCTTACGAGGCTGATGTACGACTTCTGGCCGTTCACCTGGAGCTTGCCCCCCTCGCGCGTGACTCTCGTCTTCAGGCCCGCGATGTCGGACCCGCCCTGGGGCTCCGTGGACAGTATTCCTACGAGGGACTTCCCCTTCGCGACCTTCGGCAGCAGCTCCCCCTTCAGCTGATCCGTCGCGTGCTTCGTAAGTAGGAAACTCCAGCCCGTAGTCAGGAGGTACATCACGGCCGTGGCGCAGCTGACGTCCGCGCGCGCGATCTCCTCGGCGGCGATTGCAGCGCTTACGAAGTCGGCCCCGGGTCCGCCGTACTCCGGAGGGATCGTGATGCCGAGCAGCTCTTGGGCGCCCATCTTGTCTATGAGCCCTTCGTCGAGCTCCCTCTTCGTGTCCATCGCCCGCGCCCTCGGCGCGATCTCCTTCTGGCAGAACTCTCGGACCGCCTGCCTGAACCCTTCTTGCTCCGCGGTTAGATTGAAGTCCAATGCGTTTCGCTTGAGCATCCTCCTTCCACTGAGCATAAAAACGCATCACCTATCTCAGTCTCGGCGAGGTGAGGAATCACGGAGGGAGAGGCCTCCCTCCGCTCCGCTGATCACTTCTGACGAATCTTCCGAAACGCTTCCGTCAGCAGGGGCACTATCTCGTACAGGTCTCCCTTCACGCAGTAGTCCGACTGCTGGAAGATGGGTGCCTCGGGGTCGGTGTTTATCGCCACGACCGTGCGCGAACCTCTCATGCCGGTGATGTGCTGGACCTGACCTGATATCCCGCACGCCACGTACAGCTTGGGTTTGACCTTCCTGCCCGTGAGGCCCACAAGGCGCTCGAGCGGCAGCCACTTCAGGTCCTCTGCCAGCGGCGATGAGCATCCTAACTCGCCGCCCAGTTCGCTGGCGAGCTCCTGGAGTATCCTGAGGTCCTCCTTCTTCGCCACGCCCCTTCCCGCGGATACGATCACGCTCGCGTCCTCCAGTCCGACGCCTCTGACCTCCTTGGGCGCGACTTTGACAACTCTGGTCTTCGGCGGCGCCAGGTCGACGTCTGCCCTGATGACCTGCCCGCGCTGGCCCTGCCGAGGCGCGGCCTGTTCGAATGCTCTCGGGGGCACGGTGGCGATCTGAGGCCTCGTGGTGCAGATTTCGGTCGAGACCAGGATTCCGCCGTACGAGGGCCGGTCCGCCACCAGCATTCGTTTCTCATCCAGGCCCAGTGCCACGCAGTCCGTGATGACTCCGGTCTCGAGCTTCGCGGCGACCCTGGCCGCTATGTCTCTTCCCCTCCTGGTGCCTCCGATCAGCAGGATTTGAGGACCGTACTGAGAGGCAAGCTTGCCTATGGCTTCGGCGAAGGGTTCCGGCAGGGTGTTCTGAAGCGCCTGATTCTCGACGAGGAACACCTTGTCAGCGCCGTACGATGCGAGGGTGTCTGCCTCGTGTTCGAGCGCCGTGCCGAGGACGAGCGCGCAGAGGCTCGCCCCCAGACCGTCCGCGAGCTCCCTTCCCTTCCCCAGCAGCTCGAGCGTGACATCCGCCCTTTCGGAGAACACCCAGACGTCAGAGCCACTCGCAGTCATTCTCTCATCCCTCCACGGCCCCCTCCCTGAGCAACTGACGGGCAAGGGTCTCCGCGATCTCGGCGGGCTTCCCTTCGACGGCCTCTCTCCTTCGCTCGGTCATCGGAGCCAGTGCCCTCAGCACCTTGACCGATGTCGCGAACGGAACTCCCAGCTCGCTTGCATTCATTGTCTTGACCGTCTTCTTCGACGCCTTGATGATCATGGATATCGTCGGGATTCTCGGCTCGTTGATCTCCTTCGTCACGGTGAGCAGGACGGGCATGGGGGCCTCCACCGTTTCGTCGGCCTCCTCCAGGTCGCGTTCCGCCGTCACCACGCTTCCACTGACGGTGACCTTCTTCACGTGAGAAACCTGCGGTATGCCAAGCCTCTCCGCCAGCCTTGGCCCCACCTGGCCGGAGTACATGTCGATGGACGCATCTCCGCAGATGACGAGGTCGAATTCCCCGATTTTTCTGATGGCTGCGGCGAGCATGTCTGACGTGGCGCGTGCGTCGAGCTGCTCCGTGTCGGCGCAGCTTACGACGTACGCATCGTCCGCGCCCATTTTCAGCGCATCCTTGGCGGCCTCGCTCGCAGTTGGAGGGCCCAGGGTGACCACAGTCACGCTTCCGCCGTGCTTCTCTCTGATTCGCAGAGCCTCCTCCAACGCGTTCTTGTCGAAGTCGCTGATCTTGCGTTCGACGCGTTCCGTGATTAGAAACCGGGACTTCGGATCAACCTTCAGTCCTTCGACGTCGTAGACCTGCTTTGCGCAGACGATTGTGCGCACCATTGCCGGCCCATGCCACGTTTATCATCGCACATAAGTTTCACCCATAGCGATATTTGATTCCAGTACCCCCTCTGGGGAAACTCCAGTCGATGGCTCCCGGAGAGGTAGCCGCCCTACACGCGCCGCACTCTAGGCATCCCAATCGGGAAAAGACGAGCTCGCCCGAAGTGAGTGTAAAACAGCTGGCAGGACAGACTCTGAGAAGGATCTTGACGTCCTTTTCATTGCACAGCTCACGGTTCACCTTGATGTGGCTCTCCGTGTCTGTGTCGAAGCTGTTTAGCCCTAGTCTCCTCTCGACGTTGAGCTTGTCCAGACTCACAGCGCCCTTGCTCCTAGCAGGTCCCTAACCATACGGAGTAGGGAGACTCTGCCTTTCATCTCCTTTCTGGCCGCTCCGAGCAGGTTCTGTCTCGGACCTCCGTCGACAGCGAACAGTCTCTCCATGAGGTCGCAGGCGAGGTCGGGATATGTCGAGTACAGGCGGGGGTTCTCAAGGAAGTGTGGTGCGTGCCGATACGTCTGCAGGTCCCTGAGGACGAAGGTTTCTTGGAGCAGGCTCTCATACTGCGAAAGTGTTGCGGCCGAGTAGTCTCCCTTCTCCTTGGCCTTCTTCCCGGCCTCGGCAGCCATCACTCCGGAAGCGATTGCGAAGTCCATCCCTCGCAGGAGCAGACCGTTGCTCTGTATGAATCCTGCCGCGTCGCCCACGACGAGGAGGCCACTCCTGTAGAGCTGCGGCTTCATGCCAATTCCTCCTTCCGGAATCAACTGGGCTGAGTACTCGAGTGGGTTGGCTCCTTCAATGAGCTTCTTCACGGTCGGATGGCTGATCAGCTCGTCTAGGAGATCGGTGCTCCTAGCGTCCGTATTGACCAACGAATTGATGCTGACGACCACACCGATTGAAAGACTCTCAATATTCGTGTACAGGAAGCCTCCGCCTTGCATGCCCCCTGTGCAACCGAGAAAGGTGTACGCAGCCCCGTCGTCGCCCTGAACGTTGAACCTTTCTTCGATGGTCTTCCTTGGCAGACCCAACACGCTCTTCACGCCTAGCGCCAAGGAGCCGGAGTCAAACCTACCCCTGAGCTTTGCGGTCTCTGCGAGACGGGAATTCACACCGTCTGCAGCGATGACCAAATTGCTCCTGATTTCCTCCCCGCCTGTCCCCACTCCAACTACCTTGTCTCCCTCCCAGAGGAGGTCATCCACGTAGATGCCGCTGGTCACGATCCCTCCAGCCTGCTCCACCTTCGAGGCGAACCACTCGTTGAACTTGGAAAGAAGAACGGTATAGCTGTTGTACGGAGGAACTGAAAACCGCGAGCTGTCGAAGCTCAGTGACGTGGCGGAGTCCTTCGAGAGGAAGGAAATCACGTGCCTTCTCACGTGCCGCTCCACGGGCGCTTCTTTCCAGAACTCGGGGATCAGCTTGTGCAGCGCGTGGCAGTACATCAAGCCTCCGCTGACATTCTTCGAGCCTGGGTGCTTGCCCCTCTCGATTAGGAGGACGCTCGTTCCCTGCTTCGCTAGGCTGTACGCTGCGGCGCAGCCCGAGAGGCCAGCGCCTACGACAATAGCCTCGAACTGGACCTCCATACTGGGCGCAGACGAAAAAGGTGGAATAAGTGTTCCCTTCATCTGCAGCGTGTGACTTGCTCCCTTGTCACTTCGCCCTGGTGGGAAGATTACGAGTACGCTCCGAAGCTTCGACCGAGCGATCCAAGCGCTATTTTCTGCTCCAGAATCTCATTGGCCCCCTCGTAGATCATGGTGACCCTCGCATCCGCGAGGTGTCTGGCGGGCCTGCTCTCGAACGAATAGCCGTTGGCACCGAAGACCTGCACCGCGCTGTTCGCCGCATCGAACGCCGCGTTGGCCGCGAAGTACTTCGCCTTGGTTATCGCGAGGTCTGCGGCGTCTCTGAGCTCCAAGTTCGCCGGGTTCTCCATATACTTCTGCTTGGTGGAGGCTGCCTTCAGGACGAGGAGCTTGGCCGCCTCCAGCTTCATCGACATCAACCCAATGTGCCTCTGTATTAGCTGGTGCTTTCCGATCAGCTTCCCGTGTTGAGACCTCATCCCCGCGTACCTCACCGACTCGTCAAGGCAGTCCTGAATCACGCCGACGCAGTTGGCGCCAAGGCCGAGCCTTCCGTGCATCAGACCCGATAGGGCCACGGCCAATCCCTTCCCAGGCGGTCCGAGCATGTCCTCCTTTGTCACCTCCACTCTGTCCAGGTAGAGCGTCGAGGTGTCCCCTGTGGGGAGCCCCAGTTTGTGGGGCATTATCTCTGCCTTGAACCCAGGACTGCCGGTGTCGACTATGAATCCACACATCCCCTCCCTCTTCCCCTTCGGGTAGGCGAATATCAGCACGTACTTCGCGGTCGACCCGAGTGAAATCCACATCTTCTGTCCAGTCAGCAAGAACTTCCCTTCCCTCTCCTCGAAGTTCGTCGTCAATGCGGCAGGGTCGCTCCCTGCATTCGGCTCCGTGAGTCCGAAGGCGAGGATGCTCTCGCCCTTCGTTGCAGGCGTCAGGATCCTTTGCTTCTGTTCCTCGCTTCCCCACTGCTGTACCGTCATCTGCCCCAACGCGGTGTGCACCGAGAAGAATGTCCCGAGCCCCGTGCCCTCCCTTCCAATCCGCTCGATCACCAACGCGTAGGTCATCATGTCCGCCCCTTGACCGTCCCCGTATCTCCTGGAGATGGGGAGGCCTAAGAGGTGCGCCTTCGCGAAGATCGGCCTTGCCTGGTCGTTGATCCTGCGCTCGAGGTAGTACTTGTCTTCGATCGGGCGGATCTCCCTGCAGACCTTGTCCACCTGGTCAAGGAGCATCCCCTGTTCTTCTGAGATATCGAAATCCATCTTTGAAAGATTCATGAATTCGTCCTGTTCGGGCATGCGGCTACTCTCCCCAGCGCTCCTTCCTAACCCTTTCCTTGATATGGCCCACTATCTCTTCGAGGGAGCTTCCCGGGCCGTAGAGCCCGGTGATTCCGATCTTCAGCAGCTTGGGCTTGTCGTCCTCTGGGATTATCCCCCCGCCGACTACGACGATGTCTCCTCCTCCCATCTTCTCGAGTCGCTTCTTCACCCGCGGGAAAGCCGTCATGTGGGCGCCGTTCAGGAGGGACAGTGCCACGACGTCCACGTCTTCATCCAGGGCCATCTCAGCGACCTGCTCCGGTGAAGGAAGCAGCCCGCTGTAGATCACCTCCATCCCTGCGTCCCTGAGCGCCCTGGCCAGCACAAACGCACCCCTGTCATGCCCGTCCAGCCCAGGCTTCGCAACAAGAACCCTGATCTTGCGTTCAGCTGAAACTGTCCTCTTCCCCAACTGAACGGCGTGGGCCTTGGCGGGTTTGAAAACCTTTACGGGCACTACAGAATCAGGGGCTCTCTCCAGGTCCCGAAGATCTCCCGCCCCACTTGGACAATCTCTCCCAGCGTCGCGTACTCCAAGACTGCCTTGAGCATCGGCTCGATGGAGTTTGCATCCTCGTTTTCAAATGCCCTGCCGATTTTCGCAAGCGCCGCTTGGACCTTCGCCCCGTTTCTCTCCTTCTTCACCCTCTCGAGCCTCTTGACCTGGCTCCTCTGCGCCTTGGAGTCTATCTTCAGCGTATCAATCGGCTTCTTCTCCTCGATTACATACTTGTTGACGCCCACGACGTTGTCCTTGCCTTCTTCGACCCTCCTTGAGAGCCTGTATGAGTTTTCCGCGATCTCCCTCTGCATGTATCCTGATTTGATTGCCTTGAGGAGCCCACCCGCGGATTCAATTCTGTCGAAGTACTTGTACGCCTCTTCCTCCATCTGCTCGGTCAGCCATTCTACGTAGTACGACCCTCCCAGAGGGTCGATGACACTGGGGACACCGGTCTCCTCTGCGATCACCTGCTGAGTTCTGAGCGCGACCTGGACTGCCTTCTCCGTGGGAAGGGCCCACGCCTCGTCGAAAGAGTTGGTGTGGAGGGACTGAGTACTGCCGAGAACGGCCGCCAGCGCCTCTATTGTCGTCCTGATGATGTTGTTGAGCGGCTGCTGCCATGTCAACGAAGCGCCAGACGTTTGTGTGTGGAACCTCATCAGCAGGCTCCTCGGGTCCTTGACCCCGTACCTCTCTCTGAGGACCGTAGCCCAGATCTTCCTGGCAGCCCTGAGCTTCGCGATCTCCTCGAAGAAATCCATTGTCGAGTTGAAAAAGAAGCTGAGCCTAGGCGCGAACTGCTCCGGCTTCAAACCTGCCTCCATCCCCAGCTCGACATACCCGAACCCGTCCGCCAGCGTAAACGCGAGTTCCTGTACGGCGCTGGAACCTGCCTCTCTTATGTGATAGCCGCTGATGCTGATGTAGTTCCAGAGGGGCATCTTCTTCGTGCAAAAGACCATCAGGTCTCTCACGAGCCTCAGGTGCGCCTCAGGCGGATACACCCACTCCTTCTGCGCTATGTACTCCTTGAGCATGTCCGCCTGTACGGTCCCCCTCAGCCTCTCCATGGGCACGCCCTGTCTTTTCGCCACACCGGCGTACATGCAGGTCAGGACCGTTGCTGGGGCGTTGATCGTCATCGACGTACTGATCTTGCCAAGAGGGATTCCGCCGAAGATCACCTCCATGTCCTTGAGCGAGGACACGTTCACGCCGCACCTTCCCACCTCTCCGTGCGCCCTCTCGTGGTCGCAGTCGTAACCGTAGAGCGTCGGCATGTCGAATGCGATGCTGAGCCCGGTCTCCCCGTGATCGAGGAGGAGCTTCAACCTCTTGTTGGTGTCCTCGGGTGTTCCGAACCCGGAGAACATCCTCATCGTCCAGGTCCTGCCCCTGTACATCGTGGGGTGGACTCCTCTAAGGTATGGAAAGACCCCAGGGTAACCCTGGTCGGAGTAGTCAGCGTCCATCACGTCAGACGGCGTGTAGAGAGACTTCAGAGGGATTCCTGAGGCAGTCTGAAAGTCTGACCTCGATTCGGGGAGTCTCTTCGCCTGATCGCTGAAGACGCGCCCCTCCCACTGCTTGACGCCCTTCCTGACGCTCTCGAGCGCGGCAGAGTCGTAAAGGCTACCCGGCTGCGCCCTCCGTTCCACGACCGCCTTCGCTTTCCTCCTCCAGTACGCCTCCCCGCCGTTCCTGAGCAAGGCAAGCAATGACCCCAAACGGAGGGAGATAAACGATGCCTTCCAACTGATAAAGCGGCATCACGGAGGGTCCCGCAGCATCGCATTTGCAGTCGTCTCAGTTGGCAAGGGAGATTCGGAGAGGAGACAGGCGGGCGCTCTCAAAGGGCATCACGTTGGTTGAAAACGAACGCGAGGGGGCATCGAAACTCCTTCGGATGCTGAAGCCTTCCGGCCACGCGTTCATCGTGGGGGTGACGGGGCCTCCCGGGACAGGGAAGAGCACTCTAGTCGACAAGCTGATCGCTCTCTACAGGAAAAAGGGGCTCAGTGTCGGAGTCATAGCGGTCGACCCCACCAGCCCGATCACCGGAGGGGCGCTGCTCGGTGACAGAATCAGGATGGGCAGCCACACCGGGGATGGGGGTGTCTACATCCGGAGCATGGCGTCGAGGGGATGGTCGGGCGGGCTCTCGAGAGCCACTTCGCAGGCGATTCAACTAGTGGACGCCGCCGGCTTCGACATCATTCTTCTTGAGACGGTTGGGATAGGGCAGTCAGACATCGAGGTCGTCGGCGTGGCCCACGCGGTCCTCGTCGTGTTGATGCCAGGACTCGGCGACGATGTCCAGGTCTCGAAGGCGGGCCTAATGGAGATCGGCGACGTGTATGTGGTCAACAAGGCAGACATGGAAGGCTCTGATTCGATGGTGGTTCACCTACTCGGCGTGGTTCGAGGCATGAAGTCCCGGTCGCCTTCAGTCATCAAGATCTCGGCTCTTACGGGGGAGGGGCTTGAGAGGCTGGTGGATGCCATTGAGGTTGTCAGAGCTAGGTTTGATGATGGCGACCTTGACCTGAAGTTGAGGAGCATAAGAGGGATGATCGTCGAAACGGCCAGATGGACCCTGATAGAGCGGCTGAGCAAGGTTTCGCAAGACGAGACTGAAAGGCTCGCGCGACTGGTCGTCGGCGGCAAGCTCAGTATAGACGAGGCGGCAGCCAGGCTGGCGTGGTGAACCGGCACTTGTTGTTCTCCGGCGCCCACCTCAGTTCCGTCGGATTCACATAGGCGATGTCGGCACAGTGCTCGACTTCATTAAAGGGCAGGCTCCCCGCGACGTGCTCTTCGTTCACGGCGCAGGGGGTAACAATGTCTTCTGGAAGAGGACACTCCAATACTTGAGCGGTACAGGAGGAGCTTTCGCTGTCAACCTTCCAGGGCATCCCTCCGGCGACATAACCTGCAAGACAATCCGCGACTACACTGAAGCAGTTCATCGCCATGTCGCAGAGTGTCTTCCGACAAAGCCCGTCGTCTGCGGTCATTCTATGGGCAGTGCCATCGCCCTGACTCTCGCCATCGAACATCCTGATGATCTCGGGGGGCTGATTCTGGTCGGAGCAGGGGCGAAGCTTGGTGTCGATCCAGCCATAGTCGAAGGCCTCCGAACCCAACCCTTGAAGACCATCGAACAGACGATAACGCCGATGAGCTACTTCAAGATCGACCTCGGCATGGGAAGGGAGGCGAGGGCGGCGCTGTCGTTCGCCAACCTCCCCGTCTTCCTGAACGATTACCTTGCATGCGATGGCTTTGACGTGAGATCCCGGCTCTCAGAGATTACCGCCAAGACCTTCATCATCTGCGGGGAGAATGACAGGATGACCCCGCCCAAGTGGTCTGCTTACCTGAACCAGAACATAAAATCCTCAGCGATGGAATTTGTAAGGGATGCAGGGCACATGGTTCCGCTTGAAAAGCCCGAGACTTGCGCTGAGCTGATTCAGGGTTTCCTTTCCAAGCTCAATCCGTGAACTCTTCGCCGCCTCTGCCAATCCTGGAGACCTCACCCACGAGCGCGATGAGTCCCTCCGAGGTCGTCGAAGAGACAGGGTAGAGGTCCGAACCGAACGCGAGTCTTCGGAGGCTCCTGAAGAGTTCGGAGTACAGTGAGTACTGATCGCTGTCCTTGGTGCTGGCCAGAGCGTCCTCGAAGACTTTCGTATTCCTGCTCCACTCGACGATCTGCTTGACCGCTTCTCTCGCAATGTCCTTCTTCGTGAGAACTGAGATTCGAGGAACTCTCATCCTGAGACCGACAGACGCAGAGAGCAGGGCTATTGAGAGGAAGTTGACAGGCGTGTTCGCCAGCAGCGGGTCGAAAAGGAAGAGCAGTGTCTTGGAGTCGGCCTTCAGTTCTTTCACTATGTATTCGCCGCTCTCCCGGTATGCAAAGAGCTCCGTCTGCCCGGGCGTGTCGACGATGACGTATTCAGCCCCGCAGGAGTCGATGTCCTCCTGAATCTCCCCCAGCTTGGTCGCAACTAGGTCAGCCGCCATGATGAGGGCCCCGTTGGGGCCGAGGCCGTAGTCTTCCATCACCTCCTGGAGGTTGACCCTCAGCCTGACGTCCACGTCGGGCTCATAAGGGAGGATGACCACTCCCGGATCCAGGTTGACAGCGATAGCCTCTTCTCCCCTGCTAACATACCATCTCTTGAGAGCGCTGGTGAGGAGGGATTTGCCGGAACCGGCAGTCCCTGTGGCGAATATCAGGTCCAATTCGTGTCACCTACTCAACTCGGAACCCTCTCCCTTTCAGAGACCACTATCGCTCCCGCAGTCTCTATTGTACTCTTGATTTCGCGCACAATCTGGACTGCCGACTCCGCCTTCTTCCTGTCCTCACTCATCACTGCTACGTCAAGCTCGATCCTGGATTTCCCCTCCCTGATTCCCCTAGGATGAGACTTGATGTAAGCGCCTGGATGTCTCCTCAGCTCAGACTCAATCATCGGGGCCAACGCCGATTCGTAAATTCCCTCGATTCTTAGTGAGATGTACTTTCTGTAGAACCTGCCTAACCTCTTCACAATCTCCGGCTCCACGGATTCCTTGAAGATACTTTTCATCTCCGAGGGAACTCCGGGCAGACAGAAGACCGTCGTCCCTTTAATATCCAACCTGACTCCAGGAGCCGTTCCCACCTCGTTCCTGACAGGCTTCGCCCCGATCGGCAGAGTTGCCATCTTCAGCCTCGCTGGCGTCATCTCGATCCCACCTAGGTCACGCCTGGCGTAGTGCTCCCTGATCAACGAAAGGGCTTGCTTGTTGGGCCTCAGTTTCCTTCGGATTCCTACCGATATTCCCCTGAGGGTCATATCGTCGGGCGTCGGCCCAAGCCCTCCTACAACAATTACAAAGTCCGCCCTCCTTCCAAGACAACTCTTTAGTCCGAGGGCAATCTCTCCTAGGTCGTCATCGACCGTTGTGATTTCGGCAAGCAGCGTGCCCTTCCGGGCCAGCCTGCTGCCCATCCACTGAGCATTGGTGTTCAATGTCCGTCCGATAAGGAGCTCCCTTCCCACGGCCAGCATCTCGACTCTGACCATAGCGGGCAGCCCAGGGTCGCAGCCTTAAAACGACTATCAGGTCAGTCTAACGCAATGAGGGCCAGGAGAGAGTATCCGCCGAGGCCACTCGTCGGAGCAGGGGCTGTAGTGTACGATGGGCCCAAAGTCCTCCTCATCAAGCGGAAATACCCTCCTAACGAGGGCCGCTGGGCGCTCCCAGGTGGCTTGGTCGAGTTGGGCGAGCGAGTCCAAGACGCCGTGGTCCGAGAGGTCAAGGAGGAGACCAACCTTGAAGTGGTTCTGCAGGGGCTACTAGACGTGGCGACGGACATTCACCTCGACGAAGCGTTGAGGCCGAGATACCACTATGTCTTAGTCGACTACCTTGCCCGTCGTGTCAGGGGGAAGGTGAGGTTGAACGCCGAGTCCTCGGACTTCGGCTGGTTCACGGGTGAGCAGACGAGAATGCTAGATATGAGTGAAGGAACACGGGAAGTCCTTGCACTGCGCTTCCGGCACCAAAGAATCGGAGAAAAACGCTCCGCTAGGAGCCCGTTTCAGTACCGCTCCCATTAGAGGACTGACTACTGCTCTTTGTTCCCGCTTAGCCACCATTCAAGATAGTCAGACTGTTGCCTGGATCGCTTGCGTCTCTCGTCCTCGACAGGGGTCTTCTGTTTGTACCTGAGATCTGAGAGCTGGTCTCTGGTAAGAAACGCGCCACAGTTCTTGCAACCGAAGCGCTTCGTGGGCATGTCGTACATCATTATCCCGACACCGCATTCGGGGCAGATTTGGTCCAATTACTCTTGACATCTCCCACCTAACTATGCCTTAACCGTTCCTGTCACTATCAGACGCTTCTCATCTATGGTAATTCGTTAAATACGAATGGGAGTGGAGCCGTCTCGAAAGCGATGACGGAGAAGCTTGTCCTCGCCGGTCCGGCCTCAGAGGAGCTGGGCAGGAAGGTGGCCGAGAAGCTTGGTCTGTCCTTGCTCAAGGCAGAATTCAAGGTCTTTCCCGACGGTGAGACACGGTTCTCCTCAGAAGAGAAGGTCGCGGGAAGGAGCGTGTTCTTGGTTCAGTCGACCTACCCTCCTGTCGACACACATCTGTTTCAGCTTATTCTTGCCTCTCACCACTTGAGCCAGGAGGGAGCAAAGATCACTGCTGTCGTGCCTTACCTTGCATACGCAAGGCAGGACAAGGTGTTCCTCCCAGGTGAAGGGGTCACCCTCGGAGTTGTGGCTCATCTGATGCGTTCAGTTGGAATCCGAAGACTTGTGACCGTTGACATTCATTCTGCAGAGGGTCTCTCACTCTTCTCTTTTCCAGTCTACAGTGTCTCGGCAATCCCGACCCTCGCCGAATACGCCAAGAGTGAGCTCGACCTAGACAATCCAGTAGTCATCTCTCCAGATTTCGGAGGCTCGAGAAGGACGGAAGCCTTCGCACAACTGTTTGGGGCGAGGTTCCTCCAGCTTTCGAAGAAGCGAGACAGGATTACTGGGGATGTGAAGCTGAAGGGTGCCAAGCTCGAGGTCGAAGGAAAGGAGGTCATCATTGTTGACGACATCATCAGCACAGGTGGCACGATGTGCGCCGCGGCGGAGGCCGTCCGGAAGCAAGGGGCGAAGGCTGTCTTGGCCGTCTGCGTCCACGGGCTCTTCGTGGGCAATGCCCTTGAGAAGCTGCAAGAAGCAGGCGTCAGGACGATTGTTGAAGCCAATACAGTGCCTGGTCAGTTCAGTAAGGTCGATGTCTCGGACGCCCTTGTCGCGCATTTGAAGACTCTCGATGAATAGATCTCTGGTCCTGCTGTCGGGGGAAGGAACCTCCATCCCAGAGGCAGAGGCGAGGGCTCTCTTCCTCACATACGACCCTTTATCTAGGTTCGAGTCGCCTGAGAAGCGGATCCTACTCGTCGACTCGCTCGTCGATCCGTTAATTGTTGCATCTCGAATCGCTTTCTCCCGAAGGGTGGGCCGCGTGATCGAGGGGGCCCTCGATGCCCAGAAGGAGGTGCTGGAAAGGCGTGTGCGGCTTCGTAGCTTCGACTTGGGTGGCGGGAAGCCTGATCTTGATCCCAGGCCAGTTCTTGAAGGTGTAGACGCGACAGTTGACCTCAAAAATCCTGAATTCGAGTTCACTCTGGTCCGTGGGAAGAAGGACTACTTGGTCCTGACCAAACCTAGCGAGATGAGCCAGGCCTGGTCAAAGCGACGGCCCCGCGCCCGTGCCTTTTTTCACCCATCAGCCATCTTCCCCAAACTGGCCCGCGCGTTGGTAAACCTCAGCAGGTTCAGGGAGGGCGAAGTCTTCCTCGACCCCTTCTCGGGGACCGGGAGCCTCGCGATTGAAGCCTTCGAAGCTGGCGCGAGGGTCGTCGCGTCGGACCAGGTCGCAAAGATGACGATTGGGTCCCTTGCGAACATGAGACACTACGGCCAGGAGTGGATGGGGGTCATCCGCGCCGACGCCTTTAGTCATCCCGTGAGAAACGTGAACGCGATTGCGACCGACCTTCCCTACGGTCGCGCGTCCAGCACCAGGGGAGCCGATCCACGGGACATAGTGCAGAGGACACTCGCAACACTGCCCTTGCTCCTCAAAGAAGGTTCCCGGATGGTGATAATGCACCCACAGACGCTGAAGATCGAGGCATCGGCAGAGATGGCCATCGAAGAAGAGCATCACCTTTACGTTCATAAGCTCCTCACAAGGACAATTACGATCCTGAGGAGGAGATAGGTCTGACCAAGCTCACGGTGACGTTTCTGGGAACCAGCTCGGCCGCTCCCACAAGGGGGCGAGGCCTGCCGGCAATCGCTATCCAGAGAGAGGGGAGTGTCATCTTGATGGACTGCGGAGAGGGGGTCCAACGTCAAGTCCTCAACCAGGGGGTCGGCCTGAACAGGGAGACCTCGATTCTCATCACTCATCTGCATGGCGATCACGTCACAGGTCTCCTGGGGCTCCTGCAGACGATGAGTCTCGCCCAGCGGAAGAAGCCGCTGAACATCGTCGGGCCGCCAAAGCTGTTGAAGTGGCTGGAAGTGACCGCGGAACTGCTGCACATGGGGTTGACTTTCCCTGTCAGCTTCTCGCCCGCGAAACAGGGGACAGTTCTCCGCACAAGCGATTTCAAGGTCAGGGCGACAAAGGCAGTCCATTCCGTGGAGGCCTATTCCTACGTCGTCGAGGAAAGGAGCAGGCCGGGGGTCTTCTTTCCAGAGAGGGCCAAGGCCCTTCATGTCCCTGAGGGCAGGTTATGGTCAAGGCTCCAGAAGGGAAGGAAGGTTAGGGTGAACGGTCGCACGATCTCTTCTTCAGAAGTGACAGGCCCGCCTCGGCCAGGGAGGAAGATTGGATACTCCGGAGACACAAGGCCCTCTCCAAGGCTCACAAGGTTCTTCTCCGGATGCGACCTTCTAATCTTCGATTCCACCTTCCACGGAAGAGATCGAGACAAGGCGGTGGAGAGGAAGCACAGCACCTGTCTCGAGGCTGCTGAGATCGCGAAGAATGCTGGCGTACGCCGTCTCGCCCTCACTCACTTCAGTGCCCGCTATACCAGCATCGCGAGCCTGGTCAAGCAGGCCCGCACCGTCTTCCCGGAGACATTTGCCGCGAGAGACGGATTGAAGGTGGAAGTGGGCTACCCTTACTCGTAGGCCGTAAGCCAATCGACCACAGCCTCGATCTGCTTCGACCTTATTGTTGCATAAATGGGCCCGAGGGGTGACTGATCAGCGCTGCTGCATAGGGCCACGACGCCGACGGTTGCTGCCTGTCTATTCAGCATCAGCGAGGTCAAGTCGCCCTTCAGCTCTGACAGGAGCAGCCTCCTGGCAGCGCCCCTGATGTGCCTGTCCCTGAACTGGTCTCGCAGAACGTTGAGAGAGCTTGACTCGTCCGAGACCAGCGTGATCATTCGACTGCTCTGATCTGCCAGCACGGCATTCTCACCGAGGATGCTTCTGATTGCGTTCTCGACCTTCTTCGGGTCTTCTGAGGGTGCCAACGTAGCCTCAAGCGTGACCCTCATCCTGATTTCAGCGCGCGTCTTGTTCCACCCAGCGGTCGACGACCTTGGCAATCTCGGCGGCGAGCTCCTCCGGAGCTGCGTGCTCGTTCGAGACCATTTCGTCTGCCAGCGCGATTGCCTCATCAATCCCAACTGCGAGCTCTCTCTCCTCTCTCTTCACGAACATCTCGTAGGAGAACGGATCGTCACTCCTGCCCCTCTCCTTTAGGAGGGCGAATCTCCGACGCTGGGAGGCGTGAACGGCGATCAGGATCACCTCCGCGCGCTTCCTGAACGTCTCGACCTCTGTGATCGCGCGGATTCCGTCCACCACTACTCTGTCAGACCCGACCTTTTGTATCGCCTTCAGACAGAGCTCAGCCACTGCGGCCTCACCTCGCTCCTTCCTGAGCTGCTTCATCACTTCGCCCGTGTTCTTCGAATCGGGCGCTAGACCCCTTCTCTTCGTTTCTTCTCGGATTATGTCGCCCATGATGACGCGCTTCCACCCCTTTGCCACCAGCGCCTTCGCGGCGGTAGACTTGCCGGCGCCTGGCATGCCCGTGATTGCGACTATGCGCAAGTATGTGTCTGTGGATGCCAGAGCCATGGCGAATTTAAATCAGGTCCTGCTCACCGAACGACGATGCGCACCTTCGTCGCTCTAGAAATCTCGGACCCCAAGGTTCTCGATTCTATCATCGCGTTTCAGCGGGAGCTCTCAGCGACCGGGGCCGACTTGAAGACGGTGGAAAGAGCGAACCTCCACTTCACCGTGAAGTTCCTCGGCGAGATCACTCAGGGCCAGGCGTTGGAAGTCGACGAGCGCCTGAAGAGACTCCGCCTGGGCAGGGTGGATGTGGAGTTAAGGGGAGTCGGGGCCTTTCCGAACATCTCTAGGCCGAACGTCATCTGGGCGGGGGTCCCTCCAGCACACGAGGAGCGGGTCGGACCCATAGCACAGGGAGCTATCGCGGCGCTCGAGGGAATCGGGGAGAATGACAAGCGACCCTTCACTGCCCACGTCACTCTGGCCAGGGTCAGGTCCATGAGAGGAATTGGTGAGCTCACCTCGGTCCTGCGCTCCAACTCAGACCGCTCATTCGGGGAGATCAGGCTCGTCGAGTTGAAACTGAAATCCAGCGTCTTGGGAGCTCGGGGACCCACCTACTCCGACGTGGGGAGGTATCCCCTGACTTGAGGGATTCACGAAAGGTCTTACGAAATGCGATCAGGTCCGTGACCCCGACCGCAGATATGGAACGAAGAGTCGGCGCACTGGCAAGGTTTCTTTTGCTAAGAACAAGAAGGGCTGCGGCGAGGTTCCCTGAGACTCGTGGGGTGTTGCTTGGGGGTTCCTTCGCGAAGGGGACTTGGCTCCCCCAACACGTCGACCTCGACATCTTCGTAAGAATCGATCCTGGGACGCCCGAGGACAGGTTTGAGAAGATAGGGTTGGTAGTGGGGGCGGCCGCCACTAGAGGGTCACCCCGGGGCAAGAAGTTCGCCCAGCATCCGTATACAGAGGCGACCGTCGAGGGCACCAGGGTTAACATCGTCCCGTGCTACTCGGTCAAGAGGGGCGAGTGGAAGAGCGCGGCGGACAGGTCCCTGTTCCACGTGCAGGTCGTCAGGCGCCTTTCCGCTGACGGCAAGACCCAGATCAGACTCCTCAAGAGATTCATGATTGCGGTCGGCGTGTACGGGGCCGAAATCGAAACGAAGGGATTCAGCGGGTATGCGGCCGAGGTCCTAATGATGAGGTTCGGGAGCTTCAAGGGAGTCCTGAAGTACTTCGCCGAGTTCAAGCCATCCAGCAGAGAACGCCTCTTTAGTCTGCCTGACCCGGTGGACGGAGGTAGAGACCTGGCGATAGCCATCTCCGGCGAGAAGCTCGGCAGGATGATCCTAGCATCAAGAGGGTTTCTAAGGAACCCCAGACAGGCCTACTTCCGCAAGATGGGGGGCAGGCATCACCCGGCGCTGCGCGGAACAGTGTTTGCGATCGTTTTTTCTCACCGACTCATGAGCGAAGACACGCTCTGGGGGGAGCTAAGGAAGACGACCAAGCACATCGTAAGGCATCTTGATATGAACGGGTTCAAGATTGCACGGTCGATGGCGGCATCAGACAACAAACTGTCGAGCGCCATACTCCTCATTCCTGAATGCGGTGTCCTTCCAGCGTTCGAGCTGCGCGTTGGCCCGACGGTTGATAGGAAGAAGGACGTGGAGGCCTTCATTTCCTCCAACAGGAAGGACGCGAAGCTCATCTGGGTGGACGAAGAGGCAAGGGCAAGGCTCCTTCGGCCTCGTCGATACCTTAGTCTCACGGACCTGCTCGTCGAGGTGGTCCGGGGGAAGGTCGGACCAATCGGGGCCTCCAGCGAGCTGGGAAGAGGGATGAAGAGAAGCGGGTCAATTCTCACCGGCCCTTCGCTGGCGCGGGCGGCTTCAGCTTCGAAGTGGCTGGATGATGGAATCAGAGAGATTGTCAGCGACGCAATCGGAACCCGCACGTCTTGACCAGCTGACGAAGACGCCCTACATCTTGGTCCTGACCTATCCCAGGATCTCCCTCCCCGCCGCACGGTCGAGGATAAGACAGCTGGAGATGCTGGGGGTGGAGGAGCTCATCTTCGAAGGACACGCAAAGATTGGCCGGCTTGGGATTCTAGGCCTTGGAACAGTCGGGGTGGTCGTAAAGGCGCGCGTCGGAGGGAATGTGCGGGCCCTGAAGATCAGGAGGACCGACGCAAATAGGCCCGATATGGAACAGGAGGTCCGGGTCACATCAATGGCCAACAGGCTGGGGATAGGGCCGACCGTCTACGGCCATACGAAGGACTTCGTGTTGATGAGGCTGCTCGACTACGTCGAACTGGAGGATTGGCTCCGAGGACTACGAGGACATGGGACTAGGGAAGCAGCTAGGACCATGGTCCATTCGATCCTAAACCAGTGCAGAAAGCTAGACATAATGGGGATAGACCACGGCCAGCTCAGCAATCTCAGGAAGCACGCAGTTGTCGCTGAGGGCGTTCCGTGGATAATCGACTTCGAGTCAGCGGGCACGATTCGGAAGCCCAAGAACGTGACGACCGCCGCGCAGTACCTCTTCATCGGAGGGAGGCTTTCCCCACGCCTGAGGCGCGTCCTCGGGATCAGGGACGTCGCGCCACTACTCAAACTCCTCTCCGACTACAAGAGTGACACCTCCGACTACACCTACTCGAAGATGATTGAGGTTCTCAGGATCGCTCCGGGTTAGCGGAAAGGGAGAGGTATCTTGGTCATGGAGGAATGGGGCCGGCGGGATTTGCACGGTTTACTGTGCAAATCTATTCTGAACCTGATACGGCCCGGCTGGCTTCGCACTAGCACGAAAGGTAAAGGGCCGTGACGATTCTTAGATTCGAAGGAACTTGGAACTCTTCATCTCGTCCTGAGCTTGGAAGGCCTTGCTCATCGCTGAAACCTTCTTCGCGTCGCCTTGAACTAGAAACAGTTCGACGCAAGTCGACGGAGTGAGCTTGCTGTGGATATGCGTCTTGATTATCGGGTCAAACTCATGCTTGAGTCGCGTGACTGGTTCTTCTTCCTCGGTATTGTGCGTGACCACGACCAGACCGCTCACTTCTCCTGAAAGGCCAGACTGTTCCCTGTTGTCGTTCATCATCAGCCGAATCGCTGCTCGAACGAGCTCTGACCTGCCAGTGAAGCCGAATGATTCTTCGAGCTCGTCCATCTCCTTCAGCATCATCTCTGGAATTGAGAGGCTGATGATTGGCATAGCCAGGTTTCTTATTAATCCAGATATAAACTGTAATCTCCAGAGTAATAAGCCGACGCCAGGCCACGCCGAGATCAACGATGCCGATAGACGGACCAGGAGCGGGTGGAAGTCATCTATCAGTCTGTCTTACTTGATCTGATTTCATGGAAACTGGCCCCATGCACCTCACCGGCCTTGATTCGTCTCGGGAATCTCCAATTCCAGCCCCTCACACCAAGGTAAATGATGAACACGATGCTCGTTATGAAGAAGCTTACCGGGTACGGCTCATAGAATCCGATGAACAGCCCAGCCCATGTCGCGGCCAGGGCGATGAGCACCGAGATTATGATGGCCCGCTGCGGCCGTTTCGCCAGATTCTGGGCGGTTGCCGCGGGCGTTACCATTAGGGAGAAGATGAGAAGGACTCCGACCATCTGGACAGAAATGGAGACCGCGACAGCGACAAGAAGCATGAAGGCCATGCCCAGGAAGACCATAGGCATTCCCTTGGCTTCTGCGACGTCTTCATCCAGCGACGCGAAGAGGAGCGGTCTGTAGAGGAGAGAGATTGCGCCCAAGATCACCAAACCGAAGAAGAGCGTCAGGAGGACGCTGTCGCTGCTGATGCCCAGTATCTCTCCGAATAGGATGGAGTATGCCTGAGTTGAATAGCCGGGATAGAGTCTGATGAACAGGAGACCCAAGCCGAGCATGAATGCGAGCACGATGCCTATCTGAGTATCACGGTTTGTGACGCGGCGACCGAGTGCGGCTATCGCAAAGCCGCCCGCAGTTGAACCCAGAAGGAGGCCGTAGATGGCGGGAATGTTCACCAAGATGGCCCCCGCAGCTCCAGCGAATCCGATTTCTGAGAAGGCGTGAGCCACAAACGCCGAACGGCGCAACACCACGAAGTAGCCCATGATGCCCGCTACGATCGCAATGACCGTCCCCGCTTCGAAAGCGTGCTGCATGAACTGAAGGTGCCACATCTGTTGGATGTCCGCGAACAGATTGATGCTGAAGGTCATACCATATCACCGTGATGCTCTTCGACTCCTATGATAGCGACATTTCCGTGGGGGTCACGCAGGACCTCGACTTGGACCCCATACAGCGCTGTGAGACTCTCTGACGTCAGGACTTCGCTGGGCTTTCCCGTTGCTACCTTGCCGTTCGCGATGTACATCACCTTGTCGAGATGAGGCAGAAGCGGGTTGATGTTGTGAGCTATCAGCAACGCCGTCACTCCGCGCGAACGGACCACGTCGTTGACCAGGTGAAGCAGGTCGATTTCGCGCCTCAGGTCGAGGTTCGACAGCGGCTCGTCAAGCAGCAGTATGTCCGGGTTGCTCACCAGCGCCTCGGCCAGAAATATCCTCTGCAGCTCTCCACCTGACAGTGCCCCGAGGGGGCGGTGTGCTAGTTCTGTCGCGCCGACACCTTCCAGTGCAGCAAGAGCCGCGGCGCGCTCCTTGTGGGAAAAGGGGTTGAACCCCCACTGTTTTCCTGAGAGTCCAAGCCGAACCAATTCAAGACATTCGACATTCGTCTCGTTGTCTATCATGTGGCGCTGAGGCACGTAGCCAATCTGAGGGTTTCCACGTTTGGGCGGAGCGTCGAATATCTTCATCGACCCGCTAATGGGGTGCTGCAGGCCGAGCAGCAAGCGAAAGAGCGTCGTCTTGCCCGCCCCGTTGGGGCCTATGACCGCGATGAACTCTCCGCGACCGAACGCAAAATTGGCATCTCGCCAGACAGTGTTGTTTGGGTAGCCGGCTGCCAGACTCTCTGCCGTGATGATCTCGGGCTGCAATTTCCTTCACCCGTCATTGCCCGAGGGCACGAGCATTGAGGGTGTTCTGGATGGCGAGCAACTCTGCGTTCATCCAGACTTGGAACGTGACGTCCCCCGGCTGAATGGTCTCTGTCACGCCGACGGCAGGGACGTTGTTATCGGCGGCCAGAGTCACGATACTTTGAGTGAGCGGCGTCACCGTCTGCTCGTTGTAGACCAGCATGCTCACGCTTCCGTTTTGGAGTTCCTGCTGGAATTGCACGAGGCTCTGCGTTGGCGGGTCACTTCCTTCCGAGACGGCCTCCATGAATGCGGGAGGAGAAACGAGGTCAAGGCCCGTAGCGTTTGCCAGGTACACGAATATGCTCTCGGTGGATGCCACGTGTGTGCCCGCGAACTGTTGTCTTATCTCGCCTATCCGTTCGTTGTACACACCAAGCAACGCATTCAACGCGACGTACTGCTGCTTGTAGTATGCTGTGTCGGTCGGGTCGATGCACACAAGGTCCTTGTACATTGCCTTCACAGTGTCATTCACGTAGTAGGGACTGTACCAGAAGTGAGGATTTGCTGTGACTGACTGGTTGATGAGTTCTTGCACGTTTAGGACAGCCTGGTTTGGAGTGTTGCTTGCTGCAATAAGCTGCAGAGCCCAATCATCGTACCCCGCCCCGTTGACAATCACGAGGTTTGCGTTTGCGATCGCCTCGGCGTCGGCGACGTCGCCTTCATATTCATGAGGGTCGGTGTTGGGGTTTGTAACAATGCTCAGCACATTGACATGCGTTCCGCCAAGCTGAGATACCAGGCTCCCCCAGAAATTCTCGGCAGCGACCACCTGTATCTTCGTCGATGGGCTCGGACCGGTTGTCGAACACGGAATGGCAGCCGAACCCTGACTGCGAGAGAAATAGAGCCCCCCGAAGATCGCCGCTACGACTATGACTACAAGGATTGCGGCGGTCAGGAGCGTATTCTTCTTCATGGCTCAAATTCCTCTCGGTCAGGGACATTAATAAGCATTCACTATTCTCTATTAATAATGAACACTATTCAAAACAATTCTTATTGATTGTGACGTATGTCCGCCCACCATCTTATGTGACACGTTCCTTTGTCGATCCTGGAGGAGCCCTCGCGACCAGTCGCGTAAACAGCAAGAATCTAGCTATTCTAGACGAACAGAGGCTATTCTGAGCTTATCGTAACTGGGGCCGGCGGGATTTGAACCCACGACCACTTGCACCCCAAGCAAGTATCCTACCAAGCTAGACGACGGCCCCGCACTCCTCGGGTTGGACGACCCTGATTTAAGCCGACGAGCCCTCGAAGCCCTAGGTCGACTTCTCTTGGAGTCCCGAGGAACCGCTGAGGGGGCGAAGCCGTAGAATCCTATTATAACGAACTGGAAAAGAGCAAGTCACGGTGGACCCAGAGAAATCACTCGCGGAGAACTTCAAGCTCAGCCATTACGAGGCAAGGGTATACGTCGCTCTGACGTCAGGCAGCATGTCGCCCAAGCAGGTTTCCGTATCGGCGCGGGTTCCCCTCTCGAGGACTTACGACACACTCCGTAGCCTTCAGCAAAAGGGGTTTGTGGAAGAGCGTGGCGAAGTCTTCTCAGCGATCTCGGCGAAGGCCGCCCTGGGCATGCGCCTCCGGCAGTTCGAAGACGAGTTTGCGGAGACTCAGAAAGCACGCACGGACGCGACCGAATCCTTGCTGAAGTTTCTTGGGGCAGGGGCTCGACCACCCCTCGAAAGAGACCAGGAGGTGGCTCTCCTTAGAGGGATTAACGCGATAGCGAGCAAGTTCAGCGAGGTCATCGCTGGGTCCGACGACGTGATCCTCGTGGCGAAGAGATCAATCGACGCCGCCCGGTTCTTCAAACCCTATCTTCAGAAGAAGATGCCGAAGTCAGTCAGGATTCTGATCCCATCGGACTTCCCGATTCGCCGCAGCGACACAAACTTCCTGAAGACCCTCGGTCTCCGGGTCAGACGAACCGAAAGCATCCTGCTCGACCTCATGGTCGCCGACGAATCGACGGTCATCATCGGCGTCCCTGATCCCGCCAGCAGAGAAGCCTACCATTCCATCGCGATCGCCGTATCCAGTCAGCCTTTTGCCATGGCCGTCAGGGCGTCCTTGGAAGAGGTCTGGTCCAAGGCCCGCTAAGCCAGGCCTGCCGCGACATAGGCGATGAAGAGCAGAACTCCGGTCAGGAGTGTCGTCATCACCATCGACGCCATCCCGGGTATCAGTTCTGCGACCTTGTCATAGTTCTTGCTCACTGCCCTCGAGGTGGCAAGCGCTTTGGGTGCTGAAGCCAACACGATCAAGGCGAATGGGCTGACAGCGCCGACTAGAACTCCAGCCACGGGGATTGCGTAGGCAATGATCAGGATCGCCCTCAGTCTGCTGGCTGCTTTGGCCTTCCCCCATCGTGCCACGAGGTGGTTCCGCCCTGCGCTCTTGTCGGCGTCGGTGTCTGGGAACTCGTTTACGTAGAGAATCCCTGCCGTCATTATGCCCAGCGGCAGCCCGATGATGATCGGTGCGACGCTCAGGTGATGGGTCTGGATGTAGTATGACCCAAGAACCAGAAGGGGCCCGAAGCCAAGTCCTGTTACCATCTCGCCGATGCCGAGCTTGGATGTCAGGGGCGAGTAAGTGACAACCGCGAATGTGGCGAACGCGATAAGGGCGATGAGCACGGGGTCGAACGAAAACTCGTAGACGAAGTATGATCCAATTCCCAGGCCTGCCACCAGAAGAAGCGAGCCCAGACACAGCACTCTCCTCGGGGACATCATCCCCTTGGGAAGGATCGTGCTTCCTCCGCTGAATGGCGTTGGCGTAGTCTTGAGATCGATTCCGCTCCTGAAGTCGAAATAGTCGTTCAGAACGTTGACACTGGCGTGCAGGCAAACAGCCCCGACGAGTGTGAGCAGGGCGTTGAACAGGTTAAATTGACCAGCCGACCAGGCAATCGCTAGCCCGGTGGGAACAAAGACGACCGGAAGCAGCAGGAATGGGGGTCTGAGCTCCCTTATCCAGACACTGTGAGGTACGGCAGGCCACCCGACCTAGAGGTTCCTCAGGTGCCGGGTCAACCCCATGTAGCCAACGATCTCTCCATGCTTCAGGAGAGGGCGGACCGTGAGAATACCCACGAATCTCGACTCGTCCTTCCTGACGAGCGTCACTTCCTCTTCGAACTTGCCCGCCTCGGCGGCGGTCTTGAGGAGCCTTGGTACGAGCGTCGCCACGGCACGAGGTTCAAGGAAGATCACCACACTCTGCTTTCCGACCAACTCCTCGGGCTTCCAACCAAAGAGCTTGGCCGCTCCCGCACCAAAAGATGTGATCAGTCTTGCGTTGTCACAAGCTATGTCAGAGATAGCTTCGATCTCCATGGTTCCCTCCCGCATTACCACTGATGAGTGGTAATGGCCACTTAAGCGTTACCCGCTGGCAGCCTCCACGGCGTCTGCGAGAGTGTTATTCTGGTTCGTCACAGGATACATCGGGTCGATTCAGCAATTGGTTTCCGTTCGGCTGTTGCGTCACATTGGTCGTGGTTCCTAAGGATCTCAATCGGTTAAATGTGAGGCAATGGGATGATTGCGCGTGGCGAAGCGAACAGTCCACCACATGGACTTGCCCACACTGGTAGCGGTCAACAGGGAGGTCGTCTTGCTCACGCGCGAGCCCAACGAGTATTCGAAAGCCGACGGCGAGCAGCTCGAGTCCCTATTGAAGGAGGTCGTTTCCCGGGCAGACAATCAAGGCTTCGAACAGGCAATTCCTGAAAAGGCATCGCTCCTCGTCTTCAAGCTCGCCAGCGGTCAGCACTTCAGGGCGGGCAACAAGAGGACGGCATTGGTCGCGGGTCTTGTCTTCCTCCGCAAGAATGGCTACAAGGTCAAGATTGACGACCCTGAGCTCATCTCTGTCATCGACAAGGCGGGGATGGCAGCCGCAAGTCTAGACGACGTGTACGAGGTCGTGGGGAGGCTGAGTGTGAAGGCCGCGGCCGAACGAAAGGCTTGGGAGAGCGCCGTGAAGCAGACTGTCGAGTCGAACAAGAAGTTCCTGACAGATATCGGATCCTAGCAAGACGATTCTCAGAATTAGGAAACGTCTAACCCTCTTAAACGGCGTTTGAAAACGGACAAGACTGGTTGAGAGATGCCCGCTCCAAGGACGGGGGGCCTCCGCTCACCCAAGATACTGCACGATTCTGGTCGAGAAAGCGAGTCATCATCAGATACGCTAAATACCCCAACGGCTGAATCTGCTTCTCTTGCACGAGTACGTCTACGCAGACAGGATACTCCAGTCGGTCCTCGAAGAGGTCGGGGCCGCAGGGAAGCCTCCTCGGAGAGTGAAGGTCGATGTGGGGGAGATGCTCGGCCTGACCCGCGAATCGCTCACAATGGCGTACGGGATTCTTTCGAAGGGGACGAAGGCGGAGGGCTCGAAGCTCGTAGTCAGGTTTACCAGCGGATCGGTGGAGTGCCCAAAGTGTCGCTTCTCGGGCAGACTCCCCGTGCATCGGCACGACCACACGATCGATCCGGCCTTCGCGTGCCCCCAGTGCGGCTCGTCGTTGAAGGTCGTCGAGGGCCTCGACCTGAAGATCACGGGGATCGAGTAGGGCCGAAGGGAGACGGCTCGACGGCTCCATCCAATGATCTTTCCGCCCAGCTCAGGGAGTGCATCCTCGGGGGGTCCGGGACTACCCATGTCTTCGGAATTGGCAACCCCATAAAACAAGACGATGCCGTCGGACTGAAGGTAGTTTCCTCGTTAAGGCGACGACTTGGGCCCGCGTCGAGGAAGGCCGTGAGGGTGCACCGGCTCTCGTCGAACCCGGAAAGGGTGATTTCTGACCTTGCATCGAAAGGGGAGAGGATAGTGATTATCGACGCCGTTGAGGCGCAGAAGAAGCCGGGGACCATCGTCTGTGCCCGTCTCAGCGAGACGAAGTTCGGATTCTTCGCGACACATAACGTACCAATCAGGTTAGTCCCAGGCGTCGCCGAGAACGCGGCAGACACATATATCGTGGGTATTCAGCCCGACTCCGTGGGCGTGGGCGAGGAGCTTTCTGACGTTGTAAAGGAATCGAGCATGAAACTGGTCGCGATGATTGGGAGTCTGGTGGAGGGGGCAGAATGACCGCCGCGACAGACGCCATCCTTGGACCCCTCATCATAGTCATCGCCGACATTGTGGTCTTCACGTTGGTAGGCAGGCTTGGCAAACGGAGTTCCGGCACGGGGGTGAGGTACGAGCCCTTCACTGGAGGCGAAGAGTCGATTCCCACCAGGGGATTGTACAGATCAAACCTCTTCGTCTTTGCAGTGCTCTTCATGGTGGTCGAGGCGCTGGCGCTCATATTGGCAGGCTCTTTCGAGGCGCCCTCGGTTACCTATCCGCTCCTCTTCCTCATCGGCGGGGGTAGCGTCCTCACAGTCACGGTCTGGTGGTTCATCACCGCCGGGGGTGGCGAGTTTTAGGTCCGGCCTGACTGCGTGGGCAAGGAAGAGGTCCATCTGGGTCTTCCACGTCAACGCGTCCTCCTGTAACGGCTGCGACATCGAAATACTGGCTGCGCTCACTCCTCGCTACGACGCCGAAAGACTCGGAGTCGAGCTGGTCCCAAGCCCAAGGCATGCAGACGTCCTGCTTGTAACTGGGACGATTAACCCTCTGATGAAGGACCGCCTCAAGACAGTCTACGAACAGGTGCCCGAGCCGAGGCATGTGGTCGCGATTGGGGCATGCGGTCTCGGCGGTGGAGTGTACAAGGAATGCTACAACGCGGGACGCGGCGTCGACACGGTAATCCCGGTGGACTTGTTCATTCCCGGATGTCCTCCCAGGCCGGAAGCGATAATCTGGGGTATCCTGAAGCTGGTCACGGGAGGGCCGCCCGACCCAATCGAAGGAGAGAAGGCAATTGTCCAGTGAAGAGTTGACCGACCTGGCCGCCAAGCTTGGAGGGTCTGTTACCACGCACGTGAAGACCGTCGAGCTGAACGTCCCCCCGGACAAGGTCCTGGAAGCCTGCAAGTCTGTCTCGTCCATGCCGGGGCTCTACCACCTGAGCACGATCACCGGTCTCGATCTAGGAGAGGAGATCGGCATCCTCTATCAGTTCTGGCAGGGCAGGAGATTCGTCGTAGTGAGGACCGCGGTACCGAAGACCGACCCAAGGATTCAATCGATCACTGGATCCTTGCCATCTGCTATCCTGTACGAGGCCGAAATCCAAGACCTCCTGGGTGTCTCGT
>CAWCLN010000003.1:0-8867 GCA_963796425.1 uncultured archaeon | reverse complement strand
TAGCCTCTCCGTGGAGAGCCTTGGCGAGAAGTAGCATCGGGCGACGTCGACCCTGAAGACGCACCCGTTTTCTTTGTGGAGGGTCAGCGTCCTCTTCTCTCCCGTGATGTGTTTCAGTTTCCGAAGTCTGAACTCTCCCTCGATCCCTCCCTCTTGCTCGTAGACGCACTTCACGTTCTTCACTTCCTTTGTGAGGGCCCCGGCCAGTCGCCTCTTTTCGGCCGCTGAGAGTTCTGGGAGCCTGACTATCGCGATGTCTCCAACGACGTCGACCCCGGTCGAGACCCTCTCCGGATTGCTGATGTGAGCCTCCTCCAGGACCTTCCTAATCAGCTTCAGGGGTCTCATCCTTCTGTGAGGAGACGTAATAATATTCTCCCCTCTCCTTCTGTTCCCTGTCCAGCTTGCTGCCCGGCTTGTTAACCCGAGGTCTCCCTGTGTTGATGTCCCTCCTGTAGGTTAAACCCACCTGCTTGAGGAACAGGTTCATCCCGTCTTCCTTGCTCAGCGGCTTGGTCGCCTCCCCAGCGACGCCCGGCTCTCCGGTGAAGACCATCAACCTGTCAGAGACTATGTCAACCACCTGGAGATCGTGGTCTATGATGATCGCCGCTTTCCCTCTTGCCTTGACCATCCTATTGACAGCCTTTGCCACCACAAACCTGTCCTCGACGTCGAGGAAGGCCGACGGCTCGTCCAGAGCATACACCTCGGCTTTCTGGGCCATCGTTGATACTATCGCGACCTTCTGGAGTTCCCCTCCGCTCAGCTCCTTCACATTCCTCGCCAACAACTTCTCCATCTTCAGCGGGACGGCAAGCGCGTCCTGCAGGTCGGGCTCGCCGTACCTCGTCCCTAGGGTGCTCGTGAAGAATTCGTCGACTGTACCCTCGAAGGCCGAGGTCAGGTACTGAGGCTTGTAGGCGACTTTCGCGTCCATAGCGACCTTTCCCCTGGTCGGCTTCTCCTCGCCAGCGACCATCCTGAGGAAGGTCGTCTTGCCGAGGGCATTGGCGCCCACTACGCCGAGGATGGTGCCGCGGTTTAGCTCTCCTCCATCGACCTTAAGCCTGAAGCTTGAGTACGATTTCCTCAGGTCGGTGTACTTTGCCATGACCTCTTCGCTTTCGATCGTCTCGCCCGCCGTCTTCTGCCCGAAGGAGACGGCGTGGTCCCTGAACCTGATGTTCTCTTGCGGAAGATACCCATCGAGGAGTGAGTTGATGCCGGTCCTGGAAGCGTAGAGTCCAGAGACGATGCCGTAGGCTCCTGGCTCGCCGTATATTATCTGGACATAGTTGGTCACGTAGTCGAGGAAGGCCATATCGTGCTCGACGACCAATACCGACTTGCCGGCTTGGGCTATGCTGCTGATCAGTCTGGAGACCGCGAGCCGCTGGTAGACGTCGTTGTACGACGATGGCTCGTCGAAGAGATAAAGGTCAGCCTCCTTCAGAGCCGTAGCCGCAACCGCGACCCTCTGCAGCTCCCCGCCGCTCAAGTCCGGGACCTTCTTCTCGAGGGTCTCTTGGAGGTTAAGAACCTCGACTACCTCGGCCATCGCCTTCCTTTCATCCATCCGCCTCAGCAGGAGTTTCGTTTCTTTCTTCCACGCCTCGGGAAGCTTGTAGACCGCCTGGGGCTTGAGCGAGACTCTCAGCTCTCCGTCGGCGATCCTCTCGAAGTGCCCCTTCATCTCGCGTCCGCTCAAGTACGAGAGGAACCTGTCCCAGGTCGGTTCCTCTTCGTAGTTGCCCAAGTTCGGAACCAGCTGCCCCGCGAGTATCCTGAGAGCCGTCGACTTCCCGATCCCATTCCGGCCGACGAGGCCGACCACCTGGCCCTTCCTGACCATCGGTACCCGGAAGAGCCTGAAGGAGTTGACCCCGTACTGGTGGATCTTCTCAGTCTTTAGCTCCTCACTCAAGTTCAGTATGTCGATGGCGTCAAAGGGGCAGACCTTGGTGCAGATTCCGCAGCCGATGCAGAGTTCTTCAGAGATGATCGCAATCCTGTTTCCCCCAAGCACGATGCACTCGTCGCCGTTGATGTTGACCGGGCACTCCTTGATGCACTCCAGTCCACACTTCTTCGACTGGCAGAGGTCCTCGTCTACGACGGCGACTCTGTGAACCAAAGTTGTTCCCTCAGCGCTCGCTGAGCCTCTTCGGAATGGGACAGAACGAGCAGATGGCCGGGTCGCCTTCGAGGTTTAGGCTTTCCACGCTGTGCCTCTGCCTCATGGAGGCCCAGACAATCTCCTCTCGGGCCACTCCAGTCAGGTGAATCGCTTCATGTTCCACGATGACCGGGAGAAGCCTGCACCTTGTGCAGATAGGCTTTACGAAGGCGAAGGGTTTCAGGCTGCTCGCGATCATCACGAGGCCCGTCGTTCCGACAAGCCAGAAGACCACGATATATCCCACGATCCCCGTCAGTTCAAAGAGCAGCCAGCCGATGCCAAGGCTGGCGACGACGATAAAGAGTCCTAAAACCAGTCCCGACCTTCCTCCATGGAACGAGACTCCTCGAGTGCTCTTCGAGAGTGTTGGTGCCAACAGCGGGGGCATAAGCACTTGGAGTAACGGGAAAAGCGTAATCACTCTCGTCCTCCTGGCCACTAGCTCCCATCCAGCTCCCGCGACCGCCAATTCTGGATTCGACCGCGCGAGTATCTATTTATCCGTGAACGCGGCCCCTTCCTTGAGCGCCGCCACCCCAGGCTGTTTTGTTTACCTAGGGGGCCAACACAATGCGAGTCATCGGTCGATTCTCCTCTTTGCCTGGTGTCTCGCCTTGCTGAGCGCCTTCTCGACCGACTTCTCGCTGTCCTGCAACCCGAAGTGCTCCAAGAGAACTCGCTTCCCTTCCTCGAGGCTCTGAAGAGGACCTGGAGGATTAGCCGTTCGGTGTCGCTTAGATCCATCGATTCGAGCGCAGTCTTGAACTTCGACTCGTCCTCGACAAGGTCGTCAATCATTCTGCCTAGTCTTCTCGTCTGGTTCCGTACTCGCCTTCTTCGGAAGATTGCCTCCTCGGCCAAGTACTCCAGGTCAAAGCACCTGTCTGGCTCCCTCGTGGGTTCAGAAGGCTTCCGGCTGAGTTTCACCAGCCTGAGGTCGCCCGCAGAGAAGTCTCCCAGCTTCGCTCCTTTCGCCGTGTAGACTTTGCGGACCGCCAGGTTAGGGCTCCTCACGCTTTTCTCCTCGGCCAGCCCCAGCTCTTCCAGCTTCCTCAGGTGCTTTAGCACCGCTTGGATCGAGATTCCAGTGGAGGCCGCCAACTCTCCCAAGGTTCGCGGTCTGATCGAGACTAGGTCTGCCACCTTTAGCCTCGTGCGAGAGGAGATTACCTCTGGAAGGGGATCGCGAGTCACTCCTTGCTGGGCGACAGCGCGCGCGAGTACAAGAACGGCCTCCTAGAAATTTCGTTTTCTTTGAGGGGCAAGACTAATAAGGACTACAGGAGCGTTGAAATTGTCTGAGGGTTCGTCAGGGTTGAGTCAGCAACAGGTCCAATTGAAGGTCCTCGAAGCCTACACGCGTGATGTGGGCAGAGGCGTCGCACGAATCGACTACGACGCAATGGACGCGCTCGACGCTTCGACGGGCGACGTGGTCGAGATCAAGGGCAAGAGGCGGACGGTCGCGAAGTGTCTTCCACTGTATCCCTCGGACGAGGGCCGGGGAATTATAAGGATCGACGGTCTGATTAGGAACAATGCCGGTGTGGCGATTGGCGACGTCGTGGTCGTGAAGAAGGTAAAGGCACCCCCGGCCGAAAAGGTCGTCGTTGCGCCGCTCGAAGCAGTCCCCCCGATAGACGAACGGTACCTGGCTGACGCCCTCGAAAGTGTCCCGGTTACGAAGGGGGACAATATTATGATACCCTACTTCGGAGGCAGGCTCACTTTCCAGGTCGTCGGGCTCAGCCCAGTCGCTGACGCGGCGCTGATCACGCAGCGCACGGTCTTTGTGATCTCTGAGAAGGGAGAATCGCTCCGCGGCGTTCCCCAGGTCACCTACGAAGACATCGGCGGGCTGAAGGACGAGATCCAGAAGGTGAGGGAGATGATCGAGCTGCCTCTCCGCCACCCGGAGATCTTCGAGAAGCTCGGCGTCGAAGCGCCCAAGGGGATTCTCCTCTATGGCCCTCCGGGGACCGGCAAGACGCTGCTGGCGAAGGCCGTCGCAACGGAGAGCAACGCGCACTTCATTCCGATCAGTGGACCAGAAATAATGTCGAAGTTCTACGGAGAGAGCGAGGCCAGGCTGAGGGAGATCTTCAAGGAGGCGAAGGAGAAGGCGCCTTCGATAGTCTTCATCGACGAGATCGATTCAATAGCTCCGAAGAGGGAGGAGGTCACGGGCGAAGTCGAAAGGCGAGTCGTCAGTCAGCTGCTCTCGCTGATGGATGGCTTGGAGGCTAGAGGGAAGGTCATCGTGATCGCTGCCACGAACCGCCCCAACGCCATAGACCCCGCGCTTAGGAGGCCGGGTAGGTTCGACAGGGAAATCGAGATCAAGGTGCCCGCGAAGGGCGGAAGGCTGGAGATCCTTCAGATTCACGCCAGACACATGCCGCTGGTTGAGGCCTCCGAATCGGACAAGTCAGTCAGTACCGCTGATATCGTGGATCTCGAGAAACTGGCAGCTGTCACCCACGGGTTCGTAGGTGCAGACCTCGAATATCTATGCAAGGAAGCTGCCATGAAGACCCTCCGAAGGAACCTCCCAGACATTCAATTGGAGGAGGATAGACTCTCTCCGGAGACTTTGGACAAGTTGACCGTAACTATGCCTGATTTCGAGAGTGCGTTGAGAGACGTCACGCCTTCTGCGATGAGAGAGGTGTACCTGGAGACTCCTGACGTGACGTGGGCAGAGATTGGCGGTCTTGTCGCTGTGAAGAGAGAGCTGCAAGAGGCGGTCGAATGGCCTCTGAAGTACCCGGATCTTTACGAAAGGACCGGATATACGATGCCCAAGGGAATCCTCCTCTTCGGACCTTCTGGAACAGGAAAGACGATGCTCGCCAAGGCTGTGGCGACGGAGAGCGAGGCGAACTTCATCAGTGTCAGAGGACCAGAGCTTCTTAGCAAATGGGTAGGCGAGTCTGAAAGGGGAATCAGGGAAGTCTTCCGCAGAGCCAGGCAGGCATCCCCTTGCGTGATCTTCTTTGACGAGCTTGACGCAGTGGCGCCAGTTAGAGGGATGGGTGGAGATAGTATGGTGACTGAGAGGGTCGTGAGTCAGCTTCTTACAGAGCTGGACGGCATCCAAAGCCTGCACGGGGTCGTGGTACTCGCTGCGACGAATAGGATTGAGTTGATCGATCCCGCCCTGCTTCGCGCCGGGAGATTCGACAAGCTCGTCCAAGTCCCTCTTCCCGACAAGGATTCGCGAAGAGAGATCTTGAGAATCGATCTCATCGAGTCACGTGAAAAGAGAATAAAGCAGATGGAGCAGGTCCTCGAATCAGCGAAACGCGACATTGGAGTGCAGACAGAAAAGCTAGAGCACACCAAGGATGGAGACGAGCTCAAGAGACTGCGCGATGACATTGCGAGGAAGAAGGACCAGGCAGAGGAAGTCACTAGAAGGATAAGCAGGAAGACGGAAGAGCTCAATGCCCTGCGGGCGTGTCTGGACGAGGTAGTAGAAAAGACGGAGGGGTTGAGCGGGGCGGATATGTCGGCCATTGCAAACACGGCAGTTTCAATAGTGTTGCAGGCTTTCGTTTCAAAGCATCCTGACCCAGAGAGAGGAAAGAAACACATAGACGATGCAGTAGTCACTCAGGTTGACCTGATGCAGGCGATAGAGAAAGTCAGGACCTCTAGAGAAGGGAGACCAAAGGAGAGAATCTCCGTTCCCTACTACAGATAGGTCTTCGATCTACAAAGCGTTTACCTTGTGACGCACGGCGACGCTTGAATGCCTTGCTGCACTCGAAGATAGCCTTTTGGGCATCTGGACTCTGCCCACGGAGTGGGTGCGCCGGGCAACCTATGGTAATCCTTGAGCACTCCGGGGACCACGAGGCTCTCAGCGAGAATCTGACAAGGTTATAATTCGCCCCCTTGGTCAGCGGCACGTTGCAACAGGACCCCCGTATCTTCGGCCGAGGAACCTGGCTCGACAAGGTCGCGAAGGACACTGTCGAGAGGGAGAGGATGCTGGGCAGGCAGCTCTCCGTGATCAGGGTCGAGAGCGGGCTCGGCGCTTCTGGACTTCCTCACATCGGGAATGTGGGCGACGCGATCAGGAGCTTCGGCGTCAAGCTGGCGCTCGAGACAGCGGGGTACAGATCGGAGTTGATTGCCTATTCCGACGACTTCGACGGTTTGAGAAAGGTCCCGGCAGGCTTCCCCGACTGGCTCAAGGATTACATCGCCCACCCCGTTTCAAGAATCCCGGACCCCTTTGACTGCCACGCGTCGTACGCGGAACACGTCGGTTTCATGTTACGCGATTCCCTGGACAAGTTGGGGGTGGAGTACAGGTTCCAGAGCGGCACCGAGGCATACAAGTCCGGGATCCTGAACGATCAGATCAGGTCGATTCTGTCACATTCGAAGTCCATCGGCAGGAAGATCAACGAGCTGGTGGGCCAATCGAAGTACGAGCAGGCCCTCCCCTACACCCCGGTCTGTGACCAGTGCGACCGCATCTACACTACCCAGACGCTTTCCTTCAACCCGACGAAGGACACCGTCCACTACAGGTGCGAGGGCACCAAGCTCGGGGACAGGTTCCTGAAGGGGTGCGGCTATGAAGGGGAAGCGAAGATCTCCGAGGGTAACGGCAAGCTGATGTGGAAGGTCGAATTCGCGGCCAGGTGGGCGGCGTTCGACATAAGGTTCGAAGCCTACGGGAAGGAGTTGACCGGCTCGGTCAAGATAAACGACTGGGTCGCGGAGCACGCCCTGAAGTATCCACCACCCTTCCACGCTAGGTACGAGCTCTTTCAAGACAAGTCTGGGCGGAAGATCTCGAAGTCGGTGGGGAACCTGGTGACGCCGGGCGAGTGGCTGGAGTATGCCTCACCCGAGAGTCTCAGGCTCCTGATGTACAAGAGGATCGTCGGCACCCGGAACGTTTCGCTGGAAGACATTCCCGTCTACATGGAGGACTTCGACGACCTCGAGGAGTATTACTTCTCGAAGGTCAGGGACCCCAATCCGATGAAAGACGCAAGGCAGAGAGGGCTCTACGAGTACACTGTGCTGTTGAGGGTGCCGGAGGGAAAGGGCGATCACATTCCCTACAGGCTGCTCTCCCAGCTCGCCGCGGTCGCGCCGAAGGGCTCGGAGAAAGACTACGTAGTAAAGCGGCTGGTCGCATATGGGATGGTGAAGGAACCGACACCCGGGCTTCTCAGGCGGATCGCCTGGGCTTCGAAGTGGGCAGGAAGGGAAGGGAGACGCAGCGGAAACCAGGTGGAGGTTGGCCCTAAGGTCAAGATCGCGGTCCGGGAATTCGCAGGAGCGATACAGAAGCTCTCTGATCCAGACGCCATTCAGAACGCGGCGTTCGAGGCGGTCAAGAAGAACGGTCTGAAGCCGAAGGACTTCTTCCCCGTGATCTACTCGATCCTGCTCGGCTCCGACAGGGGCCCAAGGCTGGGTCCCTATGTCATCGACTCTGACCCCGCCACCGTGAGCAGGTCCCTCCTCGACGGGGTGGGCTCCTGAACCGATCAGGACCTCGGATGCCGTCTGTCTCCACACGGTAGTGCGGCCTCAGTCGCCGGTTTCATCGGAAGAGCTGCGAAAGGCGTCCGCCCGCCGGGGGTGAAAGGTTTCGAAGGCGTTGCGTTGCAAGTCTCAACACATAAGAATCGCGCCGATTCGAGGCTTCTCGGGCCCGTAGCCTAGACTTCCGTTAGGGGAAAGGTGCGGTTGGGAATGACCACACTAACTCCACATACGGATCAGGGCATCAACCCGGAAGGGTGCAAGCCTGCGGCTGCCTCCGGCAGAGAGCTGAAGGCCGTGGGTTCGAATCCCACCGGGCCCGTCCAAGGTAAGCTCAGAATGGCCTTTGCTTGTCTGGATTAGCTAGATTCGTGCTGTTCTTGCGACTGGTTGCAAAGTCCGAATCCCGCCCCCGTCCGTTTACAGGGCGCATTAGTTTACGCAGCGCATTCTTTGTGATAGTTCTTCTTCGTCAGGAAGCCTTTCTTCACTTCTTGCCCCGCGGCTATTTCCTTTCCACACTTTGCACATGCAACCAATGAAATCGCCTTGAATGATGAGGATTGGATGTATTAAGGCTGCCTGTCAAAGGAATCAACAAGCAGAGAGACGACGTAGGAACCCTAGCTCTTCGATCTGTTGCTCTCTCGTTGAACGGACTTGTGGAGTCGGTGTAGCTCGGCAATCTTATCCTTGTATTCTTTCTTCTTCTTCTTGTTTCCTTGCACGCGCGCTTGGTCGTATAGCTTCCTCAGTTTCTCTTCTTCTGACGCGTAATCGGACAACTTCGGAAATGAAGTCGTAGCGCCATAGTTATGCCTTTCAGATGTAGGTCGCAAAACTACCCGCGCGCGCGCCATGCCTCCAAGTCGGGAAAGAGGAAACCGTCTAAAGGGTTCTCCTGACTCTTCGGATGATGGCCTGAGGCATTAGCCGTCGGTTGATGGCTCGCGTTCTGAATCACCGTTGTCCACGGATTCTCCCCTTGACAGAACCCCAACTGGGAAGAGCTATAAGACGAACTAAGCACAACACTCCGCAATGGAAGCAATCTGTGAGGTATGTCAGACCACATTCGATGACTCAAAGCTGGGCTATACCCTAAGCGTCGACAGGAGGTCGAAAACTGGCCTGAGCATGGGGCACAGCTACTGCTGCAAGGACCACC
>CAWCLN010000002.1:0-40415 GCA_963796425.1 uncultured archaeon | reverse complement strand
CGGGGCAGGTGGAATAGCGGGGCCCGTCAGCGGAGTGAAGCGCCCAGGAGGCACGGGACCTCTGCAGGTGTCATGGCGCGCTGCACTAAGCTATTGTGACCAGGATAAGGTCACCCACGTTGGGGCGCCTACATTAGTTGTAAAGTCCCGGCCAGAGTGTTCTACTCTTCGCAGTTCACGCATCTCCTCGACGATCTGCGCGCGCTAGCATGAAGTGATTACATTTCGTGAGCTAACCATATTACTGCAATTGCCCCACCCGAGTCTATGGAAGAGAGAGTGATTTCAAGCGCGCGCGTCAAGTACTCGGTCGGGCTTGGAACAAGCGGGGGAGCCACCTGAGTGAGGCCGGCAAGAGAGAGGCGAAGAACCTGGACTTCAATAGCGCGCGCTGAAGACTCGTCGTTGCGTAGCAGCCTGGGACCAGATTGGTGAACCTCAAACCAGGAGGGAACCTTTGGAGGCATCGGGACTTCCTTCACCTATGGTTCTCGGATACGGTGAGTCAGTTCGGGAGCACGTTCTCCGGCCTGGCCATTCCTTTTCTCGCAGTGCTGTCCTTCAAGGTGACTCCGTTCGAACTGGGACTTCTCACGACCTTGGCCTTCCTGCCCTATCCCACGCTGGGCCTCTTTGTGGGGGTCTTAGTGGACAGGTCGAGGAGAAGGCGAATCATGATAGCCTGCAACCTCGGCAGGATGGTGACCCTGGGGTCAATCCCTGTCGCCGCATTCCTTGGCCACATGACTCTAATCCAGCTTTACGTTGTTTCTCTGACCAGCGGCGTCTTTAGCGTGTTTTTCGACGTGGCATATCAATCGTATCTGCCGGCACTGGTGGACAGGGGCGACCTCGTCGAGGGGAACCAGAAGCTTCAGATGAGCGCTTCCGGTGCGTCCGTGGCCGGACCTGGATTGGCCGGAATTGTGTACCAGGTCCTCGGCGGAGCGACGACAGTAGCGTTTGATGCGATTGGTTACCTCACTTCGGTTGTTTCACTTGGCACGATTCGCAAGAAGGAGACCAAGCCCCAGATTGCTGAGGGCGATCCGCCTCCGAACTTTCTTGCAGAGATGAAGGAGGGTATCAAGGTAGTCTTTGGGAATCCGGTGTTGTGGACACTTGCCGGGTGCACGGCCACGTGCAACTTGGGAAGCAACATTGCAGCACCGATGACCACCTATTTTGCCCTCAACACTCTCCTCCTCTCACCTGCAACGTTGGGTTTGGTGGGAACTTTCGGCGCTGTCGGATTCCTCCTAGGCGTCCTGCTGTCGGGCAGGTTCACCAAATGGCTTGGCTTGGGAATGAGCCTTGCCGTGGCGATATCAGGGGGGGTCCTTGCAGCACTGGCTCCGCTCGCGCTCTATGGGTATGCCTTCTTGGTCCTGGCATCAATCGCATTCGTCACAGGGTTCATGGTCGCCCCTTACAACATCAATGCAGTGAGCCTCAGACAAGTGATTACTCCAGACAGACTTCAGGGGAGAATGAACGCAACCACGAGGGTGATAGTCTGGGGGACGATACCCGTTGGTTCCTTCGTCAGCGGCATACTCGGGGAGACCATCGGTGTGGTGAACACTGTGATTCTGGGCGGCATCGTGAGCGGGATAGCCGCTGTCTGGATCCTCTTTGGTCCTGTAATCAAGTTGAGGACGCAACCAGAGCCGGTCACACAGTAGAATCAACCTTTCGAACCTGTTTGCGTGCGGATCCCTCTGGGCCCGCTACGCGTGCGTTCGCGCTCCTGAGACTCATGCGTGATGTGGGGGCAGGGAATTCTGTCGAAGCCTTGCGGAATAGAGCGAAGTTCCTACGGGTACCGTTGTGCTTTTATGAGCCTCCCAAGGAGGGAAATCGAGAAATTTGGTCTCCGAAAAGATACTTCGATTCCAAAACAAGGGGAAGGATCCCGCCCAAGTGGCCCAACAAATCGAACAGCAGCTCAAGGCAGAGGGCTACAAAACCCAGTCCACCGTCGCGCCGCTGGGTAACATCATCCAGGCACAAAAGGCTGGCATAATGCGCGACCTCGTCGCTGCGGACAGGTGCTTCACCTTGGTGGTGAGCGGACAGCCCAACGATTTCACGGTCCATATTGGCATCGGGAAGTGGATACAGAACATCGGCGTTGCAGCCGTAGAGGCATTGTTCTTGTCCTTACTCTTCCTTGCGGTTGACGTTCCAGAGATGCTCTGGACGACACATGTGGAAGGAAAGCTAGCCAAAGAGATCCAATCCATCGTGGGCTGAACTCAGCCCACCGCCCTCCTTTTGTCAGGCCCGGGAGAGAACAGCTAGAGCCTCGTTTCACTGCGTGCTGGTCTGTCGGGGCGCCTGCCTGAACTGAGAAGTCCCGGCCTAGGAATCGCGCCGGCCTCTGGACCCTGTCTTCCTGGGTTCCTACCGACGCGCTGAGTTTGAATCCTATCCGTCCAGTGAACGTCATGATTGCCCGAGAAGCCTCAAGGGCCGCTGGTCGACATGATCCGGTCTGTTTCTCTGTTCAAAGGCTTGAAGGAGGGGCAACTGAAGTCAATCGCAAAGCAGTGTGTGGAGCGCTCCTTCCAACCAGAAGAGACTATCGTAAAGGAGGGTAAGACAGGCGTAGGGTTCTACCTGATAGCCGCCGGGAACGTGGAAGTGCAGCGCAAGGGCAAGACAATCTCTGGTCTCAAGAAGGGTGATTTTTTTGGTGAAATGTCCCTGATTGACCAGCAGCCTAGATCCGCGGATGTCGTGGCGACGACGCCAACGACTTGCTACGCACTGACTTCCTGGGCGTTCTGGAGCCTTGTGCGGTCCAAGCCTGACATCGGCGTGAGTCTTATGATGGAACTCGTCCGCCGCCTGCGCGGAACGAATAGATCTTTGACGGAATAGGTCCGCTTCCTGCAAGAACCATTGATTGCGCGGCCTTTCTCTGTCGTATGATGAGCGACTGCCAATGCATGATTGAGAGGAGCCCCTCCTCGGTCGCTTGTTTTGGGGGAAGTCCACTTTCAGAACCAGTTCAGGGGCTGGCCCCACCGGGCCCGTTAGGTCCATTCTTCAGTTCGCAAGTTGGAACGTCTAGGTGAACTCAGGCCCGGTCAGACCATACTACGCCGTCTCTACGCGTGGCCACCCCACAACGGCTTTATCATGCGACTCTATGCTTGACTGAAAAGAGACCTTGCCCCAGAGCGAGCGGAGACTCGCAGCGATAATGTTCACGGACATGGTCGGCTATACGGCTCTTGGACAAAGGAACGAAACCTTGTCTCTTGCCTTGGTCGATGAACAGAGGAAGCTGCTGAGGCCGATTTTCAAAAGACACAGCGGGAAAGAAATCAAGACGATGGGGGACGCCTTCCTCGTGGAGTTCCCCAGCGCACTGGACGCCGTGAGGTGTGCCTACGACATCCAAAGGGGCACCAGAGAGTTCAACATCACTCTGCCCAGTGAGAAGAGGATACACCTGAGGGTGGGCGTTCACCTCGGCGACGTAGTCGAGTCTCAGAGCGACATTTCTGGCGATGCCGTCAACGTCGCATCGAGGATCGAGCCATTGGCAGAGGACGGGGGCGTATGCCTCACTCGCCAAGTCTTCGACCAAGTCATGAACAAATTCGAACTTCCGCTGATTAGCCTCGGGCCAAAGACCCTGAGGAACGTGAGTTCACCAGTCGAAGTGTACATGATGGAGTTGCCGTGGGAGGAAGAGAACGAGGGGCGCACGACCACATTTGACAGACGAAGAATAGCCATTCTACCTTTCACGAACATCAGCCCGGATCCAATTGACGAGTACTTCGCTGACGGGATGACTGAGGAAATGATCTCGACGATGTCGAGAATCCGCGGTCTGAAAGTCATCGCAAGAACGTCGGTCATGGGTTACAAAAGAGGACACAAGAAAGTCAGTGAGGTTGCAAAGGAGCTTAACGTCGGCACCGTGCTCGAGGGCAGCGTCAGGAAGGCAGGAAACAGGATACGCATTACTGTGCAACTGATAGACTCTGATACGAGTGAGCACAGGTGGGCAGAAAGCTACGACAGGGAATTGATTGACGTGTTCGCTGTTCAGACCGACATCTCGATGACCGTGGCTGAGGCGCTCAAGGGTCAGCTTCTGGCCGAGGAGAGAGCTGTGATTGGGAAGAGGCCCACAGCAGACCCAGAAGCATATACTCTCTATCTCAAGGGCCGCTTCTGCTGGAATGAGAGAACTCAACAAAGCATCAACAAAGCGGTGGAGTACTTCGAGCAAGCAGCGAGAATCGACCCCACATTCGCACTTGCGTATTCTGGGTTGGCAGACTGCTACAACGCACTCGCGGGCTTCGATTGGATGGCGCCTGACCTTGCTTATCCCCTCGCCAAACGCTTCTCGATGAAGGCGCTGGAAATCGATGAAGGCCTGGCCGAAGCGCATGCGTCCCTCGCCGTGACGCTGAAGAACCAACTCTGGGACTTCGGTGCCGCGGAAGGGGAACTCAGGCGCGCCATCGAATTGAGACCCAGCTACGCCATGGCCTACCACTGGCTTGCCGGGCTGCTGGGCATGCTCGGAGAGGTCGAAGAAGCGCTCTCGTGGGAAAGGAGAGGCATTGAAATCGACCCCTACTCCCCAACCATCAGCACGGGATTGGCCAACTGGCTGGCTGTTTCTGGTAAGACCGACGAAGCCATGAAGCAATACCGACGAATAGCCAAGCTTGACCCGGGCTACATCCCTGCTCGCATCTGGAAGTCTGAGGTTCATGCGGTCCTGTCTGAGTATGACGCAGCAGTCGAGGAGGCAACTAAGGCAGTCGAAATCGAGAAGACTCTACCCACTGAGCTGAACCTCGCATGGGCGTATGCCGCTGCTGGAAGGAGGGACGAGGCCCAAGGTGTTCTCGACAGTGTGATGGGCAGGGCAGCGAGGGAGCAGGTTTGCCCAGTCGCTATCGGGACGGTCGAGTTTGCGATGGGCAGAACGGAAGAGGGATTCAAGTGGCTAGAGAAGGCCTTGGAGGAAAGAGACGATTGCATCCAGGACCTCGTGAGTGACCTTTGGTTCAAGCAGTATCGCTCGGATCCAAGGTGGGAGCAGATCTACGCGAGAATGGGCCTGCCCCCTAGCCCATAGCACACTCGTGCAGGGGAATGGTCTGGAATCCACTTTCTGGACTTGTTTGGGTGCGGACCCCGCTGGGCCCGCTACCAGTCTTCACTCGCTCCCTTGTTGTGGCGCCTACCCGAACTGGGAAGTCCAAGCAAGGGCGTAAGACTCTGCCATTCCTTCTCTCGCCACCCCACAACGGCTTTATCTTGCGACCCTACGCTTGTCTGAAGGAAGCCTTGTTCCAGAGCGAGCGCAGACTCGCGGCAATTATGTACACGGACATGGTCGGCTATACCGCTCTAGGGCAAAGGAATGAATCCCTCTCGCTTGCCTTGGTTGAGGAGCAGAGGAAGCTGCTGAGGCCGATTTTCAAAAGACACAGCGGGAAAGAAATCAAGACAATGGGGGACGCCTTCCTTGTGGAGTTTCCAAGCGCACTGGACGCCGTGAGGTGTGCCTACGACATCCAGAGGGCGACGAGAGAGTTCAACATCACCCTACCAAGCGAAAAGAGGGTACACCTGAGGGTGGGCGTCCATGTCGGAGACGTGGTGGAGTCTCAAGGCGATATTTCAGGAGACGCGGTCAACGTGGCATCGAGGATCGAGCCCATCGCAGAGGACGGAGGCGTTTGCCTGAGCCGGCAGGTCTACGACCACGTCCAGAACAAGTTCGAACTCTCGCTCGAAAGTCTCGGAAGCAAGTCTCTGAAGAATGTCAACGCGCCGTTGGAAGTCTACAAAATGGTGATGCCCTGGAGCGAAGAGAAGGTAGCTCCACCGATACAGCTTGACAAGAACAGAATCGCGGTCCTTCCGTTTACAAACATGAGCGCCGACCCCCAGGACGAGTATTTCGCGGACGGGATGACCGAAGAACTGATCACTGCTATGTCGGGGCTTCAAGGATTGCAGGTCATCGCCAGAACGTCAGTGATGAACTACAAAGGAGGCGGCACGAAGATCTCTACCATTGGCAACGACCTCAGGGTCGGGACGGTCCTAGAAGGGAGCGTCCGCAAAGCCGGGAACAAGGTGCGGGTCACCGCGCAACTCATCGACGTCCCTACCGAATCGCATCTCTGGTCGGAGAAGTACGACAGGGAGCTGGACGACATCTTCAGGATTCAGGATGACATAGCGGGGAAGATCGCCCAGGCCTTGAGGGTCAAGCTGGCTTCTGTGGAATCGGCCGGGAAGCACGGTGACAACATCGAGGCCTATACTCTCTACCTGAAGGGGCGATTCTACTGGAACAAGAGGGACAAGGAGGGAGTCTTGGAATCGCTGAAGCTGTTCCAAGAAGCGACCAGGATGGACCCCAACTACGCGAGGGCGTACTCTGGGCTGGCCGACGCCTTCTACATCGCCGCAACCTACGGTTTCATGAATCTGGCTGAGGGACTGACAAAGTCGAAGGAGGCGGCAATGAAGGCGTTGGAACTGGATGACACGCTCGCCGAGGCTCATGCCTCGTTAGGAGTCATTCTATATGGCGATCTGCAGTATGAGAAGGCTCAACGGGAGCTCCGAATAGCAATCGAGTTGAACCCAAGCTACGCCTCAGCTCATCACTGGTACTCTCTATGTCTGCAAGACATGGGAAGGGTGAAGGAAGGGATTGAGGAGATTGAGAAGGCTCATGAATTGGACCCGCTGTCTCCGGTGATTACACTTAACGTGGGAGTCGTACACGGCAATTGCGGAAGGCTGGACGAAGCGATTGCAGTGTTTGACAAGCTGATTGAGGACGAGCCTAACTTTGCCAACTCCTACCTGTATCGTTCTTACTCCTTCATGCTGAAGGGCATTAAGGAGAGGGCCTCCGCCGACCTCGAAGCCTATCGCAAACTCTCCCAAGATGAAGACAGATACAAGTGGGCGTCTGTCATCCTTTGCGGATGGTTCGGAGAAGGAGAAAGGGCTTTGCCGATGATTGAAGAACTCATCCAAAAGGTAGGAAAGTCATCAATCCTGGAGGGAGATATCGCTGCCTGCTACGCGATCCTTGGCAACAAGGATGAATTCTTCAATCGGATCGATAGGGCCATATCTGCGAAGATGATTACGGCGGTGGAACTTCGGTCTTCTCCCATCTACGACAAGGTGAGGAAAGATCCACGCTTTCCTGAAATCTTCAAGAAGCTAGGCCTTCCCTACTGAGCAGACCTGCGAGTAGCTAGTTCACGAGCTTCTTGTTGGGGCGCCTATCTGAACTGTGAAGTCCGGGCCATGGCGCCACATGAACTGAGTTGAACCCTCCTCAGATGGGGCCTTCTATTCTGGCTCGGCCTCTAAGGTCAAGCCCCCGCCACTTCCCTTACTTCAGGATCGAGTCCCAACTGTCGCAGAACTCACAAGAACCAGGGGAGCTCCTGCTACGCGAAGTCCTGTGCAGGTCTCGCTGCCTCGTGCTCCTCGGCGAGATAGGCCAGCGGCGCCCTGACGGCACCGAAAAGTGAAGGGAGTATCATCAGGTAGAGCAGCGGTCGAAAGTCCAATGACAGGCCCATCCCAGCAGTGGAGAGCGCAAGGGTCCCCCCGTCCACGGCTGCGTAGATGTAGTAGGCTGACGCGATGTGTGAGCCGGTCACAAATGGGACTGAAGCCCCCGTTCCTTCGGTGAGGGCACCCAGGACCTGTAGCCCAGTGATTATCGCGCCGAAGGTGTAGATGAAGGTCGGCGTGATTGATAGAGCCTGAAAGGCAACGACTTGGAGATGAGACTGAAGATGAACGACAGGTATGATCACCCAGAGGGTCACGTTGATGCACCAGCTGCATGATTGCACGAGAGATCCGTCTCCTCCACGTGACACGTCGCTCTTCGAACAACCTAGCCTCCTCCCTGTGCTATGAGAGACCCTAGGTCGACAGTCACGGCGATCGAAGCGAAAGGCTCCACGGTGACTTCAACCTGCCCACCAACGTGCAGGCCCCTAGCCGCGGATTGCGTGTAGTTCTCCGCAGTCATCATGAAGTGTAGAGTCTGGGATTGCCCCGGGAGAACTGTAATCGAGGGCGACGTGCAGATTATCCCGCTCTCTCTTGTGGGAAGGCACGTCAGGGAGAGGGTGATTGGGTAGAGGCCCTTGTTCGCCAGGGTCACATTCAGGTAGACGGTTGCTGCCGAGCCCTGGACGACCGTCCTCGTAGTGATTGTGGAGGTCGGTGCGCCGCCTCCTACGGTGTTGAGGACATTCGACACGTCCGCATAGACCGTGTATCCGACCGTAGAGAAAGTGACAAGCGACACCAATACGATGACAACCGTCACGGCCCGGAGCGAACGGGCCAGAATCGAAGGTTCGCGCTTCAAGAGCCCTTCGTTTCTGGTTCTGGCTGCTGGGTCATGATTCCAACCCCCTTGTCAACCTTGAAGGTGACGACGCCCACCCCTCTCTCGACCTTTTCGAAGTCTATACCTCTCAGCATCAGCAGGGAGCCGACCCAGCCCATCATCCCCAGAAAGAGAGCCTGGATTGCTGCAAAGAGCAGAGTCCCCATCGACCCGGAGAGGTCGCCTGTTGGTGTAGCGCTCCGGTAGGTCTGGAAGACGAAAACCCCCATCGCGAAAGTGTAGAGCAGCAGAACGAGTCCTATGACTGACGTGCCTAGCCCCAACACCCGAGTGCGCGAGCCAATGCTCCTCATGCTGATGACGCCGAACGCGTAGATCCCTTGTAAGCATGATGAAGTCCCAATCTGGATTTCTGCTCATGAAGACCCAATGAAACAGGGTTCAGGTCCGCGCCCACACATGTTGGGGTGATTACATGAAGAAGTCCCGGCCAGGGCACACGACTTTGCACTCCTCGTCCCACCCCATACCGGCTTCATCATGCGACTCCATGCTTGATCGAAAGGAAACCTTGTCCCAGAACGAGCGGAAACTCGCGGCGATCATGTTCATAATTGATGTAATGTAAACGGTATTACATTGGAGTAGATTACCAACGTAATCGTTATGGGCGAGAGTAAGTCGTCTCATGCTGCGAACGCAAGCTGTGCCGTGTTAGGGCTCGGATTCGCGGCCATGGTTTGATGACTGACTTCAGGTTCTGATTTCTTCCGTCGAAGCCTGGCCGGAGCGGGCGTCTTCAAGGCTCTTGACCCTCATCTCCAGGTCTTCCAACGCCTGATTGAGGCGCTCGACGGTCGAAAGTAGCTTGTCAACCCGTGCGTCCGTGGTCGGCTGGACCTTGAAGGTCTTGGGGAGTCTCCCTTCCTTAATCAGCAGCATGACAAGCTCGTAGAGCCCCTGCTCGACAGCGGGCCTGTCTTCCTCGGCGACGACCACGCTCCCCGTGTACATCCCGAGCAACTGGTCCAGGGCCGAGAATCTCTTGTCCTTGTAGACCACTCTGTACTGGTAGCCCGATCCTACGGCCCCCGACGAGGACCAAACCTCCGACCTGTTGGTCTTCTCAAGCTGGCGTCCGTCCATCAGGAACTCCACGTCGCGTCCAGTTGTCGGATCCTTCTCAGCCAGGTTCGGCTTGATTGAGCCGTTGTAGTAGCCCGCGACGAAGCTCTCGAGCATCCTCTGCCTCATTTGGCGGCTGAAACTACCTTTAGACTCTTGTAATTCGCTCGATTCCATTGTCGCTTCTAGGCCCCTACCGGTTTCTTGAAGAGGGTTTTTGAGAAGACTAGCCTACGAAATTCAATCAAAATGTCATACTCCGAGAACAAACGCCGTGGGATCCCGGAGAGCAGGCGCTACACCTGTCAACTGCGCGCGCGAACCCGAAGAGTGCCATGGAGAGGCATTACGCCATCCAGTTGAAATCCCCAGGTCTTTGGCTAGATTCTGAAGGTTTCGAACCGACCAGAGGAGATTATATGCTCCGCACGCCGTCTGAGGGAGTTGACTGCTATTCCGTTGTAACGTGGTGCCCCAAAGTCGAGTTGCTTGACTGCTCGTCTTAGTACACTTAGGCCGACCTCGTCTTCGCCCTTCTGGTGGTGGACGAATGCTGCGCAAACCAAAATGATTCCCTGTAGATACCGCTTCTCGTCTCCGCTCAAGAGCCTCCAGGCGCCTTCCAGGACTTCGTGGCACTCCCAGTACCTCTCTGAATTGAAATAACGACGGGCCTCGAGGAAGAGCTCCTCTTCGGTCTTGTACTGGGGCGCGACGTTCAAATCCCTCCAAAACTCCAAGCGCCCAAGAGTTTCGGTCGCGGCAAGGAAGGTGTCCATGCTTGCCTTCGCGGGTGCGAAGATGTCAAGCTCCAACGCCCCGTACGAGGTCCACTTCGGGTTGCGCGCATCGACACCGACCGAGTTCGCCATGGCCTTGATCGAAGAAAGGAATCCGTCCCCTGGGTCCTTGCGCTGGGCCATCCTGATTAGGTATCGCATCCTGCGGCACCTATGTCCACCTCAAGGCTTTAATTTTGATTAGAAGCCGCGGTTCTGTCGGGACCAGCTCTCCCTACTAGCCTCCCGCATGCTACAAGAATCTTAAATCCCGTCCAATCTCCCCCGAAGAGAGAACACACCATGACTGAGAAGAGAATAGCTGAGTTTCAAAAGCGATTGAAGGCAAACGGAGTCGATGCCGCAATGATCAAGACGGCCTCCTCCTTCACCTACTTCGCTGATGTCATGTGGTTGCGGCCTGGCCTCATCATCCCAGCCGAAGGAGATCCGATTGCGTTCATTCCGACGAACGAAGTAGAAGCGTTCCGAGAACGTTCCTGCATCAAGAACGTAACTCCCTACCGGGGCATCGATGAGCTGATGCCCGGCATCACTCGCGCGATTCGAGAAGGTGGGTACTGTAAGGTTGGCATGGACATGAGTGTCGAGAGAGACGCGTTCGAGCTCTTCATGCACATTTTCACGAACCTGAACCCCAAGGTCGACATCGTGGACGTCCACTCTCTGATCATGGAGCTCCGGATGTTCAAGGACGCGTCAGAAATAGAACGGACTCGAAGGGCCGCCCAGACCACTGACACGGGAATGAAAGCGGCCATCGAGAGCATCGCACCTGGTGCGAGCGAACTGGAGATCGCTGCTGAGGCAGTGTACGCCATGATGAAATCAGGGTCGGAGCGCCCTCACGTATACGTCAACGCGGGTCCTGTTCCCAGAATCCATGCAGAGCCACGGGCGAGCGTCCGCGTCACAGGAGAGGATGTCGTGATGGTTACCATCGGGGGCGACTCTGAGGACTACTACTGCAACGAGACTAGGACCTACGTCCCTCCCGCTGCGTCCAAGGAGAAGCATCGGGCATTCGACTTCCTACGATCCGTCTACGAATCAACCACCCCGAAGCTGAAGCCTGGGACCGTCCTGGGATCTGTGGAGCAGGAAATTGGGGCTTCCCTGACAGCTCAAGGCTACTCGGCCAATTACGTGAAGGGATTCGCTCACGGGGTCGGGCTGCTTGTAGAGGAGGACCCAATCACGACAATCCTAATCCCCCACCGGCGTATGGCGCTTCGTGAAAGCATGGTCATCGCCGCCATGCACGCCCCTCTTGCTATCCCGGGCGTGGGTTCGTTCAAGATCGAAGACACCTTCTTGGTGACGCCGGGTGGGTCAGAGCAGCTCACAAAGCATCCGATGATCGTTGCGTAGGTGCCATTGAAGGCAGTGTCTGACGACAGACAAAGCACTTGTGCCAGATGGATTGTTCGCGAGTAGACTGCAACAATCGAACCAGGGGCTTCGTAGCCTAGCCGGGCTACAGGCCAACGAAGCCTCTACGGGCTGCACATTGGGGCGTCCGCGGCGGACAGAGGATTGGACTGCACAAGTCCATGAGACTTGGGTCGAAACTCGACTTCTAATGTGAACAGCATGTCAAACGCGCTCTTGTACTCAGGCAAACCATGATTCACTCACGACACCCACGATCCTCACAACAGGTGCCAATAGCCGATGCTTCAGATGTCCTTCATGTGGAAGTACACTGAGGACAACGCCGTAGAGACTCCTGAAATTGTGACGAGCCCTGCGACGGTCTCCCATTCCCCCCAACTCCACGCTCCCTTGACGATGTCCGGCAGATCGCTCAGCAGGCTCCCTGGGGACAGAAAGCCAAGGCCGATGACGGGGAAGAAGATCGTCATCGAGTACCACAGGACCAAGAGGGCGACAATCGCCATGACGGTGTTCGGCATCGCGATGCTGAGTCCAACTCCCAGCGTAGTCAGCATGACCAGCGTCAGAGTGATGAGGAGTATCGCGGATGCCAGCCCAAGGGCATCGTAGTCACTAACCTCCAACCTCAGCGCAAGCCCCACCAGCACCGCCGTGACGAAAGAAAAGCCGATGAGCGTGTAAGCGATCCGTGAGGCGAACTTGGCTAGGACGTAGTCGAGGCGCGTGACAGACTTGCTCATGATGGAATCGGCGAGCTCTCCCGCCTCAGACGAGACCGAGCTCGCGGCCAGTCCTATGACTACCAAACTCCAGATGTAGACGAAGTCCGAGAGCCCGGAGGAGACTACGCTTGAAGTCGTCCCGGTCGACTGCGAACCGAGCGTCCTCACTACTTGGATGAAGACCGCGGCCAGCAGCCATCCGTAGGTTATCCTGCTCCTGAAGAGGCCTCTCAGGTCTGCGTGCACTATCGCCCAGAAGGGCGCGGGTGCCTTCCCGCGGTTAGGCTGCCCTGAGGAACCCACGCGATTCTTCATCTCGAAGTAGCCCCATGAATGCGTCCTCAATACTCGACGTCGAAGAGCTTATGGAAATCAGGTCCAATCCGTGGCGCGAAACGAGGTTCGTAACCTCTCTGACCGCGTCTGCCATGGGCATCACGGGGTCGAAGGCGATGTCCACCCCGAAGTCGCCCCGGGTTTCGAAGCCCACGACCCACTTCACAGCTTTCAGCGCTTCGCAGAACTTCCCCAGGTCCCCCTCCAGCTCCAGACGGACGACGTGGCTGCGGGTGCTCTTCTTCATGTCCTTTATCGAGCCTGAGAAGATGCCCTTCCCTTCGCTTATCACGCCAACGTCCGTGCATATCCTGTCGATGTCGCTCAGGATGTGGGACGACACGAAGATTGTCTTCTCCTTGCCGAGCTCCGTGATCAGCTCCAGGGTCGACTTCCTTCCGGCAGGGTCCAGCCCCGACGTAGGCTCGTCGAGGATCAGCAGTTCTGGGTCGTTCATCAGAGCCGCTGCCAGTCCGAGGCGGGTGACCATACCGGTAGAGAACCCAGCAATCTCTCTAGACGAGTCGCCCAGCAGTCCGACTGAGCGTATCAGGGCGGAGAGCCGCTTCATTCTCTCCTCTCTCCCGAGACGGAAGAGCTTCCCCACGAAGTCCAGGTACGTGATTGGGGTCATCTTTGGAGGAAACCGAGGGTTCGTAGGAAGGTAACCCATCCTCCTGCGCAGGTTGGATGAGCCGGGGGTCATCTTCTCCCCGAAGACCCTGACCTCCCCCGCCGTCGGCCGTATCAGCCCCAGCAGCAGTCTTATGGCGGTGGTCTTGCCCGCACCATTCGGGCCCAGGAAGCCGAAAATGGCGCCCTCCTCGACCACAAAATTCACGTTGTTCACCGCGATGAGCCTCTCGCCAAAAATCTTCGTCAGGTTATCCATCTCGATGACTCTCTGGCTCATCGAATAACGCGTGAATCACGAGCAGGCCGAGGCATATTAAGATGCATACGATGAACCCGATGCTGGGATTTCGCTAGAGCGCGCGCGACCTCGCTCCCAGACCAAAGCTTAACTCGGAATCTTGCACCGGGTGTTCCTGAATTGGTCCTCGACGTCGACTGGGCGATGGTTTCAGCTTGGGCGGCGATGGTAACGGCGGTCGGTGCGATGGTTGCAGTCTGGCTGCAGAACAGGCACGCGCGGATAACCAGGAGCCTCGACGTGCTGTTGAGGCTCGACGGAAAGTTCGACAGCGACAGAATGAAGGACCTGAGGCGAAAGGCAGCGACGGGCTTTCTTGAGGGTAAGTTCGTTGATGAAGCCTACTACGTATTGGACTTCTTCGAGGAAGCGGGCCTCCTCTTGCGCATGAAGGCAATTCACGAAGAGATCCTGTTCGAAAGCTTCTACCACAGCCCTCCTGCCTACTGGTTCACCGTCAGGAAGTACATCCTGGAGATGCGGCGAACGAGGAAGGAACTCTACGACAACCTGGAGTATCTCGCAGAGAGAGACTTGGACTACGCTCGCAAGAAGACGGGGGAGAGTACGGATAAGATGAAGGACGAAGCCTATTGGAAGGACTTCATCGCCAGAGAGACCCAGGCCAGTTAGGTGTTTGAGATGGCGGGCTCTCGGATACTTAGTACTGTTGGGGCGCCTACCTGAACTGTGCGCGCTACCATCTACCAGAACATTGGGCCTCAATCAAGGCTGACCGTCTCGCAATGCGTCTTGAATTATGTGCACATTGTAACTGTCACCGAGTAACTCTCCTTGGCAGGTCGACGATGACAAGATGACGTGCCCTAAAGGTTAGAGCAGAATCGCTACTTGCTCAGACGCTCGTCCACTTCCTTCTTCCACCTCTTGAGCAATCTCTCCCGCTGCGCTTTGTACTCCTTCTCGCTCAGACTCCCCTTCTCACGCTTCTCTCTCAGCTCCTCCATCTCCGCCTCGTATCCTTTCAGGTGGGGTTCCTCTGATTTTGAAGGCGGCGCCTCGTCGCCTGATGGGGGAGGTCCTCCCGAATCCGTGGAACCACCCAAAGGAAGAGACTCCAGGAAGAACCTCGTTTCATGGTCGATCGCGCGGTCGAGCAGGAGGTTGACGAATATCTTCAGGTAATCCAGGCCTCCGGGGTCGTCTGCCGAATACATCTCAATCCTGACCAGCTTCACGTTGCCACCTCCCTCGGGCTCGCCGTACTCCATCCCTATCCAGAACGAAGCGTCGATGAAGTTGTCGAACCTGCTGTATGGCCTCTTTGCTTCTTCCTTCGTGTACACGATAATGATTGGTTCCAATCTGAAGCCGGAATCTGGAATATCATATGGAGGGAAGATATAGGGATTGTTGAAGACGAGAGCAATAATGCATGATTAAGAGCCTCGGATCCTCTACTCTCCTCGCCCCTACAGCTCGTCGCCACTATTCCACACGTTTGTCAAGCTTCCTTCTGGGTTGGCGCGCGCCCTTGCCTCCAAGAGAGAGCTTGGAGCACTGAGTAAGCTGTTATCGTGCCGAGCAGCGTGTACAAGACCCTCTCGAGGGGGTAGGCATAGAAAACGAGAGTCCAAAGCGCCTGATAGCCGTCTTTGGGTATAACCCCGTCCAGCCTGAAGATGACGTTCTCGTACATGATGCTTCCTGCCACATGTCCGCTCATGGTGGATGCGAAGGTCACCGCGCCGACAAAGACCGGCGTGAGCCTCGTCAGTTTCCCTCTGCTCTCATACAAGAGTGCTCCTGAGAGAACTCCCATCGAAATCAGGTGCATCCAGAGGAACGGTATGGAGACACCTCCCACACTCACCAGCACGGGTGAGAGAGGGTCGAGCGTGAACCAGACGAGCAGGAGCATGGGAAGCCCGATGGCCGCCTTCCTGTGGCCAGTGAAAGCCAGACCCGCGACCACCGCGGAGACCAGATCAGGTATGAAATCCATGAAATCGAAGACAATGGGCTTTCCCATCGCGAAGTCCACGAAGTTCCCTAGGATCATCGAGAACCCACCCACGACAGGGCCGAAGAGCATCCCGGCGAGTGGACTGACGACTTCTCTGAAGGTCAGCAAACCGCTGACTCCTATGATGGGTGACATTGGGAAGAGTCCTAGGATGGCGTAGACCACGGCGAAGATTGAAGCCGAGGCCACCGCGTACGTCCTTCGTCGTACTGGCAGCATCTGCGCGGTTCTCATGTTTGAGGCTTAATAGCCTCGGCGGCGCCTGCCTTCCTACCCCGTCAAGATCGGCTGGACTGTTTTGGCGTTACGAGTTCGCCGTGCTTGTCCCCGGACTGCCGGTGCGCGCTACCGGGTCCCCGTATGCTAGCCGTCAATCGCTTTCGTCTCCCTTAGGGTACCCTAAGCTCCCCATGAAGACGCACTGCTCGATCGGAATTGCGAAGTCCTTCGGCGCGAAGCTAGCTCCCTCGGCGGCCGCCGTCTGCACACCTCGGACAAGCACTACCGGCGTCGCTTCGTCCGCCTCCCCCATCACCAGCTGGGCTCCCGAGCAGAGGTCGTCAGCAATCGCCTGTCTGGTGACTTTCAGAGGACTGCCGAAGAGGTCAGGATGGCCTCGCATGTCGCAAATGGCCTGGACGCCGACTGCGGCGAGAGCCACGCCGACCGTGCCCATCCTCGTGGGTGTCAGTCTGCTGTCGGAAACGACTACTCCCACTCGAACGCCTCTGCGCTTCCTCAGCTCGTCGGCGATTCTGGTGGCGGACTCGCGTGGGTCTTTAGGATAGAGGACCACTCTTCCGTGTTCGATATTCGACTTGTCTATTCCAGCATTGGGTGTGAGCAGGCCATTCCATAAGGTGAGTATGAATCCGGGGACGCCGCCAATTATCATGTCTGATTCCTGGAGTATGAGTTCACAGAGCTCTGCCGGGACGTCGAATTTTCCGGATAGCTCAATTGCCCGACTGCCGGGTTTCACCGAGTCCAAAGCTACTATCCTTCCTTCGGATATCGCAATGAACTTGCTTGAAATGACCAGCACATCTCCTTCGCCAATCTGATTCCCCACGAGTTCATCGATAAGGTCCGGCAAATCAAACGCAGAGCTTCTTCTCGTGGTCTTGAAGGGAGTGAAGGTGAGCATAGTCTCTAACAGACAGTACCCGTAATTAAGCGAACGTCTCAGAAGGGTGCAGCTCCTCGAGCCAGATTGCCGTCTGGTCACTCGTCAGTGCTGCACAACTGGCAGGTCAACTGAGGACGCGAACAAGTGGCTTCTACTCACGGTGATCTTCGGCGCTGCATCAGGCGGAATCCTAGCAAAGGTGTCCTTGTCGTGACCGGCGATGGCCAAGCGAATGCTGTGGCCTTTCTTGATCAGAATAGACGTTGGATGCATGCCAAAGGTCAGCTCTGCGACTTCACCAGGGACCAAAGGCATTCCGTCCTTTCTCTTGAATGTGTGATACGGTACTGGTAGCCTGAAAGGCGGAGTTTCTGTAGAGACTCTCCGGTGAATGGCTCGCAGCTGGCCTTCCGTTATGTATGTCACCTTCCCAGTTTTCTCGACACCTTCAAGGTACGCGTAGAAGGCGCCGTCAGTGGCGTTTGAAGTGATGTACAGCGTCACGATAGGATGACCCGTAATTTCGCAATCCTCAGCCAACGGCGCACTCGTGTAGGTGAGTAGACGAGCATCCTCCTTGGACCGATCGGGATAGATGACAGCAAATCCTCCGAGCAGAGTATGCCAGCGGTTAGTCGGACCTGTCGTAGCTTCAAAGTCGATTGTGTACGCATCGGCCGCGTCTTCTTCGCTTGGCCGATCCTTGGACAGCTTGTGATCTGCAGACAGGAACCAGCGTTCCGGAACCACGTTGGCTGGGGGCCAGGCAGTCGTCGACTTCCACTTCTCCTCTCCCATTGTGTAGTAGACCAGCTTCCTCTCAGGATTCCCGTTTCCTGAGTCTCTTAGATAGCTGTCAAGGAATTGGAAGCATTCTATGAACTGAGCCTTGACGCTCGGGTCCACGGGCGTGCCAATCGGCTTGTACGGACTCGCATGGAATAGAGCACCATGGCCCCATGGACCGATGACGGCTTGGAGGGGATTCTTGAGAGTAAGGAAGCGCGCGATGACGTTCTGGGCGTTCGAGGCGTCAAACCAGCCGCTCCAGGCATAGATGGCGACGCCTGAGCGCTCGATGTCCTCCTTGAAGGCTCGAGGGCCAATGCCGTCGACGTTCACCTCGCGTTCCCCTACTGCCATTCTGTCATCGCTGTAGGTCACTGGCTTGCTCATTTCGTAGACGTCGCCATTGCTCCGATGCTCCTCAACAGACAGCCTCAGCAAGCGGCGATCCCTGTCGGAGTCGACAGGCTTCACACCATCTAGCGCCAAGCGGCCCACTCTCAGAGAACTCGGGTCGTTGAAGGTGTGGAACCCTCGGGGATGGTCCACCTTCTCGAGAATGGCATCGTCTTCTTTCATCAGCTTGGTGAAGAATTCTGCCCGGCCTTTGGACTTATTCCGGTCCAACACCGCGTTCATGAAGGCCCAACCTTTGAGGAACCAATCTGCTCTGATTCCACCAGGCGCAAAGTCAGCGTAGGCGTCGAGCATGCCGAAGCGAGGAATGACGGCTTTCACCGCGGGATGGTTGTTTGCCGAGAGGAGCTCTGCCGTCGTGCCGACGTAGGAAGTGCCCATTGCCCCCACTTTGCCATTCGACCACGGCTGAGAGCAGATCCAATCGACCACCTCCTTGCCGTCCATGACCTCTTCCCTGGCCCATGGCCAAGGCCAGACACCAGAAGAAGCGCCAGTTCCGCGGACATCCACGAAGACCATTGCATACCCTGCGCCAGCGAATACCTCGATGGCTTCCCGAGTGGGAGTTCCTGGTCTCTCGAACCACTTGAATGGAGGGCGGATGTTGTTGGCACGCCAATACCGCGTCTGGAAGACTACGGTAGGAACCTTCGCGTCACTGGGGAGTCCCTTGGGCAGCAGAAGGTCGACCGCGAGCTTCACGCCATCACGCATGGTCAGATAGAGGGATTGCGCGATGAAGCCTTTGTACCTGGGGCTCCACGAGATTTCATTCTTGCCGAAACTGGACATTTCGCAGCGGCCTTCACCAACCAACAACGTTTCTTAAGCGAAACGGACAGCGCGCGAGAGCGCACGCGGACTGTCTGATCTTCTGCCAAGGTCTACCTTGCCGCGGCTAAAGTCTTGCGCGACATCAAGAAGGCCACAATCCCGACGGCAATGAGGACGACCTGGATCCCAAGCAGGGCTACGAAGGCCGCATCGCCTAGGAGATACTTCGAGAAGGCTTTGGCGCTGGCGTCGTCCGTTGCGCCTAGCCATGCCACGGGAAGCGTGGCAGTCTCGATAGCTGGCTTCGCTTTCCATCCAGGCACGATCACAGTAGTAATAGGCGTGAACAACACTGTGACATGGACCAACAACGATGGGACAACCCACACGGTCACATCGGACAATTCGCTTTTCCCAAGCAGAACCTTAGCCTCGGGTGAAACCTACACCTACACCTTTGATCAGGCCGGGACATATGCCTATCACTGTTCGATCCACCCCACCATGACAGGTACCGTGCACATAGTGTCTCGGACCTCCACAACTACTGCGACATCCAGCTCCTCCTCGGTCTCTTCGTCGTCATCGAGCACGCTAACTTCCGGTTCGGGAAGCGGCACGGGAATCCCCGAGTTCCCGGTCCAGCTCGGCTTCACACTTCTGGCAACGGCAGTCATCGTGACATCCTACGTTCTTGTCAGACGCGTCACTGTTCCCCGGCTCTGAATAGGCAGGAGCAGAAGTCTCTTTCCTAAGTAAGACAATCGAACCAGACGCGCCTAATCCAGGCCCGGTCTTATGTCTCATCGGTCTCTCCCGCCCGTTGCGGTCTCCTGTCAAGTGGACGATTTTCGCGGATTGACCTTGAAATGGGCGGTGACGACCGTGTTCCCCCGACTGATCTGCGGTTCGACGTGAAACGACTGCTTCACGAATTCCCGGAGAGCACTCTCCGCGGCAATGCTAAACCTGGGACCATAGTCATTGCGGAAGACAATTGTGTACGTGTCGCCATCTTGCGTTGTCATAGACTCTGTCTGGCGGTCTAGCTTAGCCCTTAGCCTCAGCACTTCTAGCATCTTGTCAGGAGTGGAGTCATGAAGCCAGTATTCCGCCATTTCCTTCCACGTGGAGAGGATTTCCTGTTGTCCTAATCGGACCAGCGTCTCATCATTCGCCTCTTCAACCAGCCTAGTGATGATCGGTCTGTTGATTGCGACGAGTCCAAACTCTCTCGCCATCTTCCCCCATCCGTAGTACTCGTTGAGGACTGTGTTGATTAGTGAGTTGACGGTTGTGCCTTCATCAGCGGCATCCTTCCGAAGGGAGCTTAGCAAGGCTTCTGAGATTCTGATTGTCTTTACACGGGTTTTGTGTTCATCCTTGTTAGGGTTTGACAAGCGAGTGATCTCCGAAGGGAGCGCACCCCATACCCTACTTAGACGTTGCCAGTCGCGCATCTGAGCGATGAATCTAGGCGTCTACAACTGAAGTGCCCATCAGCTTGTCTGCGTACTTCTGGGTGTAACCCTTCGAAACGGCCAGGCCCACTATGATGTCCAAGATGAGGAGCAACCAATAGATCTTGCTGACGTTTCTAATCAAAGCCTCCATCACGTTGGGGGTCCTACCTCCTGATACGACCACTTTCAGACCCATGATCCGCTTCCCAATCGAAGCGCCGGCCAGGATCTCGAAGGCAACGAAATAGAGGACCAGGATTGCTCCGGCAAGGAAGCTGAAGACACCCACCAGGACTGCAACGAAGACCCCGGGACCCGAAAGAACAAGGAAGGACGCTGCGGCCACGATCACCAGAAGCCCCACCGCAAAGTAGACGATCAACCAATCAATCACAAAGGCGATGACACGCCTGACCCAATAGATCTGAGCGCCGCTCTCTTTCATGACGGCGTCGACGCCGCTAGTCGGTGCCTGTGAGGCTTCCTGCGTCATTTGCCTGTAACTACATTTCTTCCAGTGAGGAGTCTGTAGGCTACCACGATGACTGCGATAATCAGTAACAGATGGATCAGCTCCCCGCCAATCCCGCCGATGAACCCGAACAGCCAGAGAACCACGAGAATTATTGCTACGGTCCAGAATAGGTCCATTCTCTGATCTTTCCCGCCTCTCATTTGGATGAGGCGGTTATTTATTGTCTTTCTTGCTGAAGGAGCGCGCGCTCCCGTTGACCGTCTGCATATACTCGCAGCGAGAGCACATTTGACCGTGAGCCAGGGTGCTTTCTCAAAGTTGGGAGGGTTCATGCCAGTTCAGGTGCTCAGTTTGCCAATAACAGGCGAGGATGTTTGAGACGACCGTGATGGTGAGGGGTGTCAGAAGATGTCGGCACGCCTCGGACCTTCAACGCCGGATACACTTGATAGTGCGGCTGTTAGATGCTTGGAGCCTCACTCTGGTCTGCATCGGTAGTCAAAGGTTCACGCTGTTGCCACTTTCTTTGTGAATACCTTGTCTTGTTCAGACCACCATTTGTCTCCGGAATCTGGCCTTGGCTTTTCCTGACCTAACTGAGACCGATGTTCAATCACGAGCGAAACGAGAATGAGGCCCCAGAAGAATGCTACAAACAGAGTGTAGAAAATGACAAGCCAAGTCGACCCTGGGACGGGCTGGTAATAGTACAGCCCGTAGGTCGACGAAAGACTTAGCAACGTGAACATCAACAACACGAAGACTGGGCATAGTGATGGATCCTGTGGGCGCTTGCCCTGGAAAACCCATTTGCCCTCAGCCATTGCTCCCAAGTCAGATATGATCCGCCCAGTTTCTCATCAATCCGCTTCTCTAATTGCTCGAGATAACCCCCAGCGCGCATCATCCTCGTCTGTTCGATCAACCACATGAAACAGACTGTAATGGAGATGGGAGTAATACTCAGGAGTAGCAGGCTGAAAGGGAGTGAGCCTTGCTGAGAAAATGCCAAGCCAAATACGACTCCAAGTAAGATGCCACCGTTTGTCAGAGTGTGGTTCTGGAGTCTTATTGACTCCGAGATTTCATGCCTCAGCGTCCGATATTCCAGAAACATTGCCTTCATCCCGATTTCGGTGGAACTTCCCGAACTCAGGTCAGTAGATCACTCGCGCAGCCATCTGACTTGTCAACGAGATAACTCTTGCTTGGCAGTGAGGGTGAACTCCTGAGAATGTCGCCTAGGCGATTCATTTCACCTAACTGACTGTTAGCTGAGTCTGGAAGCTGCACGGATGTGGACGTCTGATTCGGGCGCCTACCTGAACTGACAAGTCCCGGCCAGGGCGCCTCGTCAATGCGGATTCGAAAGAAACTGCAACCCTGGTCCTTAATGCCGATCCACGGCACAATTGACCTTCGTCAAGTAACCGGAACTGGAAATCAAAGCCCCGATTCGTGAACCTTAAGTGATGCGCTGCCTCTGCTTCTCGGCAGATTGCGAGATCCGGATGCTCCGGTCGTCCTGTTCGGCGGAGGTGGATTCGTCGGGAGGCACCTCGATGCGGCTCTTCGTCAGACTGGCGCCAAGACTACCGTGGTGGACGTCTCAGGTACTCCTGGGTCTGTGCACGGTGACGTTTGCGATTACACCTCCGTCCTGAGATTGTCAGAAGGTGCAGGCGCCATATTCCACCTGGCCGGGGAACTCCCTCCGCATGGTTGGTCGAAGGGGAAGAAGGGACAGATGTGGGATATCATCGTGAACGGGACCGAGAACGTGATGAGGGCCGCGCTGGAGAACCAGGTCGGGAAGGTCATCTACATTTCGAGCTCAGCCGTGTATGGGGTGCCGACTTCGGAACTGATTACGGAGGGCTCGCCCAGGAACCCGCTTGACGAATACGGGAAGGCAAAGCTTCGTGCCGAGGAGATCTGCAGGACGTACATGGACAGAGGCCTCGATGTAACAATCGTCCGGCCAATGACGATCCTGGGCGACGGCTTTGTTGGTATCCTCAGGGCCCTCCTGGAGTTCATCTACCTGGGCAGAAACATCCCATTCCTGGGGGACGGCAGCAATAGGATCCAGATGGTCTATGTAGATGATGTGGTCAATGCCTGCCTACTCGCGGCGAGCTCAGAGAGGTCGAGGGGCGAGGTCTTCAACATCGGGTCACGCGACCCACCAACCGTCCGTGCAGAGCTTGAAGAGCTGATCAGATACGCCGATTCAAAGTCTGAGTTCAAGCCATTCCCTGCAACCCTTGTCAGGCCGTTCCTGATCCTGACAAGAATGGTCGGCGCGGCTGCGGTTGGGAAGGAGATCTACAGCCTGGGCGACAAGACCTTCGTCCTATCGACCGAGAAGGCAGAGAAGGTCCTTGGCTGGGCGCCTACCCTGGGTAACGTCGAGGGTCTCAAGAGATCATATGATTGGTTCGTCGCAAACCATGATGAGGCGAAGCCGAAGCTTAGTCTGGCGCTGAAGATGGCTATGAGGGTGTTCTGATTGGGCATTGCGCCATAAAGTCGAAATCCCCCCGCGACAGGTTCACGACAGAGTTTCTTCCGGCACCGCGAGGCTTAAGTATCACCTGTTTGGGATGCCCCTAACATGTTAGGGAATAAGACGCAGAAGATCAGCGTGAAGAAGTTCGGCAAGCCGGACGAGCTGAGGAACTTCGAGAGCGGGAAGGTGCAACTGGTCAGCCTGGGTGGGGCCACCATCGGCAGAGCGGTCCTCGAGCCAGGGTGGAAGTGGTCCAAGCATGTGAAGCCCATCGCAAAGACGAAGAGCTGTGAAGCCCCTCACTTCCAGTACCATGCGACAGGAGTACTGCACGTCAAGATGGACGACGGGACAGAGATGGACGTGGGGCCTGGGGAGGTCTCATGGGTGTCGCCCGGCCATGACGCATGGGTCGTCGGAGCAGAGCCAGTGACCCTGATAGACTTCCAAGGCATGGCTGACTACGCGAAGGAATCCTCGAAGTAGTCTCTCGCACGCGCGGACGGATCCCGCTCGCTAGCGAGGCTCAACCCTAACGCTGAGGTCGGGCTGGTCGCCCGCGAGTGGCGGCAAGAGATGGGACAGGAGCTGCTCTGCACTGAGTCGTCTGATGATACCCGTCGGGGCGGTCTGTGTCCATGCGTCGCCCTCTCGAAGATACTTCCATCTTTTGCCACGTTTAGTCGTGATGTAGATTACATAATCCGTGTTCATTCAAAATCGGTCGGTTCGGCATTCCTCTTTAGGTTTGTTCTCGCAGCAGGTGCCAAGCCCTAAATGTCAAATTCACCACGCGGGCATATGTGGTAGCTTGCTCTTAGAAATAGCGAATATCATAGCTGGATTGGTATTGGCTGCGGGGATCGTGACAAGCATCCCCGCCATAGGGAAGGACATCGCAAGGGTCGCCAGGTGGTTGGGCAGGTTCCAGACTATCATCGGAATCATAGCAATAGTGGTTGGGATTTGGGGTCTCATTTAGCGCGCGACTAAGGGACCTTCGTAGTCTCGCGCGCGCCGCTGCCGGGTAGAACTCGATTTGTAAAGGTCCAAAGGACGGAACCGAGAGACACCATACGGATGGACGGTGGGGGTCATGCCATCGATCTCTCTGCAGTCACTGGGGCCGAATGCGCCAAGCTTTTCTGAGGGGAATTCAGAACAGGGCGGGAACGATGGTCTTCTCGACGAGGGAGTTGAGTCCGCAGACTTATCCCGATTTCGAGAGGCTCGCGGCAAAACAGGGAGAGTGCTGGTGCATGTACTATCAGCGGGCCAAGCCTATCGGAAGGACATTCGAGAAAGCTGCCTGGGCAAAGATGGACAAGCGAGATAGGAGAGAGATTCTGGTACGGATGAACAAGCGAGACAAGAAGAGGCTTGTTCAGGAAGGCCGTTCTCATGCGATTCTGGTGTACGAAGGTCGAGTTCCGGTCGGATGGTGCCAGTACGGGACCCAGGACGAGCTTCCCAGGATCGATGCGGGACGCAACTACAGCAAGGTGGGCCCTCCAATCGGCCCCGAAAGGATCTGGAGGATAACCTGTTTCTTTGTCGACAGGAGGTACAGGAAGAAAGGGGCCGCGAAAGCAGGGCTGAAGGCAGCCTTGAGCTCGATCAAGGAGCGGGGCGGAGGGGTCGTCGAGGCCTATCCGGTGGTATCAAAGAAGATGGCCGCCGTCCCCGAATGGCTCTGGTTCGGGACCCCCAGCATGTTCGAGAAGGAAGGATTCAGAGTGGTCGCCCCGCTCGGAACGAGTCTGGTCCTGATGCGAAAGGAAATTCCCTGGAAGCCAAATTAGCGTGTGACCGTAGGAACACCAACGCGCGCGAGCAAACACGGAACACAGGTTCTAGATTTCGACAGGTGTGTTCGGTCGCGGGGAGTGCTTGTGGGTCGTCCCGCACCGCTTAAGGTGTCGGGCGTATTTCTTGTCACTGATCAGCTTTCCGCATTTATGACATATCGGCACGAAGCGGAACACCTGCCCGCTTGTAATAAGCGCTTCCCGCACACTGGCGGCGCACGCTTGGAGCATGCTACATGTCGCGACGGTGTATCGTAGGCGCTCTTCAACGTAGGAAAAAGCCATAACAGCGCAGAGACCCTGGCGTGACTGACGCTCATGCGGACCTACTTAGATCTTGTTCGTCGGTTTTCGCAAGTATACTTTTGGTATTGGATGTAATCTATTAAATAACGGTGTAGTTGCTACTCAGAGGGGGAGGAAGAAGACTACCCTTACGCAAGTGCCCATGACCCCGTGAGCCTACGGAGACCATGGGCTCCTCTTTTCTGGATTGGCACGTGGACGGACGCGCGCGCTCAATCTACCTCAACTTACTGTTACAATCCGGCTGTTGCCAGTAGCTACGTCTTCTAAACGAAGAGAAGGACTCACTTCGACCCTGCTTTCTCCTCTGGTGTGCATTTTGCACACTTGAAATCGTGGAGCGTAAGCGCGCCGAGAGCTGCCATGTGGACAGAATTGCTTTTGGGATCCTTGGCCATCTCCCTGAGCAATCTCGCGGATACTTGCGAGTGTTTGCGCAACAGGAACTTCTCGTGATCGATGCCGGCGGGAGTGACAGAGTAAGAATCTTCGATGGTCCCATTCGGGTAGCGGTAGGTGGCTCGGATGTATCCGTAGGCTCGCAGCTCAGAATAGAGCTTGGTTAGGTCTATCTTCGTCTCGACCAACCGTTACACTCGGGCACAACTTGGAGGAACTTGATGGTTTAAGTCTTCGCGGCCTGATTCCCCACAAATCGAAGGGCTTCGGGCAGGTCGAGGACCTCCTTCAGGTGGGGGGCATGCAGAACGTGTGCGCTTCGATGGAAGCGAACAAGCCGACCTACGAATCAGACGCGCTGTACCTGGTTCTCGTCCTAGTCTTCGTGGTCCTGGGGGCAGGCGTGCTGTCGGTCGACGCAGAACTATTCTAGAGCTTACCGTCTCGCTTTGCCGAACAGCCACGCTTTGAGTAATGGCGCGAGATCTAGAGCAATGGTACCAGAAGGACGGCCATCAGCCCGGTCAAGAAGACGCCGTCGAAGGTCCCCGCTCCGCCTATGCTCACCATCGGGGCGCCAAGCTTGGTTATGCCCAGGAGATTCGTCAGATCGGCCCCTACGAGGGCGCCTACTGACCCGGAGACGTAAGCCAATAACGCCGGAGATCCAGGCATCAGAACGTACGATATCAGCGCGGCGGCGAATGGAGGTAAGAGAGCTGGGGTCACTATCCCGACCCCGCGGACCTTCTTCGCCATGAGGTGAACCAGCAGGGCAGTGGCGGTCATGCCGACCAGAGCATAGGGGAGTGTTCCAGGGCGTGACCAGAGGATGTAGGCAGAGACGAGGACAGGTACTATTGCTCCCCCGACGTTCACCGCCACCACGGTCGAGACCTGCCTGTACTTGACATGCGGAATCCTGTACCGCATCCAGAACACTCTGACTTCGTGTACGTCCACGAGCGGTTCGACGCTCTTTACCTCCAACACAGGAATGTTGATGGCGCTCCCCACGAGCGTCCCTACCATTATCAGGACGAACTGGTAGGAACTGAATCCGATCCGCTCGAATGCCACCTCGCCCAGAGCCAAGAAGAGGACACCCACAATGCAAACAAGGAGGAGGGCAAAGATGCCCGTGAGGAAGTTCCCGTGGTGCTGATGAATTACGAAGCCATTGCTCAACGGGATAACGGGAGAACCTGGGGTCGCAGTGCTATTAATGCGCGCACAGCACTAGGATTTCTTCTTCTTGGCCTTCAGCTTGCTGTCCCTGAACCTTACGAACTCCTTCGCAGCGTTCTTGTTCACTTTCTCGATGGTCTTTACGACAGCTTCCGAAAGTTCCTCGGCAGTCACTTCTGTCTTCTTGGCGAGCTTTGTAGTGATCTCTTTTGCCACTTGTGCCGCTTCCTTCGCAGTTGCTCCCGTAGCCTTCGTGGCGGCCTCGACCTTGGATTCCACGTATTCCTCCCACCTTCCGTCCCTCTTCTTTACCTCGACCATGGTTGTCTGCAGATGATGGGACTGGGGCGTCTTATGTCTTTCCCGACCGTTTCAGTCCCTCTGAACATACGCGCGCTCCAGACAGACAAAGATCGCGCACATCGCTAACGCCGCGTGAAAGCCAATAAGACCGAGATCTACACATTCAGGCGTCCGCCTTGGACGAGAGGGCTTCAGCGAATGGTGAGGGAGTCGGACTCGCTGCCGCCACCGCGGTAGGGTTAGGAGCGATCATCGGCGCTGGCATCTTCACTCTCAGCGGGACCGCAATCGCGCTAGCTGGCGACTGGGCTCTCTTCTCCTTCATCCTCGTCGGCCTCGTGGCGATTGTGGTTGCATTGGAAATCGGAGAGCTAGGCACGCTCTTTCCAAAAGCTAGCGGAGCCAGCTATTCCTACGCGTACGAAGCCTTCGGGAGCGAGCTTGGGTTCATCACCGGCATATTGCTCTACTTTAGCGAAGCGGGTTCGATTTCCGTGATTGCGCTAGGCTTCGGGGCGTATTTCGTGAGTCTCTTCGGCCTTTCAGCGCCGGGCGACGAGAGCTTGGTCGCCATCGGCCTGATCGCTGTGCTCGCAGTTGTCAATCTTGGCGGGATAAGAAAGGCAGCGAGAATGGATCTTGGTCTGGTGGTGGTTAAGCTCGCGATTCTTCTTGCAGTCGTTGTGTTCGCCATCCTCTTCTCGGTGAGGAATGGCAGCGCAACGAACTTCATGGCCTTGACCGCCCCCGCCTCCAGCGTCAGTGGCATCTTCGGGGCAAGCGTTGCAGTCTTCTTCGCCTACTCGGGATTCCAGTCCATCAGCTCCTTTACATCCCGTGTGAAGGGAGGGGCGCGCGCGGCCGCAAGGGCCATTCTCCTGTCCGTATCGATAAGCATGGTGTTATACGTCCTCGTCGCCTTCTCACTGCTGGCACTTCTACCGGCGGGCAGCTTCGTCATCAACGCTGACCCTCTCTCATTCGCACTCTCCGCGTCTCACGCGCCGGGATATCTGATTGCTGTGGTCGACATCGGAGCACTCGTCGCAACGGCCTCCGCGTCTCTTGCCGTGCTGCTAGGCGCGTCGCGGATACTCTACCAGATTGGAGCGGATGGGCTGCTGCCAAGAATAGTGAGAACCTACGACGCGAAGAGAGATGTGGCGCGAAACAGAGTCCTCATCTCGGCAGTTATAGGAATAGTGATGCTTTACGCAGGCAATGTCTTTGTCATAGCCGCGATAAGCAACTTTGGCCTGCTGTTCTCATACCTCATCGCAACGTTGGCCTTGGTGCACTTCAGGCGCCTTGGAAGGAGGGGTACATTCTCTGTTCCAGGATATCCATACCTTCCACTAATCGCTTTCGTCGCAATTCTGTCATTCATGATAGGAATGCCGAGGGAAGCGCTGGTGGTAGGAACCATTCTGGTTCTCTCTCTAATCATGGTCTACTATTCGCTAAGGGAGTATGAGGAGAAAGAACCTGTGAAGATTAGGTTCTTCAATTGAAGACTTCAATAGCGGCAAACCGTTGCGTTCTTGGGGCGAGCTAAGAACGCGAATCTCACTCGACCCGTCTCCTCCTCAACACGATCAGATCGCCTGACGCGCCGCTGAGGTCAGCGCGCGCGGACGCTTACCGTCTCTTCCTCAGAGGAGTGCAGACGCTGGACAGAGGGCTACGACAAGCCGATTTGTTTCATCAATCCTACTAGGTCGTAGAAGAGCCGCTCCTCGAGTATCTCTCCTTTGCCATTCCAGTGGGCGATAGTACAGAACTCCACATGGAAGCTCTTGTTCGTAGGAGGGATCACCTTGCCACCAGCCGCCTTCATCGGGCCCTTCATGGTACCCCTGAAATCTGCCACTGTGCAGGTGTAGTCTCCCTGGCCGAGGAAGATCTTGTACGGGTTGTTGATCAGGTGGTTGTCAGGAAAGGTCTTGAAGAATTCAACAGCCTCCAGGTCATGGTTGTGTCGTCCTCTTGTAGGCTCGGGCTGACCGGGCCAGTAGACGGCGACGTCCTCTGTATGGCGTTTCCTGAAAGTCTCCCAAAGAGGACTTCCAGGTCCAGCATTCCAAGCGTCGTCCAAGGTTTTCATGAGGTCCAAGTTCCGCTTAACAGCGGACTCCATAGGTGGAATTTTCGCCCAGCCATCCCTTAAATCTTCTGAAAAGGAGGTACGCTGGGATGATAGGGTATTCCGGATCAATTGAGGAACAGACGCTGAAGAACAGGTACTTCAGACAGGTCCTGTTCACGGGAAAGCATGCGCAGCTGGTCGTCATGTGCCTGAAGCCAAGAGAGGAGATTGGCAACGAGGTGCACCCGAACGTTGATCAGTTCTTCCGAATTGAGAAGGGAAGACTCAGGTTCGTCCTTGACAACGGGAAGGAGACTCGCGTCGCGAAGAACGGCGATGCGGTAATCATCCCTGCCGGGACTTGGCACAACATAATCAGCGTCTCGAAGGGAGAATCGAAGCTCTACACGATCTATTCCCCTCCAAATCATCCAGACGGAACCATCCACAAGACCAAGAAGGACGCCGATAGGGCTGAAGAGGAAGAGCACAAAGTCTAGCAGTTGCTCTCGGAATTGATCATTCCCTGACGAGCGGCTTGCTTTCGAGTTGGGAGGATATCCGATTAGGCGTGAACGTCGATAACACGGTTAACTCGCAAATGAGTCCGCATTCCTAAACTGCAACACAAAGGCGACAAGGGCCCCCGCGCAGATTACACTGCAGAGTATGAACAGAGAGGCGAAATCGAATTGCATCGAGACAAATCCACCCAGGAATCCACCCCCTGCGCTCCCCAACCCTACGAGTGCTCCGTAAAACCCGGCCCGTCCCACCTGCGCAGTCTCGAGAAAGGCGAACATGCTCGAAACGTCAAAGAGCGACCAAACTCCCTCGAGCGCTGCGAGTACTACCGCGGCCACAGCGAGCCCAGGAGCCGCTCCCAAGGCCGCCAAGAGCAAGAGGGGTATTACCACCATCCTCACTGATGAAGAGAGGGCCAGGCTCTTTCCAGCATCCCCGGCGCGACGTCCCACTAGTAGGTAGGACAGGGCTCCAGCCAGCGAGCCCCCGAAGAATACTAGGAACACTGCCTGTGGAGAATAGAAACGAAGAAAGTAGGCCGGAAGTGGGGAATAGAACGCCGCCCCGGCGAGGGAGAAGCTGAATATTCCGAGCATCAGATACTTCGTAGAGTGGTTCAGCGTTCCTAGCATTTTCCTGTAATCGAGTTTGTGGGGCGAGAGCCTCAGGGTCCCCACAACGCCTGACACGGTGACAAGGGCTGATGTCGAGCGCTCGAGAGCCACCAGTCTCCTCTGAATCATTAGGCCTGGCTCTTGGGCAAGTATTCCCAAGGCGATCGCTGATGCCCCGCAGAGCGCTCCGCAAATCAGGAACAGTTGGGCGTAACCTATGCTGGCCACCAAAACCACTCCAATCCCCATCCCAATTGTCTCGCCCAGTGTCGTCAGGAACTGCATGTCTGCCAACCCTTTCTGCCACCCTTCCCGCTGTTCGGACTCAACCGTGAGGAGTTGCCGGGCAGGGAGTGTCGCCGCGTACAGTACCGACTTTAGAGAAATAATGGCGATGAGCTCCGACACGCTCCCCACCCACGGGAGCGCGATGAATGAGACGCCCATACCCACGAAGCCGAGGACGAGGAATGGTTTGCACCTCCCAGTAGAGTCTGTCAGCCTCCCCCAAAGCATCTGCGAGGGTATCAGGGCCAGGGCCGACACTCCGGCAACCAACCCGATGTCGAGAAGTCCTCCATGCAGGTCTGAGATCAGAAAGAATAGAACGAGTATGCTCGAAAGTCCGTTTGCAATTGCTTGGGGGATCAGGCCAAACTTCCAGAGACTGCCAGCGGGAGACAGCATCTCCTCCACGACGAGGGTGGCCCTGAAGAGAAACCGAATCTAAAACAATTGCTCGGAAGGTGAAGACGCCAGAAGCACATCCGGTCTGAATCATTTCATGGTGCCTCGACCGATTGCGTGTGTGCCAGCCCGCTGCGGTTGTGTCATTATCTCTGCCCGTACCGAAGAGTCGAGACCCAGCTTTGCTCAGGAATTGCCGTAGACTACAGTTTTAGTCCGACCCGCGGCACCATTTACCCTCGTTTCAAGCGACCGGAGACCGAAATCATTCCGCGGCATGAATCTACCGGTAAGAAACGGCTGTAGCCTTATCCCCAAATTGGGATTCGTTCAGCTTAGGAAATCACAGGCGTGCATTCCTTGGGATGGAAGCTTACTCCCCGAGTCTGCCTCTCTGAGTTCTACCATATCTCTCTCGCCAGCGCGAACTTCTGTTGATCTCTCCTTTCCCTCTCTTTCCTTGAATGTACTTACTGGTCCGAACTGAACCCCTTGAGCTGATGCCTCTGATTGGTTCAGCGACTTGGGCGAGTGTCAGTCTGTCCGCATCATACTCTATTGTTGCCGTTTCTGAAATGTAGTTGATGTCGACCCGAAGGACTCCGTCGAGCTTGTCAGCCGCGCGTCTGAGCTGCTGGGCCCGTCCCGGTTTGTTCATCCCATGTATCTTCAGAATGGCGGTCGCTTTTCCCTTCTCAGTTATCATTGCGGTTCAGTACGTTTTGAACACGGGGGCTATTGAACCTGACGTATTTTTTGCAATAAACCGCAAGAGAGAGTGAGGTTAGACGAACTGACCAGGCTGACTACTATTCACTGGAGCTCGAAGGCAACCGCGTTCTCGTCAGGCAGGAATCTCGGCGGCTTTCCCAGTGGCTCGAAGATCGCCTGTACATACCCTTGCAGAAACAGGCTTCCTTTGGCACCGAAATCGTGCGTAAGGGTGACGTTGACCCTTCCGGCGCGTACGACTTCACTGTACTCGAAGAAGTTCGTGTAGGCGGCGGTGGTCTTGAGGTAGTTCAGGGCGTTCTCTACGGTGAGCTCCCCCCACTTGGCCCTGATGTACGTGTTCGGGACGTCCTTGCCAGCGGAGCTCCCGGCTTCAATCACCGCCTCGCTGGTTGCTGCCTCCAAGATGTGCTTGAAGCTCGATGCTGGTACCTTTATCATGTGAAACCTCTTCATCGGCCGGTCGTAGTTGGCGTAGGCTAGAACGAGTTGATTGAGCAATGTGTTGACACTGACGTTTTGCTTCCTCGCGTCTTCTTGGAGGGCGTTGAGCGCAGACTCGTCCAACCTGAATGAAGCCGTCGCCGTTTTCGGTCTCAAGTGGTTCTCGGCGTCGTTCGGGTCTGCTGTTTTATAGGCTTGCCATCGTGTCTCGTCAGGGATGCAGGAGTAAAGTCTACCTTTAGATTGCATCTGAACGCAAAAAATACCGTGTCTCTATATGCAAGCAGCGCCTAATACTGAAAGTGACCAATTATGAACACGAACGAACAAGCAAAAGCACCAGAAACACCGGTCAAGTCGGTCGGTCAAATCAGAGACTATCTCAGACGGATGAAGGGGAAGTTACACCGCTAGAGATGCCCAGCTAGGACGTTTTGGGATTCTAAGTGAATGATCATGTCAGAAGCTTCGTATGCGACGACGTCGGGAGGACAGCAGGTCCTCCTTTTGAGAGAGGGCAGCACTCAAAGTCGAGGAAGGAGAGCGCAAAGCAACAACATCCTGGCGGCCAAGCTGATCGCTGGGATGGTGAAGACGTCCCTGGGTCCCAGAGGAATGGACAAGATGCTCGTGGATTCCATGGGAGATGTCACCATAACCAATGACGGAGCGACGATGCTGAAGGATATGGACATCCAGCACCCGGCTGGAAAGATGATCATTGAAATTGCAAAGACGGTGGACAACGAGGTGGGCGACGGAACTACCTCCTCCGTGGTCCTGGCTGGCGCCCTTCTGGAGTATGCTGAAGAGCTGATAGAGAAAGGCATCCATCCGATGGTTATCGTCAGCGGCTACGAGAAGGCCGCAATTCAGGCGCAGAGAATTCTAGACGACATTTCCATCAACGTGAAACCCGAGGACAGAGCCACCCTGACAAGGATTGCGAGGACCAGCATGGCCTCGAAGATGGTCTCTAACGACAGTGCGGCTTTGGGTGCCTTCGTGGTCGACGCTCTCCTCCAGGTTGCTGATAAGACGGCAGAAGGGACCTTCAGGGTCGACCTCGATGATCTAAAGGTTGAGAAGAAGGTGGGAGGTTCCCTCAAGAACACCAGCCTCATACGCGGAATCATCCTAGACAAGGAAGTCGTTCATTCAGGGATGCCGAAGCGGATAGAGAAGGCGAGGATAGCACTGGTCAACTCAGCTCTCGAGATAAAGAAGACAGAATTTGACGCCAAGATCAGCATCAGCAAGCCGGCACAGATCCAGCAGTTCCTCGACGAGGAGACGCACATGCTGAAGAACATGGCCGACAAGATCTCGAAGTCCGGAGCCAACGTACTCATCTGCCAGAAGGGGATCGACGACATGGCTCAGCACTACCTTGCGAAGGCCGGCATTCTAGCGGTGAGAAGGGCGAAGGAGTCTGACATGGTCAAGCTGGCAAAGGCCACGGGCGCACGGATGGTAACCGGCCTCGACGGTCTGACCGAAGCCGACGTAGGCCAAGCCGGTCTGGTCGAAGAAAGAAGAATCGAAGAGGACAAGTGGACGTTCATCGAAGAGTGCAAGAATCCAAAGGCGGTGACGATCTTCATCAGAGGCGGAAGCCAGAGAGTAGTCGATGAGGCCGAAAGGTCCATGCACGACGCCATCATGGTCGTCAAGGATGTCCTCGAGAATCCTGGAATCGTGGCTGGCGGCGGTGCGGTCGAAGAGGAACTGTCCTACCGCCTGATGAAGTGGTCGGCCACGCTGCAAGGAAGGGAGCAGCTCGCCGCAGAGAAGTTCGCTGAAGCCCTGGAGGCCATACCTATCGCGTTGGCCGTCAACGCCGGGTTCAACCCGATCGACATCCAGGTCGAGCTCAGGGAGAAGCACAGCGCTGGCGAAATATGGGTCGGGGTGGACGTCCTTGGAAAGGGCACCCGAGACATGTTCGAGAAGGGCATAATCGAATCGGCAGGAGTCAAGGAGCAGATCATCAAGTCGGCCACTGAATGCACTTGCATGATCCTGCGGATCGACGACGTGGTCGCAAGCAGCAAGAAGGGTCCGTCAATGCCTTCGGGCGGACCGGGCGGTCCTGGCGGAATGGAAGGCATGGACTAGCCGTCGATAAGCGTCCAAGTTTGAACATCCAAATCTGAAGGGTGAACGAGGAGGAGCAGTGAGAAATCCCCACTGCGATTGCATCTGAACGCAAAAAATACCTTGCCTCTATATACCGCGCACGACCTATAATGATCGGTGAAGTGTATGGAGATAAGCAGAGAAGAAAGGACGTTGAGCAGCCGATTCGCTGACTATTTGAGGCGAATGAAGGCGAAGTTTCACCGCTAGGGATGAGTAGACCATTATGTCCAAGATCATGCCCAAGAAGAAGACGGGAGCGCTAGCCGTTCAGAAGGCGAAGAAGCCTGCGCTCACCGTTAGAGAGCCTCAGACTAGTTGGATCAATTCAGTCAACACGATGCTAGACACGTTTCGCCTGATCCCCTGGGACCCCTTCAGGGGGTTCGAGTGGCCCGTTGAGTACGAACTGCCGACGCGAATACCCTACGTCGACGTCATCGACTCTGGCACGGAGTACGTCGTGAAGGCGGAGCTTCCGGGGTTGAAGAAGGAGACCCTGGCGATAGAAGTCGGACCAAACGAGTTGTCGGTGGCCGCTGATTCCGACGTGCAGAGGGAAGAGAAGGGAAAGACCTTCCTGCACAGGGAGAGGGCATTCTCCACGTTCCGCAGAAACATAGGCTTTCCCGAAAGCATAGACCCAGACAAGGTGTCGGCAGAGTTGGCCGAAGGCATCCTCGAGATCAGGCTTCCCAAGCTCGAGCCCAGGCGTGAGAAGAAGACCAGGAGACTGACGCTGCCACTTCGACCCGTGACAGACGTCTCGTAAATCGGCGAGTGAGTTACTGGTGGGATGGTGGGGCTCCTTGGAAGGAAGCACAGATGCCAAACGTGTGGTGCAAGATTCGACTCTGAAGGCAAACTGACGGAGCATTCGAAGATGCACCTACAGGCGTCCTCTCAGTGGGCAGTTGACACTTTCAAATGCGCCGCCTGTGGGGCGGCCTTCAATTCGGAGGATCACCTGGACGAGCACACGAGAAAGGCCCACGTTGATCTCGCTGATCTGAATCGAGGAAGGATGTCTAGGGGCGGATGAAACTGAGCGTCAAGAAGGAACGGCGGAGGCAGAACAAGGCCACCGACGACTTGAGGGAAGAGGTCGAAATGCTCGACATCATGCTCTCATCATTGGTCGATGTTCTCGAAGATAGGGGAGTCATTGGCCATGATGAATGGAAGAAGAGAACAAAGGAAAGGCTAAGCTCGAAGTGAGTGGCAGTGTCAACGTTAGGCAATCTAGCTCTGAGTGACACGGCGAAAGGAGAGATAGGCCAGACACTCCTCACGCTTGAGCTCGAGAGGCGCGGATGGATGATCTTCTCCCCCACACATTGAAGAAAAAGTAGACCTGGTCGCAATAAGGGAAAGGACAAATGGAAGATTGAGGCATGCCTACATCCAAGTAAAGACAGCCACGCTGAACAAGCAGAACAGTTTTGAGTTCACGATACAGGCATCGAAGCTAATTGAGAGCAGAGACTTCTACTATGTATTGGTCTGCCTCAAGGACGCGAAGTTTCGCGAGGTCGACTTCCATATCGTTCCCAGTCTAGACCTGCGAAAGGTCATGGCAAAGTACTTCGAGTCGCCCACGTGGAAGAAGACTGGCAGCTTCAATTTCGCCCTACGATTAGGAGGAAGGTGGGAACGTTACAGGAACAGGTTTGACTTCATCAGGCCAGCTTGAGGATGGAGTCATGTCGTAGCGCCTAGCCGGAGAACAAGTCTCACATTGTCAGATATGTTGAGTTGTACTCGCCTCGCGTCATCTGAGTCTAGTTTCTTTGTCGGATGAGATCCGGTTTGGGCGTTCCTTCAGCTACGGCTCTGGCAAGTCTTAGGAACACAGTTCAGGATCTTGTTGGTGTCAAGCATCGGGGCATAGAAGGTTAGAAATATCCCCAAACATGAAGGGCATACACCACTACAATTGCGACGACGATTGCCCCTATTGTCAGCCATCCCTTCCTATGAATCAAGCTCGACACATCTTGTTCCATATGTCTCGCAGATTCCCTGCATTAAATGACGATTTAGCCTTTTGGTCTTCTACGTTTCAAGCCCACCAATAGCCGAATAGGGCTCTGGAAAGTCAGGGACGCGGCTCAGGATTCTGTTGGTGTTAAGGGTCGGGATATGACAGTTGCTCATATGGCCTTCGCGACGTAGTTCTTCAGGCATTGCTTCGAGCAGAATGTGAGGACTGGCTCGGTTGACATGACAGGATCACTGACCGTGATGATTCGCTGAATCTGCCATGCTTCATCTCCTATGGATATCTGCTTCCCGCAATCATCACAATTCTTCAGGAATTGGCCCGCTTGCACGGGCTCACCTCTTCCGCTTCTCGGAGATTAAGATTGTGTCGGAAGGTTCTGTTGATTTGAGGTGATTTGCGAGGCCTCGCCGTCTATTCAGGTAGAGGTCTCTAATCGATGAAAGACGACACCGACGTGTGGGGACTCTGGTCGTATCACTTCAGGTTATCACGTTTTTGGAAGACGACCCCACAATCTGGACAAACCAAGAGCTCTAGTGCGCGAAAAGGAAAGCCGACCTTCCTGTCCGCATCACTTGCAAGATTGACCTGAAAATGCGTGAAGCCGGGCTCCTCCTCGTGGCTATGGCAACACGGACACTCGATCTTTATGTTTGAGGATGCAGTCGGGATTCCCGACTTCATCATAAAGCTAGTTAGTTTCAGAAGCCTATTCTCTTGTAGAAGATCCTTTTCACCGCCTCAGCCAGGAGGATGTAGAGCGTCATGATCGCCGCCATGGCAAGGAGGAACGAGATGGGGGGAGGCGTGAACCCGAACAGAGACCTGAGCGGGGTGAAGGGGAGGATGACCGTGGCGCCGACGATCACCAGGGTGGTCATCAACAGATACTTCCCGGGAGCGCTCGTGAAGAAGGGTCCCCGCGTCCGAATCACCAGCACGATCAGAGACGCTGATATGACCGACTCTACAAACCAGCCGGTCCTGAACATGTCGGTCGAGCTATGCAAGACAATGAGCAGCACTCCAAAGGTGAGGTAATCGAACACCGAACTCGTTATGCCAAAGACGATCATGAAATCGCGGATGGAGCTCACGTTCCATCGCCTGGGCCGTTCGACCATCTCTGCGTCCACGTTATCCGTGCCGATCGTCGTTTCTGGAAAGTCTGTCATCAGGTTGGTGAGCAGTATCTGCCTCGGCAGCAGGGGAAGGAACGACAGGAAGAGGGACGCGCCCGCCATGCTGAACATGTTCCCGAAGTTCGCGCTCGTCGCCATGAACACGTACTTGAGAGTGTTCGCAAAGGTCTTCCTTCCTTCCTTCACGCCATGCACGAGCACGCCCAAGTCCTTCTCGAGCAGCACGATGTCCGCCGATTCCTTGGCGACATCGACGGCGCTATCGACGGAAAGGCCGACGTCGGCAGCGTGGAGGGCCGAGGCGTCGTTGATTCCATCTCCTAGGTACCCCACCACATTCCCTGCCTTCTTGAGTGCGAGAATGATCCGCTCCTTCTGGTTTGGCTCGATCTCTGCGAACACGTCGATCCCGTCTGCCTGTCCGAGCAGTGTTTCGTCGCTCATCTCGTGCAGCTCCGGGCCTGCCAGAATCCTTGGGCTCGGGAAACCGACCTGTTGACTGATGCTTCGTGCGACCAGCCTGTTGTCTCCGGTTATGATCTTCAGCGAGATGCCGAGATGCTTCAGCTCGCCGATGGTCTCGGCAATCTTGGGCTTGGCCGGGTCAAAGAGGACAAGGAATCCCACAAAAGTCATTCCGACTTCGTCGTCCTTGGTGATGAGCCTGCCAGTTCCGGCGTCCTTGTAGGCAATCCCCAAGACGCGGAAGCCCTTGTCGCTAAGATCCTCGAAGCGCTGCTGGATCTCCCCTCGCACCCCGGCGATCTCTACGACCGTCCCTTCCGAGGTCTCGACCGAAGCGCAGACGTCGAGCACGTTCTGCAGGGCCCCTTTCGTCACAATCAGGCCTGTACCGTCCTTCGCCGCAAGGATGCTGAGTCGCTTGCGGATGAAGTCGTACGGAACCTCGTCCAGCTTCGCGTAACCTGGGATATCGAGACGACTGGCCCGAATCGCTTCGTCGATCGGATTCGTGAACCCCGTCTGATAGAAGGCGTTGAGATAGACGTAGAGAAGCGCCTTCTCGCTCTCCCTGCCGTCAAAACCGACGACGGACTGTATCCTTATCGCGCCTTCCGTCAAGGTGCCGGTCTTGTCGGAGCAGAGCACGTTCATGCTGCCGAAGTTCTCGATGGACGCGAGCCGTTTGACGATCACCTTCTCGGTCGCCATGTTCTTGGCTCCGCGAGCCAGGTTGATGCTGATGATTGCAGGCAGCAGCTGAGGCGTCAGCCCGACCGCTAGTGCCAGGGAGAAGAGAAGGGAGTCCAAGACCGGACGAGCGAAGTACACGTTGATGGCGAAAGTGGCGACCACCAGCATGAGCGTGACCTCCATGAGGAGATACCCGAATCGTCTGACGCCCTGCTCGAATTCAGTTGCGGGCGGCCTGAGCTTCAACCGGTCCGAGATCTTGCCGAACTCGGTCTCTGACCCGGTCCCTGTGACGACCACCTGGGCATTGCCGCTGACCACGTTGGTTCCCATGAAGAGGCTGTTCGTCCGCTGGCTGAGCGGTGTCTTAGGTGGCAGGATCCCGATAGTCTTCTCGGTGGGGAAGGTCTCTCCCGTCAAGGACGCTTCATTCACGAAGAAGTCCTTTGATTCTAGGACCAGGCAGTCTCCGGGAATCAGGTCCCCAGCGCTGAGCAGGACGACGTCCCCAGGTACGATCCCCTCGACCGGAACGTCCTTCTGATTTCCGTCGCGAAGCACTGTCGCCTTGGTCTGCACGACCGCCAGGAGCTTTTCGACGGCGTTGGCCGCGCCTCTCTCCTGCCAAAATCCAAGGAGGCTGCTCGCGAGAATGATTACCAGGATGATGGTCGCGTTCACCGGATCGCTGAGGTAGAGCGAAGCCCCCGCTGCGAAGATCAGGATGAGGGTGAGCGGGCTCTTGAACTGGGTGAGCAGAAGCGCAAGCGCGTCTGTCCTCTTCTTGGGCTTCAGGAGATTCGGACCATACTGCTTGAGTCGTCTTCTGACTTCATCGTCCGTCAGGCCTTCTGCCGTCGTCTGAAGTCGTTGTAGATATTCAGAGGGCGGAACGCTCCAGTAGGGCCGCTGGCCTTGGCTGTCCTCGCTATTCAGAGAAATCTACCCATCTTCAGACGCCCGCGTGCGGGCACTACCTTACGGCGAGAACAGAGCGGCTGCGTAGTGAATGCACCTCTGGTGACGCCACCTGCGAGAGGTTTCTTAAAACCGCTTGGGCTTCATCAGTAAACCGATGCGCGGATTCGACTACCGTACTGGATTCAGAGCGTCAGACTCTGCTATAGTCATCCTCAAGCCTGACGATGTCATCCTCATTGAAGATGCCCTGTGCAATCTCCAAGACCTTCGTGCCGAGCGGCCCCGCGCCGAGGCGATGCTTAGCCCCTACTGGGACTTTGGCCTCCTGAGTAGGACGCAAGATGCGCTTTCTGCCGTTAATCTCCACTAATGCCTCACCTTCAAGGCAGATCCATCTCTCGCTGCGCTTGGAGTGGCATTGCAGGCTTAGGCGCTGGCCGGGATTGATCACAAGGATCTTCGCTGTGACACCGTCGCTGTTGGCGATGTAGGTGGTGAAGCGACCCCACGGCCTTTTGGTCACGAGTCCTCGCTGCAAAGCACGAACCATTGCAAGTTCAACGCGGAGGTTCTTCTTCTTTGCCCTTACGCCTTTACCCATCTCAAGGGCGCTCATGCCGACTGAGCGTCACCACCAATAGTTCTCCCATGGCACCACCAGCCCTTGTTTCAAGCGACCGGCCATCGATTGCTGGGAGGACTACA
>CAWCLN010000001.1:0-49533 GCA_963796425.1 uncultured archaeon | reverse complement strand
GGGATGCAGCCAGCTCAGCGAAACGCTCAAGACTGCCCTTAGGTCAGAACAGGCTAGGGTCACGATCAGAGTATTGGTCGGCAATGAATCCTTTGAGCTCACTGCCGAGGGTGACAAGGGGCTGAAGCTCTGCATCCTCATGATATGGTGATCCGGAGGAGCAGGTTCACGAGCGACCGGACCCTGGCAGTCGGAGCAAGCGCAGCAGCCAGAGACATTCCAAGGTCGATCGTCTCGAAACTGAAGAACGCCGAGACCGTCGGAGCGTTGGAGATCGAGGTCCACGGTGCTTGACCGTCACTAGAGCCGTTGGATATACGATGCAAGCCCTCGTCAAGTACCACGGGCTGAGGGACTGGGACCTCAGGCTCCCGTACCATGACAGTATCTCTGTCAACACCACGTGCATGAAGACGGAGGCACAGATTGACGACAGGAGGAGAGGAGGCGTCTTCATCCGGGGGAGACAAAGCGAATCGGCCAACGAGAGACTGAAGGCAGTTGCGTCGAGTCTAAAGCCAGAGACTGATGTTGCCCGTTTCAGGATAGACAGCAGGAACATCCCGTCCATCAGTGCGAAAGGGATTGGCTATTCGTCCTCGGCAGGAGCGGCCCTTACGTTACTGCTGCACGACAGGCTGGTAGGAGGACGGCCAGACCTGCTCTCGCTTTCGAGAACGGCGAGGCTCTTCGCTGCTTCCGCTTCACGGTCACTCGTCGGCGGCTTCTCGAGACTCTATGCTGGAGTCGACGACGCTGGAACCTATGCGAAGAAGTTCGCCGATCAGCGTGACATGGATCTCCGGATGGTGATCGTACCCCTCCCCTCCAAGGTGAAGAGTGAGGACGCCCACAGAGAGGTCCTGACATCCCCATTCTTCAAGACCCGCATCGAATCGGCTCAGAAGCGGTGCGATGAGATGGAGAGGGCGATCCTCGGAAACGACCTCGATGCACTTGGAATCCTCGCAGAGAGAGACACACTGGAGCTTCACAGCCTGACGATGACGGGCGAGAACAGGCTAATCATAATGACCGAGAACAGCTTGAGAATCATCAGACGAGTAAGGGAGCTGAGGGATGGTGGGGCGAAGGCCTACTTCTCCATGCAGACCGGCCCCTCGGTATTCATCAACACGTCGGAGAAACACGAGCAGACCGTCCTTCGGACAATTCAGAAGCTGGGATACAAGGCCTATCTTTCGGGCGTCGGCGGAGAGGCCACCATACTCTAAGAAGCTGGAACGATCAACAGTCATTCCTACCGCTCGACGACACTTGGCTTCACCGAGGAGAAGGGCGGGCCCTACAAAGTCACAGAAGGACAAAGAAAGAAATCAGGAAGGCAAGGGCGTTAACGCAGGACCTCCCCACCGTCAAGCACAATGATCTGTCCTGTGATGAAGCTGGATTCGTCGCTCGCTAGGAAGAGGGCGAGGTTGGCTGCGTCGATGGGCCTACCGAATCTGCCCATCGGAATCGCCGCCTTGTACGCCTCGAGCTGCTTTTCGCCCAGCCAGTCCACCCAAGTTGTTCCTATGGAACCGAAAGCCATGCAGTTGACTCTGACCCTAGGGGCCAAGGCTTTCGCGAGCATCTTGGTCATTGAGATTACCGCCCCTTTTGCAGAGGCATAGACCAAGCCCTCGCTGTCCCCAGAAAGCGCTGGAGTCGAAGCCACATTGATGACCGAGCCGCGCTTCATCAACCTGAGCGCCCCCTGCGTGCACAGGAAGGTTCCGAAGGTGTCCACCGCGAAGACCCTCCTCCACATGTCAAGCGTTATTCTCGGAACGTGGACGTTCCAGATGCGTCTGTCGGAAAGACCGGCAGTGTTGACGAGAACGTCGAGACCCCCGAGTTCGCGTTCAATCTCTGCAAACATGGCGGAGACGCTCGCAGGGTCCGCGACGTCGCAGTGAACGGGGAACGCCTTACCTCCGAAGCGGCGGATGGCCCTGACCACGTGATCTGCATGCGCTGTGGATGGTCTATGGTTGACCACAACGTGTGCACCTTCCTTCGCGAAGAGTTTTGCTACCTCCGCACCGATGCCTTGGGAGGAGCCGGTGACTAGTGCACGCTTGTTGGCGAGCCTCATCCGGTGAGCTGCATCGCTCGGTCTGTCTTAAGGGTTAGAGGTCAGCGGCGAGGCACCATGTCCTTCGTTGGGACCTCTTGAGCAGTTCTTTGCACACATTCCTCTTCACCTGATGAATCGAGTGGGCCAAGTGGAATTCAACTCGTAAAGGTGTCTGGATGGGTCCAGGCCGATTGCGGGTTCGAACTAGAACACTAAATAGGCACTTAGCCCCCCCTTTTTCATGAAGCGGGACGACATGATAGAGGTCGGCAACACCCCCCTAATCAAACTGGATAACATCTACGCGAAACTCGAGTGTATCAACCCGACTGGAAGCATCAAAGATCGAATGATCAAGTTCATCATTGACGAAAGCGAAAAGCGCGGGCTCTTGAGGAAAGGAATGATCATTGTAGAAGCGACAAGCGGCAACACCGGCATTGCCCTCAGCTATTATGCCAAGCAGAAGGGTTACGATGCCACAATCATCATGCCCGAGAACGTAACCGAAGAGAGGAAAGAGCTTGTTCGAAGGTTCGGTGCGAAGCTCATCTTATGTTCTTCTGAGGGTAGCTTCTTGGAAGCGGTCCGAATCAGAGACGAAATGCTGAAGGATGAACGCTATTTCAGTACGGATCAGTTCTCAAACCAGTTGAACGTTGAATGTCACCGCCTGACCACGGGGAAGGAAATCATCCAGCAACTGAGAGAGAAATCGCTTGTAGCAGATGCGTTCGTAGCCGGAGTCGGAACTGGAGGAACGCTCATCGGCGTCGCCAAGGCCTTACGCGAGATCAATCCGAAGGTTCACATTTCGGCGGTCGAGCCGGCGGAGTCCCCTGTCATGGGCGGTGGCGCTGCCGGATTGCATGGCATTCCAGGCATTGGCGACGGTTTCATCCCAGCAATAGTCAAGGGTGAGAATGGAGGTCTCAATCAATTGATCGATGAGCTCATCTCGATCAGAAGCAGCGATGCAAGGGACGCATCCATTTCCATTGCTAGGAACAGCGGCTACTGCGTTGGCGTTTCCTCGGGTGCCAACTACCTCGCCGCAAAGGAATTGTCGCGCAGTTATGATTCAGTGGTGACAGTCCTTCCAGATGGGTTCACTCGATACCTGTCAATGGGTTTGAGTTCCTCTGGCAGGTGTAGCTATAACAGTGATTCGTGTCGAGAATATCTAGCGTGGTTGTCAAAGCCTGAGGCTGGTGTATCCCCTCCATCGCCTTCCTTGGTTGCGGATGTCTATTGCCCCTAGCATGCATACTTACGACCTCTGCAGTAGATGTGTGACGATGGACCTTCCAGCACCCGAGATTCCCCTCACGCATGGGTTCAACTATTGACCGCAATAGAAGCGGGCCCGGTGGGATTCGAACCCACGACATGCTGGTGTCTCCCAGTTCGAGCTAAGAGCCAGCCGCTATAGTCGAAAGTCTCTAACCTGGCTGAGCCACGGGCCCGTCGAACCAGCCCCCCGACGAGGTGGATATTTACTTTATTAGATGAAAGGCGGACGTTTCGCTTTCATGGGGCAACTCAGCTTCGTGGGCCTTGGACTCGGCCCAAAGGGCATCAGCCTAGAAGGGCTGGACGAGCTTCGGTCCGCGGACGTCGTCTACCTTGAATATTACACATCGCCTCACGAGCCTAGGCTGCTGAAGGAGCTGCAGGACAAGTCAGGGAAGGAGTTGACTATAGTGGACAGAGCATTTGTCGAGGACGGGAAGAAGATCCTGGCCCAGGCAGCGGAGAGCAAGGTCGTCCTCGCTGTTCTGGGAGACCCAATGATCGCGACCACGCATGGTGAGCTGAGGGCGAGGGCGGCGAAGTCCGGCGTCAAAACGAGGGTGATTCATGCCGCCACCGTCGCGGTCGCTGCGGCCAGCTCCTCGGGCCTACACTACTACAAGTTCTCCACGACTGTCACCGTCACCAGGGAAGCTGTCAACAAGCTGACCCAAGCATACCACACCCTGCACCAGAACCTCCTGAGAGGAGCGCACACCCTGATACTGCTGGAGTACGATGTCCAGAGCGGCGAAGGCGTGACCCCTGCAGACGCGATCGGGGGGCTTTTCTTGGCTGAAGGGAACTTCAAGCACGGGGTGGTCAGCAGTTCGACATTTGCCCTGGTCATGTCGCGACTTGGGAGGCAGGACGCATATCAGGCCGCGGGGACCTTTGCGGAGCTGGCCGGGTTGGAATTCGGGGAGCCACCCCACTCGATCGTGATCCCCGGGAAGCTTCACTTCACAGAAGTCGAGTCTATCTCCGCCATCTTCGGACTGGACGAGAGGAAGGTCCGGAGCAATTCGGACGGGATCCTGCGGACCGCGCAGACGTTGGTCCCGAAATACGTCGCAAAGACGAGACATGCCCTAGACTCCCTCAAAGGGAAGCTTGGAAATCAGTACGAGGCAGTCATTGAGAACACAGAACTCTACATGAAGGACGCCGAGAACTTCCTTGCGAACGGCCAAGACGAATTGGCGATGTTGAGCATTGGATACGCGGAAGGTCTTATAGACTCACTCTCCTTCGCGGGCGTCGCGAAGATAGACTGGTAGACTTGGAGGAAAAGCGAATTCTCGGCGCGGTCTTCTCACTGGGACTGAGTGAGCATGAGCCCACCATCAGGAGAGTCTCGGAACATCTTGGCATCGGAACTCTAGACGCAAACAGGAAGGTCCAGGCCCTCAAGAAAAGGGGTCTAGTCAAATTGCAGAGGGGGCGGATCTCCATCACCCCCAAGGGACGAAGGATGATCAAAGTCGTCTTCATCGGGGGAGGGTTTGAGGTGATCCACCGAGGCCATCTCTATACAATCAGCAAGGCGAAGAGTCTCGGCGACGTCCTCGTGGTGGTGGTTGCAAGAGATAGCACCATCCGCGAGAGAAAGAAGAGAGAGCCGATTTCCGATGAGAGTCAAAGAGTGGCGCTGCTTTCGTCTCTCAGGCAGGTGGACGCAGTAATTTTGGGCGTCGAGGGGAACATCTACAACACGCTTGAGAAGGTAAAGCCTGACGTGGTCGCCCTGGGATACGATCAGCATCACATGGAGTCGGAGATCGAGGGAGAGAGCAAGACGCGCGGAATCAAGCTGAAGGTCGTTAGACTCGACTCGCCGAACCCCAGCCTCAAGACAAGCACGCTGCTGAAGGAATTTTAGCGGCGGGTCGCCCGGTCCAGCTTCTTCTGCAGGCGCGCCAGCGAGGAGTTCACTGATTCGCGTCTAACCTCCTCAGTCATGAGGCCCCGAGTGTCTTCGACGAGCATCCTTGCAACGTCAATCTTGCGACGGGTTCCGTTCACGACGTGGTCGTACACGGCCATTGGGGAGCAGATTGAATAGAGGTCCTCCATTATGGCGAAGTACCCCTTCGCCTTCACCATCTTGCCGCCCATTATCGAATCGAGGACTAGCCTCTTCAGCTCGCCGACCGTGTCCAGCAGACCGAGCAGGTATGCCTCCGGAGATGCGTCGAGTGCATTTCTTGACGGAATCGCCTTCCCCTGTGCTAGGGCCAAGACCGCCGAGGCCTCCACGTACTCGGTCTCCGGAGAGATCAGATATCGTGACACGGGACCCGCACCCGATTTCTTCAGCGAGATTAGAAGGGTTCTAGCTTCCGAGAGTTCCCTGGCGGCGTCCTTCATCATGCCGTGGTGAACGCTGATGATCGCCCTCGAGCTGGACGTAATGACATCTCTGCTCTCCTTGAGGAGCCTGTCACGACGCTCGAGCTGATCCGAGAAGTGGGCCTCGAGATCCTTGACCGATCGCCTCACATCTTCCATGGTACGACGACCCATGCCATCACCGCCGTTGTCATAAGCTTACTCGTCCTAGCTCAAGGCTTATCTGCGGACCTCATGCCCGCAGGAGGACTTGAGGAGGGAGGCGGGGATTGCACTCGCTGAGACGGCTCTCGCCGCTGCATTGTGGGGGACGTCCTTTCCCGTGGTCTCTCTGGGGATTGAGGGAGGTCTGGACCCCAGGTCCTTCGTCTTTCTGAGATTCGCAATCGCGGCCCCAGTGATGCTGGGTGTGGCCTCGGTCCTGGGCAGAGATGTGATGCCCCTCCTCAGGAACAGGGCCCTCTGGGTCGTGGGCCTGTTCAACGCGGTCGGGTTCGTCTGCCAATTCGTTGGACAGCAATACACGGAGGCTTCCGTGGCCGCGTTGCTCGTCAACATGTCAGTCATCCTTGCCGCGATCGGAGCGGTGGTCTTCCTCGGAGAGAGGCTTGGACGCTTCAAGATTGTCGGCGTCTTCCTCGCGTTCGCAGGGGCGTTCTTGATAACGACAAATGGGGAATTCAAGGGGGTTGCCAGCAGTCAGGGACTGGGCGACGCACTGTATCTCATCGCTGCCGTGTCCTGGGCAGGTTACATACTCTATTCCAAGAAGAAGATGGATGAACAGAATTGGGACCCCTTGGCCTCGGCGGCGTGTATCGTTGCAGTCACCGCGATCCTTGTCGTGCCGCTGGCCCTGACTGCGGGCTCCGGACTGCCTCTGTCGTCGGAGTCACTGTGGGCGGTGGCTTTCACCGTCGTCTTCAACACGGTGATACCCTTTGTGCTCTACCAGCAGGGGCTCAAGTACCTCACCGCGAGCTCCTCCGCAGTGGTCCTGATGCTAGAGATTGTAGTTGCCATCCTGATCTCAGTGGCCTTCCGTGGGGAGACCTTCACGGCATTTGCGTGGGTCGGAGCATTCGCAGTGTTAGGATCGATCCTTCTTGTATCCGGGGTAGAGATCCACGGCAAGAGCTTATCCGTGCGGGTTACTGACGCCAGCCGAGTAAAGGACGCATAGCGTATGGTGGTCAACAGATACGCAAGAGGTCGGGAACGAGAATACAGAACGATGAACATCCTCAAGCACGATGGATGGCTGGTCGAGAGGAGTGCCGCATCCCATGGCGCGGTCGACGTCTTCGCGGCGAAGGGAGGGAAGCTGCTGCTGATCCAAGTTAAGAGCGGAAGGGCCAGGGTCAAGAAAGAGGAGCTTGAAGAGTTGGTGAGCTGGGGAAAAACTCGAACGGGGTTGCAGAGGTGTGGCACTTTAAGGACGGCGGCAAGATGGAGAGGCGAAGGGTCTATGCAGGAAAGCGTGGACCATCTTGAAGCCCAAGTGCTACTTCTGCGACGCGGAGCTCGACGTGGTGCTTCACACATTCAGGATTACCCCACGGGAAGAACCTGTCTGCGAGGAATGCCATACCAAGATGATGAACCGGCAGAAGACGAAGGTAGAAGAATCGAAGCGCTAGCCTGCCGGCTTAGGCCGAAGCAGACGCCCGTTTGAGTTCCCTAATGAGGGTCGAACATTCGGTGGACTTCCCATCGTCATCGTCGTAACGGTGGCACTCCAACGCCTTCTCGTACTCGCCCAGAGCCGCCAAGGCTTTGAGCTCGGGGGGCGTGCTCGACTCCGACATGATGAGCCGCCCTGCCGCCTCGTACCAGTTGGCGGCATCCTCATACTGCTCAAGCTGGTAGAAACAGTGGGCGATTGATTCGCAGACGTCGAGTTTTTGGGGAGAACCGGCGAACTTCTCGAACTGCTCCTTCAAGAGGTAAACCGCAGGGTTTCCGCTTCGCATCCTGTCGAATCTAAAGGCCTCTGAGAAATCGCCCATCCGGGTGGGGGATTCCCTCCGAAGGCGTAAGTGCGGCCTGCTCTAACATAGTTGAGCCCGAAATCAAAAGGGGACGTAGAGGTCAATCCTCCGACGGAATTGCCGAGCATCTTCACTAAGCGAGCGCGTGAGGAAGGTCAGGTGAGCTCTTTCCCAATAACCGGAGACCTCAGGAGCTTCCTTTCCCTCTCTTCGCAAGAATCGAGCTCAGGAGATCCAACGATATGTTGCCCCCGCTGATGACCAGGACCGCCTTTTCTGTTCTCTCATTGCGCAGGGGTCCCTTCATCGCAGCCAGAGGGGAAGCGCCCGCCGGCTCGACTGTGACTCGTCCCAGGAGAAGAAGGTCGTAGATCGCGTCCTCCAACTCTTCGTCGGTCACGAGACCTATCTTGTCGACATATCTCCGTACAGCCTCGAACGTGAGCTCGCCTGGGATCGCGGCCTGCATGCCATCGGCGATGGTCGGGCGCGGGTCCACGCGCACTATTTTCCCTTGGTCAAGGGACTCGTACATGGAGGGGATGGATCGGGTCTCGGCACCGAAGACCTGAACACTCTCAAGGGACTCCTTGAGGGCTATGGCTATCCCGGCGATGAGGCCACCCCCGCCAATGGCCACGGTCGCGGAATCGAGGTCAGGCAGTTGCCTCGCGATCTCAAGACCGCAAGTTCCCTGCCCCGCTATTATCTGTGCGTCATTGAAGGCATGAATGAATGTCAGGTCCCGCTTCCTCGCAATGGCGACCGCGTTCTCGTAGGTTTCGTCATACCCGCTGCCGAACTTTATGATCTCGGCCCCCTGTTCCTCGATGGCCCTCAGCTTCTGGGGGTTAACGTTCTCGGGCACGCAAATGGAGGCCCTGACACCAAAGATGCGGGACGCGTAAGCGATTGCGAACCCGTGGTTACCCGAGGAAGCGGTGATGACACCCTTCCTGAGTTCTGAGTCGCTCAGGCACTGGAGCTTGTTCAGCGCGCCCCGAATCTTGAAGACACGTATTGGTTGGAACGTCTCCAACTTCAGATAGACATCGCGCCCGAGGAGGCCCGAAATACCTCTCGAATTCTCCAACGGTGTCGGCGGGATGTACTTCCGAATCCTGCCCTCGGCCTCCTCGATGTCCCGCAGGGTAGGGAGACCTGATTCCTTCAGCCGAACCACTTCTCCAGCGTCTCGGACTGCACGGGCTTCGCACTCAGAACCCTGCCCAAGGCTGCCTCGACGCGTTCAGGCGAGAAAGAGTGTTCGTCAACGAGGAAGGAGATGATTCTATCCCTGTCAAGAGATCTCCACTCAGGCTTGACCCCCTTCAATGATCGGAGGATTGAGGTAGAGCGCTCTGATCTCGTCGTACTTCACTTCGCGGAGCTGTCCCTTCAACTCGGCGATCTCCTCAAGCCGGCCGTACTTCTTTAGGTACTTGAGGGCGGTTGCCGGGCCGACGCCCTCGAATCCATCGGGGTTGAAGTCAGTCCCGAGGAGAATCGCGAAGTCCACGAACTGTTCCCTGGTGAGGCCCGTTGAGGCGAGGGCATCCGAGAGCCGAATCCGCTCGGGCTGGACGTTGATTACAATCCCCTTGCTCGGGAGACGCCGCTTGCCGGATATCGTCACGTTCCTCACGAGTACGGGGGCCCCGAAGACTAGAGAGTCGTGGTCCTGTGAGGCAACAGCGTTGACTGTCCCCTCCTCGGCCATCTTGGAAGCCTGCGCTTCGCCCTCTGAGGGTGCCTCAACCCATGGTATCCCCATCGCATCCAGAAGCTCCTTTGCGTCTGCTACCATGTCCCTTCTTAGAACGGTGGAGGCCTCGGCGAACTTTCTGGCCTGGACCATTTCGCCAGCCTGGAGCGCTCTCAGATACTGGTCTCTTGCCTCGCGACGCTGGGCGGACCGGCGCTCGATTTCCTCCATCTTTAGTTCTGGGGGCTTCCCGTCGAAAACGTAGACGAGCTTCATTCCCAGCTCCAGCAAGTTCACGTTCCTGTAGAAGAGGCCGGAGATGTGGGAGGTGACCCGCCCCTTCGAGTCCTTGAGATGGCCACCGTCTTGGCCCCGGATTATCGCGAGAAACTGGTACAGCGTGTTGTAGCCGTCGACAGCGAGCGTCCACCCTGAGATGTCCTCGAGCTTGATCTTCTCTCTCGGTATGGAATCGCCGAAGTCCACGCCCATGCCGAATCTTCCCAGAGGAGAGTTCGATTTATTCGTTCAGGTGTGGTATCCGGGCCTCTTCGCTCGGCTTCTCGACAGCTTCAATCCTGCGCTTGTCCTTCCCAACCCACCTGATTGTAACTAGACCGTTGATCTCCAGCTGCATCAGGAGCTTGTCCAGCTCGTCAGGGGAGCACTTGCTCCCGTTCTTGTTGAGGGCCTCTATGAGATCGTCGTCTGTGATGCTCTTCTTTTCCTTGATCCATTCGAAGGCTGCATACCTTAGAGGGTAACGCATTGTCTACACATCGTGCTAGAAACGGCACTGAAAAGGGTGGTTTAGGAGGTATAAAAGCAATCCCGAAAGCCGCATCACGTAGGGAGTTTGCTAGACATCCTGCTGACACCCATGAATTCTGATTGGCCGACCAGCGGGGCCTTGGAGACCGCCGCCTCGATCTTTTCGATCATGCCTTCTTCCTCGGGCGCTACGATATCGAGGATTATAGCCGAAAGCCCGAAGGCTATGGGTTCGATCTTCTGGCTCCGAATCTTCGCCTGGCTGGGAAGCACACTGGCCACAGAGTCGACGATCCTCTGGTGATCGGTTGTTGTGTCCTCTGGTAGAACCTTAAGCCGTATGACGTAGGAGCCCATTCAGGTTCCCCTAAGGCCCTTCGAAGCCGCAGTTTACGCACCTGTAGCGCCTGGAGAACTTCCTGCACTTCTCGCATCTCCAGATCAGCGTCTCATGACAGTTGGGGCAAAGGAACTTCGTCGCCCTCTCGGCAGGCTTGACGGGCCGATTGCACGAACCGCATAGGGGAAGAGAAACGGTGCCTTGCGACATTTCTTTGGCAACCCCCTGGGACCTGGCTCATATAGATTGCTGAGCGGGCGAAGTTCCTCGGCTCTCACTAAGCAGTGAACGGACCTCGGAGGAAGCCACCACCCTGGCGATGCGTGCGAGGCCCTGAATCCCCAGCACCCCCAGCAGTGCAGACGCATGGAAGTCGAAGTCACCCTTAGAGAGCCTGCGAAGAATCCTAGGGGTCGCAATCGTCGCGACTAAGGCATCAAGGTCAGAGTTTGAGAGTTTCCTGAAGACACCTCGTAGCCTCATCATGGTTTTCATCTCCCGCAGGAACTGAGCCTCCCACTCGCGCTGATAGTTTCCCAGTAGGTTGGAGTCGTCTAGCCTGAGAGATTCGCTTACCCAGCGTGCGGCCACCACAGCCCCGGCCACGGATGTCATTATTCCGCCTGCTGTCGTGGGCTTCACCTGGCCGGCCGACTCGCCCACGAGTACCTTTCTCCCACTTACGAACCGAGGGGCAGGTCCCCCGACGTAGATGGGCGCCGACACCTTGCGGAGTATCCTGTGAGGTTTGTCGGCAAGGAAGGAATCGAGCGCCTTGAAGGGGTTGATCCCAAGCCCGGCCGCACCGACCTTCGCCATGTGCTGCCCGAAGGGGATGACCCAAGCGAAGAACCCTGGGAACCGCTTGGCATCGAGGAAGACTTCGACTACGCGCTCTCTGACCCAGTCTCCTTCCAGCTCGTACTTGGCTGCGGGAAGGATTCCGGCCCCGGAACTCGAGGCTGGTCCGGTGGCATCGACAATGTACTTTGCAGTCACAGTCTCCCGACCGACCTCTACCGATACTCCATCATGGACCTGAAGGAAATCCGAGACCCTCGCCCCGGTCACAACCTCAGCGCCGTTGGCCCGAGCCTCGTCAGCAACCTGCTTGTCATACGCACTCCGGTCGAGCACGACGACATCAAGGGCGGTCGCGTCGACTGTGAAGTGCTTGTCTAGAGGCGAATGTATCACGCCCGAAGCAATCTCGTTCTGAATAACCTCGGAACTCGGGGGATGGCCGTAGCGCTTCAGGCCTCGTAAGCTGACAAGGCCGTCGCATTTCTCTGGCTCGCCGATCTCGCTGTGTTCCTCAGCCACTAGTACCGAGAGGCCCCTCTTCGCAGCTTCAACAGCGAATGTCAGACCGGCTATGCTGCCGCCAGCAACGACAACGTCGAACCTGGATGCCAAGGAGGAAGAGCCATTCACAAAGGCTTATTCGCAGTTGTAATAACCGTTCAACCGAAAGAAGGATGAAACAGGCGATCGTCGTGCGGTCAGACTTGAAGATGGGGAAGGGGAAACTTGCAGCCCAAGTCGCGCACGCTTCGCTCTCTGCTGCGGAAGAGACCAGGGACAGGCGGCCGAACTGGTTCGGCGAATGGAAAGAGGAAGGCCAGGCCAAGATCGTCTTGAAAGTCCAGACTGAGGCGACCCTCCGTGAGCTCTACAAGAAGGCGAAGGCCGCCAAGCTCCCAGCGGCGTTGATAGAGGACCGGGGGCTGACTCAGCTCGAGCCTGGGACGGTCACGTGCCTGGGAATTGGCCCAGGACCCGAGGAAGCGCTGGATGGGATTACTGGGAAGCTCAAGCTGCTTTAAGCCGCAAGATAAAGGCAATCTTCAGGCCAGAAGGTCAGGCGTACCAGTCAAGTCTTCCACTTCAGGGGCAAGACCGCCCCCTGAATTCTGTAGCAGCGTCCGCAAAGCCATTCGTACTCTCCTTCTAGTGGTCCGCGCAGTCAGTTGTCCTTCTCGACGCAGATCCTATCGCACTTGGTACAGCGGTCCGGTTTCTCGCCATGTCGGACCAATGAATTTGGCCTGATAAGCACACGACTCGGTTCAAACCACTCTTGAAGTAGGGGAGGGTACGCTGAAAGAAGATCAGCGCAGATTAGTGCCGCGGGTCGGTATCAAGGACTAGGGTCGGAGTTCCTGTCGGATTTGAATTGACGAGGCGCCCTGGCCGAATATACGCGCTTTGGCATAGGCGCCCGAACAGGTTGGTAGCTTGCTAGGATTCCCACTCGTCAAGGTTCTTTGTCACCCAATGGGTTGTATGCCCCGGCCGGGATGGGTTCGGTCCCAGGACGTTGCGGTCAACTCGAGGAAGCGGCCTCTCTTTCCCCCTTCTTTTCGGCCGCAGAAGCCCTTGAGATCATGTCTGCAATCGAGGCTGTCAGTTCCTCCCGCTCCCTAACAAGCTGTAATTTCTCCAACCTTTCGTTCTCCAGTTTCTTCCGTCTAGCTTGTAGTGATTCCAGTCTTCTCCACTCCTCAACCCATGGAGACTCGGAGGAGTGCTTGTCTATGGATCTCAGGGATTTCTGTTCCTCGAGTATCCCGCTAGCAAGGACGCGAAGTCTCGACTCCATCTCCTCGACTCCGTTTTCGGTGGCATCGACGGAGAGTGTCGAGTTCCCGCCGAACAGGCGTTTGAAGATTGAATCGGACCGCCGTTCTGAGGCCAGGTTGGAGAGCTGCCTCTTCTTCTCCTCGAGTTCGGCTGAACGCATGGCCAGCTCGCTCCGAAGTTCGTCTATCCTGGAGGAACTCCGCGTTCGCGCTTCGTGGAGTTTCCGCACGATTTCCTCCTCTTTCTGCATGAGTTCAGATATGCTGTTGTCAATCGAAGAAAGGTCGACAGGCTTGGAAAGCCAGTACGTCAGTTCGCGGCGCCTCTCCGCGTAAGCCGAAGGGAGCCTTGCCGCGCCCATCTTCTCCTCGAAGTCGTCGAGCAATAGATTCACGCCTTTTATCCAGTTCTCAACCGAGTAACCTCCAGGTTCCGAGGAAAACTTCTGGTGCCCGAGTTTGTCCAAGGCGATCATCGTTCTGGTCTTGAGCTCGATCGTAGTCCACCTGAGTGGCCTCGGAGAACTTTACCTTGCGCTGATGAAATTCTTCCTTTTTCATTTGCCTTTCTGCTGTCCGGAGGACCTCTTTCCGCAAAAGAGTCCTTTCCCAGGAGGAGCGAAGCTCAACCGCGAGCCGACACCGCCGCAGAATTTGATTTAAGGGTTAGAGGATGGTTGTCTGAGCGGTCTTGACTTACTGCAACCATTTCGACTGGGTTGGATACGAGCGTTCGGGAACAGCGCGCGCGGCCATGGCTGGGGCCAGAAAGAAGTGGGGCGGCCTAGTGGAGGAGATCTTCTCGTCTTACCTCGACCATTGGGTCGACTTGCTGAAGTTCACACGTAAGGTCGACCCGAAGCGGACGGAGGAGGCGATAACCAAGTTCATCATGGCTGCTAGGACTCTGAGCGAGCCATCGAACTACTGGGGCCCATACACCCTGGACAACTTCCTCGGGACCCAACCCACCCTAGACAGCATGGCTGATGCACCGTAGGGGTGTCGCGGGCGTCGCAATCTAAAGTGGGAGCTTCAATATCACGCGGTCGTTAGGGAGCAGGCTGACGAAGTCAACGCCTGTGCTAACGGGGTTCGCGCCCATTAGCCCATTCCTCTGCTAAATCTGCTCTTTTCACGGGGCGACTGTGCCTGAAGGGGGAGGGGTATGGCTTTGGGCGCCGTGCTTGTGCCTATCTCCTTCGACTTGCTGCGGAGGTTGCTCTCCGCCTTCTTCTCGGCACCCACAGATGTTAAAATCGTGCTATCCCCGCGCCTCGGCTGGTTTGATCGCTGTCCCCGATGCGGAGAGGGCCATCGGCATCGAGACCTACGCGAGCACAGGGGCGCCATGCAGAGCCTTGGCAAAGTCGTCGGAGGAGGACTTCAGAGTGGAGGAGTCCATCCCGGAACTGGAGATTACGAATGAGGACCGTCCTGACTACTACCCCCTCTACCGCGTGGAGAAGCGTTCAATCGACACCCTGCATATGGAGAAGTCTCTGAGCGAGGCTCTCAGAAGCAGGCTCAGTTACGGAGGCATGAAGGACAAGAGGGCCGTGGCGGTGCAATATGCCACCCCCACAAGCACGAAATCCCTGCGCCCGGCTCGAGTCGTCAGGGAGAAGTTCACCGCCCAGCTGGTCGGTTTCATTCCCCGGCCCGTCTCCCGCGGAATGGTCAGAGGAAACCGCTTCACGATAGTCCTGAGGGGATGCTGCACCGACATGGCCGCTCGAATCGAGGAGGTGTTCGCTCTCGCGCGTTCAAGGCGCCTGCCCAGCTTTTTCGGATTCCAGAGGTTCGGGGCGAGGGAGGTGGGCACTCATCTCATTGGGAAGGCCCTGGTCCGGCAGGAGTTCGAAGAGGCCGTGAGTCTCATGTTGCTCAAGCCGCGCACCACCGACGACGAGGCAACCCGCACAGCAAGGAGCGCCATGGCCGACGGCAGGTATGCCGAAGGGGCGAATATGCTCCCAGTTCATCAAGACGTCGAAAGGATGGTAGCGAGGCGTCTGTCCTCGGAACCCGAGGACTGGACAGGAGCCCTGAGGGCCGTCCCGATGAAGCTGAGAAGACTCTACGTGCAGGCATACCAGTCGTTCATCTTCAACAGGACCTTGAGTCTGGCCCTCTTGAAGGGACTTGACATCTCCACATATGAACCTGGAGACAACTGGAGTGAGGCCTCCGAAGACGGCCTAGCCACGTCTCAGGTCTATGGCGTTAGAGAGCAAGCCCCTCCCTTTGCTGTCCCGATGGTGCAACTCGCAGGGTTCGCCTACAGGAACTACGGATCGAGGTTTGACTCGTGCCTCGAAGAGGTGATGACGCAAGAGCGGGTCTCGGCGAAGGAGTTCTACGTGAAGCAGATGCAGGAAGTAAGTGCAGAGGGAGGGTTCAGGAGGCCCCACCTCGCGGTCGGAGATGCTTCGTACTCCTGCGCAGGCGACAGGGCCTACCTGTCTTTCACCCTCGCCAGGGGGCAGTACGCGACGGTCCTACTCCGCGAGGTGATGAAACCCGCCGACTCGGTCGTGGCCGGACTCGCCTGAAGTGCGACAACGCTTATACACAGTTCTCGGGGGTTAGTCCCGAAGAATTTGTCCCAGGATGTCTATGATCTGACGATAGTAGGGGCCGGACCGACCGGACTCTTCGCGACGTTCTATGCAGGTCTGAGACAGATGAAGACCAAGCTAATCGACGCGCTGGAGGAGCCGGGCGGACAGGTGGCGGTGCTGTACCCGGAGAAGTACATCTTTGACGTCCCGGGTTTCTCAAAGATCTTGGCGAAGGACCTCGTGAAGAACCTGGTTGAACAGGCGCTCCAATACCATCCCACGGTGGTGCTAGGCGAGCGCGTCACGACGCTACGCAAGATCGACGGGATCATCGAGTTGGGGACTGACAAAGGAACGAAACACCACAGCAAGGCCGTTCTCATCGCCGCAGGAGTGGGCGCCTTCGCGCCGAATAGGCTTGAGGCCCTGGGAGCGGCAGAGTATGAGGGCAAGGGAGTCTACTACTTCGTCAAGGACATGAGCATCTTCAAGGACAAGAACCTCCTCATTGTCGGAGGAGGAGATTCTGCCGTCGACTGGGCGCTCAGCATCAAGGATTCTGCGAAGAAGGTAACACTGGTTCACAGACGGGACTTCTTCAGGGCCCATGAGGGCAGTGTTAGGGAGCTGATGAAGTCGAACGTGGAGATCAAACTCTTCTACGAGGTCAGGCGGGTGGTGAGTGACGGGACCAAGCTGACGCAGGCAGTTATATTCGACAACAGGACCCAAGCCGAGATGACTGTCGACGTAGACGCAATACTAGTCAACATTGGCTTCAGGGCTGACCTAGGTCCAATCAAGGACTGGGGTCTCGAAATCGAGGGAAGAGAAATACGCGTCAATGGGAGGATGGAGACGAACGTCCCAGGAGTCTATGTGGCAGGGGACATAGCGGGGCCGCTCGACGGGATGAAGCTCAACCTCATCGCCACAGGCCATGCCCAGGCTGCGTTGGCCGTTAACGTGGCAAAGGCGTACGTGGACCCGAACTCAAAGATCTTCCCTGGTCACAGCAGCGAGATGAAGGAATAGAGTCAGTCTACTGCGCCTAGAACGCGTCTGTAGTTGTAGTCCTTCCTGATGCCCGGGCTGAGTGGATCGATCAGGATGCATTCGAACCAGGCGAACCTGCCGTCCTCCCAGACAGGATAGGATCCCAGCACCTTCATGTTGGGGAATCTTTCCGAGACCCTCCTCTCTGCAACCGATTGAGACGAGACCGCAGACTTCATCTTCAAGACACCCATGTGCTTCGGCCTTCTGCCAGAGGTCGGGCGCTTCCTTCGCATCCCTCCCCTTGAAACGCGCGTGCGGACGACGATGACGCCTTCCTTCGCCTTGTACCCCAGCGACCTGGCACGATCGAGCCGCCACGGTCGTTCGACCCTCATCATCGCCGGCTCCTTCCTGAGCTGCACTGCTCTAGCCCTGATGTCTCCAGTCTTCTCGTGGAAGATGTCTTGGTACGTCTTGGAGATCTGACGGTACATGGCTATCTGGGCCTCTCGCCTTCGGTCGGCAAATAAACGTTCTTGGGTGTTCAGGGCCTGCTGAAGAAAGAGCGGACCTTGTCACCTATGATGGTGATTGCATCTGCCTGAGCCTCTTCGGTCTGCCCGCCAATGTGAGGGGTCAGGATTGTCCCTGGGGCGGTCAGAATGGCTCCGGAAGGGGGCTCCTTTTCGAAGACGTCGAGCGCAGCGCCACCGATGCGGCCGTCCCTCAGGGCGCCGGCCAGGCTGTCTTCGTCCACGACCCCACCTCGTGAGGTGTTGATTAGGAAGGAACCCTTCTTCATCTGCGCAAGCCTGGAGGGGCCGACGAGATGCCTGGTTTCGTCGGTCATCGGGACGTGCAGGGTTATGAAGTCCGAGGAACTGAACAGTTCATCGAGGGATACAACCCGGCATCGGAGCTTTGCGATGACGTCGGGTGGGATCTGTATGACATCATATATGAGAACTGACATGCCAAGTGTCCCAGCTATCTCAGCAATCCTCCTTCCGATTCTGCCGAGACCAACAATGCCAAGCACCTTGCCTTTGAGCTCGGTCCCCTTCAAGGAGTTCTTTTCCCATTTGCCCGCCCTGGTGCTTTCGTCGGCCCTCACCAGTTTACGGCTCAGCGCGAGCATCAACAACGTGACATGTTCGGAGACGGCCTCAACTAGGGATTCAGGGCTGTTCACCACCGTTATCCCCTTTGACTTCGCGTACTCCACGTCAACGTTGTCGAGCCCCGTCCCGGGCCTGGCGACCAGTTTCAGCTGGGAAGCCCTGTCGATCACCTGCCTATCAACATTGGTCCTGCTCCTGATGATGAGTGCGTCGTACCCGCCTACGACCTGGAGGAGTTCCTCGCGGCTGATCGAGGGACGGTAGTCCACAACAATCCCTTCGCCAAGCGCCAGCTTTTCGGTCTCCACCTGGTCGCAGATCAGGACTTTAGCCATCACATGATCACCTTTGCTTCGGTTCCTCCTCCATGGTCCGAGCGATGGGTGATATATCGGTTGAACCTAGTGCCATGGCGACTGCCTACTCGCTATGACGCGGGTAGGCCCCCACACAGGGCCTATGCATCAGCCGGGCGAGCAGGTTAGACGGTTATAACAGGCCGAGCCTCAGAGTCGGGTGTGCTCGTCGGAGTCGTCGGCAAGCCTAATGTCGGAAAGTCTACCTTCTTCGCTGCCGCGACTTTGAAGGATGTACCAATTGCGGACTATCCTTTCACCACGATTCAGGCAAATGTCGGAGTGGCCTACCTCAGGACGAAGTGCGTGTGCAAGGAGATGGGCGTCACAGACAAGCCGAAGAACTCGGTCTGCGTCGACGGCACGCGGCTGATACCTGTGAAGCTGGTGGACGTGGCGGGCCTCGTCGAGGGGGCCTCCGAGGGCAGGGGACTCGGGAACCAGTTCCTGGATGATGTCAGGCAGGCCGATGCGCTGGTACAGGTCGTGGACGCCTCCGGCTCAACGGATGTTGAGGGCAGAAAGGTTCCCCCAGGCTCCAACGACCCACTCAGGGACATCGAAATGGTCGAGCACGAGTTTGACCTCTGGGTCTATGGTCTCCTGAAGAAAGACTGGGAGAGGGTCTCGAAGGCACTCGAACAGACGGGCGGGAAGATCGTGGACCATCTTGCCAACAGGCTTTCAGGCCTCTCCGTCTCCCTCGCCGACGTCGAGCAGGTGATTCTGCACAACCATCTGAGAACGGAGAAGCCGAGCATGTGGACAGATGCCCAGCTTATGCAGTTCGTGGTCGAGGTCAGGAAGCTGACGAAGCCTTCCCTGATTGCGGCCAACAAGTCTGACCTTCCCTCATCTCTGCCCAACATCGTCAGACTACAGCAGACTGGCAGGAAAGTGGTCCCGTGCGCATCAGAGGCCGAGCTCCTGCTGAGAAGGGCCGCCGAACACGGACTGATACGGTACGTTCCTGGTGATGGGAGTTTCAAGGTTGTCGCACCCGAGAAGCTGAACCCTGCTCAAACCGGCGCCCTCAAGATGGTAGACGAAAAGGTCATGAAAGCGTTTGGCGGTACTGGGGTCCAAGAAGCGATAAACGAGGCGTACTTCGGGCTTCTCAGTGCGGTCGTGGTCTTCCCCGTCGAGGACGAGACGAGGTTCTCAGACAAGGAGGGAAACGTCCTGCCTGACGCATACGTCATGAAGGGAGGTTCTACGACGCTCGACCTCGCGAGGACTGTTCACACGGAGCTGGCAGACAGCTTCCTCTATGCTATCGACGCGCGGAATGGGAAGAGGCTATCGGCAGACCACAAGCTCAGCAACAGGGATATCGTGAAGATCGTCTCAAGCGGCAAGCGGGGCTAGCGGCTCCGCCTTCTTCTGGTCGGGCCTCGAGATCAGCTTGCTCTTTCTCACCCCGACGTGCCTAAGGTGCGTAACTCTCTTCGCCTCGTTGTAGACATCCGAAGCCACCTTCTGAAGGACCAGTTCCTGAGCCAGCTGGTCGTAGGTGAGGTTGGCGGCCCTTTCGGCGATGACCTTGTCCATCACGACCCTGAGGTCGTGCTTTTTCGAACTGTTCATCAGGCCCTGCGACAGAGCGATGCAGTAGACCCTGACGACGTAGCCGTCCTTCGTCGTGTAGTCCTTGATGAAGTCTGACATCGAGGAACCCCTCCTGATGAGGCTTCTGAGGAATTCACGAGAGTACTCATGTCCCTTGAAGACCGTTGTGGCGGTCTCGCCTTCGACCTTGTCGATCTGGAAGTAGAGCTTGAAGCTGTAGTGTTGGGGGTCCTGTTTCAGTATGTCGTAGAGCGTCGTCTCGACAACCCTCCCGGCGGGTTTCTCTATGTCCGTGAGCGGGACGCGAGCTATCGGAGCGTTACCGAAGGAAGGGGACGCGGTGACCACCACCCAGGACTTCAGCTTCCACTTGTCCCTTACCTTCGCTACCTTCTTCGGCAATTAGAGGCGCCCCGCCGCCGTCCCGCTTATAACCTCATTGATGGCGGAGCGAGTCGATGCCCCCCATGTAAGGGCCCAGAACCTCGGGAATCTTCACCGTCCCGTCCTTCTGCTGGAAGTTCTCGACCAGAGCGACCAGCGTCCTGGTGACCACCGCGGTCGAGTTGAGCGTGTGGACCAGGGCCGTTGGAGCGTTCTGCTTCTCCCTGTACCTGATGTGGAGCCTTCGAGCCTGGAAGTCGGTGATGTTGCTCGCGGAAGCCATCTCCCTGTAGTTCTGCTGGCCGGGGAGCCAGGCTTCGAGGTCGAAGGTCTTCGCCGACATGAAGCCAGTGTCGCCGCTGCAGAGCACGACCACCCTGTAGGGGATCTCCAAGGCCTGATAGATCCTCTCGACGTTCGAGACCAGTTCTTCGTGAAGCTTCCAGCTCTCGTCGGGTCGGCAGAAGACGACCTGTTCCACCTTGTAGAATTGGTGCACGCGGAAGATTCCCTTGGTGTCCTTCCCGTGCGCCCCGGCCTCGACCCGGAAGCAGGGGCTGAACCCGCAGTACTTGATGGGCAGGTCGGAGCCCTCCAGGATCTCGTCCATGTGCATCGACACGAGTGGATGCTCCGAGGTTGCGATCAGGTGGAGGTCCTCGCCTTCGATCTTGTAGATTACTGGTCCGAAATCCTCGAGATTGACGACCCCCTCGTAGGCTGCGCGGTTGAGCATGAAGGGCGGCTCGACAGCCGTGAATCCGCGTTCCCTGAGAAAGTCGAGTGCGTACTGCATTATCGCGTGTTCGAGTTTCACGGCGTCCCCCTTCAGGAAGAAGAATCTGGCTCCGGCGACCTTAGCCGCCCGTTCCATGTCCACCATGCCCAGCCCGGCCAGCAGGTCGATGTGGTGCTTGGGTTCGAAGCTGAACTTGGGCTTCTTGCCCACCGACCTGACGACGACGCTCTGGGTTTCGTCCTTCCCCGCCGGGACGCTTTCGTGGAGCATGTTGGGCATGCTCATCAGGATGCCGTTCAGTCGTGTGTACCTTTCGGCCGATTTCGCCTCCAGGTCTTCTATCTCCTGAGGGATTCTCCTGACCTCCTTCAGCTTCGCCTCGATCGGGTCTCCTCTCTTCTTCATCGCAGCGACCTGGGCGGTCAGTTCGTTCTGCTTGTGCCTGAGTTTGTCGACCTCGGTCTTGAACCTCCTCCATTCCGCATCGGCCTTCACAGCCTCATCGACAAGAGGGACCTTCTGGAGCGCCCCCCTTCTCTCGAGGTTGCTGATTATCGCCTTCGGGTCTTCCCTGACCAGCTTTACGTCAAGCACCGCAGGAGTCCCTCCATGCTTTCAGGTGTCCCTGGCTCGTGATAAAAGCCATACCTCCTGGAACAGGAGGACGTCGCGGAGCACCGCCATCGCTGTCGAAACAGCCCCCGATGAGGAATCGGACGTTATCCGGAACTCAAGGGTCCCCTCCCTCGCTCCCATCCTCAGGGTCATTCCACGAGGAGCCCCTTCGTTGTCCGGTGTCAGGACGGAAACTAGCTGGTGGCACACATGGACGTCTGCGCACCTAATCGAGAGCCTGATCGTGGTTCTCATACGAGGATTCTTTCCGCAACGGCCTTTGAGAAGGCCTCGACCGCTGCCGCCGGGATTCTCGCGCCTGCAGCCATCGTATGTCCCCCTCCGACCCCGCCGACCCCCTCCGCGGCTTCACGCATCACCAGCCCCAGGTTCACGGTTCCTGAAAAAGAGTCCCCGATCCTTGAAGAGACTTTCAGCTCAGAGTCCCGGCTGGAGGAGGTGCCGACCACGACCTTGTCCTTGAAGCCGGGTGATGAGGTGAGGATTGAAATCACGGGCCCTAACAGCTTCTCGTCAACGACCCCCTCGCCCCTCACGAACACGATTGGGCCGCGGTGCTCGAGCCTCGAGGCGTCGCCTGTCAGGGCTTCGAGGGCCTTGTTGATCCCCGAACGGTACTCCGAGAGGGTCTTCATCGCTGCCTTCAAGGCTTCGGACCTGTCGCCGAGGCAAATCGAGATGCCTGTTCCTGGGACTGCCATCCTACCGCAGGCGTTGAGCAGGGTGGCAAACTCCCTGGCGTCCCTGAGCGGAGTGAATGAGTCCTCGAACTCTAGAGTGTAGACCTCGCCGACCAGGCTAGCGATGGCGTCGGTCGCACCCTCGGCCGGTCCGAGCATGCTCGCGATGACTTCCGTCAGCTTCATCTTTTCCTCAGCAGAAAGGGACGAAATCGTCCTCCAAGTCCCCCCGTCCTTGAGCTGGAGGCCCGACTCGTGGAGCGCCGACAGCACGGCGTCCTTGCTCCCGGTCAGCCCCTTCAGGAAGGGGGTCGAAGTCAACGCGATAGACTCATGGATGGGCCGCGTCTCCCTCCCCGTGAACATCAGGTCCTTGGATAGGGCCAGGAGACCTGACGACTGCGCCTCTTCCATTGCTGCCCTGTTGAGCCCCGTCAGGGACCTCCCCTGACCAGTGTCCTGCCTGTCTGCCACTGCCCCTACGACCGCCAGTGGGGAGAGGTCCCTGTTTGAGGGGTCGATCGAAGCTGCGAAGAAGTAGGCCATCGACGACGAGCAGGCCTCCCTGCCGCCGTCGAACCCGTACGCCCAGGCGTTGACGACTGCCGGGTTCAGCATGTCACCCTCGGAGAGCTGATGGTGGTCAATCACAAGGTATCTGCCGTCGAAGGCGGCCCCCAACTCTGCTATGAGGGTGGACGCGAGGTCGGTGAATATGTAGAAGTCGTACCGCTGTGCCTCGAGCTCGCGAATTGTCTTGGAATCCAAGTCCGGAACAGTCCGCAGCGTGACGTTGGCCCCTTTCCTCATCAGGGAGGCGAAGACGATCGAACCGCTCGCAAGTCCGTCAGCGTCGATGTGGGTGACGATGAGCATCCTCCGTCCGCTTCGGGCGAGCTTCAGGAACTCCGGAGCGAGAGCCCTGTACCTGCCGAGGAGGCCATCGAGGTCGGCCGCCAATGTAGGTCTGCCTCCGGCTAGGCCAGCTGGGCGACGACCGCAGTATACTTGAAGTCGGCGGGCAGCATACCCCTTCCCTTGTAGTACTTCGAGAGGCGATAGATCTTGGCTTCGACCAGCTCGAGGGAATGGACGTTCTTCCTGTCGCTGTGGTGAATCTTTAGGTGCCTCTGGACCCTCTGGGCGCGCTCGATGAGGTCCTGGAGGTCCTGTGGCAGTTTCGGAGAGGCCTTCCCCTCAGCCAGCACCCTGCCGATTGACTTTCCGAGGAGGGGCTTCGCCAGCGGAACTCCGTAGTCGTCCCTCAGAGTTAGGCCTATCCTGCTCTGCGGCATTCCCTCCTTTGCAAGCTTCAGGATGGTAGTCCGCACCTCCTCAGGGGTGGACTTCACCCAGCTAGGAGGACCCTTGCTGGGCGGTCTCGTCTGGTGCGACTTTCCGTGCCTGTGCGAATGAATGCGGGCCAAAGTGTAACCTTCCTGCCGAGTCCTTTGATTTGTGCTGATAAAGGTTACCTGCTGCGATTCAGGCTCAGCCATCCGCCGAAGGCTCTCAGGGCGCTCGCTCTGTGAGAGATGGCGCATTTCTCGGCGAAGGTAATCTGAGCCAAGGTTCTCCTTGCCCCGGTCGGGACAAAGATAGGGTCGAAACCGAATCCTCGCTCCCCTAAGGGGCGGAGCGCCACCCTTCCCTTCAGTCGGCCCACAAAGACGCGAGGCTCGGAAGAGCCGTCGCAGTAGGCGACCGCGCTCACGAACTCGGCGCCTCGGGCGCTGATCCCGTCCATCAGCTTCAGGATCCCCTCCAGCCCCAGAGTCTGGAAGGCAAAGGAGGCGCAGGTCCCGGGGAAGCCCCGGAGGGATTCGATGAAGAGCCCTGTGTCCTCCACGAAGAGAGGTTTCAGCGAGGTCCGATAGGCCCCGGCCGCGGCATGGACTGCGACCTCTGAAGGGTCGCAGGATTGGAGCTCCGGACCCTTGGACGGAAGGCGCCGCAGGACGATCCCCAACGCCTGAAGGACGAACCGGGCCTCCTCGAACTTATGGTCGTTCGAGGTCGCGAACCAGATGCTAGGAGAGCCTGGCATACCTCCCCCTCCGTTCGATGCTCTTGAGCTGTCTCGTTACTGCCTTCGTCCGTTTCGCCCCTGCCTCCCTGGAATACCCTTCGAAGAGCCGTTCGAGGGCCATGGAGGATATTGATGGATGGGCCCCGACCAGAGTCTCCTTGATCAGCCTGAGGTCGACCGCGTGGTCCTCGAGCCTGGAAGAGTGATTGGAGAGGCCGAAATCGATGAAGACCAGCTCGCCGTCCCTCATGATGACGTTTGCTGTCGTGAGGTCGCCGTGCGTTATCCCGGCGGAGTGGAGCCGGGCGACGTCTCTGCCGAGCGCACGAAAGAGTTTCCCCGCCTCTTCCTCGGGAGCCGAAGACACGAATTCCTTCAGTCTCTCCCCCTCCACGTATTCCATGACGAGGGTCGTGCGTGGAGCGTCGATGTAGTAGAGCCTCGGCGCACGCACTCCGGCCTTCCTTGCCGAATGAACCAGTTCGGCCTCGTGAAGGGTCCTCTGATGTCTTATCGCGATGTCGAGCTCAGCGAGCCTGTAGGGCAATGGTCTCCTGACCTTGTATACTGCGGCAAGGCCCCGCCACGTGCCACTGACGATGTCGGCTTCTGCGCCCCGGTACAGGAGCCGGCCCTGAGGACTCTCAGTTTCTCCAGGGGATGTCGACTGAGTCAAGCCTCCACGACTGACGGACGTTAGCCTCTCTGACTGGCACCTGGACCCCCCTGCTGTGCGCCAGCAAGCCAGTCCAGGCAATCTGCGCACCGCAATCGCCGCTGTACACTATAGGAGTCAAGCTGACCGACGCGGAATGCCTCGCGGCCATCTTCGTCATCATGTCTGACAGTCTCGCGTTCGCGGCGACCCCGCCTACGACCAGGACCTCATGCTTTCCGGTGAAGGCGAGAGCCCTCTCTGTGACCTCGACGACCATCGCGAACGCGGTCTCTTGAATCGAGAACGAGACTGACTCGAAGCTCTCCCCTGAATCAGTCATGTTCTTCGCAGCCGTGAGCAGCCCGGAGAAGGACACGTCGTTCCCCTTCACCGAGTAGGGAAGTCTGTGATAGATTGAAGAGTTGGACGCCGCGGTCTCGATTGCGGCTCCGCACGGCGACGAAAGGCCCGAATGCCTCCCGAATTGGTCCAGCAATTGGCCCAGGGTCAGGTCAAGAGTCTCCCCTAGGACCCTCCACCTCCCTCCCGAGTAGGCGATGACCATCGTGTGCCCCCCTGACACGAGAAGGACCACAGGGTCCTTTGCGCCGGTTAGCAGGCAACCGAGCTCGATGTGCCCCACCGCGTGGTTGACCGGGACGAGAGGCTTGTCGAGTGTGGACGCAAGTGTCCTGGCCACCACCGCGCCGACCCTGAGGCACGGCCCGAGTCCGGGTCCCATTGAGTAGCACACGGCCTCAAGCTGATGTGGAGCTATCCCTGATTCCTCCACAGCCTCCCCGAGCACCTTTCCGGCGGCCTTCAGATGGCTCTGGGAGGCCTCGAATGGATGTATTCCGCTTCCTGCCGCGGGCTTGTAGACGCTCTTTGCATTGGAGAGGATCTCTCCCTCGGTGGAGACCACTGAGACGGAGAAGGTGTGAGCCGTGCTCTCCACGCCTAGGACATACTGCTTCATCGGGAGCTACATCTTTCTCGTCTGTCGGTAGAGGTCGCCGAGGAGGTTGATGAACGGTAGCACCTCGACGAGGAAGTCGTCGAACCTTCCCCGTTCGAAGGTCGCGGTGTGCTTTTTCCCCGACACGACAATCTTGGCGGCGAGGACGATCCCCCCACTTCTCTCAGGGTTCGATTTCAGCTTCGGGAAGTGTATCAGAGCTCCGAACCCAACCTTCTTCTCTCCCTTCGTGAAAACGAGGTTGTAATACATGCTGAGCGTCTTCGTGAACTGTTCCAGCTGCTTCTTCCGGCTCTCGCTCCTCTTGACCTGGTCGAAGTCGGAGCCAGCGAGCGAATCGATCATCTCTTTGAGGATCTTCATGTCACCGACCTTGTTCGTGTACCCTGCGTACTCGATGGGCATCTGGTAGACGCTGTGCATAACGGAATCCCAGTCGTCAAGCACGACGTATGTCTCCGTGTCGAGGTTCATCTCGCGCTTCAGCTCGTCGGAGAGAATGTCCTCCACGGTAAGTTTCTTCGGCACGACAGAGGTTCGCAAACTGCTATTAGTTATCGATTGCGGAACGCAGACGGGCTTGAAAGGCTCAATTCAGTCAATCGAGATCTCGTACATCCTGCATGCCACTGAAGACCCTCAGACCCTCGCGAAGGCGATTTCGACCCTGCTGTCGGTCGATGCAGCACCGGAGGAAGAACGTATGGAGGGGCACTTCGGAAACGTCATCACCAGAGTGCGATATCACCTCATTGGAGAGGACGCGGCCGCAGCTCTCGGCAGCATCGCGGCCCATCTGCCGGCACTGACGAAGGATAGGCTGAATCGCGGCATCGGCGAACTCGTGGACGAGCATTCCGTCCTCTACCTCCGCTTCGACAAGCAGCGCCTCGTCGTGGGAACGCTGGAGGAGGGGACCGCCGACCCCGTCAGGATCAGAGTGAAGCCCAGAGTCTTCATGCTCCGAGGCGGGGCGAAAGAGTTCTACTCGAAGACCCTGTTCGGCGGGAGCTAGATGCCCAAGAGATACGTGCTTCTTGTCGCCGACGGAGAACTCTCGGACGGCGACAGGAGAAGCCTTTCCGTGATGCTGGAGAGAAGGCACGGCAAAGTGACCGTCATCCGCGTGGAGAAGAATCCACGGGCTGTCATAGTGAAGACCACGAACGCTGTGGTCCCGCTCCTGCGGGAGACGAGCGGCGAGCTGTACATAGACGGCAAGCGGCTGATGACCGTCTTGACTTCAGGATCCATCGGTAAACTCAAAAGCAGAGCAACTGGTGGTGAGATGATGAAAGATGGCAAAGTTCCTCGGTGACGAGTACTTCTCGCAGGTCCAGGCAGCCCTATCTCAGGATCAGAAGTGGTTAGAGAGCACGAAGTCGATTAGGACGACCATAGCCTTCAACGCTACGGACATCGGGCAGAACTACGTCTTGACTGTGGAGAATGGGGTGACCACACTGCAAAAGATGGCGACGGGGACACCAGTGGAGTTCTCGTTCGACGGAACCTACGACGCTTGGACTAAGGTCGTCAAAGGCGAAATTGACATCCAATCGGCCGTGCTGAAAGGTCAGCTAAGGTTCAAGGGTTCAATCACCAAGATTCTGATGTACAAGGACCGATTCAACAGGGTCGCTGAAGTGATGAGGGACGTTCCTAAGGAGTTCTAAGTCAGGACGAAAACGCAGTAAGGGTTCCCCCCACTCGCCCTTCCCTCTACCCTGACCCTCGTTCCGGGCTTCGCCTTCTCGACCTTCGCCTCATCGGCCCTCAAGGCGTGACGGACGGAAGGCGGCTCAGGAGGATTGAGGGGTGAGCAACTCACTCGACTACTCCCAGTCTCCTGAGCCTCGTCACCTCCTTCTGGCTGTAGCCCATGGAAACCATGAGCGAGTTGGTGTCCCTGCCCAAGGACGGCGCGGCCGTGAAGGAGGCCGAGCGCATCTTGGGTCTCGAGCGAAGAGGACTGTTGAGCACCGTGCCATCCCCTGCGACCTCGACGAGCATCGATGCGGCATTTCCCCAACTGCTGGTCAGAGCTTCATCCACCGATAGCACGGGTGTCGCACAGGTATCCTTGTCCATGAGCAGTTTTGCCCATTCGTCTCGGGTCCTCGAGGCGAAAATGCGTCTGAGCCCTCTGGTCACCTCCCTCCTTTCCTTGATGGTGCCGAACCTCTTCTGCTCGAACTCCCGGGCGCCTACAGCCTCCGTTAGGTTGTGCCAGAACTCTTGCTCAATCGCAGCGACGGCGACGTACTTTCCGTCCGAGGTCCGGTAGAGGTTGTAGTAGGGGGTCGATCCGAAGATCAGGCTGTCCCCTTCCCTCGGAGGGCGACCGGTAGCTAGGTACGTGGAAGCGGGCAGAACCATCCAAGATAGGAGAGACGGCACGATGGGAACGTCAACGAGGACCGCTCCCTTCCGTCTAATCAGCGCGCCAGCAATCGCTAGCGCCGCATAGATTCCCGATACCATGTCGCTCAGCTGGAGCAGCGGCACCTCAGCCCTGCGAGAGTAGCCCAACGTCCCGGCCATTGCCTGGAAGTTGATGTCGTGGCCCGGCATGGAGCTGAGCCGGCTTGACTGGCCGAACGCGGAGATCGTGCAGTACACAATCTTCGGGTTGATCCTCCTGGTGGCCTTGAAGGAGAAACCAAGCCTCTTCATCACCCCAGGCCTGAACCCCTCGACGAAGACGTCAGCTTCCTTCAGAAGCATGCGCAGCACTCGCTTGCCCTCATCAGCCTTGAGGTCGATTCCGATGCTAAGCTTGTTCCTGTTTACAGTGGCATGAACCGGACTCCCGCCGTGCTTGGTGGGGGGAGTCGCCCGCATGTAGTCGCCCAGACCCGGTTGCTCAACCTTAATGACCTCCGCTCCCATGTCCGAAAGGAGCATCGTACAGAAGCCCCCCGGAAGCAGCCTGGTGGTATCGACCACTCTGATGTCTTCGAGGAAACCCACGGCCGTAGGTCATGATGTGTCAAATAAAGCCTAAATCGAGGGCCGAAAACCTACCGTCGACGATGAGGTGAACGCCGTCCCAGTCATAGCCCAGGTTAGCTCCGTGGGCAGATGATGAACTCGCGACGATACCGAGTCAAAACATCCTCAGCCTAAATAGAGGCAGGCCAGCAAGGCGGCCGTCTTGGTCAAGACGGTGAAGGTCCACGAGGACACGCACAGGGCACTCAAGCAGCTCAAGCTCCACGGACGGAAGGGTAGCCTCGACGAGGTGATTAGAGAAATGATACGTACAACGACAGGCCTGCCCGTCGAGAAGATCTCCTACGAGTCTCCAACGACCCGCCTAACCTCCTACATCCCAGAGTGACGCGGTAACACAGAAATACGAACATCAGCCAAGATGGAAGCCAAGAATGGCCAAGTTCGACGGAATCGTCGGAAAGTCGCTGCTCACAGTTGAAGAGAAGGAGAACGAGTTGACCCTGGTCTTCGCAGACAACAGGTACCTGTTCATCAAAATGGAGAACGGGAAGCTGAGAACAGATAGCGTGCCTGAGTAGAGCTCACTCTTTCTCGAGTATCTGGACCGCTGGCTTGTGTCCGACGAGCATCTTGATAGTAGGCTAACGTAGTTAGCATACTATTACCGATTAGATGGGTTTCGTCTTGGTTCGGTTCTGTCGTCTTGTCGGGAGTTATTTTCGGGGAGAATGAAGACTGGCTTGCTAATAGGCTTTCGAGTTGCTTGGAGGGTTCTGTTCCGTCTGTGGGGTGGTGAGTCAGACTGTCCCAGACGGGGTGGTGTCTTTCTGAGTTTGTGATTCCAATCTCTTCTCAATCTCTTTGAGTGATTTCTCGATTCGTTTGACTGCCGAATAGAACCAAAACAAGAAGTAGATTTCGATGAGAAACGCGATGAGGTAGAGTATAGCGTAGAGGCCGTCTGCTAAACCGGATACTACTTGGCGACTCTTAGAGAAAGTCGGTTCTGTTCCCGATATTCTGCTATCCAACGCGCCTAAGATGAGGCGATTGCTTTCTTAAGCAGTTCCATCCATGGTCCTGGTAAGTTGACGGTTGACCGCAAGGATTCGTCTCCCTGTTAAGCGCGGTTGATGTGGCCTCTTGTGAATAGTCGTATAAGACACGCTCAGTTGCGCATCGAGGATGAGAAGTGCGGTCATCACGGTAGCTATCGCGGCTCTGGTGGCAGTAAGTCTGTGGGTAGGCTATCTCGCGGGCTCTACTCAAAGGATGACAACGACCGTGAATGTGACTTCTTCTGACCAATTCGTGACTTCCGGTCAATTCGAACTTGTGTTTCGACAGACAGCCTTGTGCCCAAATCTCGGTTTTATCGCCCCTTGGAAAGTAGTCCTGTCCGACACAGAATCGATAACGGCGAATCCTCCCAATGGCACCTCCACCATCTGCTGTTCTGCCTCCACGACTAACCCTTCAACAATCACCTTCTATGTCACGAACGGAAACTATACGTTCTCCGTCACGCCCGCCAATATGTTGACGCCGGCTACGGGGAAGGTGACTGTTGACAACCAAGATGTCGTGGTCACCTTGGGGCAGGAACTTTTTAGTTGCGGTTCAACCACCAAAGGCTGAGAGCGCGCGCGCAAGAACTAAATATCTCGACCCCTATTTTGGTTGCAATGGTCGGTGTGGTGCGGCGATGAAGCAAGCTTACGGTGTCTTCGTGACCGCGGTGGTCATTCTCGTCATTGGTCTAGCCGCATTCGCCACCCTTAGGTCAGGACCGACTTCCACGTCATCCTCGACTAGGACTACGCAGAATTCCACGTCGTATCCAGGTGAAACAGTATTCTCATCGCAAGAGGTGGAATTGGCGTGCCCCGACCTCCCCACTGCGAATCAGCTTCTGAGCGAAGAGAGGACCATACCGGTAGGGATCATACCTGGGAATGTGGACGTTGGCCTGATGATGAACTACTCTTCGACGGTGTTCGGTTACTTGACTGGCCAAGTGTATCCGAACTTTGTGCACATAGCCTTGTTCAACGGAACAGTGTGGGTCATCCCACCTGAGACCTTCCTGCAGACAATAGGCTGTGTCGCTGCTCTTACGAACTCCACTTAGCGCGTATGCTTGGTGAAAAAGCCTTAATTCGTTCTGGAGCCTGTTTGCATATGATGAATCTACGCCTTGTCAGGATAGGAATCGCCTGCGTTCTAGCAGGTTTTCTCTTGGTGTTCTTTCTTCCTGTCTTACCTTTCACCAAAGCTGTGAACTGCAATATCCCGCCGGGAGCTCTGTACCCCTCCATATGCGGGAATCCTAGTGGAGCATTCTATTCTGGATACCAATCGATAGGGCATCTTCTCACTCGTTGGGGCTCAGTCTACTCTAGTTGGTACGCGGACTCCCAGAACTTCGGAGGGTATGTCACACCGGCAGTATCATATGGTCTTGGCATTGAAGTCACCTTTCTCAGTACCCTTGGGTTTCTGCTATTGTTCGTCTTTCCTGCCATGGTAGCCTGCGTCGGGTTGCTCGCCCCCGAGATGGTCGGGTTCTCCCGCGTCTCAAGGATCGGGTTCGTAGCCTTTGGCGCGTTCACGTTCATCTTTTCAGCCCTCCTTTTGGGTTCGACCTTAGGCCAGATGGTGTCTTCGTGGCCCTTCCTCATGCTTGGGATAGTTCTGTGCCCTGCGGGTGCGTTGATGGTCCCATATGGTCTGCGTATCTGGTCTCTCGGACCGGAGCATCAAAACGTGTCAGACGTTTCGGTCTAGGAATCGAGCGAAAGGCGCGCGCTTCGACCATTAGTCGAAAACAGGGGGAGAGAGAGCGCTTAGGCTCTCTCTGTTATCAGCTTCGCGAGTTTCAGTAGCTGCTCTTTGAGTTCGGTGTTTTCGCGTCTCAGTTGTTCTAGCTGGTTGGGTTGCGGTTTGAAAGTCTCGCCTGACAGGGCGAGTCTTGGCATGAGGTAGGTTTCGTACTCTTGGACTAGCTCTTTGTTCGACATAAGAGAATAGATGTCTGGCATGTGTCCCAAAGTTGGTTTTGAGCCCATGAGGATCACCCAGTGGTTCGGGTTCATCTCGTTGGCTGGTATTCTTTCTGCGAGCGTTTCAAATCGCTTGCGGAAGTAGTGAGAAGTTAGTTCAACTTGGTAGGCTGTCTTTGCGAAGGCGGAGATTCTTTCCCAGACGGAGTGGTAGTTAGGTAGCAGCGTCTTGTATCCGAGTCGTTGGGCATTCTCCAGTAGTCTTTCAGCGAGTGACTTGGGTATTATCGAGGGGTGGCGGTGTCCGGTCTTCGCAAGGTGCGTCGGTATGTCGAGTATCGCGACGGTCGAATTCTCGACTAGGCGCACGTTTTCGAGCGGGAGTCGTCCTAGGGCTGCGACTCTCTCTGCTCCGAATGCCATTAGTTCGATTGCATCTCGCTCCCTTTGTTGGCTGTCGTTGTAGATGGCTAGGAGCGTAGGTTCGGCTATGGGTATGGTTTGATGGTCGCTCGAAACGTGGATGTGGATGTCCAGCTGTGTGAAGTTCTTTCGGAAGATGCCGCAGATTCTTGCGACGTTGTTTAGGACGGTTGAGGAGGTGGCCTCAGCTTTCCAAAGGGTCAATTCTTGTTCTAGGGTCGTGTCGTTCGGATTCGCTTTCTTGAAGGCGATGAGTTCGCTAATGGCAGTTGTTGTTATTGGCTTGTTTAGCCTTTGAAGGAAGCGAAGTGCTGCCAAGAGGTGTAGTTTCTTCTGGTGCTCTGGCACGGGTTTGTTTGGCTTTGTGAGGTTTGCCCAGTAGAGGCGTATGGCTTTGTCTTGGCTAAGAATCTCGTATTCGCGAGTGAACGGCGAGACCCTGAACCTTTGAGTGTAGCGTCGTCCGGCTTTGGAAGTGTAAGTCTTGATTATTCTTTGTCCAGGATTACGAACTGTTTGCCTTGCCCCGCACACAGCTTCTCGCCTATTATCTTGAACCTCTCAGCGTCGGCCCTGCCTCCGACGATGGCTCCGAAATGCATCGGGACGACCACATCAACCTTCATTGCCTTCGCGGCCTCAGCCGCCTCCTCGGCGGTCATGACGTAGGTCCCTGAAACGGGGAGGAATGCGACGTCCACCTCGATCGACCTCATCTCCGGTGTGGCATCGCTGTCTCCTGAATGATAGAACCTGACCCCGTCCAACGTGATCACGTATCCGACGCGACCGTCAGCCCTAGGGTGGAAGACCCTGCCTGGTTCTCTGAACTTGTTCAGGTTGTATGCCGGGATAGTCTCAAGAGAGACACCCTTGATCTCGATCTTCGAACCAGGCACGACAAATCTCTTTTCCTGAGAGAACGCCCGCAGTTGCTCCTGGCAGATACTCGGGGCGATGATGGTGGTCGAAGCGCTGGCAAAGCGCCTGATGTCATCCTCGCTGAGATGGTCCTGATGCTCGTGAGAAATCAGAAGCAGGTCAGCCTTGTAGTCACCCTTCGCCTTGAAGGGGTCGATGATCACAGTCCTTGAGCCCTGCAGCACGAATGAATCATGCCCGAGCCAATGGACCTTCACGCCCTTGTAAGTCCACAATTCCGAGGTCGCCTAGAGGTTCACTGATTCTTCGTTGATGCCCGTGCGATCCACTGTGAGGATGTCGATGCCGTTGCCGCTCATCGCGTCCCTTGCAATCGCAGCCTTTATCGCAGCGACGAGCAAGTCTCTCGCATCCTTCTGAGTCATACCCTGACTGTAGCCCGCCTCGACGACGCCGATTGCAGTCTCCTCTCCCGTTCCTACGGTCGCGTACACGTCCGAGATGATACTACCTAGTGGATCGAGCACGTAGACGACCGGTTTTGCACCTACGCCGCCTAGGATGACCTGAGTCAGTAGGGGCGCATAGCGGTTCTGGAACATGAGCGTGGACATCAGTTTCGCGACTGAATTGGGTTTGAGTGCCTTCCTCGATTCGAGTTCCTTCAACTTAGAGTAGACTGACACCTCCTTCACGAGGTTCTGCATATCGGCGACCATGCCTGCGCAGACCGCCCCGACAGTCTCAGTGACCTTGAAGACCTTCCGTCCCGACTTGCTCCTCACGAAGCTACCCAGGGTAATCCTCCTTTCTGCGCCCAGGACGACGCCGTCCTTGTACGTGATTCCGACTGCCGTAGCGCCTGGGAGGTACTGTTCATACGACATTGTTACTCGTTCCAGCGAAAAGACCCGCCTTTTTAGACGTTGTGTTGAAAAAGCGGTCCGTGAGTCATCCGGGCCTAACGGCTACGACCACGCCCTGGCCTTCTTCCCGGACGCTGTATTCGCAGGAAGAGAAGAGTTTGGCGATGTAGAAGCCGGCATCCATGTGTTTCGAGACACGTGCGACTCGCAGGGCTGATGGATCGGACGCGAGGGAGAGTAGCGGCGCGAGCATGTCAGCCAGGTTATCGTCAACGCAGGCCCCGAACTGGACAAAGGAGGCGAACCTCTCGGCGGCCGCCCTTCCGACCTCTTCCGAGGGGCGCCCCCTGGCGCCAAGCTCGTCCGACCCGAGGAAGAACGAGTCGCCGAAGGAAGAGACCAAAACCGAAGAGCCGGGCGAGTCCGCCGGTTCCTCTGCGACGAGCTTGTGTCCGAGGCGGAGACCTCTCTCCTCCAGCGCTGCGACAGCCGAGCTAAGCTGTCGCTCGGCCACGTGCCTGGGAAGCATCGCACATCTGCTCGTGAGGTCGACGGCCTCCACCTTTGGCGACCCTGTCAGCCGCAGAGGCCGCAGAGACTCGCAGGGCTCCACCTTCACCACGGCCCTGCCGCCTCCCCTTGGATAGTATCCTCGCCGGATGGCCTTTGCTGAAAACTCGATCCCGACCACTCCGTACGCTCTCTTCACGATGGTGTCGAAGTAATCAAATGTCGGGCTCCACGGAACGTCCGTCCCCCCCACCAACTCCAATGTGAGTCGAGAGCGTGTGAGGGCGACGGCTGGCACCACTGCCTGAAGCACCAGGGTAATGCTTGCAGCCGTCTTCATGTCAAGAGAGATGGAGTCGGCGCGGGGAGGACCAGGCACGAACGAGACCTCGGAGGACCCCTCTGAGACTCCGTCCAACTTGGAGTCAAAGACAGCACTGAGAATCCTAAGTGATGACACGTGTTGCCTTCTCAGACCAGGAACCTCCCGACCGGCCCTGATCTTGGACACGCGGACCGGCCTGCCCGTGATGATTGAAAACGCGAGCGCGGTCCTGAGAATCTGGCCGCCCCCCTCTCCGTAGGAACCGTCTACGACGAGAAACTCCACCCTGGGCTCAGAAAACCACTGAGATAAAGCGATGCGTAGCATCTTCTTAAATAGACCTCGGAAACCCGCCGAAAACGAAAGGGAATGCGAGTCGGTCTGCTTGTCGGCCGCTTCCAGCCGTTTCACTTGGGCCACCTCGCTGCAGTGAGGTACGCGTTGAGTGAGGTCCAGTACCTCTACATCATCGTCGGAAGCGCGCAGAGGAACCACGAAAGAGACAACCCGTTTACAGCAGGGGAAAGGATAACCATGATCAAGAGCGCCCTTGACGGGAACAGAATAGACCCGTCTCGATGGATGGCAATTCCGATCGTGGACGCCGATTCCCACTCCCTCTGGGTTTCCACGGTGAAATCGATGGTCCCGAGGTTTGACACCGTATTCACGAACGACGCTCTCACTTTCTCGCTCTTCAATGAGGAGAAGATCGGTGTCGCGGCTGTCCCCTACCTTCATCGGAAGAGCTACTCAGCGACGAACGTAAGGGACAGAATCCTGGAAAGGAAGGACTGGGAGAACCTCGTCCCCCCCAGGTAGCCAAGCTTGTGAAGCAGTTCGGGGGCGTGGAAAGGGTAAGAGCTCTTATGCGTAAAGATCTGGGGGGATGATGTCATGAGTAATGACCAGAAGTTGATCATGCTACCAGGCCCGACTAACGTATCGGAGCGGGTCATGAAGGCGATGCTGAGGCCGATAATCAACCACAGGGGGGATTCCTTCCGCGAGCTGTACAAGGGCGTTCTTGCCAAGACACAGCAGCTGTTCCAGACCGAAGGCAACGTGGTCGTCTTCTCCTCGTCCGGCACGGGCGGGGTCGAAGCTGCCGTCTTGAACCTTATCAGGCCGGGGGACTCAGCAGTGGTGGCCGTTTTCGGCGAGTTCAGCAACAGGCTTGCTGAGACCGTTGAGATGGCGGGGGGAAGGGCCGTACAGGTCCGCGCAGAGTTCGGAAAGGTGCCCTCTCTCGAGCAGCTCAAGGAGACCATGGAGAAGCAGAGGAATCTCAGGGCGCTGTTTCTTGTTCACAATGAAACGAGCACGGGGGTGGCGGTCCCCTACCTTAAGGAGGCCGCAAAGATGGCGCGCGATCATGGCGCGTTTGCGGTCATTGATGCGATTTCGAGTCTCGGCGGCTACGCCATTCCTGTAGACGAATGGGGCGTGGACGTCTGCATCACTGGCAGCCAGAAGTGCGTGGCCGCCCCGCCAGGGCTCGCCCTTCTTTCGGTTAGCAAGAAGGTGGTGGACTTCCTGAAGGCATCTCCACCGAAGACGCGCTACTTCGACATCTCCAGATACCTCGATTTTGGAGCCAGAGGGGAGACGCCCTTCACACCCGCCCTGCCATTGGTCTACGCCCTTGACGAGGCTCTGAAAGAACTCTTGGAGGAAGGCCTTGCCAACAGGGTCCAGAGGCACGACCTGATGTCCGCTTCTCTCTACGACGGGCTCGCTGGACTGGGGCTCAAACCGGTCGCTGAGAAGAGCGTCAGATCAAAGACTGTCGTGGCCTCGTACTACCCACAAGGAGTCGAGGACGTGAAGTTCAGGAAGTCGCTCGCCCAAGAGAAGGGGATCGTCGTCGCAGGAGGGTTCGGCCCCTTCAAGGGCAAAGTGTTCAGGGTAGGGTGCATGGGCCAGATCAATGAGGAATACGTGGGCAGGACGCTGAAAGCACTTGGCGATACCCTGGCATCTGTCAGAAACGCGTGAAAGCCTATAAACCCAACTGAGTGGTTGGTCGAAGCCCATGACGCTTGAGAAGGGGACGCTCATCTTCGCCAACTACACGGCGAAAGTGAAGGATACGGGCGAAGGAATCGAGACAACCCTCGAGGAAGAGGCGAAGAAGCTCAAGATCTTCGACGCCACGAAGAACTACGAACCCAGGCTTGAGGCGGTAGGGGAAGGCTGGCTCATTTCAGGTCTGGATGAGGAGGTCAAGAAGATGGAGGTAGGACAGAGGAAGGAAGTGGAGCTGTTACCAGAGAAGGCGTTCGGGTTGAGGGACCCGACTCAAATGAGGATGGTTCCCCTCAGGAAGTTTGGCGAGAAGGCGCACGAACTGGAGGTCGGCGATTCGATCGACATCGACAACAGGATGGGCATCGTCAGGTTCATCGGCTCTGGAAGGGCCCAAGTGGACTTCAATCACAGGCTCGCCGGGAAGTCGATAGTCTACGACTTCGAAGTAGTCAAGAAGGTCGAGACTGACAACGACAAGTTGAGGGCGCTAATCGACAGAAGGTTCGGAGGAGAGGGAAGCAAGGTCGGCTTCAAGCTAGGTGAAAAGGACATAGAGGTGTCGGTCCCGGACGAGCTTTTCCTGCTCGAGGGTCTACAGATCATCAAGAGGGGATTATCCAACGATGTGTTCAAGTTCGTCCCGACGGTCACGGAACTCACCTTCGTGGAGAAGTTTGTCAACGAGAAACCGGTCGAGAAGAAACAGGAGACGCCAAAAGAGGAATCCAAGACGCTCGCCGGGCCCGCGCCAAAGCCGAGGCGGAAGAAGACCGCAGCTCCCGCCAAGACAGCCTAGACCACACCAGTCGACTTCGCCAACTCAGCAGCACTGCTCCTCGTCATCTTCCTTCGTGAGAGGATTGTGTACCTGTCAGGACGAATAGAGCTGGCCCTGATCAGAGATTCGATGATCTTCCCATCACAGACTCCGATTTCGGAGGCGGCCACGGGCGCGTGGACGTCAATCAGAGCAGAGCGGACCCTCCGCCAATCGAGCCCGTGAAGTTTCGCCATCATGATTGTTCCAATCCCGCACTTCTCGCCGTGCAGTCCCGAATCCGGAACGAGCAGGTCCAGGTAGTGGCTGAAGAGATGCTCCGAGCCGCTGCAAGGCCTCGAACTGCCGGCTATTCCTGCAGCAACTCCTGTGCTGATCAGAGCCTCGACCATTTCTCTGACGCTATCCCGTCCGAATCTCCCAATCTTCCTGGAACCAGAAATCACAACATTCGCGCTCATCAGAGCGAGGCTGGCTGCGTAGCTTCCGTAGTATTCGCCCGTCACACGACTTGCGAGCTGCCAGTCCTTCACAGCCGTCAGCTTCGAGACCAGGTCGCCGCAGCCTGAGGAGAGGAGGCGTCTCGGAGCGGACGCAATCACCTCTATGTCGGCGAGGATTCCTACAGGGGGCTTCGCCATAACCGAGTAGGGTCGGTCGAGTCCCTTGAGCGAGGCGAATGGGCTCGATATCCCGTCATGCGAAGCGCTCGTAGGTACTGAGTAGAAGGGAAGGTGCTTACGGAAGGCTGCCAGTTTGCCGACGTCGACGCTCTTCCCGCCGCCGACCCCAACTATGCAACCCGACCCAGCGCTCTCGCGCATCACTCGCGAGACGTTCTCAGTGTCCGCGGCAACGACCTCGACCCATGTCGCCCGCGAGCTTAGGATGGAATCAACTGTATCTCGAACTTTCGATTGGACATTGGATCCCGATGCCACTACGACCTTCTTCCTGCCAGCCGAGTCCTTGATGAACTCACCCAGCTCTGATAGAACGCCCTCGCCAATGAGCACCTTGGTGGGAAGTTCCATTAGGTGACAGGAAGAGGCCACCTTCGATGAGGACTAATGAGTCGATTTAAGCTCGCTGCGTATGCAAATCAAGAGGCTCAGGCCCTTCTCTGCGGGCTCCGGTCAGGACAGGGGCTCCTCGCGGGCGCTCTCGCACCTTAGACGCCGATTTCATCTGCGCCGCCGCTTTGGAAGGTTAGACGATGTGGGGCTGGGTCTTGCGTTTTCATGATCCGGCTGTGCGTCCGTCCGTGGGTGGTCGGTTCACCCGCTTCCGTGGGGTGGTCGGCATCTGATTCATTACGCTTACTTCTGGAGGAATCCGAAGCTCACTCACCAAGCCGATTAGAAAAGGCATCGAGTGAGCCACGATTCACTAAGCCTAACAGCGAGTCAGAAATTCTTAGCAAGAGCCAGCGCAAGGCATTTATCGGGATAACGCGACCCTATGAGACAGAGGACACCAACGAGATAGAACCCGACTGTGGAGCCAATCCCGTGCTGCCGTCTGTGTCATTGGGATTGACGCAGTCGGGCATCTACCCCGCAGTATCACTGTTCTAAGCGTGGATATATAGCTTTTTAAAGGAGGCTTATCTCCATAAGATGGCGATAGAAATGGGCGGCCTAATTGGAAGCTATCAGGTTCCGTATACCACGGTTAGCGAATGCTGTGCCATCGTTTCGACTGTGGTGAACAAATACAACGGCCAGCTATCGAGGCAGTCCTTGGCAGCCGAGCTGAAGATGGCCGCTAACGGTGGAGGCTTCGTGCAGAAACTTGCGAGCATCAAGGGATACGGGCTACTTCAGGGAACAAGCCAGCTAACAGCGACGCCACTAGGGCAGACTATAGGCCTATCCAAAGACCCCACTGTCACTACCAGAGCAAAAGCGGAAGCATTCATGCAGTATCCTCTGTATGAGGAGCTATTTCGTCGCGTCGGGGAGAGACTCCCCGACGACGAAGCACTCACGAACATTCTGGTTGAAATCACCAAGACGAACAGGATAGAGGTCGATAAGAAGCGGGCAGAAATCAAGAAATACTATCTTGATGCCCTTCAATATTTGAAGGCATACGCAGAGGCCACTACCGTCCAAGTATCCGCCCCACCAATCCAGCCCGAACCTTCAGGCGGACGAGGAGGGCTGACGCCATCGGCAAATGCCCCTGAAGGATTCGACGAAATCAAAGTGGGCGACCTTCGGATCTGGTTGCATCCCGATTCCCTAGACGACGTTTCGACCGCAATCGCCCTGCTTCAAGTCATAGAAAAGAAGCTGCAGAACAAGAAGCCTGCTCACTAGCGAAACTTCGTCTCTAGTAGAATCAACGGTTCTGTTCCTTCTCTGCGTGTTTCAGGAGGGTGTTCCTGAACGAAGTGGTGGGCCGGTTGGGCGCTGTTTTGCATTGGCGTGGGGATTGCTTTCATTTGCGACGCCTTCGGCGTCCTATTCCCACTGCTAAGGAATGCTCTGGCGCTTCTGGTCATCATCGGATTTTGCTATTCAGTGGCGTCTGCGGAAGGATTTGCCGACTGGCTTCTTGATGGTATAGATTCCAGCAATCAGGATGATGGCTCCGACGCCCCAAACAATCAGAGTGTATTCCCAAGTATAGATGAATTTCAGGGCTACGTTAGACCAGACGACGCGACCCAATGCCCGAAGTGAGGCTCAATCAGAGTAATCAGGTTCGGGTCGAACAGGGGGAAGCAATCGTTCAGGTGTAATGACTGCCTCCACAGGTTCAGAGAGCAGAGCCTAGTCAGGGGGTCGAGGTATTCGCCAGAGATGGTCAGCCTCACCCTCGACCTCTACTTCTCGGGGATGTCTGAGAGGAAGATTTCACGCACCCTGAACAGCCACTTCGGAACGAAGATGGGGAGCGCGACTGTCCACAAATGGATTCAGAAGTTTGTCCCGAGGATTTCCGAATACGCGAACTCCCTCACTCCCGAACTCTCCGAGACATGGCAAGCAGACGAGTTGTTCGTGAAGATGCAGGGTGGGGTGAAGGACACCCAATACAAGCAGAACAACATGGCCTTCCTCTGGAATGTGATGGACAGGAAGACGCGGTTCCTTCTGGCCTCGCGCCTCTCGACCCACAGGAACGTGAACGGGGCGGTCGGGGCGCTCAACGAGGCGCGGAAGGTCGCAAAGGACAGCCAGCCAGAGAGGATATTCGCGGACAAACTCAACGCCTACCCACAGGCCATGACCTATTGGGAAGGCGAGAGCAAGCCCGAACTCGTCGCTAAGATGGGAGTCGGGAAGCCCCACGCCAACAACAACCGCATCGAACGCCTGAACGGGACTCTCCGCGAGAGGGTGAAGGTTCAGAGGGGCTGGAAGACCATGAAGACCCCACTCGCGGAAGGCCAGAGAATCCACTACAATTTCGTCAAGCCTCACGCGGCTTTGGACGGGCAGACCCCCGCAAAGAGGGCGGGAATCGGAATCGAAGGGAAGGACAAGTGGCTAAGTCTGCTTAAGGCCGCGCTCACCACCCCAAAGGAAGCGCCCAATTGAACCACCCACGACAGGAAGCAGAACCCATGATCCCCCGGGAAACATTAAATAAGGAACGGGCTCACCGCGGTCTCGTCCGTTCTGAAGGCGTTTGTGAGCATGATTTCAAGAGATTCCAAGACAATCGGCGGGAAGACACTGGGGTCTGCAGTCTATCACGGTACCACCACCGTGGGTCTGGTCTGCTCTGACGGTGTGGTGCTGGCCACCGACACCAGAGTTACGGCCGGGGGATTCATCGCCCACAAGAGGGGAAAGAAACTCCTGAGAATCGACGACAACATCGCGATGACAATCTCCGGAGGTGTCGCTGACGCCCAGAATGTCGTTGACACCCTGAAGTACTACACAAACATCTATAGGATCGAGAGGGGCAGGCAGATGCCAGTCAGGGCTGCAGCGCAGGTCGTCTCAAACGTGCTCTTCTCATCGAGACTCTACCCATTCATCGCAGACGTCCTGGTCGGGGGAGTCGACACAAAGGGCGGTTCGATTTTCAGCGTGGACTTCTTCGGCTCCATGAACCAGGAGAAGGTTGTCGCGACGGGGAGTGGCTCACCCGTGGCCTACGGGATACTCGAGTCGGAGTACAAAGAGGCCATGGCGGCCTCGAAGTGCTACCCGATAGCCGCAAAGGCGATAATCGCAGCGACGAGGAGGAACGTGTTCACCGGCGACCACTTCGACATCGCGGTGCTGGATAAGGCGGGATTCCGGGAGATACCTGAGCAGGAGAAGGAGACGCTCCTTGCCCAGTTCAAGACTAACGATTAGGTTTGGAACAGAAAGCGAACAGTGCAAGCCTGATGAGTACAATACTGAACACTATCCCAGCGGAGGCTCAGATAACAAGAATCGAGTATGAGGGACCAAGGATAGCCCTCTACACTAAGAACCCGGCATTCCTTCACAAGAACAGCTACGTGATCTCCGAGATCGTGAATGCCCTGAAGAAAAGGGTGGTCACTCGAACAGAGAAGTCGATAAGGAAACCGGAGAGTGAAGCCAGACAGATACTCGAGAAGACTCTTCCCTCAGAAGCTGAGGTGAGCAATTTCTTCTTCGACGACGCACTGGGGGAGATAACAGTGGAGGCTGGGAACCCGAGACTCCTGTCACAGGAGGTGGGCTTTGACCTTGGAGCCTCGATGGAGCAGACTGGGTGGAAGGTGAAGGTGAGAAAGGCGCCTCACATTAAGTCCACAGCAATCCAGAACGTCTACTACGCCATGAAGGTCGGAAGCGATGTAAGGGAGAAGTTCTACAGGGAACTAGGGGAGGCCATCTTCAGGCCTAGGCTCACGTCGGCCGAACACGTTACGATCAAGACGCTCGGAGCGTTCCAGGAGGTCGGGCGGTCGTGCCTGCTCGTCGAGACGGCCGAGAGCAAGGTCCTTCTCGACTGCGGCATCCACCCAGGCTCGAGAAACGCGTGGGACGCCTATCCCAGGCTCGACTGGGCCGACGTATCACCGAGAGACATTGACGCCATTGTGATCAGCCACGCCCACCTCGACCACATGGGTTTCCTCCCGGCGATGTACAAGTATGGATATGACGGACCCGTCTACTGCACTGAACCCACCCTGCCGCTAATGACCTTGCTGCAGAACGATTTCGTGAAGATAGCGCAGATTGAGGGAGGGAGACTGATCTATGACCAGAAAGACATCAGGGACGTAATCCAACACGCGATTACCCTGCCGTACGGCATGGTCACAGACATCTCGCCCGACATCAAGCTAGTCTTCAACAACGCGGGGCACATCCTTGGGTCCGCAACGGTCCACCTGCACATCGGAGAAGGGGCCCACAACATCGTGTACACGGGTGATTACAAGTACGGAAGGACACAGCTCTTCGACTCGGCCACCTGGAATTACCCTCGGGTGGAGACGCTAATCACCGAGAGCACGTACGGGGCAAAGGAAGACATTATGCCCATCAGGGAAGAAGTGGAGACAAATTTCGTCGAGTCAATCAACAGCGTGCTCAAGGGCGGAGGAAAGGTACTGATCCCCGTCCCTGCAGTCGGCAGGGCACAGGAGATTCTCCTAGTGATCGACCAGTACATGAGGAACAAGGTCTTGGTCGAGGCGCCAGTCTTCACCGAGGGAATGATTTCGGAGGCGACAGCCATCCATGTCTCATATGCAGACTACCTGTCGAGAGAGCTCAGGACCAAGATCTTGGAGGAGGGAGTCAATCCGTTCAAATCTGAGTACTTCACCGAAGTCGAGCACCCTTCGAACAGGGAGGAGGCGTACCGCGAAGGGCCCGCAATAATAATGGCCACGTCAGGGATGCTCGAAGGAGGACCCGTTCTCGACTACTTCGAGAACATCGCCCCGTCAGACAAGAACAAGATCCTCTTCGTTTCGTACCAGGTCCAAGGTACTCTCGGACGAAGGGTGCTGGACGGCAGCAGTCAGGCCAGCCTTATGGATCAGAGCGGTAAGATCAAAATTGTGGACATCAGGGCCACCGTGCAAAAAGTGGAAGGCTTCAGCGGCCACAGCGACTACAATCAGATAATCAGGTTCGTCGGAAAGCTCAGGCCCAAGCTTCAGGTGGTCCTCGTAAACCACGGCGAAAAGAGGAAGACAGAGAACCTAGCGTATGCCATCCAGAGGATCTACAGGGTGCCTGCCCTTCATCCTGCGGTCCAAGAAGCAATCAGGGTTTACTAGCAGGCTGGGCCATCAGGCGCAGGTCTGGGTCGTCCAAGTGTTGGTCTGAGGCCGAGTGCAATTCAGCAACGTGGTCGTTGTTGCGTATTGGTTGCAGGCGAGTACATGAGTGCGCGCGCTAGCACGCAGCTATTGTAGACCGCGCCAGATCCGGACGCCCGGCGGCGTGATCACCACCCTCTCGTCTCCGAGTCTCGCGATGTCGCCGCCGACAGACGTGGCGAACTCGTAGAGCTGTTCGACCGAGGACTTCAGCTCTTCCAAGCTCTTCTGGGCGAGCGGGGTGACCTTCAGAATTACTATCGTCTTGTTCGTCACGTCCTCCTGTATCTTTGGAATGTCCTCTATACTCCTCAGGGCAAGCGCCTTCAGAAGTATCTCCTTGCTCTTACCTTCCAGCCTCTTTTCCTGCACTACGCCCGACATTGATAACTTGTTTCTCCTTTGACCCGAAACCTATTATTAAGCGTGAGCCGGTCTCGCAATTCTATCAGCACCGCGAATTTGTTAGACCAACTTGTACAGTATTCTTCAGAAAGCTCGGAATCCGTACTCAACATATAAGGGGAGGGTGCGCCGAAACTACTCACGATTCGTGGCTGCACCCAACATGACGATGCGCCCCTTCCGAACTCAGAGAGTCTTGTGAAGAATCCAGTATCTGTCGCCAACGTGGTGGAGGTTCTTCAGGCAGCTGCCCTTGGTCATCTCAGACGCCTCAGAACTGGAGACAGTGGAGAGACCAACCGCAATCGCCCGTCCCTTCTTCTCCTCTTTCACCACGACGATGGCTCCCGACGTGCCCCAGTCGTCGAATCTCCTGATCCCAGGTCGCATGACGTCCGCCCCGTTCAAGAGGAACCTGATTGCACCTTCATCGACCATAGCCGTAGGGAACATCTCCAGGACCTTGGGCGACCCGAGGAAGGGGACGAACCTGTCTTCTGTTTTCACGAAAGTGAAGCTGTCAAGATTCACGAAGATGACACCCTCCTCAGGCTCCGCACATTCTGCTTGCGCCGACTTCGGTAGGTTCAGAGCCTTACAGAGCGAGGACTCGATCTTCCCGACCATCTCAGTGGAATCTCGCCTGGATAGGACCCATTTCTTCATGCAACGCCGCAAATCTGATTGCTTAAATAAATCCATTCGAAGGCGGGAACAAGGACATCTATTTGTCAGCAGACATGGCAGTGAAGGTGCTCGATGAGAGCGTCGGGAAAGTCGTCCTCATCAAGCTGAAGGGAGGGAAGGTGATTAGAGGCTCGCTACAGGGCTTCGACCAACACATGAACCTCGCTCTCGAGAGGGCCGAAGAGGTCGCAGAGAATGGCGCGTCTAACTCCTTGGGGACGTTGATCGTGAGGGGAGACAACATCATAATGATCTCTCCACCCCCCAGCTGAGAGCCCGCGGCATTCCTACTGCAGTAGTCGGGAACGTCAACCCACTCTCAGACTCTTCCACGCTCGTCATGACACCTGAGAAGAACAGTAATGGTTTCTGACACTCGCGAAGGTCAGTCGGAATCTAGCTTTAATACCGAAGCACCTGCAGGAAGGACAAGGAATCGTCTTCATGGTCGACTTGATCACTGCCGTGGTCGCCGGCGCAGTGGGACTCGGCCTCGGTGCCGTGGTCACGTACTTTGTCTTCTACTCGCGACCGAAGCCTAAGAAGGTGGTCGCGGCTTCGCGGGACGCGAGTGGCGAGATGACGACTTCGATGGTCTCCTCCTCCGACCTCGACCGCTCGAGGAGAGAGATGAGAACGATCATGGTCGAGAGGGATCTCCTTTCGTCAGCCCTGATGAAGCTCTACGAAGCAGAAAACGAGGGTAGAATCACGAAGGAGGAGAGGGAGATGATTTCGAAGCGGTACAGCGGGCAGATCAAGGACCTCCAGGCGAAGCTGAAGGATGTCGAACTTGTGGTCGAGGTCGGAGAACTGGAGAGTCTGAGGAACGAACTAGTCACGCTTTTCGAACAAAAGATTCAGAACATCGAGGGAAGGCTCGATGCCGCGAAGCAAAGGCTAGGGGTCGTCGCGCCCGGGGCCGTCAAGAAAGAAATCACCCCAAAGGTCGACCGCGGCACGGACTTGGAGAGGGCCGTCGAGAAGAGGGCCAAGCCCGAGATGTCCGAGTCTGAGAGGAGGGTCAAAGAGATCAGGGACGAAGTGATGGAGGCCCTGACGCGGCTAGAGCAGATCGACATCGAGAAGAAGCAGCAGGAAGACTGATGGACAAACACCGACAGGCTCTGGAAGGCGTAGCCCGGGACCTCTCAAAGAAGGTCGGGGTAGGGACGACCCTCGGCCTGGGAAGTGGCGCGACTGTCGCTGCGCTAGTGGAGGAGCTATCGCCTCTGATCATGGCGAAAGCGAGGCGAATCAGCGGGGTCCCCACTTCTACCCAGATCGAGATGGTAGCTTCAAGGAACGGTATCACCCTTGTGCCTTTCACGGGATCGGTGGACCTCGTGGTCGACGGGGCAGACCAAGTCGACGCGGGCCTGAACCTCGTTAAGGGGGGTGGTGGAGCCCTCCTTAGGGAGAAAATCGTCATGAGCAGTGCGAAGGAAATCGCCATAGTCGCGTCGGAGGAGAAGTTCTCAACGCGCCTCTGTGAGAAGGGAGTCAGGGTGCCGGTTGAGGTGATACCCATGGCCAGAGAGAGCGCGAAGATGAAGCTCTCGATGCTCGGGGGCGTCCCTGAAGAGAGGCTCCTTCCGAAGGGGTATCCGTACTTCACCGAGAACGGGAATCTGATCCTCGACACGATGTTCGAACCGGTCGAGGAGCCCAAGGCCTTCGAGGTCAGGCTGAAGGCAGTTCCTGGTGTGGTCGAAGTGGGCATCTTCACCTTCAAGCCCATAACAGTCTACAAACTGAAGAGCGACGGAGCCTTCGAAGTCCTCGAACAACGCGAGTAGACTTATAATCCCCTCTCGGAAACGCCTTCTGTCAAAATGGCGAGAGATCCAGGTTACAAATCAGCTCCGATAGACCCGAACTTTCTTTCGAAACCCGACCAGTTCCCGATTACAGGCGAGCACAATGGGCACAAGGTCCGGGCCGCGGGCCTCCCGAGGATGGACGGTGAGAACAAGCCCTATCCGACTAAGCACGGAATACACGGCTCTCAGGTCGCAGTCGACTGGGAATCGTGTGTGGCCGACGGCGTATGTATGGACGTCTGTCCCGTGTTTGTATTCGAGTGGATGCTGAACCCAGGACAGGCGGGAACGGGGAAGGACAAGGTGCTCCAGCAAGGGACGCCTGAATGGAACGAGTATAGGACGGACAAGTGCGAACCCGTCAGGGAGACAGACTGCATCTTCTGTATGGCTTGTGAGACGTCCTGCCCAACTCAATCAATCAAGATCACCCAGCCATAGGTCAGCATCTAGGTCGAATTCTGGCAGCACGTAGCCACCGAAGATCGACGTTTCCCATCGACCTCCACCTTCCTTAAAGCGCGAGTCCCTCGGGGGAGCCTCGATTGGTTAACCTTCGGGGCTACACCCCGATCGTCGTTCTGAGCGTCATCTGGGGCATGGCCTTCGTCGCGATAAGGAGGGCAGACGTCGAGCTGAGCTCGAACAACCTCACGCTGCTCAGGTGGTTCATAGTCGCTGCGGCGTTCCTGATTCTCTACCCCCTGCTGGCCCAGCCGAAGGCCAAGTTCGATATGAGGGACTTCCCGAAGCTGCTCGTCGTCGCGCTCACCAGTGTTGACATCTACCACCTCTCGCTCAACGCGGCCGAGAAGACTGTAAACGCGTCACTCGCCGGTCTGCTGATATCACTATCTCCGCTGACCACTGTTCTCCTTTCTGGGATGGTCCTTCACGAAAAGATCCGCTGGAGGCTCGGTCTGGCCCTCGTCCTAGCGATTGCGGGAGCAGTGTTGATCTCCAGTCAGGACTTCTCTGTGACTGCAGGCGCTGGTCCTCTGCTCGTCGTCGTAGCCGCGCTCGCGAGCGGGACCTACACAGTCGCTTCGAAGCCACTGGTCGGTAAGTACGGTCCCTTCCCCGTGGCCGCCTGGACCGCATTTCTGGGGACCGCGATCCTTCTCCCCTTGGTCTCCCCGAACCTGATTGAGCAGACCCAGAGCCTCTCCGAGGTCGGGTGGGCCTCAGTCCTCTACCTTGCGATCTTGAGCACGGTCGTGGCGAACCTGATTTTCTTCACATTGGTCAACCAGCAGGCCGTCTCGAAACTGGGCGTGCAACTCTACCTTGTCCCCTTGGTCAGCGCTGCCGGGGGAGTGTTAGTGCTGGGAGAAAACCTTGGCCTGGCAACCTTGGCAGGAGGGGCACTCCTTCTCGTCGCGGTCGCGCTGGGGATGTCGCGACGTCACTGAGCAATCGTTTTATGTGCGCCGGCCTCGGCGGAAGCGAAAACCTTGGAAGACGACGCGGAGATTAGGCTGCTTGAGCAGAGGAAACTCGAGGCGTTGAGGAGGCGCCTGAAGGCCACCTCCGCGCCTGCGAGAAAGGACAAGACTGACAGGGAGCTTGTCGAGGAGATGCTATACGATAGGGGAGAGGAGGTCCTCGAGGCTGCGTATGGCTTCTACCCGAAGCAGACCGAAGCTATGGTAAAGGAGCTGGCCGGCATGATACGGGAAGGCCGCCTGGCGGAGCGCGTCTCGGGGGGCGAACTCTATTCGATCTTTAGACAGCTCGGGTTGCGTTTCAGGCTTAAGACATCGATCAAGGTCCAGGACAGAGGGAAACTCGTGGACCTTAGCGAGAAGCTAAGCAGGAAGGACGGGGAGTAGTGGCGCGAAGGGCTGACAGGAAGGAAGAGATCAGGGAGAAGGTCATTCTTGCGCCGAAGGCGACCAACCCTGTCCTAGTCTGTGGACTGCCTGGGAGTGGGTACGTCGGGAAGTTGGCCGCCGACCATCTGGTTAACGCCTTCAAGTTGAAGAGGGTTGCCGAGTACACGAGCGAAAGCTTCCCCCCTCAAGTTAACGTCAGGGCTGATGGCACGGTGGGGGAAACCAAGGGGGAGCTCTATTTCGGTCAGGCGGCTGAGGGCAGGGACCTCTTTGTGTTCACCGCCGACGCCCAGCCTGCGACTTCGGACGGCGAGTACGAACTCTCCGATGCGGTGATAAGAAGGGCCAAGAAATGCGGAGTGAAGAAGGTCTACGCCCTCGCGGCCTACATCACCGGGTCCTTCTCAGCATCCCCGAAAGTCTACGGCGCGGCCACGTCCAGGGCGATGTCGGATTCGATCTCCCAGACGGGGGTGAATCTGATGAAGGAAGGCGGAATCAGCGGCATGAACGGCCTGCTGATTGGGATGGCGGCTCTCCGCGGGCTTGAGGGCGCATGCCTCCTGGGCGAGACCTCGGGGTTCGTCGTCGACGCCGGAGCTTCGAAGTCTGTTCTTGAAGTCCTATCTGCTGTGGTGGAATTCCCGATAGACACGTCGAAGCTGAAGGAGAAAGCAGAGGAGACTCAGAAGATGATCAGTCAGCTCCAGGCAATGTCGGAGCAGTCACAGGAAACGACGCCCCAGCCCAGGCGCGAAGCCAGGCCTGGATACATAGGCTAGCCTTTGATGTTGCCGACGGGCCTCAGCGCCACTACCTTCTTGGAGATTCCAGCCCGGTCCATTGTCTCCACCACCTCTGAGATGTCTTTGTATGCCATACCAGCCTCTTCCG